>JBFMHP010000046.1:0-110835 GCA_040752855.1 Pseudomonadota bacterium | reverse complement strand
GCGCAATACCCATTCGCCGATCGGCACGATCAGCCCGGACTGTTCGGCCACGGGGATAAAGTCCATCGGCGAGATCAGTTTGCCTTCGGTGTTCTGCCAGCGGATCAATGCCTCGGCCCCGATGATCTCGCCGTGGGCGATGCTGATCTTGGGCTGGTAGTAGAGAGTGAATTCCTCGTTCTCCAGCGCGTGGCGCAGTTGGCTTTCCAGCATCAGGTGATCATAGGTCAGGGAGTTGATGTCCTTGGCGTAGAACTGATAATGGTTGCGGCCCTGCTCCTTGGCATGGAGCATCGCGACGTCGGCGTGCTTGAGCAGGGCCGCGGCATCGTCGCCGTCGTGCGGGTGGATGGCGATGCCGATGCTGGCGGTGATATAGAGCTGGCGGGCATTGATATGGAAGGGCGCGGCCAGCGCCTCGAAGATCCGCTGCACGACCTTGGTGACATCCTCCACTTCTTTCAAGTCGGTGACCAGGATGCTGAATTCATCGCCGCCGAGCCGGGAGATGGAGATGCTGCCGAAGGCCGCCTCGGGCCGGGTGACGGCGTCGGTCTGGCGCAGGATGCCGCTCAGGCGCTGGGCGATGGCCTTCAGACAGGAGTCGCCCGCGGCTAGCCCCATGGATTCATTGATGCGGGAGAACAGGTCGATGTCGAGCAGCAGCACCGCCAGCAGCGTGTTTTGGCGCTGGCTGCGCGCGATGGCCTGGTTGACGCGATCTTGGAACAAGACACGGTTGGGCAGGCCGGTGAGGATGTCGTGCCCGGAGTGATACTCCAGTTCGCGCGTGCGTTTTTCCACGACCTCTTCGAGGCCGCGGTTCTGCTCCTGGATCAACTGATAGAGCGCGGCGCTCTCCAGGGAGTAGGCGCAGTTGTGCAGGATCACCGACAGCAGATTGAGTTTGGCCACCGAGAGCTTGGATAAATCCTCCGGCGCCACGCCGATGAACATGCCGCGCACGCGCGTCTTGGTGGTCAGCACGTGCAGTATCACCGGACGGTTGAATGTCTCCGATTCGAGCGTGACGGCGCGATTCTGATTGATGGCCCAGGCGAACTGCCCGTTTTCGATCATGGTGTCGATCTGGCGCCGCAGCCGGTCGCGCTGGTCGGCGGGCTGGCAGGTTTGCAGCTCGAAGGAGGCGTCGGCCTCGTTGACGGTCATGAAGGCCAGCGTCTCGAATTCGATGACCCGTTTGATGTAGAGCGTCGCGGTCGTGAGGATGGCGTTCGGGTCCCGGCTCTGGCTGGAGGTGCCGTAGATATCGCCGAGCGAGGCCATCAGCTCCAGCGCCAGGACGTGCCATTTGTTGCGTTCCTCGAGTTCGCTGAGGCGCTGGCCGAGAATATTGGGATTGAAATCCATGCCGTTCATCGTCAATGCAGTCTTTGTGGCCGCAGGATCTTGATCGATTCGTTAAACTGGAATTCGATCTCTTGCAGGATGTCGGCGAGTTGTTCGGGATGGAGACCGAGTTTTTCCCATGCCTCGGGGGAGAGCGGCGGGATGGCCAATTCGCCCGAGGTCCCGAGTTGCAGCGTGTGCGCTAGCACGTCGGCGATGTGGATGACGGCCGCCTCATCGGGATAGTTGCGAGCCAGGCTCGGATTGTGATGGTGCAACACCGGCTCCCAGAGCGAATCCGGCAGATTCCAGTGCTTGAGGAGCAGCCCGCTCAGCTCGCTGTGGGAAGTTTGCATGATTTCATCCTCGACCTTGAACAAAAGGCGGTGATCCTGCTGGCAGATCGAACGGGCCTGGCCGGCGAGTTGCGGTTTCATGAGGTAGATCAGCAGTCGGCCGATGTCGTGCAGCAGGCCGATCACGTAGTAGCGTTCCACGTTCGATTCGCGGCGCGAGGCGGCGAGCACGCGCGCGGCGATCCCCACCGCGATGCTGTGATGCCAGAATTGCTCGTCGGTAACCGCCTCCACCTGGATTTTCGGGAAGGCGCTGATGACCTTGCATGCCAAGGTCAGATCCTTGAGTTGCTGGGTGCCGACGATGGTGATCGCCTGGGTAATCGTAGTGACCTGCGAGGGAAATTTGAACAAGGCGCTGTTGGCGATCCTAAGCAGCTGCGCGGCCAGCGCCGGGTCCTTCTCGATGATGCCGGCGATGTCCTTGAGGCTGACGCTCGGGTTGTTGATGGCGTCGTTCAGCCGGTAGTAGATCGCCGGCAACGCGCTGAGCGAAGGAACGGTCTGGATGAAACTGATCGGATCCAACTGCATGAATGAGATCCTCGGTCAGGTATCGCTATAGCGCCGGGCGAGCCGCTGGATACAGAAATCGTGCTATTCGCGCACCGCCGGGTGTTCCCGGTTGTTGTGGATGAAGAGTTGCTGGGCCTTATTGACGGCGTATTCCAGGGCCTGCGGGCTGAGCGCGGGGCGCGCGAGCGGCTCTGGATTCGGCGCATCACCCTCGCCGCGGATCTCCGCGTGGGTGATCCCCCAGGTCTTGAACACATGGATATGTTTCTGCGTAAGCAGGGTTTCGCCACGCGTGAGCAGGCGGCCGCTCTTGTCCGTGACATCCCCCTTGAGAAGCATTCCCGGCTGAAGCTGATCAATACCGACTTTCATGCATCCACCTAAAATCAACCTCTTGTACGTAAAATGATATTCATGCACCGGAACGTCCGTGGCTGTGTTACTGGTCCTGAGCGGGGGAGGGGAGTCGGCAGATGGCCGACCCGCGGCGCTTATAATGTGTTCGGCAGGCAAAACGGTAATCTTTAACAAAATTAACAAAAAAATTGCTAATTAATACTGTCTACACGAACCTCGTGCGGCGCGGATTTCGAACGATGGTGTGCCGGCGCTGTGCGATTTGGTATATCTAACTGAAATCAAAAGAGATATTGAGGAGGCGGGAAGACGCGCGCGGGCGCAAAAGGCTTGACCTTGTATCGTAAAACCATGATCATAGCGCAATTTTTAGGCCATGGACCGTCCGGGGCGCACGGTTTCGGGCGGTCCGCGCGTGCGGCGTCAGGCCGAAAAATTCTGATTCTATAAATAGATGTTCAATCGCCGGGGCAGGGCGCAACCCTTGTGCCGGCGGCCGTCGACAGCAACTCTAACAACACAGTGGACACAACGAAGTCTTGGCCTGGCGCCAGGCTTTCGGTGGATGCGGTTTTTAATGAGGTAAGCCCAATGTCTCAACAAACACAAATTCCCGATATCGATGCGGTGGAGACCCAGGAGTGGCTCGAGGCGCTCGAAGCCGTCATCGAAAAGGAAGGCGTCGAACGCGCGCACTTCCTGCTCGAACAGTTGATCGACAAGGCCCGCCGCACCGGCGCCCATTTGCCCTATTCGGCCAATACGGCCTATGTCAACACCATCCCGCCGCACCTCGAAAAACCGATGCCCGGGGACGCCGCGATCGAAGACCGCATCCGCTCGTACATCCGTTGGAACGCCATGGCCATGGTGGTCAAGGCCAACCGCAAGAGTTCGGAACTCGGCGGCCACATCGCCACCTTCGCCTCGGCGGCCACGCTATATGATGTGGGCTACAACCACTTCTGGCATGCGCCCTCCCACGAGCACGGCGGGGATTTGATCTACTCCCAGGGTCATGCGGCGCCCGGCACTTACGCGCGGGCCTTCCTCGAAGGGCGTTTGACCGAAGAACAATTGGACAACTTCCGCCAGGAGGTCGACGGCAAGGGCTTGTCGTCCTACCCGCATCCCTGGCTGATGCCGGACTTCTGGCAGTTCCCGACCGTCTCCATGGGCCTGGGACCGATCATGTCGATCTATCAGGCGCGCTTCATGAAATACCTGCAGGACCGCGGCCTGGCCGATACCAAGAACCGCAAGGTCTGGGCCTTCCTCGGCGACGGCGAGACCGATGAGCCGGAATCGTTGGGGGCCATCGGCTTGGCCTCGCGCGAGAAGCTCGACAATCTGATCTGGGTGGTTAACTGCAATCTGCAACGCCTCGACGGTCCGGTGCGCGGCAACGGCAAGATCGTTCAAGAGCTGGAGGCCACCTTCCGTGGCGCCGGCTGGAACGTGATCAAGGTGCTGTGGGGCAGTTACTGGGACCCGCTGCTGGCGATGGACAAGAACGGCCTGCTGCATCAGCGCATGATGGAAGTGGTCGATGGCGACCTGCAAAACTACAAATCGAAGGATGGCGCCTATGTGCGCGAGCACTTCTTCGGCAAGTATCCGGAACTGAAGGCCATGGTGGCCAAGATGTCGGATGATGATATCTGGCGTTTGAACCGCGGCGGTCACGATCCCCACAAGGTCTACGCGGCCTATCACGCGGCGGTCAACCACACCGGCCAACCCACCGTGATCCTGGCCCAGACCGTCAAAGGCTACGGCATGGGCGCGGCCGGCGAAGGCCAGATGCGCACCCACTCGCAGAAGAAACTCGGCGCCGAAGACATGATCTATGTGCGCAACCGCTTCAACATCCCGCTCAACGACGAGGATGCCGCCGAGGGCAAATACTACAAACCCGCGCCCGACAGCCCCGAGATGCAGTACATGCACGCCCGGCGCAAGGAGCTGGGCGGCTATCTGCCGACGCGCACCGCCTTGGCCGCACCGCTCGAGGTGCCGGATCTCTCGGTCTTCGAACCGCTGCTGGTCGAAAGCGGCGAGCGCGAGATGTCGACCACCATGGGCTTCGTGCGTCTGCTGACCATTCTCTGCCGCGATAAAAAGATGGGCAAGAACGTCGTGCCGATCGTCCCGGACGAGGCGCGTACCTTCGGCATGGAGGGCATGTTCCGTCAGCTCGGTATCTACTCCTCGGTCGGGCAGCTCTACACCCCGCAGGACAAGGACGAGATCATGTTCTACAAGGAGGACAAGAGCGGCCAGATCCTGGAAGAGGGGATCAATGAGGCCGGTTCGATGTCCTCCTGGATCGCCGCGGCGACCGCCTACAGCGCGCACGGCGTCAACATGGTGCCGTTCTATATCTATTATTCGATGTTCGGCTTCCAGCGCGTCGGCGATCTCGCCTGGGCGGCGGGCGACATGCAGGCGCGCGGCTTCCTGATCGGCGGCACCGCCGGGCGCACCACCCTGGCTGGCGAAGGCCTGCAACATCAGGACGGCCACGGCCTGGTCATGGCCGGCACCATCCCCAACTGCGTGAGCTATGATCCGACCTTCAACTATGAGCTGGCGGTCATCGTCCACAACGGCCTGCAACGCATGTACGCCAAGCAGGAGAGCGTGTTTTATTACATCACCGCGATGAATGAGAACTACAGCCATCCCGCCATGCCGAAGGGCGTCGAAGAGGGCATCGTCAAGGGGCTGTACCTGTTCCGCGAGGCAGGCAAGAAGAAGATCAAGGTGCAGCTGCTCGGTTCGGGCACCATCCTGCGCGAGGTCATCGCCGCCGCCGATCTGCTCGCCGCGGACTGGGGCGTGGATGCCGATATCTGGAGCGCCACCAGCTTCAATGAACTGGCGCGTGATGCGCACGACGCGGATCGCTGGAACCGACTGCATCCCACCGCCAAGAAGCCGCGCATGCCGTACGTGGCCGAGTGCTTCGACGGCCGCAGCGGACCGTTCATTGCCGCGACCGATTACATCCGCAGCTATCCGGAACAGATCCGCAAGTGGGTGCCGGGCCGCTACGAGGTGCTGGGCACCGACGGCTTCGGCCGCAGCGATACCCGCGAGCAGTTGCGCAAGCACTTCGAGGTCAATCGCTTCCATGTCGTGGTGGCCGCGCTCAAGGCCCTGGCCGACGAAGGCCGGATGCCGGCGGCCAAGGTCGCCGAGGCGATCGCCAAGTACGGCATCGATCCCGAGAAGACCAATCCGCTGCACGCCTAACGGAGAATAAACGCATGACAAAAGAGATACGTGTTCCGGATATCGGCGATTTCGCCGACGTCGAGGTGATCGAGATCCTGGTGGCGCCGGGCGATACCGTGCAGGCCGAACAGTCGCTGATCTCGGTGGAATCCGACAAGGCCGCCATGGAGATCCCCGCCCCGGAAGGTGGTGTGGTGAAGGAGATCAAGATCAAGCTCGGGGACAAGGTCTCCGAGGGCAGCCTGATCCTGTTGCTGGAACCCAGCGGTGCGGCGGCCCCGGCGGAGCAACCGGCCAAGGCACCGGCGCTCGCTGCGGCGGCCCCGGCCCCGGCAGCGCCAGCACCTGCTGCGCTGGCGCCCGCCGCTCCGGCCCCGGCCAAGGTCTCGCCCACCGCCAAGATCGATGAAGTCAGTTTCGCCAAGGCCCATGCCAGCCCGGCGGTGCGCAAGTTCGCCCGCGAACTGGGTGTGGATCTGGGCCGGGTCGAGGGCACCGGTCCGAAGGCCCGTATCATCAAGGAAGACGTGCAGAATTACGTCAAACGCGCATTGGCGCAACCGGCTGCCGCCGGTGGTCTCGGTGTGGCGCCGATGCCGGAGATCGACTTCAGCCAGTGGGGTGCGATCGAGGCCAAGCCGCTGACCAAGATCAACAAGCTCACCGGCCAGTTCCTGCACCGCAACTGGGTCACCATCCCGCATGTCACCCAGTTCGACGAGGCGGACATCACCGACCTGGAGGACTTCCGCCAATCCATGGTCGCGGAGTACAAGGACAAGGGCATCAAGATCACCATGCTGACCTTCTTGATGAAGGCGGTGGTCTCGGCCCTGAAGCAGTATCCGCGTTTCAACTCTTCGCTCGACGCCAGCGGCGAGAACCTGATCCTCAAGAAATACTTCAACATCGGCATCGCGGTGGACACCCCCGATGGCCTGGTGGTGCCGGTGGTGCGCGATGTCGACCGCAAGACCCTGGTCGAGCTGGCCCAGGAGCTGGGCGAGATCAGCATCAAGGCGCGCGACAAGAAGCTCAAGCCCGCCGACATGCAGGGGTCGAGCTTCACCATCTCCAGCCTCGGCGGCATCGGCGGCACCATGTTCACGCCGATCGTCAACGCCCCGGATGTCGCCATCCTCGGCGTGTCGCGTTCCAAGATGCAACCGGTGTGGAACGGCAAGGAATTCGCGCCGCGCCTGATCCTGCCGCTGTCGCTCTCCTATGATCACCGCGTGATCGACGGGGCCGACGGCGCGCGCTTTACCTCCTTCCTGAGCCGCGTGTTGTCCGATACACGCCGGTTGTTGTTGTAAGGAGGGCGCAGCATGAGCACGATCGTTGAGATCAAGGTCCCGGACATCGGCGACTTTTCCGATGTCGAGGTCATCGAAATCCTGGTCAAGCCCGGGGAGACCATCCGGGCCGAGCAATCGCTGATCTCGGTGGAATCCGACAAGGCGGCGATGGAGATTCCCGCGCCCCAAGCCGGCGTGGTCAAAGAGCTGCTGGTGAAACTCGGCGACAAGGTCTCCGAGGGCAGTTCGATCCTGACGCTGGAGGTCGGCGCCCAAGCCGCCGCACCCGCGCCGGTGCCCGCCGCAGAAAAACCGGCACCGGCACCTGCCTCCAAACCGGCCCCGGCCGCCGCGAGTTTCGCCGGCCAAGTCGACCTCCAAGCCGAGGTGGTGGTGCTGGGCTCCGGCCCCGGTGGTTACACCGCGGCCTTCCGCGCGGCCGATCTGGGCAAGCAGGTGGTGCTGGTCGAGCGCTATGAGAGCATCGGCGGGGTGTGTCTGAATGTCGGTTGCATCCCGTCCAAGGCCCTGTTGCACACCGCGCAGGTGATCAACGAGGCCGCCGAGTTCCACGAGATCGGCGTGGCGTTCAACACGCCCAAGATCGATCTCGACAAGCTGCGCGCCCACAAGAACAAGGTGGTGGGCAAGCTCACCGGCGGCCTGAAGACCCTGGCCAAGCAGCGCAAGGTGCAGATCGTGCACGGCTACGGCAAGTTCACTTCGCCCAATACTCTGGAAGTGGCAGCCGCCGATGGGAAGAAGACCGTGATCGGTTTCCAAAACTGCATCATTGCGGCGGGCTCACGCGTGACCAAGCTGCCGTTCATTCCCTGGGCTGATCCGCGCGTGATGGATTCCACCGATGCCCTGGAGATCGCCGAGATACCGAAACGTCTGCTCGTCGTCGGCGGCGGCATCATCGGCCTGGAAATGGCTACTGTCTACGATGCGCTCGGTGCGAAGGTCACCGTGGTGGAACTCTCGCCCGGTTTGATCCCCGGTGCCGATCGCGATGTGGTGCGCCCGCTGGAGCGTCGCATCAAGGGTCGTTACGAAAACATCTTCTTGAACACCAAGGTCACCGCCATCGAGCCGACCAAACAAGGGCTAGTGTGCACCTTCGAAGGCAAGGATGCGCCTAAGCAAGACACCTTCGACCGCGTGCTGGTGGCCATCGGGCGCACGCCCAACGGCAAGCTGATCGATGCGGAGAAGGCTGGCGTGGCGGTCAACGATTGGGGCTTCATCGAGGTCGACAAGCAGATGCGCACCAACGTGCCGCACATCTACGCCATCGGCGACATCGTTGGCCAACCGATGCTGGCGCACAAGGCCACGCACGAAGGCAAGGTCGCGGCGGAGAACATCGCCGGGCACAAGGCCTTCTTCGATGCGCGCACCATCCCCTCGGTGGCCTACACCGATCCGGAAGTCGCCTGGATGGGCAAGACCGAGGAGCAGTGCAAGAAGGAAGGCATCAAATACGAAAAAGGCGCGTTCCCGTGGGCGGCCAGCGGGCGTTCGTTGTCGCTCGGGCGTGACGAGGGCATGACCAAGGTGCTGTTCGACGAGAACCACCGCCTGATCGGCGCGGCCATGGTCGGCCCCAATGCCGGCGAACTGATCGCCGAGGCGGTGCTGGCCCTGGAGCTGGGCGCGGATATCGAAGACATCGCGCTCACCATCCACCCGCATCCGACGCTCTCGGAGACCTTCAACTTTGCCGCGGAGGTGGCGGAAGGGACTTGCACCGACCTCTACGCGCCGAAGAAGAAATAAACCCCGGGGTGGCTCGTCCACCCCATCACCTGTAGGCTCGATCATCGCTTCATGACACGCGTCAATCTCCCCATTATCATCGCCGTCGCGGTCGTCTCCCTCAGCCTCTGGGCCATGGCCAACCGGCCGGAGCAGCATCCACCCTGGCCGTCCCAAGTGCACGGTTTTTCCTTTTCGCCTTATCGCGCCGATCAGGATGCCATACGGCATATCTTGCCCGCCGAGGAGGAAATCGACGAGGATCTGAGGCTGCTGGCGAACAAGGCCAGGGCGGTGCGCACCTATTCCACCGAGGGCAGTCTCGCCGCCGTGCCATTCTTGGCGCTGCGCTACAACATCAAGGTCACCGTGGGGGCGTGGATCAGCGAGGATCTCGAACGCAATGAGGAGGAAATCGCCAAGGCCATTGAGCTGGCCAATGCCTATCCCAACGTGGTGCGCGTGATCGTCGGCAACGAGGTGCTCTTGCACCAATACATCCCTAAAGAACAGCTGGTCGAGTACATCCAGCGGGTGCGCACCGCCGTGAAGGTGCCGGTGAGCACCGCCGAGCCGTGGCATGTCTGGGTGGCCAACGCCGATCTGGTCTCGCAAGTCGATTACATCGCCACGCACATGCTGCCCTACTGGGAAAAACAGCATGTCGATCATGCGGTCGGCTACGTCAAGGACAAGATGGACCTGTTGCACACCCTGTACGAGGACAAGGAGGTCATCATCGGCGAGGTGGGCTGGCCGAGTAATGGCCGCACCCGGGGCGGCGCCGAGGCCAGCACCGCCAACCAGGCGGCGTTTCTCCGCGACTTTCTCGCCCTGGCCGCCAGTCAAGGCTACCAGTACTACATCATGGAGGCCTTCGACCAGCCCTGGAAGGCCGAGAGTTCGGAAGGGGCCGTCGGCGCGTATTGGGGGGTCTACAACGTCGAACGCCAACCGAAATTCCCGTGGTACGAACCGGTGGTGGAAGTGCCGCACTGGTATATGCTGGCGGGGCTGTCGATCGTGCTGGCGATCATCGTCTTCTCCATGTTGTTGATCGACGGCAAGCACCTGGGCACCCACGGCCGGAGTTTCCTCGCCGTGATCGCCTACGCGGTGGCCACGGCCGTGGTATGGGTGGCCTATGATTACGCCAATCAGTACCTGACCTTCGCCAGCGTCCTGATCGGCCTGCTGCTGGTGGTGGGCATGATCGGCGTGATCGTGGTGCTGCTCACCGAGGCGCACGAATGGGCCGAGGTGCGCTGGAGCCTGTTCCGCCGCCGCGCCTTCCAGGCCCGGATCGTGCCCGATCATGAGCTGCCCTTCGTCTCGATCCATGTGCCCTGTTACAACGAGCCGCCGGCGATGATGATCCAGACCCTCGACGCCCTGGCCCGCCTCGACTATCCCGATTTCGAGGTGCTGGTCATCGACAACAACACCAAGGACCCGGCGGTGTGGCAGCCGGTACAGGCCCACTGTGAGCGGCTCGGCGCACGGTTCCGCTTCTTCCACGTCGATCCGCTCGCCGGATTCAAGGCCGGGGCGCTCAATTTCGCCTTGCACCAGACCGATGCGCGTGCGGAGATCGTAGCCGTGATCGACAGCGACTATCAGGTGGCATCCAACTGGCTGCGCGATCTGGTGCCGCAGTTCGCCAATCCGCGTATCGGTGTGGTGCAGGCCCCGCAGGACTACCGCGACGGTGGCGAGAATCTGTTCAAGAAGATGTGTTACAGCGAATACGCCGGCTTTTTCTACATCGGCATGGTCACGCGCAACGAGCGCAACGCCATCATCCAACACGGCACCATGACCATGATCCGCCGCCATGTGCTGCGGCAGATCGGCGGTTGGGCGGAGTGGTGCATCACCGAGGATGCCGAGCTGGGGCTGCGTATCTTCGAGCACGGCTACGAGGCGGTTTATATTCCCAAGAGCTACGGGCGTGGCCTGATGCCCGACACCTTCATCGACTACAAGAAACAACGCTTCCGCTGGGCCTTCGGCGCGATGCAGATCCTGCGCGGGCACCTCCGCGAACTGCTGGGCAAAAAGCCGACCCAGCTCACCTCAGGGCAGCGCTATCACTTCATGGCCGGGTGGCTGCCGTGGATCGCCGACGGCTTCAATCTGGTGTTCAACCTCCTGGCGCTCGGCTGGTCATTGTGCATGATCCTGATGCCCGAGACCTTCTCGCCACCGCTGATCATCTTCTCCCTGCTGCCCCTGGCCCTGTTTGTTTTCAAATCGGCCAAGCAGATCTACCTCTACCAGACCCACGCCGAGAACACGCTGCGCGGGACCTTCGCCGCCACCATCGCGGGGCTGGCCCTCTCGCACACCATCTCCAAGGCGATACTGTCGGGATTCATCACACGCAACATGCCGTTCTTCCGCACGCCCAAGATGGCCAGCCGGCTCTGTTTCCGCTCCGCACTGATGCTGGTCTATGAGGAAGCGCTGCTCGCCCTGGCCTTTATCCTCGCCGTGATCGGCGTGCTGATGCGCCAGGGCGCGGATTCGCCGGATATCCTCTTCTGGGTGGTGGTGCTGTGCGTGCAGACCATTCCCTATCTGTCGGCGATCTTCATGTCGCTGCTCTCCGCCAAGGTCAATGGTCAGATGATGACGATCCATATGGCCAATCACGAGGGGCATGCCTGAGCGGGGGCAAGCTGAGGTGTCGGTAAATTTTACCTATTTTAATTTAACAAAAACGCAGATCTCTGTATTTGATGGGTTTTTAACTTTGGTATGGATGTTGCCTTAAGCGTAGTGGGTATAAAAGCCTTATTAATTTTTCCAATTTTCTAAAATCTTTTACTGAAGGAATAGCTGGGAGGATAACCATGAAAAGAATAGCCATAACACTGGCGATTGCCTGCGCCATGCCGGCCGCGGCTCTTGCCGATTCACTCACACCCACCACGTTCAGCGCGACGATGAACGTCGGTGAAACCGTCACCATCAAAAAGACCCTCACCGTCGACGCGGGCGCACCGACCACCAGTAAGGTAGACGTGTGATACCACCGGCAGTATGGGCGGTTCGATCGATGGAGTGAAGGCGGCGGCCTCTTCAATCCTGTCTGCGGCAGCAGGGCTCGGTGATGTCGCTTTCGCAGTAGGTGAATACAAGGATACCTATGATTCATATCGTTATCGCCTGAATACCAATGTCACCACCAGTCAAGCCGCCGCCCAGGCGGGGATCAACCTCTGGTCGGCCGGCGGGGGTAGTGATGCACCGGAAGCGAACTTGTATGCCCTGGAACACGCCGCTACCGATACTGCGTGGCGCACCGGTTCCGAGCGCATCCTGGTGTGGTTCGGCGACGCTCCGGGACACGATGCTAGTGGCGGTTCGACCGAGGCCAGCGCCACTGCTGCCCTGGTCGCGAATGGCATCCACGTAGAGGCGGTCAATATCACTACCTTTTCCTCTTACGGTTTTGATCTGAATACCTGCACGAGCCCCTACTATTGCGGATCAAGTGGTGAGGGTGGTCCCGCGACCAGCGATCAGGCGACGCGCATCACCGGAGCGACGGGCGGACATCTATACACCTCGACCAATACCTCCGCGATCGTATCGGTCATTCAGAACGCAATCACTACGGCTGTTTCCACGTACAAAACGGTTGAATTGGATACGAGCGGGGTTCCCAGCGGCTTAACTGCCGGTGTTACTCCTGCCATCTAGACCGGTGAGTATGATCGTTCAGTGCCCGGTATCTTCACATTCGACGTGCCGATCAAAGCTGACGCGGAAGGCGAGTACATCTTCAAGATCTGCGGTAAGGTGGATGGCGGCGTAGTGGCCTGTGAAGACGATCATATCGTTGTAAGAGGCACTGGCGTCCCCGAGCCGGGCATCGTGTTCCTGATGGGACTCGGCCTGGTGGGCATGGGCTTGGCGCGACGCGCCAAGGCTTAAGGCCAAACAGCTTCATTGCTGTGATGAAAAGCGGCTCGAGAGAGCCGCTTTTTTTTGCGCCTATGGGTTGTTATAGTCGATTGACCAATCCTGAAAAAAACGTGAGGTAGGGAGTGAATATGAAGGCATCCAAGCGGGTGTTGGTGGGTGTTACCGTGGCCTTGGTAATGGGTTCCGCGCAAGCCTTGATCATCCCGGATTCGTTCATCGATACCCCCGCCGCACCGGGCGAGCCCCTGTTGCCCACCGTTTATATGCAGGCGGAGCAGACCGACCCGGAGCTGGTGAAATCTCTAAATCTATTGATCGAGGGCAAGCACCAGGAGGCGTTGGCGATCGCCCGCGAGGCGCTCAAGAAAAATCCGACCTCCGCCCCGGCGCTTGAGCTGGTCGGAGTGGCTCTGTCGATCCAAGGCAAGCTCGATGAGGCGCTCAAGGAGTTGCGCAAGGCGGTGGAATACCGTCCGGGGCAAAGCACCGCCTGGACCAAGATCGGCGACATCCTCAATGCGCAGCGCAAGCCGGAGGAGGCGCGTGCCGCGTTCGAGCGCGCGCTGCAAGCCAACCCGGATCAATCGCATGCTCATCAGCGCATGGGCCTGTACTACGAACAAAAGGGCGATATCGCCAAGGCCATCGGACATTTCGAGAAGGGATTGCGCGGCACGCCGCCCGAGTATGTCGGCATCAAAGTGAATCTCGGGCGCTTGTATACCTTGTCCGGTCAACCGGATAAGACGCTCCAGTTGCTCGAAAGCGTGCTCAAGCCGGAGAGCAACAACCTTACGGGGCAACTGGTTCTCGGGAATGCCTACGCCCTGTTAGGGAAAAACGATCAAGCAATCGAGCGCTATCGGCGCGCAGTGGCCATCGATCCCAAATCCGAATACGGCCATTTACTGCTCGCCAAGGCCTTGCGCGAGCGCGGCGACCATGCGGCCTCTTTGCAGCAGATCGATGCCCTGCTCAAGTCACAGCCCAAACTTGAAGGCGCGCATTTCCAGCAGGGCGAGACCTTGCTCGCCATGGGGCGGCCGGACGAGGCGATCAAGGCCTACCAGCGCGCCATTGAACTGAGCAAATCGCCGAATTATCCGCGCGTGCGCCTGGGCGACGCCCTGCGGGCCAAGGGCGACTTTGCCGAGGCGATCACGCTCTATCAGTCACTGCTCAAGGCCGACTATCACGCCCTTGATGTCTATGCCGGATTGGCGCAGGCATATCAAATGATGCAACGGTTAGACGAGGCCGAAAAAACCTATCAAGCGCTGTTGAAGCGGCATGACAAGAATCCTCAGGCCTATTTTCTGACCGGCTCCTATTACGGCTTTGTAACCAAATATGCGGAAGCGGCCGGATATTTCTCAGACGGTTTAAAACTCGACCCGGAGAATCCATCGCTCTTGAAGGCAAGCGCTGTCGTTAACGCCAAGCTTGGAAAGAACGACCAGGCGCTCGCTGCAGCGCAAAAGCTGGCCGGTGCGACCCCCGGCAACGCTGAGAATCTGTTTTGCCTCGGCGCCCTGTATCATGGGGCGGGCCGCAAGGACGACGCGATCAAGGTCTATCAAGACGTGCTCAAGCTGAATCCATCCCACGGCTTCGCGCTCAATAACCTGGCGGATTTGCTGGGCGATAAAAAGGATTACGCGCAAGCAGTGAAGCTGGCGTCACAAGCCGTAAAGGAAGATCCCAGGAATGCCAACTTCCTCGACACGCTCGGCTGGCTCTATCATTTGCAGGGCGACAATATGCGTGCTTACGAGACGTTGAAGCGCTCGATCGAGATTGCCGAGTTCCCAGCCAATCAATTCCACGTGGCGGTGGTGATGCACCAACTGTCCAAGCCTGGCTGGCGAGTGTACGCTGAAAAGGCGAAGGATGCGGCCATTTCGGAACCGATGCGGCAGCAGATCAATGCCTTGCTTTCCGGTAAATGACGGCAAGTTCGCCTTCTGCCGCTAAATCTTGCCGCGGCCCGGCCGCTACATAGGGTGAGAAAAACATCGTCAATGTGCGGGTGGATTCGCCCGGCAAATCACAGGTGCGGTCGTGGAAGACATCTTGCAGAAGCGAATCGATGAAGGGGCGCTGCGGCGCGTGGATGTTAACGACGCTACGCCGCAGCGGGTGATCGATCTCCTGGTCGATAACCCCATGTTCGCCGAGTTCGATACCAAGGAGCTGCAGGCGATCGCTCCCTATTTCATGATCTTCGAGGCCCCGGCCGGGCGCGCGATCATCCGCGAGGGCGAGCCGGGGCAGTTCCTCTGCATCGTGGTCGAGGGGAAGCTTTCCGTATTGAAGGGCAACGACGGAGGCAAGCGGCGCAAGATCACCGTGCTGCGGCGCGGCCGCAGCCTGGGCGAGATGTCGCTGATCGACGGCCTGCCCAATTCCGCCAGTGCTGAGACCGACGAGGATTCGGTTCTACTGCTGCTCACCCGCAATAATCTGTTCCGCATCACCCAGGACTACCCAAAGATCGGCGTCAAATGGCTCTGGCAGCTCGCCCGGCTGGTCAGCCAACGGCTGCGCCAGACCACCGGCGTCTTGCTCGATTACATCGACTGATCCCGCAAAATCCCGCTCAGTGCCCCGGGCGATATTCTATCCGCCCCCCAGACCGTCTATAATGCGCCGCATCATTTCATTGATTTCGGCTTTATCGGGAGCGCGCGCATGTCAAATGTCAAAAAGGTTGTCTTGGCTTATTCCGGCGGACTGGATACCTCCATCATCCTCAAGTGGCTGCAAGATGAATATAAATGCGAGGTGGTGACCTTCACCGCCGACATCGGTCAGGGCGAGGAGGTCGAACCGGCGCGCGCCAAGGCCAAAACCATGGGCGCCAAGGAGATCTTCATCGACGATCTGCGCGAGGAGTTCGCGCGCGACTTCGTCTTCCCGATGTTTCGCGCCAACGCCATCTACGAAGGCGAGTATCTGCTCGGCACCTCGATCGCCCGTCCGCTGATCGCCAAGCGCCAGATCGAGATCGCCAACCAGACCGGCGCGGATGCCGTCTCCCACGGCGCCACCGGCAAGGGCAACGACCAGGTGCGTTTCGAGCTGGGCTACTATGCGCTGAAGCCCGACGTGAAGGTGATCGCCCCGTGGCGCGAGTGGGATCTCACCTCGCGCGAGAAGCTCATGACCTATGCGGAAAAACACAATATTCCGATCGAGCGCAAAAAAGGCCAGTCGCCGTATTCGATGGACGCCAACCTGCTGCACATCTCCTATGAGGGCAAGGTGCTGGAGAATCCCTGGTCGGAGCCCGAGGAAGACATGTGGCGCTGGACCGTGTCGCCCGAAAAGGCCCCGGATGCCCCGCGTTATATCGAGCTGGAGTTCAAGAAGGGCGATATCGTCGCCATCGACGGCAAGCCCATGTCGCCCGCCCAGGTGATGGAAACGCTGAACAAGATCGCCGGCGAAAACGGTATCGGCCGCCTGGATCTGGTGGAAAACCGCTACGTCGGCATGAAATCACGCGGTTGCTACGAAACCCCGGCCGGCACAGTCATGATGAAGGCCCATCGCGCCATCGAGTCCATCACGCTGGACCGCGAAGTCGCGCACCTCAAGGATGAACTGATGCCGCGCTACGCCAGCCTAGTCTACTACGGCTACTGGTGGGCCCCCGAGCGCAAGATGATCCAGGCGATGATCGATGCCTCGCAAGAGAACGTCAACGGCCTGGTGCGCCTCAAGCTCTACAAGGGCAACGTCATGGTGGTCGGGCGGGAATCGGCGCGCGACAGCCTGTTCGATGTCAACATCGCCACCTTCGAAGACGACGCCGGCGCCTACAATCAGGCCGATGCGGAAGGCTTCATCAAGCTCAACGCCCTGCGCATGCGCATTGCGGCCAAGAAGCGCCACAAGTAAATCGCATCCTTGACTCCTTCCCCCTTGATGGGGGAAGGTTGGGATGGGGGTGTAATCGAAGACGATTTGAGTCTTTTTACCTCCTATCCAACGTTAAACCGATGCTGGCTTCGTTTTTGACGGTTGCGGAGGAAACATGCGCATACTCCATACCATGATCAGGACGGGCGATCTCGAGCGCTCGATTCGTTTCTACACCGAAGTCCTCGGGATGAAACTGCTGCGCCGCGCGGACTATCCCGAGGGACGCTTCACCTTGGCCTTCCTCGGCTTCGGCCCCGAATCCGAACAGGCGGCCATCGAGTTGACCTACAACTGGGGTGTGAGCAAATACGAGCGCGGCACCGGTTTTGGCCACATCGCCATCGAGGTCGATGACGTGCATCAGGCCTGCGCCGAGATCAAGCAACGCGGCGGCAAGATCATCCGTGAGGCCGGACCGATGAACGCCGGTACCACGATCATCGCCTTTGTCGAAGATCCCGATGGTTATCAGATCGAATTGATCGGGCGGAGGGGCTGAGCATGCTATCTCGTCTCCTCTTTCTGTTATGTGTGATGTTGGTGGCGGCAACAGCAGTGGCCGCCAATGATCTGACGATGACCATTACCTTGAACAAGGACGACTTGCAGCGTCGGTTTGACCGGATGTTCCCGATCACGCACGAGGAAACAATCACCCGTGTAACGCTCTCGCAGCCCGCGGTGTTGCTGAAGCAGGGCAGCGACCGCATCGGATTGCGCGTGCGGATCGATGGGATTTTTGCCCAGGAGTTCAAGGGCTCGGGTGTCGCCTCCCTCGACGGGAAACTACGCTTTGAGAGCACGCGCGGAGAATTGTATTTGGACGATCCGCAACTGACAGAACTTACCGTCCAGAACGTGGTTCCGATCTACCAGGAATTTTTGCGTCACGCGGCGCAAGTCGGGATGCAGGAACTGCTCGCACATCAGCCGATCTATGTCCTCGGCCAGATGGGCGAATCCAAACGCATCCTCGGCAGCGAATTGAAGGGTGTGAAAGTGGAAGACGGGCAGGTGCTGCTCGAGCTGGCGATGCCGTGAGTATACGCCGGGAGCGGCCACAGGCCTTATCCCGGCCTACGTACTGGCCGCATGTTATGAGGCAGTGTCAGGCTTGGTAGGCCGGCATAAGCGCAGCGTTGCCGGCAAAGTAGCCACCATCAACGCCCACTCAGGGCTTCACCAGCCCGCGCAGACAACGCAAATACGCCAGCTCATCCGGCAGCGAATTCGCGCGCTGTGCTTGCCAGATCATCTCCGCCAGGCACTCCATCATCTGGTGTTCCGCCGCGTGCACATCCTGCACGCGCAACAACAACTGCTTCGCGATCAACCGGATGCCGGCCGGTCGGTCGGTGGCGACCTGCTCGTGCAGCGCGATGTGCATCCCCATGTGCAGGAAGGGGTTGGTCTCGTCCAACTCCGGATGGTAGTCTCGCCCCAGCCCTTTATCCTCGTCTGCCAGCAGCTCGTGATATTCCGGATGCATCTTGATCACGCCAGCGACGATTTCCTCCAACGGTTCCAGCGGCTGCTTGGCGCAAAACTTCTTCCAGGCCTGGAAATAAAACCGGCGCAGCTCATTACGGTCTTGCCCGAACAGCATCGGATCAATTCTCCGTCTTGTCTTTGTATTCGCACAGATCCTCGATGATACAGGAACCGCAGTGCGGTTTGCGCGCGACGCACGTATAACGGCCGTGCAGGATCAGCCAGTGATGGGCGTCGTGCAGGAATTCCTTCGGCACGACCTTGAGCAGTTTCTTTTCCACCTCCAGCACCGTCTTGCCCGGCGCGAGACCGGTGCGGTTGGCCACCCGGAAGATGTGGGTGTCGACCGCCATGGTCGGCTGGCCGAAGGCGGTATTGAGCACCACATTGGCCGTCTTGCGCCCCACACCCGGCAGGGCCTCCAGCGCCGCACGTTCCGAAGGCACTTCCCCGCCGTAGTGCTCGAGCAGTGTCCGGCACGTCTTGATGATATTCGCCGCCTTGCTGTTGAACAGCCCGATGGTCTTGATGTAACGCTTGAGCCCCTCCTCGCCCAGCGCCAGGATCGCCGCCGGGGTATTGGCCACCGGAAACAGCTTCGCCGTGGCCTTGTTCACCCCCTTGTCGGTCGCCTGGGCCGAGAGGATCACCGCCACCAGAAGCTCGAAGGGAGTGGAATAGTTGAGCTCGGTGGTGGGGGAGGGGTTGGCGGCTTTGAAGCGGGAAAATATCTCAAAACGTTTCTGTGAATTCATTATCACTATGGAATGGATTGAAAAATATGTTAAATATACGGGGTAAATTATCCGGGGCATCATCCGATAATACTAAATATTTCACCGAAGGTACGATATTACTGGAGGGAATATATGGCCAGTAGATCGGCGTAAATAAATAGATTTGTTCGCATTAGCAGGGGCTTATAACATATGGTGCTTATTGATAAGGGAACGGGTATGCGTGGTCTTGGTTTGGTATTTTTGTGTCTATTTGCCCTAGGCATTATGGGGTGTGGCGGTGAAAACGTTTATGGGAATGCCGGTTCAACATCTAGCTCGGGTGGCGGATCGCCTTCTATAGCTTCGCTTTCACTAACCGCTACCGTCCCTACTCTCGGCTCAAGTAGTACAGAGAGCGTCACACTCTATGCATCTGTGAAGGACAGCAATAACAGAGTGGTGGAAGGTATCGATGTGATCTTTAGTGCGAATGGTGGTTCGTTAGTAGTTACATCGGATACGACATCGGCATCAGGGGTCGCTGAAGCGACGTTGAGCACCGCAAATGATCCAAGAAATCGGACGATTCGCGTAACAGCGACGGCTGGCGATCAAACGGATTACGTCGATATCGCGGTTGTCGGCACGGCGATCAACGTCAATGGCGCAAGTTCTCTTGTGCTGGGGGCATCGACGACCTTGACGATTTTTTTGAAGGACTCAGCAGGCGCAGCGATACCAAACACTGCGCTGACCGTGTCTTCCGCTAAAGGCAATTCGCTGAGCGCGTCGACGGTAACTACCGGATCGAGCGGGCAAGCCCAGGTGACCATTAACGGAACTCAGGCAGGCGTAGATACCATAACGGTGTCGGGACTTGGAACGTCTACTACATTCTCTATCACTGTATCCAGTGATCAATTCAGCTTTACAGCCCCTTCGGCAACCGATTTGGACATCGGAGTGGCGCACACGGTGAGTGTGACTTGGACGAGTGGTGGCGCCCCCGTGAGTGGTCAGCCAGTCAATTTCTCGGCGACTCGTGGAACTCTTTCAGCAGCCTCTGTGAATACGAATGGTTCTGGCGTGGCGACCGTAACGATCACCTCAAATAATGCGGGGCCAACGGTTATTACGGCATCGACCACAAGCGGGCCGTCGACGAGCATCACTCGAGAATTCGTTGCAATCACGCCTGATGCATTAGATTTGCAGGTGGACAAGGCCACGGTAGGTATCAATGGCGAGCAAGCCACTTTGACTGCGATATTGCGTGATGCCTCGGGCAATCTGGTGAAGGGTAAGACTATACAATTTGAGATCCTGGAGGATCTGAGTGGCGGTAGCCTTTTGAATGCCAGCGCTGTTACCGATTCCCAAGGCAAGGCATCAACGGTGTACACCTCAACATCGGTATCGACGGCAAAAGACGGTGTAAGAATACAGGCTAAGCTCCTGGGCGCAACCTGTCCTACGGCGCTCTGCGATGAGCAGGCGATTACAGTAGCCCAAAGCCAAGTCTTTGTGAAACTGGGCGCAGGTAATGAGATCAATATCCTGGATGAAGTACGTTATCAATATCCGTACGGTGTTTTGGTGACTGACTCAGGCGGCAATCCTGTTGCCAACACGGATGTGGTTATTACGTTGATCCCAACGTACTATTATAGAGGTGTTTGGGATTGGCAAATCACAGATCCGACGATGTGGGTAGCTACTCATGAAGATCAATGTGCCAATGAGGACGTCGATCTTGATGGTGTTTTAGATGTGGGCGAAGATTTTAATAATAGTCTTGCTCTTGAGCCACGCAATGTTGCGAGCGTAGAAACCACAGTGAAGACTGATCAGAGTGGTTTTGGGATTATGCATATTGTTTATGCAAAACAGTATGGACATTGGGTTGATGTGAAATTGACTGCGTCGGTTTCTGTATCCGGAACGGAATCGATATCGAGCGCAGAGTTCACGCTTCCAGTTGCATCAAATGATTTGACGAACTCGGTGAAGTCGCCCCCACCTGCACCATTTGGTGCTGGGGCCTGCAGTGATCCACTTAACTAGTCCAGCAAACGTAAAGTAAAACACGATGCCCGGCCAACCCATGCCGGGCATCGTGTTTCTAGAGACATGGATGTTCGATGAAATTCATTTTCGATGATGGTTTTCGTTGTCTGGCTGGGTTTTCAGAGTGTTGGAATTTCTTCATGACATCGTTTCAGCCCGTACTCCGCCTCTTCGTCCCTTGCCCCTTAAGGAAAACCTTTGACTACCTTCCGCCTGCGGATGTGGAGGCCTATGCGCTTGCGCCCGGCGTGCGGTTGAAGATCCCATTTGGCCGCCGCAAGCTGGTGGGGGTGTTGCTGGAGGTGGTGGCGGATTCGGAGGTGGATCGGGCGGCGCTGAAGCCGGCGATCGAGGTGCTGGATTCTGAGCCGCTGTTGGATGCACAGTTGTTCCAGCTGCTCGACTGGGCGAGCCGGTATTATCACCATCCGGTCGGCGAGGTGTATCAGGCGGCGCTGCCGGTGTTGTTGCGCCAAGGGGAGGCGGCGGAATTCAAGGGAGCTGTCTTTTGGCGGGCGACCGCGGAAGGCTGTGAACTGAGCGAGGAGCGCTTCAAGCGCGCGCCGAAACAGTGGCAGGTGCTGCAGTGGTTGCGGCGGGCGGGGCAGGTATCGGAGTTTGAACTCAATGCGGCGCTGGAGAACTGGCGGCCGGTGGTGAAACGCTTGGCGGAGCAGGGGTGGGTTGTGAGTGAGCGCTTGCCTCAGATGCCCGTCACCCGAGCGCCGGTCGAGCGCCCCGCGCTCAATCACGAGCAGGCCCAAGCGGTCACGGAGATCAGCGCCGGGCTCGCGGGTTTTCATCCCTTTCTGTTGAACGGCATCACCGGCAGCGGTAAGACCGAGGTCTATCTCACGCTCACGGAACAAGTGATCGCCTCGGGCCGGCAGGTGCTGGTGCTGGTGCCGGAGATCGGGCTCACGCCGCAGTTGGTCGAGCGTTTTCAGGCCCGTTTACATGTGCCGATCGCGGTGTTGCATTCCGGGTTGAACGATCAGGAACGGCTCGATGCGTGGCTGATTGCGCGTGCGGGGACGGCTCCCTTGGTGATCGGCACGCGCTCGGCGGTGCTCACGCCGTTCAAGGATTTGGGGCTGGTGATCGTCGATGAGGAGCACGATGCCTCGTTCAAGCAACAGGAGGGGTTTCGTTACTCGGGGCGCGATGTGGCGGTGATGCGCGCGCGCCTGGGCAAGATCCCGGTCGTGCTCGGTTCGGCCACGCCGTCGCTGGAGACGCTCTACAACGTCGCCCAGGGGCGCTACCGCGAGTTGCGCCTGACCCAGCGCGCCGGCAATGCGGTGCCGCCGAAGATCCATGCGCTGGATGTGCGTCATCAGCCGATTCAGGAAGGGGTGTCGCGGCCGCTCATCCAGTTGATGCGCCAGCACCTCGAGGCCAACGGCCAGGTGTTGCTGTTTCTCAACCGGCGCGGCTTCGCCCCGGCCCTGCTGTGCCATGACTGCGGCTGGAGCGCGGAGTGCAAGCGCTGCGATACCCACATGGTGTTGCACCAAGCGGATCGACGCCTGCGTTGTCATCACTGCCTGCGCGAGATCCCCTTGATGCCGGCGTGTCCCGCCTGCGGCAGCGCCGAGCTGCGTGCGGTGGGACACGGCACCGAGCGCATCGAGGAGCTGCTGAAGGAGCAATTCCCGGAGTATCCGGTGTGCCGGCTCGACCGCGACACCACGCGGCGCAAGGGTTCGCTCGATCGAATGCTCGACGAGGTGCGGCAGGGCAAATACCGCATCTTGATCGGCACGCAGATGATCGCCAAAGGCCATCACTTTCCTGATGTCACGCTGGTCGGCATCCTCAATGCCGAGCAGGGGCTCTACAGCGCCGATTTCCGCGGCCTGGAGCGCATGGCCCAGCAGATCCTCCAGGTCGCCGGGCGTGCCGGGCGCATGGAGCGGCCGGGCACGGTGGTGATGCAGACCCATCACCCGGATCATCCGCTGTTGCAGGAGTTGCTTGGCGCGGGCTACATGCAGTTCGCGCAGACCTTGCTCGCCGAGCGCCGGCAGGCCGAACTGCCGCCGTACACCGCCATCGCCTTGTTCCGCGCGGAGGCTAGTCGCAAGGAGCTGACACTGTCGTTCCTGGAACAGGTGCGCGACGCGCTGCGGGCCACGGGGATTGCCGAGGTACTGGCGCTGGGGCCGGTGATGGCGCCGATGGAGCGCCGGGCGGGGCGCTACCGCGCGCAGCTCCTGGTGCAGTCGGACAAGCGCAGCGCCCTGCATGAGGCCTTGGATCTCGCCTTGCGGGAGGTGGAGGGCAGCGCGCTGGGGCGCAAGGTGCGCT
The DNA here is from genome assembly GCA_040752855.1 of Pseudomonadota bacterium. Taxonomy (GTDB): domain Bacteria; phylum Pseudomonadota; class Gammaproteobacteria; order RBG-16-57-12; family RBG-16-57-12; genus JBFMHP01. The sequence goes on along the minus strand of JBFMHP010000046.1, from coordinate 87,510 downwards.
GGTCGTTGGATGTCGATCCGGTGGAGACGTTTTGAGCCGTCGTGTAGGAGCGAGCCCTGCTCGCGAATGAACGGCAATCCCCTGGGGGCGGGCTGGTGCCGACGTCACGCATCAATTGCAGACGGCTGCTCGCGAATGAACGCAATCGCCTGCAGGGCAGGCTCCTACGGGTGCGGTATAAGACGCCTTTTTCCTGCTGGGGGCATGGGTTAGAATAGCGGGCTTGCTTACACGGCTTGTTGAATCGCTCCTCTCGCTGAGGGAGAAGGAAACCACCATCAACGCTGCCAGAAATAGTCTATTCCCAACGGAGACACCTCCTTGAAGAACCACCTGCATGACCTGCTCGCCCGGGCGATAAGCCAACTGCAACAAAGCGGGGCCCTGCCCGCGGATGTTCCGGTGAATATCCAGATCGACCACACCCGCGACGAGTCCCACGGCGATTTCGCCACCAATATCGCTTTGCTGTTGGCCAAGCCCGCGCGGTGCAAACCGCGCGATCTCGCCGAGGCCATCGTCAAGCAGCTGCCCGTCTCCAACAAGCTCGCCAAGGTGGAGATCGCCGGGCCCGGCTTCATCAATTTCTTCCTAACGAAAAATGCGCTGCTCTCCGTGGTCAACGACATCCACGAGGCCGGCGAGGCCTATGGGCACAGTACGGTCGGCCAAGGGCGGCTGGTGCAGGTGGAGTTCGTCTCCGCCAATCCGACCGGGCCGCTGCACGTCGGGCATGGGCGCGGCGCGGCCTATGGCGCGGCGGTAGCCGATCTGCTGGCGGCGGCGGGTTTTCAGGTGCACCGCGAATATTATGTGAACGACGCGGGACGGCAGATGGACATCCTCGCCGCGAGCGTCTGGCTGCGCTATCTCCAGGCCTGCGGTGAGACGATCACCTTCCCGAGCAACGGCTATAAGGGCGATTACGTCCACGAGATCTCCGCCAAGCTAAAAGAGCGCCATGGCATGGCCTTCGTTAAGTCGGGCGCGGAGGTGATGCGCGATCTGCCGCTCGATGCACAAGACGACGGCAGCGGCGATAAAGAGGCGCATATCGACGCCATCATCGAACGCGCCAAGCAACTGCTTGGCGCGCAGGACTATCGCACCGTGTTCGACCTCGGCCTCAACGATATCCTCGATGACATCCGCGATGATCTCCAAGGCTTTGGCGTGGTCTATGAACAGTGGTATTCCGAGCGCTCACTGGCCGAGTCGGGCATGGTGTTCAAGGCCATCGCGCGCCTGGAGGAGACGGGTTACATCTACGAGAAGGATGGCGCGAAGTGGTTTCGCTCCACCGATTTCGGCGATGAGAAAGATCGCGTGATCGTGCGCGAAAATGGTCAGACCACCTATTTTGCCTCCGACATCGCCTATCACATGGACAAGATGGAGCGCGGCTACACGCGCGTCATCGACGTGTGGGGCGCGGACCACCACGGCTATGTGCCGCGCGTGAAGGCCGCGTTGCACGCGATGGGCGATGATCCGAGCAAGCTCGATGTGCTGCTGGTGCAGTTTGCCATCCTGTATCGCGGCGGTGAGCGCGTGCAGATGTCGACGCGCAGCGGCTCATTTGTCACGCTGCGCGAACTCCGTGAGGAGGTCGGCAACGACGCGGCGCGTTTCTTCTATGTGATGCGCAAGAGCGAACAGCATCTGGACTTCGATCTGGATCTGGCCAAATCGCAGAGCAACGACAATCCCGTGTATTACATCCAGTACGCGCACGCGCGCGTATGCAGCGTGATGCGTCAGCTCGCGGACAAGGGGCTGCGATACGAGGCGGTCGCTGGTCTGAATCATCTGCATCTCTTGACCGAGCAGCATGAACAGGATCTGTTCATGGCGCTGCAGCGCTATCCGGAGATCGTGGAGAACGCAGCGCTCGCCCATGAGCCGCATCAAGTGGCGCATTATTTGCGCGAGCTCGCCAACAAGTTCCACGCCTATTACAACGCCCATCAGTTCATCGTCGATGACGGCAGCCTGCGCAACGCGCGTCTGGCGCTGATCCTTGCGGTGAAACAGGTGATCGGTAATGGTCTCGGGCTGCTCGGAGTGTCGGCGCCGGAGGTCATGTAATGGCGCGCGACTACAAGCGCGCGGGCACGCGTGCTTACAAGCCAAAGCGGACATCCTCTGCTTCAGTCAAGCCGCGCCATCGGCGCGGGAAAGGCAGCCTGGCGCCCTGGATCGCCCTGCTGATCGGGTTGGGACTGGTGGTGACGGGCGTGGTGTATTTTTGGCGGCCGCCGGCGGCCACGGTCGCGCCCGTGAAAACGGCGGAAGCCCCTAAGTCCGAACCGAAGGCAAAGCCGGCCGCCACGCCCAAGCCGACCGCAACTCCCAAGCCGACCGCAAGTCCCAAGCCCGTGGATGAGGCGGAGCACTATGAGTTTTACTCGATGCTGCGCGAGCTCGAGGTCGTCATCCCCGAGAAGGAGCTGGAGGGCGGTGCGAGCGGCGGCAAGGAGGCATCGAGCCTGTACCTCTTGCAGGCGGGGTCTTTTCGCCGCGCGGAAGACGCCGAACGCATGCGCGCCGAACTCGCGCTGCTGGGGATTGAGTCGCGGGTCGAAGCCGTCACGGGCAAGAACAATGATACCTTGCACCGCGTGCGCATCGGGCCGTTCAGCGATACACGCCAAATGGGCAAGGTCCGCAATCGATTGCTCGATAATGGTATCGATGTCATGGTGTTGAAGTTTAAATCGTAGTATACATCCGGCGATGAAACCTGCTGTCGTCGCGGCGCTTTTTCGCGGCCAGGTTATCATTGGCTTTCCAACGGGGGGTAACAGAATGATCGTAGCGACCGTGGCGCGGATGACCGCCTTGCTTGCAGTGCTGTCTCTGCTGAGCGCTTGCGCGGAGATGGGCAAGGTGATGGAGGCGGCGGACATTCGCATGCCCGCAGCGCAGGTGTCGGGCGTCAACATCGCGAGTTTGAGTCAGGAGGCGGTCGGTCTCGATCTCACCTTGGCGGTCGACAATCCGAACGTGATTCCCGTGAAACTGGCCGGCTTCGATTACACGCTGCAGATCAATGGTCAGCAGCTCTCCAGCGGTCAGCAGCGCGAGGGCGTGAAGATCCCCGCGCGCGGGCGGGGTGAGGTGCATGTTCCCGTGCAACTGCGCATGACGGAGTTGGCCAATCTGATGAAAGGATTGGCGAACGCCGAGGAGATGAATTACGGCGTGCAGGTCAGCGCCCTGGTGGACCTGCCGGTGCTGGGCCAGCAAACGCTGCCGGCGCAGACCCAAGGCGTGCTGCCGGTACCGAAGCTGCCCGAGGTTGCGCTCTCCGGGATCAAGGTGCGCAAGCTGGGGCTCACCGGCGCCGATCTGGATGTGGGCATTACGGTCAAGAATCCGAATGCCTTCGGTGTCGACATCCGCAAGCTGGTCTATCAGCTCAACGTCAACGGTAAGCCTTGGTTGAGCAGTTCCTTAAAGCAGTCACTATCCCTGGCCGAGCGTGGCAGTCATCAATTCAATGTCCCAATCAGTCTCAACCTGGTCGAGATCGGCGGTGGGATTGCCAACGCGCTGGATAAATCCGCGCCGTTGAGTTATCAGCTCAACGGCGATATGAATTTCGACACCTCGTTGCCGCAACTAAAAGGTGTGGCTGCGCCGTTTGATCTCAGCGGCAAGGTCCCAATCGCAAAATAATCTTACGCACGCGAGACATATTTACCAGTGACCGTGCTCACCTTCACGATCTCGCCGGTCTCGAGATATTCCGGCACCTGAATCTCCAAGCCGGTGGAGAGTTTGGCCGCCTTGGTGCGGGCGGTGGCGCTGGAGCCCTTCATCGCCGGCGCGGTTTCGATGACCTCCAGCTCGACCGATTGCGGCAGCTCGATGCCGATGATGTTGTCATCGACCAGCAGCGCCAGAATTCCTTCCAGGCCATCGGTTAGATATTCCAATTGTCCTTCCAGATCATCGGCCGACAGGGTGTGTTGACTGTAATCCTCGGTGTCCATGAAGGTGTACATGTCACCGTCATGATAGGAATATTGCACCGGCTTGCGTACAAAGTTCACGTCGTTGACGCTGTCATCACCGCGATAGGTGACTTCGTGTTTCTGCTTCTCCGGCACGCTGCTGTAGCGAACCTTGTACAAGGTGACGGCGCCGCGCGATGAAGGCGTTTTGACGTCGACGTGCTTGACCAGATAGATCTTGCCATCGATCTCCACGATGGCGCCCCGTTTCAAATCGCAAGCTTTCGGCATGACATGTCTCTGCATGAGGGTGGATGTAAGGCAGCATGATAGTGGAATTGATGAACTGCATCCAGCCTGGCAGCGACACTCGTCTCGCGCTTTGCGCATACAGGAAAGCAAGTCTAATATGAACGGCAATCCAATTGACGGGAGAGCGAGTCATGAATGCCAACAGGAATTTTCACTATCCGTTGTTTCATGAGTTGCCGCAAAGCCTGAAGGTGCTCTATACCATGATTCTCTTGATTCTGGGGCTGGGATACGTCTTTGCCATGATCCAGATCTATGAGGTGCACGCCGGGCGCGACGGCAAGCCGGGGATTTCCGTCGCGGATATTGAAATCGCCTACCGAGGCAGCGAAGGCGGGACACGCCTTGAGGCGGCGCTCCTGGGGCCGATGGCGAGCATGCTTCCCGAGGAAGAGGCGGCCAGCATCATCGGCTGGATACATGCGGGTGCGCAACAAGCGAGTTTCGCCGCGCAAGTGCAGCCGATACTCGAGCTGCGCTGCCACGGCTGTCATGGCGGCGCGAACCCGCATATTCCGACCTTGCTGAGTTATCAGGAGGTGAAAGCGCTTACGGTCCTCGACACCGGGGTGAGTATTGGCACCTTGGTGCGGGTGTCCCACATTCACTTATTTGGACTGACCTTTATCTTCGGCTTTCTCGGCTTGATTTTCAGCCATGCGCATTGGCGCCGCGCCCATGTGAAAAGCATCATCGTAGCGGTGCCGTTTGTCGCCATCTTTATCGATATCGCGTCATGGTGGCTGACCAAGGTGAGCGGAGGTTTTGCGTATGCGGTCGTCATCGGCGGGGCCTTGATGGGGGTGTCATTTGCCATCCAATGGCTGGTGTCGATGTATCAGATGTGGTTTGCTCAACGCCCGGACGATGAAAGAAGCATTGCACAATAGCTCATGATTTTTCGGCGGCGCGTTTTTCCAAGACGTTAATAACCTCAACCAAGATATCTTCGGGCACCTTGATCCTATAAGCCTGTTGCAGGCCGTATGCCATCGCCTCCGCAGTTTTCAGGTTGGGTTGCAGCGCCTCGACAAACTCGCACAAATCCTCCACCCTGGCCCAGGGGTACCCGATCCAGCGCCAGCGCACGACTTTTTGGGCGTAAAAATCCGGGATGAAGGTCGAGGTCTGCTTGTGATGGATCACCGCGATCTTGACCGCTTTGGGATGAAACCCTTGCACGTGTTCACGTGCCAGTGCCAGCGTGTCGCCGGTGTCGCTCACATCATCGACCAGTAAAACATTTTGCCCGTGGACATCGATATTGAGTGGTGCCAGCAGTTGCGCTTGCTTAGTGATTTGCGTGCCCGAGGTGTAGTGAATGATGCGCAGGCTGTTCAGTTGATAGACGTCAAGATGATCGCAAAGCAGGCGTGCCGGCACCCAGCCGCCGCGCGCGATGGCGACGATGCAATCCGGATAAAAATTCGCCGCGCGGATTTTGTGCGCAAGGCCAGCGATGAGATGTTCGATTCTACGCCAGCTGATGAATTCGCATTTGATCGGTGGTTTTGTCATGAGGTCCGCCAGGACGGTTATAAAAAACGTGTTCTCGTATTCAAGTCCTTATGTTTGTAGATGTCAAAGATTCGTAGTAAGGGCGCTGTAGGTTGACTTGCGCGCGTGACTAGAACGAAGGCATGGAATGCATGCGCGATTAATAGACAGATTTAGTGCGAAATTCCGCGTGGAGTGTGAGCGCGTTCAAACATTTTTTTATTGTCATAGAATGTAAAAAAAACTCGTCTAAGCTTCTTAAAGACATCAGGGGGCCCTGTGTTATACGGGGAGTTTCTGAACCCGCGGCGTTTGGCGTTTTGTTCACGCTTCGCATGTGCTTCATCGAGGCGTGAGGAAGGTTTTTGCGTGCGGATTTGCGGCTTCTCGTAATTAACAACGATCAGGAGAGTGATCTATGAACTACCGAGATATCAGACGTTTGTCCGCCGCCGGTGCGGCGGGATGTTTGTCGCTGTTGCTGTTGCATTCGGCGGCGAATGCGTTTCCGACCTATTCGGCGAATCCGGCGACCAATACGGGGAACTGCGCGGACTGCCACGGTGATTTCAATGGTGGAAATTACACGTCGCTGACCAATTCCGGCGCGCCGGATAACAGCGATGCCGTGGCGTGGGGCGCCAATCTGATGAATGGCCATGTAACCCGCTACGGTTTGAGCTGCACCGACTGTCATACGACTATCGGCGCCGCGCCGGTATCCACCAATGCATCGATGAGCGGCATCACGTGTTCGAGTTGTCATGGACGTGAGCAGGATAAGGGCACCGGCATCCTGCAATCCGGCAGCGCCGGGTTGCGGCAGCATCACTTTAATGCGGGGGTGACCCTGTGCGGCAACTGCCACGTCACGGATTCCAACCCGTCCATGTTCTCGCCGGAGGGTGAGGACGTGGCTTCCGCCACCTTTGTCGCCAAGGGCATCGATCCGTGTGACGAAAGCTCTTATGGCACGACGATGTTCGGTGCGTGGGGGCTGGATAACGATGGTGACGGATTGCGCGATACGAATGACCCTGATTGTGCGGCACCCACGCCGACGCCGACGGTAACGCCAACACCAACACCTACGCCGACGGTAACGCCGACACCCACGCCGACGGTAACGCCAACACCAACACCTACGCCGACGGTAACGCCGACACCCACGCCGACGGTAACGCCAACACCTACACCGACACCGACGGTAACGCCGACACCGACACCAACGTTAACACCGACGCCGACGCCCACGGCCACGCCGACCCCCGGTCCGCTCACCAAAAAGCAGCTCCTGGGCAAGGCCTTGTTCTTCGATACGAATCTGTCCACGCCCAAGGGACAATCCTGTGCGGTCTGCCATGGACCGGAAGTGGGTTGGACCGGCCCGGATGAGCACATCAACGCGCACGGTGCGGTGTATGAGGGCGCGGTGAGGAAGCGCTTCGGCAATCGCAAGCCGCCGAGTTCGGCCTATGCGACGCCCAGCCCGGTGTTCCATCTCATTGGCGGCGATTTCATGGGCGGTCTGTTCTGGGATGGGCGCGCCACCGGTGAGCGGCTCGGCAGTCCGGCGGCCGATCAGGCGCTGGGCCCGTTCCTCAATCCGCTGGAGCAGGCCAATCCCAACGAGAAGGTCTTGTGCATGCGGGTCAAGCAGTCAGGGTTTGCCAAGAAGCTTACCGGCCACAGTTATGAGCAGTTGTTCGATCATGTCTTTGGCGCGGGATCGCTCGATTGCAGCAAGGACGGTGTGATTGCGACCTACGAACGCATCGGTCTGGCGATCGCTGCGTATGAAGGTTCGAGCGAGGTCAATCAATACAGCTCCAAGTTCGATGCCTATCTGGCAGGTAAGGCGACATTGACGGCGCAGGAGCAGCTTGGCATGCAATTGTTCAACGGCAAGGCGCTGTGCTCGGCCTGTCACACGTCGACCGCGGGCCCCAATGGCGAGCCGCCGCTGTTCACCGATTTCAAATATCACAACCTCGGTGTGCCGAAGAATCCGGAAAATCCGTTCTACGATGCCCTCAAGCGCTTCAATCCCGATGGCAAGCACTGGATTGATCCGGGACTGGGCGGCTTCCTGGCGACGCGCACCGAGTGGGCGAGCATGGCGGCGGCCAATCACGGCAAGCACAAGACGCCGACGCTGCGCAATGTTGATCTGCGGCCCAGGCCCGGTTTCGTCAAGGCCTTCATGCACAACGGCGTGTTCAAGAGCCTCAAGGAAGTGGTGCAGTTCTACAATACGCGCGATGTGGGTGACTGGGCGCCGCCGGAGGTCGCCGACAATCTCTCTGGCTTGCTAGGCAACCTGGGGCTCACCAGCGCGGAAGAGGATGCGATTGTGGCCTTCATGATGACGCTCAATGACACGCGTCCGGTTATGGTGCCGCGCATGAAACAGCATGGGCACGACCATCATGGAGATCATGGATACCAGGACGCGGACAGCGATGATGACTACGATCATCATGATGCGGATGATGATCATCATCCCAAACGCTGAGGCTTGGAAGTGGAAAGGGGCGGCGGTAGTCGCCCCTTTTTTTTGAGCGGTCAGAAAAAATTGTAGTGTTTTTTGACCGCCTGGCGGATCTCCCAGGTGCAAGACATGCCGGCGGGAAAGGTCACCAGATCGCCCTTGCCGATTTGCACCGGCGTACCACCTTCGGGGGTGACGATGACATCGCCGGCGAGAAAAAAACAGGTCTCGTTCTCGTCATAGGTCCAAGGGAATTTCGAGATCTCCTTGGTCCAGACCGGCCAGTCGCGCACGCCCTGTTCGTTTAGTTGCGCTTCGCTCGGATTGCGGATGATCTTGATGTCGTTCATGGAAACTCCCATGGTCTGTAAATTAATCCATAGCTTGGGTCGACTGCATGGATGCAGGAGGTAGGGTAACGCAAGGAGCGGTTACCGAGGAGCCGAAGGCGAAACCCGGGTTTCGCTGCGCTTCACCCAGGCTACGGACCTCATTCTTCGAGATAGGTGTAGCCGCGCAGACCGGCTTCGAGTTCTTCGAGATATTGCGCGCGCTGCGTGTTGCTGAGCGGCGCCTGGGCGACCTTCTGCCGGTAATACTGCAACAACTCCTCGGCCTCGAAGTGCACGTAGCGCAATACCGAATCGACGGTGTCGCCCTGCAACGGATTTTTCAATTCATAACTGCCATCGGGTTTGACATCCACATGCACCGAATCGGTGTCGCCGAACAGATTGTGCATGTCGCCGAGGATCTCCTGATACGCGCCAACCAAAAAGAATGCGAGCAGATAGGGCTGGCCTTCCTGCAAGGCATGCAGCGGCAGGCTGGCCTCGATGCCTTCGCTGTCGACGTAATAATCGATGCGGCCGTCGGAGTCGCAGGTGATGTCGGTGAGTACGGCGCGGCGATTGGGCTGCTCGGTGAGACGATGCAGCGGCATGATCGGGAAGATCTGATCGATGGCCCACACGTCGGGGATGGATTGGAACAGCGAAAAATTGACGAAGTATTTGTCGGTGAGTTTTTCGTTGAGTTCATCCAAAATTTCGCGCTGGCTGCGGCTGTCGTGACGCAGTTGCGCGCGCACCTTGTCGCAGGTGGCGAAATAGAGTTGTTCGGCGCGCGCGCGCTGTTCCAGCGTAAACACGCCGTGGGTGTAGAGGCTTTGTGCCTCGCCGACCAGGTGCGCGGCGTCGTGGTAGATCTCGATGGCCGAGCGCGCGTTCTGCTCGGGGCTGTTGAGCAGTTGCAGCCCGTGCCAGAGATCCTGGATCAGCGCGGCCTCATCCTGATCGGGTGCGGCAGGGTTGCTCTGCGGCGTGATGATCTCGTGGTCGATGACATCGGCGACCAGGATGGCGTGATGCGCGGTCATGGCGCGTCCCGCCTCGGTGATGATGTTCGGGTGCGGCAGCGCGTGCGTCTCACAGATTTCTTTCAACGCGTGCACTACGTTGTAGGCGTATTCGTTGAGGCCATAGTTCATCGAGCAGAAACTGCGCGAGCGGGTGCCTTCGTAATCCACGCCCAGACCGCCGCCGACATCGACGGTTTTGATGTTGGCGCCTAAGCGATGCAGCTCGGCGAAATTGCGCGCCGCCTCGCGCATGCCGCGCTGGATGTCGCGGATGTTGGCGATCTGCGAGCCGAGATGGAAGTGCAGCAGTTGCAGCGTCTCCAGCATGCCGACTTGTTTCAGGCGCTCGGCCATCTGCAAGACTTGTGCGGCGGAGAGTCCGAACTTGGATTTTTCCCCGCCGGTGTTTTGCCATTTCCCCGCGCCGATCGAGGACATGCGCGCGCGCACGCCGAGCAGCGGGGCGATACCGAGGTCTTGCGATTCCTTGATCACCAGTTCGAGTTCGGAGAGCTTTTCCACCACGATGAAGATCTGATGGCCCAGGCTGCGCCCGATCAAGGCGAGTCGGATGTATTCGCGGTCTTTGTAACCGTTGCAGACGATGATGCCGCCGTTGGGGTTCGACAGGCCGAGCACCGCCATCAGTTCCGGCTTGCTCCCGGCCTCAAGGCCCACGCGCTCGCCGCCGTGGCCGAGGATCTCCTGCACGATGGAGCGCTGCTGGTTGACCTTGATCGGGTAGACGGCGGTGTAGCGGGCTTGGTAGGCGTTGTCCTGCATCGCCTTGGCGAAGGCCTGGCACAGGCTGTCGACGCGGTCGTGCAGGATGCCGGTAAAGCGCATCATGATCGGCAGCGCCAGGCCGGATTGCTTCAGCTCCTGGGCGATGCGGTAGATGTCGGCGCCGGGGCTGGCGGGATCGCGATTGGGACGGGCGACCAGGTGGCCTCGCGCGTTGATATCGAAGTAGCCGCCGCTCCAGTGCGGGATGTTGTAGAGATCACGGCTTTTCTGGATGTTCCAATCGCTCATCATTTCTGCTCAATCTAGTTAAAACCCGACACCGACCTTGTATAATAGCCGGCTATTGTCTCAAATCCATGTCTATCTTGTAAGAGGAGTTGCCATGTCGCTGGGTGAAGGCTGGTTTAGCGAAGCATATGAGGGCGGAGGCAGCGCCTTCTCGCTCAAAATCAAGGGCAAAGTGCACGAATATCAGAGCAAATTCCAGAAGATCGAGGTCTTCGACACCGAGACCTACGGCTATCTGATGACCATCGACGGCTGCACCATGGTCTCCACCCGCGAGAACTTTCTCTACCATGAGATGATCACCCATCCGGTGCTGTTCACCCACCCCGATCCAAAGCGCGTGCTGATCATCGGCGGCGGTGACTGCGGTTCGCTGCGCGAGGTGTTGAAGCACCCCGGCGTCGAGCTGGTGCAACAGGTTGATATCGACGAGGGCGTGACCCGCGCGGCGGAGAAGTTTTTCCCCGAGCTGTGCGCCTCCAACAACGACCCGCGCGCCGCGCTGTATTTTGAAGACGGCATCAAGTGGGTGGCCGAGGCCAAGGATGGTTACTACGATGTCATCATCGTCGACGGCACCGATCCGGTCGGGCCGGGCGAGGGCCTGTTCAACAAGCCGTTCTACGCCAACTGCCTGCGCGCGCTGAGCGCCAAAGGCATCTTGGTGCAGCAGACCGAGTCGCCGCTCTATCACATGAAGCTGCTCAACGAGATCCGCCTGGCGATGCGCGCGGTGGGCTTTGCCAGCGTGCACACGGTGCCGTTCCCGCAGCCGATCTATCCCAGCGGTTGGTGGAGCGTGACCATGGCGACCAAGACCGGCTCGATCAAGGATTACCGCGCCAACGATATCCGCAACAAGCCGTTCGATACCGAGTACTACAACTTGGAGATCCACCAGGCGGCGCTGGCGCAGCCGGAGTTCATGAAGCGAGGCTTAAAAGGCTAGGCGGTAGGAGCGAGCCCTGCTCGCGAATGAACGTTGATCGCCTGCGGGGCAGGCTCCTACGACCTGTTTGTTGTGATGCCGGCCGATGTATGCCGTCACCTTGGCGCACTTCGGAAGACGTAGGAGCGAGCCCTGCTCGCGAATGAACGGTCATCGCAACACATTAAGGATAATCGACGTGCGTGCACGCCCGCTCGTGCTCTTTGATCTTCTCCTGTTTCCACTTCCGGTGTTCGGTCATGATGCGCACGACCTCGTCCGGGTCATCGGTCAGTGTGATCAGATCGAAATCCGACTTCGAGATCGTGCCGTGCGGCAGCATCACCTGGCGCATCCAGTCGATCAGGCCCTGCCAGTATTCCGTACCGAACAGCACCAGAGGCAGCGGGTGGATCTTCATGGTCTGCAGCAGGGTGAGCGCCTCGAAGAATTCATCCAGCGTGCCGAAGCCGCCCGGCATGCAGACATAGCCCATGGAATGTTTGACGAACATCACCTTGCGGGCGAAGAAATAACGATATTGCAGCGAGTGGGTTTGATGCGGATTGGGTTTCTGCTCGGTGGGTAATTCGATGTTCAGGCCCACCGAGATCGCCTTGGCGGCCATCGCCCCTTTGTTGCCGGCCTCCATGATGCCCGGCCCGCCGCCGGTGATGATGGAAAAGCCGTTTTGCCCGAGTAATTCGGCGACTCGGACGGCGCTTTCATAATACTTGTTCTCCGGCCCGAGCCGCGCGGAACCAAAGATTGAAACCGCCCAGCCGATGCGGCCCAGTTTGTCGAAACCTTCGGTGAATTCGCTGATGATCCTGAACATGCGCCAGGACTCGTCGCCTTTTAAGTCCTCGATCATAGTCTGCCTTTCTTGCGTGACGTTATCCGAGTTATCGGCAGGAGTGGGCGAAAAGTAGAGCTGGTGCAGCCCCACGGTAGCGGGGCTGCCGGGAGGGGGGAATTACTTACAGCTTTCCTTGATGATGTCCTGGTTCTTCTTCAATTCGGCTTCGCGCTGATCGCCGTCCAGATAGACGGTGTTGCCTTGCTCGTCTTTCATGGAAACGCGGGGGGAGTTCTGCAGTACCTCGAGATTCCTCTTGGCCTGTTCGCAGACTTCCTGCTGGCGCTTTTTCATCGCTTCCAGCTCGGCAGTGTCCTGCTGCTGGTCCTGTTGTTGCTTGTCGGTCTTCTCTTGTTCTTTTTTCACGGCTTCCATGCGGTCGAGGTAGGTCTTGTCCGGGGTGTGTTTCTGGATGGTGACCTCTTCGGCGGCGCTGTCGCGCTGCGGTTGATCCCCGAATTGCACATTGCCTTCGGCGTCCACCCATTTGTATACCTTGCCGGCGAAGGCCAAGGCCGGCAGCAGCAGGGCGATCAGGAGTGAGAGTTTGAGCATCTTCATACGGGCTTGTCCTCGTTGCGGGGGCTGGTTGGTTATCGGCAGTTGCGCGGTTATTTTCAGGGGCAGTTTTCGCGGATGGCCTGTTGCAGACGTTCAATCTGTGCGGCCCGTTCGTCATCCTCGAGGTACTGGCGGTTGCCGGCCTTGTCATAGCTGAAGACCCGGATCTGTTCCTTCAGCATGCTGAGCGTGCCGCGCGCCTGGTCGCAGCGCGCTGCATTGGTCTGCGCGACACGATCCTGTTCGGCTTGGTGACGCTGGGATTCTTCCCGCTCCAGTTCGCGCCGCTCCACCTCTTCGCGCATGCGCTGCATGCGTTCGAGATACTGTGGATCGGGGGTGTGCCTGGGTATCGTGACCGCTTCGGCGCGCGCGCCGGCTTGCGGTTTGTCCCCGAAATGGACATTGCCTTCGGCATCGGTCCACTTATAGACCTCGGCGGCCTGCGCGGCGCTCGCGCCCAGCGCGGTGATGAGTACTAGGTGGTGGAAGCGCATAGAACCTCGTGTTCACTCAGGGTGCGCCAGGCGGCGGAAGTCCGCCGCCTGAACCGCCTCTAGCGTATCACAATGAACAGCGCGCCTTCACCGCGGCGGATGTTCAATAGGATGCCCTTGTCCGACAATTTCAGCGCTTTTGTGACCTCGTTCATGTCCTTGACCGGCTGGCGGTTGATCGAGACGATGATGTCGGCCGGCCGCAGCCCCGCGCCCCAAGCCGGGGAGCCGCGCTCGACATCGAGCACCTGGACGCCTTCGAGCTTGCCGGCCAACGGGTGATTCGGGGCGATCTCGCCCAAGATGGCGCCGGCAAGGCGGTCGCTCAGGTTGGCGGCGGCGAGCTTTTCCTGTTTGGGTTCGGCGATCACGGCCTTGATCCGCTGCGGCTTGCCGTTGCGGGTGATGTCCAGGGTGACCTTGTCGCCGATGTGCAGCAGCCCGATGGCGTTGCGCAGTTGCGCGGAATGGGTGATCGGCGTGCCGTTGAGGGCGGTGACCACGTCGCCGGGTTTGATGCCGGCTTTGTCGGCGGGGCTGTCTTTCATCACCTGGCTGATCACCGCACCGGTGGGTTTGTCGATGCCGAAGGCCTCGGCCAGTTCCGGCGTGACATCCTGGATGTAGACGCCCAGCTGGCCGCGGCGCACCTCGCCATACTTGATCAGCTGGTCCTTGATGCTGCGCGCCATGTTCGCGGGGATGGCGAAGCCGATGCCGACGTTGCCGCCGCTGGGGGCGACGATGGCGGTGTTGATGCCGATCAGCTTGCCGTCCAGCGTGACCAGGGCGCCGCCGGAGTTGCCGGGATTGATCGAGGCATCGGTCTGGATGAAGTCTTCATAGCCTTCGATCCCCAGGCCGGAGCGGCCCAGGGCGCTGACGATGCCGGAGGTCACGGTTTGGCCCAGGCCGAAAGGGTTGCCGATGGCGACCACGAAATCGCCGACCTCCAATTGCTCGGAGTCGGAGAGCGGCAGCTCGGTGAGTTTGTCGGCCTTGATCTGGATGACGGCCAGGTCGGCCTCCGGATCGGAGCCGATCAGCTTGGCCTCGAACTCGCGCCGGTCGCGCAGGGTGACGGTGATTTCATCGGCGCCCTTGATCACGTGGTGATTGGTGATGATGTGGCCTTGTTTGGCATCGATGATCACCCCGGAGCCCAGGCTTTGGGATTCGCGCTCGCGCGGCATGTTGGGAATGTCGAAGAAGCGGCGGAAGAACGGATCGTTGAACAGCGGATTTTCCTGTACCTGGACGCGCGATTTGGTGGAGATGTTCACAACCGCGGGCATCACGCCCTTCAGCATCGGGGCCAGGCTTTGTTTTTCCTGCTGCCCGCCGAACAACGGAATCGCCGACTGCGCGCTGGACGTAAAGAGCAGCAGGGCGGTGAAAACGAGGACGAGCGCATATTGTATTCGAGCAAACTTCACAGAGTATCTCCTCCAAAAAGGCCGCAGCCGAATGAATGACTCGTGTGGAATATAGTTGCGCCTAATACGTGTTTTCAAGGGGAGGCAGTGTAAAAGAAGGTCATCGTGCGGCCCATGCCGCAGATCCGTTCCGGAGATGGCGCAAAAAAACGCCCGGGACAAAGCCCGGGCGCCAAACACCTCGGCGGGGGGAGGGAGGCGTTTAGTTACAGGTTGTAGCCGCGTTCGTTGTGCGAGGTGGTGTCCAGACCTTCGCGCTCGGCCTCTTCGCTCACACGCAGGCCGATGGTCATGTCCACCAGCTTGAAGAGCACGAAGCTGACGATGCCGGACCACAAGATGGTCACGCCGACGCCCCACAACTGGCTGATGATCTGGCCGGAGGCGGAGAACTCGGCCACTTGCATCGCGCCGTAGTCGAACACACCCAGACCACCCAGGGCCGGGTTGGCGAAGATGCCGGTACCGATGGCGCCGAGGATACCGCCGATGCCATGGATGCCGAAGACATCGAGCGAGTCGTCATAGCCGAGCATCCGTTTCAGACCGGTGACGCCCCACAGGCAGACCACGCCCGCAACCAGGCCGAGGATCAGCGCGCCCATCGGGCCGACGAAGCCGCAGGCCGGGGTGATGGCGACCAGACCCGCCACCGCGCCGGAGGCGGCGCCGAGCAGCGAGGGCTTGCCCTTCAGCATCCACTCCGCCAGCAGCCACGACATGGTGGCAGCGGCCGTGGCCAGCAGCGTGTTGACCAGCGCCAGGGCGGCCACACCGTTGACCTCCAGGTTGGAGCCGACATTGAACCCGAACCAGCCCACCCAGAGCAGGGCCGCGCCGATCATGGTCATGGTCAGGTTATGCGGGGCCATCGCCTCACGGCCGTAACCGATGCGCTTGCCGATCACCAAGGCGCCGACCAAGGCGGCGATCCCGGCGTTGATGTGCACCACGGTGCCGCCCGCGAAGTCCAGCGCGCCCTTGCCGAAGATGAAGCCGGAGGGATCGGCGTAGGCCGACGGGCCGCCCCAGAACCACACCATGTGCGCGATGGGCAGATACGAGAAGGTGAACCACAGGATGGAGAAGACCAGGAGTGCTGAGAACTTGATGCGCTCGGCGAAGGCGCCGACGATCAGCGCCACGGTGATGGCGGCGAAGGTGAGCTGGAACATGGCGAAGACGTATTCCGGGATCACCACACCCTTGCTGAAGGTCTCTACCACCGACTCCGGCGTCACGCCGCCGAGGAACATCTTGCTCAGGCCGCCGATGAAGCTGTTGAGTCCGCCGCCGGCGGTGAAGGCCAGGCTGTAACCGTAAATCACCCACAACACGGCGATCATGGCGAAGATCACGAAGACCTGAGTGAGCACCGACAGCACGTTCTTCGACCGCACCAGACCGCCGTAGAACAGCGCGAGGCCGGGGATGGTCATCAGGATCACCAGCACGGTAGCCATGATCATCCAGGCCGTGTCGCCCTTCTCGGGAACGGGCGCGGCGGGGGCCGCTTCCGCCGGGGTTTCGGCGACAAGCGCTTGAGTTTCGGCGCCCTCGGTGGCCAGGGTGGTCGTTTCATCGGCCAAGGTCAGCGGTGTGACCAGCAACAGCGTCATCAACGTAAGACATTTGATTAGGGTTTTCATCGTTACAGCTCCTGATTACAGCGCGTCGTTGCCGGATTCGCCGGTGCGAATGCGGATGGCCTGTTCGATCGACGTCACGAAGATCTTGCCGTCGCCGATCTTGCCGGTCTGCGCCGCCTTGGAGATCGCTTCGATCACCTGATCGACCATGTCGTCTTTGACGGCGACCTCGAGCTTGACCTTGGGCAGGAAGTCCACCACGTACTCCGCGCCGCGATACAACTCGGTGTGTCCCTTCTGGCGCCCGAAGCCCTTGACCTCGGTGACGGTGATCCCTTGCACGTTGATTTCGGAGAGTGCTTCCCGCACATCATCCAGCTTGAATGGTTTGATGATTGCCATGACCAGTTTCATTTCATTTCTCCCACGGTGTGTCCCCCTAAGGGTTTGAACAGATATGTATCGCCGGGGCTTTTGCAGCGGCTATGCCAGATTGCTTGTTTTGATTTAAATCAACGTGTTAGCATGCAGACGCAACGTGTGCGCCGCATTGCCTGCACTAGGATGGGCGTGTGGTGGCCGAGGCTGCACCATGACGGTGCGCGTCTGCGGCGAGCTCCGCGGCCCAGGATGGCGTACACTTACCTCATCAAAAATTATTTCGGGATACGCACATGGCGATCGACGGCAAATTCATCGACGAGTTGGCGCAAAAGCTCTCCGGCCTGGTGCCGCCGGGCGTGAAGGACTTGCAACAGGATGTGGAAAAAAATATGCGCGCCGTATTGCAGGGTGCGTTCACGCGCATGGATCTGGTCACGCGCGAGGAGTTCGATGTGCAGACCGCCGTGCTGGCCCGCACCCGCGCCAAATTGGAGCAGCTCGAGAAGCAAGTTGCCGAACTCGAGACGCGCCTGAAGAATCAATGAAGGTTATTCGATAAATTAAAATCTCGCTGGAAAGGAATCCATGTCGCTCGCCATCGTCTACAGTCGCGCCCAAGTCGGCATCCACGCACCGCTGGTGAGCGTCGAGGTGCATCTGGCCAATGGCCTGCCCAGTCTATCGATCGTTGGTTTACCCGAAGCGGCGGTGAAAGAGAGCAAGGACCGCGTGCGCGGCGCGCTGCTCAATGCGCGCTTTGAATTTCCGCTGCGGCGCATCACCATCAACCTCGCGCCGGCCGATCTGCCGAAGGAAGGCGGGCGCTTCGATCTGCCGATCGCCATCGGCATCCTCGCCGCCTCAAACCAGATCCCGCAAGACGCCTTGTCCAATTACGAGTTCATCGGCGAGCTGGCGCTCTCCGGCGAGCTGCGCCCCGTGCGGGGCGTGATCCCAGTGGCGCTTGCCGCGCGCGATGCCAATCGTGTCTTGGTGGTGCCCAGGGAGAATGCCCACGAGGCCGCGCTGGTCAGTGGGTGCCGGGTGCTGGCCGTCGGTCATCTGCTGGAGCTGTGCGCGCACCTCGGCGGCCAGGAGCTTTTGCCGATGGTTGAAGGGGCGTCGGCGGTAATTATGAATGCAGAATCTGCGGCCGATCTCGCCGAAGTGCGCGGCCAGCAGCACGCCAAGCGCGCGCTGGAGATCGCCGCCGCGGGCGGCCACAGCCTGTTGCTGATCGGCCCGCCCGGCACCGGCAAGACCATGCTCGCCACGCGCCTGCCGGGCATCCTGCCGCCGATGAGCGAAGACGAGTCGCTGGAGAGCGCGGCGATCGCATCGATCAGTCACGCGGGCTTGGAGAAATTTCCATGGCGCGTACGCCCGTTTCGCGCGCCGCATCACACCGCCTCGGGCGTGGCGCTGGTCGGTGGCGGCAGTCATCCGCGTCCCGGCGAGATCTCGCTGGCGCACAACGGCGTGTTGTTTTTGGATGAGCTGCCGGAGTTCGACCGCAAGGTGCTGGAGGTGCTGCGTGAGCCGCTGGAATCCGGTTCCATCACCATCTCGCGCGCCGCGCGCCAGTCGGAATTCCCCGCGCGTTTTCAATTGGTCGCCGCGATGAATCCCTGCCCGTGCGGCTATCACGGCCACTACAACGGCCGCTGCCAATGCACCGCCGAACAGATTCAGCGCTACCGCAATCGCGTCTCCGGCCCGCTGCTCGACCGGCTGGATATGCACATCGAGGTGCCCGCCGTGCCGCCGGCGCAGTTGGGGAACAAGGCGGAGGTGGAGACCAGCGCCGCGGTGCGCACGCGCGTGGTCAGCGCGCGCCAGCGCCAGCAGGCCCGCGCCGGCGTGGCCAACAGCGCGCTCAACAATCGCCAAATCGAACAGCACTGTCGCATCGCGGATGCCGATCAACAGTTGTTGATGCAGGCCATCGATCGCCTGGGACTTTCCGCGCGCGCTTATCACCGCATCCTCAAGGTCGCGCGCACCATCGCGGATCTCTCCGAATCAGAGACCATCCAAACCGCGCATCTCGCCGAGGCGATTTCCTACCGGCGCCTGGATCGAACATCGATATAGACGCCCAGGATACGTCGGGGAACGAACGGCTAAAATGCCCGCCCCTCGCCGGCCTCCTCGTAAGTGCGCCCGTCGCGGATGTGGTAGATGCGCTTGAAGGTGGGGATGATCTTCTCGTCGTGGGTGACGACGATGATCGCGGTGCGGTATTGCTCGGCCATGCGATTAAGGAGGCGCACCACGGTCAGCGCCCGTTCGCTGTCTAGCGGCGCGGTCGGTTCATCGGCCAGGATCACCGGCGGCTGGTTGGCCAGGGCGCGGGCGATGGCCACGCGCTGTTGTTCGCCGCCGGAGAGCTGGGCGATGCGCGCCTGGGCGCGGTGGCCGACATCGAGCGCCGCCAGCAGCTCGCGCGCCCGCGCGCGGGCCTGGGCATTGGGGGCGCCGGCCAGCATCGGCAGCAGCGCCACGTTGTCGGTGACATCGAGAAACGGGATCAGATACGGGGCCTGAAACACGAAGCCGATGCGGTCGCGGCGCAGGGCACGCAGATCCCGGATGAGCCAACCCTGGTCGTAGATGGTCTGCCCGCCCAGATGCATGCGCCCGGCGCTGGGTTCGATCACCGCCCCCAGGCACTTGAGCAGGGTGCTCTTGCCCGAGCCGCTGGGGCCGATCAGGCCGACCACCTCGCCCGGTTCGATGCGCATGTTGACCTCTTTGAGCGCGTCGACCGCCGCCTCGCCCTCGCCGTAGCGCTTGCGCAGCCCTTCGATCAGGATGGCCGGTGCCTGTGTCATCTATCCTCCGATGGCGGTGGCCGGGTCGACGCGCAGCGCGGCGCGGATGGCGATGGTACTGGCGACGGCGCAGATGGCCAGCACGATGAGCAGGCCGCGCAGTGCATCCTCGGGGAGCAGCAGCACGTACTTGGGGAAGATCGGCGCCCAGAATGTGGCGGCGGTCTTGCCGACGATAAAGCCGATCAGCCCCAGACCGAGGGCCTGTTGCATGATCATCGCGGCGATGGTGCGGTTGCGCGCCCCGATCAGTTTGAGCACGGCGATCTCGCGGATCTTGTTGAGCGTCATGGTGTAGATGATGAAGGCCACGATGGCGGCGCTGACCACCGCCAGGATCACCAGGAACATCAGGATCTGCTTGGCCGAGGTCGCGATCAGCTTGGCGACCAGGATCTCCTCCATGTCGCTCCGGGTGTAGGCCTGGAGATACTTCCAGCGCCGGACCTCTTCGGCGACGGCGCCGGCGTCGGCCCAGGGAGCGAGGCGCAGCAGGACGGCGTTGACGAAGTGGCTGGAGGCCTGGCCGGCCTGCACCTGCGAGAGCAGGCCCGGCACGTTGGGGCGGTTGTAGACGGGGTTGGCCGCGGTGCGGGCGCGCTCGTTGCGCAAGGCCTCATTGTCTTTGAGAAACTGCAATTCCTGGGCGTCCTTGAGCGGGACGAACACCATCGGATCGCCGTTGGAGGAGACGGTGCGCCGCGTCAGCCCCACGATGGTGTACTGATGGCGGCGGATCTGCACCCGTTCGCCGAGCGCAAAGCCCGCCTTGATGTCGGCCAGGGCCTCGTAGTGGTCGCGCGTGATCGGCCGCCCGGCGATCAGACGCGGCGGCCCGCCCGGCTGGCCCAGCTCGAATCCCACCAGCATCACGCGCCGCTCCGTCCCGGCATGGGCGATCTGCATGGTCAGATAGGTCACGTTGCCGGCGGCGGCGACCCCGGGGATGCCGAGCAGACTGCGATAGAGATCGTCGCGCACACTGGAGGGCTCGGCGTAGGGACCGAGGGTGTCCTGTTGTACTACCCAGAGGTCCGCCCCGCCGTTGTCGATGAGCACCTTGGCGTCCTCCACCATGCCGCGATAGATGCCGGCCATCGACAGGGTGACACCGATCAGCAGTCCCAGACCGAGGCCGGTGAACACGAACTTGCCCCAGCCGTCGAGGATGTCGCGTCCGGCGAGGTTGATCATCGGGCGCCCCCGTCCAAGGCGGGGACCACGCGGATCTTGGCGTTCGGGGAGAGCGCCTTTTCGGCATAAACGACCACGGCAACGCCCGGCGCCACGCCGTCGCGGATCTCGGTGCGCCCGTCCAGGCTGGTCATCCCGGTGGTCACCGGTTGGAAGGTCAGACCGTCGGCGCCCACGACCCAGACCCCGCTCTGCTGGCCGTGGCGCTGGATCGCGGCCGCGGGCAGCCAGCCGGCGTTGCGGGACTCCGCCAGTTGGATGGTCACCTCCGCCAGTTCGCCGACGCTGATTCCTTCGGGCCGGCCGTCGAAACGCAGATGCACGATGCGCTCTTCGGTGACCGCATCGCTCAGCCAGTCGATGCGCGCCACGCGCCCTGGCAGCGGCGTGTCCGGGCGTGAGCGCAGCACGATCTCGGCCGGCTGATCCACGCGCAGTTCGCCGGCCAGCCGCTGGTTGATGCGCGCCTCGACCCACAGGCTGTCCGGGTCGATCAGCTCGATGACGGGCGCCCCGGCCACCACCGTGGTGCCCGGCTCGACATGGCGGGCGATGATGATGCCATCGACCGGGGCGTGCAGCGTCATCTGTGCAAGCTGCTTACGTAGTCCGTCGATGTCGGAACGGGCGCGCGCCTGATCGCGCCGCGCCGCCTCCAGCGCGGCCTGTGCCGCCTGTTGCGCCGCCGTGGCGGCGTCGGCCTCATGCTGACGGGTCTCCAACTGCTCGGGGCTGACCAGGGCCTGGGCGCGCAGCTCGTGATAGCGGGCCAGATTGGCCTGAGCCAGGCGCAGGCGGCTGTCGGCCTCGGAGCGCAGGGCCTCGGCGCTCACTACCGCCTGAGCGGCCCGCTGCGCGGCGAGGCGGGCGCTTTCCAGCCGGTCTTCAAGATCGATGCTGTCCATCACCGCCAATGCCTGTCCGGCCGCCACGGTGTCACCTTCGTCCGCCAGCACCTGCGCCACCCGCGCCGGGAGGGTAGGCCCCAGGGCGTAGCGGCGCCGGGCCTCGACCGTGCCGATGCCGAATACTGCGTTGGAAAGCGCGCCGTTTTGCAGCTCGGTCACCGAGACCCGGATCGGCGCCAGCGGCCCCTGGGTGGCCACCACCCAGCCAAAGGCCAGCAGCGCGCTGAACAGCAGCAGCGTCAGTCCCAGTGTGCGGTTGAGGCGTATTTTCATGGGCATCTCCCCTTGAATCCATGGAGCAGGATGGCGAATACCGCCTCGGCGTCGCGGGTCAGGACCTCCGGGTCCTCGCGCAGTGCGGATTGGATCACCAGGCCTTGCACCGCGCCGATGAGCAAGCCGGCGGCCTTGGCCTCATCGAGGCTTGCGCACAATGTGCCGTCGGCCTTGCCGCGCGCCAGTATCTCGCTCACCCGCTGGCGATAGCCCATGACCATGGCGCGTACCGCCTGGCGCACCGGAGAGCCGCCGGGCGTTTGCAGTTCATGGAACAGGATACGCGGCACCCCGGGGTGGCGGGCGATGAACGCGGTGTGGGCGAGAAAGATCCGTTCGAGCTGCTCAACCGGGGTGGCGGGGCCGGCGCTGGCCTCGTCCAGGAGGGTTCCCAGCGCCTCGCGCACCCAGGCGAAGACTGCCAACCAGATCGCTTCCTTGGTGGAGAAATGGCGAAAGATCGCGCCTTGGGTAAGCCCGATATGCTCCGCGATGGCCTGGGTGGTAATCGCGTCAGGCCCGTGCAGTTGCGCCAGCTCCACGACGGCGGCGACGATCTCGCGCTGACGCGCGTCGGAGCTCAGACGCTTGCGTGGTTCGGTTTCCGGCATGGATGGCCCTCGATTGCTGTATGTAAGTAATTAAATACTTACTTATAGCGGGCTCGTTTGTCAATATTTGAGAGTTAGCTGCAAAACACCTTCTCTAGGGGGATGACTGCATGGGGCGAGCTTGCGGGAATCGGCTGTACCAAAGGCTGCAGGACGAGCCCTGCTCGAGAACAAACGACAATCGCCTGCAGGGCAGGCTCCTACGGGGGATTGGGGTGGGGTGTAGGATGCGGTGAGGCACGAACCGCATCGTGCGTCTAACAACAACCGCCACTGTCGGATTCAATCACCACATCATCATAAGGCACGCTCGTCCCGCACCCGGCGAAGATGCCGTAGTGTGTGCTCCAATCGCCGAAGAAGTCGAAGTGCTCCTTGAAGCGTGATTCGTGCAACATGCGATAGGTGTTGCCGCATACCGGGAAGATGCGGCCGGTGTCGATGATGTGATGCTTGTCCAGCACGAAGGCGCGCGGGTGGTGGGCGATCGTGCCCTTGTAGCGCACGGCCTGGCCGTAGTCCTCGCAGGCCGGTTCGAGGTCGGCGATCTTAAACAGGCGATAGGTGGCCGAATAAAAGCGGATGTGGCCGATCTTCTCCTGCACCTCGCTGTGCTCGATGGTGATCGGGTGATCCTCGACCAGGCGCGGATCGGCAAAGCCGGCCTGTTTGGCGAGATGGTGAAAATCGTTCCAATACAGCGCGCCGCTCAGACATTCACCATACAACACCGGATCGTTGACCAGTGTCTGCGGTACGCGCCGGTCGGCGTAGACATCGGAGAAGTACATCTCACCGCCGGGCTTGAGCAGGCGGTGGGCCTCGCGCAGCACGGCAGCTTTATCCGGCGACAGATTGATGACGCAGTTGGAGATGATGATGTCGAAGTGATTGTCGGGCAGGCCGAGCTCATCCAGTGCTTCGATGTAACCCTTGCGGAATTCGACGTTGGGCGCGCGATAGCCGAACGCGGCCATGTGATAGGCGATGTGTTTATTGGCCACCGCCAGTTGTTCATCGGTCATGTCGACGCCGAGCACGTAACCGTTTTCACCGACCAGTTGCGCGAGCAGATAGCAATCGCGCCCCGAACCCGATCCGAGATCCAGGATGCGCATGCCCGCGAGCTGTTGCGGCGCGACCAGGCCGCAGCCGTAGTAACGCAGCATCACCTCGTCGTGGATCGTGGCGAGGGCGCGCTTGATGTAGTCAGGCAGCGCGGTTGCGGTGCAGCAGGCATTGGTTTTGAGATCGCTCGATCCCTGTAACACTTTGCCGTAGTAATCTTTCACGGAGTCTTTCATGCCGAGGCCTTGTGTCTGATTGGTGGTTGATACGCACATGGCGAGTCTGCGGATTATGCAGTATAACTAGTACCTCAAAATTGCAGAACACCAAACACATGAGGAGAGGGTATGAAGAGAGTATGGATTTCGGCGCTGGCTTTGTTGATTTATCTGCCGCTGGCGCAGGCCGCCGTCAAAGGCGAAGAGGTGGAATACAAGGCCGGTGATACCGTGATGAAGGGCTATCTCGCCTATGACGATGCCAAGAAGGGCAAGCGCCCCGGGGTGCTGGTGGTGCACGAGTGGTGGGGCCACAATGAATATGCCCGCAAGCGGGCGCGCATGCTCGCGGAGCTCGGCTATACAGCGCTGGCCGTGGATATGTACGGTAACGGCAAGCAGGCGGCACACCCGGAGGACGCCGGGAAGTTTTCCTCGGAGATCGCGAAGAATCTCGATCTGGGCATGAGCCGCTTCATGGCGGCGATGCAGCTGCTGCAAGGCCAGAAGACGGTGGACAAAAACAAGATCGCGGCCATCGGTTACTGCTTTGGCGGCGCGGTGGTGTTGCAGATGGCGCGCGCCGGCGTCGACTTGGATGCGGTGGCAAGCTTTCACGGCAGCCTGGGCACCTCGCTTCCCGCTGAACCGGGCAAGGTCAAGGCGAAGGTGCTGGTGATGAACGGCGCCGATGATCCGTTTGTATCCGCGGAGTCGATCGAGGCCTTCAAGAAGGAAATGAATAATGCCAAGGTGGACTATCAGTTCGTCTCACTGGCCGGCGCCAAGCATTCATTCACCAATCCCGAGGCGACGGAGTACGGCAAAAAGTTCAACCTCCCGCTGGAGTACAACGAAGCGGCCGACAAGCAATCGTGGGATGGGATGAAAAAGCTGTTCGCGGAGGCCTTCGCCAAGTAATCGATTCCGCGGATCGTTCTGAGGAATGGCGCGTGCCCGAACAGGGTAATGCGCCATTTTTTTTGCTATTTATGGCGCAGGAACTTGTGCCGGAGTTCCTAATCTATACTTATCCAGTAGGTTGTATCAGCAGTGCCCGATTAAAAGATTACTCAATTAAGGAGCACGATATGGATACCCGAACCCTGTTGGTCACCGCCTTGCCCTTCGCAGTCACCCTGAGCGCCTGCTCGAACACCTCGTCGAACATGGCCGCGCCCGAGGAAGATCCCCTGGTTAAGAAGGCCATGGTCCTGAGCCTGGCCAAGACCAGCGGTTGTTTCGAGTGTCATGGTATCGATTCCAGCGCCGCCGGGCCGGCTTGGACCGACGTGGCCGTCCGCTATCATGATGACAGGCACGCGAAGGCCAAATTGATCGACAGCGTGAAATACGGCAGCAGCGATGCCTGGGGCGAACTGCCCATGCCCGGCAGCGACGGCAAGGTGCAGGATAACGAGATTGAGCAGATGGTCGATTTCATCCTGGCGCTGAATAACGAATAAATTCTTTCATAATCAATCGCCTGTTTTGGGTCTGCCCGGGGAGTCTCGACCCGGTGGCGGGCGTAAAATTGGCGGTGCTCACGCCGGGCGGCCAAGTTATAATGACCGGCCTTGAAGTGAGAAGGCCTGGCATGTCTGGATTGAATCCCCGTCAACTCGAAGCGGTCCGTTATATCGACGGCCCCCTCTTGGTGCTGGCCGGCGCCGGCAGCGGCAAGACGCGCGTGATCACCCAGAAGATCGCCTATCTGATCCAGGAATGCGGCCTGAGCCCGACGCATATTGCGGCGGTGACCTTCACCAACAAGGCGGCGCGCGAGATGAAGGAGCGCGTCTCCGGGTTGTTGGAGGGGAAGGAGTCGCGCGGGCTCAAGGTCTCGACCTTCCACACCCTGGGGCTGAACATCATCAAGCGCGAGCACAAGGCGCTCAATTACAAACCCGGCTTCACCATCTTCGATGCTTCCGACAGCGCCGCGCTGCTCAAGGACCTGATGCACAAGTCCTTTAGCGGCGACGGGGAGATGATCCAGAAGATCCAATGGCAGATCTCGCGCTGGAAGAACGCCATGACCAATCCTGAACAGGCCCAGCAGGAGGCCAATGGCGATGCGCATCTGGTCGCCGCCAGCGCCCTGTATGAACAATACAATCGCCACCTGCGCGCCTATAACGCCGTGGATTTCGATGACCTGATCTATCTGCCGGGCAAGCTGTTCGCCGAACACCCGGAGATCCTGGAACAGTGGCAGAACAAGATCCGCTATCTGCTGGTCGATGAATATCAGGATACCAACACCAGCCAGTATCAACTGGTGCGTCAGCTGGTGGGCATGCGCGGCAAGATGACCGTGGTCGGCGATGACGACCAGTCGATCTACGCCTGGCGCGGCGCGCAGCCGGAGAACATGGCCCTGCTGCAACAGGATTTCCCCGGCCTCAAGGTGATCAAGCTGGAGCAGAACTACCGCTCCATGGGGCGCATCCTCAAGGCGGCCAATCAGGTCATCGGCAATAATCCGCACGTATTCGAAAAGACCCTGTGGAGTGACAAGGGTTACGGCGATCCGATCCGCGTGCTGCATTGTCGCAACGAAGAACACGAGGCCGAGCGGGTGGTCTCCGAGCTGTTGCATCACAAGTTTACGCATCGCACCGAAAACCGCGATTACGCCATCCTCTACCGCAGCAATCATCAATCGCGCCTGTTCGAGCGCGTGCTGCGCGAACACCGCATCCCGTATTACCTGAGCGGCGGCACCTCGTTTTTCGCCAAGACCGAAGTGAAGGACATCATGGCCTACCTGCGCCTGCTGGTAAATCAGGATGACGACAACGCCCTGCTGCGCATCATCAACGTGCCGCGCCGCGAGATCGGCCCGAGTACCCTGGAGCAGCTCGGCGCCTACGCCACCGCGCGCGGGATCAGCATGTTCGAGGCGATCTTCGAACTGGGGCTCGAGCAGCATCTGGCGGCCCATCGCGTGGAGCGGCTGCGCCAGTTCGGCCATTGGATCAATCTGCACGCCGACAACATCCGGCGCGGCGATGCCATGGCCGTCGTCAAAGGTCTGGTCGCCGAGATCAATTACGCCGACTGGTTGCTCGAGACCAGCAACGACGCCGGCCAGGCCGAGCGGCGCATGCAGAATGTGCAGGACCTGCTCGACTGGGTTCAGCGCATGATGGAGGACTCGGAGGAGAAATCGCTCGCCGATGTCATCGCCAATCTGGCCCTGATCGACATCCTCGACCGCCAGAACGAGGAAGAGGCGGGCGATGCGGTTTGTTTGATGACCCTGCACGCGGCCAAGGGCTTGGAGTTTCCGCACGTGTTCCTGGTCGGGGTGGAAGAGGAGATCCTGCCGCACCGCAACAGCATCGACGAGGACTTCATCGAAGAAGAACGCCGCCTCGCCTACGTCGGCATCACCCGCGCGCAGCAGACGCTCACCTTGAGTTACGCCGTGCGGCGCAAGAAATACGGCGAGGTCAGCGAGTGCGAACCCAGCCGCTTCCTGCAGGAGCTGCCGCAGGATGATCTGAGCTGGGAAGGTCGCGGCGAAGAACAATGCCCCGAACAACGTCAGCAGCGGGGCAAGGCCCATCTGGCAAATCTCAAGGATATGTTGAAGTCAGGGACGTAAATGATTTTTTTGTAGGTTGGGTGGAACGAAGTGCAACCCAACATGACGGGTCGGCGGTTGGGGGATGATGGGTTTCGCTGCGCTGCACCCATCCTACTGTACTTCAGAAAAAAACACGTATAAGCTCCTGAGCCCATGCAATTCGTCGCTATTCAACACATCCTCGGTTTGCTGATCGCGGTGTTCAGTCTGAGCATGCTGCCGCCGCTCATGGTGTCGTGGCTGTATGCCGACGGTACCGCGCAGACCTTTATCATGTCCTTTCTCATCACCCTTGGCACAGGGCTGCTGTTCTGGCTGCCGGTGCGCAAGGTGCGGCGTGAATTACGGCTGCGCGATGGGTTTGTGATCGTGGCTGCGTTTTGGACGGTGCTGAGTTTGTACGGCGCGCTGCCGTTTATGCTGGCTGAGCGTCCGCATCTGAGTTTTACCGATGCGGTGTTCGAATCGGTGTCGGGGTTTACTACGACCGGTGCGACCATCATCGCCTCGGGCCTGGACACCCTGCCGCGCTCCATCATTTATCACCGCGCGCAACTGCAATGGCTGGGTGGCATGGGTATCATCGTGCTGGCGGTGGCGGTGCTGCCGATGTTGGGCGTGGGCGGCATGCAGCTGTTTCGCGCCGAAACGCCGGGGCCGATGAAGGACGATAAGCTCACGCCTCGCATCACCGAGACGGCGAAGAGCTTGTGGTATGTCTATTTGGGGATCACCGTTGCCTGCGCCATCGCTTATTTCATGGCGGGGATGAGCGCCTTCGATGCCCTTACCCACAGTTATACGACGGTCTCGCTGGGGGGGTTCTCCGGGCACGACGCCAGCTTCGCGTACTTCGACAGCCCGGTGCTGGAGTGCATCGCGATATTTTTCATGGTGCTCTGCGGCTTCAACTTCGCCCTGCATTTCCTGGCGTGGCGCAGCCTCAGCCTGCGCCCGTATCAAGACAGCGAGCTGTACACCTTTCTAGTAGTCATAGGAAGTGTCTCGCTGATCTGCGCTGTTTACCTCTATATCATCGGCACCTACGGTGAGCCGCTGACCGCGCTGCGCAACGCGACCTTTCAAGTCGTCTCCGTGGCCACGACCACGGGATTCCTCACCGAGGGCTTTGCTCATTGGCCGGCCTTTCTGCCGGTGCTGGTGTTGATGGTCAGCTTCGTCGGCGGCTGCGCCGGTTCCACGGGCGGCGGGCTCAAGGTCATCCGTTTCGTGTTGCTGGTCAAGCAGGGCTTGCGCGAGATCAAGCTCCTGGTCCATCCCAATGCCCAGATCCCGGTCATGGTGAACAAGCGGGTGATACCGCCGCGGGTGTCGCAGGCGGTGTGGGGCTTCTTCTCGCTGTACGTGGGCAGCTTTCTGATACTCATGATGGTGCTGCTGGCCACCGGCATGGATCAAGTCAGCGCCTGGTCGGCGGTGGCCACCTGCATGAACAACGCCGGTCCCGCTCTGGGCACGGTGACCATGCATTTCGCTGACGTCACGCCTGTGGCCAAATGGGCGCTGAGTTTCGCCATGCTGATCGGCCGTCTCGAACTGTTCCCGTTGCTGGTGCTGTTGACCCCGGCGTTCTGGCGGCGGTGATTGCGCCGGGGTATGGGCGCGGTTCTGAGGGTATGAAGTCCAGCATTTTCATACCATGCAGATATGTTGGGCGTCCTGCGTCACCCCAACCTGCACTAACCTTTCTTGATCGCTTCCTTCACACTTGAGGCCATGCGCCGGCTCACCTCGAGTTGCTGGTCGCAGCCGTTGAGCGTGAGCGTGTATTGTCCATTCTCGTCTTTGTGCATGCCGCTGATGTAGTGCTTGGCGACCAGGGCGTTGCGGTGGATGCGCAGGAAACGCTCGCCGAATTCCTCTTCCAGATCCTTCAAGGGCTCCTCGATCACGGTCTCGCCGCCTTTGTGGTGCACGCTGGTGTACTTCTGTTCGGCCTGAAAGTAGTAGATGTCGGCCACGGCGATCAGTTCGATGTGGGCGCCGATACAGGCGCTGATATGGCTGCGCGCGGTGCCGGTCTCGTGGGTTTTTTCCAGGCCGGAGAGCTGGGCGCGGTTGAGACGTCTGGCGGCGTCGAGGGCGCTTTTCAGCAGTTCCTTGCGCACGGGTTTGAGCAGGTAGCCGATGGCCTGGGTCTCGAAGGCCGCCAGCGCGTGATTGTCGAAGGCGGTGGTGAAGATGACGGCCGGCGGGTGATCGAGGGCGGTGAGGTGGCGCGCCAGTTCCAGGCCGCCCATGGCGGGCATGCGGATGTCGAGCAAGGCGATGTCCGGGTGCTGCTGGCAGATCAGCGTCAGCGCATCGACGCCGTTGTCGGCCTCGCCGATCACCTCGACGTTGCCCAGTTCTTCCAGCATGCGGCGCAGGCGGCTGCGCGCAAGGGCTTCGTCGTCGACGATCAGAATCTTCATGGGGCGCCCCCGTCGATCGGCAGGTGCAGGTCGACGCGATAGTGAGCGTTCTCTGGCGTGAGTTCGAGCCGCGCGCGGCCTTGATAGGCGAGGTCGAGGCGCTGGCGGATGTTGTCGATGGCGAGTCGGTTGCCGGCGCGCTTGAGTATCTGTTTGTCGGGCAGCGGATTGCGGATGGTGATGTGCAGCGCGTGCGGTTGCTGTTGGATTTTGACATGGATCGCGCCGCCTTCGGGCGCGGGTTCGATGCCGTGATAAATGGCGTTCTCCAGCAGCGGTTGTAACAGCAGCGGCGGAACCCGGATGCTGATGTCAGGCGTGCCGGCCTCCCAGGTCACGTTCAAGCGCGTGCCCAGGCGCAGCTTCTCGATATTGAGGTAGTGCTCGCAGAGGGTGATCTCTTCGGCGAGGCTGATGAACCGATCCTGCTCGTGCAGGCTCATGCGCAGCAGGTCGGAAAAATCCTCTACGGCCTCTTCGGCCTGCGTGGGATTTTCGCGGATCAGGCTGGCGATGGTGTTCATGGTGTTGAACAGGAAATGCGGCCGGATCTTGGCTTGCAGCGCCTCCAGGCGCGCCTTGGACTCGGCCTCGACCTGCAATCGCCACTGATGGCGCATGTAGAAATACCGCAGGGCTACCGCATAGATGATCGCGCCGATCGCCACCGTGCGCAGCAGGAACATCGTGTGGTCGAGCTGCTCGGGGCCCTCGAGCAGCCGGAATTGGAGGATGCCTTGATAGGCCAGCTCGGCGAAGATCAGGGTGTTGACCAGCAGGATCAGGTAACTCAGGATGCCGGCGCGCGTGTCGGAAAGATGGCTCAACTGGCCGCGCAGCAGGCACAGCAGGCCCGCGCTCGACAACCCGATCCATTGAATGAAAAACGACAGCAGGCTGAGCGTGGTCCAGCGGTCGGCGCTCGGGTTGACCGGGCTCAAGGTGAGGATGAACGCCAGCAGCTCGCCGATGATGACGAGGTAGAACACCATCGGAAGGGTGCACAGATCGGGGATGAAGAATCTCCCTGGTGTGGACGGTGGCTGTTGGTCTGGCATGCGGGTGGTCGCGGTTCCTGAGCCCTGGGATTTTTTATAGGTTATCGCCTATACTAGCGCTTTTTTAAATAGCAGGGTCAGCACCGTGAGCAACCAATCCATCGACAAGCCCTGGGGCGGGCGTTTCAATGAACCCACCGATGCCTTCGTCGAGGCCTTCACCGCCTCGGTGGGTTTCGACAAACGCCTCTATCGGCACGACATCGCCGGCTCCAAGGCCCATGCGCGCATGCTGGCGCATGTCGGCGTGCTGACCGCGGCCGAGGCCGAGAAGATCGTCAAGGGGCTCGATGAGATCCTCGCCGACATCGAGGCCGGGCAGTTCGCCTGGTCGGTATCGCTGGAAGACGTGCACATGAACATCGAGGCGCGTCTGACCCAGAAGATCGGCGATGTCGGCAAGACGCTGCACACCGGCCGTTCGCGCAATGATCAGGTGGCCACCGATGTGCGCCTGTACCTGCGCGATGAGATCGACCAGATCGGCGCCGAGCTGCTGCGCCTGCAGCAGAATTTGCTCACCCTGGCCGCGCAAGAGGCCGAGACCATCATGCCGGGCTTCACCCACTTGCAGACCGCGCAGCCGGTCACCTTCGGCCATCACCTGCTCGCCTACTTCGAGATGTTGAAGCGCGACTTCGCGCGCCTGCAGGACTGCCGCAAGCGCGTCAACTCCATGCCGCTCGGCGCGGCGGCACTGGCCGGCACCACTTATCCGATCGACCGCGCGTTCACCGCGCGCGAGCTGGGCTTTGAGGCGATCTGCGAGAACTCGCTCGATGCGGTCTCCGACCGCGATTTCGCGATCGAATTCGTCGCCTGCGCGGCCTTGATCATGACGCACCTCTCGCGCTTCTCCGAAGAGCTGATCCTGTGGGCCTCGGCGCAGTTTCGTTTCGTCGACATCGGCGATCGCTTCTGCACCGGCTCCTCGATCATGCCGCAGAAGAAGAATCCGGACGTGCCCGAGCTGGTGCGCGGCAAGACCGGGCGCATCAACGGCCACCTGGTCGCCCTGCTTACCCTGATGAAGGGCCAGCCGCTGGCCTATAACAAGGACAACCAGGAAGACAAGGAGCCGCTGTTCGACGCCATCGACAACCTGCGCGGCTGCCTCAAGGTGTTCGCCGACATGATCCCGGCGCTGCGCGTCAATCGCGCGGTGATGCGCGAGGCCGCGCTGCGCGGTTTCTCCACTGCCACCGACCTGGCGGATTATCTGGTGCGCAAGGGTGTCCCGTTTCGCGATGCCCACGAGATCGTCGGCAAGTCGGTGCGTTACGGCGTGGAGCAGGGCAGGGATCTGGCCGAGATGACGCTGGCCGAGCTGCAGCAGTTCTCCAGCGTGATCGAACAGGATGTGTTCAACGTGTTGACGCTGGAGGGCTCGATCGCCGCCCGCGACCATCTCGGCGGCACCGCCCCGCGCCAGGTCAAACAGGCCATCGAGCGCGGGCAGGGCTGGCTGCGGGCCAACGCGCGCGCCTGATCGCGTCGATCAGCCGCGCTGCCCCGGCGCGGCCTCGCTGTCATCCGATTCGGGCATGAGGCTGGCCAGCACCTTGTCGATGCGCTTGCCATCGAGATCCACCACCTCCAGCCGCCATCCCTCCCAGGTCACGATGTCGCCGGTGCGCGGCAGGCTGCCGAGCAGCCACATGATCATGCCGCTCAAGGTGTGGTAGCGCCCGCGATCTTCTTCGGGCACGCTCTTCAGCTCCAGGCGATCTTTCAGTTCCGGGATCGGGATCAGTCCGTCGAGCAGCCACGAACCATCCTCGCGCTGCACCGCCCAGGAGTCCTCGATGCGGTGCGGTTTGAACTCGCCGGTGACCGCCTCAAGCACGTCGTGGAGGGACACCATCCCTTGTACGTCGCCATACTCGTCGATCACGAAGACCATGTGGGTGCTCGAAGCGCGGAACTGGCTGAGCAGCTCCATGCCGGTGAGGGATTCCGGCACATAGACCGCCGGCTGCAACTGGAGGCTGAGGTCGGCCGTCTCACCCTTGAGGGTCTGGTTCAGGAGCTGCTTGGCGGAGATGATGCCGACGATCTCGTCCAGGCTGCCACGGCAGACCGGGAAGCGGGAATGCTCGGCCTCGGCCATGCGCGCCAGGTTCTCCGCCAGCGGCCGGGTGAGGTCGAGCCAGACGATGTCCCCGCGCGGCACCATCAGGGTGCCGATCTGGCGGTCGTCGAGGCGGAAGACATTGCGCACCATCTCGTGCTCGGTCTTCTCGATGATGCCCGACTCCGAGCCCTCCTCGAGCATCGCGTGAATCTCCTCCTCGGTCACCGTCTGCACGCCTCTGTCGCGCATGCCGAACAGGCGCAGCATCACCGAAGTCGAGCGCATCAGCAGCCAGACGAAGGGGCGCGAGATGGCGGCCAGGGCGTTCATGGGGCGCGCCACCAGCCGGGCGATGCGCTCGGGGTTCATCTGGCCGATGCGCTTGGGCACCAGCTCACCCACCACAATCGAGACATAGGTGATCACCGTGACCACCAGCACCGTGGCACCGATCTCGCTCGATTGCTGTTCGAAACCGTGGCCTTGCAGCCAGATCGCCAGGGGTTCGGCCAGCACGGCCTCGCCGACCATGCCGTTGAGGATGCCGATGGAGGTGATGCCGATCTGGACCGTGGAGAGGAAGCGGGTGGGGTCCTCGCCCAGCTTGATGGCCGTCGCCGCGGCGCGGTCACCTTCTTCCGCCAGGCGGGCGAGGCGCAAGCGGCGGGCGGCGATCAGGGCGATCTCGGACATGGCGAAAACGCCATTCAACAGGATCAGGGCGGCGAGAAGCAGAATTTCCATGAAGCGGTTATCCAGTCAAAACGGGAGGGTTATGTTACACGACTACCGCCATTGGCCACTACCATTCACCCCTTTGGACGCTCCGGCTCAATCTTTCATCCGTGATGCCGATCTATTTATCACTAATTGTGATAAAACTTGCGCGACCGTGCGCAAATGTTTTTATTTGATTGATTTTTGAGGTAAAAGTGATGCGCAGTGGGGTGATTACGGGGCGGAGGTCGATCGTTTGCGCGGTGTTAGCTACGCTGGCCCTTTGCCATCCAGCCCAGGCCGCCCGCATCTCGGATATCACCAATACCAAACATAACCTGTCGGCCGGCAGCACCACCACTTCATTCAAGGCGGCCGGCGAATCCGGTATCTGCGTGTTCTGCCACACCCCGCACGGGGCGGCGACGGCCGAGGGCGCACCGCTGTGGAACCGGACGATCCCAGCCTCCGGCACCTATGCCATCTATGGCTCGGGGTCGATGCAGGCCGGCACGATCACCGATATCGCCAACCCCTCCAAGCTGTGCCTGACCTGTCATGACGGCACCCAGGCCCTCGGCGCAGTGAACAATGCGCCCGGCAGCGGCACCGGCAGCGGCATCACCATGGCGGGCGGTGTCGACAAGCTCACCGGCAACGCCATGCTGGGGACCGATCTGACCAACGATCATCCCATCTCGATCACCTTCGACAGCGCGCTGGCCGCCAGCGATGGCGAGCTGTTCGATCCGGCGACGGCCGCGCATATCGGCGATCCCACCCCCGGCCACGACCGCAGCGTGTTGACCGTGCCGCTCAACAACGGCAAGGTCGAGTGCGCCTCCTGCCACGATCCGCATATCCGCGACAGCAGCGGCGAGGACATCAAGTTCCTGCGCCTCAACCGCTTCCAGAGCACGGTGGCCCCGTCGGACGGCGCATTCAATACGAGCAATGACATCATCTGCATCGCCTGCCACGACAAGAACGGCTGGGTGGGTTCGTCGCATGCCTCGAGCGCAATCGCTACCGAAACCTATACCGATGCCGCCGCGGATGCGCGTGGATTTCCCCGGGGACTTCCGGTCTACCGCGCCGCCTGCCTGAACTGCCATGATCCGCACACCGTGCAGGGCGCTCAGCGCCTGCAGCGCCAGGCGGGGACGGAGAACACCTGCTACCAGTGCCATGGCAACAGCTCTACCACGGTGTTGACCGATGTGAGCCAAGTGCCGAACATGCAAAAGGATTTTTCGCTCGCCTACCGCATGCCGATCAGTAACAGCGATCAGGGACTCGGGGCAAGTGATCCCGAGCATCACAACGTGCGAAATGCCGATCTCACCGAATCCAACGCGGGCGTGAACAACACGCTTTCCGGGCCAAACAATGACAGCAGCATGCGTCACGCCGAGTGCACCGATTGCCACAATCCGCACCGCGTGGCCAACAACACCCAGGCCGATCTGGGTGGCTTGAATACCAGCGCCACCCACAACCATGCCGCCGGCCATACCAATGAGGCCTCCGGCGTGCTGCGTGGGTCCTGGGGGGTGGAGCCGATTTATGGCGGCAGCATGGCCTTTGATACGGTGCTGGATCAGGCCAGCGGTTACACGGTGAAGAAGGGGCTGGGGGCGGATGCCGTCTCCAAGGAGTATCAAGTGTGCCTGAAGTGCCACTCGTCCTATGCCTTCGGCACGACGCCCCCGCTTTTTGGCAACACCATCGGAGGTTCGGGGGAGAACAACGGAATTTTGAGCGGCGTCACAACGTATACCGACCAAGCCAAGGAATTTGCGCCCGTGAACTCGGTGGGCAACACCGGCGCCAGCGCCATGTATACCAACCAGGCCAACAATCACCGCAGCTGGCATCCGGTGATTGGCGCGACCGGCCGCAACAAGACCACGCGTACCATGACCCACGCCACCGTCAACTCCTTCCTCGCTCCGTGGAACGGCACGACCGACGTCGGTACCCAGACCATGTACTGTTCCGACTGCCACGGGGTGGCCACGGCCAACGGCACGAGCACTCCCGGCGCGGGGGATAACTGGGGTCCGCACGGTTCGACCAAACCCTTCATCCTCAAGGGCGATTGGACCCCGAGCACCGGCCAGAATCAGCAGGATGACCTGTGTTTCAAGTGTCACAACTATGATGTGTACGCCACTACCACCTACCGGAACAGCCCCACCACGACGGGGTTCAGCGGCGGCGGGGATAATCTGCATGCCCTGCATGTGGACAAGATGGGCAATATGCGCTGCATGTGGTGCCATGTCGCGGTGCCGCACGGCTGGAAGAACAAGGCGCTGCTGGTCAACCTGAACGACATTGGCCCGGAGGCGCTGCAACCGAGCGGCGTGCCTTATCCGATAGGCAGCCGAATCACTCTGGTGCGTGGCTCGAATGGTCTTCCGGCGACTAATGATGGCCGGGCGCCGCTTGTCGCGCCGCCCTATTATTACGGGGCCTCATTGGCGATCTACAGCTTTGCCACCAGCGGTAACTGGCAGGCGAGCAACTGCGAAGGTGGCGGCATCAGCATGGACGATGCATGCGGGCAGTTGCCTTAAAAGTGTGATCGCGGATTATGGGAGGCTTCTATAAGCGCCCGTGATGGAAATGCAGGCGTGGGAAGTCCTCGCCATCGTAGTGATCGACGGTGATGCGGGTGATGCAGGCGTTTTCCACCTGGATGTGAAACAGCTTGTCGAGCGGCATCGCCAGCACCTCGCGGATGATCATCCGCATCATCCCGGCGTGGCCGACCATCAATAAATGCTTGCCTGTGTGGCGTTGCTGCGCCGCGTTCCACCCCGCGATCACGCGCTCGCGAAAGGCCGGGAGCGTCTCGGCGCCCGGCGGGGTGTTGTTCAGCGGGTCCGACCAGAAGCGCAGCAGGCGCTGCGGGTCTGCTTCTTTCAATTCGGCGGCGGTGCGCCCCTCCCAGGCGCCGAAGCCGATCTCCATCAGACGGTCATCGAGCTCCAGCGGGCGGTGGTGCCGGCTGGCGAGTTCCTCGGCGAAGGCCGCGCAGCGCGTCAGCGGGGAGCTGATAATCACCTCCCACGGGCAATGATCGCCCACCGCCTCGCGCATCTGGCGCCAGCCTTTTTCGCTCAACGGGTCGTCGATCTGGCCGCGATATTTCTTGCCGCCGACGGGCTCGCCGTGGCGGATCAGGTCGATGGTGGTGGTGAAGCTGTCGGTCATAAGCGTTCTCAGAAGGCAAGGCTGAACAAGGTCAGCAGGGCGATAAGGATGATCCAGATGAGCAGCGCGCGGTTACCCAGTTCGAGTGTCTGAGCGACGGTGTCGGTATCGAGGGTGTATACGGTGTCGACGGACAAGGCCCCGCGGCCGGCCATGATCAGCAGTCCGGTGCTGCGGTCGGCGAAATAGCGGGCGTGCTCGGTGTCGTATTCGCGCCAATTGTGCAGGGCGTCAGTCATGCTGCCGGCCAAGGCATAGCTCAGGGCGCAGATGCGCGCGGGAAGCCAGGCCAGGATGGCGTGCAGGCCGCGGGCGGCCTCGAGGAGGGCTGTGTCGAACTCTGCGGCATCCGGCGCGCGGCGCGCCAGGGCGGTCAGCCGGTAGAGCAGGGCGCCGAACGGCCCGAGCACGACGAACCAGAAGATGACGGCGAGGTAGCGCTCGTTGATCTCGATCAGGATCCGGTCGATCACCTGGCTGATCTGCGCCGGCCCCTCGGCCGTGGGCGTGCCGCACAGCTCCGCGGCATGGCGCGCGGCGGCCTCCTGATCCTCGCGCTCGCAGGCATCGAGATACTCCTGCACCTGCTCGGTGAGATCGCGCGGCCCCAGGCAGAGCACCAGCACCGCAACGGCGAGCAGGAAATCGAACAACCCCGGCAGGGCGGCGAGGATCAGCTCCAGCAGGATCAGCGGGAGGGCGAGCAGCAACACCAGGCGGAGCGTGCCGGACCAGTCCTGTGGCAGCATCGCCAGGCACTGGCGTTGATAGCGGCGGAACCACTCGAAGCGGCGCAGGTTCTGGATGTCGCGGCTGAATTTGTCGATGGCAATGCTGATGAGGATGATGATCAGGTTCATGGGGGGTCCAAGGCATTGTTCGTATTATTTTAGCCTGCCGGTCACGGGGTTTGGGGGGTCAGACGTACTCCGATTTTATCGCACCGAGATAGCGCGCCCAATCAAAAGCCGGTCCGGGATCGGTCTTGCGCCCCGGCGCGATGTGCTCGTGGCCGGTGATGCGCTGCGGGTTGATCCCCGGATAGGCGCGCATCAGGGCCGCGGTGAGTTCGATCAGGCGGGCGTATTGCACCTCGCTGTAGGGGGCGGTGTCGGTGCCCTCCAGCTCGATGCCGATGGAAAAATCGTTACAGGCCGTGCGGTCCTCGAAACAGGATACGCCCGCGTGCCAGGCCCGTTTGTGAAACGGCACGTACTGGATGATCTGCCCGTCGCGCCGGATCAAGGCATGGGCCGAGACGCGCAGCCCGCAGATCCCGGTGAAATAGGGGTGCGCCTGCGGGTCGAGACAATTGGTAAACAGCGCGCTGATATGCTCGCCCCCGAATTCGCCCGGCGGGAGGCTGATATTGTGGATCACCAGCAAATCGATCGGGGCGCCTTCCGGGCGTGCGTCGCAATTGGGTGATTCGATGAAGGGGGTGCCCAGGATCAGGCCGGTCGCGGGGGAGATAGTCAACATTGCAATGTGGGTTCGGGGCTTGAGTTCTATTGAGCGGGCATGAGGGGGTCAGATTGTCTCCCCGTCTGCCGATAACTTAGCGAAATAGTAAACCCTTGCCATTCACTCAGTCAAAATGCCGATTCATGGTACCTACGATCCGCTGCTCGTCGCCCTGTCATTGCTGATAGCGGTGACCGGCGCGTATTTTGCCCTGAGCCTGCTGCAGCGGGGCCTGCAGAGAACCGCGGCGGGGAGCTATGGAGGGGTGTTGGCCAGCGCCATTACCCTGGGGTTGTCGATCTGGATGATGCACTTCATTGGCATGGTGGCCTACGAGCTCCCGGTGCTGGCGACCTACGCGGTGGGCGCGACCTTGCTTTCGCTGCTGGTGGCGATCCTGGGCGCGGTGCTCACGGTGTATCTGCTCAGCCGGCGCCGGCTCGGGGTGTTGCAATGGATGGGCGGCAGCCTGGCCCTGGCGCTGACCATCGCCGGGATGCATTACAGCGGGATGCTCGCCCTCCGGACGATGCACGACATGCATCACGATCCCTGGGTCATCGGGCTGGCATTGCTGGTCGGGATCGTCGTCAGTCACCTGGTCATGAGCTTTTCGCTCAAGTTCATCGAAAGCGATGCGCCGGCCGTCAAGCGGCGCTATCACGTCATCGCCGCCGCGATGCTGGGCCTCGGCATCGGCGCGGTGCACTACACCGCGATGTCCGGCCTGATGTTCATGGGCCCCGCGGGCGCGCCGGGAACCGCGCCCGCGGCCTCCGGCGTCTCCGGCACAGTATTGTTCTACCTCGTCATCCTCATGGTGACGCTGGCGGCGGGCATCGTGCCGTTTCTGCTGCGCAGCGCGCCGGCCGATGGCGCCGCGCGGCCGATGGGGGCTGCGGCCGGGCGCGAGGCGACCCTGTTTCTGCAATGGTTGATCTGTCTCGGTATGAGCGGTTTGCTGCTGGTGTACTTTTCCCACTGGACCAGCGGGCGGTTGTCGCACGCCAACGCCGTGCTGACGCAGCTGATGTACGAGGTGCGGCACGAAATGACGCGCGCGCACCTGCTTTATGCGGAGTATCGCGATGGCGATGACGCCGACTTGGCGCAGGCGATCCAAGGTCTGCGCCAGGCGCGGCGGCAGGTGGATGAGGCGCTGGAAGCCGGTTGGGATCATAAGATGCTCGATGCCGAGCATTACATCGCGGATCTCCAGGCGATCGCCACGTCGCTGCGGCAATGGAGCGAGCTGCTGGGGCTCAGCGCAACCGTCTCCGGCGGTGAAACGGCCCAGGTGCGCGCCGGCCTGCAGGATCTCCATGACCGGACCTGGGCCTTGACCGATGACATCCTGGCCGACTGGCGGGCGCTGGAGCGCGAGCACCGGATGACGTTCGTGGCGGTGGACGTTTTCTGGTTCATCGTGTTCGTGGGCGGGGTGTTTACCATCATGCGTAGGCGTCAGCGCGAGATCGAGGCCATCAACACCGATATGCAGCAGACCGTCGCCGAGCTGCACCGCCTGAAGTATGCCTTCGATCAGCACGCCATCGTAGCGATGACGGATGCCGCCGGCCGCATCACCTATGTCAACGACAAGTTCTGCGAGATATCGCAATACTCGCGCGCGGAGCTGCTGGGGCGGGATCACCGCATCGTCAATTCCGGCCACCATCCGCGGACATTTTTCCATGAGCTGTGGCGGGTCATTGCGCGCGGCGAGGTCTGGCATGGCGAGGTTTGCAACCGGCGCAAGGACGGCCGCTTCTACTGGGTCGCCACCACCATCGTGCCGTTTCTCGATGTCCAGGGCCGGCCCGAGCGCTATCTTGCCTTGCGCACCGATATCACGCGTATCAAGGAAACCGAACAGGCGCTGTGCGAACACGAGCATTGGCTCAACACCCTGGTGCACGCGCTGCCGGCCGAGGTGTGCCTGCTCGATGCCGAGGGCCGCTGGCTGATCGCCAACAAGGTGCTGTTGCGCAATCTCGACATGCTGAATGTCGATTATCGTGAACGAACGTTGCGAGAGCTGGCCGATTGTAGCGAAATCCTGCGCGAACGCCTCCCGCACTATGAGTTGCCCGGCAAGCTCTGGGAAGAGGGCGGCGTCAGCCATTATGGCGTGGAATTTGCCACGGTTTACGGGCGCGCGCTGTTCGATCTGCTGTACGTGCCGATCTTGCACGACGATGGCGCGCGCAAAGGTGTGCTGATGGTTGCGCGCGATGTCACGGAGCGGGTGAAGGTTGAGGAGGAAAACCAGGTCCTTGCCTCCGCCGTCGCTCAGTCGAGCGAAGGGATCTTCATTACCACGACCGATGGCGTGATCGAGTACGCCAATCCGTCCTACGCCGTGTTGGTGCGCAAAGAGATGGCGGAGGTGCTCGACCGCGAGGCCGATCTGTTTGTGGCGCTTAAACGTGCGCCGGATCACTGCAAGGATGTCTGGGAGCGGCTGGGAGAGGGCGGCGGCTGGAGCGGCCGGCTCGGGGTGACGCTGCACAATGAAGAGCGCACATTCTTTTTGAGTATCTCGCCCATCGACACGGAAAAAGGCCGGCACTATGTCGGCGTGGCGCGCGATATCACCGATGAGATCCTGCGCCAGGAGCGCGGACTGCAGTCGCAAAAAATGGAGGCGATCGGCCGTCTGGCCGGCGGGATCGCGCATGACTTCAACAATATTCTCACCGCGATCATCGGCTACTCTGATTTGGCGCTCGATGATCTTCCCGCCGCCAGTCAGGCGCGTGACCATCTGAAGGAAGTGATGGCCGCGGGCCAGCGCGCCAAGGAACTGGTCAAGCAGATCCTGGCCTTCAGCCGGCGCACCCAGCACGAAAAGCGGCATTTCCAGGCCGAGACGGTGGTGAAGGAATGTCTGCGCATGATCCGCGCCACCTTGCCCGTTTCGGTCGGCATCGAAACGCGCATCAACGCCACTGAGCTGTGGG
This sequence comes from Pseudomonadota bacterium, assembly GCA_040752855.1. Classification (GTDB taxonomy): domain Bacteria; phylum Pseudomonadota; class Gammaproteobacteria; order RBG-16-57-12; family RBG-16-57-12; genus JBFMHP01. The sequence goes on along the minus strand of JBFMHP010000046.1, from coordinate 45,965 downwards.
TGGAGATGGACCCGGTTCAGCTCGATCAGGTGGTGATGAACCTGGCGATCAACGCGGCGCAGGCGATGGGGCAGCAAGGTGAGTTGTATGTGTCGCTCGAGCGCGTTGCCGCGGGCGACGTGCCTTTCCCGCCGTCGTGCGCGGGAGCGGGTGCGGAGGAATATCTCGCGCTGGTGGTCGAAGACACCGGGCCGGGCGTGCCCGAGGCGATCCGGGAACGCATCTTCGAACCCTTCTTCACCACCAAAGGCGTGGGCGAGGGCACCGGCATGGGGCTGGCGGTGGTGCACGGGGTGGTCACCGCGGCCCACGGGTGCATCCGGGTGGAGAATCGCGCGGCCGGCGGCGCGCGATTTGAAATCTACCTGCCGCTCGCCGCCCCGCACGGCACCAGCGCGGATCAGGTCGCATCGCCGGCCGCGCCGCCGGTCCACGCCGGGCGCCTGCTGTTTGTCGACGACGAGGCGGCGCTGGGCGCGATGGTCAAGCGCGGGCTGGAACGCGCGGGGTATAAGGTTGAGATCGAAAGCGATCCGCGCCGCGCGCTCGCGCTGTTCCAGCGGAATCCCGCCCGGTTTGATCTGGCGATCACCGATCAGATGATGCCGGGGATGACCGGCGCCGAGCTGTTGCGCGAAATCAGACGACAGCGCCCCGGGCTGCCGGTCATTCTGTGCAGCGGTTTCACCGATGCGCATGTGTCCCAGATGCTGGCCGAGCTTTGCCCGGCCAAATTCATCCCCAAACCCTTCGCCTTGGGTGACTTGGCGAAGAGCGTGGCGGAAATGTTGCAAAGCGATCATACCAAGACAACGGAGTAAAATATGGCGCGGATATTAGTGGTAGACGACGATCCTCAGATCAGAAACCTGGTGCAGCAAATCCTCCTGCGCGCCAATCATCAAATCGTGCTGGCGGAAAACGGCGCCGCGGCGCTGGCGCTCTGCAAGCAGGAGGCGCCCGATCTGGTGGTGACCGACATGATGATGGGAGGGATGAACGGCATCGATTTCATCTGCGCGCTGGGCCGGGAGTATCCAGGGCTGCGCGCCATCGCCATCTCCGGCGCCAATCAGTCGGCGGATTATTATCTGGCGGTCGCCAAATTGATCGGCGCGCTCAAGATCCTCAAGAAACCCTTTACGCGCGATGAGCTGCTCGGTGCGGTGGAGGAGGTGTTGCAGCGCTGAGGCGACCTGCTGGCGGCTCAGGACGGACGGGCCGCAACGCCGGAGAAGGCGCTCAGCCCGCGCAGCATCACGCCTTGATATCGATCAGGGTGCCGAGGACTTCGTCGGCCGTCTTGATCACCTGGGCGGAGACCGCCACCTGGGTACGGTCTTCTATCAGTCCCACCAAAGGCCGGGCGAGGTCGGTAAGATCGTGGCCGGCCGGGGGGGTGTCCGTGGGGCCGCCGGCGTCGTGCGGGCGTTCCTTGATGTTGGCCGTGGCGATGTCGTGTGCGTCCTCCCGGAGGCGCTTTAAGCCGGTCTGGATGCCCGCGAGGCCGCTGCCGAGTGCCGAGATTCCGCTCATGGATCGTCTCCGGAGGATGTAGGTGTCAGTATTATCGGCGGGTGACCCCCTATTCATTAGTTAAAAAGATGGAAAGAGCGGACAGGTTCACAGCCGGGCCGGGCTTGGTGCAAACCATGCCGTGTGGTAGGGTGATGGCTGCCTCGGGGGGGCGAGTCGCAAATTGCTTTTGTCAATCAATGGGGTGAGGCATCACAATTCCCGGCATGCCTGACTGGTCTTTTTGGCTCCCTCCTTTTGATGGCGGATGTTTCTTTTGTTGATCGATACGCTCGAACGAGGGTGCGGCGGGGCGTACGCAAGCAGTGGTGGTTTCGGCATGGGGTTATTGATTCGATACTTGATGATGCTGGGGTGGATGGCGCTGCCCGCGCAAGCCCATGCCCTGCCAACGCCGGATGCCCTGGTCAGCGTGGCCAATGTGGTGCCCATCATCACCGGCGCGATCGCCACGGCGCTGGGCGGCGTCTATCTCTGGGTCCGGCGCTGGCTCGGGCCGCAGGCCGGCGGCCTGATCATCGGCGGGGTGTTCGGCGGGTTCATCGTGCTCGTGGGACTCATCCTGCTCGGGGCCTATGCCTGGTATCAGGACCAGCGGCAGGAGCGGCTTGACCATCTCGCCATGTACTTGCGCTGCGATATTCCGGCGCACGAGGCCTTCCTGGAATGGAACACCAACAACGTAAACGCCGAAGAGAAATGGCGGGCCTACGGGAATTTCAAGCAGGTGCGGATGGAAGTGCTGCCATACCAGTTGATGGCTCAGCCGGATGGCGCATTGATCTCGACCTATCGCCGCTCGATTCAATACCACTCCGGTTTTCCGGCGGTCGAAGTCGGCGGTCAACTGCGGCCGTTCACCTATGTGCGCCCCACGGAATTGACGCGCCGCCTGCGCGAGATCAATACCAAGGATCTCTATCTGGACGACTTCCAGATGCACTTCGAGCGCACGCCGGATAAATTCGCGTCGGACCCGGCCGCGCTGGAGGTCTTCCGCAAATTCGAGAACATCTACGTCGTGGTGGATGTGCAGAATGAACATCGTTATGTGCGGGAGCGGGACGAAAAGCTGCGCCCCGCCAATGCCGAGCAATCCCTGATCGACTGGCCGGTGCGGGACGAGGCTTGGATCATCGACGATGCGCGCGCGCGCTTTCCCGAAATGCTCACCCTGCTGCCGGATGACGAGGTGGCGGAGTTGCTCGATAACGAGGAGGTGATGCTGATTGCCCCCTATAACAGCTTTCACCGTTCCCAATACACCCACGATGTCGAATACATGGATGTGCTGCTCACCGGTGTCGACAAGAGCCGCGTCTTAAACATCGACATGGGCGGGGAGTGGACCTCGGTGATCGTCGAGCAGCTCGCCACCCGGCTCGACGGCAAGCCCTTCATGGTGATCGGCCTGACCAAATACGATTGGGTGTACGACGGTCTCGACGTGGCCTTCGAGATGTGGGAGCGGCTCGGCCACGACCCCGAGCGCTTTAAGCTGCTCGGCTTCACCGCGCGGCTGCCTGAGGCCGCCGCCATCCGCTGGGACGCGCAGAACTCCAAAGGCATCGTCGATGCGCTGCATTATCCGTTCTGGAAGGCCGTGGATATCCTGGAAGACGGACTCGGCATCGTCACCGGTTTCGGCATCCTGATCGTGGCAATGCTGCTGCGGCTGGTGTTTTTCCCGATCGGCATCTTTGAGGCGCGTTCGCGCATGATGCGCGCCCGGATCAAACAGGCGATCGCGTCAACGCCGCGCCCCGCCTGGGCGGGATCGAGCCAGGCGATGATGCATCACCTCGGCGTGCGCGGCGGGTGGGAACTGCTCGGCACCGCCGTGATGCTCGCCTTGATCCTGCCAGCCTATGCGATCCTCTCCAAGCCGCCGGCGGAGTTCTCAGCCGCCGGCTTTTTATGGATCGACAAACTCACGCAGCCGGATGTGGCGCTGAGCCTGGTCGTGGCGGCGATGGTCTATCTCAAGATGCGCCTGTCGGGGATGACGCTCAAACCGCTGACGGCCCTGCTGATCACCGTGGCCTTCGCCATCCTGTTGCTCTATCTGCCCGCCAGCCTGATGTTGTATGTAACCGGCGTATTGCTGGTGACCACACTGCAGGAATTGCTGGCCCGCCGTCATGCCAACCGCCGGTTCGCGCGCGCAGTGATGAGGGCGGCATGAATAATCCAGATCAAGTGATACTCGATTTCGCAGAGGCCGATCGCGATGGCATCGGCAACAAGGCCCGTCATCTCGCGCGCCTGCATCAGCTCCGGCCGCAGCTGTTTCATGTCCCCGAGGGCTTGGTGCTGCTGCCGGCTTACGATCATGCGCAACATTCAGCGGCGCTTAAAGCGCGCTTGCAGACGCTCGGTCCCGGCCCGTATGCGGTGCGTTCCTGCGGGCTGAACGAAGACGGCATCAACGAGAGCATGGCCGGTAAGTTTTATACCGAGTTGCATGTGGCGGGCGATGCATTGCCGGTGGCGATCGACCAGGTGCGCGCCTCCTTTGGCGAAGCGCTCGCTACCAGCGCAGTGCTGATCCAACCGATGATCGAACCGGATTTCGCCGGCGTGCTGTTCACCCGCTCGCCGGAGAATCACGGGCTGGCCAGTTGCGAATTCGGCTCGGGCACCGCCGATGCCGTGGTCTCCGGCAAGGTCGAGCCGGTGCGCGTTGACTATGGTCGCTGGACCGGCACGCTGTACGGCGCGGCGTCCCGCCATGAGCCGATGCTGTCGCTGGTCTTCCTGGCCGGCATGGTCATCGAAGAGAAGATGGGCGCCGCGCAGGACATCGAGTGGGCGTATGATGCCAAGCGCGCGCGGCTTTATATCCTGCAATCGCGCGACATCACCTCCCATCTCTACGAACCGGGCATCGCTAGCGAGCAGGAGCGCGTGGCCGAACTGGCCCTGGCGGGCAAGTACGCACAGAAGGGTTTGCCGGTATTTCAGAATTCCGCGGTGCGCGAGGTGGTCGCCGCGCCGACACGGCTGACCCGTTCGATGATCGAGCGCCTGTATGCGCCCAGCGGCGCCCTGGGACGCGCGCTGCAACTATTGCAACTGCCGTGTCCCGCGCTCACGCAGCCGTACATAGTTTCGGTCTTCGGCCGGCTCTATGCCAACGCCGAGGTGGAGCGCACGCTGTTCGGTCCCGGGGTCAAGAGCCTTTGGGCTACGCACAAACTGAAAAAACGCATTCAGCAACGGCCGGAGGAATTGCTGGGCTGGCTGGACGAGGCCATCGCGAGCTTTCCTGCCTATCCGGTCGATGCGCACACGCACTACACCCACGCCGATGATGCGGCGCGGGCCGTGGCGGCCGGGGCGCGCACCTTCATCGAGCAGGTCTATCCCATCGCCTATGCTGCGACGCTGCTCGCACAGCTCGCCGGCGAGGAAGACGCGGCGGCCTCGCTCACCTCGCAGCTGATGCGCGATCTCTCGCGGCTGCATCACACCGGTGAGCAAGGCGAGTTTCTGGAGAAGTGGGGACGGCGCAGCGCCAATGATTATGAACTGGCCGAGCCGCGCTTCTGCGAGGCCCCCGCCGCGGCGGTGACATACGCCGGCCGGTTCGCCAACTTCCCCTGGGGTGCGGTGGAAGCTGGCCGCAGCTTCACCCATTTCAAGGAACTGGCGAAGGATCGCGCCATACGCTGGCTGTATGATCTGCGCGTCAATGTGCTAACGCTGGAGCGGGTGCTCGGGCTTGATCCCGGGCAGGTCTTCTTTCTCGGGCTCGAGGATATCGAGGCTATCGCCGCCGGCGAGTTCGATCTCCACGACGTGCGCGCGGTCTGCGAGATGCGCTTGAACCAGGAGTCACACTGGGCGGCGCTGCAACTCGGCGATGAAATCACCCTGGAGTCCATCGAACGGCTTACCGATCCCGGCGCGGCCGCCCCGGGCCTGCACGGCAGGATGGTCTCGGTGCGCAAGGGCTTCAGCGGCGTGGCGCGCCAGGTCGCGGGGATTGCGGACAAGCCACTCAGCGGCAATGAGGTGCTGATCACGCCGCATCTTACCCCCGAACTCGTGGGCCATTATTCCGCCTCGGTGGGCTGTATCAGTGATATGGGCGGGGCCCTCTCGCATGCGGCGATCGTCGCGCGCGAACTCGACTATCCGGTGCTGGTGCTTGCGGGGGCCAGCACTACGCTGCGCGATGGCGATTTGATCGAGGTCAGCGCCGAGGGCGTGGTGACCTTGCGGCGCTAACATCCGATGATAGGTTACGCTGCGCTTCATACCATCATCCTACATTCGATGCCACCGTAGGCCGGGATAAGGCGTAGCCGTTCCCGGCAGCGGGTTTGCCGGCAACGCTAGCGCTTATGCCGGCCTACCTCTGCCACTGCGCCGCAGGCAATTTTTTGTTCAAATAACGCACGTCCACAGATCCGTCAGCCCGTAGGCCGGGATAAGGCGTAGCCGTTCCCGGCAGCGGGGGTTGCCGGCAACGCTGACGCTTATGCCGGCCTACCTCTGCCACAACACATCCGCATGGCCGGCGGATTTATTCAAATAACGCGCCGTTACGAACAACAGGTCCGACAGACGATTGAGATAGGCGAGCAGCGGTTCGTTTACCGCCGCGTCTTTGCCCAGCGTGATCACGCTGCGCTCGGCGCGCCGGCACACGGTGCGCGCGAGATGGCACTCGGCGGCCGCCGCCGTGCCGCCCGGCAGGATGAACTCGGCAAGCGGTGTGAGGTGGGCATTGAGGCCGTCGAGTTGTTGCTCCAGCCATTCCACATGAGTTGTTTGTATGAACTGTTGTCCCGGCAGGCAGAGTTCACCGCCCAGGTTGAACAGCTCATGCTGAATGCGCGTGAGCATGGCGCTCACCTCCGGCGGGCAGGGCAGGGTGAGCAGCTTCCCGAGACAGGCATTGAGCTCGTCGACCTCGCCCATGGCCATCACCCGCGCATCGTCCTTGCTGATGCGGCTGCCATCGCCGAGTCCCGTGGTGCCCTTGTCCCCGGTGCGTGTGTAGATCTTCGATAGGCGGTAACCCATTCAACCCTCCGTTAAGCGGTAGATCACCGGCAAATCCATTTCCAGCGTTTCCCAAGTCAAGTGTAGCTGTCCGGTATCCACCTGCTGGATCTTGCCGAGCGCGGCCATCGCCGCCTTGTCCAGCACGCCGTGCCCGGAGCTGCGGCTGATCTGGATGTGTTCGATCACGCCAGAGTGGGTGACCTGAAAACTGAGCAGCACCTCGCCCTCCCAGCCGTGTTTGCGCGCCAGATGCGGATAGGTGAAGTGCGCATCGAGCAGGCGAATCAGGCGCGTGCGCAATTGCTCCTTTGCCATTGCTTGGCGCTCGGCGTCATTTTGCGTTGCAGCGTCAGGCTCCGATGCGGAGGCGAGGGTCGTTTCTTGCGGGGACCCTTGCGGCTCGGCGGTGTCGGCAACGACGGGAGGAATGCCGACGGTGGATACGTCATCGGGTGCGCGCTTCAGTGGCTGAGGCAAGGGCTGTGGTTCGGGATTTGTCGCGGTACGTTGAGGGCGCGGCGGCTCCTGTATCGGCGTTGGCGCCACCGCTGGAAGCACATTGATATCGGTCAGCTCAAAGGCGAAGGGAGTGGCGCTCGGCGTGGGCATCGAGAGCCAGGGGAGCAGCAACAGTCCGTGCGCGAGCACCGAGAAGACGATGAAGCCGAACAGCTTGTGCGTAGATGTGTTGGTGTATCCCATGGCGCGCATCACCCCGTGCAGGAAATCGATTGGTGATGGGCTGGAGGAGAGGAAGGCGTACCAACCTCGTGTCGCCCGCCGCAACACCGGTGCAGGAATAGATCCTGTGGGTTCCAGGCCGGTCTCCGGGCTCGTGAGTTGACATCAGCTGGCGCCTTCCCATGCGTATTGCACAGTGGCCTGTTGCCAGCGGTTCTCACCTACCGTTGCGGGGGCAGCGTCGGCGTTGGACCGACTTCCCGTTTCATTCCCATGGGGAACACCTGAAACTGGCGCTTACTGTAATGAGCGGGGGCGGTGAGGTCAAGCAATCAATAGTGGCTGAGTGTAAGGAACCGAGGTTCCGTGCGGCACAGGGAGCGGCGTGTTTTCACCGGAAGGCCCGTTCTTCAATTGTCGATAAACAGGCGGCGGGATGTTTGTTCATCGTCGCAAATTGCGTCGATCGCCAAGCGCTGCTGCGACTTGCATGTCTTGATCTCTTCGCCTGAACATTGGTGCCCGATCGCGAGTTCATTCCCCGATATTTTCCATAACGCACCGGACACCTCGATTTCATGGATCTTTTTGCAGCTCCGGGTACGGTAGAAAACCAAGTGATCGTTGGAGCCGCTATATTCCTGCACAAGAAGGGTCGCTTCATCCGCGCTTAGATAAACCGAGCGCCTTACCCAAACCCCGCCATCGATTTCGCAGCTGTGCCCTGATGGGATGTGTCGCACGGTCAGAGGGGGTTCTGGAAAGACGTCCACTGCCGGATTTGGGTTCTCGTTGTGGAATTCCAGCGCGATGGTGTTTCCCTTGCCAACGAATACGTCGAGACGGGATGGTTGAATCGGGTCGATCTGTATGTGCTTGAACGATCTGTCGCATCCCATGGAAGGGAGTGCGAGTAGCGCAAGAAAGAGCGTGTTCCCATACCGAAAAAGCACAGGCCATTGTTGGCTGCCGTTTGTCGTTGAGCGAGATTTCATTGCGGCACGAACACCGGTCCATGCGGACCGTCCAGGCGCGTGATGGGCTGGCGGTAGAGTCGGCTCAAGGTCTCGGAGGTGGCGACTTGGAGTGCCGGCCCTTGTTGTGTCTCCCCGTCGCCGAACAGCAGGAGCAGGTGGCTGCAAAAGCGCAGCGCGAGGTTCACGTCGTGCACGATCATCATCACGGCGGTTTTGTGTTGTCGGGCTTGCCGGCACAGTAAGTCCAGCAGTGTGATTTGATGATGGAGATCGAGGTGGTTGTTCGGCTCATCGAGCAGCAGGAGACGTGGGACCTGGGTGATCAGCGTGGCGAGCGCGAGGCGTTGGCGTTCGCCGCCGGAGAGGGTGCCGACTTGGCGATCTTGGAGTGCGCTCAAATCGACTTGGCGCAGGGCCTCCACGGCGAGCGCGTGATCGCTTGGTCCTTCCCACTGCCAGCGCCCCAGCCAGGGGTGACGGCCGAGCAGCGCCTGTTCCAGCACGGTGCCGGGGAAGGTGGCATCGGTCTCCTGGAACAGCACGCCGATGCGCTGCGCGATCGCGCGCCGGGGAAGCGTTGCAAGCGGCGTGTCTTCGAGCAGGATTCGTCCGGCATCGGGTGAGCGCAACCCCGCCAGCGTGTGCAGCAGGGTGGTTTTACCCGCGCCGTTTCTTCCAAGGATGGCCCAGCATTGTCCGGACTCGATGGTGAGATCGAGCGCGCGGCAGATCGGCAGCCCGGCGATGCTGACATACAGGTTCTCGGTGCGGAGGATGGTTTGACTCATTGCACCCGCCTGTTCAACAAATAGAGGAACAGCGGCACGCCGATGAAGGCGGTGATGATGCCGACGGGCAGTTGTTGGGGCGCGATCATGCTGCGGGCCAGGGTGTCGCCCAGCAGCAACAGGCTCCCGCCGCAGAGCACCGCAGCGGGCAATAAATAACGATGATCATGACAGCCGAGCAGGCGCAGCAGATGGGGTACCACCAGGCCAATGAAGCCGATGCTGCCGGCCTGCACCACGGCGCTGGCGGTCAGCAGGGCGGCGATAAAATACAGCCGCCAGCGCAGCCGCTGGATCTCCACGCCGAGGGCGGCGGCCTGCCATTCGCCGCGCGCGAGCACGTTGAGGTCGCGCGCCTGCGGCCAGATCAACGCCGATGTCAGTAGGAGGATGACAGTGCCGAGCGCCGGGAACTGGCTGTAGCTCAGATCGCCCATCAGCCAGAACAACATGCCGCGCAGCTGCGCCTCGGGGGCGATGGCCAGGATGAAGCTGATCAGCGCACCCCAGCCCATGGCGACCACCACGCCGGTGAGCAGCAAGCGGGTGGGGGTCCAGTCGATGCGCGAGTGTGCCAAGCCGAAGACCAACAACGTGGAGAGGAGCGCGCCGACGAAGGCGCTCGCGGTGAGCAGCAGCCCGGCGAGGCCGAGCAGCATGGCGCACAGCGCGGCCACGCCTGCGCCGCCGGAGACGCCGAGGATGTAAGGATCGGCCAGGGGATTGCGCAGCAGGACCTGCATCAGGGCCCCGGCCAGGGCGAGCTGCGCGCCGATGATAAACGCGCTGGCCGCGCGCGGCAGGCGCAGTTCCCACACCAGGCTTTGCTGCAGGGGGTCGCCCTGGCCCGCGAGGGCGGAAAGCACCTCGGGCAGACTCAGGGGAACGCTGCCGACGGCCAGGGCCAGCGCCAGCAGCACCACGCTGGCGGCCGCAAGTCCGATCAAGACCCGGCCGGGTTTCAATCCTTCAGTCCCGGGATGAACGGTTTCGGCGCGAGTCCGGCGCGCAGCGTGATGATCGGCCAGCCGCGCATCTCGGCGTGTTCGGCCAAGGTGTCGTCGGGATCGACCGCGACGGGGTGGTCGACCATCTCCAGCAGCGGCAGGTCGTTGCGCGAGTCGCTGTAGAACCAGCTGGTCGAGAGCGTCTTGCCATTGGCCGCCAGCCAGTTGTTGAGGCGTTGGACCTTGCCCGCCTGAAAACAGGGCACGTCGAAGGTGCGGCCGGTGTAGCGGTGATCGCGGATCTCGGCCTCGGTGGCGAGCAGCACGTCCACACCCAGGGCCTCGGCGATCGGCGCGGTGACGAAGCGGTTGGTGGCGGTGATGATCATCAGCAGATGCCCTTGTTCGCGGTGGGAGCGTAGCAGATGCTGTGCCGCCGGGAGCATGATCGGGGCGATCTTCTCGGCCATGAATTCCTGATGCAGCTTGTTCAGGGCGTCCATGTCGTGTTCGGAGAGCGGTTTGAGGCTGAAATTGAGAAACTCGTGGATATCCAGCGTGCCGGCCTTGTATTCCTCGTAGAAGCGGTGATTCTCGCGGGTGTAGTGCTCGCGGTCGACCAGCCCCTGTTCCACCAGGAATTGCCCCCACAGATAATCGCTGTCCCCGCCGAGCAGGGTGTTGTCGAGATCAAAAATCGCGATGCTCAAGATCGGCTCCTTCAATTGATTGTGGGGCGTATCATACAGCGAATCGCGGCGGCCGCGGCAGCGTTTGGCAAGCGGAGATTGGTTTCAGAATACGCCGCCAGATTTGATTTGCTGGAACCGCGTCTTTTGTGGAAGAATCAACCCATCATTGAATGATTTGAAATCGAGTACAAGTGATTGATTCCGAGGGTTACAGAGCGAATGTAGGCATCATCCTCGCCAACCGCCAAGGCAAGCTGTTTTGGGCCAAACGCATCGGGCAACAGTCCTGGCAGTTTCCGCAAGGCGGCATCAAGGAACACGAAACGCCGCAAGAGGCACTGTTTCGTGAGCTGTGGGAAGAGGTGGGCCTCAAACCGGAGCATGTCGAGGTGCTGGGCTGCACCTCGGACTGGCTGCGTTATCACTTGCCGAGCCACCTGGTGCGCCGCGAGCGCCAGCCGGTGTGCATCGGCCAGAAACAAATCTGGTACTTGTTAAGGCTCAATGTGACTGCCGACCACGTCTGTCTCACCTGCTCCGAGCGGCCGGAATTCGACTTCTGGCGCTGGACCGATTACTGGTCGCCGGTCTTCCAAGTCATCTCCTTCAAGCGCAAGGTCTACCGCGCGGCGCTCACCGAGCTGGCGCCGCTGTTGTTCGGCGGCGAGGGCAATGTTCCCGACTTCCCGCGGGCGCCACGGCGCCGGCGCTATCCCTGTGTCAGGGGCTGAGTATGCCTAGGCAGGGCAAAGGCAGCACGATGTTGTCGCTCCTGCGCCGCCTGGTGCAGGAGGTCAACGCTGCCAGCAGCCTGGCGGCGGCCCTCGAGATCATCGTCGAGCGCGTGCAAGCGGCCATCGCGGTGGACGTCTGCTCGATCTATCTGCGCGACGACGGCCATCAGGTGTTGATGGCCACGCGTGGGCTGAAACCCGAATCGGTCGGTGAAGTGCGGCTCGATCTGGACCAGGGCCTGATCGGACTGGTCTGTGAGCGCGCCGAACCGCTGAATCTGGAAGAGGCCTCCTCCCATCCGCGCTACCAATATTTCCCCGAGACCGGCGAAGAGGCCTTCCACAGCTTCCTCGGCGTGCCGATCATCCGCCACAGCGAGGTGGTGGGTGTGCTTACCGCTCAGCGAACGACCTCGGAACGCTTTGATGAGGACAGTGTCAGCTTTCTCGTGACCGTGGCCTCGCAGCTTGCCGCGGCCATCGCCCACGCCGAGGTCACCGGCGGCATCAACGACTTGCTCGGTAAGCGCACGGGCAAGGATCTCCCGCTGATCGGGCTGGCCGGCTCCTCCGGCGTGGCGATGGGCACGGCCATCGTCCAATATCCCCAGGCCGATCTCGATGCCATTCCCGACCGTCAGGTCGATGACCCCAAGGCCGAAATCAACGCGCTCAATCAGGCGGTGGCCGAGGTGCGCCGCGACATCCAGGACATCCTGGTGCGGCTCGAGGAGCAAAAGCTGCCGATGGAAGATCGCGCACTGTTCGAGGTCTATCTGATGATGCTCGACAGCGGCGGGATGATCGACAAGGTGATCGAGTACATCCGCGCGGGCAGCTGGGCCTCCGGCGCCTTGAAGCGCGCCGTGGAGGAACACGTCAAGGTGTTCGAGTCGATGGAAGACCCCTACCTGAGCGAGCGGGCCAGCGACGTGCGCGATCTGGGTATCCGCATCCTGTCGTATCTGCAAAGCGCCCCGGCCAAGAAATCCTATTATCCGCGTCACACCATCCTGGTGGGTGAGGAGATCTCTGCCACAATGCTGGCGGAGGTGCCGGCCTCGCGGCTGGCGGGTGTGATTTCGGTGCGCGGTTCAAGCAATTCCCACGTCGCGATCCTCGCCCGATCGATGGGCATTCCGGCGGTGATGGGCGTGGCAGACCTGCCGGTGCATCGCATCGACAGCCAGCGGGTTATCGTCGACGGCTATCAGGGCAAGGTCTTCATCCGCCCGTCGGCGGCGGTGCGGGCCGAGTACAAACGGCTGATCCAGGAGGCGTCGGCCTTGTCCGCCGAGCTCGATACCTTGATCGACGAGCCCGCGCTGACCCCCGACGGCGTGCGCATCCCGCTCTACGCCAACACCGGCCTGCTCGCCGATATCGCGCCGTCGCTCAAATGCGGCGCCGAGGGTGTGGGGCTCTACCGCACCGAATTTCCCTTCATCATCCGTGACCGTTTCCCCGGCGAGGAAGAACAGTTTCGCATCTACCGCCAGGTGATGCTCGCCTTCCCCGGCAAGCCGGTGGTGGTGCGCACCCTGGACATCGGCGGGGACAAGGCCCTGAGCTACTTCCCCATCCAGGAGGAAAATCCCTTCCTCGGCTGGCGCGGCATTCGTATCACATTGGACCATCCGGAGATTTTTCTGGTGCAGATGCGTGCCATCCTGCGCGCCAGCGAGGGCATCGACAACCTCAACATCCTGTTGCCCATGATCACCAATGTCGCCGAGGTCGAGGCGGCCAAGGAACTCCTGGTGCGCGCCGTGGAGGAGTTGCGCGAGGAGGGGCGGGCGGTGGACATGCCGCGCCTCGGGGTGATGATCGAGGTGCCCGCGGCGGTCTACCAGGCCGAGGCGCTGGCCAAGCGCGTGGATTTCCTCTCGGTCGGCACCAATGACCTCACCCAATATCTCTTGGCGGTGGATCGCAACAACTCCAGCGTGGCGCATCTCTTCGATGGCCTGCATCCGGCCGTGCTGCAGGCGCTGATGCAGGTGATCAAGGCGGCGCACAAGCACCGCAAGCCGGTTAGTGTCTGCGGTGAGATGGCCGGCGATCCGGCGGCGGCGCTGGTGCTGCTCGGGATGGGGGTGGACAGTCTGAGTATGAACGCCGCGAGCCTGCCGCGGGTGAAATGGGTGATCCGCAATTTTACTCAGGCCAAGGCCAAGGAATTGCTCGGCGAGGTGCTCACGATGCTCGCGGCGGAGGAGATCCGCCAGCGGCTCAATGATGCGCTGGACGCGGCGGGGCTGGGCGGGTTGCTGCGGCCTGGGCGCTGATCACTGCTTTTTCGGGACGGTCATGCCGGTCAAGGCCTTGATCCTCGCCTTGTAGCTGCTGCCGTCCTTTTCCACCTGCGCGATCTGCACCGGCAGGAAATACAGCTCCTTGGCGCACCAGAGGGTGGTGGCCACGCCATCCTTCTTCCGCTGGACGATCACGGTGTCCAGCTTGCCCAGCTTGGTGTCCAATGTCTCCTCGCCGATGATCTCGACCCGATAGGTCTTTACCTTCGCCCGGTCGAGGATCGCATACTCCAGGTCGCGTTTGCCTGCGGCCAAGTCGAGCATGACCTGGATCTGATAGACGTGTTTATCGAGGGTAGCCTCCGGCACTGCCACGGCGGCTGCCTGCGGGTCCTGTAGATCGGTGACCTGCCGGTTCTCCCAATCGAACTTCTGGTGCGTTTGGCGTTCCTTCTTCCCGCCGCGGCGATCGTAGAGGTATTCCAAAGGGATCACGCGCTGGTCTTGCAGCTTGAACATGCTGCGTTCGATGACCTTGTCTTTGAGGAAGATGGCCGCGAAACCGGTGCTGTGGATTTCCGATTCGAAGGCATAGGCGCCGCCGTCGCCTTCCGCTTTCAGCGAGCGCACGGTTTCGCCCAGGGTCAGGCTGCCGCGCTGGAGCTGGTAGGTCGCGGCGAAGTCAGGTATCGCCGGCTCACCGGCAAGGGCGGCATGGGCGGTGGCGAGGCAAAGAAGCATCCAGTAAATCATCGGCATGGCATTGATCATGGTCCCGATCGGTCTCCTCGTCAATTTGGGCGGCGGTTCATTCATGAGATGTGGGGAACGCGGGATGCGCCTGGCCTTGATCCAACGTGATGGGCCGCACCAGCGGCCGGTTGTCGAACCAGAGGCTTGAGCCCTCCAGGCGCACGCGGCCTTCGGCGAACCAGCGGATGGCCAGCGGATAGATGCGGTGCTCTAGCACCAGCACGCGTTTGGCCAGTGTCTCCGGCGTGTCACCAGCCTGCACCGGCACACGACCCTGGATGATCACCGGCCCCCCGTCGAGTTCCTCGGTGACGAAATGCACGCTTGCCCCATGTTCAGGCTCGCCGGCCGCCAGGGCGCGGCGGTGGGTGTCGAGCCCCGTGTATTTCGGCAGCAGCGAGGGGTGGATGTTGAGCAGGCGCCCGTGATAGTGGCGCACGAATTCCGGCGTGAGGATGCGCATGAAACCGGCCAGGATCACCAGCCGCGGCTGGTGGCGGTCAATCAGAGTCATCAATGCCTGATCGAAGCCTGCACGATCGGCGAAGGCGGTGTGTTCGAGGACGGCGGTGGCGATGCCTGCGCGCTTGGCGCGCTCCAAGCCAAAGGCCTGCGGCTTGTTGCTGATCACCGCCTTGATCTCGATCGGCAGGGCCTCGGAGCCGGTGGCATCGATGATGGCCTGCAGATTGCTGCCGTTGCCGGAGAGCAGGATGACCACCGGCAAGGGCGTTACGCGGGCGTCGCTCATGGATCAGCCGATCATGACCTCGGGGCTGTTAGCGCCCCCGGCGCGGATCTCGCCCAGGCGCCAAGCCGTCTCGCCGGCAGCATTGAGCAGCTTGAGGGTCTTGTCTGCATCGGCGGCGCTGACGCAGACCACCATGCCCACGCCGCAGTTGAAGGTGCGGTACATCTCCATCTCGGCGACGTTGCCCTTCTGCTGCAGCCACGTGAAGATCGGCGGACGCTTCCAGCTCTTGGCGTCGATGTGCGCATTGCAGCCCTCGGGCAGCACGCGCGGGATGTTTTCCAGCAGTCCGCCGCCGGTGATGTGCGCCAGGGCGTGTACCTCGACCTGCTCGAAGAGCTTGAGCAGCGGCTTGATGTACAGACGGGTCGGCTCCAGCAGCACGGCGCCGATGGTCGAGCCCTCGAAGGGCAGGTCGAGCGGGGTGTTGCTGACTTCCAGGATCTTGCGGATCAGCGAATAGCCGTTGGAGTGCGGGCCGCTGGAGGCCAGGCCGATCAATACGTCGCCGACCTTGACCTTGCTGCCGTCGATGATGCGCGATTTTTCCACCACGCCGACGCAGAAGCCGGCCAGGTCATAGTCTTCGCCGTGATACATGCCCGGCATCTCGGCGGTCTCGCCGCCGACCAGCGCGGCCCCGGCCTGCGCGCAGCCCGCGGCGATGCCCTGGATGACCGCCGCGGCGGTGTCCACATCGAGCTTGCCGGTGGCGTAGTAATCGAGGAAAAACAGCGGCTCGGCGCCTTGCACGACGAGATCATTGGCGCACATGGCCACCAGGTCGATCCCGATGGTGTCGTGCTTGTTCATGTTCATCGCCAGGCGCAACTTGGTGCCCACCCCGTCGGTGCCCGAGACCAGCACCGGTTGACGATAGCGGTCGAGCGGGATCTCGAACAGTGCGCCGAATCCGCCCAGGCCGCCGATGACCTCGCGTCGCGTGGTCTTGGCCACGGCGGGTTTGATGCGGTCGACCAGCTCGCCGCCGGCGTCGATGTCCACGCCGGCGTCGCGGTAGCTCAATGAGATGGATGAAGGGTCTTTGGAAGTCACCGAGGCTGCTCCTGTTTTAAACGCCCGCAATGGTATAGTTCGCTCTGTTCATATGCAAACCTTGACTTGGGGGCGCGGCTTGCATAGCGTGCTTGTTCATGAAAAACGTATTTTACCTATTTTGTATTCTTGCGTGGTGGATATTTGTATCCGGCGCGCAGGCCGCCGAGGTCAAGGATTTGTATGAAGCCGAAGTGCCCGTGACCGATCAGACGGCGACACGCTCCCAGGCGATACAAGCCGCCTTGCTTCGCGTGATCACCAAGGTTTCCGGGCAGGCCAATCTTTCCCCGGCGGTGCGTGCGGCGGCTGCGCAACGCGCCGAGCGCTTGGTGTTGCAGTTCCGGCATCAATCGGCTGCGGGCAGCGGGTCGCGCCCTCAGTTGTGGGCGCGTTTTGGCGAGTCCGAGGTCAATCAATTGCTCCAGGAGTTCGGGCTGCCGGTGTGGGGGAGTGTGCGCCCTTCGCTGTTGGTCTGGCTGGCGGTGGAGGATAAAGGCGCGCGCCTCATCGTCGGCGGTGAGGAGGGGAAGGAATTGCAGGCCATGCTCAATAGCGCGGCGCAGGCGCGCGGCGTGCCGCTGCTGCTGCCGGTGCGCGATCTCGAGGAGCAGCGCCGGCTCAATGTTGCCGATCTGTGGGGCGGTTTCGACGAGCGCATTGGGGAGGCCTCGCGGCGCTATCAGGCCGATGAAATCCTGGTCGGGCGGGTCTATCCGAGCGGTTCGCGCTGGACGGCACATTGGTCACGCTCCGACGTCCTGGAACGCCAGTCTTGGCAGAACAGCGCCGGTTCGCTCGATGAGCTGATCTCCCAGGCAGTCGCCACGGTGGCGGATATGCTCGCCGCGCGCTATGCCCGCGTGGTGACGCCCGGGCAGGCGAGTTTCGTGCGCCTGCGCATCGAGGGCGTCACCGGCGTCAAGGCCTATGCCCGGGTGATGGGCTATCTGAAGTCGCTCGACCACGTGCAGCAGGTCGCGCTGCGCGAGGCGCACGGCGACAGTCTGGTGGCGGAGCTGTCGCTGCTCGGCGATTACCAGCAACTGGCGCAGTTGATCCGCTTGGGGCAGGTGCTCGCACCCCAGCCGGGGGCGTCCGCGGAGTCCGGCCAGTCCGAATATGTCTATCAGCTCCAGCCGTGAAGCTTCGCCACCTCCCGAACTTCATCAGCATCCTCCGCATCCTGCTGGTCATCCCGCTGGTGTTTCTGTTGATGCAGCAACGCTACGTGGAGGCGTTCGCGATCTACGCGGTGGCGGCGGCCAGCGATGCGCTGGACGGTTACCTGGCGCGCCGCAATGCCTGGACCAGCGCGCTGGGCGGCATCCTCGATCCGATCGGTGACAAGCTGCTGCTCGTCTCCACCTACGTCTGCCTTGCGTTGCTGGAGCTGCTCCCGCTGTGGTTGGCCGCACTGGTGGTGCTGCGCGATCTGGTCATCGTCAGCGGGGCGGCGGCCTTTTACTTTTTGGTCGGCCGCTACGAGATGGCCCCGAGCCTGGCGAGCAAGCTCAATACCGTGTTCCAGCTGGCGCTGCCCGCGCTGGTGTTGCTGGAGCGCACCATCCTGTCCGTGCCGCCTTCGGTGATTTCGGCGCTGGTCGCGGCCGTGACACTAACAACCTTGTTGAGTGGAGGCCACTATGTCTGGCACTGGGGAAGAAAGGCCAGAGCCGCCGCGCGCGGCGGCTGAGTTGTCGCTGGGCGAGAAGTGGTCGCTGGTGGGCGCGGCGGTGCTGTTCGGCGCCCTGCTGTATCTGCTCGCCCCGATCCTCACGCCCTTTGTCATTGCGGCGCTGCTGGCCTATATGGGCGATCCGCTGGTCGATCGGTTGGAGGCGAAGAAACTCTCGCGCACCCTGGGCGTGACGCTGATCTTTTTCCTGCTGTCCCTGGTGCTGCTCGTGGTGCTGTTGGTGGTCGTGCCGATGCTGGAGCAGCAGGTCTCGGCCTTGATTGCGCGTCTGCCGCAGTATCTTGAGTTCGTGCAGCAGCGTGCGCTGCCCTGGGTGGCCGCGCAACTCGGGCTCGATCCGGGGTTGCTCGATCTGGCCCATCTCAAGGCCTTGTTGACCGAGCGCTGGTCCCAGGTGGGCGATATTGCGGGTCAGGTGCTGGGTTCGGTGTTCCACTCGGGTGTGGCGATGATGGCGTGGCTGGCGAATCTGGTGCTGATCCCGGTGGTCGCCTTTTATTTGATGCGCGATTGGGATGTATTCATGACGCGCGTGCGCGAGCTGATCCCGCGCCGCTGGGAGCCCGAGGTGGTGATGCTCGCGGGCAGTGCCGACGAGGTGCTCGGCGCCTTCTTCCGCGGCCAGTTGCTGGTGATGCTCGCCCTCGGAGTGCTTTATACCGTTGGCCTGTGGATCATCGGACTGGAATTCGCCCTGCTGCTGGGCATGATCGCCGGCCTGGTCAGCTTCGTGCCCTATCTCGGTTTCATCGTGGGGATGCTGCTGGCGGGCGTGGCTGCGTACATGCAATTCCAGGAACTGATGCCCCTGCTCGGCGTGCTGGCGGTCTTCGGCGTGGGCCAGCTTGCTGAGAGTCTGGTGTTGACGCCCAAGCTCGTCGGCGACCGGATCGGGTTGCATCCGGTGGCGGTGATCTTCGCCGTCATGGCCGGGGGGCAGCTATTCGGACTCATCGGCGTCTTGTGTGCGCTGCCGGTGGCGGCGGTGATCATGGTGATCCTGCGCCACACCCATGAGCGCTACCTGCGCAGCCGTCTCTATGCCCAATAAACACGTACAGCTGCCCTTGGGCATTCGTCTGCGTGACGATGCCAGTTTCGAGAATTTTCACGCCGGCGCCAACCAGGAGGTTGTGGGCGGGTTGGCCGCGTGCCTGGACCGTTCGGGTCCGGGTTATCTCTATCTCTGGGGTGGGGCAGGATGCGGCAAGACCCATCTGCTCTCGGCGCTCTGCCACGCGGCGGCCGATGCAGGGCTGCCGTTGATGTACCTGCCGTTGAGCGAGCACGCGACGTTTGCCCCGGAGATCCTGCATGGCATGGAAACGCTGCGCTTGGTATGTCTCGATGATATCGAAGCGATTGCCGGCCTGCCGCAGTGGGAAGAGGCGCTGTTTCATTTCTACAATCGCCTGCAGGCGGCGGGCGGGTGTCTGGTAATCACGGGTGAGACGGCGCCGGCGGGGTTGGACATTCGGCTCCCGGATCTGAAGTCGCGCTTGTGTGCGGGCATTATCTATCATCTCAAGCCGCTCGATGATGCCGACAAACTCGCCGCTCTGCGCCAGCGCGCCGCGCAGCGCGGCATGGAGATGCCGCTGGAAGTAGGCGCTTACCTGCTGCGGCGCTGCCCGCGTGACATGAATGCCCTGTTTGCCCTGCTGGACCGTCTCGACCACGCCTCGCTGGCCGCGCAGCGCCGGTTGACAGTGCCCTTCGTGCGCGAGGTTCTCAGCGATCAAGGCTCTCCGTAGTAGTAGGCCGGGATAAGGCCCTTGGCCGTTCCCGGCAGATCGCTCGCCGACAACGCTGCGCTTATGCCGGCTTACAAGACTGCAAGTTGTCAGCCTGCCAATTTCTTCGCCGTCGTCGCCAACCGCTTGCCCAAGGCGTGAGCCAGTCGACGCTCTTCGTCCGACAGCGGCCGTTTACCGTCGGCCCCGGTGACCCGGCTCGCCCCATACGGCGTGCCTCCGCCCTGGGTGTGGGTCAGATCGGTCTCGGTGTAGGGCAATCCCACCAGCATCATGCCGTGATGCAGCAGGGGCAGCATCATGGATAGGAGCGTGCTCTCCTGTCCGCCGTGCATGGTCGAGGTGCTGGTGAACACCGCCGCCGGCTTGCCCGCGAGCGCGCCGGAAAGCCACTCGGGGCTGGTCCCGTCGATGAAGTATTTCAACGCCGCCGCCATATTGCCAAAACGCGTGGGACTCCCCAGTGCCAGGCCCGCGCACTCTTGCAAGTCTTCCTTGCTCACATAGGGTGGACCCGAGGCGGGGATGGTGTCTTCCACGGCCTCGCAGACGGTGGAGACGGCCGGCACCGTGCGGATGCGCGCCACCGTGCCCGGGACTTCTTCGATGCCGCGGGCCACGTGCTGGGCGAGTTCGCGGGTGGCGCCATAACGGCTGTAATAGAGCACCAGGATCTCGGCCATCAGAGGATCTCCAGGATCTTTTCCGGCGGGCGGCCGATCACAGCCTTGCCGTTGTGGACTACGATCGGACGTTCGATCAGCGCGGGATGGGCGGCCATTGCCTTGATCAGGTCATCATCGCTCAGCGTCGGATCGTCGAGATTCAGTTCGCGGTAAAGATCGTCCTTGGCGCGCATTAGCTCGCGCGGTTTGAGCTTGAGCATCTTGAGCAGCTTGATGAGTTCGGTCTTCGACGGCGGGGTCTTCAGGTATTCGATGACTTCGGGCGCCACGCCGTTTTCATCGAGCAACTGCAGCGCCTGGCGGCATTTGCTGCAGCGGGGGTTGTGGTAGATGGTGGTACTCATGATGGCTGGCCTTTCGTCTATCGCGAGGCGGCCATTCTAGCACCACGCGCGTGGTGGGGCTGCCTTGACAGCCTATGACCCCGATGCTAGTTTCTCCGGCATATGAACCCCTTTCCTTTTATTCCTGCTGTAAACCCGCCTTCAGGGTTGTGTGCTCTTCGAAACCTCGCCATCTGCGTGACCACCTCGATACTGCTTGCCGCCTGCGCGGCAGCGCCGATCCAGGAAATGAGCGATGCGCGCCAGGCGGTGCAGGCCGCGCGTGAGTCGGGCGTGCAGGCGAACGATCCGGCGCTGCGCGAGGCGGAGGAGCACCTGAAATCCGCCGAGCAACGTCTCAAGTCGCGTGACTATGATGCGGCGCGCACCGAGGCCGTGCAGGCGCGTGATGCGGCCATCCAGGCCAGGAAAGAGACGGTCAAGCCCGCTGAATGATTCTGCTCAGGGCCTGCCGCCCTTCCTGATCTCCTCGATCTTCACCTTCCACTCCGCCGGACCACTTTGGTGCACGGAATTGCCCCGGCTGTCGACGGCCACCGTCACCGGCATGTCTTCGACCCCGAACTCATAGATCGCCTCCATGCCGAGATCCGCGAAGGCCACGACCTTGGCCGAGCGAATCGCCTTGGAGATCAGATAGGCCGCCCCGCCGGTGGCGATCAGGTAGACGGCACCGTATTTCTTGATGACCTCGATCGCCTGCGGCCCCCGTTCGGCCTTGCCGATCATGCCGATCAGGCCGGTCTGTCCCAGCATCATCTCCGTGAACTTGTCCATGCGCGTGGCGGTGGTCGGGCCGGCCGGTCCCACGGCCTCGCCGCCGACGGCATCCACCGGACCGACGTAATAAATGAATCGATTGGTGAAATCGACACCCGCCGGCAGCGCCTCGCCGCGGGCCAGCAGGTCGGCGATGCGCTTGTGCGCGGCGTCCCGCCCGGTCAGCATCTTGCCCGACAGCAGCAGGGTTTCGCCGGGTTGCCACTGTTTGATGTCCTGCGCGGTCAGGGTATCGAGATTCACGCGCCGGGCCTGTGCGGCGCCGGTCTCACTGATAACGGGCCACTCCTCCAGCCGGGGTGGCGTCAGCTCCGCCGGTCCGCGCCCATCGAGGGTGAAGTGGATGTGTCTCGTGGCCGCACAGTTGGGGATGATGGCTACCGGCAGCGAGGCGGCGTGACAGGGGAAGTCCAGCACCTTCACATCCAGCACTGTGGTCAGCCCCCCCAGCCCCTGGGCGCCGACGCCAAGGCGGTTGATCTTGTCATAGAGTTCGAGGCGCAGTTCCTCGGCGCGGGTGGCCGGGCCGCGCGCGATCAGTGCTTGGATATCAATGGGCTGCATCAGGGCTTCCTTGGCCAGCAGCATTGCCTTTTCCGGCGTGCCGCCGATGCCCACGCCCAGAATACCGGGCGGGCACCAGCCGGCCCCGAGGGTGGTGATGGTCTTGAGAACCCAGTCGACGAGGCTGTCGCTCGGATTGAGCACGGTAAAGCGCGCCTTGTTCTCCGAACCCCCGCCCTTGGCGGCGCAGGTGACTTCGAGGGTGTCGCCGGGAACGAGTTCGGTGTGGATCACCGCCGGGGTGTTGTCGCGGGTGTTGATGCGCCGACCCGCCGGGTCGGCCACGATAGAGGCGCGCAGCGGATTGGCCGGGTCGGTGTAGGCGCGGCGTACGCCCGCATCGATGAGATCATCGAGACCGGTGTTGCCCTCAAAGCGCACATTCATCCCGATCTTGAGAAACACCACGGCGCTCCCGGTATCCTGGCAGATCGGCCGATGCCCCTCGGCGCACATGCGGGAGTTGATCAGAATTTGGGCGATGGCATCGCGGGCGGCGGGCGATTGTTCCAGCCGGTAGGCTTGGTCGAGGCTCTGGATGAAGTCGAGCGGATGGTAATACGAGATATATTGAAACGCGTCGCCGATGCTTTGGATGATGTCTTCGTTGCGGATTATGGGCATACTATGCGGGCCTTGGCCTCTTGGCCGTGTTTTGACGGAGTCCGATCGCGGAGTCGAAAGCATAAATCTAAGCGAGTTTCCCGTCAAAATACGCTTGTACCACGCTAAGTTTCGCGCCCTCGCGCCAGCCGCGTGCGGTGCGGGCAAGTCAAAGAAATTTCATTGTTTTAATGTTGACACGGCTGGGCAACTCCATCAGAATACGCGCCTTGTTGTGGCGCCGGAGGGGTTCCCGAGCGGCCAAAGGGATCAGACTGTAAATCTGACGGCTCTGCCTTCGGTGGTTCGAATCCACCCCCCTCCACCAGTTTATTTGCGCGTGTACCAGAGATGCTTGCGGGCGTAGTTCAATGGTAGAACCTCAGCCTTCCAAGCTGATGACGTGGGTTCGATTCCCATCGCCCGCTCCAGGTTGTGCGTGATGTGATCAGGATTCGCCCATATAGCTCAGCTGGTAGAGCACTTCCTTGGTAAGGAAGAGGTCACCGGTTCAAATCCGGTTATGGGCTCCACATTCTGTTTATTTATTGGTTTAAGGTTAACTAATCTTAAAATTAAGGGGATCTGCAGATGTCCAAGGGTAAATTTGAACGTACCAAGCCGCACGTAAACGTTGGCACCATTGGCCACGTTGACCACGGTAAGACCACGCTGACGGCGGCGATCACCAAGGTGATGGCGCAGAAGTTCGGAGGCGAGTTCAAGGCCTACGACCAGATCGACGCGGCGCCGGAAGAGCGTGCTCGTGGTATCACCATCTCCACCGCGCACGTTGAGTACGAGTCCTCCAACCGTCACTACGCACACGTGGACTGCCCCGGACACGCCGACTACGTCAAGAACATGATCACCGGTGCTGCCCAGATGGACGGCGCGATCCTGGTCTGTTCTGCCGCTGACGGTCCGATGCCGCAGACCCGCGAGCACATCCTGCTGGCCCGTCAGGTCGGCGTACCCTACATCGTCGTGTTCCTGAACAAGGCCGACATGGTCGATGACGCCGAACTGCTGGAACTGGTGGAGATGGAAGTGCGCGAGCTGCTCTCCAGCTACAACTTCCCCGGTGACGACACCCCGGTGGTGATCGGTTCTGCCCTGAAGGCCCTGGAAGGCGATACGTCGGATATCGGCGTCCCGGCCATCGAAAAGCTGGTCGCGGCCATGGACTCCTACATTCCGGAGCCGGTCCGTGCCATCGACGGCGCCTTCCTGATGCCGATCGAAGACGTGTTCTCGATCTCCGGCCGCGGTACCGTGGTCACGGGTCGTGTGGAGCGCGGCGTCGTCAAGGTTGGTGAGGAAGTCGAGATCGTCGGCATCAAGGCCACGACCAAGACCATCTGCACCGGCGTTGAAATGTTCCGCAAGCTGCTGGATCAGGGTCAGGCCGGTGACAACGTCGGTATCCTGCTCCGCGGTACCAAGCGTGAGGAAGTTGAGCGCGGTCAAGTCCTGTGCAAGCCCGGCTCGATCAAGCCGCACACCAAGTTCCAGGCCGAAGTGTACGTCCTGAGCAAGGAAGAAGGCGGTCGTCATACCCCGTTCTTCAACGGCTATCGTCCGCAGTTCTACTTCCGTACCACGGACGTGACCGGCGCCTGCGACCTGCCGGCGGGTGTTGAGATGGTCATGCCGGGTGACAATGTGCAGATGACCGTCAGCCTGATCGCGCCGATCGCGATGGAAGAGGGTCTGCGCTTTGCGATCCGTGAAGGTGGCCGTACCGTCGGTGCGGGTGTTGTTGCCAAGATTATCGAGTAATCATTCGGTACAAAATGACGGCGCAGGGGTAGGTGGGTGACATCTACCCCTTCGTCATATGAGTTTAGGCCAGTAGCTCAATTGGCAGAGCGGCGGTCTCCAAAACCGCAGGTTGGGGGTTCGATTCCCTCCTGGCCTGCCATTTAATTCGGGAGTTAACGTCCGAATGGCGGATAAAATCAAACTGATCGTATCGCTCCTGATACTGGCGGGCGGTGTCGTCGGTTTTTATGTTTTTGCGGATCAAGCAACCTGGATCCGTGTCCTTGGCGTGATAGTGGCGTTGGTCTTGGCGATCATCGTGGCTGCGCAATCCGAACCGGGGCGTGCGGCGTTGTCGTTCGTCAAAGAGTCGCGCACCGAGGTACGCAAGGTGGTGTGGCCGACGCGCAAGGAAACGGTGCAGACGACCATGATCGTGATGGTGGTTGTCGTCATCGTGGGTATACTGCTCTGGCTGCTGGATATGTTTCTGTTGTGGGCGGTGCAACTGCTCACCGGTCAAGGGAGCTAAGATATGGCGATGCGCTGGTATGTAGTACATGCCTTTTCCGGTTTTGAAAGCCAGGTGAAGCGCTCCCTCGAAGAGCGCGTGCGCCGCAAGGGCTTGGAGCACAAGTTCGGCCAGGTTCTGGTGCCGACCGAGGAAGTGGTCGAAATGAAGGACGGTCAGAAGCGGAAGAGTGATCGCAAATTCTTCCCCGGCTATGTCCTGGTCCAGATGGAGATGGACGACGAGACCTGGCACTTGGTGAAGGAAGTCCCGCGTGTGATGGGTTTCATCGGCGGCACCGGCGACAAGCCGGCCCCGATCACCGAGAAAGAGGCTCAGGCGATTCTGCAGCGTGTGGAAGAGGGGGCGGAGAAGCCGCGTCCGAAGGTGCTGTTCGAGGTGGGCGAAGTGGTGCGCATCATCGATGGCCCGTTCAAGGATTTCAATGGCGTGGTCGAGGAGATCGACTACGACAAGAGCCGGTTGCGTGTCGAGGTGACGATTTTCGGTCGCTCGACACCGGTTGATCTTGAGTTCAGCCAAGTCGAAAAGGGCTGAGACACAAGATTGGTATCACGGGGAGCCGCGAGGCGTTTGCACCCAAACATAGGAGTAAGTCATGGCTAAGAAGATCGAAGCCTACATCAAGTTGCAGGTCAAGGCCGGTCAAGCTAACCCGAGCCCGCCGGTCGGTCCGGCGCTGGGTCAGCGCGGTGTCAACATCATGGAGTTCTGCAAGGCGTTCAATGCCCAGACTCAGAGCCTGGAACCCGGTCTGCCGGTTCCGGTAGTCATCACCGTCTACAGCGACCGCAGCTTTACATTCATCGTCAAGACCCCGCCGGCCTCCATTCTGTTGAAGAAGGCGATCGGTATTCAGAGCGGCAGCGCTGTGCCGAACCGCGACAAGGTCGGCAAGGTTACGCGTAAGCAGCTCGAAGACATCGCCAAGGTCAAGATGCCCGATATCACGGCGGCGAGCATAGATGCGGCGGTGCGTACCATCGCCGGCACTGCGCGCAGCATGGGTATCGATGTGGAGGGGGTGTAAGTCATGGCTAAGATTTCAAAGCGTCAACAAGCGATTCGCGCCAAGGTCGATCCGACCAAGCTCTACGGCATCGATGAGGCCTTCAAGATCCTGAAGGAGCTGCCGGCGGCGAAGTTTGTCGAGTCGGTCGATGTGGCGATCAACCTCGGGGTCGATCCGCGTAAATCCGATCAAGCGGTGCGCGGTTCCACCGTACTGCCGAACGGCACGGGCAAATCTGTGCGCGTGGCGGTGTTTGCCCAAGGTGCGAACGCCGAAGCCGCCAAGGCTGCGGGCGCCGATATCGTCGGTTTCGAGGATCTGGCCGAGCAGGTCAAGAAGGGCATGATGGATTTCGATGTCGTCATCGCGAGCCCGGATGCCATGCGCATCGTCGGTCAGCTCGGTCAGGTGTTGGGTCCGCGCGGCCTGATGCCGAACCCGAAGGTTGGCACGGTTACGCCCGATGTCGCCGGCGCGGTGAAAAACGCCAAGGCGGGTCAGGTGCGTTATCGTACCGACAAGAACGGTATCATCCACTGCACTATCGGCAAGATCAACTTCGATGCTGCCGCCCTGCGTGGCAACTTGGACGCCCTGCTGGCGGATCTGAACAAGATGAAGCCCAGCACGTCCAAGGGGATTTATTTCAAGCGCGTCACCGTATCCACCACCATGGGTGCGGGCGTGCAGATCGATAAAGGTACCCTCGGTATCTAATCGAATGTTGGGGCGCGGCCCGTTTGCGGGTGGCGCCCTCTTTGACTTTGGGTCGCAGTCGGAGATGCGATCGTCAAAGACCGTAGGCACTTCGGTTTAATCGGACGCGGTTGTGTCCGGCCTACGTAGACGGTGTAGCCCAGAAGGATGCTCTGGCAGCTCACCGTAAGGGTTGAGCGCCAACCATGGTGCTCGATGTGGAGCAAGATGCGGGTCTGTACAAGCAGGCCGCATTGCGAGGAGGTAAAGAAGTGGCTCTCAATATCGAAGCTAAAAAGCAAGTAGTTGCTGAAGTGGCTGAGGTGGCGGCAAGCGCATTGTCTGCGATTGCAGCCGAGTATCGAGGGCTGACTGTTGGTGAGATGACGGCTCTGCGCAAGAAGGCGCGCGAGTCCGGGGTCTATGTGCGCGTAGTGAAGAACACCCTGGCGCGTCGCGCGGTTCAGGGCACGAGCTTCGAGTGCATGCAGCCCGGTCTGGTGGGCCCGCTGGTGCTGGCGTTCTCGCAAGAGGACCCGGGCGCTGCGGCGCGTGTCATCTCTGAATTTGCCAAAGGTAACGACAAACTGATTGTCAGAGTTGTTTCCATCGGCGGCAAAATGCTCCAGGCGAAAGAAATCGACCGCCTGGCGAAGATGCCGACGAAGGATCAGGCAATCGCGATGTTGATGGGTGTAATGAAGCAGCCGGTCGAAAAGCTGGCGCGCACGCTCAACGAAGTTCCTGGCAAGTTGGTTCGCACTGTCGCGGCAGTGCGCGATCAGAAACAGTCAGCTTAAACGTTACAAATCTCATTTTTAGCATAAATCTTTTATTTTATTGGAGTGAAAACCATGGCCGTATCTAAAGACGATATCCTGGAAACCATCGCCAACATGTCCGTGATGGAAGTTGTTGAGCTGGTTGAAGCAATGGAGAAGAAGTTCGGTGTTTCTGCCGCCGCCGTTGCGGTAGCTGCAGGTCCTGCTGCCGGCGGCGCTGCCCCGGCTGCTGAAGAGAAGACCGAGTTCAACGTTGTGCTGGCTTCTGCCGGCGCCAACAAGGTTGGTGTAATCAAGGTCGTACGCGCTGTCACCGGTCTGGGCCTGAAAGAGGCCAAGGACCTGGTTGAGGGTGCACCCGCCGCTGTGAAGGAAGGTGTATCTAAGGCCGACGCCGAGAAGATCAAAAAGGAACTGGTTGAAGCCGGTGCGACTGTCGAACTGAAGTAATTCGACAAAACGATACGCTTTTTTGCCGATGCAGCAAAAAAAATGCCAAGGAAGGCGTGCGTATCTGGATTTTCCCGATATAATTATGCCCGGAGGCATAACACCATTTTGAAACAAGGTTGTTGAGATAACCGTGGCGTGTGGCTGGTAGCGATCGAGCTGCCGGCCTTTTTGCGCTTAAGGTTGTCTCTTTGGTTTTTTTGTGACGCCGCTCGACCTGCTGTTGGCGTGGTGTGTACCCAACGTTAGTGATTTGCTGAGGAATTCTGATGGCTTACTCTTTCACTGAGAAGAAACGCATCCGTAAGGATTTTGGTAAACGCCCCAGCATATTAGGGGTTCCCTATCTGCTGGCGATTCAGAAGGACTCCTACCGCGAGTTTTTGCAGCTGGACACCCCTCCAAGCGAGCGCGCAGAGCGCGGCTTGCACGCGGCCTTCAAGTCCGTGTTTCCGATCACGAGTTATTCGGGGTACGCCTCGCTTGAGTATGTCGACTTCCGTCTCGGCAAGCCGGTCTTTGATGTTAAGGAATGTAAACTGCGCGGTACGACCTATGCAGCACCCCTGCGCGTCAAGGTTCGCCTGGTTATCTTCGACAAAGAGGCTCCGGCCGGCACTAAGTCCATCAAGGACGTGAAGGAACAAGAGATCTACATGGGCGAGATTCCGCTCATGACTGATACCGGCACCTTCGTCATCAACGGCACCGAGCGCGTGATCGTCTCCCAGTTGCATCGCTCACCCGGCGTATTCTTCGATCACGACCGCGGTAAGACCCATTCCTCGGGCAAGCTGCTGTATAACGCTGTCATCATTCCTTATCGTGGCTCCTGGTTGGAGTTCGAGTTCGATCCCAAGGACAACGTCTTCGTCCGTATCGACCGCCGCCGCAAGCTGCCGGCCACGGTCGTGCTGCGCGCGCTGGGCTTCGACAACGAAGAGATGCTCGCGAGCTTCTTCGAGACCAATACCTTCAATATCGACAAGAAGGGCGAGTTTACCCTGAAGCTCGTGCCCGAACGTCTGCGCGGTGAAACCGCACTGTTTGATATCAAGTCCGGCAAGAATGTGTACGTGGAGAAGGGACGTCGTGTGACGGCGCGCACCATCAAATCGCTCGAGACCGATGGCGTGACCAAGCTGGATGTGCCGCGCGATTATCTGATCGGCAAGATCCTGGCCAAGAACATGGTCGATGAAATGACCGGCGAGCTCGTGGCCAACGCCAATGACGAGATCACCGAGGTCGTGCTGGAAAAGCTGGTCGAGGCGGGATTCTCCGAGATCAAGACCTTGTACGTGAACGACCTCGATCATGGTCCGTACGTCTCCGACACCTTGCGTCTGGACTCCACCACCACGCAACTCGAGGCGCTGGTGGAAATCTACCGCATGATGCGCCCCGGCGAGCCGCCGACCAAGGAAGCCGCCGAGAGCCTGTTCGACAACCTGTTTTTCAGTCTCGACCGTTACGACCTTTCGGCGGTCGGCCGCATGAAGTTCAACCGCCGCGTCGGCCGTGAGGAGATCGTCGGCGAGGGTACGCTGAGCAAGCAGGACATCGTCGACGTACTGAAGACCTTGCTGGATATCCGCAACGGCAAGGGCGTGGTCGATGACATCGATCACCTGGGCAACCGCCGCATCCGCAGCGTGGGTGAAATGGTCGAGAACCAATTCCGCGCCGGTCTGGTGCGCGTGGAGCGCGCCGTGAAGGAACGCCTGAGCCTGAGCGAGGCCGAGACCATGATGCCGCAGGAGCTGATCAACGCCAAGCCGGTGTCGGCGGCGGTGAAGGAGTTCTTCGGCTCCAGCCAGCTCTCGCAATTCATGGACCAGAACAATCCGCTCTCCGAGATCACGCACAAGCGCCGTGTTTCAGCCCTGGGCCCCGGCGGCCTGACGCGTGAGCGCGCCGGTTTCGAGGTGCGCGACGTACATCCGACCCACTACGGCCGCGTCTGCCCGATCGAGACCCCGGAAGGTCCGAACATCGGTCTGATCAACTCGTTGTCCGTCTACGCGCGCACCAACGAGTACGGTTTCCTCGAAACGCCGTATCGTCGCGTGGTCGACGGCAAGGTGACCAACCAGATCGATTACCTGTCGGCCATCGAAGAGGCGCAGTACACGATCGCCCAGGCGAATGCGACCCTGGACAGCCACAACAAGCTGACCGATGAGCTGGTATCGGTGCGTCATCAGAATGAATTCACCATGTCGACACCTGACCGCGTGAATTACATGGACATCTCGCCGAAGCAGATCGTTTCCGTGGCCGCGTCACTGATTCCGTTCCTGGAACACGATGACGCCAACCGCGCCTTGATGGGTTCGAACATGCAACGCCAAGCCGTTCCGACATTGCGCGCCGACAAGCCGCTGGTTGGTACCGGTATCGAGCGTGTAGTGGCCATCGACTCCGGCGTAACTGTTGTTGCCAAGCGCGGTGGCGTGGTCGACTCGGTCGACGCCGGCCGTATCGTCGTACGTGTCAACGATGACGAGACCGCCGCGGGCGAGCCGGGTGTAGACATCTACAACATGGTGAAGTACACCCGCTCCAACCAGAACACCTGTATCAATCAGCGTCCGCTGGTGAAGAAGGGTGATGTGATCGCCCGTGGCGACGCCTTGGCCGACGGTCCGTCCACCGATATGGGCGAGCTGGCCCTGGGTCAGAACCTGCTGGTCGCCTTCATGCCGTGGAACGGCTTCAACTTCGAAGACTCGATCCTCCTCTCCGAGCGTGTGGCAGAAGAGGATCGTTACACCTCGATCCACATCGAAGAACTCACCTGCGTGGCGCGCGACACCAAGCTCGGTCCCGAGGAAATCACCTCGGATATCCCGAACGTCGGTGAGAGCGCGCTGGCCAAGCTGGATGAGGCAGGCATCGTCTACATCGGCGCCGAAGTGAAGGCCGGTGACATCATGGTCGGTAAGGTCACGCCCAAGGGCGAAACCCAGCTGACTCCGGAAGAGAAACTGCTGCGTGCGATCTTCGGCGAGAAGGCCTCCGATGTGAAGGACACCTCGCTGCGCGTGCCTTCCGGCATGAACGGCACCGTCATCGACGTGCAGGTCTTCACTCGTGATGGCGTAGAGCGCGACTCACGCGCCGTGCAGATCCAAAACGCGCAGCTGGCGCAGGTCAAAAAGGACCTCAACGAGGCCTTCCGTATCGTGGAAGATGACACCTATCAGCGTATCGAGAAGATGCTGATCGGCAAGACCGCTGCTGGCGGTCCGAAGGGCCTGAAGTCCGGCAACAAGGTCACCAAGGACTATCTGGCCGGCATCCCGCGCGAGAAGTGGTTCGAGATTCGTCTGAGCGAAGAAACTGCCAACGAGCAGCTCGAGCGCGCCACTGAGCAGCTCAAGCAGATGCGCGCCGACCTCGACGCCGAGTACGAAGAGAAGAAGGGCAAGATCATGGCCGGCGACGACCTGGTGCCGGGCGTGCTCAAGATGGTCAAGGTCTATCTGGCGGTCAAACGCCGCGTCCAGCCGGGTGACAAGATGGCCGGACGTCACGGTAACAAGGGTGTTATCTCCACCATCGTTCCGCTCGAAGACATGCCGTATCTGGCCAATGGCACGCCGGTCGACATCGTGTTGAATCCGCTCGGCGTACCTTCGCGTATGAACGTGGGTCAGGTACTGGAGACCCACCTGGGTTGGGCGGCACGCGGTCTTGGCCACAAGATCAACGCCATGCTCGAGGAGCAGCGCTCAGCCGCCGAGGTGCGCGGCTTCCTGGAGAAGATCTACACCAACAAGCAGCAGAAGGAAGGCCTGGGCGCGCTCACCAATGATGAAGTCATCGAGTTGGCGGGCAATCTGCGCAAGGGCGTGCCGATGGCCACGCCGGTGTTCGAAGGGGCGCATGAAAGTGAGATCAAGTCCATGCTGGAACTCGCCGGCCTGCCGACCTCCGGTCAGTCGGTCCTGTACGATGGCCGCACCGGCGAGGCGTTCGACCAGCCGGTGACCGTCGGTTATATGTACATGCTCAAGCTGAACCACCTGGTCGATGACAAGATGCATGCCCGTTCCACCGGTCCGTACAGCCTGGTTACCCAGCAGCCGCTGGGCGGTAAGGCGCAGTTCGGTGGTCAGCGCTTCGGGGAGATGGAAGTGTGGGCGCTGCAGGCCTATGGCGCCTCCTACACCCTGCAGGAGATGCTCACGGTCAAGTCCGACGACGTCAACGGTCGTACCAAGATGTACAAGAACATCGTCGACGGCGATCATCGCATCGAGCCCGGCATGCCGGAGTCCTTCAATGTACTGTTGAAGGAAATCCGCGCGCTCGGCATCGACATCGAGCTGGAGCATCTGGACTAAGGCTAAGACGGGGAAGCCGGCGGGCCGCGCCCGCCGGCACACAACAGATTTCAGTATCGCGCAGCAGGAGATACGACCTTGAAAGACTTGTTAAAGATTTTGAAGCAACAAAGCCAATCCGATGACTTCGATGCCATTCGCATCGGTCTGGCGTCCCCGGAAAAGATCCGTTCCTGGTCTTATGGCGAAGTCAAAAAGCCCGAGACCATCAACTACCGCACCTTCAAGCCCGAGCGCGATGGCCTGTTCTGCGCCAAGATCTTCGGGCCGGTGAAGGATTACGAATGCCTGTGCGGCAAGTACAAGCGCCTGAAGCATCGCGGTGTCATCTGCGAGAAGTGCGGCGTCGAAGTGACCGTCTCCAAGGTGCGCCGTGAGCGCATGGGCCACATCGAGCTGGCCAGCCCGGTCGCGCACATCTGGTTCCTGAAGTCGCTGCCCTCCCGCATGGGGCTGCTGCTGGACATGACCCTGCGCGATATCGAGCGCGTGCTGTATTTCGAAGCCTTCGTGGTGGTCGATCCGGGCATGACCACGCTCGAGCGCGGCCAGCTGCTCAGCGATGATGCCTATCTGGAAGCCATTGAAGAGTTCGGCGATGAATTCGATGCGCGCATGGGCGCCGAGGCGATCCATCAGCTGCTGATCAGCATCGATATGAAGGCCGAGGCCGCCAAGCTGCGCCAGGATATCTCCGAAACCAGTTCTGAGACTAAGCTGAAGAAGTACGGCAAGCGTCTCAAGCTGATCGAGGCCTTCCTCGAGTCCGGCAACAAGCCGGAGTGGATGGTGATGACCGTATTGCCGGTACTGCCGCCCGAACTGCGCCCGCTGGTGCCGCTCGATGGCGGCCGCTTCGCGACCTCGGATCTCAACGATCTGTACCGCCGCGTCATCAACCGTAACAACCGTCTGAAGCGCCTGCTGGATCTGAATGCGCCCGACATCATCGTGCGCAACGAAAAGCGCATGCTGCAAGAGGCCGTCGATGCCTTGATGGACAACGGCCGCCGCGGCCGCGCCATCACCGGCACCAACCGCCGTCCGCTGAAGTCGCTGGCCGACATGATCAAGGGCAAGCAGGGCCGCTTCCGTCAGAACCTGCTCGGTAAGCGTGTCGACTACTCCGGCCGTTCGGTCATCGTGGTCGGCCCCACGCTCAGACTGCATCAATGCGGCCTGCCGAAGAAGATGGCCCTTGAGCTGTTCAAGCCGTTTATCTTCAGCAAGCTCGAGCGCCGCGGCCTGGCCACCACCATCAAGGCGGCCAAGAAGATGGTCGAGCGTGAAGGCCCGGAGGTGTGGGACATCCTCGAAGAAGTCATCCGCGAACATCCGGTGATGCTCAACCGCGCCCCGACCCTGCACCGCCTGGGTATCCAGGCCTTCGAACCGGTCCTGGTGGAAGGCAAGGCGATCACCCTGCACCCGCTGGTGTGTGCGGCCTATAACGCGGACTTCGACGGCGACCAGATGGCGGTGCACGTGCCGCTGTCGCTTGAAGCGCAACTCGAAGCGCGCGCCCTGATGATGTCGACCAACAACATCCTGTCGCCCGCCAACGGTGAGCCGATCATCGTGCCGTCGCAGGACATCGTACTCGGCCTCTATTACATGAGCCGCGAGCGCATCAACGACAAGGGCGAAGGCATGGTCTTCGTCGATATCGACGAAGTGCATCGCGCCTACGAGACGCGCCAGGTTTCCCTGCACGCGCGCGTCAAGGTGCGGATCAGCGATACCCAGATCGACGCCGAGGGCAACAAGACCAAGCGCACCCGGCTGGTGGACACCACGGTCGGCCGCGCGCTGTTGTCGCGCATCCTGCCCGAGGGGCTGCCGTTCGACCTGATCAATCAGGTGCTGGGCAAAAAGGCCATTTCGCGCCTGATCAACGAGTGCTACCGCAAGGTGGGCCTGAAGGAAACGGTCATCTTCGCCGACCACTTGATGTACACCGGCTTTACCTACGCCACCCGTGCCGGCGCATCATTCGGCGCCGACGATATGGTGATCCCGGAAGAGAAAGAGACGATCATCAATCGCGCCGAGGCTCAGGTCAAAGAGATCGAGAAGCAGTACACCTCGGGTCTGGTGACCAACGGCGAGCGTTACAACAAGGTCGTCGATATCTGGTCGCACGCCAATGACCAGGTCTCGCGCGCCATGATGGAAAAGCTCTCCAAGGAGGAAGTGATCGATCGCGAAGGCAAGAAGGTCAAGCAGGCCTCCTTCAATCCGATCTTCATGATGGCCGACTCCGGCGCGCGTGGTAGCGCGGCCCAGCTGCGTCAGCTGGCTGGTATGCGTGGCCTGATGGCCAAGCCGGACGGCTCGATCATCGAAACGCCGATCACCGCGAACTTCCGCGAAGGTCTGAACGTATTGCAGTACTTTATTTCAACGCACGGCGCCCGTAAGGGTCTGGCCGATACCGCGTTGAAGACCGCCAACTCCGGTTACCTGACCCGCCGTCTGGTGGACGTGGCCCAAGACGTGGTGGTCACCGAGCCCGATTGCGGCACCGTGCGTGGTCTGGTGATGAATCCGTTGATCGAAGGCGGTGACGTCGTCGAGCCGCTGCGCGAGCGTGTACTCGGTCGCGTGCTGGCCGAAGATGCGCTGGCACCGGGTAAGGATAAGGTTGTCGCCGAGGCCGGCACGCTGCTCGATGAGCAGTGGGTCGATATCCTCGAGGCCAACAGCATCGACCAGGTCGTGGTGCGTTCGCCGATCACCTGCGAATCCCGCTACGGCATCTGTTCGGCCTGTTATGGCCGCGATCTGGCGCGCGGACACCGCGTCAATTCCGGTGAGTCGGTCGGCGTTATCGCCGCCCAGTCGATCGGTGAGCCGGGTACCCAGCTGACCATGCGTACCTTCCACATCGGGGGTGCGGCTTCACGGTCTGCGGCCATCAGCAGCATCGAGATCAAATCCGCCGGTACCGTGCGTCTGCACAACATTAAGACGGTGCAGCACAAGAAGGGTCACTTCGTGGCCGTCTCTCGTTCCGGTGAGGTGGCGATCCTGGATGCCGCCGGCCGTGAGCGTGAGCGTTACAAGGTGCCCTACGGTGCGATGTTGAGTGCCCAGGACGGCGCCAAGGTCGAAGCCGGCCAGGTCGTTGCCAATTGGGACCCGCACACCCATCCGATCGTCACCGAAGTGGCCGGACGCGTGCGTTTCAGCGACTTCATCGAAGGTGTCACGGTCAATCGTGAGATGGACGAAGTCACCGGTTTGAGCAGCCTGGTGGTTACCGATCCGAAGCAACGTTCCGGCGGCTACAAGGATCTGCGTCCGATGGTGAAACTGGTCGATGACAAGGGCAATGACCTGTGCATCGCCGGCACCAGCATCCCGGCGCACTACTTCCTGCCGAGCGGCGCGATCATCAGCCTGGAGGATGCGGCGGAAGTGGGCGTGGGTGACGTCGTGGCGCGTATCCCGCAAGAATCGTCCAAGACCCGCGACATCACCGGTGGTCTGCCGCGTGTGGCCGACTTGTTCGAGGCGCGCAAGCCCAAGGAACCGGCCATCCTGGCCGAGATTACCGGGACCGTTTCCTTCGGCAAGGAGACCAAGGGCAAGCAGCGTTTGATCATCACGCCGAGCGATGGCGGCGAGCCGTACGAGGAGCTGATTCCGAAGTGGCGCCACATCACCGTGTTCGAAGGTGAATTCGTCGAGAAGGGCGAGGTTATCTGCGAAGGTCCGCCGTCGCCGCACGACATCCTGCGTCTGCAAGGCGTCGAGACCCTGGCCAATTACATCGTCAATGAGGTCCAGGACGTCTATCGCCTGCAAGGCGTTAAGATCAACGACAAGCACATCGAGGTCGTGGTCCGCCAGATGTTGCGCAAGGTCGAGATCAGCGAACCGGGTGATACCAAGTTCCTGAAAGGCGAGCAGATCGAAAAGGCCCGCTTGCTGGAAGAGAACGAGCGCGTGCTGGCCGAAGGCAAGATGGCGGCCACTTATGTGCCGGTCCTGCTCGGCATCACCAAGGCATCGCTGGCGACTGATTCGTTCATCTCCGCCGCCTCCTTCCAGGAGACCACACGCGTGCTCACCGAGGCTGCCGTCAACGGCCGCATCGATGACCTGCATGGCTTGAAGGAAAACGTGATCGTCGGCCGCCTGATCCCGGCCGGCACCGGCTTGGCCTATCACGAGCACCGCCGCGCTGTCCGCAGCCAGGAGCAGTTCGGCTACGCGGACCTGGGTGGTGTTACGGGCACCGAAAGCGATGTAATAGAGGAAACCGTGGAATAATCAGCCAGCCGCCGAGCACATTTAGCTCGGCGGCACGCTTGACACTTGGATGACGAACATCTAGAATTCCGCGACTCGGACAGGCCGGGTGTGTGCCCGCCTGTCATTTTATTTGTAGGGCTGGAGTAAATTTATGGCAACAATCAATCAGTTGGTGCGCAAGCCGCGTCGGACCAAGGCCGAAAAAAGTACGGTGCCTGCGTTGGGTGGTAGCCCGCAAAAACGCGGCGTATGTACGCGCGTTTACACAACGACACCGAAAAAGCCGAATTCCGCGTTGCGTAAGGTCGCCCGTGTGCGACTGACCAACAGCATGGAAGTCACCAGCTACATCGGTGGCGAAGGTCATAATCTGCAAGAGCACTCCGTTGTGCTGATCCGCGGCGGACGTGTGAAGGACTTGCCGGGTGTGCGCTACCACACGGTGCGCGGAACCCTGGATTGCGCTGGTGTGAACGATCGCCGTCAAGGCCGTTCCAAGTACGGCGCCAAGCGTCCCAAATCCTAATTGAAGAGAGTTATTTCAGGAATCGGTCATGGCGAGAAGAAGAGAAGCTGCGAAACGGGTACCACTGCCGGATCCCAAGTTTGGGAGCGAGGTGCTGGCGAGATT
Source organism: Pseudomonadota bacterium (assembly GCA_040752855.1). GTDB lineage: Bacteria > Pseudomonadota > Gammaproteobacteria > RBG-16-57-12 > RBG-16-57-12 > JBFMHP01. Next base: position 8,870 of record JBFMHP010000046.1, on the reverse strand, counting down.
TGTCAATGTTCTGATGGTCGACGGCAAGAAGTCCGTGGCCGAGAGGATCGTCTATGGCGCCCTCGATCGCGTGCAGGAGAAGTCTGGTAAGGCCTGCATCGAGGCGCTGGACAAGGCGCTGGAGAACGTGCGTCCGATGGTCGAGGTTAAGTCCCGTCGCGTCGGCGGCGCCACCTATCAGGTGCCGGTCGAAGTGCGTCCCGATCGCCGTACCGCTCTGGCTATGCGCTGGATCGTCGACGCCGCGCGCAAGCGCAGCGAGAAGGGTATGGAGCTGCGCCTGGCAGGTGAAATACTAGACGCACTGGAAAGCCGTGGCTCTGCAGTGAAGAAGCGCGAAGATACCCATCGCATGGCTGAGGCGAACAAGGCCTTTGCTCACTACCGTTGGTAATGACGGTTTGATCGAATTTAAGCGGAGTTAAGTACGTGGCACGCAAAACACCAATCACTCAATACCGAAATATCGGTATCATGGCGCACATCGATGCTGGTAAAACCACCACGACCGAGCGCATTTTGTTTTACACGGGTGTCTCTCACAAGATCGGTGAGGTGCATGACGGTGCCGCGACAATGGACTGGATGGTTCAGGAGCAAGAGCGTGGTATTACGATCACGTCAGCCGCGACCACCTGTTTCTGGTCGGGCATGGATCGTCAATTCCCTCAGCATCGTATCAACATCATCGATACCCCGGGACACGTTGACTTCACCATCGAAGTAGAGCGTTCGCTGCGCGTGCTCGACGGCGCGGTGGCTGTCTTCTGTGCGGTGGGTGGTGTAGAGCCGCAGTCTGAAACCGTCTGGCGCCAAGCGAACAAGTACGGTGTACCCCGTCTTGCCTTTGTCAACAAGATGGACCGTGCCGGCGCCAACTTCCTCCGCGTTGTCGGGCAGATCAAGAGCCGTCTCGGCGCCAATCCGGTGCCTATTCAGTTACCGATCGGCCAGGAAGAAAACTTCAAGGGCGTCGTCGACCTGATCCGCATGAAGGCAATCTATTGGAACGAGGCCGATCAAGGCATGTCCTACGAGGCGAAAGACGTTCCGGCCGATATGAAGGCAGATTGCGAGCAGTGGCGTGAAAACATGGTTGCCGCCGCAGCCGAATCTAGCGAAGAGTTGATGGAGAAGTACCTCGAATCGGGTTCGTTGACCGAGGAAGAGATCCGTGCCGGTTTGCGCGCACGTTCGCTGAAGGGCGAAATCATCGTTGCCATGTGTGGTTCCGCCTTCAAGAATAAAGGCGTTCAGGCGATGCTGGATTCTGTCATCCACTATATGCCTGCGCCGACCGATGTTCCGGCCATCAAGGGTACCCTTGATGATAAGGCTGGTACCGAGGCCGAGCGTCACGCCACCGATGACGAGCCGTTCTCCGCACTGGCATTCAAGATCGCGACCGACCCGTTCGTCGGCACCCTGACCTTTTTCCGTTGTTACTCCGGCGTGGTCAATGCCGGCGACAGCGTGTACAACCCGGTCAAGTGCAAGAAGGAGCGTATCGGTCGTATCGTCCAGATGCACGCCAACTCGCGCGAAGAGATCAAAGAAGTTTGCGCCGGCGACATCGCCGCGGCGGTTGGTTTGAAGGATGTGACCACAGGTGACACGCTGTGTGATCTCGACAATATCATCACCCTGGAAAGAATGGAGTTCCCCGAGCCGGTTATCTCCGTGGCCATCGAGCCCAAGACCAAGGCCGACCAAGAGAAGATGGGTATCGCGCTGAGCAAGCTGGCGCAAGAAGACCCCTCATTCCGCGTCAAGACCGACGAGGAATCTGGTCAAACCATCATCTCCGGGATGGGCGAGTTGCACCTGGAAATCATCGTCGACCGCCTGAAGCGCGAGTTCAAGGTCGAGGCCAACGTCGGTGCGCCGCGCGTCGCCTACCGCGAAACCATTCGCTCGACGGTCGAGACCGAAGGCAAGTTCGTGCGTCAGTCCGGTGGTCGCGGTCAGTACGGTCATGTGTGGCTCAAGCTCGAGCCACTGGAAGCCGGTAAGGGTTATGAGTTCGTCAACGCCATCGTTGGTGGTGTTGTGCCGCGCGAATACGTGCCGGCCATCGACAAGGGGATTCAGGAGCAGATCCAGAACGGCGTTATCGCCGGTTACCCGGTCGTCGATGTCAAGGTTACGCTGTTCGATGGTTCCTACCACGATGTCGACTCCAACGAAATGGCGTTTAAGATCGCCGGTTCGATGGGCTTCAAGGCCGGCGCCCTGAAGGCGCGCCCTGTGTTGCTCGAGCCGATCATGAAGGTCGAGGTCGTCACCCCCGAAGACTACATGGGTGACGTCATGGGCGACTTGAACCGTCGTCGCGGTATCGTACAAGGCATGGATGACTCTCCGTCAGGCAAGATCGTGCGCGCGGAAGTTCCGCTGGGCGAGATGTTTGGTTACGCCACGGATTTGCGCTCCGCTACCCAGGGTCGCGCGAGCTACTCGATGGAGTTTGCCAAATATGCTGAAGCTCCGGCGAGCATCGCTGAGCAAGTCATCAAGAAAGCATCTTAATTTACAAAGTTTAGAGAGGTAACAGTCGTGTCCAAGGGAAAATTTGAACGTACCAAACCGCACGTAAACGTCGGCACCATCGGCCACGTTGACCACGGTAAGACCACGCTGACGGCGGCGATCACCAAGGTGATGGCGCAGAAGTTCGGAGGCGAGTTCAAGGCCTATGACCAGATCGACGCGGCGCCGGAAGAGCGTGCCCGTGGTATCACCATCTCCACCGCGCACGTTGAGTACGAATCCTCCAACCGTCACTACGCACACGTCGACTGCCCCGGACACGCCGACTACGTCAAGAACATGATCACCGGTGCTGCCCAGATGGACGGCGCGATCCTGGTCTGTTCAGCCGCTGACGGCCCGATGCCGCAGACCCGCGAGCACATCCTGCTGGCCCGTCAGGTTGGCGTACCCTACATCGTCGTGTTCCTGAATAAGGCCGACATGGTTGACGACGCCGAACTGCTGGAACTGGTTGAGATGGAAGTGCGCGAGTTGCTCTCCAGCTACAACTTCCCGGGCGATGACACCCCGGTGGTGATCGGTTCTGCCCTGAAGGCCCTGGAAGGCGATACTTCTGACATCGGCGTCCCGGCCATCGAAAAGCTGGTCGCGGCCATGGACTCCTACATTCCGGAGCCGGTCCGTGCCATCGACGGCGCCTTCCTGATGCCGATCGAAGACGTGTTCTCGATCTCCGGTCGCGGTACCGTGGTCACGGGTCGTGTGGAGCGTGGCGTCATCAAGGTTGGTGAGGAAGTCGAGATCGTGGGCATCAAGGCCACGACCAAGACCATCTGCACCGGCGTTGAAATGTTCCGTAAGCTGCTGGATCAAGGTCAGGCCGGTGACAACGTCGGTATCCTGCTCCGCGGTACCAAGCGTGAGGAAGTTGAGCGCGGTCAAGTGCTGTGCAAGCCCGGCTCGATCAAGCCGCACACCAAGTTCCAGGCCGAAGTGTACGTCCTGAGCAAGGAAGAAGGCGGTCGTCATACCCCGTTCTTCAACGGCTATCGCCCGCAGTTCTACTTCCGTACCACGGACGTGACCGGCGCCTGCGACCTGCCGGCGGGTGTTGAGATGGTAATGCCGGGTGATAATGTGCAGATGACCGTCAGCCTGATCGCGCCGATCGCGATGGAAGAGGGTCTGCGCTTTGCGATCCGTGAAGGTGGCCGTACCGTAGGTGCGGGTGTTGTTGCCAAGATTATCGAGTAATATAAATGGCTAGCCAAAGAATTCGTATTCGCCTGAAATCATTTGATCACCGTTTGATCGATCAATCCGCGCGTGAGATCGTCGACACGGCCAAGCGTACCGGCGCCCACATCAAGGGCCCGATTCCTCTGCCGTCGAAGACCGAGCGCTACACGATCCTGATCTCTCCGCATGCCAACAAGGATGCGCGCGATCAGTATCAGATCCGCACGCATAAGCGCCTGTTGGACATCGTTGATCCAACCGACAAGACCGTCGATGCGCTGATGAAGCTGGATTTGGCGGCAGGGGTAGACGTTCAGATCAAATTGAGCTAGAATTCGCCCCTCTTACAGGTGTCGCCCTGTCAGCGAATAGATGGTAGGGCGGCACTTTGTTTATAGATGTTTGTTTAATATTGAATTAATTTCGCTGATCAATCGTAATCGGCGCTTGAGGATAACGACAATGACTATTGGTGTTGTTGGCCGCAAATGCGGCATGACCCGTGTCTTCACTGAGGATGGTGCTTCCGTTCCAGTGACTGTCATCGAGGTCACCCCGAATCGCGTGTCGCAAGTCAAGACCGTCGAAACCGACGGTTACCGCGCCCTCCAGGTTGCAGTGGGTGAGCGCCGTGCATCACGTGTCACAAAGGCGATGGCTGGACACTTTGCCAAGGCAGGTGTTGCAGCCGGTCGCAGCCTGGTTGAGTTCCGGCTCAATGATGGCGAAGGCGCAGATATCGCTGTCGGCGCAGAAATCAAGGCAGATATCTTTACCTCCGGCCAAATGGTCGACGTCACGGGTGTGACGATCGGTAAGGGTTTTGCCGGTACCGTCAAGCGTCACAACTTCTCCATGAAGGATGCTACGCACGGTAACTCACTCTCGCATCGTACGCCTGGTTCTATCGGTCAGCGTCAGACCCCGGGTCGTGTCATGAAGGGCAAGAAGATGTCCGGCCACATGGGTGATGTCCAGTGCACGGTGCAGAACCTTAAAGTGGTTAAGGTTGACGCCGAGCGCAACCTGCTCTTGGTCTCGGGTGCTGTCCCGGGTGCCAAAGGCGGTGATCTCATCATTCGTCCCGCGGTCAAGGCGTAAGGGGGAGTAGGCGATGAAACTCAAAATGATTTCTTCATCCGGCCAGGCGCTGGACAAAACCGTCAACGTCTCCGATGAGTCTTTCGGTGGCGAATTCAATGAGGCATTGGTCCATCAGGTAGTTGTCGCGCACATGGCCGCTGCCCGTCAGGGTACGCGTGGTCACAAGAATCGCGCAGCCGTCAGAGGTGGGGGCGCCAAGCCTTGGAAGCAAAAGGGTTCCGGTCGCGCACGCGCCGGCACGATCCGCAGCCCGCTCTGGCGCGGTGGTGGTAAGACCTTTGCGGCGACCAACCAAGATCATTCTCAGAAGGTCAACAAGAAGATGTATCGAGTCGCTCTGCGCTCGATCATGTCAGAGCTGGTTCGTCAGGATCGTTTGGTAGTAGTCGATGACTTCGCAGTCGCCGCTCCCAAGACCAAGGATCTGGTTGGCAAGTTGAAGACCTTGGGTCTGGAAAACGTGCTGATTATCCCGGTTGCGATCGATGACAACCTGTATCTGGCTTCGCGCAATCTGCACAAGGTTGCGGTGCGTAATCCGTCGCAGATCGATCCCGTGAGCTTGGTTGCTCATGAGAAGGTGTTGATCACTGCCGATGCGGTCAAACAGATTGAGGAGATGCTGGCATGAATCAAGAGCGTTTAATGAAGGTGCTGCAGGCTCCCCATATCACTGAAAAAGCGGCTGCGGCTTCCGAGGTGGCAGGCCAGTATGTCTTCAAGGTGGCGGCTGATGCCAACAAGTTGGAGATCAAGAAGGCTGTTGAGCTGGTATTCGATGTCAAAGTTGATTCAGTGCAGACAGCGAATGTGATGGGCAAGCGTAAACGTTTCGGTGCGGTTCAAGGCCAGCGCAAGGGCTACAAGAAGGCCTACGTGCAGCTCAAAGAAGGCCAGAAAATCGACATTGCCGGCCCTGCCGAGTAATACCTAGAGGAATTGAAGTCATGCCGATCGTAAAACTCAAACCTACATCGCCTGGCCGTCGCTTCGTCGTCAAGGTGGTAGATTCGGGTCTCCATAAAGGAGAGCCGTATGCCCCGCTGGTTGAAAAGAAGAACAAGAAGGGCGGCAGAAACAACAACGGCCATATTACTACCCGTCATCAGGGTGGTGGCCACAAGCGTCACTATCGTCTTATCGATTTCAAGCGCAATAAGGATGGCATTCCTGCAACTGTTGAACGCATTGAATACGATCCGAACCGCAGTGCCAACATTGCTCTGGTTCTTTATGCGGATGGTGAGCGTCGCTATATCATCGCGCCGAAAGGTCTCAAAGCCGGTACGCCGATCGTCTCCGGCCCCGAGTCATCAATCAAGGTCGGTAACGCGCTGCGTCTGCGCGACATCCCGGTCGGTACCGATGTGCACTGTATCGAGCTGCGCCCTGGCAAAGGTGCGCAAATCGCGCGCAGCGCCGGCGCTTCGGTCCAGTTGATCGCCAAAGAAGGTGAGTATGCCACCCTGCGCCTGCGCTCAGGTGAAATGCGTCGCGTGCATATCGACTGCAAGGCAACGATCGGCGAAGTCGGCAACTCCGAGCACAACCTGCGCTCGCTGGGCAAGGCCGGTGCCACCCGCTGGCGTGGTGTGCGTCCGACGGTGCGCGGTACCGCGATGAACCCGGTCGACCATCCTCACGGTGGTGGTGAAGGTCGTACCAAGGGTGGTCGTCATCCGGTTACGCCATGGGGTGTTCCGACCAAGGGCTATAAGACGCGCAAAAACAAGCGTACCGATGGCATGCTGGTACGTCGTCGCAAGTAATTCACGGTTAAATTGAAGAGGGCGAGTAATGCCACGTTCTATCAAAAAGGGACCATTTGTTGACCTCCATCTTGAAAAAAAGGTGAAGGAAGCGTCAGCAGGTGGATCGAAGAAGCCGATCAAAACCTGGTCGCGTCGTTCCATGGTTCTGCCCAACATGATTGGCCTGACCATCGCGGTACACAATGGTCGTCAGCACGTGCCGGTGTTTGTGACTGAAAACATGATTGGCCACAAGCTGGGTGAGTTTGCTGCCACTCGTACTTACCGCGGTCATGCTGCGGATAAGAAGACTAAGTGAGGAGTGTGCGATGGAAGTAATCGCTAAACATAAATTCGCCCGCATCTCTGCGCAGAAGGCGCGTCTGGTTGCGGATCAGGTGCGTGGCCTCAGCGTCGACAAGGCATTGCAGATCCTGACGTTCAGCAACAAGAAGGCGGCGGTATTCGTCAAGAAGGTGGTCGAATCCGCTATTGCCAACGCTGAGCACAACAACGGCGCTGATATCGACGCGCTGAAGATCAGCAAGATCTACGTTGACGAGGCAGCCTCTTATAAGCGTATGCATGCGCGCGCTAAAGGGCGTGGCAACAGAATCACGAAGCGGAACAGCCACATTACCGTGGCTGTCACAGAGAAGTAACTGAGAGGCTGGTATGGGTCAAAAAGTACATCCAACAGGCATCCGTCTTGGTATCACCAAGGATTGGACTGCCAAGTGGTACGCAAGTAACAAGGAATTTTCCAACAACCTTTATACCGACATAAAGGTGCGTGAGTTCCTGAGAAAGCGCCTGTCGCAAGCCTCCGTTAGCCGCATCCAGATCGAGCGCCCCGCGCGCAATGTCAAGATCACCATCCACACGGCGCGTCCGGGTGTTGTAATCGGCAAGAAGGGTGAAGACATTGAAGTGCTGCGCAATGAACTCGGCAAGATGATGGGCGTGCCCGTCAATGTGAACATCGAAGAAATTCGCAAGCCGGAGCTGGATGCCCAACTCGTTGCAGAGAATGTTGCCCAGCAGCTTGAGCGCCGCATCATGTTCCGTCGTGCGATGAAGCGCGCGGTAACCAATACCCTGCGCCTGGGCGCCAAGGGTATCAAGGTGACGGTCGCCGGGCGCTTGAACGGTGCTGAAATCGCTCGTACCGAGTGGTATCGCGAAGGTCGCGTTCCGCTGCACACCTTCCGTGCCGACATCGATTATGGTTTTGCTGAAGCCAAGACCACCTACGGCATCATTGGTGTAAAAGTCTGGATCTTCAAGGGTGAGGTATTCGGAGGTGAGGAAGAAGTCACAGCCGAAGCAGTGCCTAAGAAGGCTGCAGCTAGCAAATAATTAGGAGAGGCAGTAATGCTCCAGCCAAAACGTACAAAGTTTCGTAAACAAATGAAGGGAAGAAACACTGGCCTCGCGCAAAGCGGCAATAAGGTCAGTTTCGGTGAATACGGGCTCAAGGCAGTCGGCCGCGGCCGTATCACCGCCCGCCAGATCGAAGCGGCACGTCGTGCCATGACTCGCCATGTCAAACGTGGTGGTAAGATCTGGATCCGGATTTTCCCTGACAAGCCTATCACCCAAAAGCCGCTCGAAGTGCGTATGGGTAACGGTAAAGGTAATGTTGAATACTGGGTTGCCGAGATTCAACCGGGCAAGATGCTGTATGAAATGGAAGGCGTCACCGAGGAGATCGCGCGTGAAGCATTCCGTTTGGCCGCAGCCAAGCTGCCGATTCAGACAACCTTTGTAACGCGGACGGTGATGTAATGAAAGCAAGTGAACTCAAATCCAAGAGCGTCGATGAGCTGAAAGGCGAATTGAACGGCCTGCTGCGCGAACAATTCAATTTGCGTATGCAAAAGGCAACCGGCCAGCTTGCCAAGCCGCACCTGATCAGCGAGGTTCGCAAGAACATCGCTCGGGTCAAAACCGTACTTAATGCCAAGGCACAGGAATCTTGATATGGCAGAGAAACAGAAAGTCGTACGCACCGAAACGGGTCGTGTGGTCAGCAACAAGATGGACAAGTCCATCACCGTTCTGATCGAGCGCCGCGTTCCACATCCCGTTTACGGCAAATTCGTCAGAAAGTCGAGCAAGATCCACGCTCACGATGAAAAGAATGAGTGCAAGGAAGGCGATCTGGTCATGATCTGTGAGTGCAAGCCTATTTCCAAGACCAAGGCTTGGAAGCTCGTAAAAGTAGTGGAGCAAGCGAAGTAAATTCGGGCAAGACTTCGGTCTTTTCTGATAAAAATTAAT
>JBFMHP010000045.1:0-6244 GCA_040752855.1 Pseudomonadota bacterium | reverse complement strand
AATGGCAACCCCTTACGGAAATAACTCTGTAGTCTGCAATCCCGGCACCGACCCGGCTATACAAATCCTGTGTCGCCTGTTCCGGGATTTCGACGGAAGTATCCGCATCTGCCTTTGGGACGGTTCCGAAGTGCATCTGGGCCGCGACTGCCCGGAGTTTTCGCTGATCTTCCGGTCTGCAAAAGCTTTTCAGGAACTCGTTCTGTCGCGCGACCCACTACGCCTCGCCGAATCATATTTTCAGGGGCTCATAGACATTGACGGCGACTTCTACAGTGCACTCCACCTGCGTCACTATCTGACTTCGTTGCAACTGTCCCTGGTAGAGAAAGCCGCACTTGCAGCTAAAGCATTCAGAATTAGGCCGGACAAAACTCCGTCAAATGGCAGTAACGCACCCAAGTGGGAAAAAACCTTCAGGCAAAAACTGGGCATCAGTTCCAGCAAAAAGCTGAATCGTCATGCCATTTCCTTTCACTATGACGTTTCTAACGATTTCTATGCGCTGTGGCTGGACGAACAAATGGTCTATTCCTGCGCATATTACGAGGATGCCGGTCAGAGCCTGGAGCAAGCGCAACGTAACAAACTCGATCATATTTGCCGCAAATTGCGGCTCAAACCCGGTGAGCGGCTGCTCGACATCGGCTGTGGCTGGGGCACGCTGATCTGCTGGGCTGCGGAACATTACGGCGCTACTGCGCACGGCATTACGTTAAGCCAAAATCAGTACGCCCATGCTCAACGAACGATCAAGCGCCGCGGACTCGAACAAAAGGTTTCGGTCGAACTGATGGATTACCGCGATCTCCAGGGCGAGGCTGAGTATGACAAGGTGGCGAGCGTAGGCATGTTTGAGCACGTAGGCTTGAAGAACTTGCCGGCGTACTTTGCCATTGCCCGCCGATTGCTCAAACCCGGCGGGCTGTTTTTGAACCACGGCATCACCAGCGATGAAGGCGGCTGGAAGAAAAGCGTCGCGACCGAATTCATCAATCGCTATGTGTTTCCAGACGGTCAACTAGAAACCATCTGCACGGTGCAGAAGATCATGGAAGATACAGATTTCGAGATTCACGACGTTGAAGGTCTCAGGCAACACTACGCGCTGACGTTGCGCGAGTGGGTAAGTCGCCTCGAACTACGCCGCGAAGAAGCACTGAAACACGTGCCTGAATCCGTCTACCGCATCTGGCGGCTGTATATGGCGGCTTGCGCCCTGCAGTTCGAGGAAGGCAATACGGGGATCTACCAGATTCTGGCTTCCAAGCGCGAACCGTTTTCCAATCCGGTCCCGCTCACGCGGCGCGATCTTTATCATCAGACATGTTGATCCGTGGGCAAAAACTCACCACATGTCGGGAAGTGTCACGGCCAAGTGCGCGGGGTCGATCCGGTCCAGGATAAAAGGAACCAAGCACGATGTGTTTTTCAGCAACAGCCAGTTTTATCGCCGGAACTTCATTGACCGCTCTCGGTGTGGTGACCGTGAAAAAGGCGGAGCGGAAGACAGAGATCCCGCTTGCGATGATCCCGCTTTTGTTCGGGGTTCAGCAAATCATCGAGGGAATGCTATGGCTGTCATTCCGGTTTGATGCCCCATTGCTCAATGTGACCATGACGTACGCGTTTACGCTTTTCTCGCACGTGCTGTGGCCAATATTTGTGCCATTGTCCATCGGATTGGTGGAAACCGTGGCTTGGCGCAAGAAGGTGATATCGGCTTTCCAAATCATTGGGATCGCGGTAGGCCTCTACCTGTTTTACTTGATCATCAAATTTCCCGTCAGTTCTGAGGTTGATGAACACATCGTGTATGTTTCGCCACATTTTTATAAGGTGCCGGTGATGGTGCTCTATCTTGCGGCCACATGTGTCGGATCCTTCTTTTCGTGCCACAAGATGATCAATATCTTTGGTGGTCTGGCGTTGCTGCTTTTCGTAGTGGCTTACTGGTTTTACACCGTCGCCTTTTTTTCCGTATGGTGTTTTTTTGCCGCAATTTTGAGCGCTGTCATTTATCTGCACTTCCTGTTCGGACATGCGAGTACGCCTGAGATGAAGCATCATCGCACCCCAGGCTTTGACGGATGAGTATGAGGAGGAAAGATATGGATTGGTTAGTACAAAACTGGGTATGGGTCGTGGTGTTCGCGGTATTTATCGGGATGCATCTATTCGGCCACGGCGGGCATGGGGGGCGCGGTGGCCACGGCGGTTGTGGTGGCGGGGGCGATCAACGGCCAGCAGGCGGAGACCAGCCGGGCAAAGACCGGCCGCAAAGCCATCAACATTGATGAGAAGAAATTATGTTGAACATCAAGGTGGTAATGTGGACACTGGGGTTGTGGGGCGCGGTCACGTTTGTCGTATGCGTGATCTACGGTCTGGTTACGCCACAGGCTCTGCATATGCACGCGCTCCTCGAACAGATACTGCCGGCTTTCAAGTGGCTTACCTGGTGGGGATTTCTGCTGGGGCTGATCGAGAGCTTCCTGTATGGCGTGTATGCCGGGCTGGTGTATGTACCGATCTACAACTTTCTCCAGCGGCGCTGGGATAACGGCCAGCCATAGCCGCATGCTGCCCGGTGAATGCCGGGCCGCCGGCAACCAGAGGTTGCACAGCGTAAGAGTTTTTGCCAGCTCCGGATTGGTTGCCCCCAGAGCCGACAGTACCCTATGAGAGTGGCAACCACCAGCATGTCGATATATGGGAGTGAAACATGACGATCGATCCAGTATGCAAGATGGACGTGGAGCCGGAGAAGGCAGCAGCCAAAGCGGAGCATGCCGGCCAGGTGTATTACTTCTGCTCCGAGGCCTGCCACAAGGCGTTTGTCGCTGAACCGCAGAAGTACGCGGGCGGCGCGCAGGGCGGCAAAGCGTCCTGTTGTGGCACCGGGGGATGCCACTGACATCCTTAGGGGGGGAAACTCTAGAAATTCGTCATTCCGGCCTTCGCCGGAATGACGAAATCAGAATTATCAGAGGTTGCCTTGTGTTTTGCATGCGGCCGCATGAAGGTAGCAAATGAGTATTACCGGGCAGGAAGAGATTATCCAGATCGGCGGCGCGGGACCTGCGGGGCTCGCGGCCGCCATCACCTTGGCCAAGGCTGGCCGCCGGGTGCTGGTTCACGAGGCACAGGCCGAGATAGGGTATCGTTTCGGCTGCGACTTTCAGGGTCTGGAGAATTGGAGCACGCAGCAGGACGCGCTTGATCTGCTGAGGGAGATAGGCATTACCACGGAGTTCTCCATGGTGCCATGCAGTCGCGGCTATGCCTTCGATGCTTGGGGCGAGCGCTACGAGGTGGCGGGCAGCAAGACGCTTTTTTACATGCTGGAACGGGGTCCGGGTCCGGGGACGCTGGACACCGCCCTGCTGGACCAGGCGCGTGGGCTGGGGGTCGAAGTGCGCTTTGACAGCCGGCTCGAGCGCTTGGAGGGTTCCGGGATTCTTGCCGCCGGCCCAAAGGCGGCAGATGCCATCGCCGTTGGTTACCACTTCGAGACCGCCATGAAGGATGGTTTCTGGGTGATTTACGACGATGAAGCCGCGCCACAGGGCTATGCCTACTTGCTGGTGATGAACGGGCGTGGCACCGTCAAGAGCTGCATGTTCTCCGGTTTCAAGCAGGAACAGTTGTACGTCGAGCGCACTGTGGCCGCTTTCCAACGGCTGGTTGGACTGGAGATGGTGAATCCCCGTCCCCACGGTGGCGCGGCCAACTTCCGTATCCCGGCACGTGCTGTCGTCGGCATTCATCCGGTGGCAGGAGAGGAAGCCGGTTTCCAGGACTTTCTCTGGGGGTTCGGCATGCGCTACGCCATCGTCTCCGGGGTGCTGGCGGCGCGCAGCCTGCTGGAAAGCATGGACTACGACGCGCTCTGGCGGCGGGAGTTGGGGCCACCAATGTGGAACGGCATGGTCAACCGGGCGATCTTCGGCGTGCTGGGCAACCGTGGTTACCGCTGGATCCTGCGGAAAAACCAGGCGCACCACTGGGATGCGTATCGCGTTCTCCAAAGGATCTATCAACCGTGGCCGATCAAGCGCCTGCTGCTGCCTTGGGCACGCCTCCGCTACCACTCCCAGCGCCGGGATGCGAGTTGCGACCACGTAGATTGCACCTGCGTGTGGTGCCGTCATGGGGATCATCGCGTTGCCGGGACCGAGAAAACCTGCGGTAGCTAAGAAGCTGTCTCGCATGAAAATCGCGGGATGCGTTGCAGCCGAATGAATGATGGTGATATGGGAAAATGATGATGAGTGAATGGATCGAAGGCAGGGTGGTGGGCAAACGACGCTGGGCTGAGCGGCTATTCTCGCTGCAAGTGGACGCCAAAGTGGCGCCGTTCCAGGCCGGCCAGTTCACCAAGCTTGCGCTCGTTATCAACGGCGAAATGGTCGAGCGTCCCTATTCTTTTGTTAACGCGCCCAGTGAAAAACCCTTGGAATTCTATTGGAAGCGACCGTAAAAAGAAAACAAAAAAGGATAGGTTATGAAAACAGCAACGATAGAAATCGGCGGATTACTGTCAGCGCTCAGCGCCCGTGGGGTGGAGAAAGCAGCGCTTGTGGAGCTGATCAATCGCTACAAGGCCGACCCCGAGTCGGTTTACACCACTTGGTTCCTGAGCGGCGCGGAGCGCATGAAGGCGTTCCGGGCGATCCGGCGCGGGGTGCGCGATGTCGTGGACAGCATTGCCGCCAGTACCTTCGGCAACGACTTCCGCGGCTCGCCACTCGAGGTGGTGCTCACGGCGATCACCGAGCAGAAGCAGGTCTTCGAGGGCGCGGCGCATCCCTTTTACTGGAAGCCCAAGCTGCGCATCCCGGACATCTACGAGAACGAGACCAACAAGCAGAGATTCGGCGCGTTCCTCGCGGCATGCCTGGCGGCGACGCGCGAGGAGCAGGTGCTGGCCGAGATGAGCAGGCTCGCCGCCTCGGGCATCAAGGGCCTCGGTCCGGCTGTGGCCAACATCGTGTATTTTCTGCATCCGACGCTGGTGCCACCGTTCAACACCGCCATGGTCAATGGTTTCAACGCACTGTTTGACGACAACAAAAAGCTTGGTTCCTGGGATAGTTATTTGGCGATGCGCGCAGCGATCATCAGTGCCAACGCCGAGGTGCGTGATCTGCTCTCCAAGGACCTCGGCGCGTTCGCCGGGCTGCTGTTCGAGATCGGTTCCGGCCGTCTTGTGGTGAGCGGCAACGCCGGCGCCGTCCTGGAGGCGGCGCGGGCAAAGGCGGAGTGCGTCGAGCGCAAGCGGCATGCCGAGGTACTGGCCGAACAGGAGGAGGAATCCGAGCACACGAAGATCCAGTACTTGCTCATCAAGATCGGGCGCGCGCTCAAGTACGACGTCTACGTCGCGCGCAACGACCGCCATCGCTCCTGTGACGGCCAGGCATTCGCCCTGCTCACCGTGCCCGAGCTGCCGCCGCGGGACTGGCCGCCGGAGGTGATGGACACGGTGCGCCTGATTGACGTGATCTGGCTCGAGCTCGGCAGGGGCGAGATCGTCGGCGCCTTCGAGGTGGAGAAGAGCACCTCGATTTATTCCGGGATCCTGCGCCTGGAAGACCTGGCGCGTTCAGTTCCCGGTTGTACCTGTCATTTTTACCTAGTGGCGCCGAACCGGCGCGAGAAAGAAGTCATGGCGCAACTATCCCGCCCAGCCTTCCGCGGCGGTCTGGCCGATTTCGCCATCGACTTCATTCCCTTCGACGACTTGTTCGATCACTGCGATGCGCTGTGCAAGTTCGGTGATGACCGCTCGATCTTGAAGAAGATCGCTCGCGGCAGGCCCTTGCTGTAGGAACACCGGAGGCAAAACGGAATTTGATTGGAGTGAGTCATGCACGAACTGCTGGTTCAATGGGTGGGTTACGTCGTCCCCTGGATCGAGGCTCTAGGCATCGTTGTGGTGTTGTGGGGCGTCCTGGAGGCGCTCGCGGGTTTGCTACAGCGCGGCTGGTCAGTGTTAACGCGGCAGGCCGCGCGGGTAGATCTGGGTGCCATTCGTCTCGCCATGGGCGAGAAGATGGTGCTCGGACTCGAGTTTTTCCTGGCCGGCGACATCGTCCAGACAATTGTGGTGCCGACCTGGAACTCCCTGGCGATCCTCGGCGGCATCGTGGTGATCCGCACGGTGATTGTCTATTTCATGAACCTGGAGCTGAGCCGGGGAGCGAAACATGGTAATGCGTGAGTTGGCTGTGGAGTGAAA
>JBFMHP010000044.1:0-14139 GCA_040752855.1 Pseudomonadota bacterium | reverse complement strand
CGGCGTAACGTTGGGCTTCGCTGCGCTCAACCCAACCTACGATCAAGAGGGTGCACCTAACATGTCTGGTAAACATATGAGACGAACACTCATCTACAACGCATGCATCTTGCTGCTTCTGCTAACCACAAACGCCCTGGCGGCCAAGATGATCAACATCGGCATCGTCATCGATGGCCCCATGGACCCCACCGGTTGGTCCCCGGCACTGTTCAAGGAGGAGCTCCTGTTCCTCACCAAGGGTGAACACGAGATTCGCTTTCCCGAAGACAAACAGCTCGACGGCGCATGGTCGGCCAAACAAATCGCCGCTGCATTCGAAAAGCTGCAAAACGATCCTGCCGTGGATATGGTGCTGGCGCTGGGATACACCTCCAGCGCGGTGGCGGCATTGAGTCCGCGCCTGCGCAAACCCACCTTCGCGCCGTTCGTCATGGATGCTTCATTGCTGGGTCTGCCGCGCAAGGGCAACACCAGCGGTGTCAAAAATCTCAACTACCTCACCAGCGAAGCGGACTTTGTCCGAGATCTGAAAATTTTCCGCAGCGTAGTGGCATTCAAAAATGTCACGGCCTTGGTCGACCAAACAACGTTTGATGTCCAACCGCAATTGATCCAGCGTGCGCGCGAGGTGGCCGCCGCAGGCGGCGTTGAATTGCGTTTTGTGTTGCAAACTCAAGCTGACGAGGATCTGGCAGCCAAACTCCCCGCGGACACCCAGGCCGTGGTAGTCACCAGCATGCCACGGCTCAGCACCAATGCCATGCAAGAACTGATCAGCGCCTTGCGCGAAAAACGCATTCCTAGTTACAGCCTGATCGGCTCGCATCTCGTGGAGCAAGGCCTTTTGGCGTCCGAAGTCGAGGCCTCGGACTGGCAGCGCCTGGCGCGGCGCAACGCCTTGAACATGCACGCCGTGCTGCGCGGCGAACAGGCCGGCAATCAGCCGGTCATCTTCACCAGCAAGCGTCGCTTGACCATCAACATGGCCACGGCGCGTGCCATTGGTGTGTATCCGCGCTTCGATGTCCTCAACGAGGCAATACTGTTGAGCGAGATCCCCGAGCCGCGCGGTCGCGCCCTTTCATTATCGGCAGTCGCGTTGGAAGCGGTGGCCGCCAACCTCGATCTGCGCGCAGCTGAAGTGAGCCTCAAGGCCGGGGAGACGAATGTGACCGAGGCGCGCGCCGGTCTGCGCCCGCAGCTGCGCGCCGAGTTGAACTACAACCAGACCAACAGTGACAGTACGTCCGTCGCCAGCGGCGCGTTCGCTGAACGATCCACCAGCGCCGCCCTTACACTCAGCCAATTGCTGTACTCCGACCGGGTGCGGGCCGACGTCGAAATCCAGCGCTACCTGCAAGACAACCGCGCGGCGCTCTATCGCCAGCTGGAGTTGGACATCGTTCAGGAGGCCACACTGGCCTATCTCAATCTGCTCAAAGCACAAACCTTCGTGCAGATTCGCCGGGAAAACATGCAGCTCACGCGCTCGAATCTCGAACTGGCGCAAGATCGGCAGCGCATCGGCGTCGCCAACCCCTCCGAGGTCTATCGCTGGGAGAGTGAACTGGCGACGGCGCGCAAGGAATTGCTCAACGCCCAAGCCCAACAGCAACAGGCGCGCGACGCCGTCAACCGGCTGCTGCACCACCCCCTCACGGAACCCTTCATCGCCACGCCCGCCACACTGGATGATCCCAGCTTGATCGTCAGCCGCAAGGTACTGTTCGACTACATCGCCAATCATCGCGCCTTCGAACTCATGGGTGAGTTCATGGAGATGGACGCCATAAAGGCCGCGCCGGAACTCGTCGGTCTGGACGCGCTGATCGCCGCCACCGAACGGGAGATCAAGGCCAACGAGCGCGCCTATTGGTCGCCCACCGTGACCCTGCAAGGCCAGGTCACCAACGTCCTCGAGGAAGAGCGCCGCGCCGGACTGCCCGCCGAAGGCGACACCGACTGGCGCGTTGGCGTCAATGTCGCATTGCCGCTGTTCGAAGGCGGCGCGCGCCGCGCGCGGTTGACCGGCAGTCGATTGACGCTCGACCAGCGCAGAACACAAGAAGACGCCGCCCGCGAACGCATTGCGCAACGCCTGCGCTTCAACCTGTATCGTATTGCGGCCTCCCACCCCGCCATCGAACTCTCGCAGAGCGCCGCCACCGCCGCGCAAAAAAACCTCGAACTCATTACCGATGCTTACATGCGCGGCACCCTCTCGATCATCGATCTGCTGGACGCCCAGAACGCCGCCTTGGTCGCCGAGGAATCAGCCACCAACGCCGTCTTCGACTTCCTCATCGACTTGATGAACCTGCAACGCAGCGCGGGAAACTTCGACTTTTTTACAGACGCGCAAGGATTGGATACTTGGTTAGAGCGGTTGAAGAATTACATCGCAGCGCAAGAACCACCGAAGCGATAACGAAAGCGTGAACACCCATGAATCTTCCCAAGATCACATTGATTCCCTCTCTGATGCTACTCCTGTCGTGTTCCATTAACCCACACTATGACGCGAAGAAACCGCATCACACAAAATCGGGCTTCAAAAACATCTATTATGAGGATGACAAAGGATTCCGGGAATTCGTGCAATGGCGCTGGGAAAGACTTTTTAAAGACCTGCCCAATGCCGAAGACTATCATTTTACGATCGATACTAAACATCACGATTTCATAGTAAGCAACAGGGACAAACCAACCTTGACCTGGATTGGTCATGCAACCTTTCTCATCCAGCTGCATGGCTTGAATATCTTGACCGACCCTCAGTTTTCCGAGCGCGCCTCGCCGGTATCCTGGGCGGGCCCGAAGCGCGTGATTCCGCCGGCACCCGCGCTTGACAAGCTACCCGATATCGATGCGGTGATTATTTCGCACGATCACTATGATTCCTTAGATCGCGCATCCGTGCTGGCGCTGTCGAAACACAACCGCCGACGTCAACTGACCTTTGTCGTTCCCTTGGGAATGAAGTCATGGTTTGAAAGGCTCAACCTGGATTCGACACAGGTGATCGAGCTCGACTGGGCGCAAAGCCACAAAATCAACGACATCACATTCACCGCCGAACCGAGTCAACACTGGAGCAAACGTTCCTTGTTCGATACCTTCAAGCGACTATGGGTCTCTTGGGTTATCGACGCGCCGGGGGCGCGCATCTTTTTTGCCGGTGATACCGGTTACGCACAACACTTCAAAGACATTGGCAATAAATATGGTTGCTTTGATCTGGCGCTGCTTCCCATCGGCGGCTACGAGCCCCGTTGGTTCATGCAACCCTTCCATGTCAATCCGGAAGAGGTGGTAAAAATACATCGGGACATAAACTCAAGATATTCGGTAGCCATGCATTGGGGCACCTTCATCTTGACCGACGAACCGCTCGATGAACCGCCGCGCAAACTTGCTGAAGCTCTGGAAAAATACAATATTCCACCCTCGACATTTGAAACATATAGGTATGGTGAAACGCGGTTTCTCGATCAGTTATTTACCAAACCAACAAATTAGAGTTTTAAAGCTTTAGATATATTTGACCGCTATTGCCCACGAGCCTTGCACAACGCACTTGTTAAACGTCAATCCTCTCGAATAAATAGTGCGCCCTGTTCTTTGGCTGTATATTTTGCTGCAAAATCCAGTCTCGATCTTGCATTACCTTGGCGCGGCTGATTCTAAAAGGCACCAGATTTGCGAATAAAGGGAAAATTTTTTCATCGCTCATAACTTGAACATGCAGATGCGGCTGAATAGATGAACCGGAGTTTCCCACCTCTCCGACTTTTTGGCCCGCCGTTACCTGATCGCCTTCCTTGACGATCAAAGAGCCCTTCTTCAAATGGCACAACAGAACAAAATATCCCTCGGCCTGAATCATTACGTGGTTACCACCAAACGCTCCGAACCCATTGGCCACCTCCGGTTTATTAAGCAGCAATGAGACCAGGTCGTAGGCAAAGGATATTCTTTTTCGGTCGACTTCTGCGTCGTGACTCTCCACAACGACTCCATCAACGGGAGAATACACCGGACTCGACCAGGTAAGCGTATCCTCTACCGAAATAAACGAAAACAGGTGCCTCAGGAAGCCTCCTCTTCTATAAAGCGACTTCTTTCGATCTTCGGCAAGGAAATCATATGCAAGTCCGGGATGCCCTGGCGGATTGTAAATCACCCAATGACCCGCCAGCGGTGGATCGATAACAATCTCATTGCGTTGCATTCCCGATCTCCTGATTCGTTCTACTCATTCACACCATTCTAGGTCGCTTCTATTAACTCGGCGATAAATTGTATCTGTCACGCATTCTATATACGTCTCATCTCCCTCAGGGACGACTCCATGGATGGAGTCGGTACGAGCCCACGGAAGGGTGGGGTAGTCTGCGCCGGGAGCACGCAGTCGAGGACGACGTCCGGAACCCGAGTCGAGAAGGACACGACTGCATGGATGCAGAAGGTAGGGCAACGCATGGAGCAGTTGCCGAGGATGAAAATCACTCCCCTCACCCTAGCCATCTCCCTGAGGGAGAGGGGATAAAAACAGATATTTCTTGCCGCCGGGTTAATAACATATTGATGACACGTCGGTCTGTTCGTCACGAAATTGTCATAAACTGCCGGCATCCTATGCGCTGTTCGAGCGCGAGTCGTTTCATGACTAAAAAAATACTTCAATGAGCCATAAACTGAACATCCTCTTTTTGTGCACCGGCAACTCCTGCCGCAGTCAGATGGCTGAGGGCTGGGCCAAGGCCCTCAAGGCTGACAAGTACCACTTCTGGTCCGCCGGCACCGATCCCCACGGGGTCAATCCCAACGCCGTCAAGGCGATGGCCGAAGCAGGCGTCGACATCTCCACGCATACTTCCAAGCATGCCGACGACCTTGATGTCGTCTTCGATGTCGTCTTCACCGTGTGCGGCCATGCCGACGAACACTGTCCGGTCTTTCCCGGCGCGCCGCGGGTGATCCACGTCGGCTTCGATGACCCACCCAGGCTGGCGCGGCAAGCCAGGTCCGAAGAGGAGGCCCTTGGCCACTACCGCCGCGTGCGGGATGAAATCAGAGTTTTCATCGAAGATATAGAGCGCTACCTCGCGTGATCCGCGCTTCGTGGCCACTACTATGCGCACTGCCGGTCCCCTGACATGACCCGACCTCTGCTCGCTGAGTTCCTCGGCACCTTCATGTTGGTCTTCGCCGGTACCGGCGCCATCATCATCAATGACGTGAGCGGCGGCGCCATCACCCACCTGGGCGTCGCCATAACCTTCGGCCTGATCGTGCTGGCGGTGATCTACACCTACGGCGATGTTTCCGGCGCGCATATCAACCCGGCGGTGACGATCGCCTTCTGGGCCGCAGGCCGTTTTCCCGCCCACCGCGTGCTGCCGTACCTCGCGGCCCAATGCGCCGGCGGCATCATCGCATCGCTCGCGCTCAAACTGTTATTCCCCGATCACCCCACCCTTGGCGCCACCCTGCCGAACGGGGCAGCCATGCAGAGCTTCGTGCTGGAACTGATCCTCAGCTGGTGGCTGATGACGGTGATCCTCGCCGTCGCCCACGGCGCGAAGGAAAAAGGCCTGGTCGCCGGGATCGTCATCGGCGCGGTGGTGCTGCTGGAGGCGCTGTTTGCCGGGCCGATCTGCGGCGCTTCCATGAATCCCGCGCGCTCACTCGCCCCTGCCCTGCTGTCCGGAAATCTCGCCGATCTTTGGATCTACCTCAGCGCCCCGGTGCTGGGCATGCTGCTCGCGGTGTGGTCATGCCGGTATGTGAACAGCAAAGACTGCTGCGCATCGGGCCGTTGCAGAGGTTGATCCGCCCCCATTGATTCAGCATGCATGCGCCCAGAACACGGTATAATCGCGCGCATGATATATACCCTCCACGACATCGCCACCCACATCTCCCCCGGCTGCCTTGACCTCGGCTGGCAGCTATTCAGCGAGGGCCGGGTGACGGCCCCCAACATCCAGCGCGAGGGCGAACTGGTCACGGCGATCATCCCGCAGCTGCGAATCGGCGGCCGGCCGCTGCAGGTGTATGTGCGCACACACAAGCAGGGGGAGGCAATCACCATCCACGGCCAGTGCAGCTGCCCGCTGAAAAATAACTGCGAGCATGTCGCAGCGGTATTGCTCCAGGCGCTGGAGGATCGCGGAGCGCTGCCCGATGAGACGGCCCCCGCCCCTCCAGCGAAACCACTCGCGCGCATCACAAATGAGCATAGTGAACTGCCCAGCACGCAACAGACTCTACTCTACGTTCTGCAGTTCGATAAGGCTGGGATATCGGTTGAGACCCTTGTGGCACGGCGCACGAAACACGGCTTTTCCGTGACCGGCCACTACGCGCCCGGACGAAGGACACGCGGCGCACCGGCGCGGTTTCTGACGCCCATCGATATCGAGCTGCTGCGCACACTGAGTGATCTGCCGAGCTCGCCCAGCACCGGGCTGCCCCAGCTCAGCGGTCCGCACTCGGGCGCGCTGCTCACGGCACTTGTCGACACCGGCCGTTGTTACTTCGAAAACGCCACAGGTCAGCCGCTCAAGCGCGGCCCGGAGCGTGCGCTCGAATTCCAGTGGCTCGCCGACGACTACGGCCACCAACGGGCGCATTGGCGCATCACCCCTGCGGCCGATGCCTTGCTGCCGCTCTCCTCGCCCTGGTATATCGACAGCGGCGAAGGCGCCTGCGGCCCGTTGAGCACCGCCTTGCCGCCAGAACTCATTCAAGAGCTGGCGACAGCCCCACCCGTGCCGCCGCAGCAGGCCGATGCCGTGCACAAGCGGCTCCGCCAAACCTATCCCGACGCACCGGTGCCGCCGTTGCAGCACTTCAAGATCCATACCGCGCCGCGCACCAAACCTGTGCCCTGCCTGCGCCTGACCAGCGTCGATGAAGACTTGTGGGGCGACTTGGGCGAGCACTTCGATTATGCCTCCCTGAGTTTTGACTACGGGGGAATGGAACTCACCCGCCACAGCCCAGCCACGCGCCTCGTCGATGGCAAGCTCGTGCTGGTGCAACGCGACAAAAAGGCCGAACAGGCGGCCGTCACGCAATTGCACACCATGGGCCTGGAGGAAGACGAAGACTGGCACAGTCGCACCGGCCTGGATGTCTTCGTGCCTGCCGATTACGACCGCGACGAAATCTCGCAATGGTTGGATTTTCAAATCGAGCGTGCCCCAGTGTTGCAGGCCCAGGGCTGGCGCATCGACTGTGATGCCTTTCGCTACCGGCTTTCCGAAGTCTCCAACTGGCATTGCCACGTCGAGCGCGCAAAACAGCAAGACTGGTTCGACATTGGTCTCAGCATCGAGGTCGACGGCCAGCGTCTCGACCTGCTGCCCATCCTGCTGAGTTGCCTGCGTCAATTGCGTCACGACCGGCCGGACAAAGAGATGGTCCCGGAAAACTTTCTTCTGTCTTTCGTCGACACGAACGGCGCAGAGCGCCTGCTGCGCCTGCCCGCCGAGCGCGTGCTGCCCCTGCTGGACACCCTACGGGAAATCTTCGACGACGCACCAGTCACCGCCAAGAAGCAACTGCGCCTGAGCCGCGTGCAACTCGCGCGCCTGACCGCGCTCGATCAAGACGAAGACGGGCAGCGCCTGCACTGGCGCGCCGAACCCGACATCCAGCAGCTGATTCAACGCCTGCGCAACCTCGACGGCGTCCCCGCCGTGGCACCTCCCGCCAGACTGGCCGCGACACTGCGCCCCTATCAGCAACAGGGCCTCAACTGGCTGCAATTCCTGCGCGAATACCGTCTCGCCGGCATCCTCGCCGACGACATGGGCCTCGGCAAGACCTTGCAGGCCCTTGCCCACCTGCTGCTGGAAAAGGAAGCGTGCCGCGCCGACCGCCCCAGCCTGGTGATCGCCCCCACCAGCCTCATGTTCAACTGGCGCCACGAGGCCGCGCGCTTCGCCCCGTCACTCAAGGTACTGGTGCTGCACGGACCGCAACGCGAGGCGCACTTCCCGGCCATCCCCGCGCACGACCTCGTCATCACCACCTATCCGCTGCTCGCGCGCGACAAGGAAAAACTGCTCGCGCATCAGTATCACCTGCTGATCCTCGACGAGGCGCAGGTGATCAAGAATCCCAAGGCGCAAGCCAGTCACGCCGTGCGCGAGCTCGACGCGCGTCATCGCCTCTGCCTGACCGGCACGCCGATGGAAAACCATCTCGGCGAACTATGGTCCTTGTTCGACTTCCTGCTGCCCGGCCTGCTCGGCGACAGCAAACAATTCCGGCGCTTCTTTCGCACGCCCATCGAGACACACGGCCACGCCGCCACCTCGGAGCGCCTCAGCCGCCGCATACGCCCCTTCCTGCTGCGCCGCACCAAGCAACAAGTGGCCACGGAACTACCGCCGAAAACCGAAATCATCCAAACCGTCGCGCTGGAAGGCAAACAACGCGAACTCTACGAAACCGTCCGCCTCGCCGTGCACCAGCGCGTGCGCGAGGAAATTGCACGCCAAGGGCTCGCCCGCAGCCACATCATCGTGCTCGATGCCTTGCTCAAACTGCGCCAAGTCTGCTGCGACCCGCGTCTGGTAAACACAGAACACGCACGCGCCGTCCAGCAATCGGCCAAACTCGACATGCTCATGGACTTGCTGCCCGAGATGATCGAGGAAGGACGGCGCATCCTGGTATTCTCGCAATTCACCGCCATGCTCGACCTCATCGAAGCGGAACTCGGTAAGGCTAAGATCGACTACGTCAAACTCACCGGCCAGACCCGCGACCGCGAAACCCCGGTGCGCCGCTTCCAGAACAGCGAAGTGCCCGTCTTCCTCATCAGCCTCAAGGCCGGCGGCGTGGGTTTGAACCTCACCAACGCCGACACCGTCATCCACTACGACCCGTGGTGGAATCCCGCCGTCGAACGCCAAGCCACCGACCGCGCCCACCGCATCGGTCAGCAACAGTCCGTGTTCGTCTACAAACTCATCTGCGAAGACACCTTGGAAGAAAAAATCCAGGCCATGCAACAACGCAAACAAGCACTCGCCGATGGGCTGTATCAAACCGACGGCGCCAACGAACCGCAATGGACCGAGCAGGATCTGGACGAGCTCTTCGGACCGCTCGGACCCTAACCCGGATATTTCACCGCGAATCTACTGCGGTCGCGTAATCCATTGAATCTTCCTGACGTACTCGCTTTTGCCGGTTCGACATTGTATCGACTATGCCTTCACCGTCAAAAGCTCCGTGCGTCCCGAATCTTCAACGCCTTACGCGCCCTCGCTACGACTCGTGGTGAACTATCCGGGCTAATCGCGCCCCCAGGAGCGATCCGCCAGTCCCTGAAAAATCTGGGTTTAATCCCCCCGAGACATCGGCCGATACATTACGTATCTTTTTGAAAAATCGACCACGATGATAGTTTCGCGAGGCATCCACCTGGCGAAGAAAAACGTCTGTCGTAGGAGCAGGCTTCCACTTGCGATCAGTTGTAACCCTGGCGGCCAAATATATCGGTTACGCGTTTAAAAGACGTCCCCTCTCCCTAAGGGAGATGGAACAAAAAAAACAGATCTATTTTGCCGCCGATCTACGATCGCCATCCAAAGATGGCGCCTGCATCAGACATATCGACTCGACGGAATAATACTGACCACGGTCCAATAAATTCGCCGCAACTGCGCTGCAGGGAACAGACCATTGACGACGACACCACACTCCATTGACACAACCACTGTCCTGACCGGGACGTATGACTATTGGTGGGTTGCCTTGTCGATCGTCATCGCAATATTCGCATCCTATACTGCCCTTGAATTCGCCCGCGATATCACCAAGAGCGATCACAGCACCCGGAAATGGTGGCTATGTTGCGGCGCCATCTCGATGGGCATCGGAATCTGGTCGATGCATTTCATCGGCATGCTGGCCTATAAGCTGCCGATCCCCTTGGAGTACGACATTTCCCTCACACTGCTGTCCCTCTTGGTCGCGGTGCTAGTCTCGGGCTTTGCCCTGCACATCGTCAGCCATGGCACCCTGCAAAGGGCGCGCTGGTTCTGGTCGTCGCTGGCAATGGGATGCGGGATCGCCGCAATGCATTACACCGGCATGGCGGCAATGCAGATGGACGCAGCCATGCGCTACCGCACCGACTTATTGCTACTGTCGATACTCATCGCCATCATCGCTGCGCACGGCGCCTTGTACTTGGCATTCCAACTCCACGGGCTGCAGGGGCGGGCCCTGAGGTGGCGCAAGATCATCAGCGCCCATGTGATGGGGTTTGCCATCGCCGCGATGCACTACACCGGCATGGCCGCCACGGTCGTTACGCATGACGCACATCCGATCAGCGGAAATCTCGAAGTCCACGCCAATACCGGCTTGATATTGCTGGTGGCCATCATCACCTCGTTGCTACTCCTCCTGTCCCTCGCCGCAGTGCGCGTGGATCGTTACATCACCGCGAAGCAGTCGGCCTTGGCGCGCAGCGAACAACACGTCAGTCAACTGATGAACGGCGCCGCCGACGCCATGATCACGATCGACAAACAGGGACACATCACCTCATTCAATCCGCAAGCCGAGCGCATCTTTGGCTACGCAACCACCGAGGTCATCGGGCGCAACATCTCGGAACTGATGCCTTCGCCATACCGCGAAGCGCACGACGGCTACATGCAACGATACTTGCAAGGCAACGGCAGCGCCGCGGTAGGCTTCGGCGCGCGCGAGCTGGTAGCGTTGCGCAAAACCGGCGAGACATTTCCCATCGAACTTTCGGTCAGCCGCTTCGATCTTTCCGAACGGGAAGAGGGATTCATCGGCATACTTCGCGACATCTCCGAACGCAAGCGCATCGAATCGGATCTGAAGACCAAGCACAACGAACTACAGCAGGCCCACAATCAACTGCAAGAAACCCACCAGCAACTGCTGCAATCGGAGAAGATGGCCTCCATCGGCCAATTGGCCGCAGGGGTGGCCCACGAAATCAACAACCCGATCGGATACATCTCATCCAACATAACCACGCTGGAAGGATACATCGCGGATCTGTTGATGTTACTGCAAGAATACTCGGCTCTCGAACAAGAACTCGGACCGGAATCACCCACGGTAAAACAACTCGCGCAGGTAAAGCGGCAGATCGATCTGAACTATCTCGCCGGGGATGTGCAGCAATTGCTGAGCGAATCAAAGGAAGGCCTGACGCGGGTTAAAACCATCATCCAGGATCTCAAAAACTTCTCCCACGTCGACGCCGAAGATTGGCAACTGGCCGATCTGCATCAAGGGCTCAACAGCACCTTGAACATCGTGCACAACGAGATCAAATACCGCGCCAACGTCATCAAAGAATACGGCGAACTCCCCATGATCGAGTGCATCGCATCACAACTCAATCAAGTGTTCATGAACATGCTGGTCAACGCCGCCCACGCAATCGAGGGCTCCGGAACGATCACCATCGGCACGGGCCGTCATGAAGACACGGTCTGGGTGAAGATATCCGACACCGGAAAAGGCATCCCCGAAGCACTGCACCGAAAAATATTCGACCCCTTCTTCACCACCAAACCCGTAGGACAAGGCACCGGCCTCGGACTCTCCCTCTCCTACGGCATCGTCACCAAACATCACGGCAAAATCGATGTGCAAAGCAAAGTTGGCCACGGCACCACATTCATCATCACCTTGCCGATACGCCAGCCCAAAAAAGCGGACTCATGACAACTGCATATGCACAGTCAATGTAACGCGGACTGTGGACGTAGACTCATCTCCTAGCGCGTGGGCAGCGTTTGGTGGGTTTGGTTGGGGTTGGTGGTTGGGTTGGGGGGGCCTGTAATCCGGTAATCCGCTGGCCAGATCGGGTGTAAATCGGTGTCTATTTAAAAACGAGTCACATCTTTAATTTCCCGATCGGGAAATATATAACCGAACCACAGCCTAAGCACACATAACATTCCCGATCGGGAAATTTAGCTTGCGCAGAGGTCAGTTGTGCTTGATAATTTCCCGAACGGGAAACTACGCAAGCCATGACATCCATTCGATCACCTCAACAACTCGGCGATGCACTGCGCGCCGCTCGCAAGCAGCTCGGGCTGACACAGCCCCAGTTGGCCCTCGCGGCAGGGGTTGGTGTGCGCTTCATCGTCGATCTTGAGGCAGGCAAGCCTACCTTGCGACTTGAAAACGTGCTGCGGGTCATTGATGCCCTGGGTGGAGAGATCCAGTTGAGCGGATTGCCATCTGTTGCAGCAGACGATCAACGTGAAGGTGGCGACCATGGCGCATGAGCTGGAAGTCTGGCTTTTCGCCGATCGCGTCGGCACCCTGACGCTAGTCGATGGACGACTGAGTTTTTGCTACGCACCCGGTTGGCTGTCGCAACCTGACGCCGTTGCCTTGTCCGCCTCGCTGCCTCTGCAAGCGGAACCGTTCGACGATCGCAAAACGCGTCCCTTCTTTGCCGGTCTCCTGCCAGAGGGGCAGATGCGTCACCTGATCGCGCAGCAGTTCCAGGTTTCTGGCCAGAACGACTTTGCGCTGCTGGACCACATCGGCGGCGAATGCGCCGGGGCCGTGACGTTCCTTGAGCCGGGGCAGGCTTGGCCTATTCCTACCCGCAACGATGACGTTCAATGGCTGAGCGACGAGGAAGTCGTTGCAATCCTGGATGAACTGCCGCATCGCCCTATGCTGGCAGGCAAAGACGGCTTGCGACTTTCCTTGGCTGGCGCCCAGGACAAATTGCCGGTGATTTTCGATGGCGCCCGCATTGGGCTGCCCCTCAACGGCACGCCCAGCTCCCACATCATGAAGCCCGCCATCCACGCCGTTGAGGATAGTGTGATCAACGAAGGATACTGCATGGCATTGGCTGAGGCCATGCAGCTCAAGCCGGCGAAATCGAAAGCTCATGTTGTGTGGGATCGCGCATTCCTACTGGTTGAGCGCTACGACCGACTGATTGATGCCCAGGGGCACCGGCAACGCCTTCATCAAGAGGATTTCTGCCAGGCGCTTGGCGTGGTGCCTGAAATGAAATATCAAAATGAAGGCGGCCCCGATCTGGCCCAATGCTTTGATCTGGTGCGGCGTGCAACGCGCCCCAGTGCGCCGCAGGTCCTGCGCCTGCTCGACTACGTAATCTTCAATGCGCTGATCGGCAATCATGATGCGCACGCCAAGAATTTCTCACTGCTGTATTTGCATAGGGGAAGGGGCAAGACACCCGTTCTGGCGCCGTTCTACGACATACTATCGACAGCGGTGTACCCGACATTGACGCGCAAGATGGCGATGAAGATCGGCAGCAAGTACACGTTCAGCGAAGTCCAGGCGCGGCACTGGGATCAGTTTGCAGAAGGCGTCGGTCTTACCAAGTCACAGGCCAAACGGCGCATCCTGGAGTTGGCAAAGTCACTGCCAGCCACCGCGCGCAAGCTCCAATCTGACCCTGGACACGGCTTTGCCGGCAATGCCGTGGTTGAGCGTATCGTTGCCTTGATTGAGCAACGCTGCGCCCTGACGATTCGGCGGCTCACTGACCCTGCCACTGAAAGCCAAGAGGCCGCCGAACCATCTTCTTGAGCCACCGGATGCTGGGCGCGACTTAGTATTTTTTCATTCACTGTCCCGGATGTTTCAATCCACGCGCCTCGTGCGAGGCGCGACACTTCGGTGTTGGCAGTCTCATCATCGGGTTCATGTTTCAATCCACGCGCCCAGCGAGGCACGACCTCCACGTATTCGCTTAGATTCTGCCGTATTCACGTTTCAATCCACGCGCACCCTGCGAGGCGCGACACCGCGCTTGCGCATCTCTGATTGGACTTCCGAAGTTTCAATCCACGCGCCCCGTGCGAAGCGAACGATGCCCAAATGCCGCGCGCATCCCCCAGAACTTGTTTCAATCCACCCGTGCGAGGCGCGACAGCTGGGCGATAAATACAGTCGCTTTAGTAACCTGCTTCAATCCACGCGCCCCGTGCGAGGCTCGACCCGTGATGTAACGATCGCGCCGATAGTAGGCCTTGTTTCAATCGACGCGCCCCGCGCGGGGCGCGACCTCATCAGCAGTTCGACATCATCCGTGGGGATACTGTTTCAATC
>JBFMHP010000043.1:0-23621 GCA_040752855.1 Pseudomonadota bacterium | reverse complement strand
TCGCGGGAATACGGCCTGCCGGTGGCCAACGTCTTTCACGCCGGCGACGGCAATCTGCATCCGCTGATTTTGTACGATGCCAACAAGCCCGGCGAGCTGGCGCGCACCGAGGAATTCGGCGGCAAGATCTTGGAGGCCTGTGTCGAGGTCGGCGGCTCGATTACCGGAGAACACGGCGTCGGCATCGAAAAGCTCAAGCAGATGTATGTGCAATTCCGCGACGAAGAACTGGAGCAGTTTCACGCGTTGAAACGCGCCTTCGATCCGGAGGAATTGCTCAATCCCGGCAAGGCGGTGCCCACGCCACGGCGATGTTCCGAATACCGCACCTTGTCGACCGACAAGAAAACCGATTGTAGTCACGAACATGAGCATCGATAAAAATAGTGAGTTTTGTGCGAGAGCAAGGAAGCACCGCGCGCAGAACCGGAGTGTATACGCAATACATGAGGATTCGAGCACGGAGCTGACGCGGCTATCGCGCAAAAAACGCATTTTTATGGTGCTCATGGCATGAATCAGGATTTGAGTTTAGGTCTACAACACCAGGTGCGCGCCGCGGCCGCCAGCGGCACGCCGCTCTTGATCCGTGGCGGCAACACCAAGCACTTTCTCGGCAATCCGAGCTCCGGCACACCGCTGGAAGTCTCCGGCCATCGCGGCATCACCAGCTATGAGCCAGTGGAACTGGTGATCAGCGCGCGCGCCGGCACACCGCTGCGTGAATTGGAACAAGCGCTCGACGCCGCCGGCCAGATGCTGCCCTTCGAGCCACCGCATTTCGGCGTCGATGCCACACTGGGCGGCACCATCGCCTGCGGCCTGTCCGGTCCGCGCCGGCCATACCTGGGTTCGGCGCGCGACTATGTGCTCGGTGTGCGCATGATCAACGGCCAGGGCGAGCTCTTGCGCTTCGGCGGCGAGGTGATGAAAAACGTCGCCGGGTACGATGTCGCGCGTCTGCTGACCGGCGCGATGGGCACGCTCGGCGTGCTGCTGGAGATCAGCCTCAAGGTGCTGCCGCGTCCGGAGGCGGAAGTCACACTGGTGCAACGCTGTGAGGCAGAAACCGCACTGACGCGCATGAATCAATTGGCCGCTACGCCGCTGCCGCTGTCCGCCAGCGTTTATGATGGCACCCACCTCTATCTCCGTTTGAGCGGATCGGAAAGCGCGGTGCGCGCCGCGCGCGCGAGCATCGGCGGCGACACTTTGAATAATGCAGGCACCTATTGGCGCTGGCTGCGCGAACACCAACTCCCATTCTTTGAGCAAACCGCGCCGCTGTGGCGGTTGTCATTGCCCAGCAATGCGCCGTCGCTCGATCTTCCCGGTGCGACGCTGATCGAATGGGGCGGCGCGCAACGCTGGCTCAAGAGCACGGCCAGCGCCGAGGCGATCCGCGCTGCCACCGCTGAATACGGCGGCCACGCCACACTGTTTCGCGGCGATGTCACGCAGACTGCCGCGTTTCATCCGCTCGCGCCGGGCCTTGAAACATTGCACCGCAATCTCAAGCACGCCTTTGATCCACACGCGATATTCAACCGGGGCCGCATGTACCCGGAATGGTAGGGGAGATAAGACAATGGCACTGACCCTGGTTATCGGCAACAAGAATTATTCATCTTGGTCGCTCCGTCCGTGGCTTGCGCTCAAGCAAGCCGACATCGCCTTCGAGGAAATACGCATCCCGTTGTATACCGCCGCTTCTGCGCAAAAAATCGCGCGCTACTCACCCTCAGGCAAGGTACCGGTGCTCATCGATGATGACCTCACGGTATGGGATTCGCTCGCGATTTGTGAATACCTCGCCGAGCGCTATCCCGATCGTGGTCTATGGCCTGAAGACGGGCGCGCCCGCGCGATAGCGCGCGCCGTTAGCGCGGAAATGCACTCAGGTTTTACCCATCTGCGCACGCACATGACGATGAACATACGCCGCGATCTGCCTGGGCGTGGACGCGCACCGGGTGTGCAGGACGACATCGATCGCATTTGCGCGCTTTGGCGCGACTGCCGCACGCGCTTTGGCGCCGACGGTCCGGGACTGTTCGGCCATTTCACTATCGCGGATGCGATGTATGCGCCAGTGACGTTGCGTTTTATGACCTATGGCGTGGCACTCGACGAGGTGTGCACGGAATATTTGCACGCGATACAAAGCTTGCCTGCGATGCAGGAATGGATTGCTGCGGCCCGCGCGGAGACGGAAGTGATCCCCGAATTCGAACTTTAAATATATGCAGACCTCCATCATTGAACAACTCAGAAACACCGCTGCGGGCAAAGAGGCCGATGCCATCCTGCGCAGCTGCGTGCACTGCGGTTTTTGCACCGCCACCTGCCCGACCTATCAGCTGCTCGGCGATGAACTCGACGGCCCGCGCGGGCGCATTTATCTGATCAAGCAAATGTTGGAAGGCAACGAGGTCACCGAAAAAACCCAGCTGCATCTCGACCGCTGCCTCACCTGCCGCTCCTGCGAGACCACCTGCCCCTCGGGTGTGAAATACGGTCGCCTGGTGGAGATCGGGCGTGAAGTCGTCGAGGAACGCGTCGGTCGTTCCTGGCCGCAACGCGTCATACGCAAGTTGCTGCGCATGATCACCCCGTACCCTGCGCGCTTGAAGACGCTGGTGCGCCTTGGAGGCCTGTTCAAACCGCTGCTACCCGTTGCACTCAAAGCAAAATTACCCAACACCGCTGCCCACCAACCTTGGCCCGCGCCGCGCCACGCACGTCGCATGCTGGTATTGCAGGGCTGCGCGCAAGAGGCGGTGAAACCCAGCACCAATGCCGCCACCGCACGCGTGCTCGACCGACTGGGCATCTCACTGATCGCCGCGCCCGAGGCTGGATGCTGCGGCGCGGTGAGCTATCATCTCAACGCGCATGAAGAAGGACTGAACTTCATGCGCCGCAACATCGATGCCTGGTGGCCCGCGATCGAGGCCGGCGCCGAGGCCATCGTGATGACCGCCAGCGGCTGCGGCGCCATGGTCAAAGACTACGGCGAGTTGCTGCGCCACGATCCCGCCTACGCCGCGAAGGCCGCGCGCGTCGCCTCCCTGACCAAGGATCTGAGCGAGATCCTGGCCAAGGAAGACCTGAGCGTGTTAGGTAAACGAGGCAACGGCCGGCGCATCGCCTTCCAAACCCCGTGCACTCTGCAACACGCGCAGAAACTCAACGGCGTGGTCGAGGGCCTGCTGCGCCAGGTCGGCTTCGAACTCACGCCGGTGCCCGATGGCCACCTGTGTTGCGGTTCGGCCGGCACCTATTCCGTGCTGCAATCGGAACTCTCGCAGCGGCTGTTGCAGAACAAACTCGCCGCGCTGGAGAGCGGTAAGCCGGAGTTGATCGCCACCGCCAATATCGGGTGTCACATGCACCTGGAAACACAAGCCAAACGGCCGGTGAAGCATTGGATCGAAGTGCTCGACGCGGCGCTGTAAATAATGTAGGCCGGGATAAGGCGCAGCCGTTCCCGGCACGCAGTCACGTCGGCAACGCTTACGCTTATGCCGACCTACGTTATCAATGTAGGGTGGGTTAAGCGCTTGCGCGCAACCCACCAATCCGTGCCGTAGGCACTCGATCGTGTTGTTGCGCAACGATTGGTGTGTTGCGCAAAATACGCTAACCTACCCTACATTCAATTCTGGAAAAAAAAAGCATTGGATCGAGGTCTTGGACGCGGCGCTCTAAATAATGTAGACCGGGATAAGGCGCAGTGTTCCCGGCACACAGTCACGTCGGCAACGCTTACGCTTATGCCGACCTGCCTTATCAATGTAGGGTGGGTTAAGCGCTTGCACGCAACCCACCAATTCGTGCCGTAGGCACTCAATTAATTTTGTTTTGTGTTGCTGCGCAAGAGCCTGCCCCGCGAAGCGCTTTGGGCACGGTTGGTGGGTTACGGCAAAAAAACGCCTAACCCACCCTACATTTAGGAGCCATCATGAACGAACGCATCGGTTACATCGGCCTCGGCGTCATGGGCCGCGCGGCAGCGGCCAATCTGCTCAAGGCGGGCTATCCCCTGTGGATCTACGCCCGCCGCGCCGAGCTGATGCAACCGCTTACCGCCGCCGGCGCGCAACCCTGTGCCAGCCCCCAAGAACTCGCCCAACACTGCGACATCATCTTCACCAACGTCTCCGACACCGATGACGTGGTCGAGGTGGTGCTTGGCGAACATGGGGTGATCCACGGCGCGCGTCCCGGCAGCGTGGTGGTCGACATGAGCACGATCTCGCCTTCGGTCTCCCGCCACATCGCCGCCGAACTGGCCCACGCCGACATCGCGATGCTGGATGCCCCGGTCTCCGGCGGCAGTCAGGGGGCGATCGACGGCACGCTCTCCATCATGGTCGGCGGCAAGGCGGCGGTGTTCGAGCGCGTGCTGCCGGTCCTGCGCGCGATGGGCAAGAACATCGTGCACATCGGCGACCACGGCGCAGGCCAGGTCACCAAGGCCTGCAATCAGATCGTCGTTACCCAGACCTTGGCCGCCATCGGCGAGGCCTTCATCCTCGCCGCGGCCTCGGGCGTCGACCCGGCCAAGGTGCGCGCGGCCCTGCTCGGCGGCTTCGCCGGCAGCCGCATCCTGGAGGTGCACGGCCAGCGCATGCTCGATCACAACTACACCCCCGGCTTCAAGGCGAAGCTGCATCAGAAGGACATGCGCATCGTGCAGGATGCCGCCGCCGAACTCGGCATCGCCCTGCCCAGCACCGCGCTGGCGAGCCAGTACCTCAACGCCCTGGTCGGCACCGGCCTCGGCGAACTGGATTCCTCCGCCATGGTGAGCCTGTTCGAACAGCTGGCGCGGGTGGACCTGACCACTGCAACGAAATCCAACGATCCCACCCGACCAATGTAGGGTGGGTTAGGCGCGCCCTGCGCGCCGTAACCCACCAACCCGTGCCGCAGGCACTCAATCGTGTTGCTGCGCAACGCCCCGTGGGTTACGACAAAAACCGCCTAACCCACCCTACATTTATGCCGATACTCCCAGAGCACGCCCAGGGTGTTCCCGGCATCGCAAATTCCTGCCGACCGTGCCACAATACACCGCCCGCGCGTATGGGCTATTCCGGCAAGCGAAAAGGTTGTTTATGGCATCACAACACTACGATCTGGTCATCATCGGCGGCGGTGTTTCCGGCAGCGCCTTGCTCTATACCGTCAGCCGCTACAGCAATATCCAGAAGATCGCCCTGCTGGAAAAATACGACCAGGTCGCCAAGGTCAACTCCCACACGCGCAACAACAGCCAGACCCTGCACTGCGGCGACATCGAAACCAATTACACGGTGGAAAAGGCCCGGGCAGTCAAACAAGCCGCGCAGATGATCGTCCACTACGCAACCAAGCTCGAAGACGCCAACCAGATCCTCTATCGCATGCCCAAGATGGTGTTGGCGGTGGGTGACGCCGAGGTCGCGCAGCTTACCCAGCGCGCCGAGGAATTCACCCCGCACTTCCCCTACATGCGCCTGCTCGACAAACAGGCCATCGCCGCGATCGAGCCGAACGTCGCGCTGGTCGACGGCAAGTTCCGCAAGGAAAACTTCGTCGGCTTCGGCTGCACCGACGAATACAGCGGCGCCAATTTCGGCGCCCTGACCCACTCCTTCATCCGCGAAGCCGGCAAGCAAGTGGGTAAGCAGATCGATGTGCGCTTTAAAACCCTCGCGCACAACATCACATCATCAGAAGGCGGCTTCACCGTCCACACGAACAATGGCGAGTATCACGCCAAGGCCGTGGTCGTGGCCGCCTGCGGACACAGCCTGCTGCTCGCCCAGCGCATGGGTTACGGACTGGAGTATTCCTGCCTGCCGGTGGCCGGCAGCTTCTACCTCGCGCCCAAACTGGTCAACGGCAAGATCTACACGCTGCAAAACAAGAAACTTCCCTTCGCCGCCATCCACGCCGATTACGATTTTTCCGTCGACGGCCAAACGCGCTTCGGACCCACCGCCCTGCTGTTGCCGCTGCTGGAGCGCTACAACTATTCGTCGTTTCCGGAATTCCTGCGCGTGCTGCGCCTCGACGGCAACGTCGCGCGCGTCTTCCTCGATCTGTTCAAGGATGCAGACATCCGCAACTACATCTTCAAGAATTTCCTGTTCGAGGTTCCATTCCTCGGCAAAAAACTCTTCCTCAAGGATGCGCAAAAGATCGTGCCCGGGCTGAAACTCAGCGATCTGCGCTACGCCACGCATTTCGGCGGCGTGCGTCCCCAGCTCATCGACCGCCAGCAACGCAAACTGCTGCTCGGCGAATCTAAGATCAATCCCGGCAACGGCATCATCTTCAACGTCACCCCCTCCCCCGGCGCAAGCAGCTGCCTGCACAACGCCATGCTCGACATGCGCACCATCGCCGCGCACCTCGGTGCGCGTATCGATGAGGCGGCGTTGCAGGAAGAGTTGTTGAAATAAATCAGCCCAATATTGTTTAGGCGCCATCTTTAGATGGCGATTTTCTCACCGTGGTGAAATATCCGGGCTAGGCCACGCCGCCTCGACACTCCGGCGGGTCGGTAGGCGAAGTCTGAACCGGACATGCCTTCAGACAGTTCTGACCCCGCGCTGTGTTTTCCTCGATGCACTGTACCCGTTCTGGCCCTTCCGGATGGTTGGCTATGCACGCTTGGTAGCCTTCGCTCGTCTGTTTGGAGCAGCGGCTCGCGCAGTCTGACCAGCTAGTGTCATACGTACACTGCCAGAATTCTGGGCTAGCGAAAAAATCCTCCAGTGGCGAACGCGTCGGGAAGCTATGCGACAACCTGAGCTTGACCCTGAGATCCCGATTCTGCTCCCGTAGGGTTCCGACTTGTTTCTCCAGATCCGCCAGGCGCTTGTCGACATCAACCGGCGCTGCGCGATCGCAGCCAACCAGTAGAAGCACGATCCCCAAACTCAACAACAGTCCTGTCACTTTCATATGTCCTCCCTTGCTGCTGAATCACAAATAAAAAACCGATATGCAATCGCTTTTCAGCTTAGTCTTGCGGCTGTTTAAAACCCACATAGACATCACGAAAAAACAACCAAAATGTAGAAACTATTGGCACTGTCTCCTGCAACCATTAAGAGTAGACCAACTCATTGAGATTGCCATTGCGGCAAGTAGTAAGTAGCCCGGATTTCACTTACAAACCAATTGGCCTACTTACTGGACGGTGCGATCGTAGTAGGCTATTTTTTCTTTATATTCCGACAGAATACGCGCACGATTTTTTAACGTGATCGCCCCACGAATTGAATCCGCTAATGGTTGCGTGATAAAAACAAATGGTTCGCGGCGAGGCAGGTTGGATTGAGGAACGAAGCCCACATCACTGCAGTTGCCAAGGATGAGGTGGGTAAAATCGATCCCCTCACCCTAGCCCTCTCCCTGAGGGAGAGGGGATAAAAACCGATATCATTTGCTGCCGGGTTAGTAGGAACGTATCTGCGCCTTGCGCCACGCCGCCGGCGGCATGCCGACGATGCGCCGGAACGCGCGCGAGAAAGCCGCTTCGGAATCGTAGCCAACCTCGAGCGCAATCCCCGCGACAGTTCGGTTCGATTCGCGCAGGCGTCGCGCGCCGAGTTGTATACGCCAATGAGTGAGATAGTGCATCGGAGGCTGTCCGACATAATCAACGAAGCGTTCGTGCAAGGCCGAACGCGACAGGCCCACATCACGCGCAAGTTCATCCACCGTCCAGGCGTGGTCGGGACGGGCATGCATGAGCTCGAGCGCCTTGCCCACGAAACGGTCGCGCAATCCCGCCAGCCATCCGCTTGCGTCTTCCGGCAGACTGTCGAGATAGCGGCGCGCGGCATCAATGAATATCATCTCACCGAGCCGCTCCAGCACCGCGTCGCCGCCTGGGCGCGGATTGCTGGATTCGCACGCAGCCTGGTCGATCACTTGCGCCACCCAGCCGCCCGCGTGTGATGCCGGCAAATGCAGCAGGCGCGGCAACGCGGAAATCAACGGATTGAACGGTCGCAGGTCGCAACCGAGAAAGCCGCACACAGCAACCATATCGGCATCGTCAACCGGTAGCCGAACGCCCGCCTCGACCACGCCGTGGTGATATGAAATCGGCAGCGGTTTCGGATCGTTGCGCCGCGCGAATACCCAATCGGCGGTCTGGCGGATGGGCTCAATTCCCGGCGCGCTTGAAATCACATGGCGGTCGCCTTGCGGAAACATAACGATGTCGCCGGTCGCCAATTTCACGGGCGGTCGCCCGGAGACCGCCGCCCAACCGCTGCCTTTGGCGATCATGTGGTACTCCATCACGTGTTCGCAGCCGGGCAATACCGCTTCGGCAATCTCTTCCGCCGCCGGCGCCTCCGCCGACCACTGACCGCGACAGATCACGTAATAGAACACTGCTCCGCGTACACGGATGCTGCGCAATAGATCGGAAAGCGGATCTCGGTTCATGGACTTGGGGACATTGGCGGACTGTGGAACAAGAATAGTAGATTTCCGAGCACATGATTCCAAAAAATTGGACGCTCGATCATATATGGCAGACGCCAAGTAAAGTGTCAACGCCGCGGCGTGTCCATACTGACTACGTTGTCATCCTCAACCAGCCCAAAATTCAGGAGGTCACCATGAGACAGCAACTCAGTGAATACGCAACGGAAAAGTCTACATCCTCGAGCAATCAGGCCCTCGACTTCGATGCGATCAAACAACGCCAACAGGCTACGTGGGCCAGCGGCGACTACGCCACCATCGGGCTGCGCTTGCAGATCGTCGGTGAAACATTGGCGGAGGCCGTCGACTTGCGTGCCGGAGAGCGTGTGCTCGATGTTGCCGCAGGCAACGGTAATGCAACACTCGCCGCCGCGCGGCGCTTCACCGATGTGACCTCCACCGACTACGTACAAGGATTGCTCGATAAAGGTGCCGCGCGCGCCCGGGCCGAGGGATTGGAGATCCGGTTCGAAGTAGCGGATGCGGAGGAGTTGCCCTATCGTGATGGATCATTTGATGTGGCACTGTCCACCTTCGGAGTAATGTTTGCGCCGCAACAAAACAAGGCAGCGCGCGAGTTGGTGCGGGTGGTGCGCAGTGGCGGGCGCATCGGCATGGCCAACTGGACGCCGGAAGGATTCCTCGGCGATCTATTCCGCGTGATCGCGCGCCACGTTCCGCCTCCGGCCGGACTGCAATCTCCAATGTTGTGGGGCAGCGAACCGCGCATCGTGGAACTGTTCGGTTCGGATGCCACCGATATTCATTGCGAGCGGCGTTATTTCAATTTTCGCTTTCACTCTCCGGCGCACTGGATCGAATTGTTCCGCAACTATTATGGGCCGACCCATAAGGCGTTCGCCGCGCTTGATGCCGAGCAGCAGGCGCGCCTGACCGAGGATCTTACCGCGCTGCTCGAACACCACAACGTGGGTGGGCAGCACTCGCTGGTGGTGCCCAGCGAGTACCTCGAGGTCGTGATCACCCGTCAATGAGGCACAACATCAACCGCTCAGAGGAAAATCAATTATGTCGAAACAAAACCACACCGCCCAGGAAATCCGAGTACTGGATGTATTCAAACGGCATGTTGCATCATTTAGCTCCGGAGACCTCGACGCGGTCCTTCGCGACTTCGGAGAACACTCGGTCGTCGTCACGCCGGATGGCGTGTACGAAGGCGTTAATCGCATTCGAACTGCTTACAGCGCCCTGCTCGCCGAGTTCGGCAACATCGAGCGCGGCGACTCGCCTGGACTGACTGTGGACACGTTGCATGTGTGTAACGATACGTTATTTATTACGTGGCACGCCGCGTCCAAGCAACACATCTATCCGTTCGGAACCGACACGTTCATCTGTGACGGAGACAAGTTCACGCGACAGTCGATCGCGTTCAGCACGCCGCAACCACGCGATGCGAATTTTGGCGTCACGGGAGTGGTTGCTTCAGGTTATTAACTAGCGGCGATATATGTCTGGTGCAATTCCCTCTCCCTGCGGGAGAGGGACAGTATCGAAATACTTTGCAGATATAATTGATCGCAAGATTAATAAATTCATCTCCGGCTCGCATGATTTATGCGCCGGGAGTGTCGAACACGATCACGAGGTAACTGGCCATGTTTTTGAGTATTTTTTTGGCGAAAAAACTCTGTGAGTCCGTGACCTATTTAGGCTGCCAGAATGTGATCTGGTGAAGATTTTGCACTAACCAAAAATGTCTAAATGCCTGGAGGGCCGTATGACCGATGCTTTAAAAACAGCGAAGCTGAAGGCGGAGAGAACCTACAATTCTGCCGCCGACACCTTCGACGCCGAGCCTTTGGGTTTCTGGGATCGTTACGGCCGGCAGACGGTCGAACGCATGCAGCTGCGCCGGGGCGCACGGGTTCTAGACCTGTGTTGCGGAACGGGTGCCTCCGCACTACCCGCCGCGCATGCCGTAGGTCCCGAGGGAACAGTCATTGCGATCGACCTCGCGGAGGAACTCCTGAAGCTTGGCCGCACGAAGGCGGCAGCCGGGGGGCTGAGCAACGTAGAGTTTCGCCGGGGAGACATGACCGCGCTGGACTTCCCGGATGGCTATTTTGACGCCGTCGTGTGCGTATTTGGAATCTTCTTCGTGCCGAACATGGAGGCACAGGTCGCAGAGCTGTGGCGGCTGGTGCGGCCAGGGGGGCAGTTGGCGATCACGACATGGGGACCGGACATCTTTGCGCCCGCTTACGAGGTCTGGCTCGCCGCCGTACAGCGAGCGCGTCCGGATCTTTACTCGGCATACAATCCCTGGGACCGAATCACGACGCCCGCTGCTGTCCGCAAGCTTTTCGCTGATGCGGGAGTGCCACATGTTGAGATCGTTGACGAAGAGGGACATCAGCCGCTACGCGGCCCGGAGGATTTCTGGGCCATTGCGCTGGGCAGTGGCCTGCGATGGACGATCGACCAGATGGGCATCGAGGCGGCGCGCAGCGTCCGGCAGGAGATTCTGGCCACGCTTACCGCGCAGGGCGTCGATTACGTTGGAACGAATGTGATCTATGCAGTTGCGCAAAAACGGACTGGCTCGGTCTAACTTCGGCTTTAACTGACCACATTGCCAAACTGCCGTGGCAAACATATCATCAGCCACGCGCGCGGTGCGCGCATACACGATCACGAGGTAACAGGCCATGACCGACAAAAATCCCATGTCTACACCGGAACCCTGGACGCTGGTAGCGGAAGGATATGTCACCGAGACACAGCCGGTATTCGCGCAATACTGCCGCAAGGCTCTGGAGGTCGCGGATTTTTGCAATGCCGACAACGTGCTGGACGTTGCGTGCGGACCCGGCACGCTGTCGTTGCTCATCCAAAACGATGTCCGCGAAATCCACGGCATCGACTTTTCGGAGGGGATGCTGAACTGTTTCAACCAAGAGATCGCGCGGCGCGACATTACAAATATCACGACATATCACATGGATGGACAGAACCTCGATTTCGCCGACAATACGTTCGACTGGGCGTTCTCGATCTTCGGCTTGATGTTTTTCCCCGATCGCAATCGTGGCTTTCGCGAGATGCTGCGCACCTTGAAGCCCGGGGGACGTGCGGTAGTTACCGCATGGGCCCCCGTTTCCGACTCGACCGCCATGCAGATGATGTTTGGCGCAATGCAGGCAGCATTTCCTAGAAAGCCAGAAGCGGATGGCGGCAAAGTGCTTACGCTCGACGATCCAGACAACTTTCGCCATGAAATGCGACAGGCCGGCTTTGTCGATGTAACCATCACTCCCTACGACGGCTACTGGACAGTGAACGACATCGAAACGTTTTTCGACTCTATGGTGCGCGGCAGCGCACCGATCACGCTATTGAAGAGCCAGCTTGGAGAAGACGTCTGGGCCGAGAAGCGCGCCATCATGCTCAGCTACCTAAAAGATAAGCTCGTTACCTTGCCGACATCATTGAATTCGCGAGCCTGGATTGGCATAGGACGAAAGCATGTAATTGTTCTTCCATGAACTGCGCGCGACCGAGATCGCCAGACTGAGGCCAATGAGGGCAAGCGCCTTCTGGAGTCATGGGTCAAAGGGGGGCTTGTCTTATGGAAAATGCGCCCCCAACACCCGTGACTCCAGCGCCCCGTGTACTCGTCACTTACGAGTCGATTTATCGACGAACTTGAGCGTGTACGGGTCTTTCGGTGGTCCGATGATAGGTCCTTCCAACTGGCACGGATGAAAATTCCCTTCGCTGTCCGTGTAACCTCCGCTGCACGATGGATGCACCGGGTTGTCGTTTTCCGTCTTGCACGTGCTGGTTGTCGCGCCGACACAACCGCAGGCCATGAAGCCGCCGAGACCGCCGTCCGCTCTTAGCAGAATAAACCCCTTGTTCTGCCCCTCAGCAGATTCGAGCACCTGGAGTTTCACGCCGGGAGCCAGCCTCAATTCGGTCGGCGAGATCACTTCATAGTCGGGCGTTTTTGTACCGACCTCGACCGGAGCCATAACTACCTCAGTAGTGACCGGCGCTTGCGTACTGCAGCCACTAAGAGCGCCAACCACTACCGCTATCACCATTGCTAGATGCTTTTTCATTTCAGTGACCTCCGTAGGTTTCCATCAGTCTGCTATTTTTTTCAAGGATTACTGACGCCGCATAAATACATTCGCTTTTGACAGCCTAAAATTAGTATAGAATGCAATTCGGCTTGTACACCGGTATTCCCTTACCCTCGATCCCGCCCGCCAGGAGCGGGATGCACCAGCACGGTAGGTTGGGTTGAGGTACGAAACCCAACATCGCGGCGGTCGCCGAACGAAAGGTAAGCATTTGGGGCATGCAGAGCGGTAAATTGTTGGCCTTCTTGCGTCAGCCCAACCTACTTTATACAACTTTTGAGGAATGTACTCTTTGCTAAAAACCACCCGACGCGCCGCGGCAGTGGTCGCATACCTGATTTGCATATTGGTGATTCCGGTCGCCTTAACGCTGAACTCGGTGATCGCGCCAGTTACGCTCACGCAAAGCTCAGAAAATCCCTCTCCATTGGGATATACCATCAGCCTGAGCCTGTTCCTGTTCCCAATTGTCGCCTTGCTGTTCTGGATGCGGCGATTCCAAAAGCTCACTTTCCAAAAGACGGCATTTTTTTACACGTTGGCGCTGCTCGCGCCTGCTGGGATTGTGCTCGACGTGCTATTTGGCAATTCGTTCTTCGTGTTTGAAAACCACAACGCAGTGTTGGGAATCAATTTTCCAGCGATCGGAGGACCGATACCGATCGAGGAAATCGTCTTCTACGTATCAGGGTTCGCCACCGTCTTGCTGCTGTACGTTTGGTGCGACGAATACTGGTTCGAGAAATACAATGTTCCGGATTACCGCGGCGAGGCCGCAAAGATCGACCGGTTGCTCGGTTTTCACTGGCCGTCGGTCATCATCGGATGCGGTTTGATTTTTCTGGCAGTGGTGTATCGAAAACTGTTCGCGAATAACACGGAAGGATTCCCGTGGTACTTCGTCTATCTCACCATCATGGCCTTGATCCCGTCCATGGCTTTTTACAAGAGCGCCCAGCCGTTCATCAATTGGCGGGCGTTCAGTTTTACGCTGTTCATCATCGTGCTCATCAGTCTCATCTGGGAATCCACGCTGGCGCTGCCGTATCAGTGGTGGGGATATCAGGAGCGCGCGATGATGGGCATCTTCATCGGTGCCTGGCACAACCTGCCGATCGAGGCCGTGATCCTGTGGTTCGCCGTGAGTTACACAACGATCATCTTTTTTGAATCCATCAAGATTTGGTTGGCGTCCGGAAAGCCGTTGAAGCATTTTCTTTGACGGCGGAGAAAAAAGCCGTGCACATTCGCGCAAAACGCCAGGCCCGGCCAACTCGCATCCGCCACCCTGGGCAATCGTCACCGTAGCGATCTTTAAGAAGACGATCGTAAGCTGTTTCCTCGCTACGGCAAGCTCAATCACCCCGCAGCGTCCGCAACGGCGGCTGATCCACCACAAAGCGCGTGCCGAGGGTGCCGGCCAATCCAACGCCCACCGCACCCAGCAGCATGCCACCCAGCCACAATGTCGGCCCGGGCACATAGGTCAGTTCGAAGACACGTTGCGCCACCACTACACCCACCACGCCGGCACTGATCGCTGCCGCCAGACCTGAGAGAAAACCCAGGCCGACGTACTCGACCACGAGACTGCCAAGCAATTGGCCACGGCGCGCGCCGAGGGTGCGCAAGATCGCCGCTTCACGGATGCGTTCGTCCAGTGTGGCGTAGATGGCGGCGTACATGACCATCAGACCGGCGAGCACGGTGAAGATGAAGACGTATTCGACCGCGAGGGTGACGCGCTCGATGATGCGGCGCACCTGGTCGAGGATCGCCGCCACGTCGAGCACCGTGATGTTGGGAAACTGTTGGATCAAGTCATTGAGCACGGTGTAACGCTCGCTTGGAAGATAGAACGCGGTGATGTAACTGGCCGGAAATTCCTCCAACAGTCCGGGCGGTGCGAGCACGAAGAAGTTGGGTTTGAAGCTGTCCCATTCGACGCTGCGCAGGCTCACGATCCCGGCGCTAAATTCCTGTCCGCCGGCGCTGTAGGTAAGCGTGTCGCCCATGGCCAGCCCCAGATCTTTGGCGAGCCCCTGCTCCACCGAGAGCCATGCGCGGCCGTGATCGTTTTCATTCCACCAGCGGCCACTGATGATTTGATTGTCTGCTTGCAGCTCACTCGCCCAGGAAAGATTGAATTCGCGACTCACCATTTGACGGGCATGTTGATTGGCGAAGCTCTCCTCGTTCACCGCCTTGCCATTGATTGCGATCAATCGCGCGCGCACCATCGGGAAGAACTTCGGTGCCGCGATCCCCTCGCCAGCGAAGAACTGCCGCACCGCCGGCAATTGATCGGGCTGGATATTGATCAGGAAACGGTTCGGCGCGTCCGCCGGCAGCCGGCCCTCCCACTCATCGAGCAGATCGCTGCGCACGACCGCCAGCAGCAGCAAGGCCATCAGGCCGATGCCGAAGCCCACCATCTGGATCACACTCTGCGCGGGGCGCCGACCGATATTCATCAAACCGAAACGCCAGGTATCATCCGCGCGGGTTTTGAGCGACCTGAGCAGCCGCAACAACAGCAACGAGAGCAATCCCAGCAACAACACAATCAATAACAAACCGAAAAAAACGATGGCGGCGAGTGTTATATCCCGCGCCTGCAAGATCACCAGAATCAGCATCGCGCCCAAGGCGGTGCCATAAGCCAGCACCGTATTCGGCCGCACCCGGCCCATATCCCGGCGCAACACGCGCAGCGTCGGCACTCCGGCGAGTTGCAAAATCGGTGGAAGGGCAAATCCGATGAGGGTGATCATCCCGGTCAGCATCCCCCATAACACCGGCCGCGCGCCGGGCGGCGGCAGCTCGACACCGGCCAGTGGGCCGAGCACTATCACCAATCCGCCCTGCGCCAGATAACCCAGCAGCACGCCAAGCATGCTGGCCAGCAGCCCGAGCCACAACATCTGGCTGAGATAAAGCCGATTAATGAACCGCTGCTCGGCGCCGAGACAACGCATCACCGCGCAATTATCCAAATGCCGGCTGACGAACCGCCGCGCCGCCAACGCCACTGCCGCACCGGCCAGCA
Source organism: Pseudomonadota bacterium (assembly GCA_040752855.1). Lineage (GTDB taxonomy): Bacteria > Pseudomonadota > Gammaproteobacteria > RBG-16-57-12 > RBG-16-57-12 > JBFMHP01. The sequence continues at coordinate 7,955 of JBFMHP010000043.1, read as the reverse complement.
GCACGCTCACCAGCGCCGCAAGCCCGAGAAACTTTTCACCACGATCGAGCGCCGTGCGCACCTGCGGCCGCGCATCTTTTACATCCACCAGTTGTTCGCCCGGTTGCAGGCGCGGTTGCCATTCCTGGCGGAAGGATTGAATCGCCGCCGCCTCGCCCGCCATCAACAGGCGATAGCGCACACGGCTCGCCGGTTGCACCAAACCAGTCGCGGGCAGATCGGCCAGATTCATCATCAGGCGCGGGGCGAGATTGAACAACATCCCTTCCGACTGATCCGGCTCGCTGGCAAGCACGGCATCGACTTGCAGTGTGGCGGCGCCAACTGTCACCGTCGCGCCCACCTCGATGCCAAGCTCCGAGAGCAACCGCCCGTGCACCCAGACCTTGCCGGGTGGCGGGCCTCCGGCGATCGGCTCATCCGGTGCGAACAATGCGTGTGCGATGCGCGCGTGACCGCGCAGCGGGTAAGCCTCACTCACCGCCTTGAGCGCGGCCAGTTGTGTGCGCTCGCCAGCGAGCACCATGCTGGGAAACTCGACCGTCTCGGCGAGATGCACGCCGAGCTGTGTCGCGCGGGTTTTAAATGCGGCGGGGACCGGGTTGCTCGACGCGAGCACCAGATCACCGCCGAGCAAGTCATTCGCCTGACTTTCCAATGCAAGGTGGATGCGATCGGTGAAGAAGTTGACAGAGCTGACACAGGCCACGGCGAGGGTCAGCGCCAAGGCGAGCACCGTCAGTTCACCGGCGCGCCAATCGCGCCGCAGTTGCCGCAGGCCCATCAGCAGCGCGTTCACGCCTCGCTCCTCAACCGGCCTTCTTCAAGCTCCAGCCGCCGGTGGCAGCGCCCGGCAAGCTGCGCATCATGGGTCACCAGCACCAGCGTGGTGCCGCGCTCGGCGTTGAGTTCGAACAACAGGTCGATGATCTTCGCGCCGGTCTTGTTGTCGAGATTGCCGGTCGGTTCGTCGGCGAACAACAATTTCGGCTGCGTGGCAAAGGCGCGCGCAATCGCCACGCGCTGCTGCTCGCCGCCGGAAAGCTGCTTCGGATAATGCTGCAGCCGCTTACCCAATCCGACACGATCTAGAACTTGCGTTGCCTGCGCGGCGGCATCGCGCCGCCCCGCCAGCTCCAGCGGCAACATCACGTTCTCCAGCGCCGTGAGATTGGGTAGGAGCTGAAAGGCCTGAAACACGAAGCCGACCTTGGCCGCGCGCAGCCGCGCACGCCCGTCTTCATCCAGCGCGAACAGATCCTCGCCATCGACCCACACCTGTCCGCCGCTCGGCGTATCGAGCCCGGCGAGCAGGCCGAGCAGCGTCGACTTGCCGGCCCCGGAGGTCCCGACGATGGCCACTGTCTCCCCGGACTGGATCGCGAGATTGATGCCCGCGAGCAGGGTCAACTCACCCTCCGCGCTGCGCACGCGCTTGTCCAGCTGGCTGGCCGCCAGCACTACCTGATTCATGTACCTCGACTCCGCTGAATTGACAATTCGAGTAGAGACAAGCATAACAAGATTGGTGATGCAGTGATTACTAATCTGGTGTTGAGAAGCATTGTATTTTTGGCTCCTTCCCCCTTGACGGGGGAAGGTTGGGATGGGGGTGACGCACGGATGTTGAAGGCTAGCTCGCCCCCCACCCGATAACGGAATAATTCTGTTATGCCCTCACCCCAACCCCTCTCCCGCCCGCGGGAGAGGGGCTTGCAAAGGTATTATCTGCTGGCAGGAATTGAGCCAGATGCGTTATTGTCAGTTTAGTGTATAGCGTACCGTTACGATGAAACAAACAATCCTCGCACTGCTGTTATTCATCCTTGCCACACCCGCGTTCAGCGACACACCTCGCATCCTCGTTCTGGGCGACAGTCTCAGCGCGGCCTACGGCATCGATCAGCGCGCCGGCTGGGTTGCTCTGCTGCAACAGCGGCTGGAGAAGCACAATCCGCGTTATCAGGTCGTCAACGCGAGTATCAGCGGTGAGACCGCCGCCGGCGGCCTCACGCGCCTGCCGAAGCTACTGCAACAGCATCGCCCCGCCATCATCGTCATCGCGCTTGGCGCCAACGATGGTTTGCGCGGGCTGTCTTTGGAGGAAATGAAATCCAATCTGGAAAAAATGATTGATCTGGCGAAAAAGAAGAAAGCAAAGGCGCTGCTGGTGGGCATGCAACTGCCACCCAACTACGGCCCTGTCTATGCGCGCCGCTTTCAAGATGTTTACCAGGAAATCAGCAAAGAGCGGAAAATCGCTTTCGTACCCTTTCTGCTCGCAGGCATCGCCGAGAACAAAACGCTGTTCCAGAGCGATGGCCTGCATCCGACCGCATTGGCTCAGGAGCAGATTTTGAATAATGTTTGGGCAAAGCTGAAGACGATGTTGAAATAATCTATTTCATAGTTGCAAGCAAGTACATCACCGCCACGGTACTGAAAATCGGCGGACAGAGCCTCATCGGAAGTATCGCCGTTCTCGCACCGGTAAAAAATGATACCACCGCCATCACGAACAGCATCGCTGCGGATGCCCGATACACAATCACAGAGGCAGGATTCGCAATACCTTCGAGCACCGTCACCAGGCTGACGAGCACGCCGATGAAACACAAGGTCAGTCCCTCCATGATCCACTCCATGGCCAGGATGCGGCGATTCTCATCCGAGATGGGACCGAATCCCTTGATGATGGCCTTGGTCGGGATCAAGATGTGCGCGGCACCCCACAAGAAAATCACCGCCGAGCCTGCGTAAAGCATGATCTCCTTCATCATTGCGCTTCTTTCCCCATTTGTATCGCTTAGCGACTGAGTAGCTGTAACCTCTAGTGCTCAGTATAGTCAAAAGGGAATATCCACATGCTGTCATCAACCTTTCCCTCAATACTGCGCCACCAGCACGCAAAGAATTGTTATCTATACTTTTACTGAAAACAACGCGCAATTCCGCGCCCAAAATCATTACGAGGAGGTTCGATGGCCAGGAACCGGTCACAACGATGGAAATTCACCGCGATTGTCACGGCTGTATTGCTGATCATCGGCGGTTACGCCTGGAAACTGATGCAAGCGCCGGAATTGCCGCCGGGCATCGACTCGGGCAACGGCCGCATCGAGGCGACCGAGGTCGATATCACCACCAAGTTCGGCGGGCGCCTCGCGGCGGTGCTGGTGAAGGAAGGTGACGCGGTCGCACTCAATCAAGCGCTCGCGCAGATTGATACCAAGGAGCTGGATGCGCAACTGCGCCGCGCCGAGGCCGAGGTGCGGCGCGCGCAGCAGGAGCGCAGTGTCGCGGTGGCGGTGATCGCCCAACGCCAAAGCGAGCTTTCGCTGGCGCGAAAAGATCTGGAACGCGCCGAGGGACTGTACGAGAACAAGAGCATCTCACTGGAACAATTACAGCGCGATGAAACCGCGGTGGAAACCGCCAAGGCCACGCTCGCCGCCGCGCAGGCGCAGCTCTCGAATGCCGAGGCCGCGATCGAGGCGGCCATCGCCGATACCGAACTGCTCAAGGCCCAGATCGACGACGGCATCCTCAAGGCACCGATCGGCGGGCGCGTATTGTATCGGCTCGCGGAACCGGGTGAGGTGTTGCCCGGCGGCGGCAAGGTGCTCACCGTGCTCGATCCCACCGATGTCTATATGACGATCTTTCTTCCCACACATCAGGCGGCGCAGCTTGCGGTCGGCGCCGAGGCGCGCATCGTGCTCGATGGCCTGCCGGAGCTGGTGATACCGGCCAAGGTCACCTTCGTCGCGCCGCAGGCCCAGTTCACGCCCAAAGAGGTGGAGACGCGTACCGAACGCGAAAAGTTGATGTTTCGCATCAAGGTCCAACTCGACGCCGGGTTCTTGAAAGTCCATCCCGAACTCTCGAAGACCGGCGTGCCGGGAGTGGCCTATGTGCGCCTGACACCGGACGCGCAGTGGCCGCAATCGCTGCAACTCGCGCACCAGCCATGAACCTGCCCGATTCAGACCATTCATGCGAGGCGATGACCGATGACTAGCGTCGCGCGCATCCAAGGCCTCAGCCATCGTTATAAGAATACCTGCGCTGTCGACGGCATCGATCTCGAAATTCCGTCCGCCCGCATGGTCGGACTGATCGGCCCGGATGGCGTGGGCAAATCCAGCCTGCTATCGCTGATCGCGGGCGTGCGCAAAATACAGAACGGCGCCGTCGAAGTTCTGCAAAGCGACATGCGCGACAAACAACAGCGCACGGCGATCTGTGCGCGCATCGCCTATATGCCGCAGGGGTTGGGACACAATCTCTATATGACGTTGTCGGTCTTCGAGAACGTCGATTTTTTCGGGCGCCTGTTCGGCCAAGCGCAAGAGGAGCGCCGCGCGCGCATCGCGGAATTGCTCACCAGCACGGGACTCGCCCCGTTTGCCGATCGTCCGGCCGGCAAGCTCTCCGGCGGCATGAAACAGAAACTTGGTCTGTGCTGCGCATTAATCCACGACCCGGACCTGCTAATCCTGGACGAACCGACCACCGGCGTTGATCCGCTCTCGCGGCGCCAGTTCTGGGAGTTGATCGACCGCATCCGCGCGCGACGTCCGCAGATGTCGGTGATCGTCGCCACTGCGTACATGGATGAGGCCGGGCGCTTCGATTGGCTGGTGGCGATGGACGCGGGCAAGATCTTGGCAACCGGCACCCCTGCGGCGCTGCGCGCTCAGACCGGCCAGAACACCCTGGAAGAGACCTTTATTGCATTACTACCAGAAGAAAAACGCCGTAGCCATCGCAAGCTCAGCATCCCGCCGCGTCCCGCTCATCACGTAGCTGAGTCGGCGATCGAGGCGCGCAATCTCACCAGGCGCTTCGCACAATTCACCGCCGTCGATCGCGTGAGCTTTCGCATCGAGCGCGGTGAGATCTTCGGCTTTCTCGGCTCCAACGGCTGCGGCAAGACCACCACCATGAAGATGCTCACCGGACTGTTGCCGAGCTCGGAGGGCGAGGCCTGGCTGTTCGGCCGCCCCACTGGTGACAAAGACACCGACTTGCGCAAACGGGTCGGTTACATGTCCCAATCGTTCTCGCTCTACACCGAGTTGACGGTGCGTCAAAACCTGACGCTGCACGCGCACATCTTCCATTTGCCCAAGTCACAGATCACCGCACGGGTAACGGAAATGATCGAGCGCTTCTGGCTTGCCGAGGTCGCCGATGCACTGGCGGAAAAACTGCCGCTCGGCGTGCGCCAGCGGCTGTCGCTGGCAGTGGCCGTGATCCATGCCCCGGAGATGCTGATCCTCGACGAACCCACCTCGGGCGTGGACCCGGTGGCACGCGATCAGTTCTGGGAGCTGCTGGTGCGGCTGTCGCGCGAGGACGGCGTAACCATCTTCATCTCCACCCATTTCATGAACGAGGCCGAGCGCTGCGATCGCATCTCGCTCATGCACGCCGGCAAGGTGTTGGCGCAGGACACACCCGCCGCGTTGGTAAAAGCCCGCGGCAGCGCCAATCTCGAAGAGGCCTTCATTGCCTACCTGGAAGAGGCCGAGCAGAAGACGACGCGCACCATCACAGAGCCTTCCGCAGCGCCTATCATTACACCGCCGCCCACCCCACTCAGCGAACCGCGCCGGCTCGCCTTCGACCCGCGCCGCGCCTGGGCCTACGCGCGCCGCGAGGGCATGGAGATCCGCCGCGATCCCATTCGGCTGGCGTTTGCACTGCTCGGCCCCATCATCCTGATGATCGCCTTCGGCTACGGCATCACCTTCGATGTCGAGGACATCGCCTATGCGGTGCTGGACCGCGACCAGAGCCCCGCCAGCCGCGCCTACCTGGAGAACTTCTCCGGTTCGCCCTATTTCAAGCAGCGCCCGCCGCTACGCCATTACGACGATCTGGAAAACCGTTTGCGGCAGGGAAGACTGACCTTCGCCATCGAAATTCCGCCGGGCTTCGACAAGGACCTGAAACGCGGGCGCGCACCGCAGGTGGGCCTCTGGCTCGACGGCACCAACCCGATGCGCGCCGAGACCGCGCGCGGTTACATCCTCGGGGTGCACGAGTTCTACTTGGAACATCTCCGGCGCAGCGCCGTAACGCCAGCACAACCCGCGCCGCCGCTCGCCATCGAGACGCGCTTCCGTTACAACCAGGATTTCAAGAGCGTGTATGCCATCGTCCCCGGCAGCATCATGATGCTGCTGATGTGGATTCCCGCCATGATGACCGCAGCCGGCGTGGTGCGCGAAAAGGAGATGGGCTCCATCACCAATCTGTATGCCACCCCGGTGAGCGGTTTGGAATTCCTGCTCGGCAAACAGTTTCCTTACCTGCTAATCGCGCTGCTGAACTTCGCCATCTTCGCCGCCTTAGCCGTGTTCCTGTTTCAAGTGCCCATTAAAGGAAGCTTCGCGGCCTTGCTGTTGGGCGCCCTGTTGTATGTCATCGCCGCGACCGGCTTGGGCCTGTTGATGTCGTCGTTCATGAAAACCCAGATCGCGGCGATCTTCGGCACCGCCATCATCAGCGTTGTCCCGGCCGTCAACTTTTCCGGATTGTTCGTGCCGGTCGCCTCGCTCACCGAAGGTGCCCGGGTCTTTGGCCAGGCCTTTCCCAGCAGCTATTTTCAGCAGATCAGCCTGGGGACCTTTACCAAGTCGCTCGGTTTTGCCGAGCTCTCCGGCAGCTTTCTCGCCCTGGTGGCGTTGATCTGCATTTACCTCCTGCTCGGCGTGAGCCTGTTGAAGACTCAGGAGCGCTGAAGATGCAATCGCTCAGCAACATCTTCCGACTCGGCATCAAGGAACTCTACAGCCTGCGCTACGACCCGGTGATGTTATTTCTGATCGCCTATATGTTCTCGTTTTCCGTCTTCGAGGTGGCCCAGAATACCGCCGCCGGTGTGACCAACGCCGCCGTCGCCATCGTGGATGAAGACCGCTCGACGCTTTCACAGCGCATCACCGATGCCTTGTTACCGCCGTATTTCCAAAGGCCCGATTTATTGACCATCAACGAGGTCGATGCGGCGATGGAAGCCGGGCGCTACACCTTCGTGATCGACATTCCGCCGGGTTTTCAAGCGGACCTCTTGGCCGGGCGCCCGACGGTGATCCAGCTCAATGTGGATGCCACCGCCATGAGCATCGCCGGCAACGGCTCGGGTTACGTCCAGCGCATCATCGCGCAGGAACTCTCCGCCTTCATGGCCCCTGCCGGCGAGGCGCCCCCGGCCGTAGAGATTGTCACCCGCGCGCGCTTCAATCCCAATCTGGAGGCCGCGTGGTTTGCCAGCGTAATGGAGCTCACCAACAACATCACGCTGCTGGCTATCCTGCTCACCGGCGCAGCCCTGATCCGCGAGCGCGAACACGGCACCATCGAACATCTGCTGGTGATGCCTCTGCAACCGATCGAGATCATGCTCGCCAAGATCTGGGCCAGTGGACTGGTGGTGATGATCGCCGTGAGTCTCTCGCTCTACCTTGTCGTCAAGTGGGCCCTCGCCGTCCCCATCAGCGGCTCCATTCCCTTATATCTGGCCGGCGCGGTGGTCTATCTGTTCTCGGTGACCTCGCTGGGCATCTTCATGGCCACGCTGGCGCGCTCCATGCCCCAGTTCGGCTTGCTGACCATTCTGGTGTATGTGCTGATGATGCTGTTATCCGGCGGCAATACACCGTTGGAAAGCATGCCTGAGACGCTGCAAGCCCTCATGCAATTGGTGCCGTCCACGCATTTCGTGAGCTTGGCGCAGGCGGTGCTATTTCGCGATGCCGGGCTCGATGTGGTATGGCCGCAATTCCTCGCCGCCGCCGTCATCGGTGCGGTGTTTTTTGTCGCCGCCTTGGCGCGCTTTCGCAAGACGGTGACCTTGACGCAGGTGTAACGGAACCACAAGAAAATGTAGGTTGGGTTGAGCGCAGCGAAGCCCAACAATCCGCGGCGTAACGTTGGGCTTCGCT
>JBFMHP010000042.1:0-162525 GCA_040752855.1 Pseudomonadota bacterium | reverse complement strand
TGCACCCCATTCTGGAAATCAAGCCAGAACCACACGATCTGATCGACATCGATTGTAAAAGAGCTAACGAAAATTATTCGTTAATAAAGTTCGTTTGTGCCTTGACAGCGGAGGCCTCATAAGTGTTGGGTGTCCCGGATGGAATCGCCGGGAACGGCTGCGCCTTATCCCGGCCTACGATATCTGTTGGTGGTCAGCGATACAGGGCAAGCAGCGGAACCCGTAGGTCGGCATAAGCAACAGCGTTGCCGACGCACACGATGCCGGGAACGGCTGCGCCTTATCCCGGCCTACGATATCTGTCAGTAGTCAGCGATACAGGGCAAGCAGCGGAACCCGTAGGTCGGCATAAGCGCAGCGTTGCCGACTCACGCTTGCATAAAACAGATATCCTGCGCCGCCGGGTTAGCAGTCTTTGGCGACTACATTGGGTCTTTCATATCTGAGTGCCAAATCACGAGCTGGACATAGTCTAAACCGCATATGTCACGATTGATTTGGGATATGTAAGGAGATATCGTTGAGATAGTCTCTTGCCAAAATGCCAACGGGGGGTTGGCACAGGAGCGCGGCAACACCTGGCGCTTTGTCGCCATGTTTCACTGGGGGGATCATCCATGACGAACGCTGCTACCCAATCGCTGCCGAAAGTCATTTGCACTTCGCCGGCGCTGTATTTGTTGGAAAATTTTCTTTCGCATGAAGAGTGCGATCACTTTATCAGGATCGCTGAAAAACAAATCGCGCCGTCGGTGGTGGTCGATGAAAACAGCGGGCAGTATGTGGCACACAAAGATCGCACCAGCCGGGGCACGCACTTTCTCAAGAATCAGGACCCCGTCATCGCGGCCGTGGAACAGCGTACCGCGCTTTACTCCAACACACCGATCGAAAACGGCGAGAATATCCAGATCCTGCACTATGGCATCGGAGCCGAGTACAAGCCGCACTTCGATTATTTCGATCCCGTGCTACCGGGCAGCGCCGAAGTACTAAAGCGCGGCGGGCAGCGCATCTGCACCTTCGTGATGTATTTGAACGACGTCGAGGAAGGCGGGGAAACCATCTTCCCTGTGCCGAACGTCAAGGTTACACCGCGCAAGGGCGATGCGGCGTTTTTCTGGGACGTGACCGCTGACGGCAAGATCGATCCCAACTCCCTGCACGGCGGCGCGCCGGTGATCAAAGGCGAAAAGTGGATCGCCACACGCTGGATTCGTGAACGGGCGTTTTATTGATCAAGCCGATACCCGGCGCGCCGCAACGGTGCGCCGGTTTATTCCCGAATTTTGAACTCGTTCCTCCTTATCTTCGCGCCCCGTATGATAAATTTATATACGTAGCCACGCTGGATTTTCGCCGGCTCATTATTTCGATCTGCCCTGTATTCGCAACACCCCCTTAACAATAATCACGAGGATGAGAACATGTTGAAAAAAGCACGCATCGTACTGACCGCGTCCGCGCTTGCCTTGCTTGCCACCGGCTGCGCCACCAGCACCAAGACCCTGGATGAAATGAAGGCCGATATCGCGCGCGCGCAGCAAACCGCCGACGAGGCGAAGACCATGGCAGCCAGCGCCTCGAAGACCGCCGATGAGGCAAAGGCAATGGCTTCCTCCGCGCAAAGCGATGCAGCAGCTGCCAAAGACGCCGCAGCCCGCGCCAGCGCCGATGCTGCAGCGGCCAGCGCCGAAGCTGCAGCGGCCAGCGAAAAATCCGAGCGTATGTTCAAGAAAACCATGAGCAAATAAACCGCTCAAATACGCTCCAAAGCGGGCGTCCGCTTGCCTGAGGGGACGCCCGTTCTTCCTTCGATCATGATTAAGATGCGCCGGCACGGCGTTGAGTGGACACCTTTCGGCTCATGCCGAGGCCCCTACGCAAGACGGCGGATTGCGATCTGATTCAGTCGTCCGCAAAAAGCTGGAAAGGTCAAACGTGGATTTGATCCGCGCACTGATCTCCTCGGCCTGGCGGCGATTCTGATACGGACCGACCAGGATTCGGCATGGTCCCCGCGGCCGCACGGATTCCAGCACGACCGGCAGATTCAGCTCCATCAGCTTGGCCTTGACGTTGTTCACTGCTTGCGTTTGAGTGAAGGCCCCAACCTGCACCATCCATTCCGTGCCCTTGGGCTTGATTATCGGCTGCATGGATCCCTGGCTGACTATGCGGCCCCCCGCCATGGCGCGAGTGGGAACACCGCTTCTGACCTCGGCGATACTGGTGGCTAGGCTCCACACCGATTCGCTCAATGAAGAGGTCGCTGATCCGATCATCGCCGTGATCAGGGGCGTTAAGCGGTTTCGGGCCCCGGTGGCGTGGGATTCCACCATCGGCGGGTGCGCTTCGATATACAGCCCGTCGTCTGCCCAGCCGACCTTGAAGGGCTGATCGACCACCCGCACCGGCGTGCCGACCGGCACCAGCGGGTAGAGCCGCGCGATATCCTCCGGGTACATTCGCAGGCAACCGTGACTGACGCGCATGCCGACGCTAAAGGGCTTGTTCGTGCCGTGGATCAAATAACTGGTGCCGCCCAGGCGCATGGAGTACTCGCCCAACGGGTTGTCCGGCCCCGGCGGGACAACCTTGGGCAACGGCTCACCGCGCGCGGCGTGCTCGGCGCGGATCGACTCCGGCACCACCCATGCGGGACGCTCCTTTTTTTCGCTGACTGTCGTGTTCATGAGCGGCAAGGAACGCTCCTCGGCGCCAATCCCGAGGGGGAAGGTCATGACTTCGCGCGGCGCGCCAGGGCGTGCAGGCGGATAATAGTACAACCGCATCTCCGGGAGGTTGATGACGATCCCTTCTCGCGGCCCCTCGGGCAAGATAAATTGCTTGGGTACGACGATGCGCTGGCCTTCCTTGGGCAGCCAGGGATCGACGCGCGGATTGGCCGCCGCGAGTTCATTCAGGCCGAGGCCGTGGGCGCGGGCAATATCCAGTAGTGTCTCGTGGGCCTTGACCTCGACGTAGTCAAGTTCACCAACGACCACGATATCATCGGAAGGCAAGGGAAAGGTTGTCGCGGCGGCCGCGCCGGCCAACCACGTATGCAGAAGGATTGCGATGAAGCCAAGCAAACCCTGATGGTTCATTTTTGAGCCTTTGGTGCGATCATGGGCCTGCCGGCGCGTTGCACGGAGGCGGATGAGGATCAATTCGTTCATTTTAATCAACCATCGTCGTTCACGCCAACTGAGGAACAATTGCAATGACCATTTGGGCGTGCTAAAAACTCTAAATCTCCCCCGAAAATCCATTAAACCCAGATTCCATTAACGACCTAGTGCGAACCAACAATGCGATGAATCCGGGTTAAAAATCCGTTACTGGCTGCCGTTAACATGAATATGTTTATGGTATAGAGGGTTGTACAATGCGCCACCCGGCACACGAGACTCGCATTACGCACCGGAGCAGCGGATGGAGCCTGTTGTTTATCATCTTGTTCTGGTTCACCCAGGCAGCCTGCGCCGGAGAAGCCCCCTGGATCCGGGTCGATCCAGCCGGGAATACCCTGCAAGTCATACAGAATGACAAACCGGTACTGAGCTTCGACAACATCTCCATCGGCCGCAACGGCTACGCCCGCAATCGAGTGCAAGGCGACGGCAAGACCCCGCTTGGCGTCTTCCGCGTGGCCTGGAAGAATCCCAACAGCCGCTTCCATCTATTCTTCGGACTGGATTACCCCAGCCAGGATCACGCCGAACAGGCCTTCCGCGACAAGCGCATCGACTTCGACACCTATTACGAAATCCGCAGGGCGCTCTACTTCGGCGAAGTCCCGCCGCAGACCACGGCCTTGGGGGGTTACATCGGCATCCATGGCGTGGGCGCGGGCAATCCGCGCGTCCATGAAGCCGCCAATTGGACCGAGGGCTGCGTCGCCCTGACCGACGATCAGATCGATCAGCTCGCGCGATGGGTCGACATTGGCACGCTCGTGGTCATTGCCGATGATGCCACGATCCCCGCCTTGGCTTACGTCCCGCAGCAGGCACCCAAGACCGTGGCGCGTTGATCGCGTATGACCTCTTCTTGTTTGTGTCGCTGACGCGACACAACACCAACCCATCGCACCAACAGTAAAACCTAATCGCCGCTGCAAAAACCGCGAACCGCATCGCAGAAATACTCTAGGAGTCTGCGCGGCAGAAAAACGCGTCGCGAAAAAGTGGGAGAGCGAGGCAGCTTTTTCGATCGTTTGAGGAAGATAGTGGGCACTATCTGACGAAAAGGATCGAGAAAACGGGCCGCTCTCCCACTTTTGCAGCAGCGTTTCTTTCTGCCGCGCAGACTCCTAGCTCTGGCGCACCTCGATGTCTTGATCTAGTATGTGCGCCAAAGTAAAAACCCAATCCCCGGAATTCATTTTTACAAGCGAGAACACATCCATGCGTCAGATCGCACTGCCAATCCTGTTGACCGCCGCCACCTGTACCCTGTCCGCCTGCGCCTGGGTGCAACTGACTGACTATGGCCGCAAGGTGCGCGTGCTGGAGGCCCACGAGGTCGCCAGCTGCAAGCTGTTGGGCGAGACCACCGCCTCGGTGCTGGGCAAGGTCGGCTCCTTGGCGCGCCATCCGGAAACGGTGGAAGCGGAGCTGGAGGTGGTGGGGCGCAACGGCGCCGCGGACCTGGGCGGCGACACCATCGTGCCGAAGACGCCGGTGGTCGACGGCAAGCGCACTTTCTTGGTCTATCGCTGCATGGGCATTTGAGCGCGCGACTAGAAGCCTCGCGCTGTATGCGATCGCGAGGCTAATTAATTAGCCTGGCGCGACAAAAGATGTTTGTGTTTTATTCCCTTTCCCTCAGGGGGGGGCGGGGTTTGATTTTACCCCCTCATCCTGTCCTTCTCGACTCGAGTTCCGGACTTCGTCCTACCGACTCCATCCATGGAGTCGTCCCTGGGGGAGAAGGGACTCTCCAGAACGGGCATATTGGCTCGCCGGTAGGAGGGAACCAACTGCTTGCAAACAGCCTCACAACATCGCCTTGCGGCGCAAGCCTTCGACATCGAGCAGCGCGATGTCGTTGCCGCGGATCTCGATAAGCCCCGCCTTGGCCAGGCGCGTGAAGGTGCGCGAGAGGGTTTCGGGCGTAATCGAGAGCTGCGCGGCCAGGGTCTGTTTGGTGATGGGCAAATGCACATTCGCCGGATTCACGCTCGGCTCGGCCTGCTGCATTAGATAATTGATCACCCGCTCGGTGGCCGTCTGCAAGGTCAGGCGTTCGATCTCGTTGACGTGCTGATGCAAGCGCCGGCTCATGCCCGCGAGGAGACGAAAACAGGTATCCACCGAGCCGCGCAACACCTCGTGAAAACTGGCGTTGGCGAAGCACCATATGACACCTCCCTCGATCATCTGCGCATTAACCGGATAGCGGCTGCGCTGGCCCATGAACATGATGGCCTCGGCAAAGGTCTGGCCCGCCCGGACGATTTCGATGATCTTCTCTTCACCGATGGGTGAGACGCGGTAGAGCTTGAGCAGACCGCTTTCCAGCCAGAAAAACTGTTCGGCACCCTCCCCCTGCATGAACAGGAACTCGCCCGCGGTGAGTTCGCGGCGCTGGGTGGTCTCCAGGATCTTGGCGAGCTGCGCCTCGTCGAGTTCGGCAAAAAGTGCTATGCGCCGCAGCATCTGGACCGCTTCCGCATGATGTTGCATCGTCTTCACCCTCGCCTTCGTCACGTCAATAGGCCTCGACTATAACAAACCTGCATGCGCTTGACCTAGATCAAGGCAACTCCGCCGCCAAACCGGTTGAATGAGCCTACCAACAAACAACCACGGTAAAGGAGGTAGCCATGAGTGAACGCTTCACGAAATCCATGGCCCGCAACATCTATCTGGGAGGCGGGGTGTTTTCCGTCCTGCTGTTCGTGGCCCTGACGGTCGACACCACGGGCCGACTGCCGGAGCGCGATCACCGCCAGAACATCACGCCGCAGGTCGCACTGGGTAAGCAGGTGTGGGAAGAGAACAACTGCATCGGCTGCCACACGCTGCTCGGTGAAGGCGCGTATTTTGCGCCCGAGCTGGGCAATGTCTACACGCGCTTCGGCAATTCCAAGGAGGCGATCATCGCCTTCATCGAGGGTCGACCGGCCGAGGGTATCGATGGGCGGCGCAGCATGCCGCAGTTCAATCTCAGCCAAGAAGAGCTGGAGGCCGTCGCGGAGTTCCTGAAGTGGACCTCCGAGATCAACACCGCCGGCTGGCCGCCGAATGTTCAGGGTTAAGGAGGGATTACTATGCAATACCAATCACAAGCCGTCGCCAAACCCTACTTCATCGCCGCCATCGGGCTGTTCATCGGCCAGGTGCTGTTCGGCCTGATCCTGGGGCTGCAATATGTCATCGGGGATTTTCTGTTCCCGGAGATCCCGTTCAACGTCGCGCGCATGGTGCACACCAATCTGCTGATCGTCTGGCTGCTGTTCGGCTTCATGGGCGCGGCCTATTACCTGGTGCCCGAAGAATCCGAACGCGAGCTGTACAGTCCCAAGCTGGCGCTCGCCTTGTTCTGGATCTTCCTGGTGGCCGGCGCGCTCACCGTGCTGGGTTATCTCTTGGTGCCGTATGCGGGACTGGCGAAACTCACCGGTAACGCCTTGCTGCCCACGATGGGACGCGAGTTCCTGGAACAGCCGACCGTCACCAAGATCGGCATCGTCATCGTCGCGCTGGGCTTTTTGTACAACATCGGCATGACCGTACTCTCCGGACGCAAGACCGTGGTCAACATCGTGCTGCTCACGGGACTGGCGGGACTGGCGGTGCTGTTCCTGTTCTCGTTCTACAACCCGGAAAACCTGGTGCTGGATAAATACTTCTGGTGGTGGGTGGTGCATCTGTGGGTCGAAGGCGTGTGGGAGCTGATCCTCGGCGCGATCCTCGCCTTCGTGCTGATCAAGGTCACGGGTGTGGACCGCGAGGTGATCGAGAAGTGGCTGTACGTGATCATCGCCATGACGCTGGTCACCGGCGTGATCGGCACCGGCCATCACTACTACTACATCGGCACGCCGGAATACTGGCTGTGGATCGGTTCGATCTTCTCCGCCCTGGAGCCGATTCCGTTCTTCATGATGACGCTGTTCGCCTTCAACATGGTCAACCGCCGGCGCAAGGATCATCCCAACCAGGCCGCCGTGCTGTGGGCCTTGGGCACCGCCGTAATGGCCTTCCTCGGCGCCGGCGTGTGGGGCTTCCTGCATACGCTCGCCCCGGTCAACTACTACACCCACGGCACGCAAATCACCGCCGCCCACGGCCACATGGCCTTCTACGGCGCCTACGTGATGATCGTGCTGACCATCATCTCCTACGCCATGCCGCAACTGCGAGGTCAGGGCAGCGCACAGACGCCGCGCGCGCAAGTCGTCGAGATGTGGTCGTTCTGGCTGATGACCGTAGCGATGGTGTTCATCACGCTGTTTCTCACCGGCGCCGGCATTCTGCAGGTGTGGCTGCAACGCATGGGCGAAGACCCGAGCAGCTTCATGATGGCGCAGGCGCAGGTCAGTATCTTCTACTGGCTGCGTGAGGCCGCTGGCGTGGTGTTCTTCCTTGGGCTGCTGCTGTATGTCTACAGCTTCTTTGCCCGGGGAGAGCGACAAGCCGCCGCATAGCATGATCGCCGGCAACGCTGCGCTTATGCCGGCCTACATCTTCGCCACGGCACAGCATGTAGGCCGGGATAAGGCGCAGCCGTTCCCGGCATATGTCGGCCGACATGACGATATCGAGGAGCATCCATGCACAACGAAGTCACCAACATCCGTCGGGAACCATTGCCCTTCTATCAACCCCAAGGCAACGAAATCGCGCTGTTCGAACACGCCTATCACAATCGCCTGCCGCTGTTGATCAAGGGCCCGACCGGTTGTGGCAAGACACGCTTCATCGAACACATGGCCGCGCGCCTCGGGCGGCCGCTCTACACCGTCGCCTGTCACGATGATCTCACCGCCGCCGATCTGGTCGGCCGCCATCTCATCGGTGATGGCGAGACGCGCTGGTGCGACGGTCCCCTGACCCGCGCCGTGCGCGAGGGCGCGATCTGTTATCTGGACGAAGTGGTTGAGGCACGCAAGGACACCACCGTGATCCTGCATCCGCTCACCGACGACCGGCGCATCCTGCCGATCGAACGCACGGGCGAGACGCTGCACGCGCCGGACCAATTCATGCTGGTGATCTCCTACAATCCTGGCTATCAACACCTGTTGAAAGGCATGAAGCCCAGCACACGGCAGCGCTTCGTAGCGGTGAGTTTCGACTACCCCGCACCCGCGCTGGAGGCGCGGATCGTTGAGCAGGAATCAGGGTTGGCAAAAGACAACATCGAACGCTTAATCGCGTTAGCGAAGGCCTTGCGCGCGTTGGATGGCTATGACTTGGATGAAGGCGTGTCGACCCGCTTGCTGGTGTATGCGGCGACCTTGATGGCCTCCGGCATGAATGCGGTTGATGCCTGCCGGGCGGCGATTGTGGAGCCGTTGACGGATGAGGCAGAGACTATCTCGGCGTTAACGGAGGTAGTACGGGCATGTTTGGGAGATTAGGCAACGAACCCCAATACCGGCCGCTGTAGGCCGGGATAAGGCCAACGGCCGTTCCCGGCATCGGTTGTTGGACTACACCAGAATGACAAAAGGACCAAAGTAAACAGCAACCATGAACTACCAACCCCTCCGCCTCTGGACCCGAACAGCCTTCTTCACCCTGTTCGTGCTTGCTCCGCCGCTCGATATCTTCCGCCTCGATCTCACGCGCGGAAATTTCATCCTGTTCGGCCAGGACTGGACACTGGGCTTGGCGGCATTCCAATCCGGCGAAATCGGCGCAGTCGAAGCCGCACTCAATCTGATCAGTCGCGGCTTCATCCCGATCGCACTGATCATCGGCCTCGGTGTGTGGGTTGCGTGGAGATACGGGCGACTCTATTGCGGCTGGCTGTGCCCGCATTTCTCGGTGGTGGAGATGATCAATGCCTTGATGCGCCGCGCCAGCGGCAAACCCAGCCTCTGGGAACGGGAACCATTACCGCAGCGACAACGCGACGGCACCATCATTACACCGGCAAGACAGTATTGGCTGTGGACCGCGTTCGCCATCCTCGGTTTTGCCTTTCTCTGGGCGCTCTCCCTGCTCACCTATCTGCTGCCGCCGGAGATGATCTATCACAATCTGTTGCACGGCGAACTCACGCGCAATCAAGCACTGTTTCTCGGCGTGGCCACCTTGGTGCTGAGCCTGGAATTCCTGCTCGCGCGCCACTTGTTCTGTCGTTTCGGCTGCGCGATTGGACTATTCCAAAGCCTCGCTTGGATGGCCAACAACCGCGCGCTGCTGGTGCACTTTGATCGCGTGCGTGGCGCGGCCTGCAAAGACTGCACGCAGGACTGCGATCACGCCTGCCCGATGCGGCTCAATCCGCGCAAGAGCAAGCGCCACATGTTCACCTGCACGCAATGCACGCGTTGTGTCGCGGCCTGCGAACGCGTTCAGGCCCCGGGGGAAGGATTGCTCCACTGGCGCGAAGGTGATGCGCAAGATCACAAGACCGCGCAACAGGCGCCGATCCATTTCATCCGGAGGGCCAAGTGATGGAAGAGTTCGTCGGCAAACATTGGCATCGTTTCATCACCCGGCGCGCGCAGGATCGTTATCCTGAAGCAGTTGTTAACCTCGACGAGATTCGCCAACCGCTGGCACTGTTGTTTCGCGCCTTTGGCGGTGACGGTGGTCTGAAGATCGAGGCCGCGCGCCCCGAAGAACACGGTGCGCGTCGCAGCCTGCTGCAACGCCTGGCCGGCAGCGGCAAGCATGCGGCGTTGGCCTGGCGCGACGCCGAAACCCTGCGCCTGCCAGCCGAGATCGATCTCTATCCGCGCCGCGAGTTAAACCGCGATCTCTATTTCTGGCTCGCCGCCCTCGCTGCAATCGATTCACGCGATGGCGGTGATTGGTTCCGCGCCAACCAACAGCGCACCTTGTCCGTGCTGACGCAGTTTCCCGGCCTGCGCGCACGCTACCAGCGCTTGATTGCCGCCGAACTCTCACGTCGTCCTGACCCCTCTACCCTGCCCAAGGATGAAGCGCATCAAGAGTCCGCCATCCAACAAGCGCTCAAGCAACCCGGCGGCGTGGATGTATTGCCCAACTGCGTACACCCACCCCAACCGATCTATCTGTGGTTGCATCCCAATCCGCCCCGCGCAACATCCGCCACGCATGCGGATAGCAACGATTCGAATCACGACGAAGCAGATAACACCGGCAAGCGCAAAGAGGCGGAGCAACCACACCGCTATCGCGCCGAGCAGACCGAGATGCCCGACGGCAAGGACGGCCTGATCACCATGCGCTGGGAAAACATCTTCTCCTGGGCGGAATACCTCAAGGTCCACCGCGCCACCGAGGAGGACGAGGACGACAACGCCGCCGACACCGCGCGCGACATGGACGTGATCACCGTGGCGCGCGATCAACAGAGCAGCGCCTCGCGGCTGCGTCTGGATCTCGATCTGCCTTCCGCACAATACGACGACATCCCGCTTTCCGGCGCGATCACCGTGCCCGAATGGGATTGGCGCAAACAACAACTGCTGCCCGATCGCTGCCGTATCCAGCCCATGTTGCCACGGGGCAGCCATCCGCAGCCGCTGCCTCCTACGTTGCAACGTACCGCGCGCAAGTTGCGCGGCCAGTTCGCCGCCTTGGCCCGGCAACGCATCTGGCTGCGCAATCAGCCCGAGGGCTGCGAGCTGGATCTCAGCGCCTACCTGGATCACGTCATCGACCGCCAAACTGGCGCGCACGCAAAAGACGGTGGGCTTTATCGCGACCTGCGCCAGAACCAGCGCGACCTTGCCACGCTCTTGCTCGCCGATCTCTCGCTCTCGACCGACGCGGCGATCAATAACGAACAGCGCGTCATCGACGCGATCCGCGACAGTCTGCTGTTGTTTGCCGAAGCGCTCAACGCCTGCGGCGATCGTCACGCGATCTACGGCTTTTCCTCACGACGCCGCGAACAAGTGCGCTTTTATCATTTGAAATCATTCACCGAACATCTCAACGACGACATCCGCGGCCGCATCCAAGCCATCCGCCCCGGCTATTACACCCGCATGGGCGCGGCCATCCGCCACGCCAGCGCATTGCTCGGCAACCAAGCCGCGCACCAGCGCCTGCTGCTGATCCTCACCGACGGCAAACCCAACGACCTCGATCGCTATGAGGGCCGCTATGGCGTGGAAGACACCCGCATGGCGCTGAACGAAGCCCGCGCGCAAGGCTTGATCCCGTTCTGCATCACCATCGACCGCCAGGCCGATGACTACCTGCCGCATCTGTTCGGGCGCCACGGCTACACCGTGATCCACCGCCCTCAGGAATTGCCGTCGCGGCTGCTCGCACTCTATACCCAGCTCAGCAGTGTCTGAGTCCCGGGTGGCGCTTTCGGCGCCACCCAGGCTTCGGGCGCACCAAAGCACCTTTGTTATTGACAATCATTATCATTTAGATTTAGGCTTAACTTAAACCGCGCCACAAGGAGAAGCCCTCATGTACGTCTGCCTTTGCAAGCAAGTCACCTGCGCCGACATTCGCAATGCCGCCAGCAATGGTGCCACCCGGTTGCGTGACTTAAGCCAGACCATGGGCGTGGCCACTCAATGTGGCAAATGCGCCCGCTGCGCCCACGACTTGCTGAAACAATGCACTTCGCGCCGCTAATCATCAGATATTTGTCTATAGTTATTGGTGAGGCGGCGCCAAAATTCTCGATCTCGCTCTTGGCCAGAGAGACGAAACGGCAGCATCGCGGATCGTCGTATATTGCCGTCGGATAGAGCAAGACCATTTCCTTCAAGGGGGGCAAGAAATGCAAGGCGATAAGTCGGTCATCGGCTATCTCAACCGCGTCCTCAAAAACGAGCTTACCGCGATCAACCAATATTTCCTGCATGCACGCATGCTGCAAAACTGGGGCCTGGAAAAACTCAATGACCACGAGTACCACGCCTCGATCAAGGTGATGAAGCACGCCGACAAGATCACCCAGCGCATCCTGTTCCTCGAATCACTGCCCAACCTTCAGGATCTTGGCAAACTGCACATCGGTGAACATGTGCCTGAGGTTCTGCAATGCGATATCGACATGCTCAATGTGATGCTGCCGCTGTTGCGCGAGGCCATCGGGCAATGCGAAAAGTCACTTGATTTTGTCAGCCGTGATCTGCTGACCGAAATACTCGAGACCGAAGAGGAACAGCTCGATTGGCTCGAAACCCAACAGGAGCTGATCCAAAAGATCGGCTTGGAAAACTACCTTCAATCCATGATTTAAGGAGTTCGATATGCGCGGCGATAAACAGGTAGTCGACTATCTCAACCGCTTGCTGGCCGCCGAGTTGGCCGCCGTCGATCAATACTTCGTACATTCCCGCATGTACCAAAACTGGGGCCTATCCAAGCTGGAGGCCCGCATCAGCCACGAGATGCAGGATGAACTCGGACACGCGGATCTACTGATCAAGCGCATCCTGTTTCTGGAGGCCACCCCGGTAACCGGGACGCGCACGCTCACCAAGATCGGGCGGGATGTCGAAGAGATGTTGAAAAACGATCTAGACCTGGAATTCGAGGTCGCCGGCCTGCTCAAAGAGGCGATGGCGCATTGCGAAAAAACGGGCGACTATCAGACGCGCGCCATGCTTCAGACCATCCTCACCGACACCGAGGAAGACCACATCCTGTGGCTGCAAACCCAGCTCGGTTTGATCGGCAAGATCGGACTGCAAAATTACCAACAGGCAATGATGTAGAAACAGCCAAATTCCACATCATTGTCTTTCCCGAGCAGATCACCACCTTCACGGTCGGGATCGCGACACACATCCTGAAGATCTCTTCAAGCTGAATCGGTATACGCGGACCTTGCACGCGATTTTTAGGGTTTATATTCCAGATAGCTGGACTAAGCTTTTATCCCCACCATGAACAGCTCGTTGCAGGAGGGTGATAATATGACACTTCAATTGGGTGATACCGCACCGAACTTTCAGGCCGACACCACCGAAGGCCCGATTGATTTTTATCAGTGGATGGGAGACAGCTGGGCGATATTGTTCTCCCACCCGAAGGACTTTACCCCGGTTTGCACCACCGAGCTTGGCGAAGTGGCGCGACTCAAGCAGGAGTTCACACGGCGCAATGTGAAGGTCATTGGCCTGAGCGTGGACTCCGTCGCCGACCACAAACGCTGGGCAAAGGACATCGAAGAGACCCATGGACAGCGCCTCAATTTTCCGTTGATTGGCGACGAGAATCGCAAGGTCTCCATGTTGTACGGCATGATCCATCCCAACGCCAGCGAGACGCTTACGGTGCGCTCGGTCTTCGTGATCAGTCCGGATAAAAAGATCAAATTGATGATCACCTATCCGGCCAGCACCGGGCGCAATTTCGATGAAATCATCCGCTGCGTGGACGCGCTGCAACTGACCGACGAATACAGCGTGGCCACACCGGTCAATTGGCACGAAGGCGAGGATGTGATCATTGTCCCGGCCTTGTCGGATGAAGAGGCGCGCAAGCGCTTTCCCGAAGGATGGAAGACGCTCAAGCCCTATCTCAGGATGGTGCACCAGCCGCCGATGCGCCACTAAGATCGAAGACTTATTACTAAGGGCGTATGAACGTAGGGTGAGTGCAGCGCAGCGAAACCCATCATGAGTGCGCGGGCGAACCATTTGTTGGGTTACGCTGCGCTCCACCCAACCTACGAGGTTGAGGTATTTTTAACCAACAGTTTTTCCAGCACGCGGGAAACCGCCGCAAAACCGAATACCGACGTCACGCAACTGCTCGCGCCATAACCAAAGCGGCAATCCAGCGAGACCCCGTGAATGCCGGGCTTTTGATGACTCACGGTGCCATCGGGTTTGGGATAGACAGGCGGTTGTGTTGAAAACACACACTCGACGCCGAAGCGCTTCTTCACATCCTTGGGAAAGCCGTATTCCTTGCGCAGTTGCGCGCGCACCTTGGAGATCAGCGCATCGTTGTAGGTGCGGCTGATGTCGTCGATCTGAATCTTGGTGGGATCGGTCAGCCCACCGGCACCGCCGGTGGCGATGATGGGGATCTTGTTGCGCTTGCAGTGATTGATCATCAGCGACTTGAACTTGATGCTGTCGATGGCGTCGATCACGTAGTGGTAGCCGCGCCCGAGATAATCTTCGTAATTTTGCAGGGTGAGAAAATCATCGATGGCGTGACAGCGGCATTCCGGATTGATCTGGCGCACGCGCTCGGCCATCACATCGACCTTCTTGCGGCCGAGGGTGTCGCTGAGGGTGTGCAGTTGACGATTGATATTGGATTCGGCGATGTCGTCGTAATCGATCAGGGTGATCGCGCCGATGCCGCTGCGGGCCAGGGCCTCGACCGCCCACGAGCCCACGCCGCCGATGCCGACGACGCAGACATGGGCGTTTTGAAAAACCGTTTCGGACGCGGCCCCGTACAGGCGCTTGATGCCGCCGAAGCGCTCGCTCAGATTACAACTGGTCATCGGGGGAAGGGTTACCAGCGCAGCTGCGTCTCCCCGATCATGATGGTGCGCAGGGTGTCGAGATCATTGGGATCGACCGGCTTGCCGCCGCCCGCCGCCCAACCCTGCACCACCGATTGCAGCCGCTTGAGGGTGTCCGGATGATTGATGTCAGACCACATGGTGAACTGCGTCATCACCACTTCCTGCAGGTCGATCGGTGAAAGCCCCATCTTGGCCATGGCGAAGCCGACGTAATAATCCGCCTCGGTCTCGCGCTCCCAGCTCGGATCGAGCGCCCCGCGCACATCCTTGTAGCTCAGATGGCCCTTGATCACATGCCCCAGCTCATGGGCCAGCACCGCGTTGAGCAGGCGGCGGTTGCCGGTCGCCTCGACCAAGGCCATGAACATGGGATTGTAGGTCAGCACCAATTTGGTAACCGGATACTTCTCCCAGTTCTTGTAGGGATGTGATTTATAGCCGTCCAGCCTGGACCACGCCACGGCGGTGGACACATGCACCGAGCGGCACATCTCGATGGCCTCGCCCTGGTAGCCGACCAGGCGGATCGCCTCCTGGAGGCGTTTTTGCGCGTGTTCGCTCGGCGCGCCGCATTCGGCCAGCGGGTCCCACCCCACCAGTTGCGGCTCCTCGCTTTCCACGGGCCCCTGCGCCCAGGCGGCGCCCATGAAAGCGATCGCCATACCCCACATCGTGATCAGCCGCGATACCGCTTGCATGCCGTTCCCCTCGAATCCCAAGCACATAATGGCAAATTATAGCCTTTATATGCCGAGAACCATAAGGATTTGCGACAAGACAGCCCTGCGCGAATTCCGTAAAATACGACTCTCTTTTTTTTCACCCATGGGTAAGGCAATGAAGGTACTGATAATTGGCAGCGGCGGCCGCGAGCACGCCCTCGCGTGGAAGGTGGCACAGTCGCCCAAGGTTGAGCACGTTTATGTGGCCCCGGGCAACGCGGGGACGGCCCGCGAGCCGGGGATCAGCAACGTCGCCATCGGCGTAGAGAACACCGAGGCACTGCTGGCATTTGCCAAGGAGACAGGGATTGGGCTTACCATCGTCGGCCCGGAACTCCCGCTGGTACGCGGGCTCGTCGATGCCTTCAGGGCCGCCGGGTTGCGCTGCTTCGGCCCCACCCAGGCCGCCGCGCAGCTGGAGGGGTCGAAGGCCTTCACCAAGGATTTTCTGGCGCGCCATCGCATCCCCACCGCCGCCTACCGTAATTTCACCGACGTGAACGAGGCCCTGGCCTATGTGCGCGCCCAGGGCGCGCCGATCGTGATCAAGGCCGATGGCCTGGCCGCCGGAAAAGGCGTAATCGTCGCCATGACCCTGAGGGAGGCGGAAAACGCCGTGCGCGATATGCTCGCCGGCAATACCTTCGGCGATGCCGGCCATCGCGTGGTGATCGAGGAATACCTGGAGGGCGAGGAAGCGAGCTTCATCGTCATGGTCGATGGCAAGAACGTCCTGCCGATGGCCACCAGCCAGGACCACAAGCGCGTCGGCGACGGCGACACCGGCCCGAACACCGGCGGCATGGGCGCCTATTCGCCCGCGCCGGTGGTCACCCCGGAAATCCACCAACGCATCATGCGCGAGGTGATCGCACCTACCGTCCGCGGCATGGCGGCCGAAGGCAATCCCTACACCGGCTTTCTCTACGCCGGCCTGATGATCAGCGCCGACGGCGCGCCCAAGGTGATCGAATACAACTGCCGCTTCGGCGATCCCGAAACCCAGCCGATCATGCTGCGCCTGCGCTCCGATCTGGTGGAGCTGTGCGAGCTGGCGCTCGATGGCCGCCTGGACAAGGCCACCGCGGAGTGGGATGCGCGCGCCGCCGTGGGCGTGGTGCTGGCCGCCGGCGGTTATCCCGGCGACTACCAGAAGGGCGATGTGATCACCGGTTTGCCGGACCAGGACCAAGCCGATGCCAAGGTCTTCCATGCCGGCACGGCCACGCGCAATGGCGCGGTGGTCACCGCCGGCGGGCGCGTGCTCTGCGCCGTGGGACTCGGTAATAACGTCACCGCTGCCCAGGCCAAGGCCTATGAGCTAGCCAAGCGCATTCACTGGAACGGCTGCTTCTACCGACACGACATCGGCTATCGCGCCATCGCCCGCGAGAAACAATGCTCGTGAGTTATTTGAGCCCCGTGCATCTGCGCCTGGCCGCCCGCGTGCTCCACGACGGCGGCCTGATCGCCTACCCCACGGAAGCAGTCTACGGCTTGGGTTGCGATCCCACCAACGAGGAGGCGGTCGAGCGCCTGCTCGAACTCAAGCAACGCCCGGTGGAGAAGGGGCTGATCCTGATCGCTTCTAAAATGGACCAGCTGGCTCCTTACATCGACTGGCCGGCGCTCAACGACCAGCAACGCGCGCGGATTATGCAAAGCTGGCCGGGGCCCTTTACCTGGCTGATCCCGGCCTTGCCGGACACCCCGGTATGGCTGCGCGGGAAATACAACAGTCTGGCGGTGCGCATCACCGCGCATCCGATCGCCGCCGCCTTGTGCGAGGCCGCCGGCAGCGCGCTGGTCTCCACCAGCGCCAATTTGAGCGGCCATCGCCCGGCGCGCAGCGCGCTCGAAGCCCGTCAGGCGCTCGGCGACCGGCTCGACTACATCCTGCCTGGCCGCGTGGGCGGCGCAGCCAAACCCAGCACCATCACCGACGCGGTCACCGGCCGGGTGGTGCGCCCCGGCTAAGCACAGTGACGCGCACCTTGATCAAACTGGGGCTGGTCGGCGGCTGTATCTCTGTGATGACTTCTCATCCGCCCACAAGCCTCTGGTCGATTCTCGCGCTACTATTCCTGATGCAACTCACCTGGAGCCTGCTTGGCCTGTTGCCCGCCCTGGTGTTGCCGGTGCTGGTATTCGCGCTCTACCACGTCGACATCGATTCCACCGAGACGCTGCCCGGCATGATCAGTCCGCTGCTCCTGATCTGCAGCCTCGCCATCCTGATCATCTATTTTGCATATCGATTGTTGAAGCGCGCGACCAACACCTGACCATCCTGTCCACCGGGCGCGGAGGCTCAGGACTCAGATCCTGGTGTTACGCCCGCTCCGGAAGATGAATTCCATGTCATCGATCAGTTTGCTCACCTGATCCAGATTGATCTTGGCATCTACCAGCATCGCGTCGACATGGGCGCGGAAGGCCGCGGCATCCTCGGCGGCGACCAGCCGTTGCAAGCGTTCGCTGGCCAGCGCCAGATCGGCCTGCAAGCCCTGGAGATCTTTCTTTAGCGCGCCGACCGGCCGTTTGATCTCACGGGCGACCTCCGAGGCGAGCTGGCCGGCCATAGCGAGTTGCTCATGATCGAGGATGCGCTGTTGCGCCTCCTTCATCCTCTCGATCAACACGTGCTGCTCCTCGCGCTCCCGGCGCAACTCCTTCTCCACCCGCGTCCGCTCGCTCATCTCCTGGGCGATGCTGCGGGCCATCACCTTGAAGGCGCGCGAAAAGGCGGCGATCTCATTGTGATTGCTCTGCGAGTCATAGCGGGCGGGCATCCCCTGGATATCGCTCTTGGCGGCCGTGGCGATGCGCTCACCGAGATCGCCGCCCGGCCGGGTGACATATTCCACCGCCTTTTTGAGCACATGCAGCGGCTGGGCGATACCGAAATACAGATACGCGAACAGCATGCCGATACCCAGCAGGCACACCACCATGATCACGACCAGGTTCTGCTTGACCCGCAGGGCCTTGGCCTGGGCGTCGACCTCGGCCTGTTGCGCAATCTCGCTGAGACTACCCAGCAGCGTCTCCACATCAACGCTCAAACGGCCATATTCGATCATCATGGCCTGGTCGTTCATGTGCACTTCGTTTTCACTGAAAAACGGTGGAAAGCGTTCCTTGATCTGCCGCCACACATCGAGGTTGGCGCGCAGCGACTTCCACTTCGCATCGCGCTCGTTTAGGGTTTGCAAGGCCTCATCGATCACATTATCGAAGCCGCCGATGGCCTGTTGCGTGATCCGAATCGACTGCGGGGTGCCCTCGGTGAGGATGATCTCGTTCAAGCCGCGCAGCACCTGTTGCAGCTGCGTCGCGCCCTGATCGAACAGACGGGCCACACGATTAGCCTCTGAGAGCTTGGCGTCTCCGGCCAGCGCCGAGAGCACAGCCAGCAGCGCGAGCAGCAGGGTCACCACGGGCGCCACCACCAGCACGCGGCTGATTCTTATTTCATGTATGACCACGCCCCCTGCCCCCGCTTATGCCGGCGCTCAGCGCTCTTCCGGATACTTGGCCGCCGTCCAGGCATCCATACCCTCGCGCATCCAGAATACGTTTTTATACCCATGGCGCAGGGCCATCACCGCCGCCTTGTATGACTTCCAGCCGGTGACGCCATGGCTGTAGAACACGATGGGCCGCTCTTTGTCGCCCGGCAGTTCCTCCAGCGCGAATTTATCGAGCGAGGCATCGAAATCCGCTACCTTCTCGCTCTTGGCGTCATAGCTGACGAGCTTGGCCCCGGGCACGTGCCCACGGCCGAAGTTGATCGGATTGCGCGTGTCGATGAACAACGCCTTACCGGCATCGAGCAGCGCCTTGGCCTCCTGGATGGTCACGACCTTGCCGCCGGGCAAGGTGGTCGGCGTCGGGACTTCCTCCGCGTGGGCCAGTAACGCGAACAACATCAACACAACCGCCCATGCGCCACGATGCAGAAAATGGATGTTCATACCCTCGCCTCCCGTTTTGTTGTCAGACGCACCTTCGACACATCATTCCCGCCCTCGGCGGTGCTACAGGTTATCGACGCCATAGCCAAAAGATCAAGAACAGCACCAGACTGATCAACAGGGATGTGGTCAGTGGGAAGTAGAAGCGGAAGTTTTCTTTTTCGATCACGATATCCCCCGGCAAACGCCCCAGCCCGAGCTTTTGCAGCGCGGGCCAGAGCAGGCCGAGGATCACAAGAATGATGCCGGCGGTGATCAGCAGCTTGGAGATATTCATCGCATCCCCGCGCCGGCGTCCACACCGTCAATCGATGGTCCTGACACCGGAGGCGGTACCCAGCAGCAGCACATCGGCCGGACGGCGCGCAAACAGGCCATTGGTCACCACGCCGGCGATGTGGTCGAGCGTGGACTCGAGCTCCACCGGGTTCAAGATTTCCAGGCCGTGTACATCGAGGATGATATTACCGTTGTCGGTAACGAACCCCTCGCGGTAGACCGGATGGCCGCCGAGCTTGACCAATTCGCGCGCCACATAGCTACGCGCCATCGGGATGACCTCGATCGGCAGCGGGAACTTGCCGAGGATCGGCACCAGTTTGCTTTCATCGCAGATGCAGACGAATTTCTTGGCCACGGCCGCGACGATCTTCTCGCGGGTAAGCGCTCCACCGCCGCCCTTGATCAGGTGCAGATGCTCGGTGGTCTCATCGGCGCCGTCGACGTACACCGAGATCTCGCTCACCATGTTGAGCTCTTCCACCAGGATGCCGTGGCGCTTCAGGCGCTCGGCGCTGGCCACGGAACTGGCCACCGTGGCCTCGATCTTGTGCTTGATGCCGGCCAGATAATCGATGAAATAATTGGCCGTGCTGCCGGTGCCGATACCGATGATGGTGCCGGGTTGCACATATTCCAGGGCGGCCTTGGCCACCGCGCGTTTCAGTTCGTCCTGTGTCATCTCAGAGTCTCCCCTCGCTTAGATTCCGGGTTTAAGGCATCATAACCATCCTGGCATCAAAACAGATCTGGCGTAATTCCCTCTCCCAAAGGAAGAGGGCTAGGGTGAGGGGAGTTATAGTTAATTTTACTCCCTCATCCTGTCCTTCTCCCTAAGGGAGAAGGGACGCATTGAGCACGCGGCAGAGGTAATTAATTGCCAGGTTAGTGATAAAGTAATAGCGCATTATTACAGGAACAGTGCCCGGTATCCAGCGATGCGCCGGCACCCCCTCGACGACAACCGATCTCCTATGCCAGAGCAATACATCAAAAAGATCCTCCAGGCCCGCGTCTATGACGTGGCCACCGAAACCCCGCTGCAACAGGCCGCCAGCCTCAGCCGCCGCCTCGGCAATTGCGTCCTGCTCAAGCGCGAAGACCTGCAGCCGGTGTTCTCCTTCAAACTGCGCGGGGCCTACAACAAGATGGTCCACCTGGATCAAGCCTCGCGGGAGCGCGGGGTGATCGCCGCCTCCGCCGGCAATCATGCCCAGGGCGTGGCGCTCTCCGCGAAGAAGCTCGGCATCAAGGCCCTGATCGTCATGCCCAAGACCACCCCCGAGATCAAGGTGCAATCGGTGCGCTCCCACGGCGCCGAGACCAAGCTGCACGGCAACACCTACGACGAGGCCTGCGAGTACGCCTACAAACTGGCCGCCGAGCACAACCTCACCTTCATCCATCCCTATGACGACCCGGAGGTCATCGCCGGCCAAGGGACGATTGCGATGGAGCTGCTGCGCCAGCACGAAGACCCGATCGACGCGGTCTTCGTCCCGGTCGGCGGCGGCGGGCTGATCGCCGGGGTGAGCTGTTATATCAAATACCTGCGCCCCGAGACCCGCGTGATCGGCGTTGAGCCCGATGATGCCGCCTGTCTGTACGAGGCGTTGAAGGCCCATGAGCGCGTGGTGCTGAAACAAGTCGGCATCTTCGCCGACGGCGTAGCGGTCAAACAGATCGGCGCGGAGACCTTCCGCCTGGCGCAGCAGTTTGTCGACGAGGTGATCACGGTGACCACCGACGAGATCTGTGCCGCGATCAAGGATATCTTCGACGACACCCGCGCCATCACCGAACCGGCTGGCGCCCTGGCCGTGGCCGGCATCAAGAAATACGTCGCGCGCGCGCAATGCCAGAATCAAACCCTGATCGCTATCAACAGCGGCGCGAACATGAACTTCGACCGGCTGCGTCACGTCTCGGAACGCGCCGAATTGGGCGAGAAACGCGAGGCCCTGTTGGCGGTCACCATCCCCGAGCGCCCCGGGAGCTTCAAGCAATTCTGCGAGACCATCGGACCGCGCGGCATCACCGAGTTCAACTACCGCTACGCCGACGCCAGTCAGGCGCACATCTTCGCCGGCATCCAACTCCACGGCGGCGAGACCGAAAAGACCAAGATCATCCAGGCGCTGCAAGACGCCGGTTATCCGGTGCTCGACATGTCCGACAACGAAATGGCCAAGCTGCACATACGCTACATGGTCGGCGGCCGCGCCCAGGTCGAGCACGAGATCCTCTACCGCTTCGAATTCCCGGAACGCCCCGGCGCGCTGCTGCGTTTTCTCAACCACATGGGTTCGCGCTGGAACATCAGCATGTTCCACTACCGCAACCACGGCGCCGCCTACGGCCGCGTGCTGGTCGGCATCCAAGTCCCGCCGGCGGATTACGCGGCCTTCACCGCGTTCATGGATGAATTGGGCTACCGCTACTGGCCCGAGCGTGACAATCCGGCGTATCAGCTGTTTTTGCACTGACACCTCGACCGCCGAGAGTGAAGATCGTCCTGCTCCGACATGGAAAACCGGAGGTCAAAGACCATGGCAGCATCATGGCGCACGACCTTCACACCTGGATCGCATCGTACGATTCATCCGGCATTCACCGCGACAGCGCCCCCGCGGCCGATGCCATTCGCATAGCAAGCGAATGTCACGTGGTTGCGTGCAGCGACTTAAGACGATCAATGGAATCCGCGCAGCGGCTGACTCAACACAAAGCGCTCGTGGTCGATCCGATCTTCAGGGAGATGGGTTTACCGTACGCCAACTGGAAAACCCCAAAGGCCTCGCCCGCCGCCTGGGCAGCGGTATTCAGGCTGCTGTGGTTACTCGGGTATGCCGAAAACGCCGAGAGTCTGGCTCACGCCAAACAAAGGGCCACGGAGGCCGCCGGTAAATTAGAACATTTGGCGAAAGAACATGGCTCAGTGCTTCACATCGGCCATGGATTCATGAACACGTTCATCGCAAAAGAACTGTTGTCACGCGGGTGGCACGGCCCGAAAGCGCCGGGAACCCGATATTGGGGGTATGGCGTTTATGAAAAACTTGCGACATAACAACTGTCTGATGGTTGCCTAGGTCGGGGAGGGATTGTTCGGGGCCGGCTGGCGGCCGTCCAAAATCGCTCCCGGCGATTTTGTCGAACCCAACGAGGGTTCTCACCCTCCCTCTCGGCAACAAAAAGCCGCCAAAGGAAACTTCAGCGGCTTGGCTTGTTTGATAGTGGCGGAGAGGGAGGGATTGCTCGGCGCTTCCTGCGCCTCGCCCCTGCGGGGCCGGCCTGCGGCCGTCCAAAATCGCTCCCGGCGATTTTGTCGAACCCAACGAGGGTTCTCACCCTCCCTCTCGGCAACAAAAAAGCCGTCAAAGGAAACTTCGACGGCTTGGCTTGTTTGATAGTGGCGGAGAGGGAGGGATTCGAACCCTCGGTACCGCAAGCGATACAACGGATTTCGAATCCGTCCCATTCGACCTCTCTGGCACCTCTCCACAACCCCGGCGCTTGAGCGCGCCGGGGGGAGCGTTATATTACCACTGATTGCACCGCCTGCGTCGCGAAAAAATGCCCCTTGAAGCAATCGCGCGCGCAGTGTCGCCGCGCATCACTCCATATCGAGGATCGCCTGCCACTCCTGCTCGCTCACCGGATTGATCGACAGGCGGTTGCCCTTGCGCACCACGGCCGTGTTTTCCAGCGCGGGATGGGCCTTCAATTCGGCGAGACTGATGGTGCGTTTGAATTTGCGCACGAATTTCACATCGACCATGAACCAGCGCGGATTGTCCGGCGTGCTTTTCGGATCAAAGTATTTGCTTTCGGGATTCCAGGCGCTGTGATCGGGATAGGCTTCTTTGACGATCTCGGCGATGCCAACAATGCCGGGCGTTTCGCAATTGGAGTGATAGAACAACACCTGATCACCACGGCGCATCTGGTCGCGCATCATGTTCCGCGCTTGATAGTTGCGCACGCCGTCCCAGTGTTCGGTCTGGCGTGGACGTTGTTTGAGATCATCAATGCCGAACACATCGGGTTCGGATTTCATCAACCAGTAACTCATGGCTTCCTCTTGAACGTATGACATGCGCGCTCGGTGACCACCGCATGCATCGGGACATCCCACGGCTCGGCGGCCAGCGCGGTCAGCCTCTGAAATTCATAGGCCACGCCGACCAGGCGTGGTCGCTCCAACCCCATCGACCGACGCAGAAATTCGAAGCTGCGATCGTAGTAACCGCCGCCCATGCCGAGACGATTGCCCGCCAGATCGAAGGCCACCAGCGGCATCAGCACCAGATCGAGCTGTCGCGGATCGAGCCACTGGTCCGGCGCAACCACCGGCTCGGGAATACCGTATTGATTCGGATGCAGCGGATCTCCCGGCGTGTACGGCGCGAACCACAGGCGCTTGTCCCTGCCCGGGGAGAGCACCGGCAGATAAACAACCTTGCGCATGGCGGCGATGCGCTCGATGAGCGGGGCGAGATCCATTTCACCGTCGTTGGCGAGATAGCAGGCGATATGCACGCCGGCGCGAAACCAATGCTGCTGTGAAATAAGTTGCGCGAGTTTGCTGGAAGCTTGATGGCGTTGCTTGGGATCGAGGGCGCGGCGTTGGGCGCGCATCTTCTGTCGGATGTCTGCGCGTGTGGTCATATTAGATAGATGGTGTTCCCCGCCTGTGCCGTTGCATTCGTTGGTCTTGAACCTAGTGGTTCAAGTGGGATCGATCGCCGGCATATTAGGCTTTCCGTCGAGCGGACTTGCACACAACGCCGGTATTCACGTTCCCGGTACAGTAATTTGTAGGCTCAAGAAAACACAGAATGCTGACGAACACCACAGGGAACACCAAACTTTTAACCCTACAGCTCCATCTGCTTCAAGCTGCTCAAAGCGCTTTGCACCTTGTCTTGCAGCTGCCGGATACCGGTTCCTAGTGATTTATTATACGTGGCTTCTTCGGATTTGTACCGCAGTAATTCATGGGCGATATTGAGCGCCGCCATCACGGCGATACGTTCATGCCCGATGATCTTGCCGCTGGCGCGGATCTCTTGCATCTTCTGATCCAGCATCCGCGCGGAGGCGATCAGACCGTCCTGCTCCTCGGGCGGACAGGCGATACGATACTCCTTGCCCTGGATTTCGACGGTTACCTGAACCGGTTCGGACTTCATGTTTGCTGCCCCCCGGCCTTCATGCGTTGAATCATCGCCTCCACCTTGGTGCGCGCCAGCTCGTGCTTCTCGATGAGTTGAGCCCGCTCGGCGATCAGGGCCTGCTGGCTCTCACGCAACGCGGCGTTCTCCCGCTTCAGAGACTCGCAAGCCTTGAGCAGGTCATCGACCAGGTATTCGAGTTTTTTCAGTTCAGTGTCCCACATCGGATGATCGCCTCGGCAAGACTGCCAATATTAGTGCCCAGGCCGTAACGAGGTCAATCGGCCGCGCCACAACTTGATTTATGTTGTTAACGCAAGCTGCTAGACTGCCGGGACAAGATTTGGAACCCTCATTCACCATGCAAGATGAAAACCTCCCCGTCGACTATTTCGCGATCGATCAAGCCCTTGAGCGCCTGGGCGCCGATTTTGCCGCCGCCGAATTCCACGGCACCTTGAGCGGCATGCTCTGCGCACAGGGCACGATCGGCCTGCGCGCCCTGGAGCAGACCGTCCCCCGCCCCGAAGCGGGTGATGTGTTGGGCCACGAGGCCTACGATCTGCTCGAGCACTGCACCCGGGTCATCCTGACGGAGCTCAACGATCCCGAATGCGGTTTTCAGGTGTTGCTGCCGGAAGATGACCAGGATCTGCAGCTCCTGACCGAGGCCCTGGCCGATTGGTGCCACGGTTTCCTGGTGGGTCTGAGCAACAGCGGCATCAGCGATTTCAACGCCTTGCCGGGCGAGGCCGCCGAGTTCTGCCAGGACCTGATGGAAATCTCCCGCGCCGGTCACTATCCGCAGGATGACACCGAGGAAGATCGCGCCGCCTTCGAGGAGCTGGTCGAATACATCCGCATGGGCGCGCTGTTGATCAACGAACTGCTCAACCCGACCAGCAGCGCACCGAATCGCCAACTGCATTGATAAACCGAGCCGCGCCGCACTATGAATCTGAAGGAATTTCCCAAACGTCGTAAGCAATTGATGCACATGATGGGCAGTGGCGCCATCGCCATCCTGCCGACCGCCCCGGTGCGCATCCGCAACCGTGACGCCGAGTATCCGTATCGCCCGGACAGCGATTTTTACTACCTCACCGGCTTCCCGGAACCCGAGGCCGTGATGGTGTTGCGGCCCGGCAATCCCAACGGCGAATACCTGCTGTTCTGCCGCGAGCGCAACCCCGAGCAGGAGACCTGGCACGGGCGGCGCGCCGGCCTCGAAGGCGCGCGCGAACGCTACGGCGCCGATGATGCCTTTCCGATCACCGACATCGACGACATCCTGCCCGGACTGATCGAGAAAACCGATCGCGTGTATTACACCTTCGGCATCCACCGCAAATTCGACACCCAGCTCACCGAGTGGGTGCATCGCCTGCGCACGCAATCGCGCGCCGGCGTGCACAGCCCGTATGAATTCGTCGCGCTCGATCATCTGCTGCATGACATGCGCCTATACAAGAGCCGCAGCGAACTCAAACTGATGCGCCACGCCGCGGAGGTCGCGGCCGCAGCCCACGTGCGCGCCATGCAGGCCTGCCGGCCTGGGAAGATGGAATATGAAATCGAGGCCGAGCTGCTCTATCATTTTCGTAAGCACAATTGCCGCGCGGCGTACGAATCGATCGTCGGCGGTGGCGTCAACGGCTGCATCCTGCACTATCGCGAAAACGACTGCGCACTCCAGGACGGCGATCTGCTGCTGATCGACGCCGGCGCGGAATACGAATGCTACGCCTCCGACATCACCCGCACCTTTCCGGTCAACGGCACATTCTCGCCTGAGCAGCGCGCGCTGTATGAACTGGTGCTCGAGGCGCAATACGCGGCGATCGAACAGGTCAAACCCGGCAATCACTGGAATGACCCACACGAGGCGGCGGTGAAGGTGCTCACTAAGGGCATGGTCAAACTGAAACTGCTTAAGGGCAGTGTGCCCAAGCTGATCAAGGACCAGGCCTATCGCCGCTTCTACATGCACCGCACCGGCCACTGGCTCGGCATGGATGTGCATGACGTCGGTGACTACAAGGTCGGCGATGAATGGCGCGTGCTGGAGCCCGGCATGGTGATGACGGTCGAGCCCGGCATCTATGTGGCCGGCGGCAGCCGCGACATCGCCAAGAAGTGGTGGGACATCGGCATCCGCATCGAGGATGATGTCGTCGTCACCCAGGACGGCCACGAGGTGCTGACCGCCGGAGTGCCCAAGACGGTGGCGGAGATCGAGGCGTTGATGGCGAAGTGATACTCAGGAAGCTGCAAACGTGAGTCCCTTCTCCCTTAGGGACGACTCCATGGATGGAGTCGGTAGGACGAAGTCCGGAACCCGAGTCGAGAAGCACAGGATGAGGGGGCAATAATGGGGTGCTATGTTTTCATTTTGATCCCCTCACCCCAACCCTCTCCCTAAGGGAGAGGGAGCTTAGAGGATCACAGATCGTAGGTTGGACAGAGCCTGCGAAGCCCAACAGGCGCCCAAACGTTGGGCTTCCTGCGTCAGCCCAACCTACAATTCTTTTATCACCACAACCCCCTCCCAGAGAGAGGACGCTTAAAAGGCGGCAGTGATGACGAATATCGACTATGACCTGTTGATCATCGGCGGCGGCCTGGCCGGGGCGAGCCTCGCCTGCGCCCTGGCGCGCCAGCCGCTGCGCATCGCCATGATCGAGGCGGTGCCGTTTGACGCCGCGCAACAGCCGGCCTATGACGATCGCGCTATCGCTCTGTCGTTCGGCACGCGGCGCATCTTCGAGGGGCTGGGACTG
Organism: Pseudomonadota bacterium; assembly: GCA_040752855.1. Classification (GTDB taxonomy): domain Bacteria; phylum Pseudomonadota; class Gammaproteobacteria; order RBG-16-57-12; family RBG-16-57-12; genus JBFMHP01. The sequence continues at coordinate 134,950 of JBFMHP010000042.1, read as the reverse complement.
TGGGCGCACATCGCCCGCTACGCTACACCGATTGAAAAGATCCACGTCTCGGATCGCGGCCATTTCGGCTTCACCCACTTGGACTGCACTGAGGAGGGCGTGGCGGCCCTCGGCTATGTCGTGATCGGGCGTGAGCTGGGCGCCACCCTCACGCGCCAGATCCAGCAGCAGGACAATCTCACGCTGTTCTGCCCCGCGCGCCTGACCGGCCTGAATTACGCCGAGGATCACATCACCGCCACCGTCGCCACGGCTGAAGGTGAGCGTCAGGTGCGCGCCACGCTGGTCGCCGCCGCCGATGGCGGCAATTCTTTGGTGCGCGAACTGCTAAACATCGAAGCAAGCAGCGACGACTACGGCCAGACGGCCATCATCGCCAACATCACCCCCGGCAAGCCGCATCAGAACACCGCCTACGAGCGCTTCACCGACAGCGGCCCGCTGGCGCTGCTGCCGATGAGCGAGGGCCGCTGCGCGCTGGTGTGGACCCAGCGCCACGCCGATGTCACTGCGACCATGCAGCTGAGTGATGCGGCGTTTCTCGCGCGGCTGCAGGAGCGCTTTGGTTATCGCTTGGGCCGACTGCAACACGTCGGCGAGCGCCACGCCTATCCGCTGCGCCTGCTGCGCGCCAAGGAACAGGTGCGTCCGCGGCTCGCCCTGATCGGCAATGCCGCCCACACCATCCACCCGATCGCAGGCCAGGGTTTCAACCTCGGCATCCGCGATGTCTCGGTACTCGCCGAGGTGATCTGCCAGGCCCGGCGCGCGGGGCAGGACATCGGCGCGCTCGATACCTTGCAGCGCTACCGCCACTGGCGCGAACAGGATCATGACCGTGTCATTCGCTTCACCGACAGCCTGGTGCGCATCTTCAGCAATCCATCCAAACCGCTCGCCTTGGCGCGCAACCTGGGCCTGAGCACGCTGGACCTGTGCCCGCCGCTCAAGCGCCTGCTGAGCCGCCAAGCCATGGGGCTGCTGGGCAAGCAGCCGCGACTCAACCGAGGACTGCCCCTATGAGCGACTTCCAGCATCACGACTTGATCATCGTCGGCGGCGGCATGGTCGGCGCCACCCTGGCCTGCGAGCTGGCGCAGCAGGATTTCGATGTCGCGCTGATCGAGACACGCGCGCCGGATTGCAGCTGGCCGCAGGCCGAATTCGACATCCGCACCAGCGCCATTACTCGCGCCTCGCAGCATATGTTCGAGCACATCGGCGCCTGGGACGGCATGGCGGCGCGGCGCATCTGCCCCTACCGCGAGATGCGGGTGTGGGATGCCACCGGCAGCGGCGCCATTCACTTCGACAGCGCCGAGATCGGCGAGCCGGACCTGGGGCACATCATCGAAAACGCCGTGATCCAGGCCGCGCTGTGGGAGCGCACCGCCGCTATCCCCGGCATCACCCGCTATTGCCCGGCGCTCCCGCAGACCCTGCTGCTGGCGCAAGAGGGCGCGACCCTGGCATTGCAGGACGGCACGCGACTCGCCGCGCGCCTCATCGTCGGCGCCGACGGCGGCCAGTCCTGGACCCGCGAACAGGCGGGACTGCCCACCTACGGCTGGAGCTATCAGCAACATGCCGTGGTGGCGGTGGTGCGCACCCAGTTCGATCATCAAGAGACCGCTTGGCAGCGCTTCAACGCCGAAGGACCGCTCGCCTTCCTGCCCTTGGCGGAGAAGACCTTCGGCATCGTCTGGTCGACCGCGCCGGAGCATGCCGAGCAACTGGTCGCCATGGACAAAGCCGCCTTCCTCAAGGAACTGCACCTGAGCTTCGGCGATGCGTTGGGGCGCATGCTGGAGGTCGGCGCGCGCGCGGCCTATCCGCTGCGGCTTTCCCACACCCTACGCTATACCGCCACGCGCCTGGCCTTGGTCGGCGATGCCGCCCACAGCATCCACCCGCTGGCCGGCCAGGGCGTGAACCTGGGACTGAGTGATGCCCGCGCCTTGATCCAAACCCTGCGCGATGCCCGCGCCAAGCAGCAGGACCTCGGCCATGCTCTGGTGCTGCGCCGCTACGAACGCGCGCGCAAGGCCGACAATCTGCTGATGCTCACGGTGATGGATGGCTTCAAACGCCTGTTCAGCAACGATCAGCCAATCTTGAAAAGTGCGCGCAACCTGGGCCTCAACCTCACCGACCGGCTGACGCCGGTGAAAAACACCGTCATGCGCCAGGCGCTCGGTCTCTGACCGGCGCTTCACTTCCAGGATTATCCGCCTGGTCTATAGTTACTAAAATGACCGGTAGCAGGCTGTGTATGGCAGGCCAGCAGTGGCACAGCATCCCGGCCGGTTCCACGCCCGAAAACTCCCAAGGTGAGACAAAGCATGATCTTCGCGGGTCGCATCAAATCGCTGCGCGCATTTGCCGCCGCCGTTCTGCTCGGCCTGCTGGTATTACTGATACTGCTGTATGCCGTGCTGAGCGGTAAGGACCTGTTCCCCGCTTCGTTGCCGCTGAAGCAGGGCCACGCCGGCGAACCCGTCGATTACGGCGCAACCGATGTCGCCGCCGTTCTATCGATCAGACATCTGGCCGATGTCTTGGAGCGCAGAGATCAACTTATCCGGTACCTGTGGGGCGCCCCCGGGCTTCCGGCGGCATTGCCTTCCGAGGTCATCACCAATTATGAAGATAAGCGTTATGCCGATCTGCGCGCGCTGCGGCGGATCGACAAGCTTGTCATCAAGATGGACTTCGGGCTTGAATCCCACGCCTATCATTTCATTCCGCAACAGCCGAACAACAAAGTCGTGCTCTATCACGAAGGGCATCGCGGGGATTTTCACCGCAGCAAAAGGCAAATCCGCCAATTCATCGAAAATGGCTATGCCGTGCTGGCCTTCTCCATGCCTTTGTTGGGACTCAACAATCAGCCGACCATCCACCTGCCTCGCATCGGCTGGCTGAAATTGACCTTGCACGATCAAATGAAGTTCTTGACCCCCGAACATGGCCATCCCATCAAATACTTCATCGAGCCCGTGGTGATCGGCTTGAACTATCTCGCCGCCACGTTTGACTACGCCTTGGTGGCCATGGTTGGGATCTCGGGCGGCGGCTGGACGACCACCCTCGCGGCGGCGGCAGACACGAGAATCACGCAAAGCTATCCGGTGGCCGACTCTTACCCCGTCTACCTGCGCTCGAACTCGCCCCGGGACTGGGGTGACTATGAGCAAACCGAGCCTGGGCTCTACAATACGGTCAATTATCTTGAGCTCTACCTGCTGGGGGCGAACGGACAAAATCGAAAACAACTGCAGATCATCAACAAATATGATTCATGCTGTTTTGCCGGCACCAAATGGGACACATACAAAGACACCGTGCGCTCGCGCGTGCGCCAAGTCGGGGACGGCGAATTTGACGTGTTTTTGGACCAAAGCCACAGGAAACATTTGCTATCCACCACGGCCATGCGCCGGATTCTCGATGAGCTGGAAAACGCGCCGGGACGATAACAGACAACCCATGAACCAGGAGGTCGCATGATGAGATATGTATGGGTCTCATTCTTGATGAGTTTAAGCGCGGCAGCAGCGGCCGACACGACGGCCGGGGCATTTACCGCGGCGTTGGTGCAGGCCGCCAAGGAGCAAACCCGGCACACCGTGCGTTACGACGGCTCGTATTTCGTGATCCCCTATCCAAACGGCGACGTCCCCGCCAACGTTGGCGTCTGCACCGATGTAGTGATCCGGGCCTACCGCAAAATCGGCGTCGATCTGCAAAAGGAAGTGCATGAAGATATCGCGGCCAATTTCGCCAGCTATCCTTCCAAAAAAATCTGGGGGCTCGCGCGCCCCGACCGGAACATCGACCATCGACGCGTCCCCAACTTGCAACGATTCTTCGAGCGCTTCGGCGAGTCGCTGGCGCTGACATCCGAGGCACGCAACTTCCGGCCTGGAGATCTTGTGACCTGGAATCTTCCCCGCAACCTTCCGCACATCGGCATCGTCGTTGATGAGCGATCCCATGATGGCGCACGCCCGTTGATCGTCCACAACATCGGCAGCGGCCCCAAGATCGACGACATGCTGTTTGATTTCGAGATCACCGGACATTACCGCTACATGAAAAACGCGACCCTCCCGCGCAAGCTGCCATAAGCCCCCAGGCATTTCCCAGGTACCGCCTCACTGAATTGCAGCGCCCCTCTTGCTTTTCAAATAATAATCATTATCATTAAGATTAAGTTTAATCCGCGAAGGAACCCACGCCCATGAAAATGAAACTGCTACTGACCACCCTGGCCCTGAGCCTGGCCGCCCCCATGATCCACGCCGCCGACAGTCTGGTGGTTTATTCCGGCCGCAAGGACACCTTCGTCAAACCGGTGTTCGAGGAATTCACCAAAAAGACCGGCATCGAGGTCGTGGTCCATGCCGGCGAATCCACCGCCCTGCTGAACAAACTGCGCTTGGAAGGGGCCCGCAGCGAGGCCGACGTCTATATCAGCAACGACTCCGGCAACCTGGACATCGGCAACTCCTGGGGGCTGTTCGAGCCGCTCCCGGCCAAGATCACCGAGCAGATCCCGGCGCAGTATCACGCGACCAACAACAGCTGGATCGGGCTTTCGGGCCGGCTGCGGGTGCTCGTGGTCAACACCCAGGCCAAGGACATCGATTTCGTGAAATCGGTGTTCGACCTGGCCGATCCGCGCCTGGAGGGCAAGGTCGGCGTGATCAACAGCGCTAATGAAAGCTTCATCGGCGGCGTGTCGGTCTACGTGGAGGAAAAGGGCGCCGAGGCGACCAAGAACTGGCTCAAGGGCTTGAAGAAGAACACCGGCAAGAACGTCTACAGCAAGCATGCGCCGATCGTCGAGGATGTGGCGAGCGGCAAGCTGGCGGTCGGTCTGGTCAATCACTACTACATCTACCGCCACCTGGCCGAACACCCCGATGCGCCGATCCGCATCCTGCTGCCCGATCAGGGCGACAAGGACATGGGCATCGCCTGGAACGTGACCGGCGCAGCGGTGGTCAAGGCCAGTAAGCATAAGGAAGCAGCGCTTAAGCTCGTCGCCTATCTCGTCTCCGAAGAGGGTCAGAAGGCCTATTCGATCGTCAACTCCGAATACCCGACGCGGGCAAATATCCCGGCCGCGCCCACGGTGCCGGCGCACGGTTCCTTCAAGACCTCCAAGGTTCCGCTGTCGGTGCTGGGCAACAAGCGCGCGGCGACGCTGGATCTGATCGAGTCCGTCGGGATGCCCTGATCTCCGCGCAATCGTGGCCTTGGCGGTGTGAATGCGGGTATAGTTTGAGCACATAACTACAAGCCGTCATTCGCAATGCCGTTCAAACGCCCGTCCACCTTGTTCCTCATGGCCGGGATAGTGGTGCTGATCGCCGCTATCCCGGTTTTCTTCGTGATCTACAGCAGCCTCACCCTGCCGCTGGAACGCTGGGCGAGCCTGTGGAGCACCCGGCTGCCCGGGTTGCTCTGGAATACCTTGAGCCTCGCCGTGCTGGTCGCGCTGCTGAGCCTGGTCCTGGGGGTGTCCAGCGCCTGGCTGATCGCGCGCCGCGCGTTTCCCGGCCGCACGCTTGCCACCTGGCTGATGATCCTGCCGCTGGCCATTCCGTCCTATGTCTTCGCCTACATCTACACCGCACTGCTCGACGACGATGGCTGGCTCGGGGGGCTGTGGCAGTCGATCTTCGGCCAGGAGAGCCTGCCGCCGGACCCCTACAACCTCTGGGGCGCGGGCGCGGTGCTGGGACTGGCCGGCTACTCGTATGTGTTTCTGCTGACCCGCGCCGCGCTCTCGCGCACCAGCCGCAGCTTGGAGGAGGCCGCGCGCATCCAGGGCATCGGCCCGTGGCGGACCTTCTGGTCGATCAACCTGCCGCTGCTGCGCCCGGCCATCGCCGCCGCGCTCGCCGTGGTGGTACTGCACACCCTGGCCGATTTCGGCGCGGTGAGCATGCTGCGCTACCAAACCTTCACGCTGAGCATCTATCTGCAGATGACCGGCCGCTTCGATTATCAGGCCGCCGCCGCGCTGGCCCTGGTGCTGGTGCTGCTCAGTCTGGGATTCCTGGTGCTGGAGCGCTTCTTCCGCCAGCGCCAGCGCTTCTACGCCAGCAGCCAGACGCGCATCGTCGTGCCAAAACGGGCCACCCGTGGGGAGACCCTCCTGATCTGGGGCTGGCTGGGACTGATCGCCCTGTTTGCCTTCATCCTGCCGGCGGCCTGGATGCTGGGCTGGAGTTGGGAATCCTGGAAGGACGACCACCTGGATCGCGTCTTCTGGGGCTACGTCGGCAATTCGCTGCAACTCGCCTTCCTTGGGGCCTGCCTTGCGGTCGTCGCCGCCCTGCCGGTCGCCCTGTATCACAAGCGCCGCCAATCACTGATGAGCGCGGGGATGGTGCAACTCTCAAGCGTTGGCTTCGTACTGCCCGGGCCGGTGATCGCACTGGGGATCATCACCTTCATGCTGGCGGTGGTCGAGCCGCTCTACGGCGGCCTGGCCGCGCTGGTGCTCGCGCTGGTGATCTGCTTCCTGCCGCTGGCGATCCAATCGCAGGACGCGGCGCTGCAGCAGCTCACCCCCTCGATCGAACAGGCCGGGCGCGTGCTCGGGGCGGGGCCCTTGGAGAACCTCTGGCGCGTGACCCTGCCGATGATCCGTGGGGGGCTCGCCAGCGCCTGGGTGCTGGTCTTCATCGATATTCTGAAAGAGCTGCCCGCCACCCTGATCCTGCGCCCGACCGGCTTCGACACCCTGCCCGTGCGCATCTGGCTCGAATCCAGCGAAGAGATGCTGGAGCTGGCCGCCCCTGCCGCGCTGATGCTGGTGCTGGCCACGCTGCCGGCGCTGTGGATCATGATGCGCGGGGAAAAACGCGCCGAGCAGGCTGGCTGATTGGCGCTTGGCCTGAGAGGTGTCGACGCGGTATATTTTGCGCTTTGATGATCACCCTATATCAACCAGTCATTTACGTAATTTTGGGTGTGAGTTCCCTCTCTCTCAGGGAGAGGGTCAGGGTGAGGGAATCTAAATTCACGGTGTTTTAGTCCCCTCATCCTGTCCTTCTCCCTCTGGGAGAAGGCACGCTTCCAATAACGCATGGTGGAAACCTCCCGAGCCTCATGACCACAGAGACGCCCCTTCAATTTCACCCCCCCGCCAACCGCGAACGCATGCCGGCGTGGATACGCCAATCGCTGCAAGCCCAGGCCCCGTATGCGCACACCGCGCGGACCGTCGCGGATCAGCGCCTGCACACCGTGTGCGAGGAGGCGCGCTGCCCGAACCGGGCGGAGTGCTGGGGGCGCGGCACCGCCACCTTCATGCTGCTGGGCGACACCTGCACCCGCGCCTGCGGCTTTTGCGCCGTGAAGACCGGCCGCCCCGGCACGCTCGATACCGAGGAACCGCGGCGGGTCGCCGAGGCCGTGGCGCAGATGGGGCTCGACTATGTCGTGCTCACCTCGGTCAACCGCGATGAACTGCCCGACGGCGGCGCCGGCATCTTCGCCGAAACCCTGCGCCTGCTGCGTGCGCAGCATCCCGCGATCGGCCTGGAGATCCTCACCCCCGATTTTCGGCAATGCCAGGCCGAGGCGCTCGCCACGATCGCGGCCGTGGGCGCGCAGACGACTGACGCGCGCCGCCCTTGGCTGGTATGGGGTCACAACATTGAAACCGTGCCGCGACTCTACGCCACGGCACGGCGCGGCTCGAAGTACGCGCGTTCGCTCGCCTTGCTGGAGCAGGCGGCGCAACTGCCCGGTGTCGAGGCGAAATCCGCCATCATGCTGGGCCTGGGCGAGACACAAGACGAGGTGCTGGAAACGCTGCGCGATCTGCGCAGCAACGGGGTGGCGCGCATCGCCATCGGCCAGTATCTGCGCCCCAGCCGGCAACACCTGCCGGTGGTCGCCTACCTCCACCCCGAGACATTTGATTTCTATGCGCAGGAGGCGTACAAGCTTGGATTCAGCTGGGTGAAGTCCGGCCCGCTGGTTCGATCCTCATATCACGCAGAAGAATAAGAACGGAGCCGCAATGGGCAAGAAAACACCGCTACACAAAGAACACCTCGCCATGCACGCCAAGATGGTGGATTTTTTCGGCTGGGAGATGCCGATCCACTACGGCTCGCAGCTCGACGAGCACCATCTGGTGCGTCGCGACGCCGGGATGTTCGATGTCTCGCACATGACCGTGGTGGACATGCACGGCGCGCGCTCCCAGGAGTTCCTGCGCCGCCTGCTGGCCAATAACGTCGGGCGCCTGAAAAACCCCGGCAAGGCCATCTATACCTGCATGCTCAACGAACACGGCGGGGTGCTCGATGATCTGATCGTCTACTTCGTCGGCGAGGGCCGCTATCGCATCGTGTTGAACGCCGCCACACGCGAAAAATGCCTGACCTGGATCGAACGGCAAGCGCAAGGCTACGCGCTCATCATCACCCCGCGCCAGGACTTGGCGATGATCGCGGTGCAGGGCCCGAAGGCCCGCGAACGCGTGCACGCGAGCCTCGGCACCGAGGTCGCCCAGCACATCGAACAGCTCACGCCGTTTAATTCCACCTTCGTCGGCGATATGTTCATCGCCCGCACCGGCTACACCGGCGAGGACGGCTACGAGATCATCCTGCCCTCCCTGCACGCCCCGGCGCTGTGGGTCAATCTGCACCGCCACGGTGTCGCGCCGATCGGCCTGGGCGCGCGCGACACGCTGCGCCTGGAGGCCGGGATGAATCTGTATGGCGCCGACATGGACGAATCCACCACGCCGCTGGTGGCCGGCCTGGAGTGGACCGTCGCCTGGGAACCCTTCGACCGCGCCTTCATTGGCCGCGCCGCCCTGGAAGCTCAGCGCCAAGCGGGCGTGAAGACCAAGCTCGTCGGCCTGCTGCTGGAAGACAAAGGGGTGCTGCGCGCCCATCAGAAGGTGATCACCGACAGCGGCGCCGAGGGTGAGATCACCAGCGGCACCTTCTCGCCCACCCTGGGCCAGGCCATCGCCCTGGCGCGGGTGCCGAGCGATATCGGCCTGAACTGCAAGGTAGAGATCCGCGGCAAGTTGTATAATGCCAGCGTGGTCAACCCGCCGTTCGTCCGCCATGGCAAGGTGTGTTACACCACCCCGTCCGTGGACCACGCCTAGCGTGGGCTGAAAAGAATTTGTCATGTAGGAGCCTGCCCTGCAGGCGATAATGGTTCATTCGCGAGCAGGGCTCGCTCCTACGGTTGTTAAATTAATTAACGTCAAGCAAGCAACAAGGAACGCCCAATGAGCGCAACACCGAACAATCTGAAATACACCAAGAGTCACGAATGGGTGCAGAGCAACGCCGATGGCACCGTGACCGTCGGGATCACCGACCATGCCCAGGAACTCTTGGGCGACATCGTCTTCATCGAGCTGCCGGAAACCGGCGCCGAATATAGTGCCAACCAGGACTGCGCGGTGGTCGAATCGGTCAAGGCCGCCTCCGACATCTACAGCCCCATCTCCGGCAAGATCACTACGGTGAACGAGTCGCTCTCCGACAGCCCGGAGCAGGTCAATCAGGATGCCTACGGTGCGGGCTGGATCTTCAAGCTGCAACCTTCGAATCCAGGCGAGCTCGCCGCCCTGCTGAGCGCGGCCGATTACGCGGCGCTGATCGCCGCTGAAGACTGATTCCGACAACCTAACACGCAGACACCTATGCCGTTTATCCCCCATACCGAGGACGATATCGCCCAGATGCTCGCCGCCATCGGCGCGCGCAGCATCGACGAACTCTTTGACGAAATCCCCGCGGCCCTGCGCGCCCGTGGCCTGGGCAACATCCCATCCGGCTTGAGCGAACTGGAGGTCACCCGCCTGATGCAGGACGCCGCCGAGCTCGACCGCCCGCTGCGCTGCTTCGCCGGCGCCGGGGCCTACGAGCACCACATCCCGGCGGCGGTCTGGCAGCTGGTCTCGCGCGGCGAGTTCTATACGGCCTACACGCCTTATCAGGCCGAGGCCAGCCAGGGCACGCTGCAACTGCTCTATGAATACCAGAGCATGGTCACGGCGCTGACCGCGATGGATGCCTCCAACGCCTCGCTCTACGACGGGGCCTCCGCGCTGGCCGAGGCCGTGCTGATGGCGGTACGCGCCCACCGCAAGTCGAAATCCAAGCGCATCCTCATGCCCAAGTCCGTGCATCCGCACTACCGCCAAGTGGCGCACGCCATCGTCAAGAACCAGGGCATCGAACTGGTGGAGATCGGCTACGATCCGGCCACCGGACAGATCGATCAGGCGCAGCTCAAGGGTTTTGAGGGCACCGATGTCACGGCGCTGGTCATCCCGCAACCGAATTTCTTCGGCGCGCTGGAAGAGGTCGACACGCTCACCGACTGGGCGCATGCGCACAACATGCTGGTCATCGGCCTGGTCAACCCCGTCGCGCTGGCGCTGCTCAGTCCGCCCGGCGAATGGGGCGAGACGGGCGCGGATATCGTCTGCGGCGACGGCCAACCGCTCGGCATCCCGCTGTCCTGGGGCGGCCCGTATTTCGGCTTCATGTGCTGCAAGATCGAACACGTACGCCAGATGCCGGGGCGCATCATCGGCCGCACGGTGGACACCGAGGGCAAGCCCGGCTTCGTGCTCACCCTCCAGGCGCGCGAGCAGCACATCCGCCGCTCCAAGGCCACCTCCAACATCTGCACCAACCAGGGACTGATGGTCACCGCCGCCACGATCCATATGAGCATCATGGGCGCGGCGGGGCTGGAGCACGCCGCCGGCCTGTGCGCGCGCAACACCCAGATCCTGGTCGACAAGCTCAGTGGCATCGGCCTGCGCCCGCTGTTCCGCGGCGGCCGTTTCCACGAGGTGACGATCAAGCTGTCGCAACCCGTGGGGCCGGTGTTGGAAAAGATGGCCGCACACGGCATCCTCGGCGGCTATGACCTGAAGAAACACTATCCGGAGCTGGGCGAGACTCTGCTGGTCTGCGCCACCGAGACCAAGACCGAGGCCGACCTGGAAGCATACGTCACCGCCCTCGCCCAAGCCCTGCAAGCATCGTGAGACCACACCCATGCTGATCTTCGAACAATCTCAAGCATCACGGCGCAACGGCGCCCAGGTAAGCACGCAACCCGTCGCGGCCGACGGCATCCCCGCGCACCTGCGCCGCAAGCACCGCCCGGCGCTGCCCGGGGTCTCCGAACTCCAGGCGGTACGCCACTACACGCGGCTGTCGCAGAAGAACTTCTCCATCGACACCCATTTCTATCCGCTCGGCTCCTGCACCATGAAGTACAACCCGCGCGCCTGCCATGCGCTCGCGCTGCTGCCGAACTTCGCCAACAAGCACCCGCTCACCCCGGCCAGTCACGGCCAAGGCTTCCTCGGCTGCATGTACGACCTGCAGAACATCCTGCGCGAGGTCACCGGCATGCGTGGGGTGTCGCTCGCGCCGATGGCCGGCGCACAGGGCGAGTTCGCCGGCGTGGCGATGATCCGCGCCTATCACGACGCCCAGGGTGACCACGCCCGCACCGAGATCATCTGCCCGGATGCCGCCCACGGCACCAATCCGGCCACGGCCACCATGTGCGGCTACACGGTGCGCGAGATCCCCACCGATGCGGAAGGCGATGTCGACATCGAGGCCTTGAAGGCCGCCGTCGGCCCGCAGACCGCCGGCATCATGCTGACCAATCCGTCGACGCTCGGCGTATTCGATCGTCGCATCAAGGAGATCGCCGACATCGTGCACCACGCCGGCGGCCTGCTGTATTACGACGGCGCGAATCTCAACGCCATCCTCGGCAAGGTCAAACCCGGCGACATGGGCTTCGATGTCATCCACATGAACCTGCACAAGACCTTCTCCACCCCGCACGGCGGCGGTGGCCCGGGCGCGGGTCCGGTGGGTGTAAGCGAACGCCTGTTGCCGTTCCTGCCGGTGCCGCTGGTCAGCTTCGCCGACAACCGCTTCCAGGTGATGGACGAGTCCGATCGGCCGCAGACCATCGGCCGTATGTCGGCCTTCAACGGCAACGCCGGCATCCTACTGCGTGCCTATGTCTACATCCGCATGTTGGGACGGGAAGGCATGGAGCGGGTCGGCAATTTCTCGACCCTGAACGCCAATTATCTGCTGCACACGCTGACCCAAGCCGGTTTCGAGGCCGCGCTGCCCGGCCGACGTGCCACGCACGAGTTCATCCTCACCTTGCGCAAGCTTGCCAAGGAAACCGGTGTCACCGCGATGGACCTCGCCAAGCGCCTGCTCGATCTCGGCTACCACGCGCCGACCACCTATTTTCCGCTGATCGTGCCGGAGTGCCTGCTGATCGAGCCGACCGAGACCGAGAGCAAGGAGGCGCTCGACGGCTTCATCAGCGCCATGCGTCAGATCTTGAATGAGGCACGCGAGCAGCCGGAGCTGGTGAAGAACGCCCCGCACACCATGCCGGTCAAACGCCTGGATGATGTGCGCGCGGCGCGCGAACTCGACATCCGCTGGAAGCCCGCCCAACCACAATAACGCCCCAGGAGACACCATGACTGCACTGATCTGCGGCTCAATGGCCTACGACACCATCATGGTGTTCCACGACCGTTTCAAGAACCACATCCTGCCGGACAAGGTGCACATGCTGAACGTCTCCTTCCTGGTGCCGGAGATGCGCCGCGAATTCGGCGGCTGCGCGGGTAACATCGCCTACAACCTCAAGCTGCTCGGCGGCCATCCGCTGCCGATGGCCACCGTCGGCCGCGATTTCGCCCCCTACGCGGCGTGGATGGACCAGCGCGGCATCCCGCGCACCCACATCAAGGAAATCGAGGGCAGCTACACCGCCCAGGCCTTCATCACCACCGATCTGGACGACAACCAGCTCACCGCCTTCCACCCCGGCGCGATGAGCATGTCGCACGAAAACACTATCGCGCAGGCCAAGGGCGCGCGCATCGGCATCGTCTCGCCGGACGGCCGCGACGGCATGCTCCAACACGCCGCCCAATTCGCCGAGGCCGGCATCCCGTTCATCTTCGATCCCGGCCAAGGCCTGCCGATGTACAACGGCGCGGAGCTGCTCAACTTCATCGATCAAGCCACCTGGGCCACCTTCAACGACTACGAAGCCCAACTGATGCAGGAGCGCACCGGCAAGACGCCACACGAACTGGCCGAGCGCCTGCACGCGCTGATCATCACACGCGGCGGCGAAGGCTCGGTGATCTATACGGCCAAGCATCGCATCGAGATCCCCGCCGCGCGTCCCCAATCCATTAGCGATCCCACCGGTTGCGGCGACGCCTACCGCGCGGGATTGCTGCACGGCCTGCTCAATGAGATGGATTGGGAGACCACCGGACGGCTCGCCTCGCTGATGGGCGCACTGTGCATCGCCAAGCATGGGACCCAGAATCACCATGTAGATAAGCGACAAATTGATGATTTGTTCAAAGAGAATTTCGGCTATGCTATGTAGCCTAAAATGATAATCACACTGCTATCGACCCAAAGGTTACTCTGACATGGCCATACAACTTTACAATGACGGCACGCACGTTTGTCTCGCCTTCGAAAACCTGGTCAGCGGAGACGGAATTCAGGCCAACCAGTTCCTGATCATGCACGGCAAGCACACCGCCCTGATCGATCCCGGCGGCGATCTGACCTACACCCCCTTGTTCATGGAGGTGATCAAGCATGTCTCGATCAAGGAACTCGATTACGTCATCGCCTCGCATCAGGACCCGGACATCATCGCCTCGCTCGACAAATGGATGACCTACACCAACTGCAAGGTCGCCTGCTCCAAACTCTGGGCGCGCTTCCTGCCGCACCTGATCCCCAAGCACCTCGAGCAGGTCAGCGCCAAGAGCACCGATTTCTCGCGCTATATTGCCATCCCCGACGAAGGCATGAATATCAAGTTGGGAGATGCCGTGCTCACCGCCGTGCCGGCGCACTTCCTGCACTCGGTCGGCAATTTCCATTTCTACGACCCGATCAGCAAGATCCTGTTCTCCGGCGACCTCGGCGCCTCGATTGTCAGCGAAGGGCTGGACAAGCCGGTGGAGGATTTCGAGAAACACATCCCCACCATGGCCGGCTTCCACCGCCGCTACATGGCCAGCAACAAGGCCTGCCGCCTGTGGGCGCAGATGGCGCGCCAGCTCGACATCGAGATGATCGTCCCGCAGCACGGCCGCTCGTTCAAGGGCAAGGAGATGGTGAACAAATTCATCGACTGGATCGAAAAGCTCGAATGCGGCCTGGACCTCATGAACGAAAACAACTTCCAGGTGCCGCATTAATCCGCGTGCGGCCCTCCATGAAAAACGCCCCAGACGGGGCGTGACGGATAGAACCCCACCGCTATGGATCGATCACGATTGGCTACGTTAAAGAAGATTATCTGGATTGTCTGCCTGGCGGTCGCCCTGGTGTTCACCCAGGGCGTGCAATTGCATCTGCACACCTATAGCCATGACCCGGTAACGCCGACCCATGAACATCAAGCGCAAGCCCATTTTGATCATGATACCTTGGGGCATGGACACGCCGACGACTTGGGACAGGTGGATCTGTCCCAAGAGGGATTCCTGAAAAAGCTTTCCCAGAGTACGCTGGTCTTCGCCGTGCTTTTCGCGGTGATCCTGCTCGTGCCAGGATCCCTTTGTTCAAAGGTATTTTGGCGTCTCTATCGCAACACTCCGCTTCCAGCCGCGGCATTTGTCCTGCGGCCGCCGCTGCGCGCTCCCCCGCTCTGACGCTCCCTCGTTAGCGCTGCCATGCGGCGCGAAACCGATCCGGTTTGCGCACAGCATTGCTGGCGCGCGGACCGCGCAATTCACTATCCAGCTTTACTCACTGCGGAGGAACACGCATGAAACTTTTGACGCTTATCGTCCATACGGACGTTCAGCACGATCTGACAAAACTGCTGCGCTCCATCGAGCAGGTATCCGGCTACACCTTCAGCCATGTCGAGGGGCACGGAAGCGAGGTTGAATCTGATCCGTTTCTTTTGGCGCGCGACCGGGTGGTCGGCCAGGTACCTCGGGTCCGGGTCGACATCCTGCTCGAAGACGCGGATGTGGATTCCGTGCTGGCCACGCTGTGCGATAAGAAGCATTGCATCACCGGCCAAGGGGTCTACTGGGTCACCACCGTGGAAAAAGGAGGGCACCTCCTGTGATCAATACAGTTCCAAGATCCGTTTCCTGCGGAACGAAACAGGCGCCGGTGCGGCGCGCAAACACCACCCTGCCAATAATTCAGAATGGCCGCCCAATGCTGTTGCAACGCAATTTCTTTTTGCTGATCACCGGGCTGATTGTATGGGCGTTGGTCTCCAACCTGGCATACGCCCACGGGATGTCGGAGGCCGAGAAGCAGTCCATTATCGAGGGCGGCAATCTGCGCTACCTGTGGATTGGCGCAACACACATGCTGTCCGGCTACGACCACCTGGCGTTTGTGTTCGGGATCATCTTCTTCCTGACCAGTTTCCGCGACATCGCCAAATACGTCACCGCCTTCACCCTGGGCCACAGCGTGACCCTCATCTACGCCACGTTCAACGCCATCCAGCTCAACTACTACGCCATCGACGCGGTGATCGCCCTGAGCGTCTGTTACATCGCCTTCGCCAACCTCGACGGCTTTCGCAAGTACCTCAATATCAATCCGCCGAACATGATGTTGATGATCATCGGCCTGGGCCTGATTCACGGCTTTGGTCTGTCGACCCGCCTGCAGGAGTTGCCGCTGAGCGAGGACCACCTGCTGCTCAACATCATCTCGTTCAACATCGGCATCGAACTGGGGCAAATCGCCGCCCTTACTTTGATGCTGCTGTTCATCGCTGCCTGGCGCAAGAGTCATTTTTTTCAAACATTCAGCGCGATCGCGAACTACGGTTTGATCGTGGCGGGGATTTTGCTGTTCCTCATGCAAATGCACGGCTATGAACACACCAGCAATTCCGAGCTGTTGGCCGCCAGCGCGGCGCCGGCGCCGCATACCACCGCCGATACCCGCGCGCCTCAGGAGGTTCAGGCATTGCCATGGAAGGACACGATGACCATTACCATCCCCGCGCGAGCTGACAAGGAATACAAGCTGCTGCTGGCGCAAGGGGCGACATTTGAGTATTCATGGCAAACCGATGGCGAAAATCTGTTTTTCGATTTCCATGGAGAACCGACGGGCGATACGACCGGTTTTTTCCAGAGTTTTGACAAGAACACCGCCCACCAATCGAGCGGCAGCCTGACGGCCTCGTTCGACGGCACGCATGGCTGGTACTGGAAAAACAGCGCCCGCACCCCGGTCACCATCACGCTGAAAACCAAGGGCGCATACCAGCTCTTACAAACGAAGGAGGAGATCGCGCCAGAAGAATCCATGCACATCCCGGTTAAATCCACCCACGAAAGTATCGATTGATAACGAGGAGACCTAAACGATGCGTACACAAGCACTCTTGTTCTGCCTGACCCTGAGCCTGGCCCCCTTGGCGGCCATGGCCGGCGCGGGCCACGATCACGGACACTCACATGACCATGGCCATGCCCATGATGCCGTCACGCAAGGCAAGGCTGAGGAAATCGCCGCAAAAAACGTCGCCCGATTGGCCGACAGCGGTAAAATCGACAAAAGCTGGAAAACGGTGCGCGCGGTGAAATCCGAGAAGAAAGATTTCAGCGGCAGCACCGAATGGGTGGTCGAGTTCAAAAATGACAAGATCAGCGAACCCGACCGCCAAACGCTCTACGTCTTTTTGAGCCTGGGCGGCGAATACATCGCGGCCAACTTCACTGGAAAGTAACACCGCAGCACGAACCACTCCGCGCAGCACCCATGCCGGACAAAGACGGGCGCGTCATTGTCCGGCATGGGCATCTCCGGAGTACTGCTCGCCGCCCGGCAGGGCCACAGAGCGCCGTGGAGCCGGCGCGAAACGGCTTGCCGCGATATGGGTTCAGCTCATGCGCGCGACAAAGGCCGCGTGATCATGCAGCGGCGCCTCGCAGGTCTGCGCGCGGCAGACGTAGGCCGTGACACCGCTGCCCGGCGCATATTGCGCCAAGCCTGCCGGCAAATCACTCGCGGCCTCCGGAATCGCCAGACACAGGCGCTGCGGCGCATAACGCTGCTGCGCGCTGCGCTGCCATGTCATCAGCTCCGCGTCACGCCCGCGCAGCACCACGACCTCGACCGGATAGAGCACGTCCTGCAAGGCATCGAGCAGCGTGCTGTGGATATAGGGCACTTGCGCAAGCACCGGCCAAGCCGCCTGCAGGGTGCGCTCGGCGGCCTGCAAGTAATGCGGTTCGGCCAGCAGATGGCCGAGCCGGGCGAACACCTTGGCCGCCACGCCGTTGCCGGAAGGTAGCGCATCGTCTCCCATCACCTTGGAGCGGTGAATCAAGCGCTCGTGATCGTGCGAGGTGAAATAAAATCCGCCGTGCTCGGTGTCCTCGAACTGCGTCAGCACCACCTCCATCAACTGCACCGCCCAGGCGAGGTCGCCATCACGCCAGCGCGCCTGCAATAATTCGAGAATCGCGTCGGCGAGGAACACATAGTCATCGAGGTAGGCGTTGAGCGTCGCCTGGCCGTCCTTGTAACTCACCTTGAGCCGGCCATCGATCAGCAGATCGGCGCGAATGAAATCGAGCGCGCGCTCGGCCGAGGCGATCCACTCCGGACGTTGCAGGATGCGTCCGGCGCAGGCCATGCCTTTGATCATCAGCGCATTCCACGAGGTCAGAATCTTCTCGTCACGCCCCGGCCGCACGCGCTGTTCGCGCGCGGAAAATAACTTGGCGCGCGCTTGCTCAAGCAAAGCCTGTGAGTGTGCGTCGAGCATCTCGCGCTCGCGCGGCGGGACTTGCACATGCCAATGGCCCTCGAAGTTGGCCGGCTGATCAAAGCCAAAACGCTGTTGCGCCACACGCCATTCGTCTTCACTCAGGAGATTTTTTACCGCCGATTTGTCCCAAACATAAAACCGCCCTTCCTCGCCCTCGGAATCGGCATCGAGGCTGGAATAATAGCCGCCTTGCGCTGACTGCATCTCGCGCAACACCCATGCCGCAGTCTGCTCGACCACCGCGCGGTAATGCGCAGCGCCCGTGCGCTGAAAGGCCTGAGCGTATAACGCCAAGAGCGGTCCGTTGTCATAGAGCATCTTTTCAAAATGCGGGATCTGCCATTCCCCATCGACCGCGTAGCGATAGAAACCGCCGCCGAGGTGATCATACAAACCACCGTAGGCCATGGCGTCGAGTGTGGTGGTCACCATGGCGAGCGTGTTCGCATCGGACTGACCCTGCGCCGCCGCCAAGGCCTCGTGGCGCAGCAGGCGTTCGACGTAATTGGCATGGGGGAATTTCGGCGCCGGCCCGAAGCCGCCGTGTTTTTCATCGAACTGCTTTTTCAATTGCTGATGCGCGATGTCGAGCGGTGCGGCGGTCAGCCGCTCGCCGCGGTTGCTCTGCACCCCGTCGAGTTCGTGCAAGGCATGGACGAGTGAGGCATTTTGCTGGCGGATCTCGGCGCGGTGTTCGTGGAAGAAGTCCACCACGTTGCGCATCAGTTCGGCGAACGGCGGCATGCCATAACGGCGCTCACGCGGAAAATAGGTGCCGGCGAAAAACGGCGTTTGATCCTCGGGGGAAAGAAACACCGTCAACGGCCAACCGCCGCCGCGCTGCATCAGGAGTTGATGCGCGGTCTGGTAGATCTTGTCGAGATCGGGGCGTTCCTCGCGATCGACCTTGATGTTGATGAACAGCTCGTTCATCACCCGCGCCGTGGCCTCATCTTCAAACGACTCATGCGCCATCACATGGCACCAATGGCAAGCGGAATAACCGATCGACAGCAGGATGGGTTTGTCCTCGGTACGCGCGCGGGCGAGCGCCTCCTCGCCCCAGGGATACCAGTCCACCGGATTGTGGGCGTGTTGCTGGAGATAGGGACTGGTTTCGGAAGCAAGACGATTCATAGGCTGGCCGGCGAGAAAAGTTGAGTATCCTACTAGGTTAGCACCGATGCCGAACCGGCTCTACCTCACGCCACCTGGAGGTCCTTGACCGCGGCGGCGATCCGCAGGCTCAGGGCATGCATCTCCTCGATGGCCTTGCCTACCCCATTGAGATTCTTCTCCAGCGTCTGCGTCTCGGCCGCACGCGCCACGTCGGTGAGCTGGGGATAGCCGTAGTTGCCGCCCAGGCCCTTCAACTGGTGAAAGAGCGAGGCCAGCGTCGCCCAGTCCTGCGTGGTCTGCGCCTCGCGCAACTCGGAAATGGTCTCTGGCAGATGCGCGGCGAACTTCTGGAGCAGGTCATTGAACTCGTCACCCTCCTCCAGCAGTTGGGAGGCCAGCGGCGTGACCGCCGCCGGAGCGTCAGCACCCGGCAGGTATTTCGCAATGACCGTGGCCAGCTTGGCGCGATCGACCGGCTTGCAGAGGAATTCGTTGCATCCCGCCTTGAAACTCGCCTCGCGGTCGCGTTGCGAGGTGTTGGCAGTGAGCATCACCACGGGCGTGGTGCAGCCCTCGCGCCGCAGCGTCTCCACCGCGCTCAGACCATTCATCCCCGGCATCTGCATATCCATGAAGATCAGATCGAACGGCCGGGACTGCGTCTGCTCCACGGCCGCGCGCCCGTCGTAGGCGAGCGCCACGTCGAGCCCCAGGCGTTTGAGATGGTGGGCGAGCAGGCGTTGAATGTCGGGGTTGTCCTCGACCACGAGCACGCGGCCGTGAAACATGCCGCTCGCCACGCGATCCTGCGCAACGGGCGCCAGCGGCTCTTGGGCCGCCGGCGGCGGCTCATGCAGCAACTGATCGGCGGCCACCGGCCCGGTATCGATGCAAAAACTGAAACAGCTCCCTTGCCCCGGTGTGCTGGTGACCGTGATGTCGCCGCCGAGTTTGGCGACGAGTTTGCGGGCGATGCACAGCCCCAGTCCCGTGCCGCCATAGACGTGCGCTGTCGAACGCGCGCCTTGGGCATATTCCGTAAAGATTCTTTCCTGCTGCTGCGCCGTCATGCCGATGCCGGTGTCCGCCACATCCACGCACAGGCGCTGCCCGGGGAGATCGGCCCGCACCGCCACGGTCACCTTGCCTTGGGAGGTGAATTTGATGGCGTTGCTGCACAGATTCATCAACACCTGCTTGAACCGCAGGGGGTCCGAGCGTACTTGCGCGGGCAAGGGAAACTGATAGACGACATCGAACGCCAGGCCCTTTTTCCTGGCCTGTCCGCCCACCAGGGCGCGCACTTCATCGACCACGGCGCACACCGACATGGGCTGGAGATCGATTTCAAAATTGTCCGATTGAATCTTGGACAGATCCAGCACGCCGTTGATGATCTGCAGCAGATGCTCGCCATTGCGAATGATGGTGGCGACCGCGCCGGCGCGCTCTGCCTCGCTGGCATGGGGATCTTGGAGCGATTCGGCGTAACCGATGATCGAGGTCAGCGGCGTGCGCATCTCGTGGCTCATCTTGGCGAAAAAGGCGCTGCGCGCGCGATGGTCGGCTTCCACTTGCGCCTTCGCGAGCCGATCCTGCTCCTCCTGTTGCTCGATGCGCCGGCGCTCGGTGATATCCCGCAAGATCCCGACAAACATCAGTTCCTCGCCCACCATCATTCTGGTCAGGGAGATCTCCAGCAGAAACCCCTCACCGCTCTTGCGCAACCCCGGCCACTCGCGCCGCTTCCCCATCAGGGACTGATAACCTTCGTCGCGTGCCTTTTCGATCATTGCATCGTGGACGCACGCGTATTCCGCCGGCATGAGCATGGCGACGTTCTTCCCGATCAACTCCCCGGATTCATAGCCGAAGATCGCCAGCACCGAAGGATTGCAGTCCTGGATGATCCCGTTGCCGTCGATGGTGAGGATGCCGTCTTTGGCATTTTCCAGGATCGCGTTCAGGTAAGCCTCGCGCGCGAGCATCTCCGCCTTCTGCCGCAACAACATCTGATTGTAGAACGACAGATGTGCTTCGCGCCGGTTGATCATGAAGGCGAAAACCAGCAGCACCCCGATGAACACCAGCCCCTCCGCCAGCGCGACCAGCAGCCGCGTCGGAGAAATCTGGTCGAGATAAATCGCCTTGGTTGACTCGACCGAGACATCCTGCTCATCGATGCGTAGTTCGTAGCGATTCTGGAAGGTCGTAAGTTGCAACTCGGGCCACGCCCCCGCGGTGCCCTGGGCTTCCAGCAGGCGGGCGGGACCCGTACCCGGTTCGCGAGCATCCGTGAGCAGCGCCAGGGAGATCCCGTCCATGGCTTCCAGCTGCTCCACCAGCGCGGCACCGTCGATGCGCAAGGCCAACACCCCGGTCAGCAACCGGCGGCGAACCTCCATCTCCCGTGGCAAGACCGTGCCGTAATACACCGCCATGAAGACGAAGTACCCTCGCCTTGCCGACGTTGCCAGGTGGTCCGGCACGAGCACGATCTCCCCCGTATCGATCGCGCGCTGAATGGAAGATGCAAAATCCGGCACGGTGCGCAGATCAAGCCCCTGGTGATACGGCATCCCCGCCGTCTGCGCATAGCGCGGCACGATCGGGAGATACCACGTGCGTTCCGCCGCCGTGATATTGCCGTGACGCGTGTAATCGGTGATCTCAAATCCGGGATCGCCTTCCCGGCGCAGCTCCCGGATGAATTCAGCGCGCTCCTGCTGCTCGACCTTTGGCAGATAAAACACGGCGCTGATGAAAGGATGTCGCCGCACAGCGTCTTCGACGAGCGTTTGGTAGCCGATGTCCTCATCCCAGGAAGTAAGCAAAACAGCGCGCAGGCTGTGAGCGCTGTCGCGCGCAACGGTCAGCTGCTCCAACACCTTGTCTTGGAGCCGGGCGACCTGGCCGTCGAACGCTCTCCGTTCATCTTCCAGCGTTTCATGATAAGCCAAGTACAGTAGCGCCCCGCTGATCATCAGTCCGACCAGCAGGGCAACACCATATATCACGATCCGGTTCCTGGCCGGACTTCCGGATTCTCCGTTTTCGTGTTTTTGCATCCCAATAGGCCGCCAAATCGATTTCCTAAAGCTTGTCTATCGGTAATGCGCTTGATTTGTTTAAGGAAGGCTCTTTTAGCGTTAACATTCCACCCAAACCCTGATCGATTGGACATCCCATGACACTCCCCCCGTTAAAACTCAAGAAAAACGAAGATAATCGCCTGCGCGCCGGCCATCTGTGGATCTACAGCAATGAGATCGACGCCCACGCCACGCCGCTGACGGGCTTCGCACCGGGGCAGCAAGTCGAGCTGCTGGCGCACAATGGCAAGAGCCTCGGTCTGGCCTACGTCAACCCGCACTCGCTGATCTGCGCGCGTCTGGTGAGCCGTGATACCGAGCATCCGCTGGGGCTGTCGCTGCTGAAACACCGGCTCAACATCGCTCTGAGTCTGCGTGCGGCATTGTTTCCGTCACCGTGCTACCGACTGGTGCATGGCGAGGGTGATTTCCTGCCCGGATTGGTGGTCGATCGTTTCTTCGATGTGCTGGTCGTGCAGATCACCACCGCCGGCATGGAACAGGTAAAAGACGAGATCATCGCCGCGCTGGAGAAGGTCGTCCAGCCCCAGGCGATCCTGCTGCGCAATGACAGCGGGATTCGCCAGATGGAAGGCCTCCCGTCGTATGTCGAAACCGCCTTAGGGACCGTGCCCGAACAGGTGGCGCTGGAGGAAAACGGCGTGCGTTTCGCCGCGCCGGTGCAAGGCGGGCAGAAGACCGGCTGGTTCTACGATCACCGCTTAAATCGCGCGCGCATGCGCGAGTATGTCAAAGGCAAGCGCGTGCTGGACATCTTCAGCTACATCGGCGGCTGGGGGGTGCAGGCGGCCGCAGCGGGCGCCAAGGAGGTGGTGTGTATCGACAGCTCGGCCTTCGCCCTGGATCTGGTGCACCACAATGCCGGGCTCAACGGCTGTGCCGAGCGGGTCTCCACGCTCGAAGGCGACGCCTTCGAAGCGGCCAAGGCCCTGCGCGATGAGCGCGAGCAGTTCGATGTCGTGGTGCTCGATCCCCCCGCCTTCATCAAGCGGCGCAAAGACGTGAAGGAAGGCACGCTGGCCTACCGGCGCATCAACGAGCTGGCGATGCGCCTGCTCGCCAAGGACGGCATCCTGATCTCGGCCTCGTGCTCGCACCATCTCACGCGCGAATCGCTGCAAGAGGTGCTGCTGCAATCCTCCCGCCACCTCGACCGCAGCCTGCAGATCCTGGAACAGGGCCACCAGGGGCCGGATCATCCGGTGCACCCGGCGATTCCCGAGACTGAATATCTCAAGGCGTTTTTTGCGCGGGTGTTGCCGAGCTGAGCGATGTTGCCGGCAACGCTGCGCTTATGCCGGCCTACGGCCCTTGCCTTCATCATTCATCAAATACCAGCCTCGCGCGTAGGCCGGGATAAGGCCTCCGGCCGTTCCCGGCAATCACGTGTTGAACTGTGCCGCTACCGCACCCAAATCAAACGTCGCGTCAGCGACACAACCCATCACCCTCTGAAGAGGGCTCCTACATCCCCACGTCCGTGATAAGATACCCGCCATGTTAACCTACCCACACATCGATCCCGTCGCCCTCAGCCTCGGCCCCCTCAAAATCCACTGGTACGGCCTGATGTACCTCGTCGGCTTCCTCGCGGCGTGGTGGTTGGGGCGGCGGCGCGCGCGCCAGCCCAACTCAGGCTGGACCGATGTGATGGTCAGCGACCTGATCTTCTATGCCGCCCTGGGCGTGGTGCTGGGCGGGCGCATCGGCTACATCCTGTTCTACGATTTCAGCGCCTTCCTCGACCACCCACTGCTGCTGGTCAAGATCTGGCAAGGGGGCATGTCGTTCCACGGCGGCCTGCTCGGGGTGATCACCGCGATGTGGCTGTTCGCACGCCGCCACGGCCAGACCTTCTTCCAGATCGCCGATTTCACCGCGCCCTTGGTGCCGATCGGCCTGGGCGCCGGGCGTATCGGCAATTTCATCAACGGCGAACTGCCGGGGCGTGTCACCGAGGTGCCCTGGGGCATGGTCTATCCCCACATCGATCAGTTCGCCCGTCATCCCTCGCAGCTCTATCAGGCGGCCACCGAAGGGCTGGTGCTGTTCATCGTTCTGTGGTGGTACTCCAGCGCCGCACGCCCGCGCGCGGCCGTCTCCGGCCTGTTCCTGCTGGGCTATGGAGTGCTGCGTTTCAGCACCGAGTTTACGCGCCAGCCCGACGCCCATCTCGGCTTCATCGCCTTCGACTGGATGACCATGGGCCAGGCGCTGTCCACCCCCATGATCATGATCGGCGCCGGCATGATGGCCTGGGCCTACCGCAAACGAGAAGCTTGAGGTCACCGCATGCAGCAGTACCTGGATTTGATGCGCCACGTCAAAGAACACGGCACCCGCAAGGGCGACCGCACCGGCACCGGCACCTTGAGCGTCTTCGGCCATCAGATGCGTTTCGATCTGGGCGCGGGTTTCCCGCTGGTGACCACCAAGAAATGCCACCTGCGCTCGATCATCCATGAGCTGCTGTGGTTCCTCAAAGGCGAGACCAATATCCAATACCTGCTCGACAACGGCGTGACGATCTGGAATGAATGGGCGACCGAAGACGGCGACCTCGGCCCGGTCTACGGCAAACAATGGCGCTGCTGGCCCACGCCGGACGGCCGCCACATCGACCAGATCAGCCAGTTGATCGAGCAGATCAAGCGCACCCCGAACAGCCGCCGCCTGATCGTCTCGGCCTGGAACGTGGCCGATCTGCCGGATGAGACCATCGGCCCGCAGGCCAACGTCGCCCAGGGCCGGATGGCCCTGGCCCCCTGCCATGCCTTCTTCCAGTTCTACGTGGCCGAGGGCCGGCTCTCCTGCCAACTCTACCAGCGCAGCGCCGACATCTTCCTCGGCGTGCCGTTCAATATCGCCTCCTACGCGCTGCTCACCCTGATGATCGCCCAGGTGTGCGACCTGAAACCGGGCGAGTTCATCCACACCTTGGGCGATGCCCATCTGTATCTCAACCACCTCGAGCAGGCCGAGGAACAACTGCGCCGCACCCCTTACCCGCTGCCCGTCATGAAGCTCAACCCCGCGGTGAAAGACATCTTTGCCTTCCGTTTCGAGGACTTCGAGCTGCTCAATTATCAGTCCCACCCCGCCATCAAGGCCCCCATCGCGATTTAATCGCCGGCAATCAAGTTCCTTCCCACCCAACCGATATCAATGGTTAGCGCGCACCCGCAACGCTGCGGCGCGGTAGCCGCACGAACTTAAGAACACGTTCCCCGTACCCGTCCCAAAGGATATGCAGGAGAAAAATCAGTGGCAGCCGTGGGAAAACTGAATAAAAAACTCTTTTTGGCCATCCTCCT
Source organism: Pseudomonadota bacterium (assembly GCA_040752855.1). Lineage (GTDB taxonomy): Bacteria > Pseudomonadota > Gammaproteobacteria > RBG-16-57-12 > RBG-16-57-12 > JBFMHP01. The sequence continues at coordinate 109,524 of JBFMHP010000042.1, read as the reverse complement.
GGTATGGTCGCCCATCGCTGTTTTCGATCTGATTAGCGCCTCCAAGGAGGCACGCCAGGTCTCCATGATCGAGATCGAGCGCTGGAGCACCCTGCTGGGGGAAACCGTGCGCATCTCGCTCAACACCCTGATGCGCGAGGGCAAGATGGAGGCGCGCTTTGCCATGTTCGAAAACATGCGCCAAGAATTGCCGGGGTTGGAAAACATCCGCGTGATCCGCTCGCCGCGGGTCAATGAGCTGTTCATGCAGCATCGCCACAACGTCGACATCCCGCGCGAGAAAAACGCCATCAACAGCTACCGGGCCGAAATCGAGCTGCTCGGCACCAAGATGAAGAACACCCGCGACCCCGATGATCGCGCGGATCTGTTCGAAGAAATCAAGAATCTGCATCACCTGATCAAACAATCCGAGAACAAGATTCTCGACCTGCAGAAGATTGAAACCGATCCGCGGGAAATCCCGCGCGACAGCATCGACCTCCAGGCGATCGAACAGGGGGTCGCGATCTTCAAGGTCGAGGGCGACCTCATGCGGGTGTTGTCCCCCTTCCGGGTGCGCGAAAAAGGCTGCTCGGAGACCTCGGGGTGCCATGTGGGCGCGACCACCGGGGAGGTGCTGGGCGCGATCAACATGGAATTCTCCATCTCCGATGTCAACGCCGAAATCCGCCACAACATCTACCTGATCGGCATCAGCAAGGCGATCATCGCCCTGCTCATCCTCACCGCGGTGTTCGTGGTGATCCACGTCTTTGTCATCAAGAACATCCGGCGCATGCTTGAAGCATTCCAGAGAGTGGCCGCCGGCGATATGACCGCCACCGTGCCGGTTCGAGGCCAAGACGAAATCCAGGAGCTGGCCGAGGGCTTCAATAATCTGGTGAACGAGCTGCGCAGCACCACCGTATCAAAGGCCTATGTCGACAACGTCATCGATTCCATGCTCGATACCGTAATCGTCGTCAATCCGTCCGGGCAGATCCAGCGCGTCAATAAGGCCACCACCAAACTGCTTGGCTACAGCCCCCGGGAACTCATCGGCCAATCGATTTCCGCCATCATCAAGGATCGCGCCTCGCCGATACTCAAGGCCTCCGGCGGCATGACCCAGGAGGTCGAGGGCGTGGCGGAGACCGTCTTCCAGTCGGCGCGCGGGCATAAAGTCCCAGTGCTGGTGTCCGCGGCGCTGCTCTACTCCGGCCATGAGTACCAGGGCATCGTCATCTCCGCGCAGGACATCACCGACCGCCAGAAGGCCGAACTGGCCCTGCGGCAAAAATTGACCGCCGAGCAAGCCAACCGGGCCAAGAGCGAATTTCTCGCGACCATGAGCCATGAAATACGCACGCCGATGAACGGCGTGCTGGGCATGGCCGAGCTGCTGCTGCACACCGAACTCAACCCGCAGCAGCGCCAATTCACGCGCACCGTGCAGGCCTCGGGCGAGATGCTGCTGGCCGTCATCAACGACATCCTCGATTTCTCCAAGATCGAGGCCGGCAAGCTGGTGCTGGAGGAAACAGAGATTCATCTGCGCACCATGATCGAGGATCTCGTGTTCCTGCACGCGCAGCACGCGCACAACAAGGGGCTGGAGATGTCCTACCTGCTGCCGCCGGAGCTCGACATGGTTTACCTGGGCGACTCGGTGCGCCTGCGCCAGATACTTACCAATCTGGTGAACAACGCCGTCAAATTCACCGAACGCGGCGAGGTCTCGATCCGCGCCGTCCTGGCCGACGCCGAGGCCGATACGTGCCTGCTGCGCTTTGAAGTGAAGGATACCGGCATCGGCATCGATCCTGCGCTGCACCACCGAATCTTCGATTCGTTCTCCCAGGCCGACAGCTCGACCACCCGCAAATTCGGCGGCACCGGGCTCGGCCTGGCGATCTGCAAGAAGATCACCGCGTTGATGGGCGGGGAGATCGGCGTGGACAGCAATATCGGCCAGGGCTCCACATTCTGGTTCACGGTGCGCCTGAAGAAGTCCCACGCCCCATCCGCGCACCGCGTGCAGATCCCCGATGAATTGCGCCGCCGGCGCATCCTCGTCGTCGATGACAATGCGACCAACAGGGAATTGCTCCAACTCCAGCTGGGCGCTTGGAAGATACACTGCGACACCGCCGCCGGCGGCTCCGAGGCGCTGGAGCGGCTCTATCAAGGCGTGCACGAACACCAACCGTATGATATCGCCATCCTCGACATGCACATGCCCGGCATGGACGGCGTGCAGCTGACGGAAGCGATCCGCGCCGTGCCCGCGCTCAAGCACACCCAGATCATGATCTTCAGTTCCGCCTACGATGCAATCGATCCGGGCATCCGGGAGCGATTCGCCCTCCAGACCGTCCTCTCCAAGCCGGTGCGGCAAGCCGAGGTCCTCAACAGCCTGCTGCGTGCCGTCTCCACCGACCCGGCGCGGGAATCGCCCGCGGAGGAGGCCCAACTCGAATATCCGTCTCTGCTGTTCGCGGGGCATGTGCTGGTCGCGGAAGACAATCCGGTCAACCAGGAGATCGCGCGCGCCTTCCTCAAGCTCATGGGCTGCACGGTGGATTGCGTCACCAACGGCAAGGCCTGCCTGGATGCCTGGCGCGCCGGCCGCTATGACCTGATCCTGATGGACAGCCAAATGCCGGAGATGGACGGCTATGCCGCCACCACATTGATACGCAAACTCGAGGCCGCCGATCCCGCGCGGCGGCGCACGCCCATCGTCGCCGTCACCGCCGAGGCCATTGAAGGCGATCGGGAGAAATGCCTCGCCGCCGGCATGGATGACTATCTCAGCAAGCCCTACACCGGAGCGCAGTTGCGCAAGGTCATCGAGCCTTGGCTGCCGGTGAAGTCCCACAGCAGCCACGACCCCGCGCCGCTGGCCGCCGCCACTATCCGCACGGATCAGAGTGACGAAAACGACGGCGCGCCGCTCGACCGGGAAGCGCTCAACCGAATCCTTGAGCTGGAGAAAAAGGGCGCACCGGGCATGATGCGCAAGGCGGTCGACCTTTACCAAGCCCATTCACATCAGCTCATCGAGCAACTGCATCAAGCGGCCGAGCACGGCAACGCCGAGGCATTGCGCAAGGCCGCGCATTCACTGATCTCCAGCAGCGCCAACATGGGCGCCATGCGTCTGTCCTCACTGTGCCGCGAAGCCGAGCAGCTCGCCCGCGACCACAACCTCGCGCCCGCCGGCGCCCTGATCGAAAAGATCCGCCTCGAACATACACGCGTCTTGGAGGCGCTCGCGCGCGCGAGCCTGCGCGCGGCCGGCTGATCCGACCCGGGGGTCGCCCGGGTCGTTTCGTCGAGGCGATCAGAATGAAGAAGCGCGCTCTGGCGCCTGCACGCTCGTTGCGCCTTATTTATCGCGCTCCGGCGGCTGAACCCGGCGTCTCCTCAATGACCGCGGCACGCCGCAAATCGCAATTGACCTGAGCCATCACTGATCTCCCGCTTTCCCGGGGACGGCGACACAAGAGTGCCGCCGCGCAATTACTGAGCACAACGTAGTCGAATGACATTTATCGGCCATCTCCCCGCGGGTGAGGGCCGCGCGACAGACGCTGTGTTGGCGCTTTGTTAGGGAAGCTGAAGAATCATCCGGTTGGTCAATCCGGCGAATGCCGGAATCCAGCAGCTCGTTGAAGTATAACCACCGGAATCCTCGGAACATGCACCTCCCTGTTCCCGAGGTAGCGCACAACGGATCGGCGCCGCACTGTTTCCGGGGCGGAGGGAATGAAACTCAGATGGCGTAGCTCTCTGCGCGCACGGAAGCGCCGGGGTCGATCACGGTGACGCGGTTGCGGCCGTTTGCCTTGGACTGGTACAGCGCCTCGTCGGCGGCCTCGATGATCTTCTGCGCCTTGTCGAAGCGCGGATGGAATGCGCTGATGCCGATGCTAGTGGTGATGGGTATTTCATTGCCGTCGAATTCCACCGTGGCCTCGGCAATGACCTTGCGCAACTTTTCGCCGACCACCTGAGCGTTGAGCAGGCCGGTCTCCGGAAGGATCACCATGATCTCCTCGCCGCCGTAACGGCCGACGAAGTCGCTTTCGCGCAGGGTTTTGCGCACCCGCTTGGCCGCCTCGCGCAGCACTTCGTCGCCCGCCAGATGTCCATAGGTATCGTTGATATGCTTGAAGTGGTCCAGATCGAGCATCAACACCGTCAGTTCGTTGTCATAGCGCTTGGCGCGGGCGAATTCCGCCTCCAAATGCTCTTCCAGGTGACCGCGATTCCACAGCCCGGTCAGCGCGTCGGTCTTGCTCAGGATCTCGATCTCGCGCGTGCGCTCGCGCACCATGCCTTCCAGACGAATGTTTTCCATGCGCGCCTGGGTCAAGTTGAAGGTGTAGATCGAGTAAGCGATGAACGCGGCAAACAGAATCGTCAGCGCGCTGGTGCCGATGGCGGTGTAGATCAGGCGCCTTTCATTGGCGGCGTAGGGCGCGGCATCCAGCATGAGCAGCAGACTGCCGTTATCCGACACAAATTGCGTATTCGGCGTGATGATGCGATAGATCAGCTCCCCCCCGCTTTCGATGAGTTCGGTGGAAGTGGCTCCGTCGAGGCGCGCGTCGACGGTCTTGCCGATGGAGTGAAAATCACTGCTCGCCAAAATCGTGCCGTTGGCGGATACGATGGAGATCTGGCGGATATTCCGGGTGGCGCTCACATAGGCGGAGAGAAAGGCGTTGATCTCGACCGTTTCGAAGATCTCGACGCTGTTGTGGATCGAGCCGGTGATCGCGCGCAACAGATTGCGGATATCGACCTGACGGCGCGTGAGCGCAAACTCAGGCTGCTGGCCTGCGACGTAATTGTATTCCGAGATATCCACCGACAGGTCGATGATGCCGAGCTGCCGGTCTTCGACCTTCACCGGATAGGTGATCGCCATGACCGGTACATAGTCGCGCTCGTCGAAATAGAACTTGTCCATCATGTGCGGTTGCGCGAGGGCCTTGAGAAAGCTTTCACGCGTGAACTTCTTGCCGATCTCATCGTGGAACATCGAATTCCTCACGATGCCTTCCTGATCCAGATAGCGGAATTCGAAGATCTCCAGACCCAGGGAAATGTCGCGCACGAGCTTCTCCACGCTCATGGTGGACTTGATATCCTGAAAGCGCTGCAAGCTGGAGGTGATCGACTGGATGACATCCTGCGAGTCGAGTTCCATTTGCTGCAACAGCAATTCACGCTGGGTCACCAGATTGTAGACCGAGAGCGACGACAGGGTGATGATCAGCACCAGCAGCTGCACCGCGATGTTGTGCTTCTTTATGAAAACCCACATTTGCACGTATCAACTCCCCGACCCCGATCGCAGCGTCGGCCTCATTCCGGTTTTGCGTTTTTATATTTGCTGTACGCCTCGTGGAAGTCGGTGTATGACCGATTCCAACGGCTGGTATGGCAGCTCTTGCACATCGCCTTGATGCGATCCGGACGGTCGGTGCCCACCAAAAACCCACCCTTGTCGCGGCGCTGCACGTGCACGCTCCCCGGCCCATGGCAGCCCTCGCACTGCACATTGGCCAGGCGCGGGGTGCTCTCGAAGCTGACAAATCCCGTGGGGATGCCAAAGCCCGTGGCATGACAAACCAGGCAGCGCGGATTGTCGGCATAGCCGGCATCGACGACCTTTCTCAGCGCGTAATCGTGCGCATCCTGCTTTCGTCCCAAGAAGAACTCGCGGTGGCAGAGCCGGCACTTGGTATTGCCGACATAGTAGTAATACTTCGCTTCCAATTCCTTTTTCAGCTCTTCCTCGCCGATCACATTGATCAGCGGCACCTTCGCCGGCGGCCCCTCGAGTTCGGCCTTGATCCGCGGGTCGGAGGCGTTCGCGCCGTTCAAGGGCACCAACGCTCCCGCCACCAGCAGGGCCGCGAACCGGTTTAGACTCATGATGTTCTTCATGTGCGCATCATCCTTCTCACCACTTGTAGGTCAGCGTGCCGTACCACACGGTCGAGTCGTAATCGTCCTCCGGACCAATCAGCGATAACACATTGCTCGCACCGGTCGAAGCGGCATCCACCGCCGGCGCGGTATCGGTCGCGTTCACGAGCGGATCATAGGACTCGAACCGGCCCAGTATCACGCCCAACCCTAGAATCATCTTTTTCTGCAGCGCGTATTCGCCGCCAAGCTCCAGGCGGGAGTATTTGGTGGTCACCGTCGGCAGATCCGTGACGGTGACCGGCACTTTGGCGTAGCTAAAGGTAGTGCCCGTAATGGTGACCTGATACATCATATTGGCGTCATACGACACATCGGTTTTGGACTTGGAGTAATCATACTTCGCCTTCAACAGCAAGCGATCGCCAAACATCCGGTAGCTACCGCCCAAACCGGCGCTCAGGATGTTGTCTTTGTTGTGCGCCGCCCAATCAAGGTCGCGATCGTCAAAGCCCAGGACTCTATCGGCCACCGTGAGCGCCCCCTGACGCGCATTCAGACCGAATTGGCGACCTTTAAGGTCAAATGAGCCGCGCTCCTGGGTGATGTAGCCGAACACGTTGACGCCGTCTTCCGGGGCGTAATCGACATCCAATGTGGCGCTGGTGTCGTCTTTGTCACGCAATCCCAGCAGCTCGCTGCCGCCGACGTAGCGATCGGTGATCTTGCGCACGCGCATCCCTACCACGACATCCGCCGTCGGGTAGAGATCGACCCCCAGGTTGAGGGTGTCGCGTTTGCGATCGGCGATATCGTACTGGCGCAGATACGGATTGTTTTCGAAGGTATCCTGCACGCAGAGACCGACATACGAAGAACACATGTTGGTGGACGCAGTGCCAACGTTAGTATTGTTGTTCGAGTCGGAAAGGAAAGCGGAGGTGTGCAGGGAAGAGAACAGCCGGTCATCATCATACCCGCTGGCGGCACCGCGACGGGCGCGCGCGACATCCAGATTTACCTGTGCCAGGCTGGAGAAGCGCTGCGTGATACCGCCACTCAAGGTGGTCTCCTTGGTCTTTTCCACGGCGCGATAGGTCATCGCCTTGATCTCGCGCTGGGCGGCTGCGTGCAGCGAGGTGCTGGCGCTGGCCGTGAAGTCCGCATCGATCTTGAACTGCGACTTGGCGATATCGCGCGCGAGGCTGTAGATTGCAAGCTCTGAAGTTGTAGCTGACGGCGCGTCGTTTCTATCGGTTCGGACACGTTGGAACAGATGCGAGTCGGTCTTATTATCCGTTTTTTGATAGTGGTACCGCGTGTTGATCTTCAGCCGTTTGGTGGGCCGCGACGTTAGATCCACGTTGAGGTGGGAGATATCGATCTCCGCATCCGGGCTGGCAACCGGCAACAGGCTTAGATTGTTCCCATTAGTGCCGGTGGTGTACGGCAGCAAGGCATCGTCCTGGGTCAGGCGGCTGCGTTCCGCCATGACACTCAGACGGGTGGTTGGATCGAGGTTCAATGCGCCGGACAGAGTCAGGGTCTGTTGTTCATTATCCGGCTCCAGGTCGATCCGCCCATCGGTGAACACCTGGGTAAAAGGATTTTTCCAGGTGATGTCCGGCGCGTCGTTGGTGAAGTTGGAATGGCGATAGCGCAACTCCCATTGCCCCGCGCCAGTGTGATATCCCAATGCGGCCCTGATTGCCTGCATCGTCTGATCCACCTGCACCGGCAGATAGACGGAAGCATTGTGGAAGACGGCGCTACCGAGGGGTTTATGCCCGGTCACGCTGTAACGATCCACGCCAAAATCAAAGCGCCAGCGTTCATTGGGCGTCAGGAAGAAACTCACATCTTCCGTAGTGCGGTCGGTGGCAATCTCTACGCTGCGCGCATCGGCCGCCAGCGTTGTCATGGCGGAGGTGGTGGCACCGCGCACAAAACCGGCGGGCAACTCCAAGCTGTTATCCAGTTCGCCGACAAATGGGGTTTTCGCATCCTCTGCATACAAACGCGGGATTTCGCTGTAGTTGAGGTTCAGGCCAAACAGTCCGTAACGTCCGCCCTTCAGACCGAGCTGGCGATTATCCAGGCCGAGACCGCTGCCTTCGGCGCCGAAATACGTCAAGCCGTTCTGATACATCAGATTCAGGTCCAGCAGCAACCAACTGTCGTCGTCACTGACGCCAGAATACTCGCCAAACTTTGCGGACGGTTCATCCAGGCTTGCTTGCGCGGCGCCCACGGTCACACTGCCATCGAACCCTTCGGCATAGGTCATCACCGGTGCCGCCGCGATGGCCAGCAGGACCATACGCGCAAGTGAAGTCTTCATCATCTTTTTTCCTTGATTCTTTTTCATGGGATCACCTCTGGAACATCGCGCCCGACGGATGGTTCGAGCCGTGGATCATCGAGTGACAGTTCACGCAAGACTTGACCGTATTCCGCACACTGCGGATCGCCGTCGTGCTGCCGTCGTACAGATCACTCACGTGCGAGAATTGCTGGTGGCAGCTCTGGCACATGGTGTTGATCCGCATCTTCAACAATGAGATGTTGCTCGAACCATGCGGGTCATGGCAGGTGGCGCAGCTCTCGCGCACCGGGGCATGCTCCCACAGGAAGGGGCCGCGCTTCTCGGCATGGCATTGATAGCAGACGTCATTGACGGTGTTGAACTTGAGCGAGCGTTCGCCGGCGCTGCCATGCGGATTATGGCAATCGGTACATCCCATCAGACCCTCGCGCACCGGCATGTGCGAGGCGCGATTCATCTTGGCGCGCTGCTCGACATGGCAGCTCTCACATTTCTTCTGCGGGACCTTGCCGTCGCCGCTGTGCATGGTGTGGCAGGAGGCGCATGACAGCCCTTTCATGGCGTGCGCGCTGGCTTCCCAGTTCTGGGTATGCCCCTTGCCTTGATGGCACGTCAGGCAGCGGCCGTTGATCCAGGCGGCATTTTCGGGGGTGTTCGCAAAATTGTTGATGTACAGCGACCCTTCTTCATCCTCACCGGCCCTGTTGGCGTGTGTGGCGGCCGGGCCATGGCAGGCCTCGCAACCGAGCGCCTGCTCGGTGCCGCTCGCGTTGAGCATAAAGATCCTGCCGTGCGTGGTGTCCGCGTAGCCTGACTGCTTGATCGCCTTATGGCATTTGTAGCAAGTCTCGGCCCCGGCATAACTCGGCGCATCCTCCGCCCATGCGCCCTGGCACGCCAGCAGCACGAGCATCACCCATAAAATTCTCATCAAAGTCGCTCCTTATTGTTTTTTGTTTTCATTGTTCATCTCACCCGCCGTGCAGCGGATGCCGGTGGCAAAGACTTTCCGCAACAGCTAGTTTGTTATCGACGAGCCCTAATAAGTCTTTAAAGCTCCCTTAACTCCCTTGATTCGCGCCGCGCCGGCTCGTCCTGAGATGGCACGAAATCAGCTCGCCCGCCTCCTCCGCCGGCAGGGGCCGGCTGAAGTAAAAGCCCTGCATTTCTTCACAGCCGCGCTGGCGCAGAAATGCCAGCTGCTCCGCGGTCTCCACCCCTTCGGCGACCACATTCAGCCCGAGGGTGTGTGCCATGGCGATGATCGCCGAGGTGATGGCCACGTCATCCGGATTGTCCGGGATGTCCTTCACGAAGGAGCGGTCGATCTTGAGCGTATCGAGCGGGAAGCGCTGGAGATAACTCAGCGAGGAGTAGCCGGTGCCGAAATCATCCATCGACAGCCGCATGCCCATCGCCTTGAACTTGCTCAGCGTGGCGAGGACCTCCTGGGTATCCCGCAGGATGATGCTCTCGGTGATCTCGAGCTCGAGCAGTTGCGGATCGACTCCCGACTGTTGCAGGATACGCGCAACCGTTTCATACAGTCCGCCGCGATGGAATTGCTGGCTGGAGAGATTGACCGCCACGCATATCGCCCCCAGCCCCTGGGCCAGCCATGCCTTGGCCTGCGCGGCCGCCGTCTCCAGCACCCAGGCGCCGATGGGCACGATCAGGCCGGTGTCTTCGGCTAGCGGAATGAAGTCGGCCGGCGAGACCATCCCCAATTCATCATTGCTCCAGCGCAGCAAGGCCTCGACGCCGGTGATGCGCATCGTCGCGATCTCGACCCGCGGCTGGTAATACAGCCGGAACTCTTCGCGCTCGATCGCGCGGCGCAGCTTGTTTTCCAGACTCATGCGATCGATGGCGCGCTGGTTCATGGCTTCAGCATAAAACTGGTAGATGTTGCGACCGGCATGTTTGGCGTGGCTCATCGCGGTGTCGGCGTGTTTGAGCAGCGGCTCGGCATCCTCGCCATCGAGGGGATAGACGGCAATGCCGATACTGACGCTGACAAAGACCTCGTGCTTGTGGATCACGAAGGGCTCGATGAAGATGTTCTGGATGCGCTGGGCCACCAGGGCCAGGTCATTGACATTGCTGATGCCGTTGAGCAGCAGCGAAAACTCGTCGCTGCCCAGGCGGGCCAGGCCGAAATCATCACGCGGGCGGGCAACACTGTCGCTTTCGCGCAGATAGCGCTTCAGGCGCTCGGAGACCTGCTGCAGCAGCAGATCGCCTTCGCTGTGCCCCAGGGTCTCGTTGATGTTCTTGAAGCGGTCGAGACCGATGGAAAACACCCCGACCAGCGTCTGCGTGCGCTGCGCGTTGCTGATCGCCTGCGTCAGGCGGTCCTTGAACAACTGACGGTTGGGCAGGCGCGTCAGCATGTCGTAGTAGGCGAGATAGCGGATCGTTTCCTCGGCCTGCTTGCGTTCGCTGATGTCCTCCAAGGTGCCGGCCATGCCGAGCGGCGCGCCGTCCGCGCCGAAAACCACCTCCGCCTGCGCCAATACCGTGCGCTCGTCATTGTCCGGCGTGAGTATGCGGTATTCCACGCAATAGGGCTCGCCGTGATAGAGCGCGTTATTGGTGACCTCTAGCAGCCGTTCGACATCCTCGGGATGGACCCGGGAGAAAAGCGACAGCGGCGTAGGCAAAAAATCCGCCTTGTTCAGGGCGAAGATCCGGAAGACCTGCTCCGACCAGTAGATCCTGTCATTGCCCAGATCCCATTCCCAGTCGCCGACCTTGGCGATGCGCTGGGCGTTTTCCAGGCGCATTTCACTCACGCGCAGCGCCTTCAGGGTCTCGTAGGAACGCAGGATGTAGCGGATGCGATGTCCGAGGATCATCCAATTGATCGGCTTGGTGATGAAATCGGTCGCACCGGCCTCATAGGCCAGGTTCACCGAGGCCACATCCTCGTGGCTGGTGATCATGACGACGGGCAGATGTTCGTTGAATCTCTGGCGCAGCGTCTGGCAGACGGCGAATCCATCCAGGCCCGGCAACTCGACATCGAGGGTGACGAGATCAGGGCGGTATTGCCCACAGCGCGCCAACGCCTCCTCGCCATCGCCTGCCTCGATCACCTCCATGCCCGATTGCACCAACGCCTCGCGCATGAACAAACGCATGATAGCGTCATCGTCGACGATCAGGATCAGCGGCTTCTCACGGCCTTGATCAAACAGCATGCACCGGCTCCGACCAGGTTCTCCAGCATCCATGCCGCCACCCGGCTGCAACGCCGGCGCATGGGCTTGATATGAGGTGTTGGGTTTGTTCCAAATCGCGCCGGCGGCAACAACCGCGCCGCGCCTACCCTACATAGCGACCGCCGCGAGGCGAGCTTTAGTGGCCGCAAGCGGGAGGATTGGCTATCATGACTCCCCGCCCACCGGAACAGCCGCACCGCCATGAAGATTTCCATCATCGCCGCCATGGACCAGGGCCGTGTCATCGGCGTCAACAACCAGCTGCCCTGGAAACTGCCCGCCGACATGCAGTGGTTTCGCCGCCACACCCTGGGCAAGCCCGTGCTGATGGGGCGCAATACCTATGAATCCATCGGCAAGCCCCTGCCGGGGCGGCTGAACATCATCCTGACGCGGGAAAAAGACTATGCGGTGGAAGGCGCGGTGGTGGTGCATCACCTCGATGAGGCGATGGCCGCGGCCGGCGCGGTCGAGGAGGTGATGGTGATCGGCGGGGCGGCCTTGTATGAACAGATGCTGGGACTGGCGGACCGGCTCTACATCACGCAGATCCATCAGCACTTCGCCGGTGATGCCTGGTTTCCCAAAATTGATCCGCAGCTGTGGGTTGAGATCGAGCGTAGCGACCACCAGCCCGATGAGCGCAATCCCTATAGTTACAGCTTCATGATCCTGGAGCGCAGACGCTAAGCCTCAACAAGGCTCGCCCGGTGTGCAAAAACCGCTGCATGGGACTTGAAACAGCGCCAGATCCTCCAGGCGCAGGGCGCTGAGGCTGCCGCCCCACAGACAACCCGTATCGAGCGCGAACACGTTGTGGCCTTGATATAAGCCCAGCGTCGACCAGTGGCCGAAAACGATGCGCGCCTCGCGGCTGCGCCGCTGCGGCACCGCGAACCACGGCAGCAGCCCCGCCGGCTGCGTGCCGGGCGCGCCCTTGGGCAGCATGGCGCAGTGGCCGTCGGCCGTGCAATAGCGCAACCGGGTGAAACAATTGACGATGAAACGGATGCGGTCCCAGCCGCGCAGCGCGTCATCCCACTGCGCCGGCTCATCGCCATACATATGTGGAAAAAACTCATGATAGCGATCACCGCGCAGCAGCGCCTCGACCTCGCGCGCGCAGGCCTGGGCCTGGGCGAGATCCCACTGCGGCGGCAGGCCGGCGTGGATCAGGGTGAAGCCGAGTAGCGCATCGTGATGCAGCAGCGGTTGGCGGCGCAGCCAGTCCAGCAGCTCGTCGCGATCGGGGGCGGCCAGCAGCGCGGTGAGTGAATCCTGCGGTTTGAGCGGCCGGCCGGTCTCGGCCACCGCCAGGGCATGCAGGTCGTGATTGCCGAGCACGGTGATGGCGCACGTGCCCAGGTCCTTTACGAAGCGCAGGGTCTCCAACGAATGCGGCCCGCGATTGATCAGGTCGCCGACAAACCACAGCCGGTCGCGCGCGGGATCGAATTGGATCTGCGCCAGCAGCGCCTGCAATTCATCGAAACAGCCTTGCACATCGCCGATGGCATAGGTCGCCATGATTGCTCCCGAATTAAATGAAAGGCCCGCAAAGGCGCGGGCCGATATTCTAAGTAAATTCTAATTAATTCGTCATTCCGGACGGAGCGAAGCGTAGATCCGGAATCCAGAGGCCGCATTTCAAAGGGTTACTGGATTCCGGCATTCGCCGGAATGACGAACTACTCATTATTCTGAGCTTCCCTAACCGATTGGGAACATCAGCGGGTGTAGCTCGTCAGTTCCGAGAGACGGCTAAAGCCCAGGTCTTCCGCCAGGGGCACGGCGCTTTCACGGATGGTAAAGACATTGATCTCGCCGCTGTCGGCACCGCAACTTGCGATGCGCATCACCCCGTCCTGGTCGGTGCGTTCACTCAGAACCTCCACGCCGGCATTCACCAGGGTCGTATACATCGTGCTGATTGAATAGCCGTCGTCCGACTCGCACTGCAATACCCCGGAGTATTGATACACCTCGACCGGTGGGCTGTCGCCGCAGCTTCCCGTGCTTGTCGTCCAATCCGGCGCGACTGCCGGGCCTTCCAACGTCACCACCTGCCCCAGGTGCAGCAGCGTGCTGGTCGCACGCGCATAGACCGCAAATAGAAAGGGGCGCTGGTCCGGAGAATAAAAGCAGGGTGACTCATAATCGGTGAACCCAAATATGCCGTAGTTTCCACCACCGCCGCCGGCAGACACAGTGACAGAAGACCCTTCCCACACCACCGGCGGTTCATCCACCGAGGCGGTATGGACGACCGCCGTGGCCGTGGCGGCGGTGAGCCCATCGGCGGTCGTCGCCAGGGTAATGCGCTGTTGCGGTGACATCAATGAGAGATAGCCCAGGTGATTGACCCGGCTGAAATCCGCCGTGTCGTCCGGGGCGGCGCTCGACGGCTCGATCAACGCTACGCCCAGGTCCGGGAGTTCCGCCTCACTCAGCACGTGGGACAGACTGAACAGCGGCACCATGATCGAGGTCGCGGCGGGCTGTAACTGCGGCAACAACGCATCAAACATGGCCTGATCAAAGCGGCTGCGCACATCGTCGTATGCGCCACCCGCGGGGATGATCATCAACAGGCTCAAGCCGGGATCGGCCAGCGGTATCTCGACTGCCCGATAATCGGCGCCGCTCGCCGTATTCATGGTCCCACGGATGCGCACCATGTCGACCCAGCGCTGCTCATCGTCCTCCAGCACGGCAAAGCGTCCACGCACCGGCTCGACCGTGGTGGCGGCCGACCAGGCCGCAGTGATGCGGCTGGTGTGCGCGGCGACCAGACGCGTGCGTTGATCAATACCCGCCAGCGTCAGGGTGTCGCCCAATGTTTGGTTGATCTGGGCGCCCGCGACCGCGGGGTCGGCCTGAAAGTCTACCCCAAGCATCTCGGGACCAAACAGCTCGGCCTGGGACTGGAGATAATCGCCGGCAAAACGATAGCGCTGCTGGCCCCAGAGCAGGTGTTTACGTTCCACCGCCGTCAGGGCATTGATCTGTTGCTCCCAGGCGCTGACGGCGGGGTAAACCGCCGCATCCTGCAAATCCAGCCGGGCAGCATCGGCCATGGCATCCAGCGTGGTACCCGCCGCTCCCAGGGCCACCATGGACAAAAATTGCTGCCATTCAAACGGCGCCGTGATGGTATTCACGTCGGTGGTGGCGGGAAAGGTTGCGAAGGCGAATGCATGATGCCCGGGGGTCAGGGCGCTCGGCTGTGCCCCGGCGGCGGTCAGGTCGGCGGGGGCGATGCGCTGTCCCGCGGCGGAAAAGGTCTCGATGTAGGCGCTGTCATCAGCGTTGGCCTGATTTGCGGACTCCTTTTGACAACCGGACAAGACCAGCGGCGCCAGCAGCCCCATCCATGCGATTTGCCATTTCATTCCGTTCTCTCCTTGCGTTGGCCATGTTGAGGGACCAATTTAACACAGGCCACGCCCGTAGGCATCCCTACGTCGGCTGCGGCCCCACCTGCAACCAGAAGGTCACCGGCCCATCATTGGTGAGAGTGACTTGCATATCGGCACCGAAGACCCCGGTGGCGACCGCGGCGTGCTGCGCGCGCGCCTGGGTGACCAGATAGTCGAACAGGTGTTTGCCGTGTTCGGGCGGGGCGGCGGCGGAAAAACTCGGGCGCGTGCCCTTGCGAGTATCGGCCGGCAGGGTGAACTGCGGCACCAGGAGCAGGCCGCCGCGGATATCACGCAGACTGAGATTCATCTTGCCCTCGGCGTCGGCGAAGACGCGATAACCGAGTAGACGTTCGAGCAGGCGATCGGCCTGGGCCTCGGTGTCGTTTTTTTCCACACCGATCAGCACCAGCAGGCCCTGCGCGATGGCGCCGACGGTTTGGCCATCGACCACCACGCGGGCTTCGGTGACGCGTTGTAACAAACCTATCATGCCTGTTGCCCTTGTTCATGTGCTCACGCCGCTTGCGCTGTAGGCCAGGATAAGGCGCAGCCGTTCCTGGCAATCGCTGCCGGCAACGCTACGCTTATGCCGGCCTACGTGCTATGCACCATCAACATAACAAAAAGGGGAAGCCTTGGCTTCCCCCTTTGTCGCTGCACGACCGGCTGCTTATTCCCCGGAGCGCGAGGCGCGCTTGCGCTCGTTTTCGGTGAGCAGTTTCTTGCGCAGGCGGACATGATTGGGCGTGACCTCGACCAGTTCATCCTCGTCGATGAACTCCAGCGCCTGTTCCAAGCTGTGGCGGATCGGCGGGACGAGGATCTGGGCCTCGTCGGCGCCGGCGGCGCGGATGTTGGTCAGCTGCTTGCCCTTCAAGACGTTGACCACCAGGTCGTTATCGCGCGAGTGGATACCGACGACCATGCCCTCATAGACCTCCTCGCCGTGGCCGATGAACATACGGCCGCGATCCTGGAGGTTGAACAGGGCGTTGGTCAGGGCCTTGCCCGGGGCGTTGGCGATCAGCACGCCGTTCTTGCGCGTGCCGAACTCACCCTTTTTCATCGGGCCGTAGTGCTCGAACACGCTGTAGAGCAGACCGGTGCCCTGGGTGGCGGTGAGGAACTCGGTGCGGAAACCGATCAGCCCGCGCGAGGGGATGATGAAATCCAGACGCACACGGCCCTTGCCGTCGAGTTCCATATTGCGCATTTCGGCGCCGCGCGTGCCGAGTCTTTCCATCACCGTGCCTTGGTGCTGTTCTTCCACATCGACGGTGAGCTGCTCGTAGGGCTCGTGCTTGACGCCGTCGACCATGCGGAAGATTACCTCGGGCCGTGAGACGCCGAGCTCAAAACCTTCGCGGCGCATGTTCTCGATCAACACCGACAGGTGCAGCTCGCCGCGGCCGGAGACGCGGAACTTGTCGGAGTCCTCGGTGTCTTCCACGCGCAGGGCGACGTTGTGGATCAGCTCTTCTTCCAGGCGCGCCTTGATCTGGCGCGAGGTGACGTACTTGCCGTCTTGGCCGGCGAACGGCGAGGTGTTGACCTGGAAGGTCATGCACACGGTCGGCTCGTCGACCGACAAAGGCGCCAAGGCCTCGACCGCGTTCGGATCGCACAGGGTATCGGAGATATTGAGCGCCTCGATGCCGGTGAAGCAGATGATGTCCCCGGCCTGGGCCTCGGGCACCTCGATGCGTTGCAGGCCGAGGAAGCCCATCAGTTGCAGGATGCGGCCGTTGCGGCGCTTGCCGTCCTTGTCCACGATCACCACTTGGGAGTTGGCCTTGATGCGCCCGCGCGCGATGCGCCCGATGCCGATGACGCCGACGTAGCTGTTGTAATCGAGCTGGCTGACTTGCAGCTGGAACGGGTCTTCGATCTCCACCTGCGGCGGATGGACCTTGTCGACGATGGTCTGGAACAGCGGGGTCATGTCGCCCTCGCGCACATCGTCGTTGAGGCCTGCGTAGCCGTTCAACGCCGAGGCGTAGACCACCGGGAAATCCAGTTGCTCATCGGTGGCGCCGAGGCGCACGAACAGGTCGAAGGTTTGATCGAGCACCCAGCTCGGGCGCGCGCCGGGGCGGTCGACCTTGTTGATCACCACGATGGGCTTGAGGCCGCGCGAGAGGGCCTTTTGCGTGACGAAACGGGTCTGCGGCATTGGGCCGTCGACCGCATCGACCAGCAGCAACACCGAGTCGACCATCGACAGCACGCGCTCCACCTCGCCGCCGAAGTCGGCGTGTCCCGGGGTATCGACGATGTTGATGCGATACTGGCCCCAGCGGATAGCGGTGGGCTTGGCCAGGATGGTGATGCCGCGCTCGCGTTCCTGATCGTTGGAATCCATGGCGCGCTCTGCCAACTGGGTGCGCGCATCCAGGGTATCCGACTTCTTCAGCAACTGGTCGACCAGCGTGGTCTTGCCATGGTCAACGTGGGCGATGATGGCGATGTTACGTAGATTCTCGATCACAAGGGCTATTCCGAAGCATTTACAAGGTGGCGCATTGTACAGTAAACGAACAATGCAGTAGTAAAGAATTTTGCGCCCGCCACTGGACAGAACCCCGCCGAGACGCGAACATTCCTCCCGTGTTGAACCGCCACGAAACCCACCGATGAAAGACCGGATACGCGCCCTGCTGCTGAAATCCCTGCTGCGGATGCTGTCTTGGCTGCCGCTGCGGCTCGCACACGGGCTGGGCGCGGGGCTGGGCGCGGTGATCTACCGTTACGCCCGCAAGACCACCCGGATCGTGCGCCGCAACCTCGAATTGTGCTTCCCCGGGCTCCCCGCCGATCAGCGCGAGGCGCTGATCAAGGCAGCATTGCAGGAAACCGGGAAGAGTCTCACGGAACTCGGCGCCTTGTGGTTCTGGCGGCCGGAGCGGACACTCGCACTCATCACCGAGATCAGCGGCCAAGACCTGCTCGAAGCGGCCTTGGCGCAGGGCCGCGGCGTGATCATCGCCGGCCCGCACCTCGGTGCCTGGGAACTGCTGGGGCTTTACCTGCCGCGGTTGCGACCGATCACCAACCTCTACCGCCCCCCGCGTCTTGCGCCCTTGGATCCGATGATGCGCCGCGCCCGCCAGCGCAGCGGCGCGCAATTGGTGCCCACCGATACCAGCGGCGTGCGCGCCCTGCTGGAGGGGCTCAAACGCGGCGAGCTGGTCGGCATCCTCCCCGACCAGGACCCCGGCTTCGGCAACGGCGTCTTTGCGCCCTTCTTCGGCATCCCGACCAACACCATGACCCTGCTCGCGCGCCTGGCGCACAAGAGCGGCGCCGCCGTCTTCCTCGGCTATGCCGAGCGCCTGCCCGGCGGCACGGGCTACCACCTGCATTTCATCCCAGCACCCGCGGACATCGGCAGCCGCGACACCCACCTCTCCGCCACGCATCTCAACACAGCCATTGAATCGGCTGTGCGCGCCCATCCGACGCAATATCAATGGAGTTACAAACGCTTCAAGACGCGGCCAGAGGGGGAACCGGGGGTCTATTAAGGGTAGAACCACCGTAGGATGGGTGCAGCGCAGCGAAACCCATCATGAGCCGAACGTGAACCGTATCTGTTGGCTTTAGCTTCAGAGGAAAGTCACACCAACCTGGAACAGCTTTTCGACGGCGGTAATGTATTTCTTGTCGACCAGGAACAGGATGACGTGGTCGCCGCTTTCGATCACGGTATCGTGATGGGCGATCAGCACCTCGTCGCCGCGCACGATGGCGCCGATGGTCGTGCCCGGTGGCAGATCGATCTTTTCGATGGGCCGGCCCACGACCTTGGAAGAGTATTGATCGCCGTGGGCCACGGCCTCAATCGCCTCGGCCGCCCCGCGCCGCAGTGAATGCACCGCCGCCACATCGCCGCGGCGCACATGGGCGAGCAGGGTGCCGATCATCGCCTGCTGCGGCGAGATGGCGATATCGATGGTGCCGCTCTGCACCAGGTCGACATACGAGGCGCGGTTGATCAGCGCCATCACCTTGCGCGCGCCGAGCCGCTTGGCGAGCATCGCCGAGAGGATATTGGCCTCATCATCGTTGGTGAGTGCGCAGAACACCCCGGTATTCTCGATGTTTTCCTCGCGCAGCAGGTCCTCGTCGGCCGCGTCGCCGGTGAGCACCAGGGTCTTCTCGAGTTCGGCGGCGATCTCCGCGGTGCGCGTGGCATTGTGGTCGATCAGCTTGATGCGGTACTTGTTCTCCAGGGCCTTGGCCAGGCGCTTGCCGATGTTGCCGCCGCCGGCCAGGATGATGCGTTTGACCTGTTCGCCGGCGCTGCCCAGCTCGTGCATCACGGCGCGGATGTCCTTGCGCGCGGCGATGAAAAACACCTCGTCATCGACCTCGATCACCGTGTCGCCGATGGGCAGGATCGCCTTGCCGCGGCGGAAGATCGCCGCCACGCGCGTCTGCACCTTGGGCATGTGCTTGCGCAGCTCGCGCAGCTCGTGGCCGACCAGCGGCCCGTCGTGATAGGCGCGCACCGCCACCAGCTGGACCTTGCCGCCGGCGAAGTCCAGCACCTGCAAGGCGCCGGGGAATTCGATCAGGCGCTGGATGTAATCGGTCACCAGCTGCTCGGGGCTGATCAGCACGTCGACCGACACGCCGTGCTCGCCGAACAGCTGCGGATGGGCGAGATAATCAGTGGAGCGCACGCGCGCGATCTTGGTGGGGGTGTGAAACAGGGTATCGGCGACCTGGCAGGCGACCATGTTGATCTCGTCGCTGTTGGTAACGGCCAGGATCATGTCGGCGTCTTCGGCGCCGGCGCGGCGCAGGATCTCCGGATGGGCCCCCTCGCCTACGACCGTGCGGATATCCAGCCGGTCTTGCAGCTGCAGCAGGCGCTGGTGATCGACATCCACCACCGTGATGTCGTTGGCCTCATGGACGAGATTCTCGGCCACCGACGACCCCACTTGCCCCGCCCCAAGGATGATGATTTTCATGTGTGCGCTCCCCCCAGCCCGATACGGTGGGGCGCCATTGTAACGAAAACCGGGCTGGAGCTCACCTATTTGCCCGGCTTCATCTCCACGCCCAGGGCGCGCATCTTGCGGTACAGATGCGTGCGCTCGACCCCGGCGATCTTGGCCACGCGGCCCACGCTGCCGCCCTCTTGCTGCAGGTGATACTCCAGATACGCCTTCTCGAAATAATCGCGCGCCTCGCGCAAGGGCCGGGCGAACATCTCGTGCAGGAAATTGTCCGCACTCGGCAGCGCGGGCTTGAGCAGGGCCTCGACCTCTTCGAGGGCGATCTCCTCCAGGCTGGCGGAGATCAACAGCTGGCGCACCAGATTCACCAGCTCCCGCACGTTGCCCGGCCACTGATAGTTGCGCAGGCGGTTCTGCACCGGCAGGGGGAAATGCCGGTAGGGCAAGTTTTGTTTGACCACCAGCGCATCGACAAAGAAATTCAGCAAGTCCGGCACGTCCTCGACGTGCTCGCGCAACGGCGGCATCGCGATCACCGCGCCCTTCAGCCCGTGATAGAGGTCCTGATGGAACTCCCCCTCTTCGACCAGCCCCGCCAGGTCGACGCGTGTGGAAGAGACCAGGCGCACGCTGGTCTTGATCTCCTGCACGCCGCGCACCCGCACCAGGGAGCCGTTGCGGATCACATTCACCAGCCGCGCCTGCAGCGGCGCGGGCAAGACCTCGACGTTGGCCAGATACAGGGTGCCGCCCGCGGCCCGCTCGAAGGCCCCGGGGGTGATCTGCGCGCCCTCCTCCTGGCCGAACAGCATCACCTCGAAGCTGGCCTCGGGCAAGGCCGCCAGGCGCAGTTCGACGAAGGGCTTGCCCTTGCGCCCGCTCAAGGCGTGCAGATAGCGCGCGGCGGCGCCCTTGCCGCTGCCGGATTCGCCGAGCAGCAACACCGGCATGTCGTACTGGGCGAGGCGGCCGATCTGCTCACGCAGGTGTTGCATCAGGGCGCTCTTGCCGATCAACTGCGCCTCGAGCGTGGCGCGGCGGGCGGCGGCCTTGTCCGGCGCCGCATCGGTCTTGGCCGCGGCCAGCGCCCCTTCGACCGCCGGCAGCAGTTTGTTGAGCGACAGCGGCTTTTCCAGAAAGGCATAGGCGCCGAGGCGCGTGGCCTCCACCGCCGTCTCCACCGTGCCATGGCCGGACATGACGATCACCGGGATCTTGGGCTGCTGCAGCGCCAGGTTCTGTTTGAAGAAGCTGATGCCGTCGATATCCGGCATCCAGATGTCGAGCAGCACCAGGTCGGGGTCGCGCTCGCGCAACGCGGCGCGCGCGTGTTCGCCGTCTTGCGCCACACGCACCTCGCAGCCCTCGTCCTCCAGGATCTCTTTGACCAGGGCGCGGATGTCCGGCTCGTCGTCGACCACCAGCACATAGGGTTTACTCATCGCTTTTCCTCGAGGCATCTGCAGCGTCTGCATGTTCATCACCTTTCATTGCATCCTGGATCGGCAGGCGGATCACGATCGCCGCCCCGCCCGCGGGGAGATTCTCCGCCCACACCACGCCATTATGCTCTTCCACGATCTTCTTGACGATTGCCAACCCCAGGCCGGTGCCCTTCGGCTTGGTGCTGACATACGGATCGAACAGCTGGCCGAACACCGCCTCGGCGATTCCCGGCCCGTTGTCCTCCACGCGCAGCTCCACATGCGGCCCCTGCCGGGAATGCGAGATCTGCGTGCTCAGCACCACCCGCCCCTCGGGCTTGCCGCCGATCGCCTCCAGCGCGTTCTTGACTAGATTGTGCAGCAGCTGGCGGATGCGTCCGGCATCCAGCGGCATCCGGATCACCTCGTGCCCGCCCTGCTGGAGGATGGCCGCGGCCATGCGGTTGTTGCGATAGAGTTCGATCACCTCGCCGATCAAATGGTTCAGATCGATCTCCACCAGTTGCAGCTTGGGCGCGTAGGCGTATTCCGCAAAGGCCTTGACCATCTCCTCCATCGCCTGGACCTGATGAATGATGGTGTTGGTGGAGCGCTCCAGCACCTCGGCATCCTCCGGGGCCATCGTGCCGAGGTATTTGCGCTGCAGGCGCTCGGCCGCCAGCTGGATCGGCGTGAGCGGATTCTTGATCTCGTGGGCCAGCCGGCGCGCCACCTCCGACCACGCGGCATCGCGCTGGGCCTGGATCAGGGCCGTGACATCATCGAGCACCAGCACAAAGCCCGAGACCTCCGTGCGCCGGCTCGACAGCGTCGCGCCGCGGCACATCAGCACGCGCCGCCCGCTGGGACCGAAGACAGTGATCTGATCCTGCCACTCACCATGCTGATTGAAATGATCAAGCACCTGCCCGACAAACTCCCGCACATGCGCCGAGCGCAGGCCCAGCGCCTTGAGCGGCGTGCCCATCAGCCCGTCGAAATCCACCTCCAGGAGCTGCTGCGCGACGGAATTGACCGTGCGGATCATGAACACCCGGTCCAGCGTCAGCACCCCCGAACTCAATCCGCCCAGCACCGCCTTGAGATAGGCGCGCTCGCGCTCGGCCTGCTGGCGGCTGCTCTCGGCCTCATCGCGCGCCTGGGCGAGCCGGCCGGTCATCTCGTTGAAGGAGTGCACCAGCGAGCCGAAATCCTCATCGCTCGGCAAGGGCAGCTTCTGGGTGTAATCGCCGGTGGCCACCGAGCGGGTGCCGGTGGCCAGCACGCGGATCGGCTCCACCAGGCGCTGGGCGGCAAACAGCGCCACCCACACCGCGGTGAACAAGGCGAGCAGCAGCACCAGCGAGAGCGTGACGATGAAACTGTTCTTCATCGGGGTGCGCAGATACACCAGTTTCTTGTACGAGGCGAAGGCGTTGTTGACGTTGTCGAGCAGCGCATTGATCTTGCGCGGCAGCGGATAGAGCACGCGCAGGATGCGCTGCTCACTGAAAGGCGTGGCCGCCGGCACGAGCGTCGCCACATGGATGTACAACTCGTCGCCGATCGGATCGAGCCCGACATAGTGGTACCCCTGGCGCACCTGGTAGAGGATCGCCTCATCCGGCAGGCTCGGCAGCAGGCCCGCGCCCTCGCGCGCGCTGGAGGCGATCAGCCGGCCGCGCGCGCTGAGCAGGGTCACCTCCGCGAGGTCCCCGCTCTGGCGCAGCTCGTTGAGATACACCGGCACCATGGCGTCGCTGACATGCACCAGCACGAGGCCCTGGCGCTGGGTCTCCTGCATCAGCTCCTTGACGCGCAGATCGAGCGAACCGCGCGCGAGATCGAGGGCGTCCTGCAAGGACTGCTCCACACGCACATCGAACCAGCTGTCGATGCCGCGCTGGAGAAACTGCAAGGAAAAGTAATACAAGATGGTCGCCGGCACCACGGCGATCAGGATCGAGAGCGTGACCAGCCGCAGCGCCAGACGTGAGCCGATCACCTCGGCGCGGAGGTCGCGGAACAGCCGCGCGATGTACACGCCGATCAGCACCGCCAGGACGATCAATCCGAGGATGTTGACGCCGAGCAGCCGCAGATAGTGGCCCTCGAAGCGCTCCGAATTGGAGGTGATGTCGCTGAGCAGCACCAGCGCCGCCAGCATCAGGAGAAACAGGGCGACGATCGGCAGCGCCCGATACAGGGTGCGGCGGCTCAGGCGCGCGTGCTGCGGGAGCTTATCCATCGCATCCGGGCCTCACGCGCCGAAGAAGAACGGCAGCTGTCACAAAAACCACTCATACCATTCGCTCCCCACATCCCACTCACTGTACACATAGGTGCGCAACCGCAAGGGTATGGGCAATCGGGAGGACGAAAGCGCCACCCGCATGCGCGCGAGATAACGCGCGTCTTTTTCGAGCAGGCTGTCATCGATCAGCGGCAGATCCTTGATCCGGCCCAGATCGTCCAGCGCCGAATTCAGCGAACGGAAATTACGTACCACGCCGCTGTTGTGATTGGTGAGGATGTACTGCCGGCTGAGCGCGTGGTATTGCAGGGAATACCGCTGCGTCAGCGCGGCGACCTCTTCGTCCCACACATATTCGCGGCGGCGCAGGATTTCGATGTGGATCTTGAACGGCAGCATCACGCCATTCTGCAAGGCCTCGACCAGCTCGGCGCCGAGCTGGAGCTTCACCTTGGCCTCCAGGACATGAATGCCGTTGCGCAGCGAGGTTTGGGCCTGGGTGATGGTCGCCTCGTCGGCCCAGGCCGACGCGGCAAAACACCAGGCCAGCACCCCGAACACCCAAAGCGGGAGCGCGGTGCGCGGCGCACGGTGTGGAAAACTCGCTAGCGGCATTGGCATCACTTGCGTTTCAGAGACGCGTAGAAGAAACCGTCCATGCCCGACTCGCCCGGAAAGATCTGCCGTCCCGCCCCGGCGCCACGGCCCCACGCGGCCGCGAGGGGGATCGCCTCGGCATCCGCATGCTCGGCAAGGAAGCGCTCGATCTGCGCCGCATTCTCCTGCGGCAGCACCGAGCAGGTGGCGTAGACCAGTCTGCCACCCCGCTTGAGCAAAGGCCAGAGCGCCTCGAGCATGGCGTGCTGGGTATCCGCCAGCGCGGGGATGTCCTCGGGCCGACGCAGCGCCTTGATGTCGGGATGGCGGCGGATCACGCCGGTGGCCGAACAGGGCGCGTCAAGCAGGATGCAGTCGAAGGGCTGGCCGTCCCACCAGAGTGCGGGCCGGGCAGCGTCGGCGCAGACCAGCGTGGCCGCCAGGTGCAGGCGTTGCAGGTTTTCCGTCACCCGTTCCAGACGCGGCGCCTCCTGGTCGATCGCCACCATGGCGAGATCCGGTTGCAGTTCGAGCATGTGGCAGGTCTTGCCGCCCGGCGCGGCGCAGGCGTCGAGCACGCGCAGTCCCGGCCGCAGCTCCATCAACCCCGCCGCCAGCTGCGCCGCGGCATCCTGCACCGACACATCGCCCTCGGCGAATCCCGGCAGCGCCCGCGCGTCCATCGGCTCGGCCAGCACCACGCCTTCCGGCGCATGTTCCGCCGCGACAGCGGCGATGCCCTGCGCCGCCAAGCGCGCGAGATAGTCCGCGCGCGAACCGCGCCGCGCATTGACGCGCAAGGTCATCGGCGGGCGGCCGTTGTTGGCCTCGAGAATCGCCTCCCAGTCCTGCGGCCAGGCCTTGCGCAGCTTGCCGATCAGCCAGGCGGGATGCGCGTAACGCTGCACCTCGTCTGGCGCGGGGACCGGCTCCTGACGCAGGAAATTGCGCAGCACACCGTTGATCAGCCCCTTGGCCCAGGTCTTGCCGAGGGCATTGGCGGCCTCCACCGTCTCGGAGACGGCGGCATGCGGCGGGACGCGCATATAGCCCAATTGATAGAGCCCCAGCAGGAGCAGGGCCTCGACATCCGCATCGCGCGCCTTGAGCGGTTTTTGCATCAGACCCGCGAGCTGCCCCTCCAGCCGGGGATGGAAGCGCAAGGTGCCGTACGCCAGCTCCTGCAACAAGGCGCGGTCGGCGTTCGGACAACGTTCCAGATACACAGGCAGGACTTGCGAGAGCGAGCGATGCTCATGCAGCACCTCCACCAGCACCTGCGCGGCGAGCAGCCGCACATTCGCCGCGCGCTTCCCGTGGCCGGCGCTCATCGGCCCAGAACCACGCCGGCAAGGTCGTGGCCGCGCGCGAACTCGGCCGCCGGCACGGCGCGTTTGCCCGCCAGTTGCACCTCGGTCAGCCGCAGCACGCCCGCGCCGGTCGCCACATCGATGCCTTCCGCGCCGCAGGCAAGCACCGTCCCCGGGGTTTGCGCGCCCGAACCGGCACGCGGTTCGGCGCGCAGGATGCGAAACATCTCGCCGTGCAGCAGGGTGTAGGCCATCGGCCAGGGATTGAAGGCGCGCACGCAGCGATCCAAGACCTCGGCCGGCTGGCGCCAATCGAGTTCCGCCTCGCTTTTTTGCAACTTCGCGGCGTAGTTGGCGCGAGCGTTGTCCTGCGTCTGTGCCTGAATCCCGCCGCGCAGCTGTGCCAGCACCTCCACCAGGGCGCCCGCGCCAAGGCCGGCCAGGCGATCGTGAAGGTCCTGGGCGGTATCGGTGGCATGAATCGGGCAGGTGACGATCTTCAGCATACCGCCGGTGTCGAGTCCCGCGTCCATCTGCATGATGGTGACACCCGACTCGCGGTCGCCCGCCAGGATGGCCCGTTGGATCGGCGCGGCTCCGCGCCAGCGCGGCAGGATCGAGGCGTGGACGTTGAGACAACCATAACGCGGGATGTCGAGCACCGCCTGCGGCAGGATCAGGCCATAGGCGACCACCACCATCACATCCGGGGCGAGCGCCGCCAGTTCCTGCTGCGCCTCGCGGGTCTTCAGCGATTCCGGCTGATACACCGGAATCCCGCGCTCTGCGGCCAATTGTTTGACCGGGCTCGGCGTGAGCTTGCGTCCGCGTCCAGCCGGCCGATCAGGCTGGGTATACACCGCGCAGACCTGGTGCGGAGACTCCAGCACGGCCTGCAAGGTCACGGCCGCGAATTCCGGCGTGCCGGCGAAGACGATCTTCAATGGTGGGGTTGGCGCGTTCACTGCCCGCTCCTCGATTTGTTTTTTGTTATGTGATGGGACGGACCTGTCACGGGGTGCGGCTGTGTTTTTCAAGCTTCTTGCGTATCCGCTGACGCTTGAGCGGCGAGAGATAATCGACAAACACCTTGCCATCTAAATGATCGATCTCGTGCTGGATACAAACCGCCAGCAGCCCCTCGGCCTCGAGTTCGAACGGTTTGCCATCGGCATCCAAGGCGGCGACCTTCACGTGGCGGGCGCGCTCGACCTCATCGTAGATGCCCGGCACCGAGAGACAACCCTCCTCCAGCACGATTTGTCCGTCGCGCTCGAGGATCTTGGGGTTGATGAACACCAGCGGGTGGTTGCTCGTTTCCGAGACATCGATCACGATGACACGCTTGTGGACATTGACCTGCGTGGCCGCCAGGCCGATGCCGGGGGCCGCATACATGGTCTCAAACATGTCGCCCACCAGGCGGCGGATCTCATCGTTGACCACCTCAACCGGGGTCGCCTGGATGCGCAGGCGGTCATCGGGGAAATGAAGTATCGGTAATATCGCCATCAGATCAGAGTCGTTGGTTGAAAAAGTCTATTAATTTAAAGAATTATATTGAATGCCGCCGATCGCGGCCAGTGGCGATTACCGAAATACCCAATCCGATATTGTGAAATTCGCCCAACAGTTCCCAAATCACACTTAACTAAGTTGAAATGGCTCCGATATCCTGTGAAATATGAATCACATGAATCTAGAGACTTCCCCCGGTTTCTAATACACTCGACGCTATCACGCTAATAAGGAAAAGCTCCATGCCTATAATAAAGCATCTACTGACCCTGCTGCTGGTCGTGTCCTCCGCCGGCGTCTATGCCGACACCATCGCGCTCAACCCCAATCACCCCGATCGTTACGTCGTCGTCAAAGGCGACACCCTCTGGGACATCAGCGCCCGCTTCTTGCGCGACCCCTGGCGCTGGCCCGAGGTGTGGAACTACAACCCGCAGATCGACAACCCGCATCTGATCTATCCCGGCGACACCATCACCCTGGTCTATCGCGACGGCAAGCCGGTGCTCATGCTCGAGCGCGGCACGAATGCGACCAACGCCAATGTCGTAAAGCTCTCTCCGACCGCGCACCGCAGTGAACTGCCGCGCGAGAGCGTAAGCGGCATCCCGATGGAGAAGATCGCCCCGTTTCTGACCAATACCCGCATCATCAGCCAGCGTGACCTCGACAGCGCCGGCTATATCGTCGCCATCGACGGCGAACGCCTCATCGGCGGCACCGGCCATAAGGTGTTCGCGCGCAAGATCCGCCCCGAGGAGAACAACCGCTTCATCATCATCCGGGCCAGCAAGGCCTACTACAACCAGAACGACACCAAAAACCCGCTCGGCTACGAGGCGCTGCATGTCGGCGATGCCGTGCTGCAGGCGATGGACGATCCGGCCACCTTCGTGGTGCGCCAGGCCACCCGCGAGGTGCTGATCGGCGACAAACTGATCCCGGCGCCCACCGAGGAAGTCCCGTCGAATTTCACACCGCACGCGCCGCAGTCACAGGTGGCGGGCCAGATCATCTCGGTCGTCGACGGCGTCTCGCGCATCGGACAGTATCAGGTGGTCGTGGTCAATGTGGGCGAAAAAGACGGCTTGGAGGCCGGCCACGTGCTGGCGGTGAAGCAAGCGGGCGTCACGGTGCGCGACACCCTCACCGAAAAGGGTGAGAAGGTCACCCTGCCGGAAAAGCGCGCCGGCCTGGTGATGGTCTTCCGGGTCTTTGAAAACGTCAGCTACGCCATCGTCCTCGAGGCCTATA
Source organism: Pseudomonadota bacterium (assembly GCA_040752855.1). GTDB lineage: Bacteria > Pseudomonadota > Gammaproteobacteria > RBG-16-57-12 > RBG-16-57-12 > JBFMHP01. Next base: position 81,300 of record JBFMHP010000042.1, on the reverse strand, counting down.
ACGAAATGCGCCTCTATGACGAAGTCGCCACCCCCTAAGGCATCCATTCCGCAACCACAGGAACATCGCAGATCATGGACGATCTCCCCTACTGGCTGGCCTTACACCTCGCACCGGGCATCGGTCCCGTCGCCATTCGACACCTGATCGATACCTGCGGCCATCCCCGCCGGATCTTCGAAGCCGATCTTCCCCTATCCCTGCCCAGATCGCTGCCGGACCACACCCGCGCCTATTTCAAGGCACCCGATTGGGACGCCGTCGAGCACACTCTGCGCTGGGCCAAGCAAGCCGATCATCATCTCCTCGCCTACGACGACCCGCGTTATCCGCCGCTGCTGCATCAGATCCATGACGCCCCGGCCGTGCTGTTTGTCATCGGCGATCCATCGCACCTCAGCCGGCCGCAAATCGCCATGGTCGGCAGCCGCAACCCGAGCGCCGCCGGCAAACAGACCGCCCGCGAGATGGCCGGCGCCCTGACCGCCGCAGGCTACACCGTCACCAGCGGCCTGGCCTTGGGGATCGACACCGCCAGCCACGAAGGCGCGCTGGAGCACCAGGGCGCCACCATTGCGGTGACCGGCACCGGCCTCGATCGCCTCTACCCAGCGCGCAACAAGTCCTTGGCGCAGCGGATCGCCCAGCACGGCACCCTGGTCTCGGAGTTCCCGCTCGGGACGCCACCCCTGCCCGGCAATTTCCCGCGCCGCAACCGCATTATCAGCGGCCTGTCGCTCGGCACCCTCGTGGTGGAGGCCGGGCTTGCCAGCGGCTCCCTGATCACCGCCCACCTGGCCATCGAGCAGGGACGTGAGGTCTTCGCCATCCCCGGCTCGATCCACAATCCCATGGCGAAAGGTTGCCATCATCTGATCCGCGAAGGCGCCAAACTGGTCGAGACCATCGAGGATATCCTGCACGAACTCCCGCCCCTCCAGTCTATCGCCCCGACCCGCGTCTCCCAGCTGCATGCTTCGGACCCCATCGATGCCGAGCTATCCACCCTCTTGGATCTGATCGGCTACGACCCGATCTCCCCCGACACATTGATCGAGCAAAGTGGATTGACGGCCGATAGAGTTTCCTCCATGCTGTTGACATTGGAATTGCGACAGTTGGTAACGTCCTCCGCAGGCCGTTATTGCCGCTTACCCGAAAAGGCGAATGAATGAAAGAAAACCTTCTTGATATCTTGATGTATCTGTTTGAAAACTATATGGATATTGAAGAGGGATTCGAGCCCGACCAAGCCAGTCTCCACTCCGATCTCACCGCCGCCGGCTTCAACGAACAGGAAATCGACAAGGCCTTTGACTGGCTCGACGGTCTGAGCAGCCTGCAGACCAGTCCCCAGCATTCCCTCACCTCGCCGGGTACTTCACACCGCCTCTACACCAGCGAAGAAGCCAAGCGCATCGACCTGGAATGCCAGGGCTTCCTGCTCACGCTCGAACAGCTCGGCATCCTCGATCCGACCTCCCGCGAGCTGGTGCTCGACCGCATCATGGCCCTGGATACCGAGGAAGTCGACCTCGACCAGGTGAAGTGGATCGCTATGCTCGTGCTGTTCAATCAGCCGGGCAAAGACGCCGCCTTCGCCTGGATGGAAAACCTGGTTTTCCAGGAACACATGGGCACCCTGCACTAAAAAATCGTTGCATCCTGCCGCGCTTTTTGCTCAATATTGGCCTCTGACAGTCCGATACACCCCGTACCCGCGTTTCTCGGCAGCTCAGGGAGCGCCTTCCTGAACCACTGAACTAAATAATAATTTTGTCCGACTGATACGAAACACATGGGAACAAAACTCGTCATTGTTGAATCGCCGGCCAAGGCCAAGACCATCAATAAATACCTGGGCAAGGACTACAAGGTCCTCGCCTCCTACGGCCACGTGCGCGACCTGCTCCCCAAGGAGGGCGCGGTCGATCCGGACAACGACTTCTTCATGAAGTACCAACTGATCGAAAAGAATCAGAAACACGTCGGCGAGATCATCAAGGCTCTCAAGTCTGCCGACGCCCTGCTGCTGGCCACTGACCCGGATCGCGAAGGTGAGGCGATCTCCTGGCATCTCTACGAACTGCTCAACGAGAAGGGACTGCTGGACAAGAAACAGGTCGCACGCATCGTCTTCCACGAGATCACCAAGCGTGCCGTGGCCGAGGCGATCGAACATCCGCGCGATCTGTCGCTGGATCTGGTCAACGCGCAGCAAAGCCGCCGCGCCCTCGATTATCTGGTCGGTTTCAACCTCTCGCCGCTGCTCTGGAAGAAGGTTCGCCGCGGGCTGTCCGCCGGGCGCGTGCAAAGCCCGGCGCTGCGCATGATCGTCGAGCGCGAGGAAGAGATCGAACGCTTCGTGGCGAAAGAGTACTGGACCGTCGAGGCCGACTCGCGCGCCAAGGGCCAGGCCTTCGTCGCCAAGCTCACCCATTTCCAGGACGAAAAGATCAGCCAGTTCAGCATCACCGACGGCAAGCACGCCGAGAAGGTGCAATCGACCATCCGCAAGGCCGCCAAGGGCGCCATGCAGGTCGTCAAGATCGAAAAGAAACAGCGCAAGCGCAACCCGGCCGCGCCCTTCACCACCTCGACGCTGCAACAGGAGGCCTCGCGCAAGCTGGGATTCTCCGCGCAACGCACCATGCGCACGGCGCAACAGCTCTATGAAGGGATCGACATCGGGGGCGAGACCGTGGGTCTCATCACCTACATGCGTACCGACTCGGTCAATCTCTCGCAGGATGCCATCGCCGAACTACGCGCCCTGATCACCGAGCGCTACGGCAGCGACAACCTGCCACCCGCCCCGCGCATCTACAAGACCAAGGCCAAGAACGCCCAGGAAGCGCATGAAGCGATCCGCCCGACCTCGGCGAATCTGCTGCCGGAGAAGGTCGCCGACCACCTCACCAAGGACCAGGCCAAACTGTATGAATTGATCTGGAAGCGCGCCGTCGCCTGCCAAATGATCCACGCCACCATCGACACCGTCGGCGCCGACCTGCAAGCCGGAGAAGGCACCATCTTCCGCGCCACCGGCTCAACGGTCGCCATCCCCGGCTACATGGCGGTCTATCAGGAAGACGTGGATGATGCCAAGTCCGATGAAGAAGGCGAGAATGCCGTACTACCGCCGATGCGCGAAGGCGATACCATCGAGCTGGCGGAGGTACGCGCCGAACAGCACTTCACCGAACCACCGCCGCGCTACACCGAGGCGAGCCTGGTCAAGGCGCTGGAGGAATACGGCATCGGCCGACCCTCGACCTATGCCAATATCATCTCGACACTGCAACAGCGTGAATACGTCGAGCTGGACAAGCGCCGCTTCACGCCGACCGACGTCGGCCGGGTCGTGAACAAGTTCCTCACCGAGCACTTCACCACCTACGTGGACTACGACTTCACCGCGCGCCTGGAAGACGAGCTCGATGCCGTCTCACGCGGCGAAAAAGAGTGGATACCGCTGATGAACGAGTTCTGGGGACCATTCAAGGCGCTGGTCGACGATAAGGAGCAATCGGTCAGCCGCAAGGACGTCACGCAGGAGGCCCTCGACGAGGCTTGCCCGAAATGCGGCAAGCAGCTCACAAAACGCCTGGGCCGGCGCGGCAGCTTCATCGGCTGCAGCGGCTATCCCGATTGCGACTACACCCGCAACGTCGATGACAGCGAGGCCGGTCCCGCCCAGCCCGAGGTCGTCGAAGGCCGCGTTTGCCCGACCTGCAGCTCCCCACTGATCATCCGACAGGGCCGCTACGGTAAGTTCATCGGCTGCAGCGCCTATCCGAAATGCAAATACATCGAGCCGCTCGAAAAGCCGGCCGACACCGGCGTCACCTGCCCCGAGTGCAAGCAAGGCTCGATGCTCGGGCGCAAATCGCGCTACGGCAAGCTGTTCTACTCCTGCTCGCGCTACCCCGACTGCAAGTACGCCGTCTGGAACGAGCCGATCAACGAGCCCTGCCCGGCCTGCGGCTGGCCGATCATGACGCTCAAAACCACCAAGCGCCGGGGCACCGAAAAGGTCTGCCCGCAGAAGGAATGCTCCCACAGCATCCCGGTGGAATCCGAAGCCACCGAGTAGCCGCGGCCAAACGCGTTGATATCCTTTCGCAAACCTGTGCTAGAATGGGCGCTCATTTTTTGGGCGCCCGAATCCCACGCCTGCACCCCAGGCCTGCGCTGACAACCGATTTCACAAGCAATCGTTTTAAGGAGAGACCTCGATGTCTACCAAGCACCCAGTAATCGCGGTAACCGGTTCATCCGGCGCGGGAACCACCACCGTCAAGGTGGCGTTCGAACACATCTTCCGCCGCGAAGGCATCAATCCGGTCGTGGTCGAAGGCGACAGCTTCCACCGCTACGACCGCGTCCAAATGCGTGCCGAACTGAAAAAGGCCAACGAAGAAGGCCGCGTTCTCAGCCACTTCGGCCCCGAGGGCAACCACTTCGACAAGATCGAAGAACTGTTCAAGGCCTACGGCGAAACCGGCGGTGGCAAGAAGCGCTACTACCTGCACAATCAGGAAGAGGCCCAACCCTACAACCAGGAGCCCGGTACCTTCACCCCGTGGCAGGACATCCCGGCCGGCACAGACCTGCTGTTCTATGAAGGCCTGCACGGCGGCGTGGTCACCGACACCGTCAATGCGGCGCGTTTCGTCGACCTCCTGATCGGCGTGGTGCCGATCGTCAACCTCGAGTGGATCCAGAAGATCCACCGCGACACCGCCCAGCGCGGCTACTCCGTGGAAGCGGTCAACGACACCATCCTGCGCCGCATGCACGACTACGTGCACTACATCACCCCGCAATTCTCGCGCACGCACGTCAACTTCCAGCGCGTTCCGACCGTCGACACCTCCAACCCGTTCATCGCGCGCGACATCCCGACGCCTGACGAGAGCTTCATCGTCATCCGCTTCCGCGATCCGGGCAAGATCGACTTCCCGTACCTGCTCAACATGGTCCCGGACTCATTCATGTCGCGCCGCAACACCATCGTCGTCCCCGGCGGCAAGATGGGCTTCGCCATGGAGCTGATCCTGACCCCGATGATCCACGAGATGATGGAAAAACGCGGTCGTTGATCTCTGATGATCGAGCAAAAAAAGGGCGGTTCATCCGCCCTTTTTTGTTTATCGCCACCGAGTTGAAATGTTGGGCTTCATTGCATTCAGCCCAACCTACTTTACTACCGCGCTCGTCTGATACCTATTGCCCCTTTTCCGCCCTTGCCGGCAAAAACCTAGACCATCCCATCCTAGTATCTGTGTACGAAAAAAATAACAAGAAGGAATTTTTTGTTTTTACTTGTGTATGCATAATTAGCGATCCATCTTGCGCCTTATTCAACCGATATTTACTCGCATACTCAAGAACATAACTATCTGCCGAACGTCCCTTTCCCTGCCTTTCCCATGTTAGCCATCCATCGCTACATATCAATTTGTATTTAAATTCCTTTCGGATAGAGGGAGTGCCATCGGCATAAACGAGTTCATATTGCAGCCCCCCTGACTCTTGCTGGTGAAACACTTTCACATATTCCGGTTCTCGTGCTGCAGGCTTCTGACCAAACACAATTAAATCAATGTTGCTATGGAATGTGCCCGGAGACGAAGCATCAAGTTGGCCATGATATTGGTAATCTCCACTTAAGTTAACACATCCCCCATTTTCGTGAACAATCGGTGCTGGCCAGCCCGTAGGATGCGTTGAGGCACGAAACGCATCAATCGAGAAATATTGTGAACGCGACTGGTGCGATTCGTTCCTCATCACACCCTACATTTGAATCCGCAGCCGAGAACTGCTTTCCGAAACTCGGTAGGGCGCAATAAGCGAAGCGCATTGCGCCGAATGTCAATCGTCATATCCAAGCAACGCGTCATCGCCACCGGCCCAGTCAAGAGGATAAACACCTTGTTAAACCAAACGATGGAACGCGAATACGGCCATACGAAATTTACACGAGATCCCGCGCGATCAAGTGCGCCGCGCGTTATTTGATCCACACCGTCTTCGCATTGACGAATTCGAGCCCGTAGGATGCGTTGAGGCACGAAACGCATCAATCGAGAAATATTGTGAACGCGACTGGTGCGATTCGTTCCTCATCACACCCTACATTTGAATCCGCAGTTCGGTAGGGCGCAATAAGCAAAGCGCATTGCGCCGAATGTCAATCGTCATGTCCAAGCAACGCGTCATCGCCACCGGCCCAGTCAAGAGGATAAACACCTTGTTCAACCAAACGATGGAACGCGCATAAGGCCATACGAAATTTACACGAGATCCCGCGCGATCAAATGCGCCGCGCGTTATTTGATCCACACCGTCTTCACATTGACGAATTCGCGTATGCCGTGATGACTTAGCTCGCGTCCGTAGCCGGATTCCTTGACGCCGCCGAAGGGCAGGCGCGGATCGCTTTTGACCATGCCGTTGACGAAGACCGCGCCGGACTGCACTTGGCGCGCGATGCGCTCGCCGCGTGCGCTGTCGGCGGTCCACACGCTGCCGCCCAAGCCGAAGCGCGAGTCGTTGGCGATGCGCACGGCGTCCTGTTCGTCGCGGGCGCGGATCACGAGCGCGACGGGGCCGAAGAATTCCTCGGTGTAGGCGATATTTCCCGGCGCGATCCGGTCGAGGATCGAGGGTTGATAGAATGCGCCGGGGCCCGGCACGATATCGCAACCGGTTACAGCGACCGCGCCTTGCGCGATGCTTTGGCGCACCTGCTCATGTAACTCATCACGCAGATCGACGCGCGCCATCGGCGCCAGCGTGGTGTCATCATCGTAGGGATCGCCCGGCATGAGCGATTCGACCTTTTCGCGAAAGCGCAGCACAAATTGATCGGCGATCGCATCGACCACGATGAAGCGCTTGGCGGCGATGCAGCTCTGTCCGGCATTGAGAAAGCGTGAGGCGACGGCGTTTTTCACGGTTAACGTGAGATCGGCGTCCTCCAGCACGATGAAGGGATCGGAGCCGCCCAGCTCCAGCACGGTTTTTTTCAGCGCCGCGCCGGCGGCCGCGGCCACCTGACGGCCCGCCGGGGTGCTGCCGGTGAGCGTGACTGCGTGCACCCGGGGATCTTTGATGACGTGCTCGACCTGCGAAGCGTAGATCATCAGGCTGCGGAACACGCCCTCGGGCAGACCGGCCTCGCGCATCACCTGCTCCAGCGCCAGGGCGCATTGCGGGACGTTGGAGGCGTGTTTGAGCAGTGCGGTGTTGCCCGCCACCAGGGCCGGGGCGGCGAAGCGCATCACTTGCCAGAATGGGAAATTCCACGGCATCACCGCCAGCACCGTGCCGAGCGGCTGATAGGCGACGAAACTGCGCCCGGCATCGGAGGGGATCACCTCGTCGGCCAGAAACGCGGGGCCGTGATCGGCGTAGTAGTCGCAAACCAAGGCGCATTTTTCGATCTCGGCGAGCGCCTCGTAATTGAGCTTGCCCATCTCGAGGGTGATCAGATCGGCCAGCTGCTGCTGCTTTTCCAGGATGGTTCGGCCGAGGGCGCGCACGTGCGCGCAGCGTTGTTCCAAGGGGGTGGCCGCCCAGCTTGCGGCGGCGCGCGCGGCCTGCTGCAGGGCTTGTTCGATCTGCGCCTCGCTCCAGGCGGGGATTTCATGCACAAGGCGGCCGTCGACGGGATTGATGGATCGAAAGGTCATGATGATGTCCTGTTTATGCTGGTTTTTGAGTATAGCCCGGGGCCGGCCCACGCTACGCAACCGGGGATTATCCTGCTAGAATTCTGCCTCCGTGGAGACCCTCAGTATGACGAATCCGCTTCGTCGTTGTCATTATCAGCATTGAAGGACTGACAGCCTGTGAAAAAAAGAACGATCTGCATCCTGGGCGGCACCGGTTTCGTCGGTAGTCACCTGATCAACGAACTTGCCAAACAGGGCCATCGCGTGCGCGTGCTGGCACGCCGCCCGGAGCGCGCGCGTCATTTGCTGGTCTATCCCAACGTGGCAGTGGTCGAGGCCAATATCCATGACGGCCAACAACTCAAAAACCAATTTTCCGGCTGCGACACCGTGATCAATCTGGTGGGAATACTCAATGAGAGCGGCAAGGGCGGCTTCCAGCACGTGCATGCCGAGCTGCCGCGCAAGGTGGTCAATGCCTGCCGCGAGGCCGGGGTGCGCCGCCTGTTGCACATGAGCGCGCTGCATGCCGACGCGCAAAACGGCCCGAGCGAATACCTGCGCAGCAAGGGCGCGGGCGAGGCCGCGGTGCTCGGCGCCCAGGATCTGGACGTTACGGTGTTTTGCCCGTCGGTGATCTATGGCCAAGGGGACAGTTTCTTCAATCGCTTCGCATCCCTGCTCAGACTCTCACCGCTGGTGATGCCTCTGGCCGGTTCATATGCCCGCTTCGCCCCGATCTATGTCGGCGACGTGGTACAGTGCTATGTGCGCGCCCTCGACAACAAGGCCACCTTCGGCCAGCGCTACGATCTGTGCGGACCGAAGACCTACACGCTCAAAGAACTGGTGGCCTACACCGCGCAGCAGATCGGCGTCTGCCGCAAGGTCATCCCGCTGGGGCCTGGTATGTCATCATTCATGGCCAGTGTCCTCGGCATCCTGCCGGGCAAGCTGTTGACCAAGGACAACGTGCGCTCGATGAGCGTCGACAGCGTCTGCAACGGCGACTTCCCGGCCGTCTTCGACCTGCACCCCACCTCGCTCGAGGCGGTGGTGCCGCGTTATCTCGGCAGCAAAGAGCGGCAGAAGATGTATCAATCCTTCCGCCGCAATGCCGGGCGCGATTGACACACCCCAATGGAAATCTACCTCGTCGGCGGCGCGGTGCGCGACCAGCTCCTGAAGCTCCCGGTCAAGGAGCGGGACTATGTGGTGGTCGGCGCCACGCCGCAGGAGATGATCGACCAGGGCTATCGCCAGGTCGGCAAGGACTTCCCGGTCTTCCTGCACCCGAAAACCAACGAGGAATTCGCCCTGGCACGCACCGAGCGCAAGACCGCACCGGGCTACAAGGGCTTTGTGGTGCACGCCGCGCCCGACGTGACGCTGCACGAGGATCTCCAGCGCCGTGATCTCACCATCAACGCCATGGCGCAGCGCGCCGACGGCACCCTCATCGATCCGTTCGGCGGCCAGCGCGATCTGGAGCAGCGTCTGCTGCGCCATGTCTCATCCGCCTTCGTCGAAGACCCGGTGCGCATCCTGCGCGTGGCGCGCTTCACCGCGCGTTTCGCTCATCTCGGTTTTCGCGTGGCGGAGGAAACCAACGCCCTGATGCGCGCGATGGTGGACAACGGTGAGGTCGATGCCTTGGTGCCCGAACGCGTCTGGGCGGAGCTAGACAAGGCCCTGGGCGAGCAGACCCCGGCACAATTCTTCGAAGTGCTGCGCGCCTGCGGGGCCTTAGAGCGTCTGTTCCCCGAGATCGCGCGTCTCTATGGCGTGCCGCAACCGGAGAAGCATCACCCGGAGATCGACACCGGCGTGCACACCATGCTGGTACTGCAACAGGCGGCGCGCCTGACAGACGATCGCCAGGTGCGCTTCGCCGCGCTGGTGCATGATCTCGGCAAGGGTACCACCCCACCCGAGGAGTGGCCCAAGCATCATGCGCACGAACAGCGCGGGGTGAATCTGGTCGAGGAGCTGTGCCAGCGCCTGCGCGCGCCGAAGGAGTATCGCGACCTTGCCGTGCTGGCCACGCTGTATCACGGCAAATATCACCGCGCCGAGGAATTGCGCCCCGGCACGATCTTGGAATTACTGGAAGACACCGACGCCCTGCGCCGCCCACAGCGTTTCGAACAATTCCTGCTCGCTTGCGAGGCCGACTCGCGCGGACGGCCAGGTTTTGAAGATCGCGAGTACGTGCAAGTCCGCTTGTTGAAGGCCGCGCGCGCAGCGGCCGCCGAGGTCACGGCGGCGCCTTATCTCGCGCAAGGATTAGAAGGGGTGCAAATCAAAGAGGCGATGCAGCAGGAACGCATCCGCCGGATCGCGGCGGCCATCGCGCCCTATCGTGCCGTAAACGCCGACACGCCCACCGATTAGTAGAAGTTGTAAACCAAGCCCAGGAAAAATACCCCGGCGCGGAAATCATACTTATCCAAGGCCATGCGGTAGAGTTCATATTCCAGACGCAGCGCGGTCTTTTCGCTCAATTGCGCCTCGGCGCCCAGACCGAGCAGCAGATCGGTGTCCGACAGCCGCCCACTGCCGAAAACCGATTTCAGGCGCGTATTCATGCGCGAGATGCCCACCGTGCCGCGCAACGAGACGGACTCCGAAAATGCCCAGTGCCGCACGCCGAACAAGGTCAGGCCATCGGCGCTGACACTCTCCGCGATGAATTCATGCTCAATCTCACCAAGATACACGATGCCGACCCCGAGCTTCCAATCCTGGTCGATCGCGGCTTCCGTGAATAATTTATAAGCCGTCGAGCGGGTCTCGTAGCCTTGATCGTCGTCGAAGCTCCAGGACGCAGATCCCAACGACACGCCCGCGGCGCGCTCGAATTCCGCATAAGCGGACGAAACGCCCGCCAACATGAGCAAGGTCATGACGAGTATTTTTCTTATTTCCATGCTACAGCTCCTTAATTTATCTCAGTGATTGAAGATTCTTGTTCGATCGCCTCAGAGCTTCTCGGCGAAGATCCGCGCGAATTGCCCGTTGCGCAGCGGCGTGACGCTCAGCACCTTGAAGCCGGTGTGTTCCAGCAGATAGCGCAGATCATCGCTGCTGAAACGGTTGTGCTCGATGAAATGGATGAAGACGTCCTCCAACTGCTCGGTATCGCACTGCGGCGCGAAGACATCCTCGCGACCCTCAGCGGCCAGATACTGCGCCAGCGGCGCGCGCACCCAATCGAGCACACAAAAACGCCCGCCGGGCTTGAGCAGGCGATGCACTTCCTGTAATGCGCGCACCGGCTGATTCATCTCATGCAACACGACGGCGGCCAGGGCGGCATCCACGCTCTTGTCGGCCAGCGGCAATCGGGGATCGTGCAGATCGGCCTCCAGCAGTCCGGCGCCTTCCGGCAGGATCGCGCGGGCGGCCTCGAGCATATAGGGCGCGGCCTCCACGCCGATGATGCACGCAACAGGATAACGTTCCTTGAGGGTGCGCAGCATCACGCCGGGGCCGGTGCCCAAGTCCATGATCACCGGCCGGGCGGAGAGCGCCGGCTCGATCCACGCGCCCCATTCACGCCAGAACGCCTCATCGAAACGGCCGGCGAAGGTGTCTTTCATCAACTGCGCGAATTCCTCGCCGTTGCGATGATGCTTGGCGAGCATCGCGCGGGTCTTGTCCAGGGTATCGGTCATGAACGCTGCTCCTTTATAAACGCTGACGCTGATCGTTGAGCGCAAAGCCCTGCAACGGGAGATCCATCCCTTTGGCCAGGGCCATGACCTTGAACAGCTCGCCCATTTCGTTGGGCAGGGTAAGCTTCTTGATCTGCTGGGCGTATTCAAGTTGCGCGCGGACATCCACCGGATTGACCTCGGCCAGCAGCTCGGTGAGTCCCAGCGCGAGCAGGAAATAGGCCTGCGAGGTGAACCCACGGACCTCGAAGCCCGCCGCCAGCGCGGCCTCGGCGATCAGGGTGAAATCGACGTGCGCGGTGATGTCCTGCAAGCCGACGAACACAAACGGATCGGAATGGGCGCGGTGGCGGTAGTGGCACATCAAGGTGCCGCTGGCACGCTGCGGGTGATAGAACTCGCGGCGCGGGAATCCGTAGTCGATCAACAACACCACGCCCTGCTCGAGCGCGCTCGCGATGCCCTGCAGCCACGGCGCGGCCGCGGCGTTGTATTCCGAGACATAGCCCGGCGGCAACTCGGCCACGACTTGCACGAGATCGCGCTGGCTGAGTTCAGGGCCAGGCTCGGCGAATTGTTCGGTAAAACGCCCATCGCTCAGCACGACATAGGCCTGGCTCAATCCGTGCTCCTCGACGCGAAAGCGGTGCACCGGCATGGCATCGAGCACCTCGTTGGCCAGCACCACGCCGCGCAGCGGCTGCTGCGGCCAAGTCTCCAGCCAGACCACCCGTTCGAGCAGATGCGCGGTCTTGGTTGTGAGGGTCTCGCGTTGGCGCGCGCGCAGCTCGGCACTCAGCTCAAGGATGAAATAGCGGCACGGGAGCTGGCCCAAGCGCTCCAGTTCCAGCAGGATATCGGCGGCCATCACCCCGCTGCCGGCGCCGAACTCGAGAATGTCACCACCGCCCAGACCGGCGAGCACCTCGCGGCACTGGCGCGCCAGGCAACGCGAGAACAGCGGCGAGATCTCCGGGGCGGTGACGAAATCCCCGCCTGCGCCGAATTTGCGCGCCCCGGCGGCGTAATAGCCCAGGCCGGGCGCGTAGAGGGCAAGCTCCATGAAACGGGCGAAGCTAATGCGACCGCCGCAACGGCCGATCTCATCAATGATCAATGCCCGCAGCCGCTCGCTGTGCGCCTGCGCCTCGGGGGCAGGGGCGGGCAGGTCTTCCGCGGCAAGACGAGTGTTGTGCATAGCTGTTTTAATGTCGTGAGAAAGCGCTTACAGTAAACCGAAATCAATCCGGCAAAGGACACACGCAAGACGTGCAGCATACCACATACCCGCTAGAGAGTAAGGTTGCCCTCATCACCGGCGCAGCCCATCGCATCGGCGCGTGCATGGCGCGCACGCTGCACGCCCGCGGCATGAATATCGTGCTGCATTACCGCGCCTCGGCCCAGGCCGCCGAAGCATTGTGTGCCGAGCTCAACGCAGCGCACCCCGCTTCGGCCGTCACACTGCAGGCGGACTTGCACGATCATCACGCCCTCGCCCCGCTTGTCGACAAAGCCGCTGCACACTGGGGCCGGTTGGATGCCTTGATCAACAACGCCTCGAGCTTTTATCCCACCCCGGTGGGGACGATCACACTGGCGCAATGGAACGACCTGATCGGCTCCAACCTGCAAGCGCCGCTGTTTCTCTCACAGGCCGCCGCCCCCTATCTGCGCCACACCGAAGGCTGCATCGTCAACATCGTCGACATCCACGCGGAGCGCCCGCTGAAGGAACACCCGGTGTACAGCATCGCCAAGGCGGGCCTGGTCATGCTCACCAAGGCGCTGGCCTGCGAACTCGGGCCGCAGATCCGGGTCAATGGCATCGCCCCCGGCGCCATCCTCTGGCCGGAAAACGAGCTGGATGATCTCGCCAAACAGCGCATCATCAGCCGCACCTTTTTGAAACGCCAGGGGCGTCCCGAGGACATTGCCAAAGCGGCGCTGTTTCTGATCGCCGAGGCCGATTACACCAGCGGGCACATCCTGACCGTCGACGGCGGGCGCGCGTTAAACAGTTAACATGGGATTGGCGTTGTGAACCAGTTCAAGCCTCAGCACTGCGCAAATTGGCACAATCAGCCAAAATTTTTACACCTTTAGAAGTGGCTACTGCAAGGATATCTCAATGATTCGCACCCTGATTGTTTGTGCACTGTTATTCACCACCGCAGCGGCCGGCGCCGCCGACGTCAAATATGTCACCGACAACATGCCGATCATGCTGCGCACCGGCCCCAGCAATCAGCACAAAATCATTCGCACCTTGCCCAGCGGAGCGGCGTTGAACGTGCTGGAAAGTTCGGAAAACGGCGAATACCTCCGGGTGCGCACGGAAAACGACCTGGAAGGCTGGGTGCTCAGCCAATATCTGGTCGACGAACCCACGGCGCGCCTGCGCCTGGCGGCTGCAGAAGCCAAACTGGCGAAAGTCACGCAAGAAAACGAGACCCTCAAGAAAGAACTCAGCGGCCTCAAAGGCCAGTTTCAATCCACGCAAACCGAACGCAACCGTCTCGACAACCAGTCCGGCAAGCTCCAGCAGGAACTCGAGGAGTTACGCAAGGTCGCCGCGCGACCCGCTGAACTCGACCGTGAAAACCGCGAAATCAAGGAAGAATTAATCGCCGTGAAAAATGATCTGCGCATCGCCCAGGATAAAAACCGCACGCTGGAAAGCAGCGCGGAACGCCAGTGGTTCGCCATCGGCGCCATCGTCTTGTTCTCTGGGATGGTGCTGGGCCTGATCATCCCGAGAATCCGCTGGCGCAAGCGCAATATGTGGAGCGACTTGTAGCCGGAGGGATTGGGACTGGCGTGCCTATCGCATGCTGCATGCGATCGGTTTCAAGGGCGGACTTTGTAGGAGCGAGCCCTGCTCGCGAATGGATGGGAATTGCCTGAGGGGCAGGCTCCTAAGCGCACGCGCTCTCCATTGGAGCCATCTTTAAGATAGCGGTTGCGCCCACGGCCGTTTCACGACCAATCAAACTCGATCGGCCAGAGCTCTTGCTCCGGCTGATCGAATGCCTGCCATAACTCGCTGAAGGTCTTGCCCAGGCGCGGATGCGTGCGCTGCGGGGCGATCTCCGCCAGCGGCAGCAGTACGTGGGCATGCTTCGTGATTTCATCGCGCGGCAGCTCGATATCATCACCCTCCTGGACCACGTCATCATAGAGCAGCAGATCAAGATCGAGCGTGCGTGAACTGAAACGCGCCCCGCCGCGCACCCGGCCGTAGCGTTCCTCGGTCTCACGCAGGCAGCCCGCCACTTGCGCGATCGTCTCTTGCGTATCGAAACCCAGCACCATGTTGTAGAAGTCATCACCGGCAAAACCCACGGCGCGGCTTTGATACACCGACGAGAGGATCAGCGCGCCATAACGCTGGCGCAACGCCCGCACGCCGCCGCGGATATTGGATTCCTTGTCGATGTTGCTGCCCACGCTGACATACACCCGCGCCATGCTCAGAGCTTTTCACCCCGCTCGATGATCACGCCCACATCGAGCGCGCCCCGCAGGGCGCCAGGCTTGTGCAGGCGCAGCCGCACCCAAGGCACGGCGAATTCCTGGCGCACGATCTCGCAGATGCGCTCGGCCAGCGTCTCCACCAGCTGGAAGCTGCTTTGACCGACGAACTCCTGCACGCGCTTGGAGACGGCCTTGTAGTCGAGCGTGTCGTTGATGTCGTCGCTGGCCGCCGCGCGGCGGATATCGGCGCCCATCTCCAGATCGAGGGAGATGGTCTGCTTGATGTTGCGCTCCCAGTCGTAGACGCCGATGACGGTCTCGATCTTGAGGTCGCGGATGAAAATGATGTCCATGAGACGGTGCTTTCGTAGGGTGTGGATTGTTCGCGCACGCGCAATCCTACATAATAACGCCCTTCCTGTTTTTGAACTACCGTTCATCGTCTATGTTGGATGCAATACTGATCATCGTCGCCTATCTGTTCGGCTCGTTCTCGACGGCCATCATCGCCTGCAAGCTGCTGCGCCTGCCGGACCCGCGCTCGCAGGGTTCGGGCAATCCCGGCGCGACCAATGTGCTGCGCTTCGGCGGCAAGAAGGCCGCGATCATCGTGTTGATCGGAGACATCCTCAAGGGCGTCATTCCCGTATTACTCGCCAAACTGATCGGCGTGACCGACCTGACCCTGGCCTTGGTCGCCTTGGCGGCCTTCCTCGGCCACCTCTATCCGGTATTCTTCGGTTTTCAGGGCGGCAAAGGCGTGGCCACTGCCTTCGGTGTGCTGCTCGGCCTCCACTGGATACTCGCGCTGTGCACGCTGGGCACCTGGCTCGCGGTAGCGGCGATCTCGCGACTCTCTTCGCTCGCGGCCCTGACCGCCGCCGTGCTCACCCCGCTGTATACCTGGTGGCTGACCGGCAATCGCTATTTCACCGTCATGGCGCTGCTGCTCTCCATCCTGCTGCTGTGGCGCCACCGTAGCAACATCCGCAACCTGCTCGCCGGCACCGAGCCGCGCATCGGCCAGAAAAAGAACGCGACTTAACGCTTCACCCTGTCCACGCTCGAACTAAAGCTTCCTTGCCGCCCGGTCGATCTCAGTAATAGACTGAATCAATGATCCCTCAGTCGTGGAGGTCCATCATGAGCAAGATCGAGCTGCAACCTTCGGCCACCGCCTTGTGGCATGCCTTGGTCAACGACGCCGAGCACGCCCTCGACCAGCAACTGGACCCGGAGCTGGAAAGCTATCTGGTCTTCCTCCTGATGCGTTATGCCGACCGCCCCGAGATCGCCCGCAAGATCCTCGCCATGGAATACCTCAAGGGCCAGCTGGCCGCCGGAACCTCGCGCGAGGGCACGCTGCGCGAAGTCGGCGATACCTGCCTGCTCTACTCCGGCCTCTATCCGCACCAAGCCGACCGCCGCCGCGTGCGGGTGGGGTATTTCGTCGACCTGGGGCGCAGCGCCTATCTGCAACTGGCCGAGACCTCCGCCGAAAAGGTCGGCGAGATGTATCACCGCCTCTCCGAGGCCTTCGTCACCCTGATGGACGTGCTGCGCACCATCCGTGACTTCTGCGCGCCGGACCGCTGGCAAAACCTGCTGCGCCTGCACGATGACTGGGAGCAGACCGGCAGCCGCCACGCCCAACGCCAGTTGCTCAACCAACTCGCGACACTCCCGGTACGCGGCTCTAGCCGACGGCACTGACGCCGCGCCCATCGCCATCTGAAGATGGCTCCTACATACACGTCATGCCGATGACGCCCGTGTAGGAGCCTGCCCCGCAGGCGAAAAAGATGAACGAATATGCGCGATCACCGCTCACGAGGAACGCATATTCGCGAGCAGGGCTCGCTCCTACAATCAACCACCTCGCCGCCTCCGCCCAATTAGGCTAAACTACCGGCCCCGTAACCCATCAGCAGCACCATCGACACCATGAGCACGCAACGCAAAGCCATCGCCCTGATCTCAGGCGGCCTCGACTCCATGCTGGCGGCCAAGGTCATCCTGGACCAAGGCATCCACGTGGAGGGCATCAATTTCTTCACCGGGTTCTGCGTGGAAGGCCACACCCACGCCATCCGCAAGCAGGACAAGGCCAAGCCGAAGCGCAACAACGCGCTGTGGTGCGCCGAGCAGCTCGGCATCAAGCTGCACATCATCGATGTGATCGACGAATACAAAGACGTGCTGATCAACCCCAAGCACGGCTACGGGGCGAATATGAACCCGTGCCTGGACTGCAAGTGCTTCATGGTGAAAAAGGCCACGCAGTGGATGGAGGAGAACGGCTTCGACTTCATCATCACCGGCGAGGTGATCGGCCAGCGCCCGATGTCACAGCGGCGCGACACCATGAACATCGTGGTGCGCGACTCCGGCGTCGGCGAGCGCTTATTGCGTCCGCTGTGCGCGAAGAACATGGCCCCGACGCTGCCCGAACGCGAAGGCTGGGTCGATCGCGAGAAGCTCTACGGCCTCAACGGCCGCTCGCGCAAGCCGCAGATGGCCATGGCCCAGCAATACGGTTTCATCGACTACGCCCAGCCGGCCGGCGGCTGCTGTTTTCTCACCGACGAGAGCTATTCCAAAAAACTTATCGATCTGTGGGACGCCCGCCACAGCCGCGATTACGAACTCGACGACATTATGCTCCTCAAGGTCGGCCGCCACCTTCGGCCGCGCCCTCATTTCAAGCTGATCATCGGCCGTGAAGACGGTGAAAACCGCTTCATGGACGGCTACCGCAAACAGTTCGCCAATCTGCGCACCGTGGACTGCCCCGGCCCCCTGGTGCTGATCGACGGTGAGCTGCGCGAGGGTGATGCCGAACTCGCCGCCCGCATCGCCGCGCGCTTCAGCAAGAACAAGGATCAGGAGCTCGTCACGCTGGCGCTGGAACTCCCCGACGGCACGCAGCGCCTCCTGCCGGTCAAACCCCTGCCGACCGCCGAACTCAAAGAGGAGTGGTACGTATGAGCCGCCACACCCTCGACGCCCGCCGCCTGCTCTGTCCGTTGCCGGTCATCCGCACCCAGAATGCCGCCAAGAAACTCGCCCCCGGCGATGTCCTGGAGGTCACCTGCACCGATCCGGGCGCCGAGTCCGACATCCCGGCCTGGTGTCGCATCAACGGCCACGAGGTGATCGGCATCGAGCATGACGCCGGGGAACTGGTCATCACACTCAGGATCAAGGGCGCTCCATAAATGTCTTGGCAAGCGGCGGGGATGGCAGTAGAGTAGCGGGTCGGCCGTTTCGCATGATCGAGCCATTCAAGGCACGCAGAACATGCGCACTCACTATCGCACCATTTTGATGCACCCCCGCACAACGACGCACCAAACTGGAGCAAATTTCGGTGACAGCCTCGCCCGTATTTGGGCAGATCACCCATAAAACAACGAGTTAATAATTGGCACATTAAATGCTTTTAGTGCACATCCAAACTTCTGGCGGCATCACCCAAGCCAAAACACCTGCGTAAAACTTCACTCTTCTGGAGGAGTCCCATGTCTGTAGCTAATGTTCTGAAAATGATGAAGGATAACGACGTCAAATACGTCGATCTCCGCTTTACCGACACCCGCGGCAAGGAGCAGCACGTTTCCTTCCCCGCCCATGCCTTTGACGAAGACGCCTTTGCCAGCGGCAAGATGTTCGACGGCTCCTCCATCGCCGGCTGGAAGGGCATCAACGAGTCAGACATGATCCTGATGCCCGACGCCAACAGCGCCGTGATGGACCCCTTCTTCGAAGAGCCGACCCTGATCGTCCGTTGCGACATCGTCGAGCCGAGCACCATGCAGGGCTATGAGCGCGATCCCCGCTCCGTGGCCAAGCGCGCCGAGGCCTATCTGAAGTCCACCGGCATTGCCGACACCGCCTACTTCGGCCCCGAGCCCGAATTCTTCATCTTCGACGACGTACGCTGGTCCGCCGACATGAGCGGCAGCTTCGTGAAGATCGATTCACAAGAAGCCGGCTGGAACTCCGAGAAGGTCTTCCCCGATGGCAACATCGGCCACCGTCCGGGCGTTAAGGGCGGCTACTTCCCGGTTCCGCCGGTCGACTCCTTCCAGGACATCCGCTCCGCGATGTGCGAAGTGATGACCAAGATGGGCCTGAAAGTGGAAGTACATCACCACGAAGTAGCCACCGCCGGTCAGTGCGAAATCGGCGTTGCCTTCAACACCATGGTCAAGAAGGCCGACGAACTCCAGATCCACAAGTACATCGTGCACAACGTCGCCCACATCTACGGCAAGACCGCGACCTTCATGCCCAAGCCGATGGTCGGCGACAACGGCTCCGGTATGCACGTGCACCAATCGCTGGCCAAAGACGGAGTGAACCTGTTCTCCGGCAACAAGTACGGCGGCATGTCTGACCTGGCCCTGTACTACATCGGCGGCATCATCAAGCACGCCCGCGCCCTGAACGCGATCACCAACCCGGGCACCAACTCCTACAAGCGTCTGGTACCGGGCTTCGAAGCCCCGGTCATGCTGGCCTACTCCGCCCGCAACCGTTCGGCCTCGATCCGTATCCCGTACGTAACCAGCCCGAAGGCGCGTCGTATCGAAACCCGCTTCCCGGACCCGATCGCCAACCCCTATCTGTGCTTCGCGGCACTGATGATGGCCGGTCTGGATGGCATCCAGAACAAGATTCACCCGGGCGAGGCGATGGACAAGGACCTGTACGACCTGGAGCCGGAAGAGGCCAAGGACATCCCGACCGTGTGCCACTCGCTGGATCAAGCCCTGGAAAGCCTGGAGAAGGACCACGAGTTCCTGACCCGCGGCGGCGTATTCACCGAGGACATGCTCCAAGCCTACGTCAAGCTGAAGATGGAAGAAGTCACGCGCATCCGCATGACCACCCATCCGGTCGAGTTCGACATGTACTACAGCTGCTAAGGCTGGCGTCACATCGCGATGCAAAAGCGCCCCCTTTTGGGGGCGTTTTTGTTGGCACGTCATACACGCTTGGGTTAATCTACAGCCATGCGCATACTTCTGATTTTATGCTTAGTCTGCCTGGCCTCGGCCACCGCGTTCGGTGACACCTACAAGTGGATCGACAAGAACGGCAACACGGTTTTTGGCGATACGCCACCGGCCGACGCGCAAGGCCTCGAAAGAATCGGCACGCCGCGCCTGCAAAACACCCTGCCCGCCGCCAAGCCCCTCACCACCGCCACGCCGCGCGCCGAGCAGCCCCGCATGCCGGAGGTCAGCGACTACCGCCGCTTGGTCATTACCAGTCCTGCCCAGGACGAGGCGGTGCGCAGCAACAGCGGCGATCTTACCGTCAGCACCCAGGTGGAACCCGCGCTCGATGTCACCTCCGGCCATCGCATGCGCGTCTACCTGGATGGTCAGGAAATGACCGCGGTCGAAGCTTCAAGTGTTACGCTGTCGAATGTCGAGCGCGGCACCCACAGCGTGCGCGTCGAGATCATCGACGCCAACAACACCCCGCTCAAAAGCTCAGAAACCCACACTTTCCACCTCCTCCGCGCCGCCAAGCCCATCAGGCGCTAACCCTCCGGCACCACAGCTGCTCATCCCCTATGGCGTATGCACCAATTTAGTGCATACTTATACTCACTGGGCGGCAATAGCCAATGCCACTCTCATCATGGCCGACGCGTCGCAGCCCGAATATGCACGCACCTCTTTGTTTTATAAAAATATTTATCGGGCCACTCATCTGCTCAGGCCATAACCTTCAAGTTGGTTTGATTTTTGCTCATGCCCAGACATGGAACACTTCATTGATAAACACAGCGCTCGGCACACCCTGGATAATCTCTCGACGGCGGTGATGGTGCTCGACAGCGCGTTGCGGCTGGAATATCTCAATCCAGCCTGCGAGATGCTGCTCGCCTCGAGCGCCCGGCGTCACCTCGGCCATTCGTTGCGCGAGCTGCTGCCGCACGGCCAGCCGCTGATCGAGCTGGCGGAAAAGGTGCTGGCCTCGAACCATCCCTGCACCGAGCGCGAAATGACGTTGACCCTGCCGGATCTGCGCACCGCCATCATCGACTGCACCGTCACGCCGTTTGCCACGCCGACCGATTCGAACGGTCTGCTGGTCGAGATGCTGTCCATGGACCGCCATCTGCGCATCGCCCGCGAGGAACAGCTGCAAACGCAGTTTCAGGCCACGCGCGAGGTGATGCGCGGGCTGGCGCATGAGATCAAAAACCCCTTGGGCGGCTTGCGCGGCTCGGCGCAATTGCTGGAGCGCGAACTCGAGAGTCCCGAACTGCGCGAATACACCCGCATCATCATCGAGGAGGCCGACCGGCTGCGTAATCTGGTCGACCGGATGCTGCTCCCGAACCACACCCCGAAACTGCGCTCGATCAATATTCACGAGGTCCTGGAGCGCGTCTGCCAACTGGTGGAGCTGGAGATCGAGGATCACATCACGCTGGTGCGCGACTATGATCCCAGCCTCCCGGAGATCGAGGCCGATCCGGACCAGCTGATCCAGGCGACACTCAACATCGTGCGCAATGCGGTACAGGCCATCGGCACACCGCCCGGCACCATCACGCTGCGCACACGGCCGCTGCGCCAGTTCACCATCGGCCACCACCGCCACCGCCTGGTGCTCAGCATCCAGATCATCGACACCGGCCCCGGCATCCCACCCGACATGCTGGAGACGATCTTCTACCCCATGGTCAGCGGCCGCGCCGAAGGCACCGGCCTGGGCCTGACCATCGCGCAGAACCTGATCAATCAGCACCACGGACTGATCGAGGTGAGCAGCGAACCCGGGCACACCGTGTTCAATCTTTTGTTGCCGATCCTAACCCCCCGCAGGACATAACCGATGCAAGAACCTAATATCTGGATCATCGACGACGACCGCTCCATCCGCTGGGTGCTGGAAAAGGCCCTGCAGCGAGCCGGCATGCGTGTCGCCAGCTTCGAGAAGGCCATCGGCATCATGGAGATGTTGGAGACCGAGCAACCCGATGTGATCATCTCCGACATCCGCATGCCCGGCATCGACGGCCTGGCGCTGCTCGATCGCATCAGTCAGCGCTACCCCGAACTGCCGGTGATCATCATGACCGCGCATTCGGACCTCGACAGCGCCGTCTCCGCCTACAAGGGCGGGGCCTTTGAGTATCTGCCCAAGCCCTTCGATATCGACGAGGCGATCGAACTCACCCAGCGCGCCCTGCAGCACCGCCGCCAGAAGGCCGCCAAGGCACCGGCCCTCAGCGCCGAGACGCCCGAGATCATCGGCGAGGCCCCATCGATGCAAGAGGTCTTCCGCGCCATTGGGCGCCTGTCGCGCTCCAAGATGACGGTGCTGATCAACGGCGAATCCGGCACCGGCAAGGAGCTGGTAGCCCACGCTCTGCACCGCCACAGCCCGCGCGCCGACCAACCCTTCATCGCGCTCAACACCGCCGCCATCCCCAAGGACCTGCTGGAATCCGAACTCTTCGGCCACGAGAAGGGCGCGTTTACCGGCGCGCAAAGCCAGCGCCAAGGACGCTTCGAGCAGGCCGACAGCGGCACGCTGTTTCTCGATGAAATCGGCGACATGCCCGCCGAGCTGCAAACCCGGCTGCTGCGCGTGCTGGCCGACGGCGTGTTCTATCGCGTCGGCGGCCACACCCCGGTGAAGGTAGACGTGCGCATCATCGCCGCCACGCACCAGAACCTCGAGCTGCGCGTAAAGGACGGGCTGTTCCGCGAAGACCTGTTCCATCGCTTGAACGTCATCCGCATCCACCTCCCTTCCCTGCGCGAACGCCGCGCCGACATCCCGCTGCTGGCACAGCACTTCCTGGTCAAGGCCGCCAAAGAACTCGATGTCGAACCCAAGCGCCTGGAGGAAGCAACCCGCGCCTATCTCAGCCAGCTCGACTGGCCGGGCAACGTGCGCCAGCTGGAAAACACCTGCCGCTGGCTCACCGTCATGTCGCCCGGCCAGACCATCCACGTCGACGACCTGCCCCCGGAACTGCGCGCCGCGCCGCAAACCCCGGAGGCCGGCGAGGATTGGGAAAGCGCCTTGCGCCGCTGGGCCCTGCACCGGCTGCACCAAGGCCAGGACGGCCTGCTAGACGATGCCCTGCCACGCTTTGAGCGCATTATGATCGAGACCACGCTCAGCCAAACCGGCGGGCACCGCCAGGAGGCGGCCAAGCGGCTCGGCTGGGGACGCAACACCCTCACCCGCAAGATCAAGGAGCTCGGTATGGAAGAAGAGGGGATGGAGGTCTAATATCGAGGAACAGCAATCGTAGGCCAGCATAAGCGCAGCGTTGCTGGCACCCCTGGAGTGAACATGCTCAAGCTCACGTTCTATCTCGTCATTGGACTCGTCCTGCTGATCTGCCTGACCTTCGCCGCCATGTCCGTGCTCTCGCGTCAGCAGACACCGCCTTCCCTCGTCGACGGCAAGCTCAGCGCATGTCCTGCAACACCCAATTGCGTCTGCAGCGAAGACCCGCGCGCCGACGCCCACATCGAACCGCTACGCTTCACCCAAACGCCCGATGCCGCCTGGCAGACACTTAAACAAATAATCACCCAAAGCGGCGGACGCATCGAAGTCGAGCAGAACGGCTACCTGCGCGCGATCTACGTTTCGCGCATCTTTCGCTTCATCGACGATGTGGAATTCCGTCTCGATCCGGCCAATCAAGTGATCCAGGTGCGCTCGGCCGCACGCAGCGGCCGTTCCGACCTCGGCGTCAACCGCGCGCGTGTTGAACACCTGCGCGCACTGTTGCGACAAACGGCGTGAAATCTCTCGGCGAAACCTCTAGACTGATTTCCCATTCACTGCAACGAGACATCCACCCATGCGTATACTACTTTTGGCATTCAGCGCCATCCTCGCCCTGCAAGTGGCAGCGTGCAGTCCCAAGACCGAAGAACCACAAAACACCCCAACCAAGATGAGCGATGACAATGCCTTCAAGGGTTATGGCGATGCGGTTGACAAGGCCAAGGGCGTGGAGCAAACGGTGCAGGATCAGGCCGAAGAGCGCGAGGAAAAGAGCGACGATTATTGATCTGCGCCGATGTTCCATATCGTGCTGTACCAGCCGGAGATCCCACCGAACACCGGCAACATCATCCGACTGTGCGCCAATACCGGCGCACAGTTGCATCTGATCCACCCGCTCGGCTTCGAACTCGATGACAAACGCCTGCGCCGCGCCGGGCTGGACTACCACGAATTCGCCGGCGTGCGCGAATATCCGTCGTTGGAAGCGTTTATCGAAGAGATCGCCCCGACCAACCTCTACGGCCTGACAACCAAGGCCACGCGCAACTACGCCGACGTGCAGTTCCAGCCCAGCGATGCCCTACTGTTCGGCCCCGAATCGCGCGGCCTGCCGCAGGAGGTCCGTGATTCACTCCCTTCCGATCATCTGCTGCGCCTGCCGATGCTGCCCGACAGCCGCAGCCTGAATCTGTCCAATGCCGCCGCCGTGATCCTCTACGAGGCCTGGCGCCAGAACGGTTTCGCGGGCGCGGGTTACTCCGGCACCAGCCAGTCGACGACCACGCCGCCCTGACCGCGGCGGGCGAGTTGCGGCCACACCCAGGCGAGCCCCTCACGCAGCTGTTCATCCAGCTGCCACGGCGGATTGACGATCAGCAGCCCCGAACCCGTCATCCCGGGCGTGGCGGCGGGCTCCTCAACGTTGAATTCGGTGCGCAGAACCTTGCGGATGCCGCTGGCGCGGATGCGCTCGTAAAAACCTGTGATGGGCTTGTGTCCAAGAATGGGATACCACACGGCATAGATGCCGCTCTCCCAACGCTGGTGAGCCTGGATCAGGGCCTCGGCCACGCGCGCGAATTCATCCTTGAGCTCGTAGGCCGGATCGATCAGCACCGCACCGCGACGTTCCTTGGGCGGCAGAAAGGCCTTGAGCCCCTGATACCCATCCTGATGGTGCACCGCCGCCTGGCGGTCGCCCTGGAACAACTGCTTCAACAGCGGATATTCGCTGCCATGCAGTTCGCACAGCACCATACGATCCTGCGCTCGCAGCCAGTGGCGTGCGAGCCACGGCGAGCCCGGGTAATAACGCAGCGCGCCGGAGACATCCCCCGCATTGGCCATGATCACCGCGTCGAGATAAGGGCGCAGTAACGACGGCGCCGAGGCGCTGCGCCACAACCGCTCGATGCCATCGTGATATTCCCCGGTCTTCTGCGCTGCATCACCGCGCAGATCATACAGTCCCGCGCCCGAGTGCGTGTCGAGATAAAAGAACGGCGCATCCTTGCGGCAAAGCGCCTGGATGATCAGGCTCAGCGCCAGGTGTTTGTGGACATCGGCGAAATTGCCGGCATGAAAGCTGTGGCGATAGCTCAGCATGGTCAGTATTTGGTGTATTTGTCGGATTTGCCGCGCACGCGCTCGGCGGGGTATTTCTCGGCGTTGAGTGCGATTTTCTGCGCGGCGGTTGCAGCCAAGTCCACGCCCAATTGATCGGCGAGGCGCAGCAAATAGAGGAAGACATCCGCGAGTTCCAGCGCGACTTCGCGCCGCTGCTCCTCGCTCAACTGCCGGCTCTGCTCCTCGCTCAGCCACTGAAAGTGTTCCATCAGCTCCGCGACTTCAACACTCAAGGCCATAGTTAGATTCTTCGGCGCATGGAACTGCTCCCAGTCCCGCTCAGCGGCGAAGGCGCGCAGGCGTGCCTGCAAGACCTGGAGCGGATCGTCAGGGGTGTTCACGTCACTCAGCCTTCTGCTCGCGTTCGAGCAGGGCGCGCACCGCCTCGCGCGGAGTGGCGCCAGCGAACAACACGCGGTAGACCTGCTCAGTGATGGGCATCTCCACGCCGAGGCTCGTGGCCAGCGCGTGAATCTCCTTCGCCGTCTCAATGCCCTCGATCACCTGATCGATCTCGGCGGCGGCCTCCGCGCGCGTCTTGCCGCGCCCCAGCGCCAGGCCGAAACGACGGTTGCGTGATTGATTGTCGGTGCAGGTCAGCACCAGATCGCCGAGTCCCGCCAAACCCATCAGGGTCTCGCGGTGACCACCGGCGGCCTCACCGAGACGCATCATCTCGGCCATGCCGCGCGAGATCAAAGCGGCGCGCGTGTTGGCGCCAAAACCCAGGCCATCGGCGATCCCCGCCGCAATGGCCATCACGTTCTTGGTCGCACCGCCGATCTCAACGCCGATGATGTCATCGCAGGTATAGGCACGAAAGCTGTTCTGATGCAGATACGCGGCCATGTCGCGCGCGAAGTCCGGGAACTGCGAGGCCACCGTCACCGCCGTCGGCAGGCCCAGGGCAACCTCCTTGGCGAAGGTCGGGCCGGAGATCAAGGCCGTGGGTGTCCGCGCGCCGAGAACCTCGGCGGCCACTTGATGCAGGAGTTTGTGCGTGCCGGCCTCCAGGCCCTTGGTGGCCCAGGCCACGCGCGCATCCGCGCGCAAATGCGCACCGATACTCTCAAGACTCTGCCGGAAGCCGTGGCTCGGCACGGCCAGCAGGATATCGCGCACCCGTGGCAACAGGTCTGCGCAGTCTTCCACCGCCGTCAGCCGTGCCGGGAATTCTGCACCGGGCAAGTAGCGCGTGTTGCAGCGCTGCGTCTGCATCTGCCGCACCTGCTCGACATTGCGCGCCCAGAGATAGGTGTCCGCGCCGTTGCGCGCCAGCAGGATCGCCAGCGCCGTTCCCCAGGAACCGGCGCCGAGCACCAGGATCGAAGGACGCGAATCCGCGGGCATGACGGCGATCAGTGCACCTTGGTCTCTTTCGCCTTGCGCTGTTGCTCAAGATGCTGCGCCAGCAGCGCGTCGAAATTGACCGGCGCGAGCAGCAGCTGCGGAAACCCGCCCTTGCCGACGAAGTCCGAGATCGCCTCGCGTGCATACGGGAACAGGATATTCGGGCAATAGCTGCCGAGAATCCCGACCATCTCCTGTTCATTGAATCCCTTGACGGTGAAGATCCCGCATTGCTGGACCTCGTTCAAAAACGCGGTCTTGTCGCCGAGCTTGGCCGTCACGGTGATGTTCACCTGCACCTCGAAGACATCCTCGGCGATACGCTTGTTGCCGGTGTTGACCTCCACGCTCACCTCCGGCTGCCAGGACTTGGTGAACACATCCGGCGCGCTTGGTGATTCGAACGAGGCGTCCTTGAGATAGATCTTCTGGATCACCAACTGTTTTTCCGGCGCACCGGCTTGATCTTGAGTACTCATTGCAGATTTCCTTTTTCGCTATCCCCGGACGGGGATGTGTTGTTAACCGGACTTCTTCGCCGCGATACCGAGCCGCACATCGAGTTCGCCGCTGCGATTGAGGGCATAAAGATCATCGCAGCCGCCGATCGGCTCACCGTCGATAAAGATCTGCGGCACGGTATAACGCCCGCTGCGCGCAATCATCTCCTGCTGCTTCTGCGGATCGCCCGCGACATCGATTTCGACATACGCCACGCCCTTGCTCTCGAGCAGGCGCTTGGCGCGCACGCAATAGCCGCACGACGGCGCGCTGAACACCTCTACCTTCGCCATGGGATCAGCGCTTCTTGCTCAAGGGCAGTTTGTCGTGCTGCCACGCCATCACCCCGCCGGCAAGCGAGGCGAGATTCGTGAAACCGGCTTTCTTTAGCGTGGCACAGGCCTGTTTCGAGCGCGCCCCGCTCTGGCAGATGACAATCAGACGCGACTGTTTGTGTTTTTCCAGTTCCTGGATGCGCTTTTCGAGGTAGCTCAGCGGAATATTGATGGAATTGATCACATGCCCGGAGAGAAACTCGTTCTCCGAACGCACATCGAGCAACACCACATCACCTGCGTTCATCTCCTTGACGGCCTGGCTGGTATTGAGTTCCGCGAATCCCTGCACCGCCGGCGCGATGAAACTCCACACCAACAGCACGCTGAGTACGACGAAGGCCGAACTCAAAATATAGTGATCGGCCAAGAACGACAGGAACTCTCCCATAAACCAAAAAAACCTCGCGTCAAAGGATTGATAAAGCCGGAAGGGTGGCATGATACCACCCTTCCGGCCAGGCTCACACTGGAGTGTTGGGGTGCGCGAGGACTTTTACAAGTTCGCGCAAAAGATATCGCGCATCGACATGATCAGGCGCAGGATGCGCTGATCGGCCACGCGGTAATAGACACGGTTGGCGACCTTGGAAGTCGTCAAGATGCCCTTCTCGCGCATGATCGCCAGATGCTGCGAGATATTGCTCTGCGACGTTCCTACCTGTTCCACGATATCCTGCACGCTCACCTCCTGGTCGCCCAGCACGCACAGGATCTTCAGCCGCAGCGGATGCGACATCGCCTTGAGCGATTTGGCCGCCCGATCGATATCATCATCCCCATAGGCTAGATCGGAACCCATAACCTCTTGAACCCCTAACTTGGCCATTTCGATATTCAACATGACGCAGTCCCCCCTTAGAACGCTTTGTCAGTGAATGCAGATAAACACTTGCGACGTGGCAGCGAACTACAAAAATCGATACAATCCCCCCATGCGCTGCCACATCTAATGCTAATTTATAGCAGAAAATGTTAATAAACAGCAAAAATCATAGAGAAATAGGCCGGTTCGCGCCTTTAATCGCAACCGCACCTGGGTTAGACTAATTCCAAATCGCTCAACCACCGGTAGTTTTACGACACATGCCAGCCTCCCCCAAACCCATGACCCTCATCATCCTCGATGGCTGGGGCTACAGCGAAACCAGCACCTCCAACGCCATCGCCGCTGCCCGCACCCCCACGTGGGACCGCTTGTGGGAACGCTATCCGCACACCCTGATCCAGGGTTCCGGTTCGGCCGTCGGCCTGCCCGCCGACCAGATGGGCAACTCCGAAGTGGGTCACCTGAATTTGGGGGCGGGCCGCGTGGTGTATCAAGAATTCACGCGCGTCAGCCGTGCCATCAAGACCGGCTCGTTCTTCACCAATCAGACCTTGACCGATGCCGTAGATCTGGCCAAAAAAAAGAACAAAGCGGTGCACATCATGGGCCTGCTCTCGCCGGGCGGCGTGCACAGCCATGAGGAACACATCCACGCGATGGCCGAACTCGCCGCCAAGCGTGGCGCTGAGAAGATCTATCTGCACGCCTTCCTCGACGGGCGCGACACCCCCCCGCGCAGCGCCGAATCTTCCATCGCCGCGATGGAGGCCGTCTTCGCCCGCCTGGGCAAGGGGCGCTTCGCCTCCATCATCGGCCGCTATTACGCGATGGACCGCGACCATCGCTGGCCGCGCATCCAGGCCGCCTACGAACTGATCACCGCCGGCAAGGCGGAATTCCAGGCCACCGATGCCATGAGCGGGCTGAACGCCGCCTATGCCCGCGATGAGAGCGATGAGTTCGTCAAGGCCACCGCCATCGTCCCCAAGGGCAAGAAGCCCGTCCAAGTGCGCGACGGCGATGTCATCATCTTCATGAATTACCGCTCCGACCGGGCACGGCAGATCACGCGCCCGTTCATCGAGCCGCGCTTCGATTGCTTCGTGCGCCATGCCACCCCCAAACTCGGCAGTTTCGTGAGCCTGACCGAATACCATGCCGACTTCGAGGTCGCGGTGGCCTTCCCGCCCGACCGGCTGCGCAATGTCTTCGGCGAATACATCTCCAATCTCGGCCTGCGCCAACTGCGCATCGCCGAGACCGAAAAATACGCCCACGTCACCTTCTTCTTCAACGGCGGGCGCGAAGATCCGTTCGAGGGCGAGGACCGCATCCTGGTCAATTCGCCCAACGTGGCCACCTATGACCTCCAGCCGCAGATGAGCGCCCCGGAGGTCACCGACAAACTGGTGGCTGCGGTGGACTCCGGCAAGTACGACGTGATCATCTGCAACTTCGCCAATCCCGACATGGTCGGCCACACCGGCAATTTCGACGCCACGGTCAAGGCCATCGAGGCGCTCGATGCCTGCCTGGATCGCATCGTCACGGCGGTGCAGGCCAAGGGCGGCGAACTGCTGATCACCGCCGATCACGGCAACGCCGAACAGATGCTCGGGGATGACACCGGCCAGCCGCACACCGCACACACCGTCAACCCGGTGCCATTCATCTACATCGGCCGCCCGGCGCGCCTGGTCGACAACGGCGTGCTCTCCGACGTGGCCCCCACCATGCTCTACCTGATGCGGCTGGACAAACCGGCCGAGATGGGCGGCAACTCCCTGGTGGAGTTGCTCTGACGGGCTTGCCGCGTCAGCGCCGGCCCGAAATGGCATCGGCGCGGCCTCTCGCCGCGCTGCTCGTCGCCGGCGTGATGCTCCTGCACTCCCCCGCCCAGGCGCAGACCGAAGAGAAGAACCGGCTCGAACAGATCAAGGGCGAGATCAGCGGCCTCACCCGCAAGCTCGGCCAGTCGCAACGCGAGCGCGAGCGCCTCATCGACATCCTGCGCGAACTCGACACCCGCATCCATCAAACCAGCCGCGCGCTGCGCGAGAGCCAGGCCAAGGAAAAGGAATTACAGGCTGCACTGGAACAGTTGGGCAAGAAACAGCGCGCACTCACCGCCCGCGTCGAAGAGCATCGGCAAACACTCGCCAGGTATACGCGCCAACGTTATCTCGCCGGCGAGCACGGCTATCTGAAGCTATTTCTCACCCAAACCGACCCGGCCAACCTCAACCGCACCCTGACGTATTATCACTACCTCAATCAGGCCCATGCGGGCGAAATCGACCGCGCCAAAACGGAACTTCAGGCACTGGAAGACATCAAACAGGAGACTGTGCAGCGCCAAACCGAACTGCGCGACACCCAGGCCGAGCTCGCCGCGCAAAAAGTCCAGTTGATGCAGGAACAGCAAACCCGCCGGCCGCTGCTCGCCGCGCTCAATTCCGAGATCACCGACCGCCAATCGCGTCTGCGGCAACTGACCGCAGACGCCAAAGCGCTCGAGAACATCATCCGAGAACTCCAGCGCCAGAAAACCGCGCCAGCCGCGACCACCACGGGCGCGGGCAAGGGGCGTCTGCCGTGGCCGGTACAGGGACGCCTGCTGGCGAGTTTCGGCCAGCCGCGCGGGCTGGGCAGCATGAAATGGGACGGCGCGCTGATCGCCGCCGCCGAGGGCACGCCGGTCAAGGCCATCGCCGCCGGCAAGGTGGTGTATGCCGACTGGCTGCGGGGCTACGGTCTGCTGATCATCCTCGATCACGGCGACGGCACCTTGAGCCTCTATGGCCAGAATCAGAGCCTGCAAAAACAGCTCGGCGAGGCCGTCTCGCAGAGTGAGGTGATCGCGCATGTGGGCAATTCGGGCGGCGGGCAGGAGAGCGGCCTGTATTTTGAAGTCCGTCACAACGGCAAGCCGGTCGACCCTGCACACTGGTGCCGCGGATCAAGGCCGGGCTGAGTGATCCGACATTTACTAATACTGGAACATACTGCCATAATTGGAAGAATCCATTTGCCTGAAATGGCAAAGCAAAGAGAAGGTTGAAGATTTAAATGAATGCTATGACTCGCAATGTTTTGATCCTGTCACTCGGCCTGGTCCTGGGCATTTCCATCTCCATCGGCCAAGGGGTATTCGCCGAGCGCGAGGCCCCCGCGGCCACCATGCCCTTCGATGAACTGCGCACCTTCACCGAGGTGTTCGCACGCATCAAGAATGACTATGTCGAACCCGTCGATGACAAGACCCTGCTCGACAACGCCATCCGCGGCATGGTCTCCGGCCTGGACCCGCACTCCACCTATCTCGACGCGCATGAATATCAGGAGCTGCAAGTCGGCACCTCCGGCGAATTCGGCGGCCTCGGCATCGAGGTGGGCATGGAAGACGGCTTCGTCAAGGTCATCGCCCCGATCGACGACACCCCGGCCCAGCGCGCCGGCATCAAATCCGGCGACTTGATCATTCGTCTCGACGACACGCCGGTCAAAGGCCTGACCCTGCGCGAGGCGGTCAACATCATGCGCGGCAAGCCCAAGACCGACATCGTGCTGACCGTGGTCCGCGAGGGCGAGGAAAAGCCGCTGAAATTCACCATCACGCGCGACATCATCCAGGTCAAGAGCGTGAAATCGCGCCTGATCGAGAACAACGTCGGCTACGTGCGCATCACCCAGTTCCAGGCCAAGACCGGCGAGAACCTCACCGAGGCGCTCGCGGCGCTGGAGAAGGAAAACAAGGGCCCGCTCAAGGGACTGGTCCTGGACCTGCGCAACAACCCCGGCGGCGTGCTCAATGCGGCGGTCGACGTCTCCAACGCCTTCCTGAAGCAAGGGCTGATCGTCTACACCGAAGGGCGCATCAAGGATTCGAAGCTGAGCTTCAACGCCACGCCCAATGACGTGCTCAACGGCGCGCCGATGGTCGTGATGGTCAACGGCGGCTCGGCCTCGGCCTCGGAAATCGTGGCCGGCGCGCTGCAAGACCACAAGCGCGCGGTCATCACCGGCAGCAAAACCTTCGGCAAGGGCTCGGTGCAGACCATCCTGCCGTTGACCAGCGACTCCGCGCTGAAGATCACCACCGCGCGCTACTACACCCCCTCCGGCCGCTCGATCCAGGCCGAGGGCATCGTGCCCGACATCCTCTTCGAGGATCTGAAGATCTCCGAGGTCGTGGACAACAGCGACAACCTGATCAAGGAGGCCGACCTCAACGGCCACCTGATGAATCACAAGGAACCCGGCAAGGAACCCAAGAAACCGGCGGCCCCTGAGGACAAGGGCGCGAAAAAAGAGCCTGAGAAGGAAAAGGAAAAAGAAAGCCTTGCCAAGTCCGACTATCAGCTCTACGAAGCGGTCAACGTACTGAAGGGCATGATCATCTCGCAACGATGATCTGACCGATGAATGACGGAAGCGCGCCGCGATCGATTCTGGCCATTCCTGAAGCAGCTAATATTCATCGGCTGCCTCGGCCTGATCGGTACGGCGCAATCCGGCGCCGCGGAACGTGAGCCGGATTTCTACATTCCACCCCGCCCCAGCATCAGCCTGATCATCGACGACCTCGGCAACACCTTGAACGCCGGCCTGCGCGCCGTCTCTCTCCCCGGACCGATCGCCTACGCCTTCCTCCCACACACGCCGCACGCGGTGGAACTGGCGAAACTGGCGCACAGCTTCAACAAGGAAATCCTGCTGCACGCCCCGATGGAAGCGGAGGTGATCGACCACAATCCCGGGCCGGGCGCGCTCACCCTGGACATGACCGAGCAGCACTTCATCCAGACCTTGCAGGAAGACCTGGCCGCGATCCCGCACGTCATCGGCATCAACAACCACATGGGCAGCCTGCTCACGCGCCATCCCGGCCACATGCTGTGGCTGATGCGCGAACTCGACCGGCGCGGCAATCTGTTTTTCGTCGACAGCATGACCACCGAGAAAAGCATCGCCTTGCAGGTGGCGGCGGAACAAAACATTCCGAGCCTACGCCGCGATGTCTTTCTCGACAATGAGCGCAGCGTGGACGAGATCAGCGCCCAGTTCCAAAAGCTGGTGCGCCTCGCCAAGCAGCGCGGCCATGCCCTGGGCATCGGCCACCCGTATCCCGAAACCCTGGCGGCGCTGGAACGCCTGCTCCCGCAGCTCGAGGAACTCGGCGTCAATCTGGTGCCCGTCACCGACATGATCAAATTGCAGAGGCAACCCCAATGGCAAGCGTCCTTGTCCCACTCGCCCAAGGCTGCGAGGAACTCGAAGCCGTCACCGTCATCGACCTGCTGCGCCGCGCCGGACATCTTGTGGTAAGCGCCAGCCTCGACGGCCAGCCGATCAAGGCCAGCCGCGGTGTCACGCTGGTAGCCGACACCACTCTGGATCAGGCATTGAAGCAAGAATT
The DNA here is from genome assembly GCA_040752855.1 of Pseudomonadota bacterium. Lineage (GTDB taxonomy): Bacteria > Pseudomonadota > Gammaproteobacteria > RBG-16-57-12 > RBG-16-57-12 > JBFMHP01. Next base: position 47,614 of record JBFMHP010000042.1, on the reverse strand, counting down.
CGACATGATAGTGTTGCCCGGCGGCATGCCCGGCGCGCAGCATCTGGAGGATGACCCACGCGTCCGCGAACTGCTAGTCAACATGGCCAACAGCGGTCGTTTCACCGCCGCGATCTGCGCCGCCCCCAAGGTGCTGGCCCGCGCCGGACTGCTCAAGGGCAAAACGGCCACCAGCTTTCCCGGATTTATCGACAAGATGAATCTGCCGGACACCACCTACAGCACCGCGCCGGTGGTGCAAGACGGCAAGGTGATTACCTCACGCGGCCCCGGCACCGCGATGGATTTCGCGCTGCACCTGATCGAAGTGCTGAGCGGCAAACAAAAACGCAACGAGGTCGAAGCAGGATTGCAGCGCGGCTAATCTCAAGCAGCAGACAGAGGGTTGCACTACGAGACTGTGTAAACAATTCAGGCTTTTTCTCCCTCTCCCCCAGGGAGAGGGTTGGGGTGAGGGGTTAAAAAAATAAGTTGCGATGTTATATATCCCTTCATCCTAACCTTCTCCCGGAGGGAGAAGGAATGCCAAGCATCTTTCACGCCGTCATAGATACTTTCACAGTCTCTGCGCCACATCCATCCTACATGGCCGCTCCCTTCGCCCTATATTTCGCGACAGACATGTAGGGTGCATTCCATGCACCATTTGCCTCACGCACATACCGATGGATTGGTGGTGCATGGAATGCACCCTACATCGCTGATCGAAGTGCTAAGCGGCAAACAAAAACGCAACGAGGTCGAGGCGGGATTGCAGCGCGGCTGATATGTGGGATGGGTGGAATGAAATGGAGCCCATCGATCGGTGCTTCCAGGATGCAATGATGGGTTGCGCTGCGCTTCACCCTTCCTACCGGCTTATTTCTTGATGACCGCATCCTTCGGCTTTCCGTGCATGATGACGCGCGCTACAAACCAGACGGCCAGCAGATTGGCGGCAACAGCGACGTAACCCACCTCCCGGTAATGAACGAGCATCCCCACGTCATCCTGGCTGATGATGAAGCCGGATACCGTCGTTGCCAACCCCATGCCCAAGGCTTGGGTCGTGGCGTGCAGCGACATAAACGTGCCGCGCAATTTCGGCTGAGCCGCCGAGGTGATGATGGCCATGGCCGGAATCATGCGGCCTGTGACCAGCACAAAGAACACCGTGGTGCAGATGATCCAGGCCCACAGCGGCACGATGCCGATATGGGTCAGCACCAGCAGCGGAATCACCGCGGAGAAGGCCACGATACGGTACACCTCGACCTTGCCGTATCTGTCGGCCCAGACGCCGAGCAGCCGCGAGGTGATCAGCGTGGCCGCACCGCCGACGAGGTAAATCAGCGGAATATCCGTCAGTGCGATCCCGACATTATGCACGGCATACACTGTGATATACGGAATGACGCTAAAGCCGGAAAAAATCACCAGCGCTGAAAACAGCAGCGCGCGCAGATGATTGGGATCGCGCAAGACGGTGAACAACGGTGCGAACGGATGGGCGCGTCGTTCGTCGCTGATATGATGACGCAACTCCGGCAGCACGCGCCTTCCTGCAAGAATGAAAAAAACGACCAGCGCGGCGATAAAGATAAACGGTGCGCGCCACTGGAAATGGTTGGCCAACCACAGCGACAACGGCACACCGGCCACCGTGGAAATGGAAAAGGCCGCCGACACCATGCTGCTGGCGCGCGCCCGGCGCTCGAAGGGAATAACATCACCAATCATGGTTTGGGTCTGCGCCCCCATGATGCCGCCAAACGCCCCTGCCATGCAGCGCGCGATCAGCAGCGTGACATAGTTTGGCGCGAGCCCGCACGCCAACGTTGAAATGCCGAACAGGCCAAACATCGTCATCATCAATCCCCGGCGCTCAAAGCGATCCACAAACGTAGTGGCCACCAAACCGGAAATCGCCGCGCTGAAACTGTAGGAAGCAACCAGCAGCGCGAACTCGTGCATGCTCAAGCCGAACGCCTGAATCAGTATCGGCCCCAGCGGCATCATGATCATGAAATCCAGCACATGGCTGAATTGGATTCCGCCGAGTATCAGCAGGAACCGGCGCTCTTGCTTAGGGGTGAGGGTTGGGTGCACGAATATTCCAATAGCAATCGGAGTCAAACTCGAATTATTCAGTTCTGCTCACTCTAATCGCAACTACTCACATTCAGTAAGCTACGATCGATGAGAGATAGCGATACTTCTCGTTGCCGACGACATCCTGCGCACTGCCCGCCCCATCATGTTCTATTCATGCCGCCAGGCACGCATGATCAGCACCACACCCACACCACCCAGCGCCCAGCTCAGCAGCGGCGCGCCGCCGAGCATGGTGGGGGCGCGGCCGTCGAGGGCGGCGATCAGTACGGCGCAGAGCAGCAGTGCTGCGCCTTGCAGCGTGGCCATCGAGCGGTAGTTGGCGCGGCGGATTTCCTCGCGCAATGCTTCGAGTTGGTGTTGTTGTGATGCGTGGCCGGTGTGGTTGTGGCGCATCTGCTGCAAGACTTCGGTGAGCAGGCCGGGCAATTGCGGGAGTTGTTCGCCCCAGTGCGGTAGATTCCGCTTGATCTCGTTCACCGCGCGGCCCCAGCCGAGTTGGTCGCGCATCCATTGTTCGAAGAACGGCTTGGCCGTTTCCCACAGGTCGAGATCGGGGTAAAGCTGGCGGCCAAGCCCTTCGATGTTGAGCAGGGTTTTCTGCAACAGGACGAGCTGCGGCTGCACTTCCATGTTGAAGCGCTGCGCGGTTTGGAACAGGCGGATCAAGAGCCGGCCGAAGGAGATGTCCTTGAGCGGGCGCTCGAAGATCGGTTCGCACACGGTGCGGATCGCCGCTTCGAATTCATCGACGCGCGTGCCCGGCGCGACCCAGCCGGCGTTGACATGCAGTTCGGCCACGCGGTTGTAGTCGCGATGGAAGAAGGCAAAAAAATTCTCCGCGAGATAGCGCTGGTCTTCCGGGCTCAGGGTGCCCATGATGCCGAAATCCACCGCGATGTATTGGCCCGCGGGCGAGACGAAGATGTTGCCCGGGTGCATGTCGGCGTGGAAGAAGTTGTGCTTGAACACCTGGGTAAAGAAGATCTGCACGCCGCGCTCGGACAGCGCCTTGAGATCGACGCCGGCCTTTTTCAAAGCGGCGATATCGCTGATCGGAATTCCCGAGATGCGCTCCATCACCATCACGTTGCGATGACAAAGCGGCCAGTAGACCTCAGGCACGTAGAGCAGCTCGGAGTCGAGAAAATTGCGGCGTAGTTGCGAGGCCGAGGCTGCTTCGCGCATCAGATCCAGCTCGTCGAGGATGGTCTTCTCGTATTCGGCCACCACCGCCACCGGATGCAGGCGCTTGGACTCGGACCAGTAGCGTTCGGCCAGGCCGGCGACGGTGTAGAGCAACGCGATATCACGCTTGATGAGCTTCTCGATGTGAGGCCGCACGACCTTGACGATGACCTCGCGCCCGTCGTGCAGCGTGGCCGCGTGGACCTGGGCGATGGAGGCCGAGGCGAACGGCTGTTCGTCGAAATGCTTGAAGGCCTCGGTCACCGGCTGACCCAATGCCTTCTCGATGATGGCGCGCGCCTGTGCGCCGGGAAACGGGGGCACATGATCCTGCAACAATGCGAGCTCATCGGCGATGTCTCCAGGCAGCAAATCGCGGCGTGTGGAGAGCAGTTGTCCGAACTTGACGAAGATGGGGCCTAAGTCTTCCAGCGCCTTGCGGATGCGCTCGCCGGGCGAACCCTTCGGTCTTGGACCGAACCAATGCCAAGGCAACAGATAACTAATGAAGCGAACCGGGCGGAACAGGTGGGTCGCCAGCACGATCTCATCGAGCCCGTGTTTGATCAATACGCGATTGATGTACATCAGGCGCAACGCCTGGCCGAAACTAATCACCTGCAACCTCGTTTTTGTTATTCATTGTCTCGCCCCCGCAGGAACAAGCTTCAGCTTGCGATCGTCTGCGACACCCCATCGCCATCTGAGATGGCTCCTACATGCGGGAGCGCAATCGCGCCACGCGCTGCGCCATGCGCTCGACATCGTTGCGCAGCGTGTCCACGTCCTGCATGAAAAGCTCCACCTCTTCGCGCGCAGGTATCTCGCGCAGCTCTTCCTTGAGATATTCCGCGGTGTCCTGCTCCAGCGTGGCGGCGACCTTTCGCCCCGCGCGCAGGCCGGCGCGCACGCCTTCGCCGAGTTTGTGCGCGAACACATCGCCCATCACCTGCGCGGCCATCTCTTCCCAGTCGATGTCCATGCCCTTGATGATCTCGCCGAAGCGTTGGCCCAATTCGGTGTCACCGCTGAGTTTGATCTCACCGGCGAACAGGCTGTCGATCGGCGTCTTGGCCAGGCCCATGCGCGCGAAGGCGATCGGCGTGCCGGCAAGGGTGACATCCGCCGGGCGCTCGCTGCGGGCGAGTACACGTACTTTCTCCGTGGTGGGCTCGACATAGACCGTCACGCCCAGCCCCACCAGCTCCAGCGCGATGATCTTGCCGGAGAACTGCGCCAGGCGCGGCTGCGTAGCCGGATCAAAAGCCAAGCAGCGATTCATGGCCAGCTCCACGCCGGAGACGAAGATATCGGCAACGCTCATCGCAGCTCCTTCAACAATTGCGCCAGGCTCTTTTGCGATTCATCGTAACGCTCATGCTGACGGTCGAGCAGCACCACGGTGCCGGCGAGCTTGTCGTGCCAGCCCTGCTTGCGCTTGTCCCAGGCGATCCAGAGAAATCCCAGCAACAGCGGCAAGAACGAGAGGATGTAACCGAGCGCGCGAATGCCGGCCTGTTTGTAACTCACCGCGCGCTGGGTATTGGCGTCAACCACGTAGCAGCCCATCATCAACTGCCCTGGCGTGCCTTCGAAGTGGCGCCAACAGATCGCGGCGGTCAACAGAAACAACCAGGTGTTGAGCCACTCGAGTTCCATTAACGACACCATGCCACCGGTCGCCCCATACACGATAATGGGTATCAGACTGGAGACGATAAAAAACAGCACCATGTCGATCCACAAGGCCACCAGGCGACGCCAGAATCCGGCGTATTCAGTGTTCGTCTCGTCGTTCACAGTTTGTATCCGCGATGCAGCGCGACGATACCGCCGGTCATATTGAAATATTCGCAGCGCTCGAAACCGACCTCCTGCATCATGCCCTTGAGCGTCTCCTGATCCGGGTGCATGCGGATCGACTCGGCGAGGTAGCGGTAGCTCTCTTCATCGTTGGCGATCAGCTTGCCCATCAGCGGCAACAATTTGAAAGAGTAGACATCGTAGACCGGCGCCAACGCCGGTGCGACCTTGGAGAACTCCAGCACCAGCAGGCGCCCGCCGGGCTTTAGCACGCGATACATCGAGGCGAGTGCCTTGGACTTGTCGGTCACGTTGCGCAACCCGAAGGCGATGGTGATGCAGTCGAAATAATTATCGGGAAACGGGAGACACTCGGCGTTGACCTGGGCGTAGCGCACGTTGCCCACCACACCGAGATCGGCGAGTCGGCTGCGCCCCTGCTCCAGCATCGAGGAATTGATATCGGCCAGCACCACCTCACCGGCGGGGCCCACCTTCTCCGCCAGCTTGATGGTGAGATCCCCCGTGCCGCCGGCCAGATCCAGCACACGGTTTCCGGGCCGCACCGCCGTCATGTCGATGGCGAAACGCTTCCACAGCCGATGGATGCCGAGCGACATCACATCGTTCATCAGATCGTATTTCTGCGCCACGGAATGAAACACATCGGCGACCATGCCGGCCTTGGCGTCCTTGGCCACTTGGCGGAAGCCGAAGTGGGTGGTGTCGTTGTCCTGCTGTTTGTGATCCATAGTGACCTCGTCTTATTCATCGCTGCCCGGCAGCACAACTTGTGGCCCATGCCCGCCGGGAACGGCTGCGCCTTATCCCGGCCTACACTCACATTATTCCGCCGTCGCGGGTTTGCGTTGATAACCGGCTTGCTTGAGCTGCGTCAGCCTGCCCGGCAGCACAACTTGTAGGCCGGCATAAGCGCATGCGTTGCCGGCACCTCCTGTGGCCCTGCCCGCCGGGAACGGCTTCGCCTTATCCCGGCCTACACTCGCACTATTCCGCCGTCGCCGGTTTGCGTTGATAACCGGCTTGCTTGAGCCGCGCCAGATAGTCCTGCCACAGTTCGTCGTGTTTGACGGCCAGGCGCAGCAGATAGTCCCAGGAATAAATACCGGTGTGGTGGCCGTCGTCGAAAAAGAGTTTCACGCCGTACTGGCCGACCGGTTCGATCTGAGTGATGTTCACGTTTTCCTTGCCGAGCTGCAAGATCTCCTGGCCGTGGCCGCGCACCTCCGCCGAGGGTGAATACACGCGCAGGTATTCGCACGGCAGGGAAAAGCGGTTGCCGTCGGGATACGCAATCTCCAGCATGCGAGACTGGCGGCGCAGTTTGATTTCAGTCGGTGTCATCGATTCACTGTCCTAGAGGATATACCGCGAGAGGTCTTCATCACGCGCCAGTACGCCGAGTTTTTCATCGACGTAAGCCGCATCAATCACATAGCGTCCGGCCTTGTCGGCAGCGCTGAAGGAGATCTCCTCCAGCAGGCGCTCCATCACGGTGTGCAAGCGGCGCGCGCCGATGTTCTCAGTGGTCTCATTCACCTGCCAGGCGATCTCGGCGATGCGCGAGATGCCGTCTTTGGTGAACTCGATCTCCACGCCCTCGGTGCGCAGCAGTGCGGTGTATTGCTCGGTGAGCGAGGCATCTGGCTCGGTGAGGATGCGGATGAAATCACTCGCCCGCAGCGCCTTGAGCTCAACGCGGATCGGCAGCCGCCCCTGCAACTCCGGGATCAGATCCGAGGGCTTGGCAAGGTGAAACGCCCCGGAGGCGATGAACAGGATGTGGTCGGTCTTGATCATGCCGTACTTGGTGTTGACGGTCGAACCCTCGATCAGCGGCAGCAGGTCGCGCTGCACGCCCTCGCGCGAGACATCGGCGCCGCTCACCTCGCCGCGCCGGCAGATCTTGTCCAGCTCATCGAGGAAGACGATGCCGTTTTGCTCCACGCTGCGGATCGCCGCCTGCTTGAGCTCCTCGTCATTGATCAACTTGGCGGCCTCCTCCTCGGTCAGCAGCTTCATCGCCTCCTTCACCGACAGCTTGCGCGACTTGGTGCGCTGGCTGCCGAAGTTCTGGAACATGTTCTGCAGTTGGCTGGTCATCTCCTCCATGCCGGGTGGGGCCATGATCTCCACACCCATCGGGGCGACCTTGACCTCGACATCGATCATGCGCTCATCGAGTTCGCCCTCGCGCAGCTTCTTGCGGAATTTCTGCCGCGTGGCCGATTCCTCGGCGCCGGCCGGCTGGGCCGCGTCATAGCCCAAGGTGCTGCTGCGCGCCGGGGGCAGCAGGATATCGAGGATGCGTTCCTCGGCGGCGTCCTCGGCGCGGGCGCGCACCTGCTTGACCGCCTCCTCGCGCGCCAGCTTGATGGCCGCATCGACCAGATCGCGCACGATGGATTCCACATCGCGCCCCACATAGCCGACCTCGGTGAACTTGGTGGCCTCGATCTTGATGAAGGGCGCACGCGCCAGCTTGGCCAGGCGCCGGGCGATCTCGGTCTTGCCCACGCCGGTCGGGCCGATCATCAGGATGTTCTTCGGGGTGATCTCGGCGCGCATCGCCTCGGGCAACTGGGCGCGGCGCCAGCGGTTGCGCAACGCGATGGCCACCGCGCGCTTGGCCTCGGCCTGGCCGATGATGTGTTTGTCCAGCTCCGCGACGATCTCGCGCGGGGTCAGATACGAGGTCTGCATATCACTGGACATGCGCGATCTCCAATTCTTCGATGGTCAGGTTATGGTTGGTATACACACAGATATCGCCTGCGATGTGCAGGCTCTTTTCCACGATGGCGCGCGCGTCGAGATTGGTATTCTCCAGCAGCGCGCGGGCGGAGGCCTGCGCAAACGGCCCGCCGGAGCCGATGGCGATCAGTCCGCCTTCCGGCTCGATCACATCGCCGTTGCCGGAGATGATCAGCGAGGCGTTTTTATCGGCCACCGCCAGGAGGGCCTCCAGCCGGCGCAACATGCGATCGGTGCGCCAGTCTTTGGCCAGCTCCACCGCCGCGCGCACCAGATTGCCCTGATGTTTATCCAGTTTGCCCTCGAAGCGCTCGAACAGGGTGAAGGCATCGGCCGTCCCGCCGGCGAATCCGGCGATCACCTTGTCCTGATACAACCGGCGCACCTTGCGCGCATTGCCCTTCATGATGGTATTGCCCAGCGTCACCTGGCCATCGCCGCCGATCACCACCTGATTGCCGCGGCGTACCGACACAATGGTGGTCCCATGAAACTGTTCCAAGATCCAATTCTCCTCGTGCTCAGAGGAACATATTCTACACCATGGAAGGTGAACGATAAGGAAATGGTGCATCGCACCAAGGCAGTATCACTTTTTTCGGCGCGCGCGCGGGTGAGCCTTGTCGTAGACCTGGGCGAGGTGTTGAAAGTCGAGGTGGGTGTAGACCTGGGTGGTGGAGATGTCGGCGTGGCCGAGGAGTTCCTGCACGGCGCGCAGGTCGCCGCTCGACTCCAACAAATGGCTGGCGAATGAATGGCGCAGGCGGTGCGGGTGGACGCGGGCGTCGAGACCCCGTTTGATACCCCATGCGCGCATGCGCTGTTGCACGGCACGGGCGGAGATAGGCTTACCTTGGCGGGTGATGAACACGGCCTGCTGGTCGAGCGCTGCCCATTGCGCGCGCACGGTGAGCCAGCGTTGCAGCGCCGCGATCGCCTGGCGGCCGATCGGCACCACGCGCTTCTTGTTGCCCTTACCGGTGACCTCCACGGTGGCATCGCTCAGGTTGAGCTCGACCAACCGCAGACCGATCAGTTCGGCGAGCCGCAGGCCGCTGGAGTACATCAGCTCCATGATCGCCATATCGCGCAGCTCAAGCGCCTCCTCGCCCGGCGCGTTGAGCAGGCTGGCGACCTCGTCGACATCCAGGGTCTTGGGCAGTTTGCGCTGCGACTTCGGCGCGCGGATGCCGATCAGCGGATTGAGCTTGGCCGCGCCTTCGCGCATGAGAAAGTGATAAAACGTGCGCTGCGCCGAGAGCTCGCGCTGCAGGCTGCGGCCGCTCAAACCCGCGCGATGCCGCCAGGCGACGTAGGCGCGCGCTTGATGGGCATCGAGATTGCGCCAGTGGGAGAGCGTGCGCTCGTCACAGAAGCGCGCGAGCTGTTCCAGGTCGCGGCGATAGTGTTTGACGGTCAGTGGCGACATGCGCCGCTCGTGCGCGAGATGATCGAGAAAGCGTTCGATCCACTCCCGTTCGGCAGCGTCCATGTTATTTACAGGCGGTCGAGCGTGGCGGCGATGATCTCGCCGAGTTTGACCAGATAGTCGGTGCCGATGTCGATGTCGAAGCGTTCTTCGTCGTGGCTGCCGATGGCGAGCACGCCATGGGTGCCGAGCAGGATCACGGCCACCGAGCCGATCGACTCGGCCATTTCGCCGAAGATCAGCGTCATTTCCTCCGCCGAGGGCTTGCCGCAGCGCACCCGGCGCGCGGTCAGACCGGTGCCGAGGGCCTGCCACGGTTCCGGCGCCGATCCATCGCAATATTGATCGAAGAAGCGCACGCGCACCGCATCGGCGGCGAAATCATCGTGCAGGGATTTGCGCAGCACCTCGGTGAGGGCGGCGCGATCCTGGCAGTGCAGCAGCGCGAGGGTGAGTTGATGCATGCGCTGGCCGAGCAGGTCGTTGTCGCGGGCGATCTCCACCAGGTCGTGCAGTTGTTTCTTCAGGCCGCTGTTCTGCTGGCGCAGGATCTCGACCTGGCGCTCGATCAGCGAGACCACGTTGCCGTTGCTATGCGGGATGTTCATCTCGGCCAACAAATCACGGTGGCGCTGGAAAAAATCGGGATGCCGGCGCAGATATTCCACCAGCGCCTTCTCCAGCCCGTCTTCGACAAGGTTCACATGGCTCTTCATAGATCGATCTTTCCTTCAAACACGGTCTCCGCCGGGCCGGTCATCAGCACCGCCCCGCGTCCCGGCCAGTGGATTTCGAGACGCCCGCCGGGCAGATGCACCGTCACCTTCTCGTTCAACAAGCCTTGGCGATACCCTACAACAACCGCCGCGCAGGCGCCACTGCCGCAGGCCAGGGTCTCGCCCGATCCACGTTCGAAGACGCGCAGCCGGATCGCGTCGCGGCTCAGCACCTGCATGAAGCCGACGTTGACCCGGCGCGGGAAGCGCGGGTGGCGTTCGATCAAGGGCCCCAGGCGCTCGACCGGGGCGCTCGCCACATCATCCACCTGCAACACCGCGTGCGGATTGCCCATGGAGACGGCGCCGAGCGTGACGGTCTCGCCGGCCACCTCCAGGGTGTAACGCTCGGCCTGCGCCTCAGCCACGAAGGGAATCTGCGGCGGGTCGAAGCGCGGCTCGCCCATGTTCACCTCCACCTGGCCATCGGGGCACAGGCGCAGGCGGATGATGCCGCCGGCGGTCTCCACCACCACCGGGTTGTTGGTGGTCAGGCCCTTGTCGTGCACGAACCGGGCGAAGCAGCGCGCGCCGTTGCCGCACTGCTCCACCTCGCTGCCGTCGGCGTTGAGGATGCGATAGCGGAAATCCACGCCGGATTGGGTCGGTCGCTCCACCAGCAGCACTTGGTCACAGCCCACACCGAAGTGCCGGTCGGCCAGGCGGCGAATCTGCTCGGCGCTCAGCGTCACGGACTGGCGCACCGCATCGATGACCACGAAGTCGTTGCCGATGCCGTGCATTTTGGTGAATTCGATCCGCATGGTGCCTTGCTCCTCGCTCACTCGCCCAACTGCGCCTTCTGGATCAGATAGGCATTCTTGAAAAGATCGACATCCGGGCGCTGCTCGAAGGCCCGGCGGTAATATTCCAGCGCCTTGTGCGGTTCGCCGCGCAGGTTAAGCGTCTCGCCCATCGCATACCAGGCCCCCGCATCCTGCGGCGCACGCTCCAGCCATTTGTTCACGAGATACTCGGAGGCATTCAGATACGCCGCCGCCCGCTGCTCGTCGCCCAGCAGGCGATAGGACTTGGCCAGTGAACGCATCGTATCATCGCGCTCGGGATTCGAGCGCAACGCGTGCTCATCAAGATCCAAGGCCAACGAGACATACTGATTGAACTTCTGCTCATCGCCCAAGGCGCGGTAGGCCTCGGCGATGCGGCGGTTGACATCCATGTCGTGCTGGCGGCGCTGTTTGAGCCGCAGATTCAACGCCAGCACCTGGTCCCAGCGGCCGTAGGCTGCGTAGAAATGTGCGTACTTGAAATAGCCGTCCTCAAAGCGATCGGCGGTAATCGCCCGGATCTGCGGCCTCTGGTACATCAGATAGGTGGTCAGCGCGGCGGCGCCGATCACCAGCACCGTGGCTGCCGCCATGTGCAGGCTCAGCCGGCGAGCTTCGCGGCCGAGCCATGCGCCGCCGACTTCCGGCGGCAGTTGCCGCTTGGATGCGAACCGGTAATGCACGGCGGTCATCAACAGACCGAAGCCGACCAGGATCTCGGCGACCTCGGCCTCGTTGAGCCCCACCGGCTCCACTTCGAAAACCGCCGCGGCGATGAACACCGGCCAGAGATACCCCGGCGGAGCGGCCAGTCCGCGCCGGTCGAGCCAGGCGGCGGGCGTCATCCCCCGGCCCAGCGCCCAAGGATAGACCACGCCATATCCGATCAGCCCCGCGGCGATCAGATAGGCCAAGCCGTGCTTGAGCGTCGTGGCAAACGGGCCGGTGAAGAAGTTATGGATATTGATCTCGCCCTGGAGATTTTGCGTCCGGAAGTACTCCGGGGAAGCGAAGCCGAAGATGCGCTGCCCCCAGGAGATCTCCTCCATCGCCACGTAGAAACAGGCCAGTCCGAGCAGGATGAAAAATACCCGGTACCGGCCGGCATCCCACGCCAGCCGCCCGGCCACAAGACACGTCGCCGCAAAAAAGAAGACCTGCGTCCATTCGCCGGTCAGGTCCTCGAAGGTCGCCCACATCATCAAGACCGGCCAGTTCCAGGCGAGCAGCGCGTAACCGCCCGCCACCAGAAGCAGGAACCCCCAAACGAACAGCCGATGGCTATGAGTTTTTAGCAGACTTGCCGGCATGATGCGCCCCGAAAACCACAAAATCTCGAGCAGTGATATTGATGATAGCCGACCGTATGTTCGGCCCACAACCGGCGCCGGAAATAAAAAAGGCGGCGCCCGGTTCAGACGCCGCCTTTTGATAGCGCAAGCGCTTAGGCCTTGGCGCGCTCGACGCCGGCCAGGATCTCGGCCTTGGCCTCGTTCACTCCGAACCAGCCCTGGACCTTCACCCATTTGCCGGGCTCCAGATCCTTGTAACGCTCAAAGAAATGCGTCAGCTGATTTTGCAGCAGCTGCGGGACATCCTTCAGATCCTGGATATCCTTGTAGATCGGGGTCAGCTTGGTGACCGGCACCGCCAGCACCTTGGCATCCACGCCGCCGTCGTCTTCCATCTTCAGCAGGGCCACGGGACGCACGCGGATCACCGAACCGGGCGCCAGCGCATACGGGGCCATCACCAGCACATCGACCGGATCGCCGTCACCGGCCACGGTGTGGGGCATGAAGCCGTAGTTGACCGGATAGAACATGCAGGTGGCCATGAAGCGGTCGACCGTGACCGCGCCCGTCTCTTTGTCCACTTCGTACTTGATGGGATCCGCATTCATGGGGATCTCGATGATCACATTGATGTCGTTGGGAACGTCTTTACCTGGACCGATATTTTTAAAGCTCATAGCCTTTTCCTCTATGCTCACTGGCAGGACCCGACGCCCTGCACCCAATCAAAACCAGCGCGGATTATACGAGACATTGCCCGGTCAATAAACAGACATAGTGCGATCCACCCCGCGCCGGCTAGCCCGGATATTTCGCCACGGATTGTCGCGAGGGCACGTAATCCATTGACGATTCGGGACGCACGGCGCTTTTGACGGTGAGGCATAGTCGACACTCTGTCGAACCGGCAAAAAGCGAAGTACGTCACGAAGATTCAATGGATTACGCGGCCGCAGTCGATTCGTGGTGAAATATCCGGGCTAGAATCCTGAGAGTTTAGTCTGGAATCCCATCGATGAACGCAACACCCCCCAAGATCGGCATCGCCCTCGGCGGCGGCTCGGCCCGCGGCTGGGCCCACATCGGCGTGCTCCAGGAACTCGAGGCGCAGGGCATCCGGCCCGAGATCATCTGCGGCACCTCGATAGGCGCCTTGGTCGGCGGCTTCTACGTGCGCGAACAGCTCGATCCCTTCGTGGCATGGCTGCGGCGGCTCGACCGGCGCATGATCATGCGCTACCTCGACCTCAAACTGATGGTCGGCGGCGGCCTGATCGAGGGCAAGCGGCTGATCGAGTTTTTCAATACGCAGTTCGGCGATGCCAACATCGAGGACCTGCCCCGGCCCTATACCGCCGTGGCCGCCGATCTGGCCAGCGGCGCCGAGGTGCTGCTGCAACAGGGCTCACTGCTCGAAGCCGTCCGCGCCTCGATCGCGCTGCCCGGTCTGTTCACCCCGGTGCGCCGCGGCGTGCAGTGGCTGGTCGACGGCGGCCTGGTGTATCCGGTGCCGGTGTTGCACGCGCGCAACCTTGGCGCCGGCATTGTGATCGCCGTCAACCTCAACAGCGACATCGCCGGCCGGCACTTCAAGCGCTATGCCACACCGCCCGCGCCCGTAGAACACCCCAAGCCCAGCACCGAACAACGCCTGCTCGACAAACTGGCGCATGAAATGAAAACGCGCACCAACGCCATGCTCGCCCCCATGCTCGAACAATACCTCGGCACTCCGGGGATGCTCGAGGTCATCGCCGGCTCGCTCAACATCATGCAAGACCAGATCACGCGCCAGCGGCTCGGCGAAGACCGCCCCGAGATCCTGCTCGAACCCCGGCTCGGGCACATCGGGCTGCTGGAGTTCGACCGCGCCGCAGAGGCCATCGACATCGGCCGCGAGTGCGTGCGCCAGCACCTATCGGCGATCCGCGCGGCGTTGGAAAATGACGGCCAGGCCATGACCGATCGCGCCCTGCGCGAATAAAATAGATCTCGCGTAGGAGCCTGCCCTGCAGGCGACCCTCGTTCATTCGCGAGCAGGGCTCGCTCCTACGCGTGATCCTCGGCCATTCGCGAGCAGCCGAGTAGGCCGGCATAAGCGCAGCGTTGCCGGCAACCACACGCCACCCGGCAAAGCAGTTGCGCCACCCGGATGCATGACACACACTTGAACAAACACCAACCAAACAACGCCATGTCATTCGAACAATTGGAACACTTCAAACAGCGCTTCGACCGTTTCCTCTGGGGCACGCCCGCCAGCGCGCTGCCGTTCTGGCAAGCCGCTCTCCTCGGGGCGCTGCGCATCCTGTATGTGGTGATCCGCGACATCGCCGAGGGCATGCTCAACCTGCGCGCCATGAGCCTGGTCTATACCACGCTGCTCTCAATGGTGCCGCTGCTGGCGGTGAGCTTTTCGGTGTTGAAGGGCTTCGGCGTGCACAACCAGGTCGAGCCGATGCTGCTCAATCTGTTGGCGCCGCTCGGTGAAAAGGGCGTGGAGATCACCACCCGGATCATCGAATTCGTCGACAACATCCAGGTCGGGATTCTCGGTTCGGTCGGTTTGGCGCTGTTGATCTTCACCGTGGTCTCCCTGATGCAGAAGATCGAAAGCGCGTTCAATTACACCTGGAACGTCTCCCAGGAGCGTTCCTTCGCGCGGCGCTTCAGCAATTACATGAGCGTGATCATCGTCGGGCCGGTGCTGATCTTCTCGGCCATCGGCCTGACCGCCACGATGATGAGCCACACCCTGGTGCAGCAGATCGCCGGCCTGCCGCTGATCGGCACCCTGCTGACCGAGGCCCAGCGGCTGGTACCCTATCTGCTGATCGTCGCCGCCTTCACCTTCATCTATATCTTCATCCCCAACACCAAGGTCAACCTCCGATCCGCACTGGTCGGCGCGATCATCTCCGGCGCGATGTGGGAGGCGACCGGCTGGGCCTTCGCCTCGTTTCTCGTCAACACCGCCAAATACACCGCGATCTACTCGGCCTTCGCCACCCTGATCTTCTTCATCATCTGGATCTACTTGGGCTGGCTGATCCTGCTGATCGGTTCGAGCATCGCCTACTACCATCAACACCCCGAGGCGCGCAGCAAGGAGAGCCGTCCGCAGCGGCTCGACAACCGCGGCCGCGAGCGTCTCACCCTGCTGCTGTTACGCCTGATCGGCCAGCGCTTCTATCAGAAGCAGCCGGCGTGGGACAGCGCCGGGCTGGCCAGGCACAGCGGCCTGCCCGAGCACCTGGTCAGCGAACTGCTCGGCGAGCTGCGCCAGTGCGGGATTCTCTGCCACACCGACGAAAACGATCCCCACTATGTGCCCGCCGTGCCGTTTGAAGATACCCGCGTGGCCGAGGTGCTGCGCGCGATCCGCCAGCGCGGCGACTTCCATCTCGCCGGACAGGAAGGGACCCAGGATGCCCGCGTCGTCGCGCGGCTGATGGATACCCTGGACCACGCCATCGAGTCCGGCTTTGGCGACCTGAGCCTGAAGGACCTGGCGCTGGCGGACGGACCACCATGACAGCCCGGGCCCGTTGCTGCTAGAATGCGCCCGACTATTCCATCGATACCCGAAGGTCGCGCATGGCACACTCCCTGGAGAATCTGTTCAAGAACAACCACACCTGGGCGGAGCAGATCAAGGGGAATGATCCGGAGTTCTTCCTCAAGCTCTCCAAGCAGCAGGCCCCGGAGTATCTCTGGATCGGCTGCGCCGACAGCCGCGTGCCGGCCAACGAGATCGTGGGACTACTGCCCGGCGAATTGTTCGTCCACCGCAATGTCGCTAACATCGTCCATCACACCGATTTGAATTGCCTGTCGGTGATCCAATACGCGGTGGAATATCTCAAGGTCAAGCACATCATCGTCTGCGGCCACTACGGCTGCGGCGGCGTGCGCGCGGCCTGCACCGACCAGAAGCTTGGGTTGATCGACAACTGGCTGCGCTCGATCCGCAACACCTATCTGCAAAACCTCGATATCTTCGCCCATCTGAGCGCGGAGAAAGAAAAGGTGGATCTGTTGTGTGAATTGAACGTCATCAAGCAGGTGGCCAACGTGTCGCAGACCACGATCGTCCAGGACGCCTGGCAGCGCGGCCAGGATCTCTCCATCCACGGCGTGATCTACAGCATCGAGAACGGCATCCTCAAGGATCTCAAGGTGTCGGTCAACGGCAACGCGGCCGGGTGACCAGCTGCCGCTGGCGGCGGGGCCGGGACTCTGTTTAAATACTGGGGTATTGCCGACCGAACGATAACAAGAAACTCAGCGGAGATCTTTCTATGCTGCGCCTCCACACCCGCTGGCTAACAGCATTCAGTCTTTTCCTTCTCGTTGCGGCACTGACAGGATGCTCGAGTTTCGGCGTGCATTCCCCGTCCGGCAGCTCCAGCGTGCTGTCGCCGATCAACGTGGAGGTGCGCTGGAGCCCGACCAACGGTGAGCGCGACCTCAAGATCCTGCTCAACTCCGCCGACATCACCGCGCAATTCATCCACAGCGCGCGCGAGGCCAAGGCGCAGTTGACCCTGCCGCCCGGCAGTTACACGCTCGAGGCGAGCGCCATCGTCTACGACCCGCTCTACCGCAAGGAAAGCCTGCGGCGCGACACGGCGATGTTCACGGTCACGCCCCCGGCCAGCCAGATCGCGCTGACCGTGATCCCCAATCCCATCATGCTGCTGCCCGGCACCAGTCAGACGATCGACGTCAATGTCACCCGGGCCGGCGGCGCGGCGGCATCGCCCGAACCGGTGCGCATAACGCTGAGCGACCTGCCGGCGGCCGTGACCGCCACCCCGCCCAACACCACCATCGCAGCGAACGACTCCGCTGCCAGCATCACCCTCACCACCTCCGCCCAGGCGCAAGCGGCCGGCGGCCGGGTGGTGATCGACGCCGATACCAACTCCCCCGCCGGCACGATCACCGCGCAAGAGCGCGTGGCGCTGCGCATCGCACGCCGCCCGGGCGACTTCCAAATCGCGCGCATCAGCGCCTCCAACACCGGCACCCGGGTCACCAGCCCCGACCAGCGCTATGTGCTGGAGATCGTCCCGGGCGGCGGCATCGGCCTGGCCACGGCGCTGGGCGCGCGCTTCAAGCCGGCCGGCAACACGATCCCGCCGCTCGACCTCGGCTTCAACATGGGCCGATTGCTCTCGCTTACCCAATCCTATGGCGGGGCAGGCTTCTGCGGGGGATCGACCGCGGGATTCGCCGTCTCCGGCGTCAACCCCGGCAGCGGGGTGGTGGCGGGCACGGATTTCGTCGTCTTCGCCTCCCGCCTGCAGGCCAATGCGCCGCAGGCGCGCATCGAGGCCTGGGGCGTACGGCCGCCGGTCCTCGGCCAGCCCGCCAGTTACGCCTTCGGCCCGCAGGCATGGTTCACCTCGGACTGCTCGATGCTGATGGTGCTCTCGGCCCAATCGGCGCAGAGCGGCGTGGAACGCCATCTCGCCACCTTCGTCGACATGGCCAGCGGCGCAACGGTATGCAGCCTGGCCTTCGATCAGGACCCCAGCGTTGCAGGCTTCCGCGCGCGCCTGGTGAATACCCCGAGCGAGGACCGCGTCGAGCTGACCGCGGACAATACCACCCGCACGTGCAGCGTGCACTGAACCTTATAATCCCCTCTCGGCAATTGCTCCGTGCATTGCCCTACCTCCTCCATCCCTGGAGTCGTCCCGCCCGCGGGAGAGGGGAAATTAAACCTCACTTCTTCTTGCTGTCCTTGGCGAACTCGAAGGCGTCCGAGAAATAGTCGTCCACACTTAAGCCACGCTGTGTGGTGAAGAGCTCGAAGCCGGTCTTGACCATGATCGGCGGACCGCAGGCATACACCTCATAACCCAGCAGCGTGGCGTAATCGGCCATCACCGCCTCGTGCACGAATCCCGTCCGGCCCTGCCAGCCATCTTCGGCCATCGGCTCGGAGAGCACCGGGGTATAGGTGAAATTGCTGTGCTCCTGCGCCCATTGCCGGGGCAAGGCATCGAGATAGAGGTCGCGCTTGGCGCGCGCGCCCCAGTACAAATGAATCGGGCGCGTCATACCCTCGGCGAAGGCGTGCTCCAGGATCGCCTTGACCGGCGCAAAGCCGGTGCCGCCGGCCATCAGGATGATCGGCTTGTCGGAGTCCTCGCGCAGATAGAAGGTGCCGAGCGGTCCTTCGATGCGCAGCAGCTCCTTTTCCTTCATGGTGCTGAAGACGTGCTCGGTAAAATCGCCGTTGGCCACATAGCGCACGTGCAGTTCGATGAAGTTGTCCTCATGCGGGGCATTGGCGATGGAAAAGGCGCGGCGGCGGCCGTCCTTCATCAGAATCTCGATGTATTGGCCGGAGAAGAATTGCATACGCTCGCCGGTCGGCAGCTTCAAAAGCAGGCGCATCACATCATGCGCGAGCCTCTCCATCTTCTCGACCCGGCACGGCAGGTTCTTGACGCGGATCTCCTGCGCAGAGGCGATCTCCCGCACCTCGATTACGAGATCGGAACGCGCCTCGGCCTGACAGAACAGCACGAAGCCATGATCGACGTCGATCGGACTCAAGCCCGGCGGCTGACCGAAGAAATAGCGGATCTCGCCTTGAAGGAGCTTGCCGCGACATCCCGCGCAGCTGCCCCCCCGGCAGCCGTAGGGGAAGTTGATGCCTTGACGGATGGCGGCATCGAGCACGGATTCCTTTTCGTTCGCAGTGAAGACATGACCGCTGGGCTGGATGGTGACCTTGAAGCTCATTGCAATTCTTCGCTTGGTTAGAGTAAAAGAGGGCTTATTATGTGCGATTTTCCGCAGGAGCAAAACATTTGCAACGCATCGTGATCCTTGGCTGCGGCGACATCGGCGAGCGCGTGGCGCGCCTGTGGTACTCGCGTGGGGTGCCGGTCACCGCCGTGCTGCGCAGCGCAACACGGGTGCAGGCCTTGCAGGACGCCGACATCGACGCGCTGCAAATGGATCTGGCAAATGACGACTTAAGCCGCATCCCCACGCACGGCAATCGCATCTATTACTTCGCCCCGCCGCCGAACGAAGGGCGCACCGATCCCATCATCGCGCGCTGGCTGGCGAGCCTCGGCAAAGACAATAAACCGGCCAAGATCGTCTATATCAGCACCACCGGCGTCTACGGCGACTGCCAGGGTGCCTGGATCGATGAAGATACCCCGGTCAATCCGCAGGCCGACCGCGCCTGGCGCCGCGTCGATGCCGAACAGCGCTTGCAGTCCTGGGCGCGTGACCATCAGGTGCCACTGGCCATCCTGCGCGTGGCCGGCATCTACGGGCCGGGCCGCCTGCCGCTCGAGGCCCTGAAAAAAGGCCAGCCGGTGCTGCGTAACAGCGCGGCCCCCTACAGCAACCGCATCCACGCCGATGACCTGGCGCAGGTGTGCGTAGCCGCCATGGTGCGCGAGGAAGGCACCGGCATCTTCAACGTCTGCGACGGCGAGGAGAGCACCATGAGCGATTATTATCAGACCGTGGCGCGGGTGTACGAATTGCCGCCACCCGAAGAGATCGGCTGGGAAGAGGCGCGGCGGCGTTTCAGCCCGGGACTCCTGTCATATCTGGTGGAATCGCGGCGCATCCGCAATCAGCGCATGCTGGAGCGGCTGAAGGTGAAGCTGCATTATCCGACCTTGCTCGACGGCGTGCGCGCAACTCGCGCAGAAGAAGGCCGTTAGCGATGACGCCGGGCTGACCGGATGTGCGTCACGCAAAAGAAAGGGCCAGAGAACTGGCCCTTTCTGTTTGACACCGAGCAATAGTGTTACTGCAGATCGGCGCAAGCGATGCGCGCCTTGTCGGTATCATGCACGACGATCGATTGCGCCTCGGGGCGGGCAATGAAATTGTTCGTGGCAAAGCCATTGCCACCGCCGGCCGCATTGGTGGTAAAACCGGGCCAGATCTCGTTGACCGGGTCTACCGGACCCGCAGGATCATGCATGTAATGGCCGCCACCGTTGCTGTCGCTGCACGCCTTGTTGTGCACGTGCACGCCATAAGTAGTGTTGGGGGCCAGACCGAAGACCTGGATATCCACGATGGTCTTGCCGCTGGGTACGCGCACCATGTGGGCATTGCCGGTGATTTCATAGCTGCGACTCAGGCCAGTGGCATAGGTTTTGAACGCACCGGTAGTGATTTCCGCGCCAGTGGCGCTGGCCGTGATCGGGGCCAGGATGCCCGCCGTGACGATGGTGATGGCTGCGCCCATGAGACCGCAAAACTGCTTTTTCATTGCTACCTCCATTTTGATTACGGTTTTGGTGTTGCCAAATTCAATCTACTTTGTTTTATGTTCTATTTAAACAAAAAATTTGAGGCCACCCTGAACTTGAACTCCTGACCGCGCAAAATAGCCACGTGCTTTTTAGGCCATCGATTAGGCAATGGTGTTCGCCCTGCGTCTGGCGACACGCTAGTAGCCCATGGCGCGGGCAACCCAAGATGCGCATCCGTGCGAAAACCCGCTCTGCCCGCCGTCCCTTGCGCAACTCCCGGATGATCGCTTTTAGCGCCGGTGCGCAAATAAGCGAGGTACTCCGATGTGGCAGCCGGTGCGTGACAAAGGCCATGCCACGGGACACCGCTTAACAACCGGAAAACTGGTCGAAAAACAACCAAAATATTTTAGCCAGGACTAATTTTCCGCGCCTTCCCCATGCTATGATCTGCGCCTCCGAAGTTCGCACCCGCGGCTCGGGCGCACTTAGAGCTAAATCCAAATTCGTTCTCAATTTAAGGAGCAGATATGAAAAAAATGGTGACAGGCGCGGCGCTCGCCTCCTTGGTTCTGGTATCGTTGGCCGGCTGCGACGCCAAAGAGCGTGAGGCATTGAAGACCCAGGTCGCTTCCCTGCAAACAGAGCTGGCCACGGTGAAGAGCAGCCTCGCCAAGACGGAAAATGAATTGACGCAAACGCGCAACGAACTGAGCCGCGTGATGATCGAGCGCGACGAAGCCAAGACGCAGGTCGAACAGTATTCACAATCACTGACCCAAGCCGGCGCTGAACTTGAAGACCTCAAGGCCAAGCTGGCGGCCGCAACCAAGAAGAGACGCTGATCCCGCTCCGGCTTCGAGCAGACCGCCTGATGCACAGCCCAGGCGGTCTGCTCCACCCTCAGCCGCAGCGCGTTATATCCAGCCCTTTTTCTTGAAATACACCACCATGCCAACGGCCATGGCCAGCATCACGCCCCAGATCATCAAGTAGCCATACTTCCAGCCGAGCTCCGGCATATACTGAAAATTCATTCCATAGACACCGGCGACAAAGGTGATCGGGATGAAGATGGTTGCAATCAGCGTCAACACGCGCATTGTTTCATTCAGATGATTGCTCACCGATGAGAGATACACATCCAGCATGCTGGCGGCCATTTCACGATAGTTCTCCAACAGATCCATGATCTGCACGCTGTGGTCGTAACAATCGCGCAAATAGAAACGCGTACCCTCTTCGATCAGCGGCTGATCGCCGCGCATCAAGAAATTCATCACCTCGCGCTGCGGCCACAACATCCGGCGCAGGAGCAACAATTCGCGGCGCAATTCGTGGAGCTGCGCGAGCGTGGCCTGACGCGGCTTGGCCAGCAGCTCATCCTCCAGATCCTCGATGATGCCGCCGAGTTTCTCCAGCACCGGAAACCCGTGGTCGATCGCGAGATCCAGCACGGCGTAGAGCAGATAATCAACCTTGCGCGTGCGCAGGCGGCCGCTGTGTTTACGCAGACGCTGGCGCAGGGGTTCGAACGGGTCCGCACCCCCCTCGCAAAACGTAATGAGATAATTTTCGCCGACAAACATCGACAGCTGGGCAACACTGAACTGGTCGGCTTCGCACTGCGGCAGCGCGAGGATGAGAAACAGCTGCCCATCATAGTCTTCCACCTTCGGCCGCTGACCTTGATTGAGCACATCTTCCATCGCCAAGGGGTGCAGCTCGAACATCTCCCCGATGCTGCGCATGATCTCGGGCTGCGCGCCGCCCTGCAAATGAATCCAGGTGATGTCGGGGCGGTCGAGACTCGCGCGGCAATGCTCGATATCGGCCAGTTTTTGCTCTTTGAAATGGCTTTCGTCGTAGTCGATCAGATGGATCGTCAGCGGCGGCGCACCTTCCACCGCGCGCTCGGACAAGGTGCCCGGCGAGGTGCCCGGCAGGTGATATTTTTTGGAAAAATAGTCCATAAACGCCCTTATCTACGTGATTGTCCTTCAGCCGTCACCGGCCGACCTGGCGTACGCGGCTCACTGCGCATCCTACCAAGCTCAGTGCCCGAGATATGCCTTTTGCACCTGCGGGTCGTGCAGCAGATTCGCGGCCGAATCGGTCAGCGTGATCATCCCGTTTTCCAGTACGTAGCCGCGCTGGCTCACTTCCAACGCCAGCCGCGCGTTTTGCTCGACCAGCAGAATGGTGACACCTTCCTGCGCGATCTGGGTGATGGTCTCAAAGATCTTTTTTACCATCAGCGGGGCGAGCCCCATGCTCGGCTCATCGAGCAGCAATAATGTCGGCCGGCTCATCATGGCGCGACCCAAGGCGAGCATCTGCTGTTCACCACCGGAGAGCGTGCCGGCCTGCTGTGCGCGGCGCTCGTGCAGGCGCGGGAACAGCGCATAAATCCGTTCCATGTCTTGCCGGATTGCCGGCTTATCGTTGCGCACGAACGCGCCCATCAGCAGGTTCTCTTCCACCGTCAAGCGACCAAAGATGCCGCGCCCTTCCGGCACCAAGGCGATGCCCTTGCGCACCAAGGCGTGCGTCGGCTGGCCGATGATATTTTCACCCTGATAGAAAATCTCGCCGCCGGCGGGCAATACCCCGCACAAGGCATTGAGTGTCGTCGTCTTGCCCGCCCCGTTGCAGCCGATCAGACACACCAGTTCGCCTTGACGCACCTCCAGATCGATGCCCTTGACGGCCTTGATGCCGCCGTAGGCGACCGCCAGTTGTTTGGTCTGCAACAGCATCAGGCGGGCGCTCCGAGATAGGCCTCGATCACGCGCGGATCGTTTTGCACCTCCGCGGGCGTGCCATCGGCGATCTTCTTGCCGTAGTCGAGCACCGCAATGCGATCACACACGCCCATCACCAGCTTCACGTCATGCTCGATCAACAGCAGGGTGACGCCATCGGCGCGGATCTGGCGCAGCAATTCCAGCAGTCCCACCCGCTCGCTCGGATTCATCCCGGCGGCGGGCTCATCCAGGGCGAGCAGCTGCGGATCGGTGGCCAGGGCGCGCGCGATCTCCAGGCGCCGCTGATCGCCGTAGGACAACTGCCGCGCGATACGATTGGCATGTTTCTGGATGCCGACATAGGCCAGCAGCTCCAGTGCGCGCTGGGTGATCGCATCTTCCTCGGCGCGCGTGGCGCTTCCGCGCAAGATCGCACCGAGCACGCCGGCGCGGCTGCGCACGTGACGGCCGACCATCACGTTTTCCAGTGCCGTCATATTGGCGAACAGGCGAATGTTCTGAAAGGTGCGCGCGAATCCGGCGCTGACGATTTGGTGCGGCTTGCGCCCCGAGAGCCTCTGGCCGTTGAGCGTGACCGTGCCGCGCTCCGGGATATACAGCCCGGTGAGCACATTGAACAGCGTGGTCTTGCCGGCGCCGTTCGGGCCGATCAAACCGTGGATCGCGCCGCGCTGGATGGCGAAGCTCACATCATCGAGCGCGGTGATGCCGCCGAAACGTTTGGAGACGTGCTCCGCGACCAGCAAGGAGCTTTCAGCGCTGCGCGTCATAGACCGTGGCCCGCTCCTGATCGGCGACATAGGATTCGGCCTGCAATTCGCGGCGACGACGGCGCGACGGCAATAATCCCGCCGGGCGATAGAGCATGATCAGGATCATCGCGATCCCGAAGATCAGCATGCGCAGATCCGCCGGATCGACATACACCGCGCCGAACAGATGCTGTTGCAGCGGGCCGATGTAGCGCAGCGCCTCGGGCAGCACGGTGAGCAGCACTGCGCCCAGGATCACGCCGACGATATTGCCCATGCCGCCGAGCACGATCATGCATAGGATCATGATCGACTCCATCAGATTGAAACTCTCGGGGCTGATGAAGCCCTGGAATCCCGCGAACAGCCCGCCGCTGAGACCGCCGAACGAGGCGCCCATGGCAAAGGCCAGCAGCTTCACGTTACGCGTGTTGATGCCCATCGCCGCGGCGGCCACTTCGTCTTCGCGGATCGCCACCCAGGCGCGGCCGATACGCGAGTCCTGCAAGCGGATCGAGATGAAGATGATCAGCAGGGTCAGCAACAAAAAGAAATAGTAATAGCCGTAGGTGCTGGGAAAGGTGAGGCCGAAGAACGTGTGCGTCTTGCTCAGGGAAAACCCGCCGAGCGCGATCGGATCGATCAGGTTGATGCCCTGCGGGCCGTTGGTGATGTTCACCGGCGTGTTGAGATTGTTCATGAAGATGCGGATGATCTCACCGAATCCCAGCGTGACGATCGCCAGATAATCGCCGCGCAGGCGCAGCGTCGGCGCGCCGAGCAGCACGCCAAAGATCCCGGCCAACAGCGCCCCCAGAGGCAGCACGATCCAGAACGGCAGATGCAGGCCGAAATGCGGCGAGGAGAGCAGCGCGAACACATAGGCGCCGACCGCGTAAAAGGCGACATAGCCGAGGTCGAGCAGCCCGGCATAGCCGACGACGATATTCAAGCCGAGCGCGAGCATGATGTAGAGCAGCGCGAAATCCAGGATACGCACCCAAGTGCGCCCGAGGCCCGCGTCGGCCAAAAACGGCAGCAGTGCCAGCAGCACGCCCAAGGCGATGAATGCGACCCAGACGGCGCGGCGATCGTGGCGAAGTCGTTCGAGAAATGCGTGCATGCGTTAGGCCCGATCCGTTCCCCGCTCACCGAGCAGACCCGATGGCCGCAGCGTCAGCACCAGAATCAACACGATGAAGGCGAAGACATCTTGATAGTGACTGCCCATGAACCCGCCGGTCAGCGGACCGATGTAACCGGCCCCCAAGCTTTCGATCACGCCGAGCAGCAGTCCGCCCAGCATCGCGCCCGGGATATTGCCGATGCCTCCCAGCACCGCGGCGGTGAATGCCTTCAATCCCAGCATGAAGCCCATGTAATAGTGCGCCAGGCCGTAATAGGCGCACACCATGACACCGGCGACCGCCGCCAGGGCCGCGCCGATGACAAAGGTGATCGAGATGACCGTGTTGATGTTCACGCCCATCAGCCCGGCGACGGTTTTATTCTGCGCGGTCGCGCGCATGGCGCGCCCGATGCGCGTGCGGTTGATCAGCGTCACCAAGGCCAGCATCAACGCGCCGGAGAGCAGTACGATGAAGATCTGCAGATTGGTGATGGTCGCGCCGGCGATGTGGTAGCGCTCAAGCTCGAGGATCGGCGGGAAGGAGATGTACTGACGCCCCCAGATGATCATCGCCACGTTCTGCAACACGATCGACACACCGATGGCGGTGATCAGCGGTGCCAGGCGCGGGGCATTGCGCAAGGGCCGATAGGCGATGCGCTCGATGGCAAACCCCAGCGCCGCGCACACCAGCACCGCCACCAGCAGGCCCAACAACACGATCAAGGCGCCGGGGAGCGCCACCCCGCTGGCGACCGCAGCGCCGATGACCGCCAAGGCCACCATCGCCCCCATCATCGTCACCTCGCCGTGGGCGAAGTTGATCAACTCCAGGATGCCGTAGACCATGGTGTAGCCCAGCGCCACCAGCGCGTACACGCTGCCCAGCACCAGGCCGTTGATCAACTGCTGAAGAAAGATATCCAAGGGACTGCCTCGCGTATACCCGGAATGCTACGCCACCCATGAGGCGACGGAGCTTTTTGTCGTCGCCTCGATGCATTTATTAGCCATGAATCATGGCAAAGGCCAAAACCAGATTTCTTTTGAATCAAAGTAACATTGCGAGTTACAGGTCTGAACTGTCGAGGACGCCTCGATCAAATCTATATGTCCGCCGCCATAACCGGTGATTTTCCAAAACAAGATCAAGCCATTCTTGCCACTCAGTCGAGCCATAGTATCACGGGGAGCGAAAACATCGGGGCGCCCAAATACCTCGGGACGCGCCAACTGATCGGCCAAGAGCTTTGCGCCCGGCTCGATCACTTTGCCCTTATATTGACCATCCTTGATCTTCAAGCGACCCGTGAAATCTACACCGCTCTTGATCAGCGCGAGACTCATTCGAACTGCGCATGTATTCTCATACGCCGGATTTTGCTTCATTAAGTCATCGAGGTTGTATCCAATCTCCTTATAGACATCTTCCCCAGACTTGTAACTGGGACTCATTCGGTCTGATGAGTAGTGCTTGCTCTTTAGAATGGAGTAATGCACTTTCATTTTTTCCTCCCACAGGGATAGCGCCGAGTCAGAATCCTCTCGATAACCGAGGATGCCCGTTCATCGAGGTGGCTGCTGTTTAGTTTCTTAAATTCTTCGAATATCCGCTCTCTGAGTGTAATGGTCTTAAAGGTCCGATAGTCGCACCAAACTTTTCCTTCGGTCGTATCCATTACACCAAGCAGATACAACTCGGCGCTCTTTCTCTCGTTAGCATCGGTGCTCATGTATGATTGGAAAAACTGTCTCGCAGACAAGTTGACGCTATCGGCTGTTATCTTGTCTATCGACAATGTTTGCTCGGCAACCACGGGTGACGGCAGCAATGGAAACAGCAACGAGAAGGCGAGAAGATGAGGAGCAGAGCTGCGCGAAAGCTTGCTTCTATTGGACATAAATTTATTCATATTTCATCCTTTGAACCGCACGTCATTTATGAGGCTAAAAAACGCTCACTTGGCGACAGCCCATTGTCCATTCTGCACTTGATAGACCGTTACCGCCCCGCCCCGGATATCGCCTTTTTCATCGAAGGCGATCGGCCCGGTCACGCCGTTGAAATTGGTCTTGACCAGTTCCGGCAGATACTTGGCCGGCTCGGCGGAGTCCGCGCGCCTCATCGCCTCGATCATCACGCGCGTCGCGTCATAGGCATACGGCGCGTAAATCTGGATCTGGCCGTATTTGGCGGAAAACTTCTCGTTGAATTCCTTGCCGCCCGGCATCTGCTCCAACGGCAGACCCGGGGAGGTGGCGTACACGCCTTCGGCGTCGGCCCCGGCCAGCTTGAGAAATTGGGCGGACTGGAAGCCATCGCCGCCGAGGAATTTGGCGGTGATGCCCAGTGACTTGAGCTGCTTGGCCATCGGGCCGGCCTGGCTGTCCATGCCGCCGAAGAAGATCACATCCGGTTTCTTGCCCTTGATCGAGGTCAGGATCGCCATGAAATCGGTGGCCTTGTCGGTGGTGAATTCGCGCGCCACAATGCTGGCGCCGGCGGCCATGGCGGCCTTCTCGACTTCATCAGCCAGACCTTGGCCGTAGGCGGTGCGGTCGTCGATGATGGCCAGGGTCTTCGCGCCCAGCGTCTTGGCCGCGAACTCGCCGAGCACCTTGCCTTGCTGTGCGTCGTTGGTCATCACGCGGAAGGCGGTCTGGTAGCCTTGCGCGGTGTAGGCCACGGCCGTGGCCGAAGGCGAGATCTGCGCGATGCCGGCATCGGAATAGATCTTGGAGGCCGGGATCGAGGTGCCGGAATTGAGATGGCCGATCACGCCGGCGACATGCTCGTCGGCAAGCTTCTGCGCAACCACGGTGGCGGTCTTGGGATCGGCCATGTCATCCTCGCTGACCAGTTCAAACGTGACCTTCTTGCCACCGAGCGTCACACCGCCCGCATTGATTTCCTCCAGCGCCATCCGGATGCCGTTCTCCTGATCCTTGCCCAGGTGCGACTGCGGGCCGGTCAGCGGCGCCACTGAACCGATCTTCACCACCGTCGCACTCGGGGCTTGGGCGGCCTGCGCGGGCGCCTCTTCCTTCTTGCCACAACCCGCGATGGCCAGGCACAAGGCCGGCAGCAACAAGATCGATTTCAGCATGGTGTGGGACACGGTCTGCGCTCCTCGGTAATAAGTCGAAAAATTTTGCGTATAGTCTATAAGGTAGGCAGAAAATTACAACCGAGAGGGCAGGCGGCATGCCTGCTGCTGAAGGATACAGGACGAAACGCACAGCGGGCTGCCGGCAACGCTGTCGCTTATGCCGGCCTACGTGATGCGTTACCGTTGGCGTTTTGTCATTCGACGTAGGCCGGGATAAGGCGCAGCCGTTCCCGGCGTGAGTTGCGATGGATTAGACGCGGAACTGCCCCACCAGACGTTTGAGCTGTTCGGAGAGTCGCACCAGCTCATCACTCGCTGCTTGAGTCTCGCGCACTCCGTGCGTGGTCGCCTCCGAGTCGTCGCTGATCGCGGTGATGCTGCGGCTGATCTCATTGGCCACTGCGGTCTGTTCCTCGGAGGCGCTGGCGACCTGGTGGGTCATGTCCGATATCGAGACGATGGCCTCGGCGATGCTGTGCAGGCTGTCACCGGCGCGCGTGGCGTGCGCCACCGAGCGGCCGGCCTGTTCGCTGCTGCGGTGCATCACGCTCACCGCCTCGCGCGTGCCGGCCTGCAGGCGCTCGATCATCGCATGGATCTCGCGGGTCGAGTCGTGCGTGCGGCTGGCGAGGGTACGGACCTCGTCGGCCACCACGGCGAACCCGCGCCCGTGCTCACCGGCACGCGCGGCCTCGATCGCCGCATTGAGGGCCAGCAGATTGGTCTGTTCGGCGATCCCCTGGATGACATCGAGCACCGAGCCGATGCTCTGGCTCTCCTGCTCCAGGCGCGCGATGACCTCCGCGGCCCGCGCGATCTCCGCGGCCAGGGCGTTGATCGAGGCGACCGCCTCATCGACCACTTGCTTGCCGGTCATCGCCTCCGCCTTGGTCTTGGCGGCGGCCTCGGCCCCGTGCTCGGCGTGATGGGCGACCTCGCGCGAGGTTGCACTCATTTCGTGCATCGCCGTCGCCAGATGGGTGGTTTCCATCTTCTGACGCTCGATCGCCCGCGTAGTCGTCTCGGTCACCTGCGCCAGCCGGCCGGAGGCATGCGAGAGCTGTTCGGCGGGCGCGACCACGCTGGACATCACATCGCGCAATTTGGCCACGAAGCGATTGAACAGTTTCGCCAGCTCGCCGAACTCGTCGCGCCCCTCGGCCGGCAGGGTAACGGTAAGATCGCCAGCCCCCTCGGAGATATCGCGCAGCCGCTCGACCACGCGTTCGATCGGTTTGGAGATACTGTGACGCGCCCAAAGGGTTGCGCCGATCGCCGCCAACAGGCCTGCCACCGCGGCGAACACCATCAGGGTTACCGCGGCTTGACTCGCTGCGGCGATCGATTCGGTGCGCGACTCCACTTGGCCATCGCCGGCCTCTTCGGTGCGGTCGAGGATGTCGTGCAGTGTCTCCGCCTCGCGCCGCAGCTCCGCCATCCGCTCCCGGATGGCCGCCGCATCCGCTTGCCGGATTGCGGTAATCGCCCGCTCTTTTGCGGCATCATATGCCGCTATGGCCGAGTCCAGCTCTGCCAGCATGCGTTTGTCGATCAGCCCGGCGCGGCGCATTCGATCCAACGCCGCGTGACCCTCGCGCTTGGCCGTTTCCGCCCTGTTCAGATACTCATTGCGGCTGCTCGCATCCGTGCCGGCAACCACCGCCTCTTCGATCGCCAGCATTTCAGCTTGCAGCCCGATCACCCCTTCCATGGCGCCATCGGCGGTATCCCACGCCTGATGCGCCACGAACCCCAGGGTGTCGGACAAGGTCTTGACGCCATAGTAGCCCACCCCCCCGCTCACCAGGATCAAGAGCGTGAGGCCGATATATCCAACTGCGATTTTTTGACTGATTCTCATCGAAAGCTCCTGGGAGTGGAGGAATACTTATCCGGGCCCAAACATAGTCGACCGAAACCCTATCCACTTGAGACACCCGGGAACAAAGAACGCGATCAACCCGTCTCCACCCGGCGATAAACGGGCACTCCCCCCGCCCACGGGGCAAACCCGGTCGCCGATGGCGGCAAGACCTCGTGGCGCCCGAGCACCAGCACCCCGCCGGGCGCCAGACGTTCGCGCAGGCGCGCAAGGATGGCGGCTTGGAGGTTCTGGTCGAAATAGGTGAAGACGAGGTTGCGGCACAAGATGAGATCAAAGGGTCCCGCGGGCATGGCTTGCCGGATGTCCTCGAGCGCAAAATGTACCTGCGGGCATAACGCCAGCTCCAACTGATACGCGTCGTCGACGGGCGTGAAGGCCCGCTGGCGCCAGTCCTCCGGCACGGCCTTGATCGCGCTCCCGGCATAGAGCCCCTGCCGGGCGCGCGCCAGCAGCTCGGGGTTGATATCGGTGGCGGTGATGTCCAAGGTGGCGTGTGGATGGCGCTGCGCGAGCTCAAAGTGCCAGAGCAGCGCGAGGGTGTAGGGCTCCTCGCCGCTCGCACAGCCGATGCTCCAGGCGCGGATGGTTGCGCACCGCTCCGCCAGCTGCGGCAAGACCTCAGCGCGCAACAGGGCAAACACGCGCCGGTCGCGATAAAAACGGGTGAT
Organism: Pseudomonadota bacterium; assembly: GCA_040752855.1. Classification (GTDB taxonomy): domain Bacteria; phylum Pseudomonadota; class Gammaproteobacteria; order RBG-16-57-12; family RBG-16-57-12; genus JBFMHP01. The sequence continues at coordinate 16,905 of JBFMHP010000042.1, read as the reverse complement.
GGTGATGCGGCAGATCTGATCGAGCCGCGCCCACTCCCCGGGATTTTCTTCCAGGTACAGGCGGTAGGCCTCCAGCCCGTCGAGGCGCAGCTCGCTCAGCCGCCGCGTAAGACGACGACACACACGGCGGTGGACGCGGCGAAATCCCGGCCAGCGCATGTGCAGTTGCGGCAAGGCCCATTGCAGGAACGCGACACAGGCGCGGTCGGTATCGCTCACGTCTCGCTCGACTCCAACGCGCGCGGCAGGATCAGGCGCGGACAGACAGCCGCGATTTCATCGTAGACCCGCTGCGGCGCATCGGCGTAGCGGCGCGAGAAATGAAACGGCACCAGGCGCACGACCTCCGCCGCCGTGGCGATCTCGCCGCAGGCGCGCGTGGTCAGGTGTCCGGTGCGCGCCGCTTGTTCAGCATGAGACTCGATGAAACAAGCCTCGCAGAAAAAGGTATGCGCGTGGCGCGCGAAGGCTTGCAGGCGCGCGCGATTCTCCGCGTGATCGGCAAGATCCGTGGCATAGACCAGCCGCTTGGGGGGCGTGATGAGCACAAGCTCGGCCGCCAGCATCGCCACCTCACACTCGCTGCCGTCGGGCAGCCGGATGCGCGCATCAAGATCATCGTTCAGCAGTCGCTGTTTCAACTCGCCCAGCCACGGCCCCGGCGCCCAGCCGCGCGCCGCTAAACGATCCTTGCGGATGCTGATCTCCCGATCCGGCTCGAAGGCATAGGCGAGCACCGGCGTATGATGATCCAGTTGCACGGCGCGGATGCGAAAGCCCGGTTCGCGGAGCACCACACCATCTTCGATGTACAGGTCGCCCAGCGCCTCGCGACCTTCACGCCCGGCTTGCAGGCGAAAGCGCTGCAGGCGCCGCTCATGCAACTCCAGCACCTCAAACACCGGACCGCGCAACAGCACCCGATCCCAAAGAATACCGCGCAGAAAACCCGCGATGTGTTCCGCCAATCCCGGCGGCCCGTACACGCGGCACGGCGGGAATTCGCCGATGCGCGAGCGCACCAGCCACAGGAACCCGCCGATGTGGTCCAGATGGGCATGGGTAATGAAGACATCGGTGACTTGATGCGCGATCCGCGCCGGCAGGCGTACGCCGTCGCCCAGATCGAACAACAGGCTGCGCCGCTCATGACGCAGGCGCAGATGCAACAGCGGATCGCCGAAGACACCGTTGAGCAGACAGAAGTCCGCGCCTCCCGCCCGCCCGGCGACGCGCGGCCCGCCGCTTTCCTCCAGCGGCCCGAGCTGGGCGACCGGCGGTAGATATTCGATGCGCTCGGCGGCAAACGGCACGGCGGTTTCGATTAACCCATCGCTCGAGCGCCGCGCATCGCGCACCAAGAGGCTGTCGCCGTCTGTCCGCGCGCCGGGCAACCGCACGATCATCCGGCCCGCCTCCAGGCGCTGCACCTCCCCCATCGCCACGGTGCGCTGGCCGTGCAGCAGGGCGATCTGCCGCCCCGGCCAGGCGCTCGGCTCGCCCACCGGCGGCGGCGTGCCGAGCAGATTGAATGTATCGAGATCGAGCGCATGTTCGCGCGCATTGGCGAGATAGGCATCCCACAGCGCGCTGCGCTGACGCGCGCGTGCACGCTTGCCCGGGCGCATCGCCTCGGGTGCCGCCGGGATCACGAATATCTCCGTTCCCAGGGCGCGCAGCTCTTCGAGCAGCGGTGGCGCACGTGCCACATCCGAAAGCGCCAATACGACATCAACCGCCGCCGCCTCGATCAATCCCCATAACAACTCACGCCCGGCCACGCCACGCACCACACCGGGACTGTCGATCAACAACACGCCGTGATTGAGGCGCGACGCGAGCCGCCGCACCGCCGTCACCAACGGCAGACGAAAGCGGCCTGCGTCGAGGCTGCACATCGCCTCCAAGGCCATCGTCTCCCAACCCGACTCCCGCCACCGGCCGAACACCACGGCGCCGGGCACTCCAAACGCCGGCGAACCGGGATCGGCGCACACGCAGTGGCACTCCCTGCCATCCTGCGCAACTGTGCGCGCCAGCTGCGCCGCGAGCGTGGACTTGCCGATGCCGGGCGGGCCATACAGCAACACACGCCGGTCGCGCTCGCCCAAGGCCGCGACGATCGCCTCGGCACCACCGGCAAGCTCGGAAAATCCATGGACGAAACCGCTGTCATCTCCTACACGATCGCTCATGCGCGCGCCTTATTCCCGCCCCCTTGAGGCATGGGAGCCAAGATGGAAGATGAAAATCTCAGCAAGCGTGCTGAAAAACTCCCTCTCCCTCAGGGACGACTCCATCCATGGAGTCGTCGCGGCGAGAGAAGGCACAAAAATCTGTTCGTCAGCAGGCTGTCAGAACGACGACTGTGTTGCCGTCCTCAAAGAGCAGGCTTGCTCCCCGCCGCATCCAGGATGCTCTGCAATCCCGCCTGAGCGCAGGCCTCATCGAGTTGCGCGCCCGGCGCGCCGCCCACACCGATGCCGCCCACGGCTTCCCCGCCGATGACGATCGGCAGTCCACCGCCTAGCAGCAGAATGTCATCCGACACATGATGCAGGCCTTGCAGCTCGGCGCTGCTGGCCGCGATCTTCGCCAGCTTCGAGGTGGGCTCCCGCAAACTCGCCGAGGTGTAGGCCTTGCGGAAACTGCTCTGCAGCGTGTGCGCACCCGCGCCGTCGGCGCGCAGCTGCGCGCGCACCACGCCACTCTTGTCGACCACCGACGCCGACACCCGGTAGCCGTCGCGCTCACACTGCTGCACCGCCGCCAGCGCCGCCTTCTGCGCCAGCGCCAAGGGCAACACCGGCTCGCGCGGCAACTCGGCGAAGGCCATCAACGGCGCGCTGACCAGTACCAGAGAACACAAAATACTGCGACTTTCCATGACATCTCCCGTTCGATCGCTGACGAGTCACTTTACTAAACATGATGTATTCCCCTCCCCCGCAACGGGGGAGGGCCAGGGTGGGGGCGTTTTAGCAACATTACACTGCTATCTCAGTGCGGCCCTGGCCTCCCTTACTGTAGTCCCACACGCACCGCAATACCAATGGCTGCGTTTGCTTACGGACTCGGATTAGGATGCGCGCTATGGATCGCCTCGATGCCTTGCAGCACCTCCGCGGAAAGTTGCACATGTACGCTATCAATATTGCTCTTAAGCTGCTCCATCGTGGTCGCCCCGATGATCGTGCTGGTTAGAAACGGACGCGTATTCACGTAGGCCAAGGCCATTTGCGCCGGATCGACTCCATGCGACTTCGCCAGCGCCACATATTGTTCGGTAGCCGTGACGGCAGCCGGGGCACTGTAGCGGGTATAGTCCGGATAGAGCGTGATGCGCGCCCCGGCCGGTTTGGCCCCTCCCAGATATTTCCCCGAGAGCACGCCAAAGCCCAGCGGCGAGTAGGCCAGCAGCCCCGCCTGCTCGCGCCAGGAGATCTCCGCCAGGCCCACTTCATAACTGCGGTTGAGCAGGCTATAGGGATTCTGCACGCTGACCACGCGCGCCAACCCATGCGCCTCGGCTAATTGCAGAAACTGCATCACCCCCCACGGCGTTTCGTTGGAAAGACCGATGTGGCGGATCCTGCCTGCACGCACCTGTTCGTCGAGCACCTGCAAGGTCTCCAAGATGGGCGTAAACCGCTCCTCGTCCGCCGGTGCGAAGCCGAGTTTGCCGAAGAAATTGGTGTTGCGCTCCGGCCAGTGCAGTTGATAGAGATCAATATAATCGGTTTGCAGGCGCCTCAGACTCCCATCCAGCGCAGCACCGATATCACGGCGGTTGAAGCGCGTGCGGCCTCCCCGGATATAGGGAATCCAGTCCTCCCCCGGCCCGGCGATCTTGCTCGCCAGCACAATGCGCTCACGCCCGCCGCGGGCCTTGAGCCAGCGCCCGATAATCTCCTCGGTGCGCCCATAGGTCGAGCCCTTCGGCGGTATGGCGTAAAGCTCGGCGGTATCGAAGAAGTTCACGCCCTGCGCCAGGGCGTAATCCATCTGCGCAAAGGCCTCGTCCTCTGTGTTCTGCTGCCCCCAGGTCATGGTGCCCAGGCAGATTACGCTGACCTTGGTTTCGGTATTGCCCAGTGTGCGATAGATCATTCTCTCCTCCAGAAGGTGTCCGGCACATTGATGATAGCCGGCGGATTTTCGTTCGGCATCGACCAGTTGAGATTTTCACGAATTCTTGCTCGATATCCGTTGCGGACGATCCGACCACGCGCGTCGGACTTTCTTACACCCCCTCACAACGGGCGCGCAGCGGGACTTATTCATTATTTTTCATTCGGTTATAGCCTCTTCAGAACTCTAGCGGCTATCCCATGTCGCCCCGCTAAGCGGCAAGGTCCTCCAGCGGTTTACAGTTTTCTGGCTTCACACTCGAACTTACATACACACCAAATCAAAAAAATCACATGAAAAACAATCGATTGAGCGTTTTGGCACATAGATTGCCTAATGTTTGGCGGATGGAATATTTTTGTATGTGCTTACTCACCGGGAGTTAATATTATGAAACGCCACATTCTTGGCACCGTTTTGATAACCTTGGGTTTTTCCGGCTCCGCATGGGCGATTCCCGTCCTGCAGGTCGGCGCCCCGGCTGGCACCGGCGACACCGGCAGCTATGCCGATTACAACGCCTCACTGATCGACCCTACTGAAACTGACACCGCTGTAACCTCGGGTTCCACGATCTATGTCGGCGGCATCTATGCCAAAGGCGTCGACCACCTCGGTGGAAAATACGCAGGCGGGAAGGACTGGAGCGATTTTGGGTTCGCAAGCGCCTTCAATGGTCGGGGAGCGGTACTGCTCGCCTCGGTAGCCAACGGCGCCAGCGGCAACCTGACCGTCAACGGGCTTTCTGCCTTCTATACCTCGCCCACAGAGAGCTACTTCCCAAACAACCACGATCCGGTAAAAGGCAGCATCTCTGATTTTCTGTTCTTCGATATCGGCAGCTTCGCCAAGAACGCCGATTGCGTACAGAACTTCGCGGACGAAGGCGCCGGTTGTGCGTACGGCGAAGTCAAGAAACTCACCATCAGCGTGACCGGTTACGATTGGGTGCACTTCGACGTGATGGCACTGGAAACCGATGAATACACCAAGAGGACCAAGGTAACATATGGCACCGATCTTGAAGCGAATCCGGCTTCCAAGGACGTGACGTGGAAGAAGCCGCCCACCACGGTGCCCGAACCCATGACCACCTTCCTGCTCGGCGCAGGGCTGATCGGTATGGGATTCGCCGCCCGCCGCGCCAAAAGCTGATCATCGCTCCAACGGCGCATAAAGCAAAGGGCCCTTCGCAAGAAGGGCCCTTTCTTTTTTGGTGATCGCCGAAGATCCGCAGCCATTCCAGCGTCATCGCCTTCACCGGATTGCGCGACTGATCGACTGCGGCGCGCACCAGAGGGCCGGAAACAGCACACAGCGGGGGCGTAACTTACGCCCCCGCTGTGTCCCCTTAGCTCACTGGCTTTCGCGAGCCTTTGCCCCCTGGATTAACGCAGGTCAAACCGGTCGAGGGTCATCACCTTGGTCCATGCCGCCACGAAGTCCTTCACAAACTTCTCCTTTGCATCGTTGGCTGCATAGAATTCCGCGGTGGCCCGCAGCTCCGAGTTCGATCCGAAGATCAGATCAACCGGGGTGGCCGTCCATTTGAGCTTGCCTGAGTTACGATCCCGGCCTTCGTAAATACCGTCAGATGTGGCTGACTTCGTCCACTTGGTCGACATGTCTATCAGGTTCACGAAGAAGTCGTTGCTCAAGGTTCCTGGGCGATCCGTAAATACCCCGTGCTTGGCTTGCCCGGTGTTGGCATCCAGGGAGCGCAGGCCACCGACCAGTACCGTCATCTCGGGCACTGTCAGCGTCAGCAGGTTCGCCTTGTCGACCAGCATCTCCGCGGGAGAGCGATCGTTGCCCGCGCCGAAGTAGTTGCGGAAGCCGTCTGCAGTCGGTTTAAGCACGGCGAAAGACTCCGCGTCGGTCTGCGCTTGGGAGGCATCGGTGCGTCCCGGTTTGAAGGGGACTGCCACCTTGTGGCCGGCGTCTTTCGCGGCCTTCTCAATTGCAGCCGCACCACCCAGCACGATCAGGTCGGCGAGGGAGATCTTCTTGCCGCCCTTTTGCGCGCCGTTGAAGTCGCTTTGGATCTTCTCCAGGCGGTTCAACACCTTCGCCAGCTCATTCGGGTCGTTGGCCTCCCACCCTTTTTGCGGTTCCAGGCGAATGCGCGAGCCGTTAGCGCCACCGCGCATGTCGGTGCCGCGGTAGGTCGAGGCGGACGACCAGGCGGTTCTGACCAGCTCGGGAACCGTCAGACCAGAGTTGAGGACTTCCGCTTTGAGCTTCTTGATATCCTTGTCATCGACCAATTTATGATTGACGGCGGGCACCGGGTCTTGCCAGATCAGCTCTTCGGCGGGAACCTCTGAACCGATATAGCGCGTGCGCGGACCCAGATCGCGGTGGGTCAGCTTAAACCACGCCTTGGCAAAGGCCAGCTCGAATTCCTTGGGATTTTCCTGGAAGCGCTTGGCAATCGTGCGGTAGCTGGGATCTTCTTTGAGCGCCAGGTCCGTGGTGAGCATGATAGGCGCATGACGCTTCGACGGATCGTGCGCGTCCGGCACCACGTTCGCGGCCTGGCCATTGGCAGGAATCCACTGAACCGCGCCCGCCGGGCTCTTGGTTTGCACCCACTCGAAGTTAAACAGATTGTCCAGGAAGTTGGAGGTCCACTGGGCCGGGCTGACCGTCCATGCCCCTTCCAGACCGCTGGTGACGGTGTCCTTGCCATTGCCCTTGCCGCACTTGTTGGTCCAGCCGAAGCCTTGCTCCTCGATGGCGGCCGCGGCGGGTTCGGCCCCGACGCACTTGGATGGATCGTGGGCGCCATGGGTCTTGCCGAAGGTGTGACCACCGGCGATCAGCGCGACGGTCTCTTCGTCGTTCATTCCCATGCGCCCGAAGGTCTCGCGAATATCCCGCGCCGCAGAGACCGGATCGTGGTTGCCGTTCGGCCCTTCGGGGTTCACATAAATCAGCCCCATCTGCACGGCCGCCAGAGGATTTTCCAGTTTTCTGTCGCCACTGTGGCGCGCATCGGCGAGGAACTTCTTTTCAGGACCCCAGTAGACCAGATCCGCCTCCCAGTCATCGACACGCCCGCCGGAGAATCCAAAGGTCTTGAAGCCCATGGACTCCAGGGCGACGTTGCCGGTTAGTATCATCAAATCAGCCCACGACAGGCTGTTGCCATACTTCTGCTTGATCGGCCAAAGCAAGCGGCGCGCCTTGTCGAGGTTGGCGTTGTCAGGCCAGCTATTGAGGGGCTCAAAGCGCATCTGGCCGCCGTCGGCGCCGCCGCGGCCGTCACCTGAACGGTAGGTTCCCGCGCTGTGCCAGGCCATGCGAATGAAAAACGGCCCGTAATGACCATAGTCTGCCGGCCACCAGTCCTGCGACTGCGTCATCAAAGCTGCGATGTCTTTCTTCACCGCCTTGAGGTCCAAACTCGCAAACGCCTTGGCGTAGTCAAAGTCCTGGCCCATCGGGTTGGACACAGGAGAATGAGCGCGCAGCGGGCTGAGATCAAGCTGTTCAGGCCACCAGAATTGATTGGACTTTGCATCACCCGCGGCAAACAGGGGACCGGACGAGATTGCCAACGAGACAGACACTGCCACAGCAGCGAGTAGTGGTGTTGCTTTTTTGTGCATGGGTACATCCTCCTTAGGTGAGATATGTAGCGTGGTTAAAAACCTGTTTTACTTAAATGTTTTAGTCTCTGCCATTGCCTCACTAGTTATAGGCCCCACCCACTGTTTTGTTAAATTGAATAAATGAAACACTACGTTCTAAAATATCGAACATTAAACCGGCCGCTACCAGGAGCCCCTCATGCTCTCGATCAAGCAACTTTCTTATGCCCTCGCAGTTCAGAAGACACTCCACTTCAAAAAGGCGGCGGAACTCTGCAACATCAGTCAGTCGGCGCTGAGCACCGCGTTAGGCGAGCTGGAAAGAGATCTAGGCATACAGCTTTTTGAAAGAAGCAACAAAATGGTCTTGGTCACGCCGATTGGAAAGGAAGTGCTGAAACAGGCCCGCGACATCATGCTGCAAATCGAGGATTTGCAGAGTTTTGCACACCGTCAAAATGATCCTCTCAGCTTTCCATTGACCGTCGGCATCATCCCCACCATCGCCCCTTACTTGCTGCCAAAAATGCTGCCCGTCCTCAATCATCAATGTCCGGCGGCCCAATTGACCATTGTCGAGGAACAGTCGCATGTGTTGGTGGAAATGGTACGCAGCGGGGAAATCGACGCCGCGATATTGGCGCTCCCTTATGCGTGTGAAGGATTGCTGAGCCTGGAGTTTTGGAAAGAGGACTTCTACTGGGTGGCGCCGAGGCAGGAAAAGTATGCGCAAAAAAAAGAGATCTCCGGCAAGGAACTGAAAAGCTGTAATTTAATGCTATTGAAAGAAGGTCACTGCTTGAAAGATCACATACTTGATGTGTGCAGGGTCACCGAGCAAACCGCAAATCACGGCTTTGGCGCCACTAGTTTGAATACGCTTGTCCAGATGGTTCTGGGCGGACTGGGAACGACGTTGATCCCCGAGATGGCCTTGGAGCAACTCGTTTCCCAAAACAAAGCGCTATCCGCCGTGCATGTCAGTGAACCGGGCCCGCACCGCAGAATCGCTTTCATCATTCGACCGAACTATACACGCCTATCCAGCATCGAAGCACTGATTGATGTCTGCAAAAAAGCGTTGGAGCAAAGACATCAGTCATCGAATGCGCCTGATCGATTATCTTACCTCTAAATCACTATCCCAGAATTTCCATTAGCGATGGCAGCGCGAGCGATCAGAGTAGTGAAGATGCGCAAGATAAATGGCCTGAAAAACGGCCCGTTAACCAGCCTCGTAATGACCGCACCAACGCCGATCATTTGCTTATGACGACCTCAGCCGCCAGGTTTTGGCAAGCAGCCAGGACCTCGCATGCCAATTTCTCATCGTTGAAGGCGCGACATACTGCAACCCCGCCGATCAACAGGGCTACTAGTGCCTGTGACTTCTGCGATAGCAGTTCATCATCTTGATCCATCAGGCTGGCAACGCGCCGACTGACGCGTTTGAATATTTGGGTGTAGGTCCTTCGCACCTCTGGCTCGTTGTTGGCAACATCGGTCACCATAAAGGCCATGAGGCAGGGCGTATCGATATCCTTGACGTGCGCCATACTCAGATAGCCTTTCACTAATTCCATCAAATGGTCTTGTGCATCACAGCCTTTCGGTATCTCTCCTGAAATAGGGCTTATCTTGGCGCCGGTGATCATCGCCTCCGCATAGAGCTGTTGCTTGGAGCTGAAGTGATTGTAGAAGGCACCTCGCGTCATGCCGGCATGCGCCATGACCTGATCCAAGGTGACGTTGTCATAGCCTCGCCGTGAGAACAGGGCGATAGCGCTGCGCAGGATACGCTCACGGCTGATCAATTTGTGTTCTTTGGTGTAGGGCATCGTTACCTCGACTTCGAATCATCCCAAGCGTAGCAAAACTCAAAATATGTTCTTGATCATATTAAGCCAGATTGTATGGTGAACCAAATGACAAACCTGGAGAGGAAGATGCCGTGCAAAATACAGTGATGATTTATGGTCCAGCATTTAGCAGCTATGTGCGTAGCGTCATGCTCTGTTGCGAAGAGGTCGAGATACCCTACGAACTCGTGAAGCCGTCTAAGGAAGAACTGCCACATCCGTTCGGAAAGGTGCCGGTGCTCATCGATGGCGACGTCACTATTTTTGAAACGGCCGCAATCTGTCGCTACCTCGATCGGCGCTCAAATCGCGCCAACCTGTCTTCAAGCGATATCCGTCAACTAGCCTGGATGGATCAATGGATAAGCGCGGCCAATTGTTATTTTGACCCGACATTCATTCGTCGCCTGGTGCTCGAAATCGCCTTTCCCACAGGTGCAAACGGTGAAATCGTTGAAGCCAATATCGCGTCCGTTCTACCAGAAGTGGACCACTGCCTTGGCGTCGCAGATGCCGCGCTGGCGACCTATCCATATTTTTCAGGTATGCAGCCAGGAATTGCTGATTATCTCATCATGCCGATGATTGATTATCTCCATCGTTGCAAACGAGTGGATGACTTGCTGGGAAAATTCGCGAGAATGACGAGATACTATGAAGGCATGAGGTTACGCCCGAGTTGTCGCAAGATCCTGGTGGCCCCACGGCTTATAGTTTGACCTATCCGCCAACTGGTAGAGGCGCATGATCTATCGCTCACCTTCCGAACAGCACTGAGCAAATGCCAGGATACTGTGTTTCTCTCATCGGTAAACGTCTTGGATTCAGCGTGAGCCACAATGACGGAAATCGAACGTTATGTCTAAAGTACGCGCCATCCTGACCTGGCCCTGGTCAACGGTCCAGCATTAAGGCGCAGTAAAAAAGGCTTTAGAAGGCCTTTGACAAGCAGATGCGCACCGTCCCTCCGATCGCTAAAATCCGCACGCAGCATTGATGAGCTGAACGCAATCCGTGATTGGGGGCTACCTGACTGCGTCAATTACGGATACAAGTCTTGCACCACCATGTAAAAACCACTCGCGCCCTGCTTCCAGCCGAAGATAAAGGCGGTCTCCCCGTCAATACTGGGCTCGATGGTGAAGGCCTGCTCCACGCTGTTGGCCGGCATGGCAATGTCGGCGCCAAGTTTGGGGTAGGGCCCGCTCCCCGCCGTGACATCAAACACGGCCAGGGTATTGGTCGCAAAATCATGGGCGATGACACGCCGCCCGTCAGGGGTAAGCTGCCAGATATCGCCGTTTAGATCTGCATCGGTGTACCCCTCCAGCGAGCCTAGGTGAAGCATGTTTTTATCGTAAATGTCGTTGAAATGGCTAAACCGTGAGCCGTCGGCGCTTAAGCTCATCAGGTACGGCAGGAAATAAGTGCCCTCGCGGACCACGCCAAAAGGCATGTAGCTATCGTTGTGGGCATCATAGTAATAAGCTTCGCGCGGACCGCTGATGGACGGGCTCTCGGTGTAGATCATCCGGTTGCGTTTGCGGCTCACCATGGTGCGCGGGTTATAAATCGACGGATAACTGGTTCGGACAAAACCAGGATACTCCCATACCGTGGGCCATTGGTTGGTATTGGCCACCAGGATCTGACCATCGTTAAAGGCCGCAACCGTACCGTAGGTAGCATAATAACAGTTACCGTTCCCGGCGTGCGGCTGAGAGGTGGCGAGGGTGTCGGGATCGACATGGATCACCTTGCAATCACCGGTGGTCACCAACAACTCGCTGCCATCGGGCAACAGGGTAAGTGCCACCGGATTTGCCACTGGGATGCTGTCCATCACCCACGCACTGTTGACATAACGGATACGCTGAATGGTGTAACCCGAGGTGTAGTTCAGATTCCAGAACACGCCGTAGAAGGCATCGCGCTCCGGATCATAGGCCATCGACTCCACCCGCCCGGGCACCGGCACCACGGTCTGGGCATAGCTCGGCGCGCTTTTCACCACAAAGCGCGCACCCGGGCGATCGACACCGAGGGCGTTGCCGATGCGAAGCTGCGCCTCACCCAGAGGCAGGGCCGGAAACCGCGCCTGCAACCGGCCATCGTCGAGGATACTGACCTCATCGGCGACCACCGCGCCGATGGTCACGTGCTGCCCGGCGGCCGCTTGCAGACCGCTGCCGGTAACATCGATGGTCTGAGCAGCCTGGGTGTCGTACAGCACATAGGGCAGGGCGTAGCGGATCTCGGGGAAGTTGATGCTCACCGATACCGGCACAGAGACGCTTTTCCGCGAAACGTACTGTCCGCTGTAGGTCACGGTCAGCTCGGTCTCATAGACACCGTTTTTCAGGCTGGCCAACGATGCCTTGTCTAGCAGCAGCTCCGCCACACCGCCGGAGGCAAATCCATTGGCCACCTGCTGCGCACTGAGCCAGGGGACTGGCGAGCTGATCTCCCAATCCAGCAATTCGCCGGTGTGGTTGAACGTCAGTGTCTTTCTCAGTGCTTCTTCCAGCGTGCTGGAGTCGATCACCCAGCTCGCCTCGCCTACGATCTCTATGGTCGGCTCGGCCAGCTCAAAGGTTACCTGCGCTTGCAGCGCCACACCGTTGGCCGGGGTAAAGGTAACGTCGGCACGATAGCTGTCAGGCGGCAGATCGGCATGCAGGATATCGAACTCATAGATACCGGACTGCGGGTTCACCGCCACCTGCAACCAGCCGTTTCGTGCCCCCTCGTAGGCAACCGAGACCTGGTACTCGCTTTCGGTAATCGGCTTACCAAATAGCTCCACCACTTTGACCTCGAAATCCTCCGGGCTGCCACTGGCGGCGCTGAATGCGGTGGCGGGAATCTGCAGACCTCCCGCCGGCAGCAGAATCTGCACCGCTACCTTGGCCGTGCCGGCCGCGCTGTGCTCGCCCTGGTAATGTAAGGTGATGGTCTCATTGAGGCTGGTGGCTTTCCCAATTAATGCCTGGGGACTGAGGGCAACCTCGACCGCCGGATTCCAGGGGTCGCCATGCTGCTCGGTGAGCATCATCCAATCCGCGGAGGCGCTGGCGCTCCACGCCTGCAGCGCGCCATCGGGAGTGAAAGAGAGCGTTTGGCTGAAATCACCCAGGGTCTGGGCATAGCGCAGATCGAATACTAGCTGTGCCGGCACATCGATAGTGGGTGCGTCGACCTGATAGATCACCTCCACCGGGAGGGCAGACCCACCGCCGATCGGCGTCAAATTTATCGTGGCAAGATACTCGCCCGGCGCCATCGCCGTGGTCGTCACCGCAGCATTCAGGACATTCTGCGCCGCTTGCACGCTCAGCCACTCCACCGGGCTACCCTGCGTGTCGATCGAGTAAGAATACTGATCCGCCCGGACTGCCACGCCGTCTAACCTCACCACCTCGCTCACCGGTAACTGTGGCGCGCCGCTGACTGTGGAAAACCGCAGCCGCTCCGGCAGCCCCTCGATATCTGAGAGATAAAACAGCGCGCCGTTTTCCTGGCGCTGCACGATGCCTATCCCATCCACCAACCAGAGATGGGAAGAGATCGGCACTTCGAACATATAGCCGTCTATCGAGATGGACAGGTTCAATCCAAAATAGATGTGATGCGCCGTGTACTGTCCGAGGGGCACACTCACCTGCTCCTCGCCGTAATAGGTCACCGAACCGGAGTAACTGAAATTGCGCTTGCCGTAGCCCGGCTGTATGTTCGCCGACCCGGTGCCGGAAATCGCTTGATCGTGCCCTGCGGTCCACTGGTCGGAATACACCGCCAGCGGTGCATCCAAGCGCACATCAGCGGTATATTTGTACACGCCGTTGGTCGTGTATACCTCGACATTGGGAACAAACACCCCGAGGTAGAGCAACTTACCGCTGTGGGTTGAAAAATATTCTTTGGCGCCGGTGGAATGGGTAAGCGGATAAGCCTCGTAACCGACTATATTGCTCGGCGCCCCCACCGACACGGTATCAGCGCTGCCGTATTGATAGCTGGCGCCGACCTCCAGGGGGAAAATATCGAGCTCCTCAATCTCTTTTATCTCCTGCGAGGAACCACCACCGCCACCACCACAAGCGGTTATAAACAGCAGCACAAATAACGTGAAACCCCACCAACGATACAGAAACTCCATTCCCATCCCCTCGCAAAGCGCTCCTAACCGCGTCAAAAACGGCATAAATATAGAGGATATCCTAATTATGTTGTCGGCGGCAATTACTCGTCTTGATCAGCCCTACGCAGCCTGATTCTATATTCACTAAGCTTTCGACTTTAATAGGTCTCGAACAGCTGTCGGGTGAAAATAAAGTCGTTACCTTCTCCATCAATAAGCCGTTGATTTTACTCAACGGCTTTTTCATCTAAAAAAAAATAAGTCGTTACCTTTTCTCTCCAGACGGCGTCAGGCAGTACTTTTTCTGTAAAACAAAGTCGTTACCTTGTGAGGCAGCCGCTTTTAGCCCATTGATATAGGTAATAACAAGGCCACACTCGCCCTTGGTTCGCATCGCAGCGTGCCTCCTTCACCAAAAGCCTCTTCCAGCGCCCGCACCGTTTGCCAACCGAGCGCGGTAAACAGTGCGATGGCAGGTTGGTCGACGAGCTGGTCTTCGGTGTAGGCGTGGGGGCTCATGGTTTGCGAGCCGACAACGCCTGTTCCAGCTTCCCACGCTTAGCACGCCGCCTTCCAGATTCTTGGGAAGAGATTCCTCCTGGGCCAGCTTCGGTGTGTTGTCTTTATTGGCCTTGCCGCTGCGGTTGGACAAGTCGTTCGGGTCAATCGGCTGATGGGTGCGCTTATTTCTCTTGGCCTTAAGCAGATCAATGGGCGCCTTTATCTTCTGGGCCTGATCTTCTTCACCGGCTGTGGACTCAATCGCGGTGATACTGGACAACACGGCGGCCAGTTCTTGCTGATAGTTGGCAACCATGTGGATGTGGCGCTGGAAGATGTCATCGGATAGCTTGCGTTTTTTGATATGCGCTTCGATCTTGGCGAAGTTTTGTGTGACGCTAAAGGGATGCAAAATGCCAAGACCCTCTCACCCCCTTTTTACTCCCTCATTCCGTGCGGGCTGTTTTGCTTTTTGTAGCACGTTATTATGTCATTTATCAGCATAAACAAGATCAACGGTAACACTAGAAAAGTCACAAAAATAAATGCTGAATACTTTGAAAAATTTACACCAAAATACAGAATGGCTACGGCGAACAACACATAATAAACTACAACAAAAACTTTCCATGCAGTGATCGAAAGCAACTTCTCTTTCAGTTGCACGTCATGGCTTCCTCTCAAAAGAGCAGCGCCTGCAAATAGCAAGACAGCCGCAAATATGCCGTACTTTTCATATAAGTAAAATCCTGCGCCAAATATCATCCAACTTGTAAAAAGACGTAAAAAAATCGTTTTCCCGCAATTAACCATATCATCTTTTCTGGGTAAGAATTAATGGCAAAAATGGTAAAACAAAAAGCATAAAAGTTATCGCAGCAGAAGTGTTTCTAATAAAATCAATGTGCGTCAAAAAAACAATGCCAACCCTAGAAGGTATATCGCCATTCCTAAATGGTACCATTTAGGAATGGGCGCCTCTTCTTTATTCCTTTCACCGGAGCCAATACCAAATAGAGACATACATATAGAGCTTATAAGCATAAACGAAACATTACCTTTAATTAGCGCAATGGTAGTAAACAGGATGACCAGCAGGACTCCAATCATATAAACGATGTTTTTTGTCATAGGCATGATCGGTGGCCACAACTGGTTGAACTTGAAATCACCCAATGCGGCCAGTTGCGGGTAGGGGTTGTCGCTCTGACCACAAAAATTATTGCTTAGATTTGGGTATCAGGTTGCCGATAAGAAACAACGCGCCAAGCAATGCATAAAGAGCCCCTCCGCCATTTAGAAATATATATACTCCAATGCCTAACAAAAACACCCCAGGAACAAACGAAAGCAATTCTCTAAATTTGTTCATACGATCCTACTCAGATTCTAAGATGAAGCAAAAACTACTAACTCAGCAAGGATGATGTGCAGTATTAGGAATAGCGCGATTGTCGCACCAATCGGTCCTAACAATCCTCCAACAACGGCAATTGAAGTGAAAGCTTGTAAAATATCCTCCATTAAATGCCGCCAAAATACCCAGCAGGGCTATAACGAAACCTAGCGCCAGGAGTATGTATTGCTTTAAAGGGCTCTGACGCACACACGGTGTGCCTCTGTACGCCGGCAGGGCGCCGAGGAATTTGTGGGGCTTGGATACAAGCCAAGGCACACGCGGGCTGGGTAGTACACGATGTGCTTAAACCAGAAGGGTGACTGGCGCGGAACATTCCGACGCCGATGCATCTGAAAGAATCGGGCGCGAGACAGTCATCGGCAGGTATTTGAGTGACCCTGTGCTGCTGAGAAGCAAAAAAATCAGGGACAGGGGGCTTGTTGCTACTTGACACCGGCTTACCGAAGGGTGACCCTCTCACCCTTGGGTATGCCGGCGACGCTGGCGTATTCCTGGGCGGCTTCGACATTGGCGAAATCGCCGGCCCAGTTGGTGAACTTTTCGGCCGGCACTTCAGCCACGCCATGCACATACCGCGCGGGTTACAGACTGGCGGAGCGAAAATTCATTCGGCGCAATGCGCTTCGCTTATTGCCGCCCTACTTGTGCGCCTTACCGCGTTTATTAAAGTTCTTAAATCCGTAGTAAAAAAAATAGATGCCTAATAATAAACTGATAGATACAGCTCCCCAGAAGAAGAAAGGGGTTTCAGTCGAAGTAATATAAAAACATTTTGCACCTCTGCCACCACAAATTGGAAATGAGCCTAAATAAATAAAGACAGCTGTAGAGACTATCGTTGCAATTGAAATGATAACTGTTATGAAAAACTGAATCTTTTTAAGCTTATCCATTTATATGATCTTCCGTTAAATTGATAACCAACAAGAAATAACTTAATCGCATCATTGCAAGTACATAAGGTTGAATTTTTCATTTTTTTCTTTCATCACACCGAGCCCATAATCGACCAGCCTTCCTGCTACGAAGGACAAAGCGAATCCGATACCAGTAACTGCTCCTGCAACTAAAGTCATAATTGTGCCAATTATACCCAATAGAACCATCGCCATACTAAAAGCAACAGCTGCTTGTTCGTAAGCGATCATTAGACCGCATTCTTCCTTGCTCAGTCACCACGGGTTAAGGTGGCCATATCCAAAGCCCATGGCAGCAGTGCTTCAACATCGTCGACGGTTTGCGCCTTGGGTAGTTCTT
>JBFMHP010000041.1:0-33615 GCA_040752855.1 Pseudomonadota bacterium | reverse complement strand
CGACAGGCGGTACGACAGGCGGTACGACAGGCGGTACGACAGGCGGTACGACAGGCGGTACGACAGGCGGTACGACAGGCGGTACGACAGGCGGTACGACAGGCGGTACGACAGGCGGTACGACAGGCGGTACGACAGGTGGTACGACAGGCGGTACGACAGGAGGCACAACCGGTGGCACGACCGGCGGCAGCACTGGGGGCAATATCGGCACCGGCCAGGGCATCTACGGAGCCAACTGCGCGGGTTGTCATGGTGCTGGAGGCGCAGGCGGCTTTGGCCCGCCCTTTGTAGGAAATTCCATCGGCTATGCCGACATCGTAAGCACGATCACCAACGGTCGAAATGCGATGCCGGCGTTCGGTGGAATGTTGAGTGCCCAGCAGATTAGGGATGTTGCTTGTTATGAAGACAGCTTGAGTGCGCCGTTCAATGCGGGTTGTACGGGAGGCACGACCGGCGGTACAACCGGTGGCACGACAGGCGGCACAACGGGTGGCACGACAGGCGGTACGACGGGAGGCACAACCGGTGGCACCACAGGCGGTACAACGGGTGGCACGACCGGCGGTACAACCGGCGGCACAACGGGTGGCCAGCATCATCACCACAAACATCATAAAAAATACAAGTGGGATGATTCCGACGGAGATCATCGTCGCTACAAGCATGGTCGCGGTTGGGGTGACAGCGATTATGGATATTACGGCGGTGGCTGGGATTACGGTTACAGCAGTGGTGATAAGTACGGTCGAGGGTGGGGTGACAGCGATTGACCACCCTTAAGGTTTCTTGGTATCACTTCGCAAATGGCCGAGGGGTCATCCCCTCGGCCATTTTTTGGCAGGATTATCGGGGTGTGTGCTGTCGCGAGAGTGCGGCGTTTCACTTGCTAGTCTGCTCGTAGCCTCTATTTACGTTTTGAAACAGGTGTTGCAGGGTTGCTGCCTGCCGAAAAACTTTCCCTTCCCCTGCGATAAGACTGGGGCGTTTTTTCTGCATCTAGTTAATGTGCTAGACGTGTAGTCATGCGTGATCATTAAGGGGGTAATCAAGTCACTTTCCCATTACGGTGTTCGAGGGTTACGGCTAA
Source organism: Pseudomonadota bacterium (assembly GCA_040752855.1). Lineage (GTDB taxonomy): Bacteria > Pseudomonadota > Gammaproteobacteria > RBG-16-57-12 > RBG-16-57-12 > JBFMHP01. The sequence goes on along the minus strand of JBFMHP010000041.1, from coordinate 32,522 downwards.
TTTCAACTGTTTCCAGCGAGGGTCAGGCATGCATGCAATATTGGTTTCAATATTCGCCGCTGGTGGGCTCGCGCTTTCTGGCATAGCCTACGCGAGCTGCGAGTCAGGCAAAGCAGCATTGACCACTGCAAACTGTGGCACTTGCCACGGCATACTTGCCAGCGATGGCAGCTTGGTCAAGGGCAATGCCGTTGTGATGCCGGCCGGCCGAGGCGATGGCACCGGCAAGTCCGTCTCGGATTGGGAAAACACTGTCAATCGCATGATTGATTACGGCGCAAATACCGGCGCTGCCTCGGTTACTGATTTGGCTGGCTATCTGGCGCAATCGTCTAACGGTGTCTGCGCGCGCAGCGCCGGCACGACGGGTGGTACCACAGGCTACCCCGGGGAGTGGGATTCCGGACTTGGGACGACTGGCGGCGGCGATGTTGACGCCGGCCAAGGCATTTTTGATGCAAACTGTGTGAGTTGTCATGGCGCTGGAGGCGTCGGTGGCATTGGTCCAGCCTTTGTAGGCAGTCCCATCGAACTTGCAGACATCGTGGACACGACCATCAATGGTCGAAACGCAATGCCTGCGTTTCTTGGGAGATTGAGCTACCTGCAAATCATGGATGTCGCCTGCTATGCAGATAGCCTAGGTGCGTATGTCTTTCCAGCGTGTACCGGTGGGGCTACTGGCGGCACCAGTACCACCGGCGGCCCAGCGAGCCTCCCGTCTGCCTGCAACACTTGTCATATCATGCCGATGCCGACCGGCACGGGTGGCTTTTCCTCGCCCAATCCCTGCATTGTCGATGATGCCAAACTGACCCTGATGGCGGCGATGGCGGGAGTGAGTGCCGCCGACGTTCTGGCAGCGCGTGATCCCGTGTGCGGCGGTGGTTCATCCTCGGGCGGCACGACCGGAAGTACCGCAGGCGGTACGACTAGCGGCACAGCAGGAGGCACGACTGGAGGTGCCACAGGTGGTAAACACCACAAACATCACAAAAAACATAAGTGGCATGATTCTGAAGGGGATCACCGTCGGCACAAACGCGGTCGCGACTGGGATTATTGGCACTAAGTTTCTTACCTTCGTCTCACCAAATGGCCGAAGGGATTTCCCTTAGGCCATTTTCTTAATTGCCATGGAAGCGGCCCTCGATTCATTGCGATCAGATCGACTTAGTGTGACAGCTGGCCAGTGTTGCGATATGTACGGATGTCGGTCCCAGCGAGAAACAACAAAATAGTTGTCTGGTCCGATCAGATTCCCCCAGGCATGGACGGATCTTGCCCGCTGAGGTATCCTATGCCCGCTTTACGGCACTCGCCACGATCTTAACAAAGCGCCCTTAGCTCAGCTGGATAGAGCGCAGCCCTCCGGAGGCTGAGGTCAGAGGTTCGAATCCTCTAGGGCGCGCCAATAACTCAAAAAGGCTCCCTCGCACGAGGGGGCCTTTTTGATTTATGCGTCCTTGAGGATGAGAGGATCTGTGAGGCTCGACCAAATCGCCGGGAGCGATTTTGAACGACCGGCCGGCCCCGCATAATCCACTAAGGCGCGCTAAGAATTCAATTCCGGATTTTGGCAGCAACCGGCGACGCGGGTGGTGTGAACCCCAATTCTTGACGGCGGACCTCATGACAATCTGTTACAAGTTGCCTGCGCCAGTCGAATTGACAATCCCACATGCTGGCATATTCTCTATATGGGCCTGCATCGCAGGCTCGAAATAATCAATAGGATAACTGTTAGCAGAGTGGAGAGAGCACAAATGAAGAGAAAAATCTTAACATTGGGTCTGGGTGGTGCCGCGCTGTTGATCAGCCTGCCGGTGATGGCGCAGGATGATTTTGGTGCAATGCTGAAAAAGAGCGGTTGCACTGCTTGCCACGCAATCGACAAGAAAGTCGTCGGTCCTTCCTATAATGACGTAGCCGAAAAATACAAAGGCGATGCTTCTGCGCGTGCCATGCTGATTGAAAAGGTCAAAAAAGGCGGCAAGGGCGTTTGGGGCAATGTGCCCATGCCGCCCAATTCCCCGAGAGTTTCCGATGCGGACATTGAGAAGCTGGTAGACGGCATCTTGGCACTTAAGAAGTAATGGCCCGCGCGTCGCCGCGCGATCCGATCATCGAAAAACAAGCCGCCTGCGGGGCGGCTTGTTTTTTTGGGCGCGCCGCTGGGTCTTTAGTGCGGAGGGCTGTATTCGTGAGCGGTTTGCCGGGGCGAGTGGCAACGCGTCAAGGGTGGAGCTGCTGTTGCAGATGCAACTGGTTGGCCCATTCCTGCCGTTTGGCTTGGAGGTATTCATCGCGTTCCAGCTCATGGAGCTGAGCGGCGTACTGCCCGGTCATGTCGAACCAGGTCTGGATGCGCGCTTCGAAGCGCTGTGCCGCGGGCAGGTGCTGGGTGTCGAGGTAGGCGGTGAGTGCTAGATAGTAACGCATGACGTTGCGCTCGATGACTGCTTTCGTTCCGGTGCTGTAAATCGGTGTGCCTTCCGCGGTGAGCGCCTCCACACTGAAACCGATCTTGCCCTGTCCAAGTGTGGCCAGATAGGTCTTGGCGCCGAGCTTGCTTTGCCAGCTGGCCGTGTAGGAGGAGTGGATGAGGAGAAAGGTTTTCTGCTGTACGGGGATGGCTTCCACGGCGATGCGATAGTCGCTGGTGCCAAAGGGGCCGTGCCCGGCGCTGAGCAGCACGCTCAGATACTGCTCGTCTTGGGCCAGCACCCGGTAGCCGTACTTCAATTGATATGCGTCTTCAGGCGCTTCATAGAACTTGCGGCCGGCATACAAGGTCAATTCGGTTTGTCCGGCGTGCTGTGCGATGGTGCAGGATTTGATGTTGAGATTCAGCGGCATGAACTCGCACCAATTCGCGGCGCTGCTTAGGGCCTTTTTCACTTCCGCAAAGGGGTATGCAACGATGCCGTATACATCGGCGCTGAGGCGATTGCTCCGATCGCTCGAATGGATCGCGAAGGGATGGGGCCAGGTGGAATCTTGCCGTGCCTGCTGCATCGCTTGATAGTGCAGTTGCAGCTGTTGCGGACCATCGATCTTGGGCCAGGCGTGCATCGGCAGGGTGCTGCCGAGCAGCACAAGTAACATCTGAATCGTTGTCTTCATGTACCACGCGGTAAGGGTGTTGCGGTCTGTGAACATCCCAGGGGCGCGTTGCGCCGCCGGGTAGTTAAGTATACCACCGCAAAGCCCGGCCGTTATTCGCCGATGAAGACCCATTCCTGGGTGTCTGGGTCGAAGACCCAGCCGCCGGTCGCCTTGATCAGCCCGGGGGCGTACTTTTTGGGATCGATGACCTTGGTCTTGTTCGCCAATTCGATGCGGGTATCGTCCGTCAGGGCCGGGTCGAGGATGTCGAATTGGGGGGCGGAAACGGCGGGCGCGCGTGGGGCGGCGCGCGTGCTCGACTCGGACTTTTGGAGGCAGATCAGGTGCTGTTTCCCGAGCACCACCATCGCTTTGTCGACGGTGGCCGGATCTCGGATGACGGCGCTTAACCCCGCCTGCACCGACTGGATCAGCCCCGGCAGCACGGCGATGAGGTGCTTGCGTTCTTCCTCGGTATGCTTAGGCGTCAGGCTCCAGAGCAAATCCAGGGTGATTTGCATGGCGACACTCCATTGGCGGCTGCTGCGGCCATGTTCCCGATAGACCGCCTGCAGCACTTTCTTCCAGTATTGATAGATGAGCTTTTCCAGCGCCGCAGGCAGTTGTTGCGTGCCGGCGAGCTGAGTCAATACCTGATCCACTTCCGCCGCATCCGCGGCAGATCGCCGGCGGTGTTCGTGGGCGGCGGGGGCATCCTGCCGCTCGTTGAAGTGAAACAGCTCCGCGAGTTTCATGATCGTTCCTTTGCCGTCTCCCATCGAAGGGTCCAAGGGGGTTATCGGCTGATGCGCACCTTTCATAAGGACCGGGCGGGTGGTGCATCACGGTTCCGAGTCTCCTGCTAAGGTTTCGGCGATATGTGTCGATACGAAATAAAATCAAGAATATCCCGAAGGGTTGACCATGGCGGTGTTTATCATGCGCTGTTCTCGCCTGTGCGCTGTGTGGCTGGCGCTGGTGTGGCTGTGTTTCCAATCGAGCGCCCATGCGCAGGATTCCGTCGATCAAGAGACCTATCTCCGGATCGCGAATGAGGCGTTTGAGCAATTGGTCGCGGGCGAACTGCGCGATGTGAATGACCTGATCAAAAAACACGAGCAGCTGGTCGGCCTTGGCGTGGCGTTTTGCCGGCAATACGCCAACATCTACCCCGAGCATGCGAAATTCTTGCAGCTCGTGGTCGACAGCGCACCGGATATGGTGCGGATGACCCAGGAGGAGATTATTCGCAATTGGTATCGAGGCGAGTTGCCAAAACAGCATGGTGTCGATCCCCGCGGCAAAGATCACTTTGAGGAGATGAGCAACCTCATGGATCTGGTGGTGCATCCTTCTTATGTGATTATTCTGCTGAAAATGTATCAAGAAAAGCCGGATAAGGCGCTGATCAAGCGCATGAAGATCGAACTCGGCGAGCTGATCACGCATGCGGAAACCTTGTTCAAGAAATAGCGCGGGCGGGCGCCTGCAAGCGCCGGTAGAGATGGTGGCAAAACAGAGCAACAGTATCTGGGAGTGGCCGAGCATGGTGGAATGCAAGCGGCGCGTGTCTCATCTATGCGCCTGGTGGTTAACGTTGGTATGGCTGTGTGTCGAGTCGGCGGCCTATGCGGCGACGACAGCCGAGCAAGAGAAATATCTCAAACTCGCCAATGAATCGTTCCAGGAAGTGGCCTCCGGCAAGGTGCGCGATGTGGATGCGTTGATCCATAAGCAAGAACAGCTGGTCGCGATCGGGGCGGCGCATTGCCGGAAATACGCCAAGATCTATCCCGAGGACGCCAAATTCTTGCATCTGGTAGCCGATAGCGCGAAGGGCATGAGTCAGATGACCCCGGAAGAGATCACCCGCCAGTGGTATCGCCTGGAGGCGCCGAAGGCGCAGGGCATCGACGTCAAGCACGACAATCATTTCGAAGAATTGATCAATCTGATGGATCTCGTGGTCCATCCCTCTTACGTGATCATCGTGATGAAACAGTACAAGCAAAAGCCCGATAAGGCGCTGCTCAAACGCGCCAAATACGAGCTCGGCGAGCTGATCAGTCACGCCGAGATCCTGTTTGAAAAAAGGCCGCATCATTAGGGAAGCGCTGAATGATTCCGTCCCGGAATTCTCAGAGCACCTCCAATACATCAGAGGTTCCGTAGCCGATAAGGTGCGCCGGCCTCTGCCTGGCCCCGTGCCAGTCAATCGGCGGTTTATCCCCCGTGCAAGCTCTGCTATGGTGTGTGAGGCAACCTCACACGAGATCGGCGGATGTTATTTCCGGATTACGGCGGCGCTTCCATCGTTAATTTGATGAGCAGTATCACCCAGGGCTGCGGCGGCTCGAGTAGCTATCCCGTCCTGCGCGGCCTGGATGCGCAACCCCTGGCCGAGGCGCGCAATATCGTGCTCTGTGTGATCGATGGCCTGGGCTATGACTATCTCGTCCGGCGCGGGGCCGGCAGCCAATTGCACCAACGCTTGCACCGCCGGCTGCACGCGGTGGCCCCGCCGACGACCTCCGCCTCGGTGACGACCTTCCTCACCGGCGTGGCCCCGCAGCAACACGGCCTCACCGGCTGGTTTATGTGGCTGCGCGAAGTGGGCAGCGTGGTCACGGTGCTGCCGTTCCTCACGCGCTGCAATCGCGCCGATCTCACCCAGGCGGGCATCACCCCGCAAGAGTTGATTGCACAGCCGCCATTGTTCGCGCGACTGCCGGTGCGCAGTTATTCACTGATGCCGGACTGGCTGGCGAACTCGGTATTCAATCGGGCGCTACTCGGCAATGCCGAATTGGTGTTGCACAAAGGTATGGAGGACTACTTCTCCCGGATCAATACCGTGGTGCGCGCTCACGCCGAGCGCAAATTTCTCTATGCCTACTGGCCGTATTTCGATGGATTGGCGCATGATCACGGCGTGGGCAGTGCGCAGGCGGCGGAACATTTCGCGCGCCTGGATGACGGGTTCGCGAAGCTGTTCGCGGACCTGGCCGGCACGGAAACGGTGGTGCTGGTTACCGCCGACCACGGTTTTGTCGACACGCGCCCCGAGACGCGACTGCGGGTGAATGATCTGCCGGAGTTGCAGCGTTGCCTGGCGGTGCCGCTGTGCGGCGAGCCGCGGCTGGCCTATTGCTACGTGCGCCGCGGCATGGAGCAGACATTCGCGGATTATGTGCGCAGTGAACTTGCGCATGCCGTTATGTTGCACCGGGGCGATGAGTTGATTGCGCAGGGGCTGTTTGGGCTTGGGGCGCCTCATCCGGAATTACACAGCCGGGTGGGGGATTACGTCTTGGCGCTCAAGGACGACTACATCCTCACCCAGCGCTTGCCGGGAGAAACGCCGTTGCACTTAGTCGGCCATCACGGCGGATTGAGCGCGGCCGAAGTGGAAGTGCCGTTGGTGCTGGCGTGCTGTTAAGGAATCTGAATAATTCCATCCCGGAATTTTCAGAGTATCCATAAGTAAAATGCCGTGCGGATTGCGTGAAATACGCTGGCGCGCGTTACATTTGATAATAACGTGAAGGGAGAGTTGCTGATGCGTTTCATCCTGGGTTGTCTCGTGTATCTGCTCTGCTTCGGTCAAGCCCTGGCGGCGATGAGCACGGCGGAGATGGTGCCGCCCGCGCTCAAGCCGTGGACCAACTGGGTGCTCTACGAACATGAGGTCTCGCCCTGTCCCTCGCTCTACAACCAGATCGGCCAGACGCGGCTTTGCGCGTGGCCCGGGCCGCTGGCACTCACGCTGGCCCGGCAAGGCGGCGCCTTCACCCAGAGTTGGGAGGTGGAGCAGGAAGGCTGGATTGGGCTGCCGGGTGACTCACAGCACTGGCCGCTCGAGGTCACCGCCAACGGCAAACCGATCGCGGTGAGCGATCACGCCGGCGCGCCGGTGATCTTCCTCAAACCGGGGCGCCATGCGCTGAGCGGTAAGTTCCGGTGGGCGCAATTGCCCGAGCGCCTGAAGGTGCCGGAAACCGTGGCCCTGGTGCAGCTCAAGATCGACGGGGCGGCGGTGCGCTTTCCCTATGTCGATGACGCGGGCATGATCTGGCTGCGCGATCAGCAGCCGCAAGCGGGCAAACCGGGTGAGACGGAAAACCGCCACACGCTCACCGTCTCCCGTTTGATCAGCGATGATGTGCCGCTCAAGGCGGTGACCTTCCTCGATCTCAGCATCTCCGGTGATGCGCGTGAACTGGTGCTGGGCCCGCTGCTGCTGCCGGGCGCCATTCCGCTGGCGCTCTCCAGCCGCCTGCCGGCGAAACTCGAGCCCGACGGACGCCTGCGCCTGCAGGCGCGGCCCGGGCGCTGGACCATCGAGTTCACCGCGCGCTTTCCCGGCGATCTCGTGAGCATCGCGCTGCCTGCGGTCCAGGGCGATGCGTGGGTGAACGAGGAGATCTGGGCCTTTCAGGCCAATCCGTTGGTGCGCCTGGCGGAGGTCAAGGGACTGGAGCAGATCGATCCGCGCCAGACGGCGCTGCCCGAGGCCTGGCACGGCTTTCCCGCCTACCGCATGAGCGCCGGGCAAGCGATGCAGTTCGAGGTGCGCCGGCGCGGCAATCCCGAGGCCGCGCCCAACAGTTTCACCCTGCGCCGGCAACTATGGATGGATTTCGACGGCACGGGCTTCACCGTGGCCGATCAGATCAACGGGCTGATGAATCGTGACTGGCGCATGAATATGTACGCGCCGTATCAGCTCGGGCGCGTGGCGATCAACGGCGAGGATCAGGTGATCACCCACCTCGACGGCGAGCGCGGCGCGGGCGTCGAAATCCGGCAGCATCAACTGCAGCTGAGCGCCGAGAGCCGCATCGATGAGGCGCGCCTGCCGGGCCTGGGCTGGGACAGCGAATTCACCGCCGTGAGCGGGCAGCTGTATCTGCCGCCGGGCTGGACGCTGCTGTCGATGGGCGGCGTGGATCAGGTCTCCAACAGCTGGATCAAGAAGTGGACCCTGCTGGATATCTTCCTGGTGCTGATCATCACGCTGGCAGTCAAGCGCCTGTGGGACTGGCGCGTCGCCGTCCTGGCGCTGGCGCTGCTGACGCTGACCTGGCACGAGGCGGGCGCCCCGCGCCTGATCTGGCTGAATCTGGTGATCGCCATCGCGCTGTGGCGCGCCTTGCCCGAGGGCACAATGAAGCGATTGATCAACTGGTATCGCTGGGCGAGCGCCGCCGCGCTGGTGCTGCTGTTCCTGGCCTTTGCCGTGGATGCGGTGCGCGAGGGCATCTACCCGCAGCTGGAAAATCCGCAAGGCATCTACCGCGGCGCGCCGATCCCCCCGCCGAGCCCGGCGGTGTTCATGGAGGAGCAGCTGGCGCCGGAGGCCGAGGTCGATGTGGGCTCGGCGCCGAGCCAGGTCTACAAGGCGACCAAGGAGATGGCCGATGCGGCGATCTCCGCCTTGCCGAGCGAGGAATACAAGCGCGGGCGCGCCGAGGTGCGCGTGAAGCAGGAGCCCGCGCTGATGACCCAGCAGGTGGTCGATCCCAGCGCGCGCCGCCAGACCGGCCCCGGCCTGCCGCGCTGGCAGTGGCAGACCATCGATTTCGCCTGGAACGGACCGGTGCAGGCCGATCAGGCGATCACGCTGCGGCTAATCTCGCCCACCGGGCATCTGCTGCTCAATCTGCTCAGCGTGGTGCTGATGGGCGCGCTCATCGCCTTCATGCTGGGATTCGATATCAAAGACAAGCGGCGGTTTGGTTTTCCGTCCCTCAAGCTGCTGGTCCCGTTGTGCTTCAGCGCGGTGGTGTGCGTTGGCGCGGCACCCCAGGCCTGGGCGGCGGAGCAGGCGGTGTTCCCGGATGAGGCGATGCTGAAGGAATTGGAACGGCGTCTGGTCAAGGCGCAGGAAGAACCGCCGCAGTGCGCGCCGCAATGCGCGCAGAGTCCGCGCCTGCGTCTGGTGGCGCAGCCCGATGCGCTCACCCTCCAGATGGAGGTGCATGCCGGCGCCGAGGTGGCCGTGCCGCTGCCGTTTGAGGCCAATCAATGGCTGCCCACCGAGGTGATCCTCGACGACCGCCAGGTCGGGGTGAGCCGGGTCGGCGCGCAATACTATGCGCGCGTGCCCGCGGGGGTGCATCGCCTGACCCTGCGCGGGCCGCTGCCGGAGCTGGCCTCGGTGCGCATCCCGCTGCCGCTCAATCCCTATTACATCGAAGCCGAGGCGGTCGGCTGGCGGGTTGAGGGCATCACCGACGGCAAGGCCTCGGGCCAGGTGCAGTTGCTGCGCCAGAGCAAGCGCGCGAGCAAATCCACCGCGGAGGCGGCCTATGAGACCCAGGCGCTGCCGCCGTTTGTCATCATCGAACGCACGCTGTTGCTCGGCATCGACTGGAATGTGCAGACCACCGTCACGCGCGTCTCCGGGCCGGGCGATGCCATCTCCCTGGAGGTGCCGCTGCTCGAGGGCGAATCGGTGCTGAGCGCCGACGCCAAGGTGAAAAACGGCAAGGTCAGCGTCACGCTCGGCGCCGCGCAGGACAGCGCCAGCTGGACGTCGTCGCTCGGCAAGCGCGATGCGCTCACGCTCAAGGCCCCGCACACCACGCAATGGCTGGAGCACTGGCGGCTGAGCGTCTCGCCGATCTGGCGTATCGGCTACCAGGGCATCCCGGAGATCATGCAGCAGTCGCCCGCCGGCGACTGGATGCCGCAGTGGTGGCCGTGGCCGGGGGAGGAGGTCGTCGTCGCCGTCACGCGGCCCGAGGGCATCGTCGGCGCGACGTTGACCATCGATGAAACCCGCATGCGGGTCACGCCGGGCAAGCGCACGGCCGAGACGGTGCTGCACCTGCAACTGCGCAGCAGCCAGGGCGAGCAGCGGGACCTCGTCCTGCCCGAGGGCGCGGTCTTGCAAAAACTCTTGATCGACGAGGTGGAGCAGCCGATCCAGCAAAGCCAAAACAAGGTGCCGCTCACCATCGCCCCGGGCAGTCATGCCATCACCTTGATCTGGCGGCAGGACGCCGGCGTCACCGGGCGCTACACGACCCCCGTGCTCGACCTGGGGCTGCCTGCGGTCAACAACAACCTCACCCTGGCCATGCCGCAGGATCGCTGGATTCTGTTCGCCGGCGGGCCGAAGGTCGGCCCGGCGATCCTGTTCTGGGGCGTGTTGCTGGTGATCCTGCTCGTGGCGATCGCCCTGGGCAGAACCACGAGCACGCCCTTGAAAACCCACCACTGGCTCCTGCTCGGGGTGGGCTTCTCGCAAGCGCCGGTGTGGATGCCGGCGCTGGTCGCCGCCTGGTTTTTCCTGCTCGCCTATCGCGGGCGGCAGCCGGAGACGGTGAGCAACAGTCAGTTCAACGCCATGCAGCTGCTGCTGGTCGTCACCACCGTCCTGGCCGCATCGTTCATGCTCTATGCGATCTGGCAGGGACTGCTCGGCTTGCCGCACATGCAGATCATCGGCAACGGCTCATGGGACTACGAGCTCAACTGGTATCAGGATCGCGTGGATGGCGCTCTGCCGAGCGCGTGGGTCGTCTCGGTGCCGATCTTCGTCTACCGCATGCTGATGCTGGCCTGGGCGCTGTGGCTGGCCTTCGCGCTGCTCAACTGGGTGCAATGGGGCTGGGGGTGCTTCAGCAGTAACGGCGTGTGGCGCAAGGTGCCGGTTCCGGCGATCAAGAAAAAGCCAAAGCCCGAGCCGCAGGAAAAAACGGAAACCCAGGAAAAGGATAAACACGATCCGTGGACGGGTGCGTGATTTCTTGAACATCCCACGTGGCAGGCGGGGCTGCGCCGGCACCCGCCCGCCGCGGTTCACTCCGAGGCATGCGCCATCAGGCGCAAGTAGTCTTCAAGGTGTTGTTCGCGCGCGAGGGGTTGGCTGCCATCCTTGAAGGCGCAGGGGCGGCCGCGGCAATAGGCATCACGGCTGACATAGTCCAGGATGATGGATGGCACCTCGTAATGATGGAGCGGTGCATACACCCTCGGTTGGCCGTCCTCGATGATGGCGATGCGATTGGTGTAATAGTGGTTTGCGCCGTTGTCCATGTAGCCGAGCTTGTCGTAGGTGTTCAGCCCGTTGCGCAGCGGCGGTACATGATCGGAGACCAGGATCACGAGGCTGTTCTGATCGATCGCCAGGAGCTGCTCGACAAAGCGCGCGATCGCCTCGGTGCGATAATAGAACTGGTTTACCGCGCGCTCCAGTTGATCATCGTGATAGTCCGACTTCAGCGTGATGAACGCCGGCCGTTTCGTTCGATCGATCAGATTCGGCGTGTGCCCGTAGATGGTCATGATGTAGTTGAACAGCGGTTCCCCGGGATGCTGTGCCAGATGGCTGCGCACAAATTCGAGGTTCTGGTCGAAGAGTTCGCCATCAAACAGATATTCCTCCTCGCCGGGATCGCCGAAACGCAAATACGTCTGCCGGGCGCCGGAGAATTCCTGCGGAAAGTAGCTTTCGGCAAAGCCGGCGCCCTGATAGGCGGGCAGCGCATTGAAGAAGTTCGGCTTGTAGGCATTGCTGGCGACGCTGCGATAGCCGATGCGCTGCAGCAGGTCCGGCAGGCAGTGGGCCGGCGCGCCGCTGAAGACATTGAATTCCACGCTGCTCACCTTTTCCAACGCCGGCGTGCCGCACAGGACTTCGAATTCCGCCTGGGCGGTGCCGCCGCCGAACACCGGTGAGATCGACAGCCCCAGCTTGTCGCCGAACAGCCGTTCGAAATCGGGATGCACCGGAGGCGAGGAGAGCCGCAGCCCGCTGAACAGGCGCGGATCGAGGAAGCTCTCCAGCACGATCAGGTGCACGTTGCGCCGGTTGGCATGCGGCCGGAGTTCCTGTGCCAGTTGCTCTGCCTGATGGTCGTAGGCCTGCCGGTCGCGGTAGGGGGCCAGTGCCGCGAGGGTATTGATGCGCTGCGCCTCGCGATAGAGCAGCATGGCGATGCGCCCATTGGCCTCCACGCTCTTGCCGTCGGAATAGGTCACGATCTCGGTGGCCAGCTGCTGGAAGCGATGGGCAAAGGCGTTGGGGATGGCGACGACAAAGGCGATCACCGCAGCCAGGGGAGCGAGCCACAGAGCCAGATGGCGCGGGCGCCGATAGTCGACGGACAGCAGCAATGCGCCCAGCGGCAGAAACAGGATGGCGCCGATCAGCAACGCATAACTGAGCGGCAACACCTGCAGCAACTCGGGCAGCTCGGCGGCATTGACCAGCCGGAAGACCTTGCCTTGCGTGAGATAGAAGATATCGTGCGCGAGGTACAGCAGCAGAATCGGCAAGCCCGCCAATACACTGCGCCAGGCCGAGGGTTTTTGGACGGCATAGAACAGGCCGTAAAAGTAAACGACCAGCGCCAGCTCGATCAGCTGTTCTGTATTCCGTTCGGTACTGAAGCCGCCGTAATTCTCGATGATCAAGGTGTAGATATACAGGATGGCGACAAATCCTGCGCAGCTTGCAAGCGCCTTGATCCAGGCGAGTGATGGGGAGTGGTATAGCATTGAGGGTGTGGCTGGGCTCTCGGGGAAATCTCGGGGTGACGGCGTGGATTATACACGAATGGGGTGTGCGGCTCTATGCGGCAGCCCTGGAATGACTCCCGCTCTTCCAGGGAACCCTTTTCCCGCTCATTCGTTATTGTGAAGAGGGGGGGGGTCGGGAACGGCACTTACTTAAGGCGATAGATCCCCTCCCCCTTGAAGGGGGAGGGCTAGGGTGGGGGTGGAGTGGTGAGCATTGCACTGATATTTCAGTGTTCGCACCCTCCCCCCTAACCCCCTCCCGTCAAGGGAGGGGGGCTGAGATTTCATGCAATTGAGTTTAAGTAAGTGCCATTCGGGGAGTTGGCGGCTTTGCGGTTCGCAAGCCTGTCTGCTGCCAGACGCTATCAGGCATGATCCAAGGTATTGAAAGGCAAGGTCTAGATGATCGTAAGGCGGGCAAGGACGGTGGGCGGCGCGGCAGCGCTGGCCTTGATGCTATCGGCGGGCCTGTGCCTGGGTGAACACCAGCCGGCCGCGCCTGCCGTTGGAGGCACCGAGCCGCCGGGCTACAGCGGTCTGGCCCAGATCGATGAGCAGCATTATGTCGTGGTGCACGATACCAAACAGGCCGATCCCGGTCCGCGCCTGGGGCTGCTGCACGTCGACAAAGGCCATACGCCGCGCTACGAGCCGATCACCGTGAAGGCATGGCCGGACCAGGAGGGTTTACCCAACGACCTCGAGGCGGTGTGCATGCTGCCCGGTGCCGCGCACGAGGCGCTGTTGGCCGAAAGCATGCCCGCAAAGGCCGGTCATCGCGGGCGCATTTTTCATGTGGCGATGACCGGCAATACGGCCCGCGTGCTGCGGGTGTACAGTCTGCCAAAGCCCCATGACACCTCCCTCCTCGACAACTTCGAAGGCATGGCCTGCGCGCCGCGCGCCCCTGGGCGGACCCTGGTGATCCTGGGCGGCTGGGGCGGCGATCCGGAGAATCCCAGCGGCGTGGTGCGCTGGGGCGAACTCGACACCGCGCAGGGCGTCCTGAGCTGGGCGGATACCAGCGTGCGCTTCCGCGCGCCGGGCGTCTGGCCGCATCCCGAGGAGCGGCACGATCTCTCGGACTTATATCTCGATGGGCGCGGCAAACTCTGGGCGGCGGCCGTCAGCGACGGCGGCGACGACGGACCGTTCAATTCGGTGGTCTACCTGCTCGGCCGGGTGGAGGCGGCGGCCGAGCCGCCGCTGCGGTTGGAGCACACCATGGCGGCGACCTGGAGCGAGGATGGATTCAAGATCGAAGGACTGGCCGGACCGCCGGGCGCACCGCCCAATGCCTTCATGAGTTTCGCCACCGAGGATGAACACCTCGGCGGGGTATGGCGGCCGATGTTTTTTCCCAGCCGGTTGCGCTGAGTCAGAGCAGCAACGCGGGCGCCGCCCCGGCTTACTCGCCGGTCCCGAAGAACACCAGCACCGCCGGCACGATCAGCCACAGCATCCCTTTGATGAAGAAAAACAGGAAGCCGGCAAGACCAATGCGTCTCAGCCAGAGCGGCACCGGGCAGCGTTCGATGATGAATTGTCTGATCTGTGATCCCGTCACGGCACAAGCGAGCAAGTGATTGTCCCTATCTCTGTCGGCCGCTGCACCGCGGACTTGATCACTCACTGATCAGGTTGGCGATGAGGGCGTTGGTCGGCCGGCGATATGACCGCTTTTAGGCGAAATCCGCGTGCCGCTCCCCACTTCCCGATCGCATCCGCGCATTTGTGGTTAAGCCCCCTACCGTTATGCCGATAAAAACGCCAAGCAGCATATAAAAGGTTTGGCATGTCTTTCTCAGAAGTCATGGCAAGCGCGCTAAGTTTATGGAGGTTGAAGTTGAAGTCCCTTTGCAGTCCCGGCCGAAGCCTGCGCCCCTTGCTAAGCGGGTTGGCGCTCGTGATCGGTATGTTGAGCGCGGCGCCTCTCTCGCTCCCTTCTGCCTATGCAAGCGGGAACCTCGTGGTGACGGCGGACGAGGAAGCGATGTTCTTCGAGGAAATCCCTTCGGTGTTCGGGGCGTCCAAGTACGAACAAAAGATCAGCGAGGCGCCGGCGGCCGTCAGCATCATTACGGCGGAGGAGATCCGCAGGTACGGCCACCGCAATCTGGCCGATGTGCTGCGCAGCGTGAGCGGTTTCTACATGACCTACGACCGCGCCTACACCTTTCCCGGCGTGCGCGGATTCGGCCGGCTGGGCGATTACAACACGCGGCTATTGCTGCTCGTCGACGGCTACCGGCTGAATGACAACATCTTCGAGCAGGCATTCATCGGCAACGAAACCATCATCGATATCGACATGATCGATCGGATCGAAATCATCCGCGGGCCCGGGTCGTCGCTGTACGGAACCAACGCGTTTTTCGCCACCATCAACCTCATCACCAAGCGCGGCCGCGATCTGCAAGGGGCCGAAGCCAGCCTGGAGGCCGGCCGTCACCAGATGCGCAAGGGGCGGCTGAGTTACGGCAACCGCTTCGATACCGGGCTCGAGGCGCTGTTCTCCGTCGCCGCGTATGACAGCGAGGGCAAGGCGCGGCTGTATTATCCGGAATACGACGATCCGTCGACCAACGACGGCATCGCCGCACACGGTGACGGGGAGCGCTATCGCAACGCATTGCTCACGCTGGCCTACCAGCGCTTTACGTTGCAGGCGGGCTGGGGCGCGCGCGAGAAGCACCTGCCGACCGCCCCGTATGGCGCCGATTTCAACGAACCGCGCAACAAAATCTCCGATCCGGAACAGCGCTTCGTCAATCTGCGCTACGAGCATGAGTTCGACAATGACAGCAGTGTCTCGGCGCGGATCGGCTACAACACCTATCACTATCAAGGGCGCTACCTGTTTGGCGGAACGGCGTGGCTCGATGAGGACCATGGCGCATGGTGGACCGGCGAGGCGCTGCTGCGGCATGCGCCAAACGAACGGCACAAGCTGCTGGTCGGATTCGAAGGGCAATACAACGCGCGCCAGCACCAGAGCAGTTTTGATGGCAGCGGTTATGTGCTCGATGATAACCGGGACTCCGGCCGCTGGGCGCTGTACGCGCAGGATGAAATTCGCTGGCGCGAGGATCTGATCGTCAATCTCGGGGTGCGGTATGACCACTATGACACCTTTGGCGGCACCACGAACCCCCGCCTGGCGCTGATCCACAACCAGGATGAAAACACCTACAAGCTTGCCTACGGCACCGCCTTCCGCGCACCGAACGTCTTCGAGATGTTTTACAGCGACAATAATGTTTCCCAAAAGACCAATCCCGATTTGCGGCCGGAGGAGATCAAGACGCTCGAACTGATCTGGGAGCGGCAATTGAACCGGCAGTTGCGCGGCCTGCTGACCGCGTTCCGCTATGAGGTTGACGGTCTGATCACGCAGGTAACCGATCCGGATGACGGCTTGATGGTCTATCGCAATCTCGCCACGGCCACGGCCAGCGGCGCGGAGATGGAGCTGGAGGGCAAGCTGCCGCACGGCGTCGAGGGGCGTCTGAGCTACACCTGGCAGCGCAGTCGGAACAGCAGCACGGGAAACGAGATGATCAATTCGCCGCAGCGGCTCGCCAAATTGAACGTCGCCGTCCCCTTGTTTAACGAGGCGCTGTGGAGCGGCGTGGAAGTGCAACACAGCGCGGCGCGCCGGACGCGGAGCGGCGCGCATTCCGATGCGCACACCGTGGTCAACTGGACGCTGACAAACCGCGGCTGGCTGCCCAATCTCAGCCTCTCCCTGACGGTGTACAACCTGTTCGGCGCCGAGTATTTCCATCCGGCGAGCGATGTGTATGCGCAGGATGTCATACAGCAGGACGGCCGCGATCTTCGCCTGAAGTTGGAATATGCGTTTTAGGGAATGAGGATGAGAGCGCTGGTCCTGCTGTTGATGCTCGCGATGATCGGCGCCGGCTTGCCGGTGCGGAGCGAGGCGCAGGACGGCCGCGCCGAGGCGCGCGTCGTTGCGGTGATTGCCAGCGACGCCCGGCCCTATCAGGAGGCGCTGCAGGGTGTGCGCGATTACGCGGCGCAACACCTGCCGCACGTCCGCGTCACCGCGATCACGCTGGCGCGCGAGAACAGCGCGTCCTCCGACAATACGAACATCATGAATACGCCGGCGGATCTTTATCTCGCGCTGGGCACGGCGGCGCTCGAACAGTTTTGGCAAGGCGGAGTGAAGCGGCCCATCGTCGCCGGCATGGTGCTGAATGCAGCCGATCTGGCGCGATTCGAGAACGCGACCGGCGTGCTGATGGAGCTGCCGGTCGAGACGGAAATCGAATGGATGGCGCGGCTGCTGCCCGGCAAATCCCGCGTCGGCCTGCTCTATAGTCCGGGGCCGCATGCGCAGCGCTACGCGGCCGCAGAGTCATTGCTCGCCGCGCGGGGGAGCAGCCTGCAACCGCGCGCGGTGGCCGCGCCGCAAGAACTCCCAGCCGCGCTCAAGGCGCTGGAGCGCGATGTCGATCTCCTGTGGGGCATCCCCGATCCGATGGTCTACACCCCGCAAACCGCCAAAGAGATCTTGCTGTATTCGTTCCGCCACCGCATCCCCATGATTGGCCTCTCACGCATGTGGGTCAAAGGCGGCGCGCTGTACGCGCTGGACCGCGATTATCGCGATATCGGCATGCAGTGCGGCGAATTGGTAAAGAAGGTGCTCGAAGGCGCGGCGCCCTCGCAACTGCCGCCGGTGCATCCGCGCAAGATCGTGTATGCCATCAACATGAAGACGGCAAGACATATGAAGATCGAGATCGAACCCGGTGTGCTTCAGGGAGCGACGGAGGTGTTTGAATGAACATGGCAAGGAAGTCAAGACGCATCAGTCTGGTCACGAAGTTCAATCTCCTGGTCACGCTGATCATAGTACTGACGATGCTGGGCACCGCGGCGCTGCTGCTGCACCGTCAGAAAACGACCTATCGCGACGAGCTGCTCAACAGCGGCGCGGTGCTCGCCGATCAGCTGGCGGCCGGCAGTGAGTATGCGCTTTACACCCAAAGTGAAGAGGAGCTGGGCCGGCTGATCGACGGGTTGCAGGCCTCGGCGCATGTGGCCTACGTGCGCTATCTTGACGCGGCGCAAAAGGGGGTGTTGGAGCGCCGCTTGACCGGGACGGACCCGCTGCCGCCGTTTACGTTGTACGCGCAGACGCATTTCGTCGGCGATGTGCGCTATGCGGAGGTCGCCGCCGGTGCGCAGGGGGAAACGTATTTCGATTTGGTAGCGCCGGTGCTGAACCGCCCGTCCAGTGACTTTGCCGGCATGGAATCCGCGGACGCGCCAGCGGCGCCGCTTGGCTACGTGCAGATCGGCATCTCGCAGCGCGGCCTGCATCAGCAAGTGCGGGTGTTCATGCGAAACGC
Organism: Pseudomonadota bacterium; assembly: GCA_040752855.1. Classification (GTDB taxonomy): domain Bacteria; phylum Pseudomonadota; class Gammaproteobacteria; order RBG-16-57-12; family RBG-16-57-12; genus JBFMHP01. The sequence continues at coordinate 14,499 of JBFMHP010000041.1, read as the reverse complement.
CGCCGTCGCCGCCACCGTGTTCGTACTGCTCGGCTTGGGCGCGGTGTTCTTGGTCACCAGGCGCATCGCGCAGCCGCTCAAGCGTCTTGCCGAGATGAGCCGGGCGGCCGCCGAGGGCGATTATGATCACACGATCGAGGTGCGCACCCATGACGAGGTGCGCGATCTGGCCGAGTCCTTCAACCGGATGCTGCGCAATCTGCGTGAATCGCGCGCGGAGCTGGTGCGCCATCAGGAAAATCTTGAACACCAGGTGCGCGAGCGCACCCAGGACTTGGCCGAGGCCAAGGAGCGGGCGCTGGCGCTCGCGCAGCAAGCCGAGGCGTCCAGTCACGCCAAGTCGCTGTTTCTTGCCAATATGAGTCATGAACTGCGCACGCCGCTCACGGCGATCATCGGCTTCGCCGGCACCTTGCTCGATCGCAAGTCCACCATGGAAGAGCGCATCGAGGGCATCCGCTCGATCATCCGCAATGGCCAGCATCTGCAACAGATCATCAACGATATACTTGATCTTTCCAAGATCGAGGCGGACAAACTGAACATCGAGCAAATCAATGTCGATTACTTCCAGTTGCTGGCGGAACTCGAGTCGGTAGTGGGCATGCAGGCGCGCAACAAGGGGCTGGCGTTCGACATCTCCTATCAGTTCCCGTTGCCGCCGACGATCCAGACCGATCCGCTGCGGCTGAAACAGATTCTGATCAATCTGTGCAGTAACGCCATCAAATTTACCGACACCGGTGGGGTGCACCTGGCGGTGATCTGCAATTGCATCGAACAGCAGTTGCAGATCACGGTGAGTGACACCGGCATCGGTTTGAGCGATGAGCAGCGGTCGCGGTTGTTTCAGGATTTCGAGCAGGCGGATAAAACCACCACGCGCTGCTACGGCGGCACCGGCCTGGGACTGTCGCTCTCGCGCAAGCTGGCCCGGCTGATGGGAGGCGACATCCGGGTTGAGAGCAAGGTCGGTATGGGCAGTCGTTTCATCGTCAGTGTGGCCACCGGCGCGTTGGACAAGTCCGGCTACGTGCACCAGCGCCCGGCGGTGAAGGCGGCCGAGGATCAGGACGGCGCGCAGCAAGGCGTCAATGGAGAGGCGCGGTTGCAGGGGCATGTGCTGCTGGCCGAGGATACGCCGGACAATCAGCGCCTGATCTCGCTCTATATCACTAAGCTGGGGGCGCGGGTGAGCGTCGTCGGCAACGGCCGCGACGCCGTGGAGACCGCGTTGGCCGGTGATTTCGACGTGGTGCTGATGGACATGCAGATGCCGGTGATGGACGGTGTGGAGGCGGTCATGCAATTGCGCCGCATGGGCTATCGCAAGCCGATCGCCGCGCTTACCGCCAATGCCATGCGTGAGGATCAAGCGCGTTGTCTGCAGGCGGGCTGCGATGACTTCTTGACCAAGCCGATCAGCCGCGAGGCGCTGGTGAAGTTTCTCCAGATGCATTTGCAGTGTGAAGTCGCGCTACGTTCAGATTTGACGCCGCTGCGTTCGACGCTGCTGGAGACGGATCCTACGTTCGCCGATCTGGTCCAGGGATTCATTGACCGCCTGCCGCAGATGCAGCAGCAAGTCCGCAGTGCGTTGCAATCCCGCGATGCGGCGGAGTTGAAAAAGATTTTGCATGATCTGAAGGGTGTGGGCGGCAGCTACGGTTACGAGCCGCTCTTCGAGATGATGAAGCAGGGCGAGTTTCTGCTGGCCAAGCAGGATTTCGCGGCGCTGGACAGCCTGATCCGGGAATGCGATCAACTCTGCGCGCGCATCATCGCCGGGCGGCCGGCGTAAGCGGTTCGGCGGAGGCGGCTGTATCCTGGAGGCATATCCAATCAATCGTCACACCGGCGAATGCCGGAATGACGAATGGGTTATCCCCGTGTTTGTCCTTGTGCTTTAATGATGACTGCTGACAAATCAGAGCGGTTCATGATGTATCGATCGTGCAAGCATGTGTTGGGATTGGCGTGGCTGTTGAGCCTGCTGTCGAGCACGGCAGCCTCGGGCGCGGATGACGGTGCGCCGATCACCTATTTCAATCCGCCGCTGATCAGATTGGACGACGGCATCTCCATGCACAAGGATATCTACCTCGCGCCGCTGAGCTGGAGCCGCGAATATCACGGCCGCGAGATGGAGGTGAATTTTCAAATCAGCGCCAAGGTGCAGCTGTTCAATTCGAATCTGTATTTCGCCTTTACCCAGAAATCCTTCTGGCAGGCCTACAACGGCACCCAGTCCTCGCCGTTCCGCGAGACCAACTATAATCCGGAGATCTTCTACCGCATTGCGCCGCGCGGGCCATGGCTGCATAACTGGGGGATGGACATCGGCGTGGAGCACGAGTCCAACGGCCAGGCCCTGCCGGGGTCGCGCAGCTGGAACCGGGTGTATGTCACGCCGTATTTCCCGCGGCGCCATGACCTGTTGCATGTGAAGTTCTGGTATCGCATCCCGGAGCCGCGCCGGCACCATCCCCTCGACGCCGAGGGTGACGACAATCCGGACATCGAGCATTATTTGGGCTATGCCGAGCTGCGCTACCTCAAGCGATTCCAGGACGGCGATCTGATGGCGCTGATGCTGCGCGGCAATGCCGAGCGGGGGCGCGGCGCGTTTCAGCTCAACTATGATGTGCCGGGGCGCTCCAAGGATATGTATTACCGCTTCTCGCTCTGGCACGGCTACGGGGAGACCTTGATCGACTATGATCGCTCGCTGACGCGCTTGAGCATCGGCGTGTCGTTTTTCAGATAGAGCCCCGCGGCTCCGCCCGATAAACCATCCTCAAATCATGCGCTTGCGGCAGGGTTTGCGGGATTGCGCCGGGCCCCGTATCATGCTGGTTTTGGCAGTTTGAGCGCCCATGTTCTTCGTCGATCACCGCAGGCATTTCTTTCGCCCCTTCAACAGCAAGTACCGCGAGCAGATCATTGAGTGTCTGCGCGCGTTTTATGCGCGGCTCTACAGCTCGATGGCCGATCATGGGCGCAGCTACATCCGCGAGCAGGTGATCGATATCTTCCAGGAGGCGATCACCCGCGCCCCGGTGCTGGAGGCGGAAGGTGAAGACGAATTCAGCGTCCCGGTGCGCGGCGAGCGCGAGCAGGCCAACTGGGTGCTGAATCTGCTGCTGGAACACGGCTGGATCGAGCGCCTGGTCGATGAGGCCACACTATCGAGCACCTATGCCTTCAGCCGTTACGGGCGCCTCTTCACGCAGCCCATGGTCGAGACCGCCACCGGGCGCTTTCGCACCCGGCATCGCAACACGCGCAACACGCGTAACGCCTTGCAGTCGTTTCTCGATGCCGGCGAGGTCTACGATCTGCTCGATGCCTTCGAATATTCCGAGCGCATCATCAGCGACTTCAGCGACGTGATCGCCGAACTCGATGAGCGCAAGCGCCAGCTGGTCCAGGAGGTCGAGGCGCAGCAGGTGGTGCAGCGGGCGAGTGATGAGTTCTTCGACTTCATGGAAAAGCGCTTCATGCCCGATCTCTCGATCCGACTCTCCGCCGACAGCGTGGAGAAATACCGCGATGAGATCCAGGGACTGATCAACAAGGCGCGGCGCAAGCAGAAGGACTTCAAGGCGCAGGCCGAGCGCGAGCTTCGCCGTAGCGCCCCCGAGCTGATTACCGATCCCAAGCAATCGCTCTATCTGCTGATCCTTGATGGCATCGAGAGTCGCATGAGCAGCGCCAGCGAGATCATGCTCCCCGCGCTGCGCCATGCGTTGAACAGCTTCACCCGCCGCGCCGACATCATCATCCGCCAGCTCAGCTACAGCACCGGCGGGCATCAGAGCCACCTGCTGGAGGTCTGCCAGGGTCTGCAGGCACTTTCAGATGAGGAACGCGAACAGCGCCTCGCGCAGGCCGGCGCGAGCCTCGCCAGCCTGCAACTGGCCCTGCCCGATCCCGACAGCCTGCGCCTGTATGCCGGACGCACGCGGCGCGTGGTCAACACCGCGGTGGAAGAGCATGGCGAGATGGAGCAGGAGGCGCGCAAGCGCCTGTTCATCGACCAAGCCCTGGAGCTGGCCTTTGCCGTGAACAATCAGGAGCTGCGCAATTACATCAGCGGCGCCTTGAGCAAGGGCCATCGCATCCACAGCCAGCATCTGCCGGTGCAGGACGCCAAACAACTCCTGCTCAACGCGCACGCCATCGAGATCGGCGCCAAGGGTGTGGAGTCGAGCGAATATTATTTCCACGTCGAACCCAGCGGTCAGCAGGTGCAGACGGATTATTTCGCGCAGACCGATGAGTTCATTATTGAGTTGGTGGAGCGGGCGTAACCAGTAATGGGATTTGAAATGCTAAGCGATTTTCTCGAAGAAAAACTCGAACCGGAAAACCTCACGCGCGAGGAGTTCCGTGAGTTGTTGATCCGGCTGCTCAATTACGGCGTGCTTGCGCGCGCCGAGAGTCAGGTCGAGCAGCAACTCTACGACCGCTATCTGCGCGTGGAGGACTTGGTGCGCGACTATCTCGATCTGATCGGGGTGCGCGTGCTGCATGACCGGCGCTTCGAATATCTGCGGCTCTATCCGCCCGGCGCGCAGGTGCCTGGCATGGACGATGCCGAGGAGCAGGCCTACAGCGGCAGTCTGCGCAGCCGGTTGTCGCAGGCCGAGGTGGCGCTGATCCTAGTGCTGCGCCTGCAATACGACAAGGCCCTGCGCGAGGGGCAGGTCGATGAAAACGGCTTTGTGACCGAGTCGCTGGAGTCACTCAGTATCGCGATGAAAAACCTGCTCGGGCGCAATCTGCCGGACAAGCTCACCGAACGCAAACGGCTGTTTCAGCGCCTGCGCCAGCTGCGCCTGATCGCGCTGCGCAATGATGAGGATGTCGAGAGCAGCGAGGCCTGGCTCAAGATCCATCCGATGATCGTGAGCTTTGTCAGCGACGAGGCGCTCAACGCGCTCGCCGCCGGAAAACTCGAAAACGAAATCGATACCACCGAAGAGCGGGAAGCCAGCGATGTTTCTTAAGCGTTTTGTCTATGTGAACTGGGGCAACATCCCGCAGCTCGAATTCGAGTTCGGCCCGGTGAATCTCTTCTCCGGCGGCAACGGCTCGGGCAAGACCACCGCCGCCGATGCGATCCAGACCATCATGACCGCCGCGCATGAGAACCTGTTCCAATACAATCCGGGGCAGGACGAAACTACCCAACGCGGACGCGGTGGCAAGCGGGTGCGCACCCTGGCCTCCTATGTGCTCGGTTGTGATGACGGCAGTTATGCGCGGCTCGATCCCATCGACGGCTATCTCGCCGCGGTGTTTCATCCCACCACTGGCGAGACTGCAGAGCCATTCACGGCCGTGATCGGCGTGCGCGCCTGGCTGGATCTTTCCGGCAACAACACCGTGGCACGCCAGGACGAGTTGATGTTCCTGATCCTCCCCGGCGAGCAGCTCACCCTCAAACACTTCGTGCGCGAGGACAATACCGGCAAATATGTCGTGCCGCTCGATAAGCTGCAGAATCTTTTGATCACCGAGTTCGGCAAGCGCCGCGTGGAAAAATACGAAAGCAAGAAGGCCTATCTGCGCCGCCTCTATGGCGCGCTGCGCGGGCGCAATGATGCGGTGACTGAAAACGAAGCGGTGGCCGCGGCCAAGGCCTTCTCCCGCTTCATGGCCTACAAGCCGGTGCAGAGCATCAGCCGTTTTGTCGCTGAAGAAATTTTGGAGCGGCGCGATCTCGGCGAGGCGATCCGCTCGGTCTCCAGTCAATTGAAGACCATCCACGCCATGGAGCGCGACGCTGGCAAGCTGGTGGAGTCGATCCGCGTGCTGGATGAAGCCAAGCTGCACAGCCAGTTGTATATCGAAAACTGGATCGAACAGAACACGCTGGATTACACGCTGGCGCAGCACGATTTTCTGCTCCGCCAAGCCGCCTATCTCAAGGCCAAGCAGGAACAGGAACAGTACCGCCAGGCGCTCAAAGAAAATTCCGGCACGCTGGAGCAGGTGCGCCAGCGCAGCCAGCAGTTGCTTGATGAGCTGGTCGCCCTCAAGGCGCAGCGCCTGGGCGTGGCCGCGCTGCAACAAAAGGATCAACTCGCGCGTCAATGCGAGGAACACAACAATCAACTGCATCGCCTGGCGATCACGCTGCTGGAGCAGGACAAATATCTGCAAGCCAACGCGCTGCACACCCAGGCCATTGTGCGCAGCCTCAGCGAGGCCGAGTGGTTTGCCGAGCTGCCGCAGATCGCCGATCTGAATCTGCATGCGCAGGGCAAGCAGTTGGCTGCGGCTAAACAACGCGGCGGCATCGATCTGCAACAACTGATGCAGCAGGATTTCACTGGAGACCTCGCCGCGCTCGAGGCCTATCTCGATGAGGCGCGCGAGTTGCAGCGCCTGCATAATCAATGGTGCGCGCAGTGGCAATCCCAGGAAGAAGGGGGCGCGCTGCGCGATGTGCTGGCGCGGCTGGTGCATCAGCGTGAAGCGCGCTACGAACAACTCGATGCGCAACGCCGGCAGAAGAGCCACGAGATCGAGCGACTCGGCGCGAGCCAAGTGAGTTATCCGGCGTATGTGGAAAAGGCGCTCGCGGCGATCCGCCACGAATGCCCGCAGGCCGATCCGCGCGTGCTGTGCGATCACGTCGAGGTGACCGATGCGCGCTGGCAGGCGGCGATCGAAGGTTATCTCGGTGGCGCGCGCTTCTCTATTTTGGTCGAGCCCAAATACGAGGCCGAGGCGATCCGCATCGTGCGCCGCATGCCGGGGCGCGACAACCGCGCGCGCATCATCCAAGGTGAGAAGGCGCGTCAGGACGCCGAGCGTCTCGCGCTGCCGGCCGATTCCATCGTGCACGTGATGGGCTTCACCCACGCCACGGCGCGCCATTATCTCACTGCCAGTTACGGCGCGGTGGTGCGGGTGGATTCGGCCGAGGAACTCAAGGCCACGCGGCGCGGACTTACCGCCGATGGCATGGCTTCGGGCAATTACAGCATGTGGCGCTGCGACCTGCCCGACGCGGAACTCGTGTTCGGCGCCGCGGCGCGTGAGCGCGCGCTCAAGGCCAAGGAGCAGGAGCTGGCGGAGCTGATCGCGGAGTGTCAGCGTGTCAACGACCGCCTGCAACAGGCCAACACCCTGCACAAGGCGGTCAGCGGATTGCAACCGCTGAGCTATGCCGACACCATCGGCGCGATGCTGCAAACCCATCGCGAGCTGCGCAAGGTGCAGAGTCTGCTCGATCAGCTGGATCTGAGCGAGCACGATGATCTCGAGCGGCGCATGCAGTTGTTGCAGGAAGAAGAGCGCGCGCTGCGGGAGCAGGCGGCCGAACTCAATCAGCGCAGCGGTGAGTATCAGCAGAAGCTCGCCGAGGTCACCAAGCGTTGTCAGGCCCTGGGTGATGAGCAGGATGAAAACCGCGCGCGGGTGGAGAGCCGCGAAGAGAACCTGCGCGCGATTGCCAAGGTGTGGCCGGAGTTCGATGTCGATGCGCGGCTGGACGCGGCCGATTATCAGGCCAAAGACATGGACCGGCAGACCGTCGTCAATCAGATGCAGGAGATCGAAAAACAACTGCACACCCGCGAACGGCGCATGGCCGAGGCGATCGAGGCGCACAACCAGCAATGCCGGCCGGGTGATGCGGTCAGTTATCACGGTTTCGACGGTCTGTATGATGCGCGGCTGTTTTCCACCATCTGCGGCCTGCAACGCGAACTCGATCGCGTCTACAACATCCTCAAGAACAACATCCTGGTGGAGAAGCACGCCCAACTGGCGCAACTCAAGGACAGCTTCAACAACGCCTTCGTCACGCACCTGTGCCACGCCATTCATCAGGCCATCACCGAGGGCAAGCGCCAGATCGATGAGTTGAACAAGGAACTGCAACATCACCGCTTCGGCAGCGATCAGGAGTCGTTCCGGTTCGATTACGAATGGGTGCCGGAATACCGCGACTACGCGCGCTTCTTCGAGGAGGTGATCCGTCATCCGGTGCTGGGCGATGAGGTGGCCTTGTTCGAGGCTGACCTCACACCGAAATCGCGCAAGGTGCGCGATGATTTGATGAAGATGCTGCTTGATGAAGACGAACAGCGCGCCTTCCATGAACTGGAACGCATCGCCGACTATCGCAATTACCGGCGCTACGAGATCTACAAGGAGGTCGAAGGCAAGCCGCCCATTCCCTTGAGCGAATACGGTACGGGCAGCGGCGGTCAGCTGGAAACACCGGCCTACATCATCCGCTCGGCGGCCGTGACCTCGGCATTTCGTTTTGCCGAGGGCAATAATCACCTGCGCATGGTGCTGGTCGACGAGGCCTTCTCCAAGATGGACGAAACCCGTTCGCGCGAGGTGATCCACTATTTGACCGAGACGCTCGGCCTGCAACTGCTGTTCATCATGCCGACCAGCAAATGCGGTCCGTACATGGATCTGATCAGCAACGAGTTTGTCTTCGCCAAATGTCCGAGCGCCAGGCCGCGCGGCCAGCTCAACACGCGTGTCTTGGTCGATCGCAAGCAATGCAATCAGGAGCGCATCAGGGAACTGTGGTCGAACCACCGGCGCATTATCCGCCAGCAGGCGGAGCTGGATTTCATGAGTGAGGTGCTGGGCGGTTAGGCATGCCGGGAACGGCGTTGCCTTATCCCGGCCTACGCCCGAGGTAGCATCTAGCCTGGATGGAGCGAAGATGTAGGCCGGCATAAGCGCAAGCGTTGCCGGCATGGAGGTAGACGTCGCGAGGATACGATATGCAACAACCCCCATGGCTAAACGAGGAGCCGGAGCTTCGCAAGCTCCTGGGCATGTTCTGCGACAAACTCGATCGCCGCGCCGCACCGCTGTGGCAACAGGCGCCGGAGATCAACTTGAGGGCAAAGTCTTTTCCGCGTCTCTTTTCGCTTGGGGAAGACGCTGACCGGTGCTGGTTTCTGTTGGGGCAAATCGCCCGCAACTATCAACTCTTCGACATCAAGCTCAATCCCAAACGCCGCCCCATCGATCCCGAGTATCAGGATGCGCGGCTCATCTTCAATCTCGATGCCGAGACCGTGTTACGTGTGTGGCTCGATCGCCCGCGCAAGGAAGACGCGCAGCGCGCCTGGACGGAGGCGGTACAGGCAGCCGAGTTTCCCGGCGACAGCACCGCGTTGGCGGTAGCGCCGCTTTCGTTCGCCGACAAATCCCCGGAGCAGATTGTCGCGGCCTTCGCCGCGCTCGACCCTCTGGTTGATCAAGGTTACAGCCTGCGTCAGCTCAGCGCGCGCTGCTTCTGGGGCGACTCGAAATTCCTCGACGGGAAGGAGGCGCTGGTGCAGCAACTCTATCCGCAGGCGCGCATCGAGTCGCGACAATTGATCCTCGACATCTGGCTGCCTGCACGACTGTACGGTGTGTTGTTCATCGAGAACCAGGACAGCTACGCCACTCTGGCAGGTAATCACCCGGAGCTGGCGCTGATCTATTGCGCCGGGTACAAGGGCGCGGCCAGCCGCATCCGCGAGTCCGACAGTGTGTTGCGGCAATACGCCGGCGAGCGATCACACATTAGTGTGTTCGAAGGGTGGCTGTTTAAACAGCAGGGCGATCTGCCGGTGTGGTTCTGGGGGGATCTGGATTACGAAGGTATGCGGATTCTGAAGGCATTGAGGCAGCGCTTCGCCGCGATCGATGCCTGGCGCCCCGGTTACGAAATCCTGCTGCGTTATCTACACGACACAGGCGGACATCCTCCGGCGCAGGGGCGCAAAGGCGAGCAGATCGATCCGGGCGCGACCGGGTGTGACTATGCCGATACCGTGTTATTGCCGGCCTTGCGCGCTGCGGAAAGGTTTGTTGACCAGGAGATCGTTTTCTAGCCCAAGGAGTCTCTAATTTGTCAGTGGCTCCGCACGGCACATGAAAGCAATAATCACATTTTTGCACTCGCCAGCCCAAAGCTCGCCGTCGCCGTCAAAGGGGGGGAGGGAAGGCGTTGGATTGAGCAATGCACCATACTAGTAAGCGCCCGACCTGGGCTTCGCTTGCGCTCCTCGGTAACCGCTCCATGCGTTGCCCTACCTCCTGCATCCATGCAGTCGACCCAGGCTACGGTCTGGGGCTTATGCAATCGGCTCGAAGGCGAGCAGTCTGTCGATCAGCGCGCTGCTCGCGTTGGATAGCCCCATGCCGGGGAACATCGTGGCGAATTGCCCCTGCTGTCCGTGCAGCGCCATGTAGTTGAGGATGACGGTTTCCACCAGCAGGTTGACGTTGTTCGCCGCCGGGCTTGAAGCGGTATCCACCGAGCCGTCGGGGCGGAAGGAGCCGATCTGCTGTTTCAGCGGAGTCGGGCGGCCGCCGGGGTTGTAGATCAGGAAGAACGAGGCGGCCACGTCGGAGTTGTCACCGGTCCATACCCCCTTGCCACGCCCGTCGGGGGAGTTGTCGAGGGTGCCGTTACTGGTCAGCGAGCCGTCGCTGAAGACGTACAGCATCAGCGGTACGCCCTTGCGCGCGGCGTACTCCAGGCAGGCGCCCATGCACTGGCCGGCGCGCAGATCGCGCCGCTCGCCGGTGGAACGATCGCCGGTGTGGTAATCATAGCCGCCCATGCTGATGGTGCCGGCGCCGGCATAACCGTTGATCACCATTTTCATCACGGAGGCGGTCTTGCGGAACTCGCCATCGCCGTCGAACTCGGCTTGCGTGAAGATGCCGCTCTGGCCGACGATGTCGGGATCCTTGCTGGGATCGAGGTCGGAGGGCTGGCCGTATTCATCGACGATGGTGGCGCTCTTGACGTACTCACACTTCACCCGTTGCTTGGCCGCATCGTCGGCCACGTTACCGAGCAAGGTGTCGCTGTGGTCGAGTTTCTTCTCGCTGAGCCGCGCGACCGATTCCATGATGGATGTGGCCTGCTGTTTGGAGAACGTGCCGACCATCTTGCCGGTGTCGACCAGGCCGGTAACGTCGGTTGGACGGTCGACCTTGGTGGGCCTGATTTCCGGATTGATCATGGTCGCGGGGGCAAGCGAGTTGCCGCCGGACATGGAGCTGCTCGATCCGATCAATGTCACGAGCTTTCCAAAACCGAGTGCATAGTTATTCGTCGCATAGCGCGCGATGCCGTACATCGGATTGTGCGGATTGTTGCCGGTGTCGTTTTCGGAACGCGCCGGAATGACCGCGCCGTTGACGTTTGCCGCCGTGGTGGTGATGTTGATTCGTTGCTTGATGCCGCGCAGGAAGGCGCTGTCCTTGTGGAAGGGCAGGCCGAGCGTGGTGTCGGTGAAGCTGAGGTTGTCGGTGGGGTCGGTCATCGACGGCAACATGTCCCCCGGCAGGCCCATCTTGCTGTAGCCGGCGGTGTTGAGGAAATCGAGCGGCCCGCCCGCCTTGCCGGCGAGCACGTTGGAGCCGACGATGTTGGCGCCGCCCGCCAGGTCGATGCAGATGAACGGGATTTTCGCCGCCAAGGCGCCTCTAAGGCCGCACATGTTTTTAGCCAGATCTTCGAGATCTCCGGAAAGGGCCGCCTGGGCCGCGCGCGGGTTGGCGAACAGGCTGAACAGGCTAGGCGCCACGGTGATGCCGAGACCGCCGATGAGCCCTTGCGCCAGGAAATCGCGGCGCGTGACGGGGCGCTTATGGTCCCGATGAAGCAGGGGTTCGTCGAGTCCGAATGATTTACGTTTCTTGGCCATGATCGCGATTCCTTCGGTTATTGCATCAAAATTGCAGCGCTGCCCAGCACGGCGGTACACATGGCCTTGACTATGGCCTTGGTGCATGCGGCATCAGGGTTATAACAGCTTTCGTCAGGTGTACTATCTACACGACGATTAGATATTTTGAAAAATAGCGTTTGTTCGCTACTGTCGCGGACGTTGGTAGGATCGATTAGCTCCCGCTTTACGTCGCTGCGCAGCGGCATGTTGGCCAGCACCACGTTGCTGCTGTCGGGCAGGCCGAGCATCTTGTTGTAGAGCGCGTCCACAATTTGATTCTTCTGGGCCGAATCCCCGCTGCCGAAGGCGGCGGAAACGCCGGAGTCGAACGCGAAGCTGCCGAAGAAGCTGGTGCGCAGGGCGGAGTCATCCACCAAGGCGTTGCAATATTCGATAGCCAACTGTGCTACCGCCATCTGGTGCGCGGCGAGGAAACCATCGATGTTTTCCGCCGTCGGCAGTTGTTGCCGGACGGTGTCGTAGGTTGCCTTCACATCGGTCTGGGTGCGACTCACGCCGGTAAGCGATGACATGGTCGCGTTGACCTCTTCGAAGGTGCGCAGGGCCACGGCGGAGGTCGCCGGCAGATCCACCGGGGTGCCGGGGGTGCCGCTCGGTTCGGCCGGACGGGTGTAGGTGCTGCCGCCCAGGATGTCGAAGGTCAGGAAGAACTGGTCGAGCGTGGGGCCTTGCTCCAGCGGGATGATGGTGCCGATCTCCGACAGAACCTGCACTTCGTTAGTAAAGCGCGGATCATCGGTGAAGAACATGGGATCGACGATCACATCGAGGTTGTTATAGGCCTGGCCGACCGGTGATTCCTTGCCGTTGATGCCGATGCGCATGCTCTTCAGACGCAGATTGCTCGGTTGTGCGCTGCCGAGGCTGACGAACAGCGGTCGGTTGAAGAGGTAGCTGTAAGTGTCGTACTGGCTGCCTTCGAACAGTACGTAGCTGTCGTCCACGCCGGTGGCTGCCGAGACGTTGAACATCAGGAAATATTTTTCACCCACGCCGGCGTCGAAGTTCTGCTTGATCTGCGCCTCGGTCAGGGCGTGATCGTGGATGGCGACGAAGCGTATCTTGCCTTGCCACGGCATGTTGCCGTCGGGCGAGTTGGCGAGCATGAAGGCGTAGTTATCGGCCCAGTCCGTCAGGCTGGCGGCGGGGGTAGGATCGCTCTCGGAGACCAGCTCGCCGTTGACATAGATGCGGCGGCGGTTGGTGTAGTCGTAGGTTACTACCACATGTTGCTGCGAGGCCTGGAGTACCTCGGCGGCATCGGGTGTCGACAAGGCGGGCGCGCCGTCCGCGCCGGTATTGCCGGTGCGGTTGTAGAAGTCGTAGTTGTACAGCGTCTGGCCCAGCGAAAAGTTGCGTTCGGTGCTGCTGCCCGCATAGTTGACGATCGGGCGGTCCTCCTGGGTGACGTTAGCCGGCACGACCCAGGCTTCGATCGAATACTGGCCGGTGGCCTTGATGCTGTCGCTCAGGAACTTGCTGTTGGCGGTGGAGGCCTGGGCGCGGCCGTTGATGAACTCCACGCCCCAGCCGCCGACCCAGTTGTAGTTCGTCCCCTCGCTGCCGCTCAGGGTGAGGTTGATGCCGTTGCCGGAGATGTCGTAGATCTTGTTGCCGCTGCCTTCCTTGAATTCATACTTGGCGATCACATTCGAATCGTCTCGGGTGCCGCCGCTGGCCGCCAGGGCGTTGGGCAGGTCGAGCGCCCGGCTGGTGACCAGGGCGCCGTTGACCGTGACCGTTGTTGCGGCGTCGGCGAGGCTTTCGATGGCCGCCTGCATCTCGGCGGCGTCGGCTGCGCAATCGCTCCAGCAGTTGTGCGACTCCCCAAGCGGAGCCGGAAGGAGCCGTACCACCAGGCGCGAGGAGGCCGGATCGTTCAGATCCATCTTCGGTTTGGCCGCTTCATAGGCGTTGTTGATATTGCTGTCGGCGAAGAACGGCGCCTGCGGGGTGCGCGCCGAGGCGGCGTGGCAGTCCGCGCAGTATTGCGTCAGCAGGTTATGGACCGGTGTGAAGGGGGTTGACGGTGAGCTTAAGTCTAAGTTTGGAAACGCCTTGTAGTCCGAGATGACATCTCCCGCGACGGAGCGCAGCGTGATCTGGGTGCTGCCGCTCGAGCCGCTGTTGCCGGCGGCCCAGGCGCTGATCAGCGAGGAGAGGATGTTGGCGCAGGCCGACAGCGAAGCGGAGCTGGTGCCAAGCCAGCAGTGGTGACCGCCTTCGACCTTGGTCACCATCTGGGAGGCGGCGGGATCGTTGAGATTGACGATGGTCCGCGCCGCGTCACGCGCCAAATTGAGGTTATCGGTGCGGGCGAAGGGTACCGCGTGGCTTTGATCGTGGCAGCCGCTGCCGCCGCAGCGATTGCTTTCGCGCACCTCGTCCCAGACGGTGTCTTTGTAAACGGCTGCATCGGCGTCATAAGTCGGGCCGGTGTAGACGAAACCACCGCCGCCTCCGCTGCTGCCGCCGGTGTTCGGCTGGTTCGACGGGGTGACGGATTTACAGCCGGCCGCCGTGATCAAGGCCATGCCGAGCAATACGCCCGCGAGGGCCTTTATGCCGGGCGCGATGCCGCTGTTGCACGGCAGTGTGTTTGCAGTATCTTCCTGGTTACGCATACTACCTAGGCCGCAGCAAAGGATACAGATTGGTGTTCAAAGAATGATTTCACAAGCGCGATATTTTCCTTGATTGCTTGCAGATCATTGGTAGCCCGTTGCTTGAGAGACTCGCCCTCCTTCAA
>JBFMHP010000040.1:0-42145 GCA_040752855.1 Pseudomonadota bacterium | reverse complement strand
AAGCATATTTATTTTATTAAAGAATTAGCCAAAGCAACAGATGTGTATATTGAGTCAAAACTCTAACAAATCGCTTGTTCGGACACACCTCCGCGTTGCTTCGGTGTGCCGCACAGCTCACTCGTTATGCTAGAAAACATGGATAGCAATCCACCACCAATAATTGATTCCGCCCGAGTGATCGTTTTCGCTTTTAACGATACAGAGGTTAAGTACACAGATAAGATTGAACTGCACATTGGCGATGAAGATGGCGGGTTCCAGCGCTTGGGAGAGGTGCCGCAGCTGGCTATCGCTAGACCATACAACAACCCAGGTGAAGTATTGTTGATGTTCTGTAATGCTTCTTGGCAAGCTAAAGGTGTAATTGCATTTACAAATATAGAAGAAGCCAAGATTAAGGCGGAGAGAGGATATCAAGGAATCACAGATAAATGGAAATACAGCCCCTATAGCGAAGAAGAAATTAACAATTTCCTCAGGGATGAATATGAGGTAGACCCAAGATCAGAATGGTGGACAACGATTTGCTCCTTCTGCGGAAAGAAAGGCTCTGAGTTAGAGTCGGTCTTGGTGGGTAAATATGCGAGTATTTGCAAGAACTGCGTACTAAGTTTCTACAAGGTGTTTAATGAAAATGCATAACCATCAAATTCAGCCGACGCAAAAACCCGCGCGGCTGATTTAAACGTTAGCATCAAGGAGATCAACATGCCCGATTACGGCACACCTGATATTTATCGTTCTCCCCGATATTCACCCCTTGTCGCGACAAGCCTCAGCGAAGCGGCAATGTCTTCCATGTGGGATGACTGGGATCTTAACGGCTTGTTGCTAGATATACCGCACAAGTTCGCGGCAAAACTTGGAGCCAAACACGGAATATTCTGTTCTACAGGGACGGCCGGCTTATATGCAAGCCTAATGTCGCTCCCATTAAAGCCGGGGGACGAAGTGATAGTTCCTGCTATGACGTTTATCCGGGCTGTAACTCCCCTACTTCACCTGGGTCTTATCCCAGTTCTTGCGGACATCGATCCCAACACTGGAAATCTAGCCCCTGAAGCTCTAAAGAACCTGATAGGGCCGAAAACACGCGCTGTCGTGGTTGTTCACATGTGGGGCATTCCCGCTGACATGAGCGGGATTATTCAGGAATGCAAAAAACATAACATCTACTTGATTGAAGATTTCAGTCACGCTCACTTCTCAAAACACGAACAAGGGTTTGTTGGCTCATTTGGGCACGTAGCATTCGCTTCACTTCAGCGTAAGAAAACACTATCAGTTGGGGAGGGTGGGCTCATAGTGACGAGCGATTCGACTATCTACGAACGTTTACAACAGATCACGTCACCAGGTTCGTTTAAAGGCACACCTAACTACAATGAATTCTCTGGATTCGGGCTAAATCTTCGGATGAGCCCATTTTCTGCGGTAGTGGCAAAGCAACTCCTTATTGAATCCGATAAAATTGTTCAGGATCGCGCAGCGCAAAGCTCGGCATTCGATAAGATTCTCGCAGGGTTGCCGGAACATATATCGGCACCAGCAATTCCCACATATGCCAAATTTGTTTCTCCATACGGCTACAAGCCGGTTGTGACTAGCAGAGTTACACGAGAGCACTTAGTAAAAGCCAACTCTTTTGGACTTTGGCGCTTCGGCTCGTTTAGCTATGGCCATATCCTGCAAGACGTATTTTGGAAGAAGGATTCAAACTACTACCCATTTTCACAGATGATTCAACCCAAAGCATCGGAGAAGTATCCAGGATACGAGAAATATATTTCTGGCCGAGTAAGCCTATCAGTACCAACGGTAGAAGCCAGCTATTGGTCAGAGTCCATGATTGACAAGTGGAGTCAAACTCTAAAGCAGGCATTTGGAGCATAGGCTTCACATGGCGGACATCTATTTTATTGTTATAACTGGGCGTCAATATTTCGTATGGATCAGAGAAGCGGAATAAATCAGCGCTTCCTTAGATAACCACCATAGGAACGAATATGTACCAAACTAACGAAATGCATCCGTTAAGCAGAGAACTCCCACCATTAGACGATGCAACCCGTAATGCTATGTGGAAACTCTTTATTCAGATCGGACAGTTCTGGATGAATATGCACGACCCAAGTGCTTTCAAATCAAGAGTCTATTCCTTTGTGGATAATCGAATTTCCTTAGACCCCCTTTATCGTGAGTACTATATGACAGCTAGAGATGTAATCGCTCAGCTTGTTAGCGAGTACGGAGAACAAGATGGCTATCGGCGACTTTTCACAGACTCGGCTGGGCTAATTTCCCCTCCTACAACGGCCCTCGCGATCACAAGACAAAAGGTGTCTAACGAACTTATTGCACTCCAACTGGCGGTAGGTGGATTCAAGGCTTTTGGTGCAAAGAATTACTGCGGGTACTTTGGTGGTCCTAACCTACCTGATGCTCCTCCCCCATATAGAACAATAGAGTCCGGCAATGGCAGTTGATACGCTAATAATTGGCTCTGGTGTTGCTGCGTGTGCTCTTGCGCAGCGTATTCTAGATCGTACTCCGAGCTCAGCAATACTGATTTTGGAGGCAGGTTCTCTAGTAAGAACCAAGGATTTTGGTCTTTGGGAAAACTACCTGGTAACCGGGAGGTTGCCATATGACCACTACAAGGATTTACCTTATCCAGAAAAAGACAAGCTTGGAGAGAATGCAAGCGTAGGTGGTACAGAAGTTCCTCTCTTTGGTGCACGAGTCATAGCACATGGCGGCTCCACAATTCATTGGGGCGGATGGTCATTTCGACTGAAGCCAGAGGACTTCTATTTACATAGCAATACTGGACATGGGTTCGACTGGCCTATTAGCTATGACGATCTTGAACCTTACTACTGTCACGCCGAGCACTACCTTGGGGTTTCAGGTGACTCAACAGATAATTCTGTTCCTCGGAGCCGAGAATATCCATTCCCACCATTTCCATTTACCCTTCAAGACAAGCCAATCGCAAAAGCTTTAGACGAAGTCGGTATTAGGTACAGCCATGTTCCTATCGCACGCTATGGCATAGCTGAAAACACGACTGGACACGTTCCATGCCAGACAACTGGAACATGTAAGTATTGTCCATTTGGTTCTCGATATACCTCAGCAGACTGCCTCAACGAGATGGCTGCCTCGGGCAAATACCCAAATCTTGAGGTTAGGCATGGTGCCTTAGTTGAATCAATTGTAATGGGCGTGAAACATAGAGCAGAGGGTGTCATATACATAGACAAAGCATCTGGTCACTCGAACCGTATTGACGCCAACCGAATCGTTGTCGCGGCGGGTAGTATCGAGTCTGCCAAGATTCTGTTGCGATCAACGTCGCCCGAATGGAGGAACGGCGTCGGCAACGATGCAGATTTAGTTGGTCGCTGCTTAACTACCCATCCCTATTTTATGTTTTCGGCAAGTGTTAAAGATAACCCAATGAAACTACAGCCTGAAATGAATTTCCCAACTTTGTGTACGAGACATTTTGATAGTGAGGCGGAACAACAAAGTGGCAAATTCATCCTTGTTAATCCGGCTGATACTGTACCGATAAGATTGGCTTCTCAAATGCAGCTAGGCATGACCCGCGATCAATTGAACTCATATGTGACAGGCCCACACCAAATTCAATTGCATGGGATGATTGAAGTTTTTGGGCGTACAAATAACCGCGTAACGAACCTGCTAGAAAAGCGTAACCGGCTAGGAATGATTGAGACATGCGTCGATTACACAAGAGACACTGAATTTGATGCCCGTATTGACGTGATTCAGCATCACGTGCAAAGCATCTTTCGACAAATGGGCGCAGAATTAATTGGGAAACCAAGCATCTCGTGGCGCGCAGATCATGCAGCATCCGTTTGCCGCATGAGTTCGGACGACGTTAGAGGTGTACTGGATAAGAATCTCAGAGTTCATGACGTGGAAAATCTTTACGTTTGCTCTAATGCTGCGTTCCCATCAATCGGTGCCATCAATCCGACACTAACGCTCACTGCATTAGCTTTTCGGTTAGGCGACCACCTTTCCACATAAGCGCTTTTATCCAGAGCAGACACACGTAGCATTGATGCTAACAACGCCATCAACTCGGACGTGCAAAAGCGCCGCTTCGCTCTGCTTTTGCACGCCGGTTATGGCGAACGTTGAGGCTGTAGAAAAACCTCCCCAATCCCCGCCTAAGGTGGAATAATAGGGTCACCATAAGGAACGCATGGAGGGTGTTGCAATGCCGCGGTTTAAACCCATCGACAGAGGATTAAAACTGCTGCCGGTCGACCTGGATCGGCAACTGATACCCGGCACCTTCGAGCATGCGCTCAACTACTTGGTCGATCACGAACTCGACCTCACCGAACTCGAATCCCGCTTTAAGAACGATGAGCAAGGCGCTTCCGCCTATGCCCCTGCGGTGCTGCTCAAGATCACCCTGCTGGCCTACAGCCGTGGACTGGTCGGTAGTCGGCGCATTGAGCGAGCCTGTCGCGAGAATGTGTTGTTCATGGCAATCTCGGGCGATAGCCTGCCGCATTTCACCACGCTGGCAGCTTTTGTCAGCGACCTCGGTGAGCTGACCGCCAAGCTGTTTGCCCAGGTGCTGGTAACCTGTGACCGCCAGGGGCTGATCGGGCGGGAGATGTTTGCCATTGATGGTGTGAAGCTGCCGTCGAATGCCAGCAAGGCCAAGAGTGGTCGGCGCAAAGACTTTCAGCATCAGCTTGAAAAGATGGAGCAAGCCGCCGCCAAGATGCTCGCCAAACACCGCGAAGACGACCAGAGCCCGTCCGCTGGCGCGGATGAACGCACGGTCCGCAAGCTCGAACGCTTACAGCGCGAGGCTGGCCAGATCCGCCAATGGCTGGAGGAGCACCAGGAAGATCGCAAGGGTGCCAAGGGCGGCACGCGGCTGAGCAATCGCACCGATAATGAATCGGCCAAAATGGCCACCGGCAAGGGCGTGATCCAGGGCTACTGTGGTGTGGCCGCCGTCGACGAGAAAAATCAAATCATCGTCGATGCTCAAGCCCATGGTACGGGAGCCGAACAGGAGTTGCTGCTCCCGGTGGTCGATGCCTTGCAGCCACTGCGCACCGACGACACCGTCATCACCGCTGATGCCGGCTATCACAGTGAAGCCAACCTCAAGGCGCTGGCCGGCCAAGGACTGGAGGCCTACATCCATGACAACGGTTATCGCAAGCGCGACGAGCGTTACGCCGATCAGGCCAAACACCAGGCCAAGCCTGATCCCCTCTGGGACAAAAGTCCTAAGAATGAGAAACCCCTGGTATACACCGTCGCCGATTTCACGCTCGCCGACGATTGCAGCCACTGCGTCTGCCCGGCCGGCAAACGCCTCTATCGCAACGGCGCCCACTGCACCATCCACGGCTACGCCGCCATCAAATTTCGTGGCGCCAAACAAGACTGCCTCCCGTGTGAACGGCGCGCCGAGTGTCTGCGCAACCCGAACAAGACACAAGCCCGGCAAGTCGCCTTCTTCCAAGGAAGGCGCGAGGAAAGCCACACCGAACGCATGAAACGCCGAATCGACAGCGACGCCGGCCGACGTATGATTACCCGTCGCTTCGCCGCAGTCGAACCGGTGTTCGGCAACATCCGAAACAACAAACGCCTCGACCGCTTCACGCTGCGAGGCAAGAACAAGGTGGACGGACAGTGGAAGCTCTACTGTCTGGTACACAACATTGAAAAACTTGCCCATCATGGCTATGCCGCGTAGGGAATAGGCGTATGAAGACCGCCAATTTAACCGACCAACTGCCACCACAAGGCCACATGAAGGGCAAATTGAGCCATTTCTGCCTGCCGATCAACCGATCGGCACATCGCACCGTAACCGGTCAGCTATTCTCAAAAAATCAGCTGATGGTGGATGAGAGCGAGAAGAAATGGGTTTTTCTACAGGTTCGTTAGGATACGCATGCAGAGGCCAAGAATACTTTGCTTAATCGTTTCGGCTCTCCTATTGGCGTCGTGTGGAATCTATGTCCCGTCATTGAGCGAGAAGGCAGCAAAGGAAACGACTCTGCGTGAGGTCCAGGCTCTCGAAAAGAATCTGAGAACGCTCCTACCAGATTTGGTCGTGATGCCGTACCCAGGAACTCAAATCCAATATCTGTTTTTTCGAGGAAATTACTTGGGAATGAATTCTTGGGCAGAGGCTCGCTACGTCACCAACTTATCGGGCAAGGATGCATGCGAAGAGTTTCTTTACTATTTAAGAGATCAACTTGGTTGGGATACGAAATCTCACCGAGGTGAATGTTCGGTAAAAAATTAACGAATTTATCTTTAGCAGCATTGATGGGAGAAAACTCAACAAGGCAAATACGAGTGATCAATTTAGTATCGATATAGGGTTTAGAGACTACGGCGGCTCGCCAACAGAGAAATATTTAAAAGGGAGAACCGAAATAGAGATTTGGATCCATCGAACAATGGACCGCGTAAAATCAAATGCTTGCGTTGTTGAGCGCCCTCCGGATGAAGAACCCTGCAGGCATGCTAACTG
This sequence comes from Pseudomonadota bacterium, assembly GCA_040752855.1. GTDB lineage: Bacteria > Pseudomonadota > Gammaproteobacteria > RBG-16-57-12 > RBG-16-57-12 > JBFMHP01. The sequence continues at coordinate 35,577 of JBFMHP010000040.1, read as the reverse complement.
GCATGAAAATCCATCATCCTAACAAGGCGCTCAACCGCGCTTATGCAAAATGTGAGGCGTCATCCAAGTACAACTATGTCCATTAAGTGTTCAGTATTCATTGCAACCAGCCTCGATGGCTTCATTGCAAGAAACAACGGCGAACTCGATTGGTTGCCGGGCAGCGACGGGAAGTCAGGATGCGAAGACTACGGTTTTAATAATTTTTTTCATCGATAGACACACTCGTTATAGGTCGCAAGACTTACGAGTTAGCAAGCTCTTTTAATGAATGGCCATATCGAGGAAAGCATGTCATTGTGTTGAGTGGCGGTTTCCCGAAAGCACCTAAGAACATCGACGAAGGAATAACAGGAACATCGTTATCTCCGGCGGACCTTGTTCGACATTTAACCTCTATCGGCTCCAAACATGTGTATGTTGATGGAGGGAAAACAATACAAAGCTTTCTTCGCGAAAACCTAATTCACGAAATGACTGTTACAAGGGTTCCCGTGCTTATCGGCGAAGGTATCCCTCTTTTCGGACCATTAGCGCACGACGTTAAGATGAAGCATATTGAGACAAAAGCGTATGAAAGTGGGTTCGTACAAAGTAAGTACAAGGTAACAAATGACGCATGAAAAAATCGTTCAACACCGACTCGCAAATGCGGTGCGTCGCGCCACCTTTGTTCGCTGGTTAACGCGAACTTTATCTGTAAACAAATGGAAAGAAACGAAGCAATAGATGGAGCGGCGGTGATTGCTCGTCAAATACTAGATGGCGATATACAACCAAACCTTGGCTGCTCCATGATTTCTAGAGTCTGCGAAGAAAGCAATTGGCCCAAGGAGCTTGAAATATTTGCTTTGCTGGCGCATGAGCAAGAAGGTCACGAACATATTGGCATTACAAAGGAAAGCTCAATTCCTTCAATCATTGAGGCATGCCGTGAGCTCTTAGGAAGTCTCAGCTAACAATTCGCTCGTTCGAGTGCAAACGGCGCGCCGTTTGCGCCGCGCAGCTTAATCGTTATGTCAAAAAAGGATACTAAATGAATAGGTATGTTGCAGTTTTAGTTGTTGCGTCACTTTCTGGCTGTGCGACAAATCCTTCCATAAGCACAAGGTACGTAGCTTATGACCCAATGATTAACAACGATCTGGCTTCAATTAATAAAGCAGAAATAAGGATCATTAGAGGAGATGCTTTTTTACAAAAACTGGCGATTATAAATATCATTATAGATGGCAATGTAGCAGCATCGCTCAAAAATAACTCTTCCAAATCGGTTCAACTCGATCCAGGCAACCACAGAATTGAATCGAAAATGAGTGCACTGGATGGTAAGTCAGGTTGCGGAATTGATATTGAATTAAAAAGCGGTGAAATAGTTTATGTTTCCGCTTCCCCATCATCAGGCGGCGCGGCAATACCTATTGTCTCGGTATTAACAAACCCTATGGTTTGCAAGTTTGAGCTCAAAGTACTTGATGGAACAGAAGGCGAAGTGGCGTACAGAAATTCAAAAGAAGGTTAACGACATAACAGGGTCAAGTTGACGAAAAGAAATGGGTTTTTGCACGTTCGTTGGCGCTTTATCACAAGAAGAGATCATGAAATTCGACATGACATATGATGGACAAAATTGATTGGGCAGGAAAAGTTATATTCAAGGCGACTTCGGGATTGCCAGGTTTTCAAAATCCTAATAACCCTTGTGTGCGAGATAGCGGCCCAGTTCCAGAAGGGCTATATAGAGTATTTATTTGTGATCGGGGAGCCGCAAAGGGCGATGGTTCGGGCACTTGCTCTTTAATGCCATCCTGGGGATTCAAGCGATCCCAAGAGGTAGTGTAGCGGGGAGTTGCAAACCATATTGTGCGAACTGGGGAAGAGCAGAGCGAGGATGGGGCCTGCTGACGCTGCGACGAAACATCGGTGCATGCCCAAAGCAGAGGTGGGTTTTGCTTACATGATTCGATGAATGGTTATAGCCATGAATGCATAGAAGTAGAAACAAGACTGTTTCCGCTACTGCGTTCTCACTATAAGACAAGGCTTGATTGCCAGAAATAGGATCACAATAAAGTTTTCGTGTGCACAACCTGGCTAAATATTGCTAACAAATCCATCAAACCTAAAAAACGGCACGCTTGAGCTTTAACGTTAGCCGTTGCAAGAAGGAGGGCTCATGCTCGAGCTTAGGCCAACCTGCGAGCACTGCAACAAGGCGTTGCCACCGGCATCAACTGAGGCGCGCATTTGCTCGTATGAATGTACTTTTTGCGCTACCTGCGTAGATACGATCCTGAAGAACACCTGCCCAAATTGTGGCGGCGGGTTTGTGCCAAGACCAATCCGGCCTTCGAAAAACTGGAAAGGTAATAACTTCCTTGGTGCTCACCCAGCAAGTGCGACAGTGAAACACAGACCAGTGAGCCTGGCAGAACACGCGAAGCTGTTGGCCGCACAAGGCGGGTTGCCTCCTGAGAAGCGGTGAGGTAGAAAATGGTGGCGGCTAACAATCGCATTGAGAGCCTATAAATAATTCTGTGTAATCGCATCCGCGGTTAAAGATAATTTTTCAGACGATCACCGAGCTCAATCATAGAACGATACATCGCTGTCTGGCGGACATATTTGTTTTGTTGCCGGATCTACAAAACGTGCCTTCATTGTTTGGCGAGATAGCCATGTTTGCGTTGGCGTCGTAATCGCTAGTTATTGAGCCTTTGGTGCTTCTGATTGCTCTTCTTTTGCGGCGAGACTGGAAAATTGTTCTGCCGGGGCTGCTCACTACTGCGGCGTTTGAGCACAGGGCGGTCTATAAAACGTGTGCGCCGAGCATGACAGGTAACTATGCCGGCGCGTGTCCGGCCGCCAGGTAATCGCGGCGCCGAAGGCTAGGGAAAGGAAAGCGCGTCGCTGCGTGGTGGGGTCCGGAGGGTGCGCGGGCAGCACCGGGCCCAGAGCTGCGGGTCGATCCGCATGTCGTTATGGCGGTAAATGGTTCTTGATCCTGCGGGTCATGGACTTTTTGCCGCCGGGCTTTTATTCTCCATGGGTTATCGTCGGTGGATTCGCGCGTGCTCGATCTGGGGGGATTGGGTTCGTGTGGGGGTGCAGGGCTGATAACGAAGGCGTTTTCTTGTGTGAATAACCCGGTATCAAATATATCGGCTGCACATGCTGAGATGTCCTGTTTATCGCGGATAGACGGGCGGGAGGGTGGTGTGAAATCGATAGATTATGCCTTCACGCTAGGCCTCGTTCTGAGGGAGAGGAAACACAGCAGGCGGGTTAGATGCCGGGTTAATACACGGCGGATGGATGCTCGGGGTTGCTTTCCGAACGGCGTCGCCAATGGGAACGCTGAAGTCTAATAGGGGTGCTCATCAATCCCGGGGGATGGGACGGCATCTTTGAATGTGGCAGATTGGGTGAGATCTGCCGGGTGAATGGTGTCAACGCCACGACAGTCAGAGGCGGCCGCGCCCCCAGGCCGGTAGTGTGAGCATGGGTTTTAGTATTCTGTTTAAGCAACCACGTGTTTTGTTCATCTTCGCTGCGGTCATCGCGGCGGTCATGGTTCTGTTCTACGCGGGGTCTGAACGACCGCTGACGCAGGACAATCTGTTGCAGGACGACCGGTGGGTCAAGATCAGCTGGCAGCCGCATGGCGAGGCGGTGCTTGATGAGCAGGTGCGTTATGGCGACAGTGGGCCGAGCGTGCGCATCCATGCGGAGACGGAAAACGACATCAGTTTCGCGCAAGCGGTGCCGGTGATTAAGGGGCGCTATTATCGCTTTTCGAGCTGGGTCAATACGGCCGGGATTGAGGGACAGGTCGGTGCCAATCTCTCCGTGCTGGGGGGCTTCAGCCGCAGTAAAGTCACCTTGCAGGGCGATACGCCGTGGACCTTCGTTGAGCAGGTGTTTTACGCCGATAAGGACGAGGAGGTGCAGTTCGCGTTGCGCCTGGGGTTCTATGGGGCGGCGACCAAGGGCGCGGCATGGTTTGCCTCGCCGCGGCTGGAGGAGCTGGCGAGCTGGCGCGGCGATGCGGTGGTGATCGAATCGCGCAGCGCTGCGGGCAGTGAGGCCGCGCAGTCCCCGGCGGCCGAGGTCAAGAAATCCACGGTGCCGCTGCGCCTGTTCATGGTGTTGCTCGTGGTGCCGTTCGTGTTGATCGTGGCCTATCTGATACGCCATGGGCGGCTCGATCACCCGCCGCTGCGCGCACCGGTCGCTGCCCTGGCGCCGCTGTGGCGGCTGCCGGGGTTCTGGCTGCTGATCGGCGCGGCGTTGTGTGTGCGCCTGGCGATGATCCAGTATCCCGGCTTTACCGTCGATACCGCGCTCTACATCCGCTGGGCGCTGGATCTGGCCGAACCCGGACGCTTCCTGGATATCTATCCGGCCAATCCCAAGGACTACTTCATCGATTATCCGCCGCTCTATCTCTATGTGCTGGGCGTGGTGGGTTGGATCGGGCGCGCCTTTTCCCTGGCGGATACGCCGCTGATGGTGGCGGTGCTCAAGCTGCCGCCGATTCTGATGGATCTGGCGGTCAGCGCGCTGATGCTCGCGTATCTGCGCCACCGGTTCGGCGGCATCCTGCCGTGGTTGCTGGCGGGACTCTTCGCCTTCAATCCGACGGTGATCTTCGATTCGGCCTTCTGGGGACAGACCGATGTCGTCTACTGCGCCATGGTGCTGGTCAGCCTGCTGCTGATGGAGCGCCAGCGCATGGTGCCCGCCGGCATGCTGTTGGCGGCGGCCTTCGCCATGAAGCCCCAGGCGCTGGTGTTCATCATTTTCTACATCGTCTTTGTGTTCCGCTATTATCCGCTGCGCACCGTGGCCGTCAGCGGATTGGCCTCCGTCGCGACGTTTGTCGCCGTGATATTGCCGTTTGCCTACAACCGGCCGCTGCTGTGGATCGTGGACCTCTATCGCAACACGGCGGAGGGTTATTCCTTTCTCTCGGTCAATGCCTTCAACTTCTGGGGGATGCTGGGGCTGAACTGGGGGCGCAGCGATACCGTCGGCCTGTTTGGCCTGGACTTGGGCGTATGGGCGGTGATTGTACCGGTCGCGGCGCTGGCGGCGGTGATCGGCGTGCTGCTGATCGGCCCGCGCCGGGACGGCATCATCCCGGGTGAGTACGGCGGCAAGGCCGCCGGCAGCCGCTGGCAGCCGGAGTCGCTGTTTCCCGCTTTCTTCTTGCTGGCCTTTGCCTTCTTCGTGTTCTTCCCGCGCATGCACGAGCGCTACCTGTTCCCGGTGCTGCTGTTCATGCTGCCGCTGCTGCCGATGGCGCGGCGCATGCAGTGGATTTATCTCGCCACAGGGATTTTGCTGTTGGCCAATATGGCCTACATCTTCGTGTACTACATCTACATGAATGCGATTCCGCCGGCGGACGGCTGGGTGATCCGCAGCATTTCGGCGGGCATCGTGCTGCTGTTTGCGCTCAGTCTGGTGTATGAGGCGCAGCTGCGTTCGATGCGTGTCGCGCGCCTGATTGCCGCCCTGGGCGCGCAGGCCGGGCGGCTCAAGGCGTGGTTGTTCAGACCGGGCATCGTGCGTCTCAAGCCGGCCGTGGCACCGCCGCCCGGCGCGCCGTTTGCCATGCGCCGGCTGGATTATCTGGCCGTGACGGGGATGAGCCTGTTTGCGCTGGGGCTGCTGCTGTTTCGCCTCGGCGATCTGAACTATCCGGTCCACGCCTATGCAATACCGGCCAAACCGGTGCAGCTGGAGCTGCGGTTCGATCCCCCCGCGCCCATTGCGCAGGTGGATATCTATGACGGGGTGCTGGATGGCCGGCTCGTGGCGCAGTATCAGGCGTCCGGCGGTTGGCAGCCTTTATTCAAGGCAGAAAAGCCCGAGGTGGAGCTGACGGAGTTCTACAAGGTGCTGGAAAAGAAGGTGGACGATCCCGCGCCGATCGAGCGCGTGCGCCTGGAGCTCTCCGGCGAGAACGCCGAAATCCTGGAGCTGGGTTTTTTCGGCGTGCAGGGGCAGCTGCTCAATCCCAGCCAGCTGATCGTGCGCGATCAGTACGGCGAACGCCCGATGGCGCCGCGCGAGCATGCGCTGTTCGACGAGCCCGAAACCCTGCGCCTCGGCGGCGGCTATATGCGCAGCACCTATTTCGACGAGATCTACCATGGACGCACCGCGCTGGAGTTCATCCGCGACATCATGCCCTATGAGAATACCCACCCGCCGCTCGGCAAGATCCTGATCGGCCTGGGCATCCGCGCCTTCGACATGACGCCCTTCGGCTGGCGGGTGATGGGGGCGGTGTTCGGGGCATCGATGGTGTGGCTGCTGTTTTTCGGCGGACGCCTGCTCACCGGGCGGCGCCTCGGCGCCTATCTGGCGGCGGCGCTGATTCTTTTCGAGTTCATCAATTTCTCCATCAGCCGCTACTCGACCATCGATATGTTCCTGGTGTTCTTCATCACCGCGGGCTATCTGAGTCTTTACAAGTGGTACAGCCTGGGCGGCGGGCGGGCGGTGGCCGGCAGCGCGCCTTGGCTCGTGGTGGCGGGCGCATGCATCGGCGCGGCCATCGCCACCAAGTGGACGGGGCTGTACGCGGGCTTTGCCGTCTTCGTGTTTTTCCTGTGGCTGACCGTGCGGGAATGGGGCACGGCCGCCGGTTTGGCCTGGGGCGGGCATTGCAGCAATCATCGGCAATTTTGGCGCGAGCACGTGCTGCGGCTGGGCGGCATCCTGAGCGTGGGCTTTGTGCTGGTTCCGCTGCTGATCTATTGGTTGTCGTATTCAGAGTTTCTGGAATCGATTCCGGGCAGCGGCTCGCTGTTCTCCGCGCGCGGCATCGGGCAGATCCTCGGGTTTCAGCACGATATGCTCGACTACCACGCCAAACAGAGCTCCGAAGGCCATCCCTTTGCCGCGCCGTATTACAGCTGGCCGCTGATATTGAAGCCGATGTGGCTGTATCACGATCCAAATCTGGAGCCCCTGATGCATTCGCGCATCACGCTGCTGGGCAATCCCGCGATCTGGTGGACCGGCTTGGCGATCATGCTGGTGCTGTTGTGGCGCACCACCGGGCGGATCACCCGGGAGGCCCAGTTCCTGGTCGGCGCCTTCCTGGCGCTCTACATCCCCTGGGTGTGCGTGGAGCGCATGACCTTCATCTATCACTACTTCCCCTGCGTGCCGTTTTTGATCCTGGGCATCAGTCTGCTCGCTGCGCGGCTCGATACCACGCGCTGGCAGGGCAAGGCACTCATAGGCGGCTATGTCGCGCTGGTCATCGGCTTGTTCATCCTGCTCTATCCGGCGATCTCCGGCTATCCGATCAGCGCCGAGGCCGCCGAGCGGATGCATTGGTTTGCCAACTGGAATTTCCTGTAGCCGCAGTACGCACGCCGGGGCGTGCGTATCTTCAGAAGGTCCAGCGCGCGTTGGCGCCGAAGTTCCACAGCAGCACCAGGCCGGTGGCCAGGATCTGGGCGAGCAGGTAGTGCAGGTGCAGATATTCCACCGCGACGATCATCACCCCGGTGTTCAACGCCAGGCCCACCAGCGCGATGGTGAAGAAGCGCGCGAGGGTTTGGCGGTGATCCTTGGTGCTTTTGAAGGTGTAGCGGTAATTGAGGTAGTAGTTGAGCAGGGCGCTGAGCACATAGCCGATGCCCGAGGCCAGCGCCGCCCGCATCCCCAACTCGGCCAGAATGATCAGGATCAGGTACTGCACCCCGGTGGCGATGGCGCCCACCCCGGCGAAGGAGACGAATTGCTGAATCGGCGGGCGCGACATGACCGGCCGGCGCCTACTCCACGATCTTTTCGATGATGTAGCGCGGGCGCTGTTTTGCCTCTGAGTAGAGCTTGCCCACATACTCGCCGATCACACCGATGCACAGGATCTGAATTCCGCTGATGAAGTAGACCGGGATGACGGTGGAGGCCCAGCCGGGCACCACCTGCGAGCCGAAGAACTTCACCCACAGCGCCCAGGCGCTCATGCCGAGCGAAAACAGGAAGGTGAGCATCCCGACGATCATGATCAGCCGCAGCGGCACCACGGAAAACGAGGTGATGGCGTTGAGCGCCAGGGCGATCATGCGCTTTAAGGGATATTTCGACTCACCGGCGAAACGCTCGGCGCGATCATAGTAGACGATGGAGGACTTGAAGCCGAGCAGCGGCACGATCCCGCGTAAAAACAGGTTCACTTCCTTGAAACCCTTGAGCTCTTCAATCGCGCGCCGGTCCATGAGCCGGTAGTCGGCGTGGTTCTCGATGGTATCGACGCCGAGGGCGCGCATGAGCTTGTAGAATTGCAGCGCCGTGGTGCGCTTGAAGGCGGTATCGGTGTCGCGGCGCTTGCGCACGCCATAGACGATCTTAATGCCTTGGTGGTAGAGATCGACCATCTGCTCCATGACATTGATGTCATCCTGCAGGTCCGCGTCGATGCTGATCACCGCATCGCCCTCGGCGGTGAACAGCCCGGCGAGCAGGGCGTTCTGGTGGCCGCGGTTGCGCGAGAGTTTGACGCCCGCGATATTGCCGTGCTTCTGCGACAAGCCTTCGATGAGTTCCCAGGTGCGGTCCTTGCTGCCGTCATCGACGAAGTATACCTTGCTGTCGGATGAGATCTTGTTCTTCTCAGTCAAGCGTTGCAGCAGTGCCAGCAGCCTGCTGGCGGTTTCACCGAGAACCTCTTCTTCGTTGTAACACGGTACGACAATCGCAAGTTTCATGGGCAGCCTTCAATGTTCAAACCAGATCCTTGAGCATGGCCAAAGGGGCCATTCTCATCTTCCGCGGCGCAGGCTGTCAATCTCGGGGGCCGCGCATGGACAGTATGGCTCCGGGCCGATAGAGTTGTGTCAGGAATCTTTATCTGTCGGCAGGTGTTCGGGGGTGTGGCGTGCATGGTTTCCGGTGGGGTCTCTTGCTGTTGGCGGCCGGTCTGGCAACCGGCTGTTCGGAGTTGCCCGAGGCGCCGGGCGCGCAGCGCTTTGAGTTCGCGCTGATCGGCGATGTTCCGTATCAGGCACTGCCGGGTGAAGACGATGAGGTGATGACGCGACTGGTCGCGGCGTTGAATACCGAGAAGACGATTGAATGGATACTGCATTCCGGCGACATCAAGGGCACGATTCCCTGCAGCGATGAGGTCTACCGGGACCGTCTGAGCCGCTTCCGGCAATTTAACAAGCCCTTTCTCCTGACCCCCGGGGACAATGACTGGACTGACTGCCATCGGCGCGAACTCGGCGCCTTTGATCCGATCGAGCGGCTCGCGCAGCTGCGCGCGGTGTTCTATGCCGATGTCTCGCAACAGTTTGGCAATCAGCGATTGGGGCTGATTTCCCAGTCCGGCGATCCGCGCTACGCGGAATTCTCCGAGCACCTGCGCTGGGTGAAGCACGATATCGTCTTTGCCACCTTGCATGTGGTAGGCAGTGAAAACGGTCTGCGCGGCTTCAGCGGCCGTACCGGCGCGAGCGATGAGGAGGTCAGCCGCCGTATCACGGCCGCCATAGCCTGGATGGACGAGACCTTCCGCGTCGCGCGCGAACACAACAGTCCCGGCGTGTTCCTCTTGATGCACGCCAACCCAGGCCTGGAGTTTCGCCAGTACCGCGATAGCCGAGACGGGTTTATTGAAATCCTCGCGGCGCTGGAGCGCAACATCGTCGCGTATGGCCGGCCCGTGGTGTTGGCCCACGGCGATACGCATTATTTCCGCATCGACAAACCGCGCGTTGCCACGGGTAACTTCCTGCCTAATTTCACCCGGGTGGAGAATTTCGGTCCGCTCGAGGCGCAGTGGGTCCGGATCACAGTCGAACCGCATTCGCCCGAGGTGTTTTCCTTCGAGGCCGTGACGGCCGATCATTAGCCATTAAGCATGCTCTTATATACGAGCCGTCTGTGATGAGGTTCACAGCCGCCTTGTGGCCCCTGCGGTATCTATATCGCTCTTGGGGGGTGCTGCAAAGCGCAAACGCATATCGATGTTTCAAACGAGGGGGTAAGTGGCGATGAGCTCGACAAGACAACTTGAGGTTTATCCATCATTCTTGGACCGTATCAAGGCGCTGGGAATGGTGACGACATTGCCTGAAGGGGCGGGCAAGGGTGCAGCGCCGTCTTGGTTGGGCCGAATCTTCAATCCCAATATTCCAAGCGCGCGGCTCGCGGCTGCGGCCACGCAAGCCGAAGCCAAGCGCGCGAACGCTCAATACGCCTCGATTCTGGCCCGCAAGAAACGCCTGTTGGCCCTGGAGAAGCGCAAGCACGAAGAGTTGACCCAGGCGGAACACTGGGAGTTGGCGGTCTACACCGAGCTGTACCGCGCCCCGGCGAGCGCCTGTGCGCAATACCAGGCCTATCACGAACGGTTTCCCGAGGATGACAATGCCGCGTTTGCCATGGGGCGGCTGCTGCTGGCCCAGGGCGATGAGACCGGTCTGTTCAAGCTTACGCGCGCCTGTCGCAATCCGAAGCTGATCGAAAAAAGCTGCAGCATGGCCTATAAGTTTCTGGCCAAGCAAGGTCGTGACCAGGAGGCCGAATTCTGGCGCACCAAGGCGCAGCGGCAGAAAGAGATCAACCGTGTGGCCAAGCGCGAGCGCGCCAGCGTGTCGGTAGGGGACGGCTTCGAGGCGCCCAACCTGTCGCCCGCATATCTTCAACGCCTGGCCAAGCTGCTCGGCGCGCACCCCAAGGTCGATCAGGTCTGGCTGGCGCAGAAGAAGGTGAAGCATTTTCCGGAAGAGCCGGTGATTGTTTTCGCTGTTTCCCTGAAGGGGTATACGTTCAGCAAGGACCGGGTGCTGAACGATCTGCTCAGAAGCATCAAGTGCGAGCATACCTTGTTCGGGGTGGTGAAAGGGGGGAGAAGCGAGGGGATCTGCCGGAAGATATTTGAACATGGCACGCGCGTTAAGTAGTCCGCTCGCTATATTCTGCATGGGGCCGGAGAAGATCCGGCCCCTTTTTTTATGCCCGCAGGCGATTGTGCCGCGCCGGCCGGAAATGATGATGGTAGATCTCCTCGGCGATCAGGGCGTAGACGTAGGTGAGCATCAGGCCGACGCTGTCGGTGGCAAACAGCACCAGACCGAAGCTGGTCAGATCCGGCATGGCGAAGCTGCCGACCAGCAGGCGCTCGGTGAGATAGAGGTTGAGAAAGACGAAAAATACCAGCGGCGCGCGGGCCAGCAACGCCCGGCTGTTGGCCAAAGGCATGTACTGAATCCACAGCAGCGCCAGGACGGCGAACAGCGCGTAGGGCAGCAGCGCGAATTCGATGAAGCGCCCGGCGCTGTTAAACAGATCGGCTACCGCCGGGGTCAGTGCGACCATCACCACCAAGGGCAGGAGGATGACCAGACGGAGGTAGGTGCGTGGTGTCATGTCGGTCCTCGTTGGGGAGTGGGGACTATCGGCCGCCAAGCTGCTCGGCGATGAATGCGATCAGTTCGCGCGCCAGACTCGCCTTGTCCTGCAGGGACAGGAGGCGTGCGCCGTCCTTCCAGTATAGCTGCAAGGCGTTGCGGTCGCTCTCGAAGCCCGCATCCGGACCGCCGACCTGGTTGGCGCAGATCAGGTCGAGGCGCTTGTCGACGAGTTTTTTCTTCGCGTGCATCTCGAGGTCGTGCGTCTCGGCGGCAAAGCCCACGGTGTAGGGGCCGTCGGGCAGGGCGGCCACGGCGCGCAGGATGTCCGGGTTGCGGATCAAATCGATGCACAGCTCGTGTTCGTTTTTCTTGATCTTGGTGTCGGAGACCACGGTGGGACGGTAGTCGGCCACCGCCGCGGCGCTGATGAAGACATCGACGCCGTCGAGGTGGTACATGACGTATTCGTGCATGTCGTGGGCGCTGCGCACGCGCACCGTCTCGATGCCGGCGGGGGCTTGCAGCGCCACCGGGCCGCTGACCAGCACGACCTTGGCGCCGGCCGCGCGCGCGGCCTCGGCGATGGCGTAGCCCATCTTGCCGGAGCTGCGGTTGCCGATGTAGCGCACCGGGTCGATGTCTTCATAGGTGGGGCCGGCGGTGACCATCACCGTCTTGCCGCTCAGCATCCCTGGCCGCGCAAACAGGCTGTCGGTTGCGCTCACCAGTTCATGGGGCTCAAGCATGCGGCCGTCGCCGACCTCGCCGCAGGCCTGCTCACCGGCGCCGGGGCCGAAGATATGCACGCCGCGCTGTTGGAGCTTGGCGCAATTCTCCTGCGTGGCAGGATGGGTCCACATCACGCGATTCATCGCCGGGGCAATGGCGATCGGGGCCTCGGTGGCCAAGCACAGGGTGCTCAGCAGGTCATTGGCGTGGCCGTGGGCGAGGCGGGCGATGAAATCGGCCGAGGCCGGCGCGATCAAGATAAGATCGGCCCAGCGCGCCAGCTCGATGTGGCCCATCGCCGCCTCAGCGGCCGGGTCGAGCAGATCCAGATGCACCGGCTGGCTGCTCACCGCCTGGAAGGTCAGGGGCGTGACGAAGTGCGTGCCCGAGGCCGTCATCGCCACCCGCACATCGGCGCCTTCCGCGCGCAGGCGGCGCACCAGGTCGGGGCTTTTGTAGGCGGCGATGGAGCCGGTGATGCCAAGGACGATGTGCTTCTGCGCGAGATGACTCATACGAATGCATTGCCAATGATATTCAAGCTATTGTATACCTGATGACCGCGAAGGGAACATCGTCTCTCACCCACTTTTGCCGACAGGGAGGAATCATGGCAATCACCGATTGGCCGGCGCACGAACGGCCGCGCGAAAAACTCCTGCTGCGGGGCCCGCAGGCCCTCTCCGATGCCGAGCTGTTGGCAATCTTTCTGCGCACCGGGATTCCCGGCAAGACCGCGGTGGATCTGGCGCGCGACTTACTCAGCGAATATGGCGGCTTGCGCAGTCTGCTTGAAGCCGACCAGAAGACCTTCTGCCGCGGCGCGGGACTCGGGCAGGCGAAATACGTGCAGCTCCAGGCGGTGCTGGAGATGGGGCGCCGGCATCTGCACGCCACGCTGGAGCGCGGCGAGGGCTTGAACAGTCCCGAGGACACGCGGCGCTATCTCACGGCACGGCTGCGGCACTATCCGCACGAGGTGTTCGCCTGCCTGTTTTTGGATAACCGCCATCGCGTGCTGTGTTTCGAAGAGCTGTTTCGCGGCACCATCGACGGTGCGGCGGTCTATCCGCGCGAGGTGGTTAAGCGCGCATTGGGGCACAATGCCGCCGCCGTTATCCTCGCGCACAATCATCCCTCGGGTGTGGCCGAACCGAGCCGCGCCGATCAGGAGATTACTCGGCGTATCCGCGAGGCGCTCCAGGTGGTGGATATTCGCGTGCTGGATCATTTCGTCGTGGGCGATACCGAAGCGGTATCATTTGCCGAGCGGGGATTGCTGTAGCCCAGGCAACGGTTCAGGAATTCAATTCCTTTTCGTACTGCGAGAAGATCGCCTGCACATCGGAGATGGCGCGGCTGATGTCGTCTTGCTCTTGCGGCGGGACGAACTCGGGGACATCTTCCTGCTTGGCCGGGCGCTTTTCCTCCGGCGGGGGCTGATCGGTGGCGTGGCTCAGCCAGCGCAACAGCACCAAGGTGATGTTGTCACTTTTGGGATAAGCGATCTCCTCGGCCGCCGAGGCCAGATTGCTGGCCAGTTCATCCAGGGGTTCGTCGGTGAGTTTCTCGGCGATCTCCTTCGTGCGCATGCCGCTCCACAGGCCATCGCTGCACAGCAGCAGAATGTCGCCCATCTGGAGCTGGATCGCCTTGCTCAGGGTGATCGACGCAGGTTTGGACGGGCCGCCCAGGCAGCGGGTGATGTGGTTGCGGTAGGGGTGATCGCGCACCTCTTGCTGGGTGATCAGGCCCTGCTGCAGCAGGCTTTCGACGCGTGAGTGATCGCGCGTGCGGAAGATCGCCTCGCCATGGCGGAACAGGTACAGCCGGCTGTCGCCAAGATGCGCCCACCACGCATAGCCGCTCTGGATCAGGCAAAGTACGCACGTGGTGCGCGGATCGAGCGGCGGGGAGTGCGCGGCGCCAGCGGCGTTGATCTGGTCATGCGCCTTGAGCACGGCCTCGCGTAAGAAGCTGACCGGATCTTCGATCGGTCCGGTCTGTTTATTGAACAGGCGCTCCACGGTCTGGATGAAGGTTTCCGAGGCGAGCTTGCCGCCGTTGTGCCCGCCCATCCCGTCGGCGATGAGCAGCAGCACGGTGTGCGGATTGGAGAGCACGGCGTAGCTGTCTTCGTTGGTGCGGCGATTGCCTATCCGTGACGTGGAGCCAACCTGGAATTTCATTAATCCTCGTCCTTTTTCCCAGCGGAGGCGGGTCCGCGAAATTTGATCAGATTCGTGCTGATCCAGTCCATGATGGCCTCCTGGCCGGAAGATTGCTCGGGCTTGGCGGCATGGCCGTTCTCCCCTTCGAGGGCGAAGAGAAATTCGTCGACCGACTGCGGGCGCAGCAGCGGATCGGGCTCCATCGCCCAGTCGATAGCCTCGAGCAGCGCCTGCGAATAGCGTCGCTTGAAGGCCTGGGCGGCGGGCTTGAGCTTATCATTCACCACGCGCTCCAGGGCCGGGATCGGCGGCTGGCCCTCGATGCAGGTGCGCATGCTGGCGCCGATGGCGTAGAGATCGGTCCACGGGCCGACATAGCCGCCGTGCTGGCATTGTTCCGGCGGTGAGAAGCCGGGCGAGATCACCTGGCCGCGCTGGTTGGCGCGGCTGATCTGCTGTTGATGCACGGCGCCGAAATCCAGCAGGATCGGCGCGCCGCCGGGGCGGATGTGGATGTTGCCGGGCTTGATGTCGAGGTGCAGCAGTCCCTTGGAGTGGATATGTTTGAGGCCATCGAGCAGCTCGGGAAAGATCTTGCGCAGGAAGCGCTCGCTCATCCCGCCGTTGTGCTCGCGGATGTACTTTTGCAGGTTCACGCCTTCGGCGTATTCCATCGCCATGTAGACGGTGCCGTTGGCGCTGAAGAAGTTCGTCACCGTGACGATGTTCGGATGGCGCAGGGTGGCAAGGGTGCGAGCTTCGTGCAAGAATAGGTGCCGGCCTTGTTTGAAGTGGCTCTCGTCGGATTCACTGCGCGGCACCACCGCCCCGGATTCACTGCGATAGGCCAGTTTCTGCGGCAGGTACTCCTTGACGACGACCTGTTTGCCGGAGGAGAGATCGGTGGCCAGATACACGATGCTGAAGCCACCGGAACCGAGTACCTGCTCGATGCGGTAGTGGTCGATCTGCGTGCCGACTTGTAAGCCATGTTCTGCTTTTGCCATAACACTTGTATCGGATTTTCGCGGCGGTGAATTAGTTCACAAATGTCGCAAGTCTTAATTATCTGATTTAAAAGATTATTATAGCCACTAGATTCGACAGTCGAGCGAGTATCCATGATCAACAGTATGACCGCCTTCGCCCGCGCCGAGGCCCAGGGAGACTGGGGCGCGATGAGCTGGGAGCTAAAATCCGTCAACCACCGCTATCTCGATGTGACGGTGCGGCTGCCCGAGGAGCTGCGCCTGCTGGAGCCGGCGGTGCGCGAGCGGCTCGCCGAGCGCCTGCAGCGCGGCAAGGTCGAGTGCCAGTTGCGCTTCCAGGTCGGCGAGGCGGCCCTGGCGCGGTTTACCGTCAACGAAAAGCTCGCCAAGGAACTCTCCCACGCCAGCCGCCTGGTCGATTCGCTGCTTTACAACCCCTCGCCGGTCAACTCACTCGACCTGCTGCGCTGGCCCGGGGTGCTGACGGTTCAGGCCCCTGATCCGGAGCTGCTGCAGCGCCAGGCCATGGCGCTGCTCGATCAAGCCCTGAAAGATCTGTCCGCCGCCCGCGCGCGCGAGGGCGCGCGGCTGCAGGAGCTGGTGGTGCAGCGCTGCCAGGCGATGCAGGAGATCACCCGTGCGATCCGCGCCCGCCTGCCGCAGGTGCAGGCCCAATTTCGCGCCAAGCTGGAGGAGAAGCTCGCCGAGCTCAAGATCCAGTTCGACGAAGGGCGGCTCGAACAAGAGGTGGTGCTGTTGGTCAACAAGAGCGCCATCGACGAGGAACTCGATCGCCTGGAGACCCACCTCATCGAGGTCAACCGCATCTTCCAACAGGGCGGGGCCTGCGGCCGGCGGCTGGACTTCCTGATGCAGGAGTTCAACCGCGAATCGAATACGATCGCCTCCAAATCCGCCGATAAAGAGATTACCCGCCACGCGCTGGACCTGAAGGTCTTGATCGAGCAGGCGCGTGAGCAGATCCAGAACGTCGAATAGCAGGGAGCCCCCGCGTTTATGACCACCTCATCCAATCCGACCCTGGCCGGCAGCTTGTACATCGTCTCCGCACCCTCGGGGGCGGGCAAGACCAGCCTGGTCAATGCCCTGATCCAGAGCGTGCCCGATATCATGGTCTCGGTCTCGTACACCACGCGTGCGACGCGCCCCGGCGAGCAGCACGGCGTGCACTACTACTTCGTCGATATCCCGCAGTTTGAGCGTATGCTCGCCGAGCAGCGTTTTCTCGAACATGCCAAGGTGTTCGACAACTACTACGGCACCTCACGCGACTGGGTGCGCGAGCAGCTGGCCAAGGGCGTGGACGTGATCCTGGAGATCGACTGGCAGGGCGCGCGCCAGATCAAGCAGCAGATCCCGGAGAGCGTGGGCGTCTTCATCCTGCCACCCTCGGCCAATACCCTGGAGGCGCGGCTGCGCTCGCGCGGGCAGGACAGCGACGAGGTGATCCAGCGGCGCATGCGTGATGCGAAAACCGAGATGTCGCATTACCGCGAGTACGACTATCTGGTGGTCAACGACCATTTCGACACCGCGCTGCGCGATCTCAAGGCCATCGTGCTCTCGCGCCGGCTGCGCCAGGCGGTGCAGGCCGAGCGGCTCGCCCCGGTGCTGGGAAAGCTATTGTCATAAACTCCCCGGATTCAGTACAATTCAGGGTTCTGTCTTTTCTGGAGCATCTACCTATGGCCCGTATCACCGTCGAAGATTGTTTGGATAAAGTGGACAACCGCTTTCAGCTGGTCCTGGTCGCGGCCAAGCGCGCGCGTCAGATCGCCAACGGCCAGGAGCCGCTGGTGCCGTGGGAAAATGACAAGCCGACCGTCGTCGCCCTGCGCGAGATCGCCGAGCGCAAGATCGATCCGAAGGTCGTGCTGGCGGGTGTCAGCGCCCGGGAACACGCCGAAGAATCCCGTGTCAGCGAAGAAGAAATCCGCAGCGAATTTTAATCCCTCTGTATCGCCCCATGCCCTCCGTCGGTGATCTATGCAGCGTGCTCGAGAAATATCTCGAGCCGCATCAGGTGACGGAGGTCCATCGGGCCTACGAATTCGGCGCCCGCGCCCACGAGGGCCAGCAGCGCAAGACCGGCGAGCCCTATATCACCCACCCGCTCGAGGTGGCGATGATCCTGGCCGACATGCGCATGGACTACAAGTCCATCATGGCCGCCATCCTGCACGATGTCATCGAGGACACGCCCACCGCCAAGGACCAACTGGAGAAGGAATTCGGCGGCGAGGTCGCCGAGCTGGTCGACGGGGTGAGCAAGCTCGACCACATCCACTTTGAAAGCGCCGCCGAGGCCCAGGCGGCCAACTTCCGCAAGATGATGCTGGCGATGGTGCGCGATATCCGCGTCATCCTCATCAAGCTGGCCGACCGGCTGCACAATATGCGCACCCTCGGCGTGATGAAACCGGACAAGCGCCGGCGCATCGCACGCGAGACGCTGGAAATCTACGTGCCGATCGCCAACCGCTTAGGCATGCATCGTCTGCGCCTTGAACTCGAAGACCTCGGTTTCGAGGCCTACTACCCGATGCGGGCGCGCATCCTCAAGCAATCGGTGCTCAAGGCGCGCGGCCACCGCAAGGAGATCGTGCAGAAGATCGAAAACGCCATCAAGGGACGCCTCGATCAGGAGCGGATCACCGCCCTGGTGCAGGGGCGCGAAAAGCACATCTACAGCCTCTATCGCAAGATGCGCGAGAAGCGCCTGAGCTTCGCCGATGTGATGGATGTCTATGGTTTTCGCATCGTCGTCGACAGCATCGATACCTGCTATCGCGTACTCGGCGTGACCCACGCCCTCTACAAACCCGTGCCGGGCCGCTTCAAGGACTACATCGCCATCCCCAAGTCCAACGGTTATCAGTCGCTGCACACCGTGCTGTTCGGCCCCTACGGCGTGCCGATCGAGGTGCAGATCCGCACCGGCGGCATGGACATGGTGGCCGAGGCCGGCATCGCCGCGCACTGGCTCTACAAGACCGGCAGCGGCGACAGCGGGGCCCAGGTGCGCGCGCAGGAATGGCTGCGCCGGCTGCTCGAATTTCAGCAGAACGTGGGCGACTCCTTGGAGTTTCTCGAGAACGTCAAGATCGATCTCTTCCCCGACGAGGTCTACGTCTTCACCCCCAAGGGCCAGATCATGGAAATCCCGCGCGGCTCCACGCCGGTGGATTTCGCCTATGCGGTGCACACCGATATCGGTAATACCTGTGTCGCCGCGCGCGTCGACCGCAAGCTCGTGCCGCTGCGCACGCCGCTGCAAAACGGCCAGACCGTCGAGATCATCACCGCGCCCGATTCGCGCCCCAATCCGGTGTGGCTCGATTTCGTGATGACCGGCAAGGCGCGCTCGAATATCCGCCAGGCACTGAAGAATTTAAAACGTGACGAGGCGGTAAAGCTCGGCCGGCGCCTGCTGAATAAAACCCTCTCGGCCTTCAACCGCAGCCTCGAGGAGCTCCCGCCCGAGGCCATCGAGCGCATCCTGCCCGAGATGGAGGCCAAGACGCCCGACGATCTGCTCGAGGCCATCGGGCTCGGCAAGCGCGTGGCCCTGGTCATCGCGCGCCGGCTGATGATGAGCGAGCAGGGCATGCAGGCCTCGGATGTCACCCCCGGCACGGCGGTCGGCAAGCCGCTCGGCATCAAGGGCACCGAAGGCATGGTGGTCACCTTCGCCAAGTGCTGTCACCCGATCCCCGGCGATCCGATCCTGGGCTTTGTCACCATCGGCCGCGGCATCGTGGTGCACACCGAGAGCTGCAAAAACGTCAACGAATTCCGCAACAAGCCCGAGCGCTGGATCGATGTGCAATGGGATGCGGAACTCGGGCGTGAATTCCCGGTCGAGATCCGCATCGACGCCGCGCACCAGCGCGGCGTACTGGCCACCGTGGCATCCACCATCGCCGAGCAGGAAAGCAATATCGAACATGTCACCTCCGAGGAGCGCGACGGCGTGCTGCACACCATGTTGTTCACCGTAACGGTGAAAAACCGCGTGCACCTGGCGCGGCTGATCCGCCGCCTGCGCGCCCTGCCGAGCGTGGTGAAGATCAGCCGCACGCGCGGGTGAGCCGTGGTGCCGGCAACGCGGGGCTTATGCCGGCCTACCGGGCGTGGTCTGCGGCGGAACCTGTAGGCCGGCATAAGGCGCAGCCGTTCCCGGCACAGCCAACAACAACACAGGAGTTACACCATGACAAAAAAAATCATCCACACCGACCAGGCCCCTGCGGCCATCGGCACCTACTCGCAGGCCGTGCGCGTGGGCAACACCGTGTATCTCTCCGGACAAATCCCGCTGGTGCCTGAAACCATGCAAATGGTCGAGGGCGATGTGCGCGCCCAGATCCATCGCGTGTTCCAGAATCTGCGCGCGGTGATCGAGGCCGCGGGCGGCAGCTTCGCCGATGTGGTCAAGCTCAATGTGTTTCTCACCGACCTGAGCCACTTCCCGCTGGTCAACGAGGTGATGGGCGAGTACGTGAGCCAACCCTATCCGGCGCGCGCGGCCATCGGCGTGGCGGCGTTGCCGCGCGGGGCGGCCGTCGAGATCGACGGGATACTCGAACTCAACGCCTGAGCCGGCATGTCCAACGCTCCAGCGCCGCTTCCGGTCACCGCGCTCAAGGGCGTCGGCCCGCGCATGGCCGAGCGGCTGGCGCGCATCGGCATCCACACCGTGCAGGATGTGCTGTTCCACCTGCCGCTGCGCTATCAGGACCGCACCCGCATCACCCCGCTCGGCGCGCTGCGCCCGGGGGACGAGGCGGTGGTGGAGGGGACCGTCGAACTGACCGAGATCCGCTTCGGTCGCCGCCGCAGCCTGCTCACGCGCATCAGCGACGGCACCGGTTTTCTCACCCTGCGCTTCTTCCATTTCAACTCGCAGCAAAAGGACAGTCTGGCGCGCGGGGCGCGCATCCGCTGCTTCGGCGAGGTGCGCAGCGGCCCGTCCAGCCTGGAGATCGTCCACCCGGAATACCGCTTGATCGGCGCGCACGACCCCGTGCCGGTCGAGGAGCATCTCACCCCGATCTATCCCGCCACCGAGGGGCTGCATCAGCAGACGCTGCGCGGCTTGATGCGCCAGGCCTTGGCGCGGCGCGAGGTGCTGGAGGAGCTGCTGCCTGATGAACTGCTCGCGGCGCGCGGTTTTCCTGCGCTCGCCGAGGCGGTGCATTTCTTACATCAACCGCCGCCGGAGGTCGCGCTCGCCGCACTGGAACAAGGCCATCATCCTGCGCAACAGCGCCTGGCCTTCGAGGAGCTGCTCGCCCATCAACTGAGTCTGCGCCTGGTGCATCAGCGCATGCAGCGCCAGCCGGCCCCGGTGCTCGCGAGTGACGGTCATTTGCGCACAGCATTTCGGGCGCGACTGCCATTTCAATTGACCACCGCGCAACAACGGGTGAACGACGAGATCAGCGCCGATCTGGCGCAGCCGCATCCGATGCAGCGCCTAGTGCAGGGCGATGTCGGCTCCGGCAAGACGGTGGTCGCGGCGCTCGCCGCGCTCACCGCGCTCGAATGTGGCTATCAATGCGCCCTGATGGCGCCGACGGAATTGCTCGCCGAGCAGCACGCGCGCAATTTCCAGAACTGGTTGGCACCGCTCGGCATCGAGGTGTGCCTGCTCTCCAGCCGACTCAAGGGCAAGGCGCGCGAGGCGTTGCTCGCGCGCATCGCCAGCGCCGAGGTGCCGCTGATCGTCGGCACGCACGCGCTGTTTCAGGAGACGGTGGTCTTCGCTCGGCTTGCCTTGGTGATCGTCGATGAACAGCACCGCTTCGGCGTGCATCAGCGCCTCGCGTTGCGCGAGAAGGGCCGCGCCGAGGGGCTCTTCCCGCATCAGTTGATCATGACGGCCACGCCGATCCCGCGCACGCTGGCGATGTCGCTGTTCGCCGACCTGGATTGTTCGACCATCGATGAACTGCCGCCGGGGCGCACCCCGGTCGAGACCGTGGTGATTCCGGATGCGCGCCGCGACACCGTGGTCGAGCGCGTGGCCGGCGCCGCGCGCGAAGGCAAGCAGGTGTACTGGGTCTGCACCCTGATCGAGGAATCCGAGGAGCTGCAATGCCAGGCGGCGGAGGCGGCCTACGCGGAGCTGCGCGAGGCGCTCACCGATGTGCGCATCGGTCTGGTGCACGGCCGCATGCGCCCGGCGG
Organism: Pseudomonadota bacterium; assembly: GCA_040752855.1. Classification (GTDB taxonomy): domain Bacteria; phylum Pseudomonadota; class Gammaproteobacteria; order RBG-16-57-12; family RBG-16-57-12; genus JBFMHP01. Next base: position 14,086 of record JBFMHP010000040.1, on the reverse strand, counting down.
AAAAGGAACAGGTGATGGGCGAGTTCAAGCGTGGCGCGCTCGATCTGCTGGTCGCCACCACCGTGATCGAGGTCGGCGTGGACGTGCCGAATGCGAGCCTGATGATCATCGAAAACGCCGAACGCCTGGGTCTCGCGCAATTGCACCAGCTGCGCGGGCGGGTGGGGCGCGGCGCGGCCAAGAGCGCCTGTGTGCTGATGTATCACGGTCAGCTCTCGCAGCTGGCGCGCGAACGCCTGGCGATCATGCGCGAGACCAACGACGGTTTTGCCATCGCGCAGAAGGATCTGGAGCTGCGCGGGCCGGGCGAGGTGCTCGGCACGCGCCAGACCGGAGAGCTCGCGCTGCATATCGCCGATCTGCTGCGCGACCAAAAGATGCTGCCACAGGTCGAGTGCGCCGCCGACGTCATGCTGCGCCGCTATCCCCAGCGCATCCCGTCCCTGATCCAGCGCTGGCTCGGTGCGGGGCTGCGGTACGGGGATGTCTGAGGCAGGCCAGGTATTAAGGCTTTCTTAAGTCGATATAGTGCATGCTGCACGGTTTGAAAAATGTCCGCCGGAACAGGTGAGTGGTTCCGTGGAATTCATGCCGGATTAAAATCTATGCCCAGTTTCACATCGAAAATTGCCGCCTTCGTAGCCGCGTGGAAGAACAAGGAACACAACGTATTCAAGATCGTGTTCCTGTGCGCGTTGGTTATCTTGGTATTCGACAATCAACTGCTCCACGCCACCTTGATCCGCATCCTCGGCGGGGCTTCGCCATCCGGCTTCGTTGTTTACGGGGCCATGGTGCTGATCCTGTTGGCATCGCTGTATCTGCTGCTGTCATTGTTCGCCATGAAGCATTTCACCAAGCCGGTGCTGATCCTGATATTGATCAGCGCCTCCATCACCGGCTATTTTTTTGATACCTACGGCGTGGTGATCGATGACCACATGCTGCAAAACGTGGCGGAAACGGACACCCATGAGGCCGCCGAACTGCTGAGCTGGAAGATGCTCGCCTATCTGGTGTTTTTTGGCGTGCTGCCGGCCACCATCGTCGCGTTCACCAAGCTCGAGTACAAACCGTTCACCCGGCATTTGGTGTGGCAGGGAGGTTATATCGCCGCAAGCCTCCTGATCGTCGGCACGCTGGTATTGGCCTTTTACAAGGATGTTTCGATCATCGGGCGCGAGCATCATGAATTGCGTTACTACATGAATCCGGGTTATCCGCTGTATTCGCTGGTCAAATTTGTCCGCCACGCCGCAGCGGATGAATCAGAGGCGCCCGCGCCGATCGGAGCGGATGCGCAAGAGGCAACCAGTTGGCAGGAGCGCGGCAAAAAAACGCTTTTCGTGTTTGTGCTGGGGGAGACCGCCACCGAGAGCCATTTTTCCCTGGGTGGCTATGCGCGCGATACCAATCCCCACACCCGCGATCAGCGCGTCATTTTCTTCGACCAGGTGGCCTCATGCGGCACGTCTACCGCCGAGTCGGTCCCGTGTATGTTTTCATCGCTCGGCCGCGATAACTACAGCGCAAGCGCGGCGGCTTCCCAGGAAAACCTGTTGGATGTGCTCACGCATGCAAAAATCGACGTGCAGTGGCTGGACAACAACTCCGGCTGCAAGGGGGTCTGCAACCGGGTGGCGCACGAAAGTGTCTCCTCGCTCCAGGTGCCGGAGGTGTGCAGAACGGACGAATGCTATGACGAGATCCTCCTGCGCAGTCTCCAGCAGCATCTGGCCAAGGCGCAAGGCGACAGCGTCATCGTGTTGCACCAGAAGGGCTCCCATGGGCCCGCCTATGCCAAACGCCATCCCCCGGCGTTTGCCAGATTCACCCCGGAGTGTTTGAGCGATCAGGTGCAATCCTGTGACCAGCAAAGTGTCGTCAATGCCTATGACAACACCATTCTCTACACCGACTACTTCCTGGCCAAGACTATCGAGATGTTGAAAGAGCGTGAGCGGGATTTCAATACCGCGATGCTGTACGTATCGGATCATGGCGAATCGTTGGGCGAAAACGGCATCTATCTGCACGGCCTGCCCTATGCGTTTGCGCCCGAGGAGCAGAAACACGTGCCCATGATGCTGTGGTTGTCAGAGGGATATAAACAGGCCTACCGCATCGATGACGATTGCCTTGAGGCTAAACACAGCGGGGGCTACTCGCATGACAACCTGTTTCACACCGTGCTGGGGCTGATGGATGTCAAAACCGCCGCCTACGTGCCGACGCAGGATATTTCTCGCGACTGCAGGGTCAAGACCTGAATGGCACTTACTTAAGGCGATGGATTCCCTCCCCCTGGATGGGGGAGGGCTAGGGTGGGGGTGGACTGCTGAGCGCCGCACTAATATTTCAGTGTTCTCACCCTCCCCCTAGCCCCCTCCCGTCAAGGGAGGGGGGATGAACTTTCATGCATATTGAGCTTAAGTAAGTGCCATTCGGGTCAAGACTTGAATTTGACCGGGCGGGAGCGCCGCGCCACGCGTCGTTGATTCATGACTTGGTGTGACGGTGAGGTGTAATGCCGCAATTCAGGCGGCGCGACGGTCGGGACGCGGTTTCATGCCGAGCCGCGAGAGATCCAGGATCGGAGTCGCCCGGCCTTGAATGGATACGCACGAGAGCGTCAGCTCCAGCCAGGCTTGCGGATAATCTTCCGGAAGAGGACACGCTTGCTCATCGCTGATGACTACCCGTGTGGGAGGGGCGGTGTTGCGCAGTGCCAGGTAGCCCACGGGCGCATGCGGCTGCGGCTGGTAGGCAATGATGGTCACACCGTTCATCGTCTCCGTGTGTGATGCGCCCGCCAACCTGGCGAGGTCGACGATGGGCGCAAAGTGCTTGCGCCAGATCAAGCCGCTGCGGCAGTGCGCCGGCGTCAGCGGTACCTCGATGCATGCAGGGTTCTGCACGAACTCCACCATTTGGTATTCGGCCACGGCGATCTGATATTGGTTGCCGCACGGCAGCACCCAGGCGAACAGCGCATTATTCACCGCGCGCCTCCAGCATCGCCAAGTAATCGGCCATGCTCGTCGCCGAACTCAGAAAGGTAAGCGCGCCGTCTCCGGTAACCACTTGCCGCAACGGCGTGCTCGGGGTTTGCATGCACTCGGGCAAGTCCTCAACCGTCATCTCTTGGCCGATGGTCAGGGCGGTCACCGATTCGCAGCTGAGGGCGAACGCCCGGCCGCGGGCGTGGTCACGGAGACAAACACAGAAGCGGCGCCGCTCGGGCAGCGTCAGGGCGGGTGCCAGCGCCGCATCAAGGGAATACACCGGCCAGCGCGCCTCCTTGCTGACCAGCGCGCCGCAATCCTTGCCGTCTCGCAGTGCGGGATCAACATCGATTGCCAGCCCGATCTGCGCGACATCGGCTTGGGAAAACGCGATGCGCAGATCGCCGAAACTCAGCAGCGCGTAGTGGCCGGAATGCTGCTCAGCCGCCATGGCCGCCACCCTGGGCGCCGTTGAGCAGTGACTCGACCGTCGCCAGCAGATCATCCTCGGAGAACGGCTTGTTCACATACGCGTTGACGCCTACACGTTGCGCGTGATCGCGATGCTTTTGCATGGAGCGCGAGGTGATCATGATCACCGGCAGTTGTTGCAGTTGCTGGTGACCGCGAATATGCGCGGTCAATTCCAGGCCCGTCATGCGCGGCATCTCCAGGTCGGTCAGCACCAGGGCGATATTTTCCTTGTGCAGCACCTCGATCGCTTCCAAGCCGTCGCGCGCAACGCATACCGCATAGCCAGCGTCCGCCATCAGCTGTGACAGGGATTTTCTGACGCTGAGCGAATCGTCCACGATCAGTAGCCGCGCGGCGGAGGGCGCGGTGAGCGGCACGATATTGCTGCCGTGATGCGCCGTTGAAACGGTTGCGCCGGATGTCGCGGACTGGATCAAGTCGGGCACGTTGAGCACGCTGACCACGCTGCCATCACCCAGGATCGATACGCCTGAGACGCCGCGCACCGAGCGCACATAACTGCCGGTGCCCTTGATCACGAGATCGAAGGCGCCGATGACATAATCCACCACGACCGCGACCAGGCCATTGTCGACGCGCACCAGGAGCACGGTTTTGGTGGCATCGATAGTGTGCGCCTCGGCATCATCAACCCCGACCATCGCGGCGAGCGTCATGGCCGGATGCACATCGCCGGCCAGATGATACGTGATCTCCCGCCCAATGGTCTGGAACTCGCCGGTGCCGGGCGCCAGGATCTGCGACAAGGTATTGGTCGGCACCGCAAACAGTTCGCGGCCGACCCGCACCAGCACGGTGTGGCTGGTCACCAGGGTGATCGGCAGGCGCAGACTCACCCGGCAGCCGCCGCGCTCGCGGTTGCCGATATCCATGCTGCCGTTCAATGCGCGTATGGTCGTGTTCACCACGTCCATGCCGACACCGCGCCCGGAAATCTGCGTGGCCTGCTCGCGCGTCGAAAAGCCCGGCATCAGGATAAGGCGCGCCATGGCGTGCTCATCGAGAATTTCCTCCTTGCCCACCAAGCCGCGCTTGATCGCCGTGGCGTGGATGCGTTGGTAGTCGAGCCCCTTGCCGTCGTCCTCGCAGCGCACCAGCAGGGTGTTCCCATGCTGGGCGAACGTCAGCACGATGCGCCCGTTTTCCGGTTTGCCGGCGGCCCGGCGCACCTCCGGCTCCTCGATGCCGTGGTCCACTGAATTGCGCAGCATGTGCATGATCGGATCGGCGAGATTGTTGAGCACGTCGCCGTCGATCAGCATCTCTTCACCGATGATCTCCAGATCGACTTGCTTGCCGGTGGCGCGGCCGGCCTGGCGCACCGCGCGCTGCAGGCGTGACGAGATGGTGTTGACCGGCACCAGGCGCGTGCTCATGACGACGCGCTGCAATTCCTTGTTCAAGCGCTGCTGCTGATGGAACAGACCATCCAGGTCCGATACTTCGTCGTGCATATGCAGCATCATTTCGCGGTAATCGACCACGGTTTCGATGAAGGCGTGCGCCGCGCCGTATACTTCATCGTAGTGGTCCATTTCGAGCGAATCGAAATTGGCGTCATCGCCCACGACCCGCATGCGCCGCTGGGCATTGGAGAGGTTGCGCACGTCGACGGCGTCTTCGAGTTCGAAACGGTGCTTTTGCAGCACGTCGTCTTGCAGCCGCAGGTCTTCGGCCTGGCGGGAGACGCGCTTGAGGTGTTCCTGCATCTGCACGATGGCAATCGACATCTCGCCGACCATGCGAAACATTTCATTGACCGTGCGCGTCGGCACGCGCAGCACATCGCCGCCGCTGGCTGCCGCCTGGGTATTGGGCGGCGTCTTGTTTTCATCCGGCTGCGCAGCCGGCGCGCGTTTTTCGGGTTCCGCAGCGGCGGTCGGCGGCTGCTGTGGAATTTCTTCGAGGTTGCCGGTGTCGATGCGGTTGGCCCAGTCCAGCACATCCTGCAGAATGCGCTGTGCATCGGGCGGTGGCGCATCCAGTCCTTGCAATGCCTCGATCATGGTCTCCACGCAGTCTGCGGCTTCCTGCAGCGTTTCATTCAGCGCCGCGGGAACCTCGGTGTGACGGGTGTTGATGAATTCAAAGATATCTTCCATGTGGTGGGTCAGGTTGGCCACACCACGGGCGCCGATCAGGTTGGCGGAACCCTTGAGCGTGTGAGCAATGCGTTGTGCCTTCGCTACGCTGTCCAGCACGTCTTCGTGGCGACCGATACGGGTGATGCAATCGGACAGCGTTGCGGCATGCGTGGGCGACTCATGGAAAAACGCATTGAGCAAATCTTGGTTTACATCGGGCGCAAGCTCCAGCGCCACATCGTCGGCGCCGGCGACGGTTGGTCGCGCCTCGCCGCCTTCGCCGCCGAGTTCCGGCTCGATGATCTCCGTTGCCAGGGCCTCGAGCAGATGCCGCGCGCCCTGATCATCCAGGGGCTCCGGCCACTGTGTGCTTTGCAGGTGGGTAATGACGGAGAGGCACAACTGTTCGTCGGTCGGCGCGCTGAGATAACTCAGTACCAAGAGCGGCCACTGGGCGAGTATCTCACCCGCCTGGCAGCGTACGTCGGCATCCGATGTGGCGATCACGCTGATGTTCTGATTCACAAAATTGCACACATCCCGCAGGCCGCTCATGCCCAGTGATTCACTGGCGGTGACGATGCGTTCGACGATCTCGCTGTAGTGAGCGGTCGCTTCCATGACCGCGGCCATGTCGGCATCCGGCGCGGTGATAACCGCGGCGAGCGTGGACAATTCCCCGCTGACTTCGGCCAACTCTTCCTGCAAGATTCCCAACACACCCTCGGCCTGGGGCACCTCAGCGAGGCTGACCGACGAGGCGGGCGCAGCGCTTTCCTCTTCCTCCCAGAGCGTGTCATGAGTCAGCGCGGTGTGTTCGACGGGCTGGTGTTCACCGTCCTCGCTGAACTCCTCCTGCGGGAATGCAGCGGTGATGTCGGCGGCCACGGCGAGCTCATCGGAGGCATCACCACGTGCAGCCGGTTCTTCATCAATAAACCCAAGGCTTGGTGTGGCGGGTGCTGGCGCGCCCGAGAGGTCCTCCGTTGCCGCGGCGGTTGGAGGCGACTCGTGCGCGGCTTCGTGCTCGGCGCGTGCGGCAACCAGCCAGTCGGCCAGACCCTCGGCATGTTGTTCCGGCAGAATGGCCAATACGCGATTGGCCGCGGCGGCATCGTGCGGAGCGTTGAGATACGCCGCCAAGTCTTCCATCCAGATGACCAGTTTGTAGCAGTCCTCCTCGGTGAAGCCAGGACCTTCCGCCAATGACGAAAAATGACCGCGCACCATCGCGCACAACGCCGCCAAGGCATCCCACCCGTTGGCCTCGAGCAGCGTGGCGATGCCGTCGATTTGCTCCAGGCAGATATTCAATGCCTGCGGATAATCGCGGTGTTGAATCTCCGCGACGGTGAGTTTGTCGGCCTCATCCAGAATCACGCTGCGGGCGGCGGCGATGAGATCCAGCAGCAAGGCCAGCTCGTCCGTCGGGCTTGCCGGAACCGGGGCTTTTTCGGGACGCTCCGCCGCAACCGGCGCTGAGGAAATCTCCGTGGTCACGGCGTGCGCTTCCGGCGGCGCGTGATGCGCCGCGCCGTTGACGCGGAAACGCGAACTGGCGAGGTTTTCCAGCCGCGCCGATTCATCCGGATGCTCAAGATACGTCAGCACGGCATCGCTCCAATCGAGGATCTTCGTGCCGACAGTGCTCACCCAGTCGGGATCATGTTCATCGAGGCCGGCCAGGTCGCTGCTGACGGTCACGGCGTTGTCCTGCAATTCGGGCAGGCCGGCCATCTCCGCCGCCGACTGAATATTGTCCGCGCAGGCGCGGCAGATCATCGCGATGGTGGGCGCATCCTGACTGGCGACGGCGTAGGCCACCGATTCGCGCGAATCCGCCACGATCTGGCATACGGGCTCAAGCATGTTTTGTTCAGGCATCATACGGGCATTCCACTACCGTGGTCGAAGACCCTGCATGCGAACGTGGACACCGGCAGGATCTGCGCACCTTCATCCGTCTCAGGCCGGCAGCTTGAATACGCGTACCGAATCGAGCAGCTGCGCGGAGTATTGCACCAAGCTCTCGGTCTGAGCCGTCTGCTCCTCGAGTTCGCTGCCCGTTTCCTGGGTGCTCTTTTGAATCACTGCCGCGCGCGCCCTGAGATCCTTGCTCACCTTGGCCTGATCCTCAGAACGTTCCGCGATCTGCGCGACTGAATCCACCAGCTTGGTCGTCTTCTGCTGCGTTTCCTGCATCTGGCGGCCCGCCTGCTCGGCGAGTTTCGAACCTTCGACCACCTGGCTGATGGTCTTGTTCATGGTGTTCATGGTGTCGGCCGTCTCGGTCTGAATGTTGTTCACCAATGCGCTGATCTTTGAAGTCGCATTGCGTGAGCTTTCAGCGAGTCGCTGAACTTCGTCGGCAACCACCGCGAAACCGCGCCCGGCCTCACCGGCGGCTGCGGCTTGCATACTGGCATTGAGCGCCAGCACGTGCGTACGTTCGGCTATGTTGTTGATGAGGTCGACGATACCGCTGATTTCCTGCGAACGCTCGCCGAGCCGCTTGATGCGTTTTTCCGTTTCACTGATGGTTTCGCGGATTTCGTTCATGCCGCGCACGGTGTCATTTACCGTCTTCAAGGCAGTGTCGGTGGAACCGGAGGCGGTGGTCGCAATGTCGTTGCAGGCCTGCGCCAGCTTGGCGATTTGGTTCATGGTGTTGGAGGCCTCTTCCAGATGTGCGATGGTGATTTCCACCATCTTGCGTTCGGCCGCCGCCACGCCCGATACCTTCTGGCCCTGTTGTTTGACGGTGTTGGCGGCCACCTCGACCTGTTCCGCCACGCGGCGGATGTCCTTGAGGACCCGCGCCGTTTCGCCGGCCATCATGTTCATGGCGTCGGCGATCGGCCCGGTCACATCCTCGGCAACGGGGACCTTGACGGTCAGGTCACGATCACTGAGTTTTGAGGTTGCCTCGAGCAATTCGATAACCGATTCGTTGAGACGGTTGTTTTCATCTTCCTTAACGGCGACCATTTTTTTCATGGCCATCAACATGTCTTCGATTTCGTCATCGGTCTTTGCCACCTCGATCTCGGACAGGTCGCCGGACTCCATCTTGCGGCACACGCCGATAACGGTGTCGAACGCGTCGCGGATCAGGCGCGTGATGTAGCGGCCCAGGACGACTGCTATTGCCAGGCCCGCCAGCAGAACCACGGCGATCACGGTGTAGGCGACGACGCGGGTGCCGGCCACCACCGCCTGCTGCTGCTGCATTTCCTGCAGGCTGAGTTTTTCGAGTGAGGCCACAGTGGCTGTGAGCTCGTTGGCCCCCACTTCATAGGCCTTGCGCGCGGCGACCATGGTAAGGAAAGTGTTTACGGCGTTGCTGGTCAGCTGAGCGCTTCGGGGCAGCATCTCGCCTACCGCTTCGCTCAGGGTTCTGCCGCGGAATTCACCGTCATTGATGACCTCCTGATAGGCCGGCAGCTCCTCGAAGCGTGCGAGCCCCTTGTCCGAGAGCATGTGAAGTTCTTCCAGATTCTTTCTGACTTCCTCGGCCAGCTCCGGGTGTTGCAGCAGCCGGTCATATTGGTAGAACAGGCGCAATATCGTAATTTGGATGAGCATCGGTCCGTTTGCGCCGTTCCATAGTTCTTCGATCGTGTTGCTCCAAGTCACGGGGCGGTTCGGAGCCTTGGCAAGTGCATCGAAGTTGCGGTTGCCGATTTCGTTGATCTCGTTCATGATCTTCTGGAGGGCTTCAAATTCATCGCGCATGGCCTTGTCGGCCTTGACGAAACGAACATTTCTCTCGATCAGTCCGCTGCGCAAATCCTGATATACGGTACGCTTCTGATTGACCTCATTAAGAAGATCTGCTGGCACCAGCTTGTTTTCGGCAAGCTGGGCTATTTTCTGGTCGATAATTTTATCCAGCTCGGCAATATTCTGTTCTGTCGCATCGGCGTTGGTGTGCTCATGGATCAGCTTGAGTATTTCGATAAACTGATTCTGTGTTTGTCGCGCGGTTTCAATGGAGCTGTCCGCCGAATGCCATGCCGGACCGGCAACGTAGCTAAGCTGACTTTCGACCTTGGCAACGCCATACACCCCGGCGATGCCCGCGATCAAAACCAGAAGACTCAGGGCGATGTAGCCACCGCCAAGCTTTGTTGTAAGTTTCATTTGCAGAGCCATTTCAGATCCCTTTCTTGTAAGACGCTAGAAGTACCATGAATGATTGTTGATGACGCGCGACCTCAGCTTGCTAAATCCGGCCTGACATCGAGGCAAAAAAGCTTCTGATATCCCATTCGATCCAAATGCCATGGTTGTGATAGCAGTGCTTCACCCATGGCTGCAACAGCGCGGGCAGGCCGGGGATATGGGTCAGTTTCATTTCCTCGGTGAGCACGATGCGCGATGGCAGCTGCGCTATGCTCATGCCGACCCACTCTTCGTCAAGCTTGATAAATAGTTGATGTCGATATGCTTTGCTATCGGTAGCGACATCGAGGAGCTTGAACATATCGAACACGGGGACCATGTTGCCGCGCAGATTGGCCATGCCGCGCAAATACGCGGAGGTGTTGGGCAGGCGGCAGGTATCGAGGGATTCGCTGACCTCGGCAACGGAGTCAGGCGGCAGTAGCAGCCCGAAATCGCCGATGACAAACGCATGCGTGCGTAAATTACTCGCCGATTGCGATGCTTGCGCAAAATCATCGCTGGCGTAATTCAGCTCAAGCTTCCCTGTCAGCGCCTTGCTCGGGGCGATCAGCTCAACACTCATGGATTTTGCCTAGGCACTTGTGTGTATCAGCAGTATAACTTGATCTGATCAAGGATTTGTTCGTCCGTGTAGGGCTTGCTGATCAGCGCCCGGCCCCCTTGTTTCAAGGCCCACAGTTGGTCCGCCTTCTGTTTTTTGGTGCTGACAAAAACAACCGGTATGTCCTTGGTTGCCGGGTCGCTGTTGATTTCACGGCAGGCGCTGTAGCCATCCATGTCATCCATGACGATGTCCATGAAGATCAGATGGGGCTTTTCCGCCTTGGCCTTTTGCACCGCCTCCTTGCCGGAGGAGGCCGTGATGACCGCGCATTGGGTTTTTTCAATCACTCCCTTGAGCTGCAGCAGCTGGGCGGAGGAGTCGTCGACTATCAGGATTTTGTGCTTCGTCATAGTTTGCACCTTTATAGTTGGCTTGAAATTCAACCGCGGGGCTGGACCGCGCTACACCGCCTTCTTCTTGGCTTCAATCTTCACGCCCATGCAGTTCTCCAGGATTTCTTTAATCTTTTCGTCTTGCGGCGGCTTGGTGATGTAATCGTCACAGCCGGACATCGCCCCGCGCACCTTGTCGAAAGGAGACTTTTTGCTGGTCAGCATGACAACCTGTACGGATTTTCGTGCTTTGATTTGCTTGCAGGCCTTGTAACCGTCGATGCCCGGCATCATGACATCAAGAAACATCAGGTCAAAGGCGTGATTGTCGACCCGCTCTATGGCTTGTTCACCGCTGTCCGCGAACTCAATTGCCAGATTGAAGGTGACGAGTGTCGGAAGTTTGTGCTCCATGTATTTCCGCACTGAAAAACTATCGTCAACGACCAGGATGTGTAGCGAATTGGAGCCGCCGTTGCTGGCCGATCGCGCCACCGAATGCGTTTCCGCCGCAGTTGCGTGTTCCAGCGCTTCTTCGATGCGCTTTAATACCAGCGGGCGGCGTATCACGGTGTGGGGGTGCGCGGTGGTCTGTTCGGAAGTGACCATGATCGGCCTGATGGTGGAATCGGCGTCGTGCGCGCGATTCCACAGCGCGAGGGAGTTGGCGTCGTCTGCGTTGACAAAGGCGACGTCGGCCGCCTGACCCAGTGCGCTCAGTTGCTCAGGCAGCACGAATTGATACTTGCCCTTCAGCGAGGGGGACATATCAATAAAGGCCTTCACGACGCGCACGTCGCGTTCCGGTAACCCTAAGTGAGAGACTATAATGGCCACAGTTCCTCCGCATCCGGAAGGAGGGTTGTTTATTCATGCATGCAACAGACTGTCGATGGAGGCGCTCCTGCAATGCTGTGATGCGTTCTATGTTTTTATCGTGTTCGCCGGAGAATTCATGAGGATTTTTTGCTTGCTTGAGGCAACTTATTGTTTTATCTATGGTACAGAGTCGAGCGGGGCGCGCATTTGGTCGCGCGCCGAGGGCGGCGGGGCGTCAATCCCGCCTCGGTCAACTTACCGGAGAATCATGCATGATCAAGACCATATCGATTGCAGTGCCGCTGCTGCTGTTCTGCCATGTTTCAGCCGCCAGCCCGGACATCGCGGAACAAGGGCGGGAATTGCACGAGAAACATTGTCAGGGCTGCCACAAATCCGAGGTCTATGCGCGCAGTGACCGCAAGGTGCAGAATGCCGCGCAGCTCGTGGATCGGATCAAGTTCTGCGAAGGCGCCAACAATATGCAATGGAGCGACCGCCAGGTGAAAATGGTCGACGCTTATCTCAACAAGGCTTATTACAAATTCAGCGACTAAGAAGCGCGCAGCTGTATTGACGGCCTGCGGACAGACATCATGAACAACGAAGCGCTCAAGCAACGCGACTTGGCGGTGGTTTGGCACCCCTGCACCCAGATGAAGGATCACGAATCCATTCCGATGATCCCGATCCGCCGCGGCGAGGGGGTGTGGCTGGAGGATTTCGACGGCAAACGCTATCTCGACGCCATCAGCTCCTGGTGGGTGAATCTGTTCGGTCACGCCAATCCGCGCATCAACCAGGCCCTGCAACGCCAGCTGGCCAACCTGGAGCATGTCATCCTCGCCGGCTTCACGCATGAACCGGCGGTCGCGCTCGCCGAGCGGCTGGTGCGGCTCGCCCCGCCGGGCCTCGACCGCTGCTTTTACGCCGACAACGGCTCCTCGGCCATCGAAGTGGCGCTCAAGATGAGCTTCCACTACTGGCAGAACCACGGGTATCGCAACCGGGTCAAGTTCATCAATCTGAGCAATAGCTATCACGGTGAGACCTTGGGAGCCTTGGCGGTCGGCGATGTGGCCTTATACAAGGACATCTACGGGCCGCTGCTGCTTGAGCCGATCACCGTGCCATCGCCGGATTGCTACCAGCGCGAGCCGGGAGAGACCTGGGAGCAGCACAGCCGGCGCATGTTTGCGCCGATGGAGCAGGCGCTGAGCGCGCACGCCGATGAGGTGTGCGCGGTGATCATCGAGCCGCTGGTGCAGTGCGCCGGCAACATGCGCATGTATCATCCGGTGTATCTCGCGCTGCTGCGCGAGGCCTGCGTGCGCTATAACGTGCACATCATCGCCGACGAGGTCGCGGTGGGCTTCGGGCGCACCGGCACGATGTTCGCTTGCGAGCAGGCCGCTATCACGCCGGATTTCATGTGCCTCTCGAAGGGCCTGACCGGCGGCTACCTCCCGCTTTCGGCGGTGTTGACCACCAATGATATCTATCAGGCCTTTTACGACGACTACGAACGGTTGCGCGGGTTCCTGCATTCGCACAGCTATACCGGCAACGCCCTGGCCTGCACCGCCGCGCTCGCCACGCTTGATATCTTCGAAAGCGGCGATGTGCTCAACGCCAATCAACGCCTGAGCGATGCCATGCGCAGGCACACCGCGCATTTCGTCGAACACCCGCATGTCGCCGAGGTGCGTCAAACCGGCATGATCCTCGCCATCGAACTGGCCAAGGACAAGCGCCGCCGCGAACCCTACCCCTGGCAGGAGCGGCGCGGCCTCACCGTCTACCGCCATGGTCTCGAACGCGGCGCCCTGCTGCGCCCGCTGGGCAATGTCATCTACTTCATGCCCCCGTACGTGATCACAGAGGAAGAAATCGCCTTTCTCGCCCAAGTTGCATGGGAAGGCATTCAGCGCGCGACGGTGTGAACGGTGGATTGCTTAAGGAGCCTCTGGTTAATTGGAGGCTGCCTCTTCGTACCGGACGGAAATATTCAGGGCTTCCTTCAGTATCGGGGCGCCTGCCGGAACAGGCCCGCAGTGAAGTCCGAAGTGGATCTATGCGTTAGCCGGCGAGCGGCGCTTTTCGTCCTTGCTGACCGCCCGCCGGGCTCGCTGAAAACTGCTTACTCCTCGAGCAGACTGCGCAGCATCCATGCGGTTTTTTCGTGCACCTCCAGACGTTGGGTCAGCAGGTCGGCGGTCGGCTGGTCGTTGGCGGCCTCCACGACCGGAAACAATCCGCGCGCGGTGCGTGCCGTGGCCTCCTGGGCGGCGACCAGGTGGCGGATCATATCGGTCGCCTTGGGCACGCCTGTGACTTCCTTGATCGAGGTCAGTTTGAGGTACTCCTGATACGAGCCGGGGGCGGGATGGCCCAGGGCGCGGATGCGTTCGGCGATGATATCGAGCGCGTTCCATTGATACTTATTGAGGCCTCCTCCCGCGACTTTCGGGCTTGGCAGGCATGACCTACCATCCAAATGTGTACTACGCACATGAACGAAGGAGGAGACCTCAATGAGATTCTACACCCAAACTCACC
>JBFMHP010000039.1:0-71799 GCA_040752855.1 Pseudomonadota bacterium | reverse complement strand
CATTTTAACCAAACTTCGGGGAGCAGCAGTCATGTCAACAATTAAAGGGGGACGAAGCCCAATGGCACTTGTTCCCAACATTGGGGGTGGATCTGAATGAGGCTTTACTGCCAATCGTCTTAGTAAATCCTGCCGGATCAATGTGTACCTTATACGTAGCAATGAATGACATTTGAAATATAGGGAGTGTTTATGAACCGTCTATCGCTTTACCATCCCACCACAACGATCTCCTCGAAAGCGCGGCGTGTGCACTACCTAAGCAACCATAAAACCGCCAACAACATCCTGGCGGTTTTTTTTACTTTTCTGGCGGCGCTCCTGTTTCTGTCCGCAAGCGGCAGTGCCTTGGCTATCAACGCAAGTCCGCACTCCTACACAGTCACGCAACCGGATGGCACGGTGATCACACTTCATATCAATGGTAGCGAACATTACAACTGGGAAAGCGATGTAAACGGATTTACCGTCATTCAAGAGAACGGCTGGTATTACTTTGCAAAATTGGATCCGGTCACGAAACGGCTGGTTGCGAGCGGGTTGCGTGTCGGGATCGATAACCCTGCATCACAAGGATTGGCTCCGCGCATCCTGCCGGAGCCTGCGGACAGAGGCAGGTCGCCCGTCGGCTTGCCGGGCGAGGCGTCTGGCGAGATTGGCGCAAGCATCCCGGCAACCGCACCCGCTGCGTCAGGCACGCTCCGCAACCTGGTTGTTATGATCAGGTGGTCGGATCATGTTGGCAGAACCATCCCTTCCGAAGCCGATATCGATGTGTTGATGAATCATAACGGCGCGCACACGCTTGCCCCAACAGGAAGTGTACGCGACGTCTATTTAGAAAATTCCTACGGGGTGCTCACCATCGAATCGACTGTTTACGCTTGGGTCACCGTGGACAACACTGAGGCCTATTACGCCGACAACAATAGCGGCTTAACCACCAAGATCCATGGGGCCTTGACCTATGCCTTGAATGTCTTGGATGCCGATCCCGCCTTTAACTTTACCGACTTCGATCAAGATCATGACAATCAAATCGATTCGATTACCTTTCTACATTCCGGCTATGGCGCCGAATGGGGCGGGAATGATTGTTACGGCAGTAATTATCAACAACGAATCTGGTCACATAAGTGGGTGTTGTCCAATGATAATTGGAATGGCTGGGTGAGCAGCGATGGCGTTAGAGTCAGCACTTACAATATCAGCACCGCGCTGTGGGGAACCTGTGGCACTGAAATCGGACGCATCGGTGTCGTCGCCCACGAGCTGGGTCATTACCTCGGTCTTCCCGATCTTTACGATACCGATGGTTCAGGATCAGGCGTTGGTTCGTATGACATGATGGCAAATGCCTGGGGTTTTGATGGCTCGCAGCACTATCCGCCCCACATGAGCGCCTGGAGTAAATACCAAATGGGTTGGATTGTTCCCGCAACAATCACTGCCAACGGCAATTACGTCTTGCCGGCGGTTGAATCCTCAGCGAGCGTCTACCTCATCAATCGCGGTTATAACTCGGGCGAATATCTGCTCGTTGAAAACCGCCAACCCACTGGATTTGATTTGAAAATGCCGCAAGGGGGACTCGCCATCTGGCATATTGATGACAGCCTTGCAGACTATAGCAACGAGGGTTATCCAGGCCAACCCGGCTGGCCGACGAATGGCAAGCACTACCGCGTCGCTTTGCTCCAGGCCGATGGCGCGTATGACTTGGAGCATGGCTATGACAGTGGTGATGACAAAGATCTCTGGCATGCTGGCTTCAAATACGAAATCGGTCCTTACGCTAACCCTGTTACCGGGCCCTTCCCCAACACCGACACCTACCAAGGAGGTGCTGTCACGCAAACCGGTAACCGGATTTACAATATCAGCACGTCCGCCTCGACTATGAGCTTTTCGTACGAAAAGACGGCACCCCAAAGTATTATTCTTTCCTCAACCGGCTATCTATCAAGAGGATCGATTATCGTTGATCTTAACTGGTCAGGCGCTGCCGCATACCCAAAGGTTGTAATCAAACGCAAGGTGGACGGCGGTAATCTCGTGAATTATCGCACGGTACTGAACAACGGTAGATATACCGACCGGACCGGCCTCAAGGGGGCGCACACACTTGTCTATCAAGTGTGTACCACTGATGGGGCGATCTGCTCTAATCAAGTGACCCAGGTCTTTTAGTCTTCATTCAGAAACAATGGCCGGTGATATCGGCTCCGCACAACATAAAGCCCCACTCAGTGGGGCTTTATGTTGAACTTCCTTAGAATCAATTAGTGCAAGGTCTGTTGCGCGATATGGTGCTTTATTGCCGGTAGGATGGGTTGAGGTACGAAACGCATCGATCGAGAAAGTTTTGTGAACGCGACTGGTGCGGTTCGTTCCTCACCACACCCTACATTGTTGTCTGGTGACGCGATAGATGGCATGTCAGGTACATCACAATGGAGGAGCCGGTAGGATGCGTTGAGGTACGAAACGCATCGATCGAGAAAATTTTGTGAATGCGTCTGGTGCGGTTCGTTCCTCACCGCACCCTACATTTTGTCTGGTGACGCGATAGATGATAGTCAGGTACATCTCAATGGCGGAAATTGGAATATGGCGCCAACACCTTTCTCGTTAAACAGTTTGTAGAGCGAGTCTGAACGACTACCAGTCAAGTCTTAATTCGGTCGGATTTTTTGTGGGCACTGATTGGATGGGTGGGAAAGCAGACCTGCTTTCCCACCTCGCCATGGCCACCGTTAGTTGATCAGGTTATTCGATATCCCTCCAAATTCCATCATGCGAGGGGTTGTCATGGTTTTTGGTATCAAAATGCGTGATTTTAATCAGGCTGCCGGGCTGCAATTCCGTGGGTAATTTGGCGCTGAATGTTGCAGTTGACGAATGTGCGCTGCGCCGCATATAGCGGATATCCGCCTCTTTGACGGTTTGCCCCTGTGGATCAATCAAGGTGATATGCAGGTGCCCAGGAATCGGGCCGCGACTAAGGTATCGACGTTTGACTTCTCCCCTCACCGTAAGCTGATCACCGGTCTGAGTTAAATAAGCACGACTGACAACCGCAGCCTTTGAGTCGACACGGTCAATATTGATGCCGCGCTCGTCTTTTACCAGCTTGGTTGTGGAACAGGCCGTCGTTGTGAGTAACGTGATAACGGCCAACAATGATCTTCGAATATGACGATTGCGAATTGAATTAACCATGGGTGTACTCCTTTAGTGTGTGGCTGAGTGGGTTGAATGTTCCGCCTGTCTGCCGTAGGCCAAGCGGTAGAGCACCGGCAGCACAAGCAAGGTCAGTAGGGTGGAGGAGATGATTCCGCCGATGACGACGGTGGCCAGCGGCCGCTGCACTTCAGCGCCGGTGCCGATGTTGAGCGCCATGGGCACGAAACCGAAACTGGCGACAAGGGCTGTCATCAGCACCGGCCGCAGACGGGTGAGCGCGCCTTCGATGATGGCCTGCTCTAGGGCGATGCCTTTGGCGATCAGGTCACGGATGAAGGAGAGCATCACCACGCCGTTGAGCACCGCTACACCGGACAGGGCGATAAAGCCCACGGCGGCGGAGATGGAGAGCGGCATGTCGCGCAGCGTCAGCGCGACGATGCCGCCGGTCAGCGCCAGAGGCACGCCGCTGAAGACCAGCGCCGCATCCTTGACTGAGTTGAAGGCCATGAACAGCAGGCCGAAGATGATCAGCAGCGTCAGCGGCACGACGATGGTCAGCCGTTGCGAGGCCGAGATCAGTTGCTCGAAGGTGCCGCCGTAGCTGAGCCAGTAACCGGCGGGCAGTTCCACCTCGCGCGCCACCTTTGCCTGCACCTCTTCGACGAAGCTGCCCAGATCGCGCTCGCGCACATTGGCGGTGACCACCACGCGGCGCTTGCCGTTTTCGCGGCTGATCTGATTGGGGCCGAGGGTGATCTCGATGTCGGCCACTTCCTGCAAAGGAATGGTGTGGGGCGGCAGCTGGATCAGCCGCAGCGTGTCGGCATCGCCTTCGATTTCGCGCTGAATGTCTTCCGGCAAGGGGATGGGCAGACGTTTGAGCGCATCGAGATCCGTGCGAAGCGACTCGGGCATGCGCAGCACCAGATCGAATCGGCGGTCGCCTTCGAAGATCTGACCGACCGTTTCGCCGGCGACGGCTACACGCAACACTTCCTGCACCGCTGCCACGTCAAGGCCGTAGTAGGCCAGTTGTTCCCGCTTGGGAATGACGGTGAGCAACGGCAGGCCGGTGACCTGTTCGGTGCGGGCATCGGCGGCGCCGGGCACACCGGCCACCACGCCTTCGATCGTTTCCGCCAATTCCACCAGCGTATCCAGATCATCGCCGTAGACCTTCACCGCCAGATCGGTGCGCACGCCGGAGATCAGCTCGTTGAAACGCATCTGGATCGGCTGGGTGAACTCGTAGTTGTTGCCGGGGATGGTCTTGGCCGCAGCCTCCATCTCGGCGATCAACGCTGCCTTGGGCTTGCGCGGATCGGGCCACTCCTCGCGCGGTTTCATGATCACGAAGGTATCGGCGACATTGGGCGGCATGGGGTCGGTGGCCACTTCGGCGGTGCCGATCTTGGTGAAGATGTGCGACACCTCGGGGAACTCGCTCAGGCGCGCTTCCAACTGGCGCTGCATCGCCACCGCCTGCGTCAGGCTGGTGCCAGGAATGCGCAGCGCGTGCAGGGCGATATCGCCTTCATCCAGGTTGGGCACGAACTCCGCGCCCATGCGCGTGGCTTGCACGGCCGAAAGCGCCACCAGCAACACCGCGCCGGTGACCACGGGCAGGCGGTGTTGCAATACCCAGCGCAGCACCGGCTCGTAGCCGCGGCGCGCGCCGCGCATGAACAGGTTCTCCTTCTCTTTCACTTCGCCACGCACGAACAGCGCCACGGCGGCGGGCACGGCGGTCAGCGACAGAATCAGCGCGGCGGTCAACGCCATCACCACAGTCAGCGCCATCGGGTGGAACATCTTGCCTTCTACACCGCTCAGCGCAAAGATCGGCACGTAGACGATCATGATAATGATCACGCCGAAGACGCTGGGACGGATCACCTCGACCGTGGCCTCGCGCACGATGCGCAGCCGCGTGGCCAGGTCGGGCAAGAGCTTGTGTTGCTGTTGATAGAGGGCCAGGCGGCGCAGGCAGTTTTCGACGATGATCACCGCGCCATCCACGATCAGCCCGAAATCCAGCGCACCGAGACTCATCAGGTTGCCGGAGGTGCGCGACTGCACCATGCCGGTGATGGTCATTAGCATGGCCACCGGAATCACGGCGGCAGTGACCAGCGCCGCTTTCCAGTTGCCCAGCAGCAGGAACAGGATGACGATGACCAGCAAAGCCCCTTCGGCCAGGTTTTTTTGCACCGTTTCGATGGTTTTATCAACGAGGTTGGTGCGGTCGTAGAGCGGCGTCAGCTCCACGCCCTCCGGCAGCGAGGGCTTGATCTGCTCCAGTTTCTGCGCCGCGGCGCGGGCGACCACGCGGCTGTTTTCACCCGTCAACATGAACACCGTGCCCAGCACCACTTCCTCGCCATTCTGCGTGGCGGCGCCGGTGCGCAGTTCGCTGCCCAGCGTGATTTCGGCAATGCTGCCCAGTTGGATAGGCACGCCGTCGCGTTTGGCGACAGTGATTCTGCGAATGTCATCGAGGTTGGCCAATTGGCCGGGTGAACGCACCAAGTACTGGGCGCCGAAACGTTCGATGTAACCGGCGCCGGTGTTGAGGTTGTTGCGCGCCAACGCGGCCATGATCTCTTCCAGCGTCAGGTCATACGCCAGCAGCTTGTCAGGGTCGGGCAGCACGTGAAACTGCTTGGTGTAACCGCCGATGGTGTTGACCTCCACCACGCCCGGGGTGTTGCGCAGTTGCGGCCGTACGATCCAGTCCTGAACCGTGCGCAGTTCCATTGGCGTCATGTCGCTGCCCTCTTGGGCGGAGACGGTGTACATGAAGATCTCACCCAGCCCGGTGGCGATGGGGCCCATGCTCGGTTCAATGCCTTGCGGCAACTGTTCCTTCACCTCGGACAAGCGTTCGTTGATCAACTGCCGCGCCAGGTAGATGTCGGTGCGGTCTTTGAACACCACGGTGACTTGCGATAAACCGTAGCGGGAGATGGAGCGGGTGTACTCCAGTTGTGGAATGCCCGCCATCGCCGTCTCGATGGGGAAGGTGATGCGCTGTTCCGCCTCCAGCGGCGAATAGCCGGGCGCTTCGGTGTTGATCTGCACTTGGATGTTGGTGATGTCCGGCACCGCATCGATGGGCAGTTTCTGATAGTTGTATAGGCCCAGGGCGGAGAGCGCGATTACCGCGATCAGCACCAGCCAGCGATGGGCCAGGGAAAAGGCGACCAATCTGTCAATCATCGTGGCCGGCTCCTAGTGGTCATGGGACGCGCCGGACTTTTCGATGTCGGCCTTGATCAGAAAACTGTTTTCGGTCGCGTACTCCGTGCCTGGCTTGAGGCCGCCCCGCACCTCGACCCAATCGTGATCCTCGCGCCCCAGCTCCAACATGCGCACCTCGTAGGTGTTGTTGATGCGGGCGAAGACCACCTGAAAATCGCGAAACGCCTGGATGCCCGATTTGCGCACCGCCAGGGGGACGTTATGCTCGGCGACGGTGACGCGTCCGCGGATGAATTGGCCGGGTCGGAGTTTCAAGTCGTCGTTGTGGATGACGACGCGCGCCTGCACGCTCTGGCTGGCGTGGGCCGCCATGGGCGAGAGCCAATCGATCTTTCCTGCTGCGCGTTCACCGCTGAGGGTTTCCAGCACAACCGCCTGGCCGGGACGCACGCGACCGATGTCCTGGTTGAAGACATCGAGTTCCGCCCAGACCTTGGAGAGGTCGGCGATGACAAACAGCGGCGCGTCGGCGGTGATTTCGCCCGCCTGCACATCGCGCTGAATGATGACGCCGCCGATGGGCGCCGTGAGCCGGTAAGTTTGCAGGCTCTCGTTGCTTTGGATCTCCGCCAGCACATCACCGCGCCGCACCTGCTCGCCAAGCTCCCGTTGCACCTGTTTCACCATGCCGGGGAAGCGGGCGCGGACCTGCGACAGCCGGTTGGGATCGGCCTGAATGCGGCCGGTGAGATTCAGGGTTTCTTCAAGGGTGCGCGGCCCGGCAATCTGCGTTTGGACACCGCTTTGCTGGGCGATGGGGTCGGCGATCTGCACGCGGCCTTCGTAGTTTTCATACTGCCACTGGTGGCGTTGACCTTTATGGGTGGCCTCGACCGCGACGTCAAACGAGTGGGGCTCGGTGACAACGCCGTCGCCGCGCAGAAAGTCATTTTGCGGCGTGAAATTAAAGGTATCCACCTGGCCGTCTAGCCGCGTCAGTTTGATGACGACGTCGACGTCTGCGGGATCGATCGCTGCACCTTTTTGATAGCTGTAGAGATGAAACTCCGGCGGTACGCCCTGTTCGAACAGCGTGATCTCCAGGGCAAAATCGCCGTCGCGCAGCAGGCGTCCGCCATGCGGACCTCTTTCCATCGCTTCCCCGGCGCCCTCACCGTGATGACCGCCGTGGTCGTCGTGACCGTGAGCCTCATCGTGGTGCGGCTCGTCGAAGAGCAGCCAAAAAAGCAGCGCCGTGCCGATGACGGCGACTGACAGCGTGTACAGAAAATTTTTGTTCATGATGGTTCTCCGGTTCGCAGCGCGGCGCCTGTCAGCCGTTCGATTTCAATGCTCAGGCGGTGGTAGTTGGCGGCGGCCAGCACCGCCTCGCGCCGGGCGTCGAGCAAGGCGCCTTGGGCTTCGTTCAGTTCGAGCAAGGAAAAGCGGCCGCTCTGATACCCCGTTTCGTAGTCTTCTGCCGCCAGTTGCGCCGCCGGGATGATCCGATGGTGCAGCGCTTCGAACGCGGTGCGGGCATGCAGCGCCTCTTGGTAGAGTTCATAGAGACCGGCGCGCAGCGCCAGACGCCGCTGTTCAAAACGCAGGGGTTCGCGTGCCGACAGGGCCTGCATTTCGTCGATCTCGGGCCGGGCACGGGACCCGGCGCCCAGCGGAATGCTGATGGAGGCCGTCAGTGCGGCGTCGTTGACGTCGTTGAAATATCGGAGGCCCCCTGACAGCTCCATGGGGGCCGCGCGGCGCGCCTGTGCCAGCTTTACGCGGGCCTGGGCGATGCGTTCCTCGCTGGCGAAACGCACCAGGTCGGGATTGTCGGTCAGCAGGGTTTCCAGTTGCGCGAAGGGGGGCAGTGAGGGCAGGGCAACCAGGTCGGCGGTTGCGCTGCCGAAGTCCGGCTGGGATTCGCCCCAAAAGGCCGCCAGTTTCAGGCGTGATGTATTGAGTTCATGCTCGGCGTGTTCCAGCTCGATCTCGGCGCGCGCCAACGCCATCTCCAGGCGGCGTTGTTCGGCGATGTGGCTCCTGCCCGCCTTGACCCGCTGCGAAACGATCTCGTGAGTGTGGCGCACCAGGGTCAGATGGTCCTCGGCGATCCTGAGTTTGTGTTGATCAACCACCACATGGATGAACTGTTCGGTTGCGTGCGCCAGCAGATCCAGGCGTTGGCTGTCCTGTTCATTGCGCAACAACAGGGTGTGCTGCTGCGCCAGGTCGCGGCGGGAGGCGCGTAACTCACGGGTCTCCAGCAGCCTGATGAGGCTGAGGGTGGACTCCAGCCGATCGATACCCTGATAGGCGCCGCTGCCGGCCAGGTTTGCCAGCTCCATCCGCAGTTCATACGGAGTGCTTTGCTCGGCCTGGCGTGTTCTGGCGGCCGCTGCTTGGCGCTCAAAATCGTGAATCGCGAGCTGTGGATTCCGTTCCAGCACCCGGCCGATCACCTGTTGCAGTGTGAGGGGCGAGGGGGCGGTTTCCGGCGTTGCCTGGGCGATGGGTGTCGCCATGCACGCCAGCATCCAAATGAATGCATATCTCATGTGTATTCCTTCTGTGTTTTTGCCGGTTGATGTGCACTGCCCGCGGACGAAGGTTCCGGATGCCCGGCGTGACAGCGCGCAGGCATGCCTGAACGCCGGTGGCGTCAGTGCTTTTCAGTGATGCGAAGAGGGATGTTTAGCGCGGCGGCGCGCGCAGTTGGGGCGGCAGGGCCGCGCGGCGGCGAAGGTGAGGGAAATCGTCTTGATGCGGGAAACTCAGCAATAGGCGGGTTGCCGGCGAAAGCAAGAGAATGACAATGCTTATAAGCGCGCAGACCAGCAGCATGGAAGTAAAGGATTTGTGTATCCCGTCGGGTGAGACATTGACGACATAGGTTTCATGCTCCAAATGGGCCGCGGAGCCGTGTTCGGCGTCATGCGTGTTTCCCAAATGGGATTGATGCACATCGGCTTGGTGGGGGTGTGGCGCTACGTCGGCGGTGTGTTGGTGGTCCGTGTGAATATGTATATGCGGCTGCACACAGAACACGAAAACCAGCGCGCTTGCCAGGCAGATGGTCCAGAGATACGCGTTGTTCAGGATGTGTCGGCGCAGCTGCAGCATGGTTGGCGGCTATTTATGTTCGAGCGGTCATGTTACGTCAATTCCGGGAATTTGAGAATTGTCTCGTTCAGATGCGGTCAAGTAATTTTAGACAAGGTTATCGATCATTTTATGCCGCCGCGGCTGCCAGCGGTTGCTAGCTGTTTTCGCAATCACAATCCTGTATGTTAAGCGCAGCCATGTCAGACTCCTTCGCCAAACAACTCCTCGCCTGGTACGACCATTCCGGCCGCAAGGACCTGCCTTGGCAGCAGGGGCGCGACGCCTATGCGATCTGGATCTCCGAGATTATGTTGCAGCAGACCCAGGTCACGACCGTCATTCCGTATTACCAGCGCTTCATGGCACGCTTCCCCGATGTGGTGCGCCTCGCCGATGCCGGCATCGACGAGGTGCTGCACCTCTGGAGCGGGCTCGGCTATTACGCCCGGGCGCGCAATCTGCACCGCGCCGCGCAGCGCATCCGCGATGAGCATTGCGGGCGTTTTCCCACCGAGTTCGAGCAGGTCGTGGCCCTGCCCGGCATCGGCCCCTCCACCGCCGGGGCGATCCTCGCCTTCAGCACCGGCAGCCGCCAGGTGATCCTCGACGGCAACGTCAAGCGCGTGCTCTGCCGCTATCACGCCATCTCAGGCTGGCCGGGGCAGCCCGCGGTTGAAAAACGACTCTGGGCGCTGGCCGACCAGCACACCCCGCATGAGCGCGTGCCCGAGTACACCCAGGCCATCATGGACCTGGGCGCGACCTGCTGCACGCGCACCCGGCCGCAGTGCGAGCACTGCCCGCTGCACTCCGGCTGCCAGGCGAGGCAATTGCAGCGTACAGCAGACTTCCCGACCCCGCGCCCACGCAAGGCGCTGCCCGTGCGCACCACCACCATGCTGATCATTCGCGATGACCACGGACACGTGCTGCTCGAACGTCGCCCGCCCACCGGCATCTGGGGTGGTTTGTGGAGCCTGCCGGAGTGGCCGCAGGACGATCCGCTCGAGGCCTGGTGCGCGCGCCGCTACGGCCTCACGGTGCGGCAGCCCACCCCGGGCGCGGTGCTGCGCCACACCTTCAGCCATTTTCATCTCGACATCCAACCGCTGCTGCTGCAATCGCGCTCTGCAGGCCATCGCATCATGGAACCGGGCGACATAGTCTGGTATAACACTCAACAACCCGATGCGCGCGGATTGGCCGCCCCGGTAGAGCGCCTGCTCGCGCAACTCGCATCGCAAATCACATAGTGAAAGGTGTTGTATCCATGACTCGAATGGTGAAGTGCGTCAAAACAGGAAAAGAGGCCGAAGGCCTCGACCGGCAGCCCTATCCCGGTGCGCTGGGCAAGAAAATCTTCGAAAATGTCTCGAAGGAAGGCTGGCAAATGTGGCTGCGCCAGCAGACCATGCTGATCAACGAATACCGCCTCAGCCCGATCGATCCCAAGCACCGCGCCTTTCTCGAAGAGCAGATGAACAGCTTCTTCTTCGGCGACGGCGGCAAGCTCCCCGAAGACTACGTTCCCCCCAAGAAGTAGCCGCGCCCACGGCGCTTGACTCAGGGCCGTTCTACAGGTTTAATACGCCTTCTTCCGGCGCCCGGGTAGCTCAGTCGGTAGAGCAGAGGATTGAAAATCCTCGTGTCGGTGGTTCGATTCCGCCCCCGGGCACCACTAAAATATAAAGGCCAACCAATCGCGGTTGGTCTTTTTTTTTTGCGCATTTCTGCAAGATCGCGAGGACTCCAGCGGGCTTTGTTCCCCGGCGCAGGGCCAACGGCTCCAACGATCGTCGACGGCGCCGTTCAAAGTCGATGAGTTGCGCGGTGACCGTTCAAGCGGTTGGATGACGGTCGCGCCCGCGCGAAAAAAATTTGACTGCTTCGACGTTGCAGGTTTAGTTTATGGCCTGCTTCAGGTGTCCCAAGGGTATCCACCCAAGGGATGAAACGGGAAGCCGGTGCGTTCCTGACATTTTGTCGAACAATTCCGGCGCTGCCCCCGCAACGGTAAGTGAGTAGCACGCGGATCATCGAGCCACTGCGTTTCGACGTGGGAAGGCGATCCGCCCAGGTCTTTCAAGACCGCTCGCGAGCCCGGAGACCGGCCTGAAGCCGTTGGTTGGCATTGCGGAGGGCGATGCTGCGGCTGACAGGTCGTTCTTCTTTCCCTGTTTCCGTCTGATTCTTTTCCTCCGCGGTGTCTTTGTGTCACCGATTGGCGCGCGGGTGAGTGCGCCGGAGGAAAACAAAAAATGAAGAAACGCTGTCTGCCTGCGGCGGCACTGATGCTGTTGTGCGCCCGCTCGGCTTTTGCCACCGAATTCGATCCCCTCATCGTCACCGCGACCCGCACCGCCCAAACGGCGGACGAGACGCTGTCCTCGGTAACCGTCATCACGAAAAAAGAGATAGAGCGCCTGCAGGCGCAGTCCGTCCAGGATTTACTGCGTGGCGTCCCGGGCGTCAGCATCGCTAACAACGGCGGCGCCGGCAAGGCCACCTCGGTATTCCTGCGAGGCACCGAGTCCGACCACGTGCTGGTTCTGGTCGACGGCGTCAAGGTCGGCTCGGCGACGCTGGGCACCACGTCGTTTCAGGATATTCCCGTCGAGCAGATCGAACGCATCGAGATCGTGCGCGGGCCGCGCTCCAGCCTGTACGGCTCCGAGGCCATCGGTGGGGTGATCCAGATCTTCACCCGCAAGGGCGGCGGCGCCTTCAAGCCCTTCTTTCATATCGGCGGCGGTAGCAATCGCACCCATAACGTATCGACGGGAGTGTCGGGCGGCGGCGATCGCGGCTGGTTCAATGTGAGCGCGAGCGGCTTCGCCACCGAGGGCTTTGACGCCCGCACCGATTCCGATCCCGATCGCGACGGTTATCGCAACCGGTCGGGGTCGCTGCGCGCGGGCCGTCAGTTCGACAGCGGGATCGAGCTGGACATCCACGCCATGCATGCCGAAGGCGATAACGAGTTCGACGGCAGCGCCGTCAACGAATCCGAGTCGGTGCAACAGGTGTCGGGCGGGACGCTGCGCTTTTCCCCCGTGGACATGTGGCGCATCGCCCTGACAGCGGGCCGCAGCCGGGATGAGTCTGATAATTTCAAAGACGGCGTCTTTAAGAGCCGCTTCGACACGCAACGGGATACGCTCTCTTTCCAGAACGACCTTTCCATCGCCACCGATCATCTGCTCACGCTCGGCGCCGACTATCAAGACGACCGGGTCGACGGCACCGCTGCCTATGCCGTTGGCGCGCGCGACAACACGGGACTGTTCACCCAATATCAGGGGGCGTTCGGGGCCCAGGATGTGCAACTGTCCCTGCGCCGGGAAGACAACGAACAGTTCGGCAACCGGAACACCGGCGGCGCGGCCTGGGGTTACGCCCTGCGCGCAGGCCTGCGGCTGACTGCAGTCTATGGGACCGCATTCAAGGCGCCGACGTTCAACGAGCTGTACTTTCCGGGTTATGGCAAGCCGGACCTGCGCCCCGAGGAGTCGCGCAGCATGGAGCTCGGCCTGCGCGGTGAGCCCGCCTGGGGCCGGTGGTCGCTCAACGCTTACGAGACCCGCATCCATGATCTGATCGCCTTCGACTCAAGCACCTTCGCACCCGCCAACATCGACCAGGCGCGCATCCGCGGCCTGGAAGCGGTAACCGGCGTCCGGCTGGGAAGCTGGGATATGAACGCGAACCTCACGCTGCTCGATCCGGAAAACCGTTCTGGGGGCGCCAATGACGGCAACATGCTGCCGCGCAGAGCCAGGCAATCCCTGCGCCTCGACGCCGATCGCGATTTTGGCCATTGCCGCCTGGGTGCCACCCTGCTCGCCGCGGGCAACCGCTATGACGATCTCGCCAACACCCGGAGCTTGGGCGGCTATACCACGCTCGACGTGCGTGCCGAGATTGGCCTGGCCAAGGATTGGCTCATGCAGGCGCGCATCGAGAACCTGCTCGGCAAGGACTATGAGACCGCCGCGTTCTACAACCAGCCGGGGCGCAGCCTGTACCTGACCCTGCGCTATCAACCCTGACCACAAACGACACAACCCAAGGAGCCCGTCATGTTGACATTATCGAACCGCAATCAAATCCTGATCGGCGCCATGCTGATGCTGCTGCTCATCGCCACTAGGGGCCAGCACTTCGCGACGCTGCACAGCCTGCCCGGCGCCTCTTGGGCCGTGTTCTTTCTCGCCGGCGTGTACCTGCGGCCGGTGTGGACCCTGCCGGCCATGCTCGCCTTGGTCTGGGGGCTGGATTTCACCCCTCACCTGCTCGGTGGCGCCAGCCTGGCGGAGATCGTGAGCGGCGGCCGGGCCTTTTGCCTGACCCCTGCCTACTTCTTCCTGTTACCGGCCTACGGCGCCCTCTGGTTCGCCGGACGCTGGTATGCCGGGCAATATCGCTTCGAGTGGCATACGTTGCTGCCGCTTGCCGGGGCCGTCATGACCGGCGCCGTGGTCTGCGAGCTGTTCTCCAGCGGCGGGTTCTATTTCTTCTCCGGCCGCTTTGTCGAGCCGACCCTCGCCGAGTTCGCCGGGCGGCTGGCGCAATATTTCCCGAGGTATCTGCAATCGCTGGCCTTCTACGTCGGCGTTGCCGCCCTGGTGCATGCGCTGTTCGAACTGGCCCGCAACGTAAAAGCGACGCACAGGGATGTGCGAGTGTCGCGGGAGGCAGGATGCCGAGAGCGACCGACGCACAGGGCGAGCGCCGCGCGATGACGATGAACGCGACCGATCGGGAACAGCGCCACCGGGCGCGCATGCAACGCAAGAAGACCGTGGTCGATGCGGCGATTGAGCGCGCCGATCGCGACCAAGGCCTGCTGCTGGTGCTCACCGGCAACGGCAAGGGCAAGTCATCCTCGGCCTTCGGCATGGCGGCGCGCGCGCTCGGCCATGGCCTGCGGGTCGGTGTGGCGCAGTTCATCAAAGGGCGCAGTGGCGACGCACAGGGATGTGCGAGTGTCGCGGGAGGCAGGATGCCGGGAGCGATCACGGGCGAGGAAGGGTTCTTTCGCCGCCAGCCCGGCGTGGTTTGGCACGTGCTCGGAGAGGGCTTCACCTGGGAGACACAGAACCTCGCCCGCGATACCGAGACCGCGCAACGCGGCTGGGCCGTGGCGCGCGAGATGCTCCGCGACGAGGACCTGGGACTGGTGGTGCTCGATGAACTCACCTATCCGCTCAAATACGGCTGGCTGGATATCGCTGCCGTGCTCGACGACCTGGCGGCCCGCCCGCCCATGCAGCACGTCGTGATAACCGGCCGCGCCGCGCCCCAAGCGCTCATTGCGGCGGCCGATACCGTGACCGAACTGCGCGACGTCAAACATGCCTTTCGCGCCGGCGTGCGGGCGCAGAAGGGGGTGGATCTATGAGCGCATCCCGGCATTGCCCCGCGCTGTTTATCGCCGCGCCGGCCTCCGGCCAAGGCAAGACCACAGTCACCGCCGCGCTCGCACGCCGTTACCGTGATCAGGGACTACGCGTGCGTGTGTTCAAGACCGGGCCGGATTTTCTCGATCCCATGATCCTTGAACACGCCTCCGGCAATCCGGTGTATCAACTCGACTTGTGGATGGGCGGTGAAGAGCACTGCCGCCAACTTTTATATGACGCTGCGGGCGCGGCTGACTTGATTCTCATCGAAGGCGTCATGGGCCTGTTCGACGGTGAGCGCTCCAGTGCCGACCTCGCGATGCTGTTCGACATTCCCTTACTCGCGGTGATCGACGGCGGCGCCATGGCGCAGACCTTCGGCGCCGTCGCCCATGGCCTGGCGACCTATCGCCCGGGCCTGCCCTTTGCCGGCGTGTTCGCCAACCGCGTCGCGGGCGAGCGTCACTATCAGATGCTCGCCGAGGGCCTGCCGCCGGGGGTGATCGCATACGGCTGGCTGGCGCGCGACGCTGCCATCGCCCTGCCGGAACGGCACCTCGGCCTGGTTCAGGCCGCCGAGGTCGGTGATCTCGATGCGCGCATCGCGCGCGCCGCCACCGCGCTCAACGGCGGAAACACTGCATCGCTGCGCCCGGTCGCGTTCACTGCGCCGCCGCAGTCAACGATAAAACCGATTCTGGCGGGTATACGTATCGCCGTGGCGCGGGATGCCGCATTTTCCTTTCTGTACCGTGCCAATCTCGAACTGCTGCAAGCGCTCGGCGCCGAGCTCGCGTTTTTCTCGCCGCTCGATGACGAGACGTTGCCGCAAGCCGGTGCGCTCTACCTGCCCGGCGGCTATCCTGAACTGCATCTCGATCGACTCGCCGCCGACGAGGCGATGAAAGCGGCGATTCGCGCCTTTCACGCCGACGGCCGTCCCATCGTCGCCGAGTGCGGGGGCATGCTGTATCTGGTCGAATCGCTCACCGACGTCCAAGGCCGCCGCGCGGAGATGGTCGGGCTGCTCCCAGGCTGCGCAATCATGCGGAAGACGCTCGCCAATCTCGGCTTGCACAGCGTGCGGTTGCCGGAAGGCGAGCTCAGAGGACACACCTTCCATTATTCATCCCTGGCGGACGACGCTGCGCCGATTGCGCATTCCGCAGCGGCCCGACACCACGGCGCGCCGGAGGCGGTATACCGGCAGGGGCGGTTGACTGCTTCCTACCTGCATTTCTATTTCCCCTCCAATCCCGATGCCAGCGCGAGGTTGTTCCTGCCATGAGCCGCTATACAGACGCCGAGATTGCCGCCGTTTACCGTGCGATACGCGAGCGCCGCGACATGCGGCACTTTTTACCCGGTCCACTGCCGGCGGGGATGCTGGAGCGACTGATACAGGCCGCCCACCTGGCACCTTCGGTGGGTTTCATGCAGCCGTGGCGCTTCATCAGGATCGCTGATCATGCGCTACGACGGCATCTGCACCGGCTAGTAATGGAAGAGAAGGAGCTCACCGCCCAGGTGCTGCCCTCACGCAATGAAGAGTTCCGCAAAGCGAAAATCGAGGGGATGCTCGACTGTGCCGAATTGGTGACGGTGGTGCTGATGCCAGGGCGCGAGCGACACATCATCGGACGCCGCTTGCTGCCGGAGATGGATGTGGCATCGGTGGGCTGCGCCATCCAGAACATGTGGTTGGCGGCGCGAGCGGAGGGGATCGGTCTTGGTTGGGTCTCCTTCTTCGATCCAAAGGCAGTCGGCGAAGCACTGGCCCTGCCCGAGGGTGCGCGTGCGATCGCCCTTCTCTGCATTGGGCATGTCGCTGCCTTTTATCCCAGGCCGATGTTCGAGGAGGCCGGCTGGGGGAAGCGATTGTCATTCGGTGATGTTCTCTTCGAGAACCGCTGGCCGGAGCAAGCCGAACCGACACCGACCTCCTACTGAGCCATGGCCGCATTGCCTGTGTTCACTGCCCTCGTTCTTGACGGGCTGTTTGGCGAACCGCGCCGCTTCCACCCGCTGGTCGGGTTCGGACGGCTGGCGCAGGCGCTGGAACGCCGTCTCCATGCCGACTCGCGCGCGCGCGGCTGTCTCGCGGTGGCTCTGCTGCTCACACCGTTCGTCCTGCTCGCGCTACTGATCGACGCATTGCCGTGGGGCAGCGTGTTCGACGTGGCCGTGCTCTATCTTGCCATCGGCTGGAAGAGCCTCGGCGAACACGCCGGGCGGGTGCGCGAGGCCTTGCTCCGCGGTGACCTGTCCACGGCGCGGCTGCGGGTCGGCTTCATGGTCAGCCGCGATACCGAACCGCTGGACGCCGAGGGTGTCGTCAAGGCGACGGTGGAATCGGTGCTGGAAAACGGTAACGACGCCATCTTCGGCGCCATCTTCTGGTTTGTCCTCGCGGGCGCACCCGGAGTGGTGCTGTACCGTTTGGCCAACACGCTGGATGCGATGTGGGGCTACCGCAATGCGCGCTATTCTCGTTTCGGCTGGGCCGCGGCGCGCCTGGATGATGTGATGAATTTCATCCCGGCGCGGCTGACGGCGTTGAGCTATGCCTTGGTCGGCCACTTCACCCGCGCACTGCGCTGCTGGCGCTCGCAAGGCGCCCGGTGGAAAAGCCCGAATGCCGGACCGGTGATGGCGGCGGGCGCGGGCAGTCTCGGCGTGTTGCTCGGTGGACCAGTGAGTTATCACGGCGCTATGCAGGCGCGGCCGTTATTGGGTGAAGGGCGTGGCGCGCGGACCGGTGATATCGAACGCGCCTTGCGCCTGATCCGGCGCGCCCTGTTGCTTTGGGGGCTCATTCTGTTTACAGGAGGTTGGCTGGTCGATTATGACATCGCTGCCTGAGCAAGCCACGCTGCTGCACCACGGCGGCCGTCTGCGTTCTGCGGCGGCGCGGTACGGCATCGCGCTCGATCGATGGCTCGATCTGTCCACCGGTGTCAACCCTAACGGGTGGCCGGTGCCCGCGATTCCAGCCGCGTGTTGGGCACGTCTGCCGGAAGACGATGACGGCCTGGAGCGGGCCGCACAAAGCTATTACGAGGCCGAATACGTGTTGCCGGTAGCCGGATCACAGGCGGCGATCCAGGCCTTGCCGCGCCTGCGCCCGCATTCGCGTGTCGCCGTGCTCGATCCCGGTTATGCCGAACATGCTTGCGCCTGGCGGCGCGCCGGTCATGAGGTTGCCGCCGTCGCAGCGGAACGCCTGGACGAAGTCGTGCAGGATTCCGACGTGCTGCTGCTGATACACCCCAACAATCCCACCGGCGCGCGCTTCCCCGTCGAGCAGCTGCTCGACTGGCACGCACGGCTCGCCGCCCGTGGCGGCTGGCTGGTGGTCGACGAGGCCTTCATGGATGTCACGCCCGAACACAGCCTGTGCCACTACAGTACGCGTCCCGGCCTGATCGTGTTGTGCTCGCTGGGCAAATTCTTCGGCCTGGCCGGCGCGCGGGTGGGGTTTGTGTGTGCGCAACCGGCGCTACTCGAGCGGCTGCACGGCCTGCTGGGTCCCTGGAGTGTCAGCGCACCGGCACGCTGGGTCGCCGGCGCCGCGCTTGCGGACCGCGCCTGGCAAAACGCCGCGCGGCAACGACTTTGCACTGATGGGGCACGCCTGCAGGTCATGCTCGCGCAACATGGCCTCGTGCCCGACGGCGGTTGCGCCTTGTTCCAATGGGTGCGCACGCCTGACGCGCAAGAACTGCATGACGAATTGGCGCGCCAGGGCATCCTCAGTCGCCTGTTTATCGAATGCTCGAGCCTGCGCTTCGGCCTGCCCGGCGATGCGACGGACTGGGCGCGCCTGGAGGAGGCGCTGTCCCGCCTGACTATCCGGCATCACCAATCACTGCCGAAGATCACCGCAGCTCAAGTCTCTGCAACATCGCTGTTGTAATGCGGACCGTTGGACGCTGCCAAACAGAATTTCACGTCCCGTGTGTCTGCCGTATACTACGCGCATGTCTGAATCCTGGTTTGTCTATTTGTTGCGCTGCGCGGATGAGAGCCTCTACGCGGGGATCACCACGGATCTCGAGCGGCGCCTGCTTGAGCACAACGAGCACCCTGGGCTGGGTGCGAAATACACCCGTGGGCGACGGCCGGTGCGGTTGGTGTATCAGGAGGCGTGTGTCGATCGCGCGCAGGCGGCGCGCCGGGAGGCGCAGCTCAAGCGGATGCGCAAGGCGGCGAAGGAGCGCTTGTTGAGCGCGGGGGGTTGCCGATGAATTTGATCGCACCGATCGATGCCGAGCAGCAACAGCGTGTCAGG
This sequence comes from Pseudomonadota bacterium, assembly GCA_040752855.1. Taxonomy (GTDB): domain Bacteria; phylum Pseudomonadota; class Gammaproteobacteria; order RBG-16-57-12; family RBG-16-57-12; genus JBFMHP01. Next base: position 52,611 of record JBFMHP010000039.1, on the reverse strand, counting down.
ATCGCAACCTACGATTACATCCAGCTCGCCGGCCGGTTGTTCAATCGCTGTTTTCCTCCGATCGATGTGAGCTTCGATCTGCGCGGCCGCAGCGCGGGCATGTACCGCGTGCGCAGGCACGAACGCTGGATTCGCTACAACCCGTATCTCTTCGCCAAGTACTTCGATGACAATCTCCAGACCACCGTCCCGCACGAGGTGGCGCATTATGTGACCGATGTGCTGCATGGTCTGCGCAATATCCGCCCGCACGGGCCGGAGTGGCGCGCGGTGATGCTGGCCTTCGGCGCCGATGACAGCGTGACCTGCGCCTATGAACTCACGGGCATCCCGCAGCGCCGGCAGATGCGCTATGAGTATCGGTGCAGCTGTCAGTCACACCAGCTCAGCGCGCAGCGTCACAATAAGATTCGCAGCGGGCGGGCGCATTATTATTGCCGGTGTTGCGGCGATTCGTTGGTCAGGGTGCGCGCTGCGGGGCCGGCGCTGTTGATCTGACCGGCCCCGTTGCGGATCAGTGCCGGTGTGATTTCCGGTATTCGAGGTATTCGCGCAGCAGCAGGCCGAAGGTCCAGGCGAAGGGCAGGGTGATGGATAGGCAAACGGCGGCGAGCATCGGATTGGTGGTGAGAAAATATAGGTCCAGTCCCCAGAACAAAAAGGTCGGGATGGCGCAGCGGGCGAGATATTTTTCGACGTGGTTGTCCATGAGCTCACGCGATACCGCCCAGCGATTGTCCTCGCGCACCAAGGGATAAAAATATTGCAGGATCAGTCCAAGCATATCTTCCTCTCGATTCGGTATGAGTTATTACCTCACAATATTTGTCGTAAAGGGCGTCCGAATCTTTAGGTCATAATGATGTCAGCTGACATTGTTGTCAATAAAGATCCCGCGTCCTGGAGCGCAGCGCTCCAGGGTCGGGTGTGGTTGGGGTGAGTGAGGCTGGGGGATTAAGCGTCGTGCTCGCTGCCGTCTGGCGTCATGCTCAGCCAGACGAGGCAGGAGAGCCCGAAATAGAAGATCGCGCCGTAAAAGGCCGAGATCACGGTCATGAAGTCTGAGGCGTTCAGGTCGAACAACTCATAGATTTGGCTGAAGAAACCAATGGCGGTGTAGATCAGGAACAGGGCCGCGACCACCAGATTCGCCGTGAGCAGATGCTCGACGTTGAACCATGCGCGCAGGCCGGTCCGGTCCTGCTTGGGTTGAGGGTTAACTTCACGTTCCGTTGTCATATCGTCACCTCCGTGCAATGAATCGAGCGCAGCCCTGCTCATGAAGATAGCTTTATTATCGGCCTGTCCGTTAACAATCTTTAACATTTTTCTCGCCCTCCGCGGAGTTTGAAACTTGTCAGTCTCTTCCCTATGCTTGCGGGGATGTTGAAATCCTATGTCCTTCAACCTGCCGAGCTGGCCTGGGAAGACCAGGGACCTGTTTCCCTCGGATTCAACGACATCTATTTCTCGCGCCTGGACGGCTTGGCGGAGAGTCGCTACGTGTTTCTGCAACAGAATAGACTGCCCGAGCGTTGGGAAAACAGGGCGGGGTTCACAATCGTGGAAACCGGTTTTGGCACCGGCCTGAATTTTCTGGCGACTTGGGCGGCCTGGCGCGCATCGTCCGCGCCGGGGGCGCGGCTGCATTACGTCTCGATCGAAAAGCATCCCCTTGCGGCGCGAGACCTGGAGCGCGCCCTGGGATTATGGCCGGAACTGCACGCGCTGGGGGCGCAGTTGCTCCCGCACTATCCGCCGCCGTTTCGTGGCTTGCATCGGGTGTCTTTCCCGCAGGATCGCATCACGCTGACCTTGTGCTTCGGTGATGTGGAGGAGGTGCTGCCGCAGCTCGAAGTACGCGCCGATGCCTGGTATCTCGATGGGTTCGATCCGGCGAAGAATCCGCAGATGTGGAGTGAGGCGCTGTTTACCCGGATGGCACGGCTAACCCGGGCGGGCGGCACCTTCGCTACATTCACCAGTGCCGGCTGGGTGCGCCGCGGCTTGCAGGCGGCGGGATTTGCGCCGCGCAAGTTTTCGGGCTTCGGCCGCAAGCGAGAGATGCTGTGCGGCGAACTGACCGAGGCGAAGTCAAGGGTTGATTCGGTTCCGTGGTATGCCTTGCCCGAGCCGCGCAAGCCGGGCCGCGCCGCGGTCATCGGCGCCGGGTTGGCGGGGGCGGCGTGCGCGCGTGCGCTGGCCGAGGCGGGCTGGGAGGTGGTGGTGCTGGAGGCGTCCGCGACCCCGGCGCAGGCGGCCTCGGGCAATCCGGCGGGGGTGTTTTATCCGGCCTTGACGGCGGAGCCGAGTCTTTACAGCCGCTTTTATCTCGCGGCCTTTCTCTATGCCTTGCGCGTGTTCGCGCGGCTGACGGAGGCCGGCGGCGACTGCGGCCTGCTCGGCCAAGGTGTACTGATGCTGGCGCAAAATGACAAAACGGCGCGGCGCTATCGGTCGGTGCTTGCCGCCCTGGGCGATGCGCAGGGCTTGGCGCGTTGGATGGAGGCGGCTGAGGCGCGCGAGTTGTGCGGCGTGGAGGCGCCGGCCGGCGGGATGTACTTCCCGCGCGGCGGCTGGTTGCAGCCCTCCCGGCTGGTCGCGGCCTTGTTGCAACATCAGGGCATACACTGCCGCTACCGGGTCGAAGCCAACGCCTTGGTGCAAGACGGTGCCGGCGCATGGACCGTACGGGATGCTGCGGGCGACACCGTGCCGGAGGCGGAGGCCGTGATCATCGCCACGGGCGCGCATGCCGCCGCATTCGAGCAAAGCGCCTGGCTGCCGGTCATCCCGGCGCGCGGGCAGATCACGGTGATGGCGGCCACGGACCAGAGCCGGGAATTGCGCTGCGCCGTGTGCCATGAGGGCTATGTGATCCCCGCCGTGGATGCGCGCCACGTGCTGGGGGCGAGTTTTGCACCCCATGATGCAAGGCTGGAGCCCCGCGCCGCGGATGATGCGCACAATCTCGCGCTGTTGCGGCAGGCATTGCCCGATCTGGCTCGGGACTGGGCCGAGACGGCGCCGCTCGGCCATCGCGTCGGCATCCGCGCCGCCACGCCCGACCAGCTGCCGATGGTCGGGCCGCTGCCGCAGCGCGCATTGTTTTTGAGCGACTACGCCGAGCTGCATCACGGCCGGCACCCGCAGAGTTATCCGCGCGCGCAGCACCATCCGGGCTTGTATGTCTGCGCCGGACTCGGCGCGCGCGGCATCACCAGCGCATTGTTGTGCGCGGAACTGTTGTGCGCGCAGATCACCGGCGCCCCACTGCCGCTGGAGCGGGAACTCGTCGATGCGCTCAACCCGGCGCGGTTTCTGGTGCGCCAGCTCAAGCGTCGACCGGGCGCAACCGCGCATGGAGATATGCAATAATCAGAATCATTGATGTCTGACCTGAATGGCATTTACTTGAGACGATAGATTCCCTCCCCCTTGATGGGGGAGGGTTAGGGTGGGGGTAGACTGGTGAGCATTGCGCTGATATTTCAGTGTTCTCACCCTCCCCCTAACCTCCTCCCGTCAAGGGAGGGGGGTGCTATTTCATGCAACTGAGCTTAAGTAAGTGCCATTCATGTCTGCTCCTGCAATAAGCAAGTGCGAGGTTATCGTGTAATGAAGACGACATTACGATCAACGCTGACGGTGCTGGTGGGCGTGAGCCTGCTGATGGCCTGCTCGGAGAACCCCGTCACCGGCAAGCGCGAGCTGCACCTGGTCTCGCAGGTGCAAGAGGTGCAGATCGGCGAGGAGAATTACGCGCCGAGCCAGCAATCGCAAGGCGGCGTCTATAACGTCGATCCCGGATTGTCACGTTACGTCAATGAAGTGGGCCAGAAGCTCGCCAAGGTCAGCGACCGCCCGGACCTGCCCTACGAATTCGTGGTGCTGAACAACTCCATCCCCAACGCCTGGGCCTTGCCCGGCGGCAAGATCGCGGTCAATCGCGGCCTACTCTATCACCTGGAATCCGAGGCGGAACTCGCCGCCGTGCTCGGGCACGAGATCGTCCACGCCGCGGCGCGCCACGGGGCCAAGAGCATGGAGCGCGGCATCCTGATGCAGGTCGGCGTGGCGGCCATCGGCGTGGCGGCGGCAAACAATGAATACAGCAATCTCATCGTCGGCGGTGCAGCGTTGGGTTCGCAGCTGATCAGCACCAAATATGGGCGCGATGCCGAACTCGAATCGGACAACTATGGCATGGAATACATGGTGCGCGCCGGCTACGATCCCGACGCCGCGATCAAGCTCCAGGAGACCTTCGTCAAGCTCTCTGAAGGGAAGGAGGCGAATTGGCTGGAGGGGCTGTTCGCCTCGCATCCGCCCTCGCGCGAGCGCGTAGAGGCCAACCGCGTCACGGCCGCCAAGCTCAAGCGGCCCGGGCTCACCATGGGCGTCGAGAACTACCGCAAGCAGCTCAAGACCGTGCTGGCGAGCAAGCCCGCCTATGACAAGTACACGCAGGGCCAAACGGCGCTGCAAAAGAAGGATTACCGCAAGGCCAGCGCCCTGGCCGAGGAGGCCATCGATTTGGAGCGCCGCGAAGGTCTGTTCTATGAACTGTTAGGCGATAGCGAGTTGCAGCAGAACAAATTTAAAGAGGCGCACGCGCAATACACGCAAGCGCTGCAACGCAATCCCGATTATTTTTCGTTTTATCTCAAACGCGGGCTGGCCAATCAGCGGCTCGGTGACAACGCCGCCGCGCAGACCGACTACCAGAACAGTATCAAGCGGCTGCCCACGGCGCTGGCGCACTATCAGCTGGGCGTGATCGCAGAAGGGCGCGGCGAGAAGGCCAAGGCCATCGAGCACTATGCCGTGGTGGCGCAGACCCAGTCCGACTTGGGCAAGCAAGCCGCTACGGGTCTGGTGCGCTTGGATCTCGCCGATCATCCCGAGAAGTACGTTGCGATCGGCAGTGGTTTTGACAACAGCGGCAAGTTCATCGTGCAACTGAAAAACAAGACGCCGGTCGACATCACCGGCATCGTGGTGGAGGTGGTGACGGATCGTGCCTATCGCATCAGTTTTGACAGCCCCTTGCCTGCGGGCAAGGCCGCGCAGTTCGCGCCGCAAGTGAGCGTGGGCGCAGCGGGCGCCAAGGTGCGGGTGGTCTCCGCCACGCCGGCGAAATGAAGCTTCAATGACGTAACCCGCCTGTTGTCAAATGTAGGGTGGGTGTAGCGTTTTTCGCGGAACCCACCGGGCGTTGCGCAGCAACACCGTGTTTGGCAAGGAGTGCCTGACGGCACGCTTGGTGGGTTACGGCGCAAACGGCGCGCCTAACCCACCCTACATTGATATGCAGCTCAGAGCTGTTTGATCTCTAGCCCCAATCCCTGCATCTGTTCCTTGGCCTTGTCGCCGCAGACGACAGCGATGTTTTCCTGATCAGCGGTCAGATACTGCTTGCATGCGCGGCGCAGGTCATCGAGCGTGACGTGCAGCACGCGGCTGCGATAGGCGCGCCGCTGTTGCGGTGTGCGTCCGTGCAGATTGTTGTGGAAGGCGCTCTTGGCCTCGCCGGCCGGCGAGGCGGGGTGGTCGATGCGCGCAATCACCCCGAGGATGGCCTCTTCCAGCGTATGGGCGGGATGGTCTTCGGTGAGCAACCAGGTGAGTGACTGATCGAAATCCGCGAGCGTCTCGGTCAGGCGCGGATCGCGGTACGAGTAGAAGCGGAAGCTGCCGGAGCTGCCATCATAGGTCGCGCCGCCGCCGTAGGCCCCGCCCTGTTCGCGGATGGCGCGATGCAGGAAGCCGTTGCGCAGGAAGGGCGCGAGCACCATCAGCGCCGGGGAATCCGGATGATCGGCCGCCACAGTGGGATAGGCCTTGGCGCAGAAGTTCACCTGGGTGCTGGTGATCCACGCCTCTTTGACCGCGCCGGGTTGGTACGGCACACGGAATGGTGTGAGGGTTGTGGTCGGGGCCGGGTGCCAGTGCTGTTCCAATGCGCCGAAATAGCGCTCGTGATGCGCGGCCTCGCCGATGACCAACAACTGGCGCGGTGCTTGGATCAAGATATCGCGGATGCGCGCGAGTTTCGCGCCGAATTCGCTCAATGCCTCGTCGTTCTCGAGGGCGTCATCGAGTGCCTTGAGGCGCTTGATGCCTTCCAAGCCTTCCCATTGATGATGCAGGGCCGTGGTCGGGCTCATGCGGCTGCTCGCCGCCAGCATGGCCAGGCTGTGGCCCTGGTCGGTGACACCCTGCTCGGCGTGGAAGCGGATCTGCGCGATCAGCTCGCGCAGCCGCGGCAGTTCATCGAAGCGCGCGCTTTCGAAGGTCTCCTGCATCAGTGTGCTCATCGCCGCCTGATTGCGCACCAGGGCCTTGCTGCTCAGCACGAAGTAGCTGCGGAATTTCTGCGGATCGTCGGTGGCGCCGCGGATGGAGACATTCGCGTTCATGCTGCCGGTCACCGCCGCTTGTTGCGCCTGCGTGGCGAGATAATCGCGTCCGCCGCTGCCGACCTCGGACATAATGTCGGCGTACAGCGGCAGCAGTTGGCGCAGCTCGTCGTCGAAATCCGGCAGGTCCACAATGAGTTGTTGATAGACCAGCCCGTTGGTGCCCGCCGCATACCAGGTGGCGGGGATGTTGCGCACGCTGCGCGCGGTGCTTTCCGGGATCAGCAGGTCGGGCGGGATGTCGGAGAGGCCGACCTTGGGCAGGATCTCGGGATCGTCCTTGCGGTTCTGGCGTTCCTTGAGTTGGAGCGCCTGACGCACGATCTGCCGTTTTTCTTCCTCGCTCAAACGCGCCTTGATCGCCGCCAGACGCGCGGCGGTTTCCGCTTCCTTGCGCTGGTTGATTTGCGCATCCGGCACCAGCGTGAGACGCACGCGGTGCGGATTCTCCAACAGCCACTCCTTTACCAAGGACTGGATGAAGTCAGGCTGTTCGCAACGCCGGCGCAAACGCTCCAGCGCCCGATCGATGTCGAGCTGCGCCACCGGATCGCCGCCGTGGATCGCGGGGCTCAAGGCATTTAGCATCAATTGCAGGCCATACGGATAGTGATCGCCGCCGATCTCGCGTTGACTGAGTTCGAGTTGATGCAGCATCGAATCGAGCATCTCGCGCGGCACGCCTTGGTCGGCGATCTCGCGCAGCACGCCGAGGATGAGGTCTTCCACCGCCTGCCCATGTTCCGGGCGCGAGCCTTCCACGCCGCAGGAGAACACCATCTCGCGGTTGGAATCCTCCAGCCCGCAGATCGGCGAGGGCGCGCTGCCAAGGTCGGTGGTCTCCAGGGCATGGCGCAGCGGCGAGGCGCTGTTGTCGAGCAGCACATCACTGAGCAGATTGGCGGTGAGCATGGTCTCAAGATCGGTGCTCTTGCCGAGCAGCCAGCTCAGGCTGATATAGGTCTTCTCGGCATCCCGCGGCTGGCCTTCCAGCGCATAGTATTCCACGTGCGCTTGTGGCGCGGCGTAGCGCTGTTCATCGGGGATCGTGATGTCGAGTCGCTGGCGCTTGAAGCGGTGCAGCGCCAAGCGCTCGAAGCGCTCCTGATGTTCATGCGCCGGCGCGTCGCCGAAGGTCATGAAGATGGCGTTGGACGGGTGGTAATGCGCGGCGTGGAAGGCCTTGAGTTGTTCGTAGGTGAGATCCGGAATCTTCTCCGGTTCGCCGCCGCTGTTGTGGTGATAGGTGATGGTCGGAAAGATCTTTTCGGTGAGGGACTGCCACAGCACGCGCGTCGGTGAACTCATCGCGCCCTTCATCTCGTTGTAGACCACGCCCTTGTAGACCAGCGGCGAATTTGTATTCTCCGTCTCGGCGAATTCCAGCCGATGGCCTTCCTGGGCGAAATCCAGGGGATCGAGCTTGGGGAAGAACACCGCGTCGAGATAGACCTGCAACAGGTTGTCGAAGTCCTTCTTGTTCTGGCTGGCGAAGGGATAGGCGGTCCAGTCGCTGGAAGTAAACGCATTCATGAAGGTGTTGAGCGAACGGCGCGTCATCATGAAAAACGGATCGCGCACCGGATAGCGTTCGCTGCCGCAGAGCGTGGTGTGTTCCAGGATGTGGGCTACGCCGGTGGAATCCTGCGGGATGGTGCGCAACGCGACCATGAACACATTGTTGCTGTCTTGCGCGGCGAGATGATAATGCGGCGCGCCGGTTGCGCGGTGACGGTATTCCTCGACCACCAGATTGAGGGATTTGATCGGTTCGCTGCGAACCCATTCGAAGCTGGGATAGGCCTGGCCTTTGCTCATGGTGCCTCTGTGTGGTTATGTTGCGATGTCAATCACTATAACACAGCGCCCGGAGGATCGATCACGTCCTTGAAATCCCCTGGGGCGGCACCTATATAACTTCATGCGCAACCCGCGTTGAAATGATTCATTCGAGTCTCGCAACCACTAGTGATAAGGAGGAATGACCATGGCGATTGTACGTTGGAATCCGTTTCGTGAAATGGAAAACATGCTCGATCAGTATGCGCGTGCGTTCGGCCGTCCGATGTTAAGCCGCGAAGGCGGGCAGGAGGTGATCTCGACCTCGGATTGGAGCCCGGCGGTGGATATCTCGGAGACGGACAAGGAGTATCTGATCAAGGTGGAAGTGCCCGGCATCAAGAAGGACGATGTGAAGGTCACGGTGCACGCCGGCGTGTTGACCATCAAGGGCGAGCGTAAATCGGAGAAGGAGGAAAAGGGCGAGAAATTCCATCGCGTCGAGCGTTACTACGGTAGTTTCGCGCGCAGTTTCACGCTGCCGGAGAATGTGAATGAGAATCGCGTGACCGCCGAACACAAGGATGGCGTGCTCACCGTGCATCTGGAGAAACAGGAGCCGGCCAAGCCGCAGGCGATCGAGGTGAAGATCGATTGACGTTCGGTTGATTTGATCCCGACCAGGCCCGATGTTGCCGGTGTGCGTATCGGGCCTTGCTGTTTTCTGGGCGTGATAAGAAACGAGACATGGCCGGTTGGTGCGGCCGGCCATGTTTGATGGCGGGTGATGTTAGTGCGTGATCATCGCGGGCAGGGTCTTGGCCTGCGCGATCCAATCGGCGACGGTGTTTTCCGCCGGCGCCACGCGCACCAGTTTTTTGCTCTCGTTAATTTCGCGGAGCTTCTGCGTCAGATTGGGGGCATTGCGGGTGGCGAGTTCTTTGACGGTATCGACACCGGCGGCCTCCAGCAGTTGGGAGTACTGCGTGGAGATGCCTTTGATGCGGCAGAGGTCGGCGAGATTGGCCCACTGCAGCAGATTCTTTTCGCTCAGGCCGGTCTTGGCGGCGAGCTCCTTGCGCCCGGTGCCGCTGGCGGCGGAGCTGAGCAGGGCCTCGACCGTGGTGATGCCCGCGCCGCGCAGGGTTTCACCGATTTTTGGTCCGATGCCTTCGAGATCTTCTATCTTGTATGCCATGGGAGCGTCCTTCGAGTTGGTTGAATGGGATTGGCCGCGGATCAAAAGAGTTTTTTGAGTACATCGCCGACGCCGCTGCTCTTGGCCGCGCCCAGCATGCCAAGCAGTCCTTGATTGTCGCCGAGCTTGTCTTGGAGGAGTTTGATCACCACCGGGGCGATGATGGCCAAGCCCTTGCTGGCCAGATCCTTATTGATGCCGACCTTGGTGGCCAGGGCCGTGGGGTCGATGTTGTTGAGCAGCGCGTTGGATTTTTGATCGACGCTGCCGGAGCTGAGATCGACGTTGCCGCTGCCGATGGCCGAGATCATGCTGGTGCCCGCCTCGGACAGAAAGTATTTGGCGATATCGCCGGCAAAGCCGGCCTTGGTGAGTGAACCGATCAAGTCGGCGCCTTTTTCATTGATGATGTCTTTCAGAATGTCCATGATGCTTCCTCCTCTTTTCCTCGGTGAGTGGATGGATGGTCCGCTAAACTAATGATTTCGAGCCGCTGCGGGCTACGGTATCATTGATGACTGAATTATTATAGCCCGAGCGGCGCGGCCGCAATTCGATCGCGGCGGATATTACATTGTTTCACAATCAATCTCGGTACGGCCGTCTTTGAATCCATTGCCAGCCGCGCCCGTATGATTCCCGGCACTTTTTCTGAACGTGGGTATGACTATGAACGACAAGACGATCTTTGTTGGCAAGGGCGATCAGCCCGTGTCGTTGTTGCTCAAATACGCCAACCGCCACGGCCTGATCGCCGGGGCCACCGGCACGGGCAAGACCGTGACCTTGCAGGTGCTGGCCGAAGGCTTCTCGCGCCAGGGCGTGCCGGTGTTCATGGCCGATGTCAAAGGCGATCTTTCCGGCATCAGCCAGGCGGGCACGTCGAAGGATTTTCTGGAAAAACGCGCGCAAGAGGTGGGGCTGGCGGATTTCCAGTATCGCGCCAACCCGGTGCTGTTCTGGGATGTGTACGGCGAGCAGGGGCATCCGGTGCGCACTACGGTGCAGGATGTCGGGCCGCTGTTGCTCGCGCGTCTGATGGATCTCAACGATACTCAGCAGGGCGTGTTGCAGGTGATCTTCAAGATCGCCGCCGATCAGCAGATGCCGTTGCTCGATCTCAAGGATCTGCGCGAGATGCTCAACTACGTGACCAAGGATACGGGCGCGCTGAGCGATCAATACGGCGCGATGAGCAGCGCCTCGATCGGCGCGATCCAGCGCAAGCTGATGGAGCTGGAGGAGCACGGCGGCGACCGCTTCTTCGGCGAGCCGGCGCTGGAGATAGCCGAGTTCATGCGCACCGACAGCGAGGGGCGCGGCTACATCAATCTGCTGGCCGCCGACAAGCTGATGCTGCAACCCAAGCTCTATGCGATTTTCCTGCTGTGGCTGCTCACCGAGCTGTTCAAGGAACTGCCGGAGGCCGGTGATCTCGACAAGCCCAAGCTTGTGTTCTTCTTCGACGAGGCGCATCTGTTGTTCAACGAGGCGCCCAAGGCCCTGCTCGATCGCGTCGAGCAGGTGGTGCGCCTGATCCGCTCCAAGGGCGTGGGCGTTTATTTCATCACTCAGAATCCGGCCGACGTGCCGGATACGGTGCTCGGGCAGCTCGGCAATCGCGTCCAGCACGCGTTGCGTGCCTTCACACCCAAGGACCAGAAGGCGGTGAAGGTCGCTGCGCAGACCTTTCGCGCCAATCCGGCCTTCAGCACCGAGGAGGTGATTACCCAGCTGGGTGTGGGCGAGGCGCTGGCCTCGGTGTTGACCGACAAGGGCGTGCCGTCGATGGTCGAGCGCGCGCTGATCTGTCCGCCGACCTCGCGCCTCGGGCCGGTGAGCCCCGAGGAGCGCGCGGCGCTCATGCGCACCAGTCCGGTGGCGGGGCGTTACGAAAAGCCGGTGGATCGCGAATCGGCCTATGAAATGCTGCGCGCGCATGCGGCCAGGGAGCGCGCGGCGCGCGAGGAGGATCTGGAACAGGCGGCCAAGGAAGCGCCGCGCAAGTCCTCGGGACGCCAGCGCGAGGGTGTCGGCGAGGCCCTGGCTAAGAGTGTCGTGCGCAGCGTGGGCAGTTCGCTGGGCAAAAAGCTTGCCAGCAGTCTGATGAAGGCCTTGTTCAAGTCGCGGTGATTGCCGAACCCCGGCAAGGTCGATTAGCATAGTCAAATTAATGTTTTGAGTGTGGCGCGCGCCGGATCGGGGGATTGGCGCGGTGCGTGCTCGAGTAGCCCAAAGATTGGGGCGCTCATTGGGGGAGTTATGTACGGAAACGAGCCAAACGCCACGGGCGCTTTTGGCCTGAGCGAGGCCTATGCCTTGTTGCAGGCGATCAGCCGCGCCCAGGAGCATGTCATCCGGGAAGATGCCCCCGCCACCCTGTTCGAAGATCTGCTCAGGGATCTGCGGGCCTTGACGGCCAGTGAGTACGGCAATATCGGCGAGGTTCTACTAGACGAACAGGGCCGGCCCTATCTTAAGACCCATGCCTGCTGCGATGTCGCCTGGAATGAGGCCACGCGCCGGCTGTTTGCCGAAAGCCAGCAGAATGGCATGGAGTTCCGGCGTCTCGACAGCCTGTATGGGGCGGTGATGACCAGCGGCCAGGTGGTGATCGCCAACGCACCGGCCAGCGATCCGCGCCGCTGTGGCCTGCCCGACGGCCATCCCCCGCTGCATTCCTATATCGGCATCCCGGTGTATCACGCCGGGGTGTTGGTCGCGATGATCGGCTTGGCCAACCGGCCGGGCGGATACGATCAGTTGCTGGTGGAGTATTTGCACCCCTTGATCGCGACTTATGGCAGGGTCATCGGGCATTACCGGCTCGAGCGGCAGAAGCGCACGATCGCGCAGTCCCTCGAGGAAAGTCAGCGCTACGCCCAGCTCTTGGCGCAATACCTGCAAATCATCTCCGGACTCTCGCAGCAGGCGGTGGCCGAGGCCACCCTGGCGTTCCTGTATCGCGAACTGGGCGATCTGCGTTACGCCATCGTTCTGCTGGATGAGGAGGCCCGCGGTTTCTATGTCTACGCCGTCAATGGGTCGATGCCGGCGGTCGCGCCGGCCGGTAGCTATCAGCCGATGGAGACGACCTTGCTCGTGGAGATGATCGCCGCCCAGCAGCCCCGTTACCTTCCCGATCTTGCCCGTGAGGCCGCGGGATATGCGCACGAACAGGCGCTGGTGGCCGCCGGCATGCGCAGCGCCTATCTCGTGCCCTTGTGGGCCGAGGACCGGTTTCTCGGCGTCCTCAAGCTCGGTTCCGGCAAACTCGACGGCTTCACCGCGGAGCTGCGCCGCTTCGTGCCGCTGCTTGCGCCGAGTCTGGCGCACGCCATGCACAGCGCCCGGCTGTTCGATGCCCTGCAACGCAGCGAGCGGGCCTTATCCCGCTTTCGAGGCGCGCTGGATAACACCGTCGACAATGTCCTGCTGATCGATCCCGCCACCGCCAAGTTCGTCGACTGCAACCGTTCCGCCTTGGCGCGCATGGGGTACACCCGCGAGGAGCTGCTGACCCTCGGGCCGGTCGAGATCATGCCGCAACTGCCGGTGGAAACCGTGCGCCGGATGGTGGAGCAGGTGTTGAGCGGCGCGCAGGAATATGTCGAATACAGCACCGTGCATCTGTGCAAGGACGGCAGTCTGTTTCCGGTGGAGGTGCGTCTGAGTAAATTCTCGGGCGAGGGTGAGCAGCCCCTGTTGATCGCGATGGCGCGCGATGTGAGCGAGCGCGCGCTCGTCGAGGAGAAATACCGACTGCTGGCCGCCGTGGTGGAGAGCACCGCCGAAGGGGTGGTGATCTCGGACACCGATAACCGGATCGTGGCGGTGAACACCGCCTTTACCGCGATCACCGGTTATGAGGAGGCCGAGGTGTTGGGCAAAAATCCCAAGCTGCTGCGCTCCGGGCGCCACACCCCGGAATACTACGCGGAACTTCGGCGGTCGTTGCAGGAGGATGGCGTCTGGCAGGGCGAGCTGTGGGACCGGCGCAAGAACGGCGAGGTCTTTCCCACCTGGTCGACCATCAGCGCGGTCTACGACCAGCACCAGCGCCTGACCAACTATGTCTCGGTGTTCTCCGATATCTCGGCGCTCAAACAGTCGCAGCAGCAGCTTGATTTTCTGGCCCACCACGATCCGCTGACCCAGCTGCCCAACCGCCTGTTGCTCAACGACCGCCTCGATCACGCCCTGCATCGCGCCCATCGCGACGGCCACCAGGTCGCGGTGCTGTTTCTCGATCTCGATCGCTTCAAGAACGTCAATGACAGCCTCGGGCATCCGGTGGGTGATCAGCTGCTGGTGGAGGCGGCCAACCGCATCAAGCAGATCATCCGGGAAGACGATACGGTCGCGCGACTGGGCGGGGATGAGTTCATCATCGTGATGGAGGACATCCAGGAGGTGCAGCACGTGGCGGTGCTGGCGCAGAAACTGATGACAGCCTTCGCCAAGCCGTTTCATGTGAAGGGCCATGAGCTGCACCTGACCCTCAGCATGGGCGTGAGCCTCTATCCGCGCGACGGACAGGACAGCGCCACCTTGATCCGCAACGCCGATGCGGCCATGTATCGTGCCAAGGAAGAAGGGCGCAACGACTATCAGTTCTACACCGCGTCGCTCACCGCCGCGGCCTTCGAGCGCTTGACGATGGAGTCCGCGCTGCGCCAGGCGCTGGGGGCCGGCCAGCTGGTCGTGCATTACCAGCCGCAATATCATCTCCCCAGCGGCCGGCTGTGCGGCGCCGAGGCCTTGGTGCGCTGGCTCCACCCGCAGCTGGGGCTGGTGATGCCGGACAAGTTCATTCCGCTCGCCGAGGACACCGGCCTGATCGTGCGGCTCGGCGACTGGGTGCTCGCCGAGGCCTGCCGCCAGGCCCGGTCATGGCAGGCGCACGGGCTGAAGCGTATCTCGGTCAATGTCTCCGGCATCCAGTTTCAGCGCGGCGACATCGTCTCCAGCGTGGTCCAGGCCCTGGAGGAGTCGGGATTGGAGGCGCGTCATCTGGAACTGGAGATCACCGAAAGTTTCATCATGCAGAAGGCCGATTGGGCGATCAGCATGCTCGATACGCTGAAAGCCATCGGTGTGACGATTGCCATCGACGACTTCGGCACCGGCTATTCCTCGCTCAGTTATCTCAAGCGACTGCCGGTCGACAAGCTCAAGATCGACCGTTCCTTCGTGCGCGACATCCCGCAGGACGCCAATGACGCGGCCATCACCGAGGCGGTGCTCGCGCTGGGGCGGAGCCTGCAACTCGATGTGGTGGCCGAGGGCGTGGAGACCGTCGAGCAACAGGAATTCCTGCGCGCGCTCAATTGTCACGAGGTGCAGGGTTATCTCTACAGCCGACCGCTGCCGGTGGAAGCATTCGAGTCGCTGCTCGCGCGCGGCGGACGCAGCACCGTCTCATCGAGTTGAAAGGTGAGCGAGGCCCACAGGCTTTCCCATTGGGCGTGCGCCGCCGCGGATGCGGGGAACAGGTGCACGGCGTTGAGCAGCCACACCCCGGGGTGATGGAGGTCTAGCAACGCGCGACCCTGCGCGTCGGTGCGTGCGCGGGTGTTGTAGCGCGGGTCGCTGTGATGAAAGGCCTTCACTAGCGCACCGGCCAAGGGTTTTCCATCCAGCAAGAGCCGCACCGGCGTCCGGGTGAAGTCACCGGGCGTGTATGGATTGCGTTCTGCGATCAATTCCAACCGCAAGCCGAGTGGCTGATCGGTGCCAGCAGGGGAGGCGCCGGCGCCGATCAGCGTCTTGGCGCAGCGCGAGAACAACTCGTGGATCGGTGGACGCGTGCGTGCGTTGTAATCAGAGGTCTCCCGAATCCGCTCCAATCCCTCCAAGTCCAGATAGCGTTCGAATTCGTCGCGTGAGTTGAAGCTGATCGAAGAGGCTTTGCTGCGGTAGGCGACGCGGTGCAGGCCAGTCTCCGTCACATTGATCTCTCCGGCAGGATCGTCGCCCGGCACGGCGTCGATCGACGTTTCGCCCTGCGGACCCACATGCACAAAGCGCTCGACCAGCTCCGGCAGATAGATGAGCGCGTCGCCCTTGAAGTCCTGGCCCACGAACAGGCGCAGTGCCACCGTGGCCCCTGGCGCGACGCGGTAGTGTTGCGGCTCGATCCAAAATTCATGGGCTTGTGCCGGGGCGGCAGACAACAGTGCGACCAGGATTACGGCGCGCCAGCCGGCGTTGATGTGCGGGTCGAGTGCGCGGTGCGGCATGGTTTAGTACCTCACTGGCGGCCGGGCGCTCACGCCGCCACGAAGGGGTAGTCGTCGATGCTGGCGCGCAGATAGACCAGCACACCGCGTTCGGTGCGCGCCTCCTCGTGTAAGGCATGGGCGGCGGCGCAGTGGAAGTCGCCCGCGCGCAGGGTCAGGTCCCCCATGCTGAATTCGCCCTCCAGCACCAGACATTCTTCGAAGCCGGAATGACCGTGCGGCGGCAGGCTGGTCCCGGGGGCCGCGCGCAGCAGGAATGACTTGGTGCGGCTGTGTGGATCGATCAGCAGGAGTTTGTATTCCAGGCCGGGCGCGATCGGCTTCCAGCCGGCGTCGCCGGCGCGCACCGTGATCAGGCCGCCCGCGCCTGGGTGTTCGCGCACACGCGCGAGCACCTTGTCTCGTAACCCGGCGGGCGGCGCGAGCGGGGCGATCGAGTCGACCAGTGCGTTCAGCACGGTGGCGTCGAGTGCCTCGGGGGTGTTGTCACAGCTTTTCGTCACGGCGTTTTCTCCAGCGTGGACAGGTTGTGCTCCAGCGCCGCGCGCAGCATCTGCACGGCGCGGCGCAGCACGGTTTTGACGGTGCCCAGCGGCATGCCGGTGCGGGCGGCGATCTGCGTGTGGCTAAGATCCTCGAAGTAGGCGGCCGAGATGAGTTGCCGCTCGGTCGCGCCGAGAGTCGCGAGCGCAATATGAATGCGGCTGCCGCCCTCCAGCGCGTTCAGCAGATCGATGGGATCGTCTCCCGCGGCGTGCGGGTCCGGCGCGTTGGCGTAGGGATCGGCGTGCGGCTCGGCGGGTTCGCGCCGGCGCAGGGCATCGAGCGCGCGCGAGCGGCAGATGGTGAGCAGCCAGGTGAGCACGCCGCCGCGCGCCGCGTCATAGCGCCCGGCCTGCTGCCAGATTTGCAGGTAGACATCGGAGACGACGTCTTCGGCCAGCATGGCATCGCGCGTGAGGTGGCGCGCCAAGGCGTAGACGCGCGCGGCGCTCGCATCATAGAGCTCGGCCACCGCGGCGTGCTCGCCGGCGGCGATGCGCGCGAGCAGTTCCCGCCACGCGGATTCGCGGTCGGCCTTAGCGCGCTCGGGTGCCAAAGGTAACAGATCGTCCATGACCGAAAAGTCTAGCACAGCCCTATCTTCATCCATCGCCGTATGCGCGTCTGCTTCAATGGTTGCGCGGTTTGCTGCGTTCAAAATTCACTCCTGAAATTTGCGATTTCACTGCGAAGCGCGTGATGTAGGTTGGGGGATGCTCTGAACATTTAGTCATAGCTTTCTTGATACTACGCACGCGCGCACGAAATGGATTTGGCATTTGTGCGTGCGGCGCGAACATCCAATCGCGCGGATCGCGCGTAGTAATGATTCGACAGCGTCGTGCTGTTGCCACAGTTCAAAGGAGAGAATCATGTCACTGCGTACATTAACGATTGCATTGAGCGCCGCGGCCGTCATCGCGCTGCCGGGCGCGAGTGTCTTGGCCTCGAGCCACCGGGAGGCCCCGTTCATCACCGAAATGCCCAAGGTCGATGGCACGGACTTCTATATGTTCATGAGCTATGAGCAGGGGCGCGAGGAGTATGTCACGCTCATCGCCAATTACCTGCCCTTGCAGGATGCCTACGGCGGACCGAATTATTTCAGCCTCGATCCGGATGCCCTCTACGAGATCCATGTCGACAATGACGGGGACGCCAAGGAGGACATCACCTTCCAATTCCGTTTCAAAAATCAGCTCCAGAACACCAGCCTCAACGTCGGCGGCAAGCAGGTGGCGATTCCGCTGATCAACTCCGGCGCGATTGCGGCCGGCAACACCGCGGCGCTGAACGTGCTGGAGAGCTATGAGGTGAGCGTGGTGCGCGGCAATCGCCGCACGGGACAGCGCCAGGCCCTCAGCAATGCCGATACCGGCGCCAAGAGCTTCGCCAAGCCGGTCGACAATATCGGCAACAAGTCCATCCCGGACTATGCCGCCTATGCCGCCGCGCATGTCTATAACGTGAACATCCCCGGCTGCGGCAAGCCCGGGCGCATGTTCGTCGGCCAGCGCCAAGAGTCATTTGTGGTGAATCTCGGCGAGATCTTCGATCTCATCAATACCAATCCGCTGGGTCCGGTGGATGGGGAGCCCAACATCATTGCGGACGAGAACATCACCTCGTTGATCCTGGAGGTGCACAAGAGCTGCCTGGCGACGGCAAAAGATCCGGTGATCGGCGGCTGGACCACGGCGAGTTTGCGGCAAGGCCGGCTGTTGCGCACGGCTCCCAGTTATGCTCGCCCGGCGAAGGAGGGTGGGGCGTGGGTGCAGGTCTCGCGTCTCGGCATGCCGCTGGTCAACGAGCTGGTGATCGGCCTCAAGGACAAGGACAAGTTCAACGCCGCCAAGCCGCAGCATGACGCGCAGTTCGCCGACTATGTGACCAACCCCACGCTGCCGGCGATCATCGAGCTGCTGTTTCCGAGCGCACCGGCGCCGAGCAATTTCCCGCGCCAGGATCTGGTCGCGGCGTTTCTCACCGGGGTGTCGGGGCTGAACAAGCCCGCGCATGTCTCTGCGGCGGAGATGCTGCGACTCAATACCTCGATCGCACCCGCGCCGCAGGGCGCGCAAAACAATCTCGGGGTGCTGGGCGGTGATAATGCCGGTTTTCCCAACGGCCGGCGACCCGGTGATGATGTGGTGGACATCGAACTGCGCGTGGCCATGGGGGTGCTGTGCACGTTGAACAACCCGACGGTGTTCGGTTGTGTTCCGGCGGACGCGCCCGCCGGCGCGGCCGCGCTCACCGACGGGGCCGCCGTCGATGCCACGATGTTCGACGGGGTTTTCCCTTATCTCAAGACGCCGCTGCCCGGCTCGCCGAACTGAGGATGCCGCCATGAACTACCAACTGATAGCGATGTGCGCGTTAATCGCCGCCCTTGCCGCCCTGTCGGCCTGCAACAGCGACAACGCCGCGGAAAACACCCCGGTCCAGGGCGAGGAATTCAGCGCGGCCGTGCAGCGGATGACAGCGACAACGCTGGAGGAGAGCGAGCCCGAGGATGTCGAGACGATTGTCGCGAACGAGATAGATGACGTCGAGGCGGAGCCGGTGGAGTGAGGTGTAACCGCGGGCGGCGCTGGCCGGCCGCGGTTTTTTTTGCCGGAGCGGAAATCTTATTCAAAGGAGATCATCATGCAACAGAGCATCACCGAAGCAGTAGGCGTGCCGAACCGCGCACACACGATGATCCACGATTACTTTGCGGCGATCCGCGCGCGTGACCGCGCGGCGTGGTGCGCCACCTTCGAATCGGATGGGGAACTGGTCGATCCGGCGGACGCTGCGCCCAGGCGCGGCCACGACGCCCTGGCGACATTTTTTGAAGGCTTTGCGGCCTTGTTCGCCGTGCTCGATTTCGTGCCCCATGAGATCCAAGTCTGCGGCGGTTCCGCTGCCGTGTGCTGGAAGGCACACTGCGTAGCGCGCAACGGCGCCGAGGCGCGGGTGTCTGGCATCGATGTCTTTGAATTCGCTCCCGGCGGGCGGATTCGGCGCGTCACCGGCTGGTGGAATCCCGCGCCGCTGCTGGCCGCCGCGCAGGCGTAGCGGCGGATATGCGCGATGCGTCATCTAGGTGAGTTCATCGGAGCGCTGTGGCTGCTGGCGTGGTCAATCACCGTTAGCGCCCATGAAATCCGCCCGGCGGTGGTGACCGGCGTGTTTGCCGCCGGAGAGTACCGGATCGAGATCCAGCTCAATCTCGAGGCCCTGATGGCGGAGATCGGCCCGGAGCATGCCACCAGCGCGGCATCGCCTAACGCGCGGCGTTACGACGCGCTGCGCGCCTTGCCGCCGCTCGAGCTGCGTCGCCAGTTTGAGGTGTGGCGCGATGTATTCCGCGCCGGTGTCGCGCTCGAGTTCGATCAGCGGCGCGTCGAGCCGCGCATCGAGGTCGTCGAAATCCCCGCGGTGGGCGATCTGCGTGTCGCGCGCCTCAGCCGCATCGCGCTGAGCGGTGCGATCCCCGTGGATGCGCGTGTCTTCCGCTGGACCTATGCTGCGGCATTCGGCCCTTCGGTACTGCGGATCGCCCAGGCCGATGGGACGGTGGTCTCGCAGTGGATCACGGACGGGCGCACGAGCGAACCCTATGCGCTTGGCCCCGCCGGCCAGGCGCCGGGGCGCGCCGCGACCGCGCTGCAGTATCTCGTCCTGGGGTTCACGCACATCCTGCCCCAGGGCTTGGATCACATCCTGTTCGTCCTGGGGCTGTTCCTGCTGTCTCTGCGGCTGCGGCCGCTGTTGATCCAGGTCACAGCCTTCACGTTGGCGCACACGCTCACCCTCGCTTTGACGCTGCAGGGGGTGATCGCGCTCTCCCCGCGCATCGTCGAGCCGCTGATCGCCGCGTCGATCGCCTATGTCGCGATCGAAAACCTCCTGACCTCGCGACTGCGCCCGTGGCGGCCGTTCGTGGTGTTCGGCTTCGGGCTGCTGCACGGTATGGGGTTTGCGGGCGTGCTCAACGAGATCGGCTTGCAGCGTTCGGAGTTCATCACCGGGCTCATCGGTTTCAACCTCGGCATCGAACTCGGTCAGCTCGCGGTGATCGCGCTTGCGTACCTCTTGCTCGGGCGTTGGTTCAGAGATCCGCGGGCGTACCGCGCGCGTGTAACCTTGCCGGTTTCGGGATTGATTGCACTTACGGGCGTTTATTGGGCTGTCTCGCGAGCGGTTTTCTGAATGACGCGAGGCCGATAGGGTGTGCGCCGCGTCAATGCGCCGCCGGTCCATCCTTGTTATAGTGGCGGCTGTTTGATTTCAGGCGCATGTAATCCCAATGGCATCCGAACATTCCGAACATTCCACGCCGGCGGCCGCGACGCACGCCACGCAAGGGCCGGTAGTCACGCTGGAGGTCAACGGCGGCAAGATCACCCTGCTCGGCACCGCGCATGTCTCGCGCGCCAGCGCCGAGCAGGTCAAGGCGCTGCTGGAGAGCGGCGAGTACGATGCAGTGGCCGTGGAGCTCTGTCCCTCGCGGCACAATGCCATCGTCAACCCCGAGGCCCTGGCGCGCATGGATCTGTTTCAGGTCATCCGCGAGGGCAAGGCGACCATGGTGGCCGCCTCGCTGGCGCTGGGGGCCTATCAGCAGCGGCTGGCCGATCAGTTCGGCATCGAGCCGGGCGCCGAGATGCGCGCGGCCATCCAGGGCGGGCAGGCGGCGAATCTGCCGGTGCTGCTGATCGATCGTGAGATCGGCACCACGTTCAAGCGGGTCTACGCGAATGTGCCCTGGTGGCGGCGGATGGAGATTTTTTCGGGGCTGCTGCTGAGCGTGTTCAGCCGCGAAAAGATCGATGAAGCCGAGATTGAGCGGCTCAAGGAAGGCGACATCCTGGAATCGAGTTTCAACCAGTTCGCGGAGCAGGCGCGGGAACTCTATCAGCCGCTGATCGATGAGCGTGACCGCTACATGGCCGCGCGGCTGCGCGAGGAGACCATGAAAACGCCGTACCGCCATGTGCTGGCGGTGCTGGGCGCCGGACATCTCAAGGGTACGGCGAAGTATCTCAACGAGTCTGATCGCGACCCCGCCGCGGAGTTGGCGGAGCTCGACCGGCTGCCGCCGCCCAGTCCCTGGCCCAAGCTCATCCCCTGGTTGATCGTGGGCTTGGTACTGATCGGGTTTGCCATCGGCTTCAGCCGCGATACCGAGCTGGGCTGGGCGCTGGTGCTCGACTGGGTGGTGATTACCGGCGGATGCGCGGCGCTCGGGACGCTGATTGCGCTGGCCCATCCGCTCACGATCCTCTCGGCGTTTTTCGCCGCCCCGCTCACTACGCTCAATCCGGCCATTGGCGTCGGCATGGTCACCGCCGTGGTCGAGACCTGGCTGCGCCGGCCCAAGGTGGCCGACTTCAGCCAGGTGCGGCGGGATGCCACCACCCTGAAGGGCTGGCTGCGCAATCGTGTCACGCGCATCCTGCTGGTGTTTATCTTGAGCAGCGTGGGCGGCGGGATCGGAACCTATGTCGCGGGATTCAGGATCTTCGAGAAGCTTTCAAGCTAGTGCGTAGGCCGGGATAAGGCGCAGCCGTTCCCGGCATCTCGTGCCGGCAACACTTGCACGGCGCGGATCAGTCATCCTCCCCCAGCTCGGGATTCCACCCCAATTCACGCGCGCGCTTGATCGCCGCTTCGTGGATGGCGGTGTGCTTGGCGCGCAGCTCCGGCGGCAGGTTGCTGACCATGTGGCCGTAGGGCTCCCACGCGGCATAGACCCTGTCGTAGAGGTCCAATATACGTTTTTTACTCCAGCCGGCGCAGGTCTCGTTCTCGGGGATGAGGTCGAACAGCCAGGCGTCCTTGATGATCGTGCCGGTGGGGGTCATGCCGCCGCACCGGTCTTGGTCGATGCCGACGTAGAGGTCTTCATTGCTCATGGGTAGTTTCCTTGGAACGGGGTTGGGTGTGGGCGAGCAGCCAGAGATAGCCGGCGATGCCCGCGATCGCGGAGGCGAATAGGATACCGGTTTTGGCCATCACGAGGTACTCCGGTTGGTGGGCGTAGGCCAGTTCGGCGATGAAGATCGACATGGTAAAGCCGATGCCGCCGAGCAGGCCCACGCCGACGATCTGCGCCATGGTGGTGCCGCGCGGCAGCATGCCAATCCCCAGCTTAAGCGCCAGCCAGGAGGCCCCGGCGATGCCGGTCACCTTGCCGAGCACCAGGCCGGCGATCACGCCGAGGGTGACGGGGTGGCCGAGCGTGGTGCCGAGGTCGCTGAAGTGCAGCGGAACGCCGGCGTTGGCCAGCGCGAAGATCGGGATGATCAAAAAGGCGACCGGCAGGTGCAGATTGTGCTCCAGGCGCTGCAACGGGGTGGTCACGCCGTGCACGCCGTTTTCGAGCGCCTGCAGCAGGGATTTCTGCGTATCGTTTTTCATGATGCTCTGGCCCGGTGCATGGGCGGCGTCAAACTTGTCGAGCAGGGCGCGGGCGTGATGGGTGAAGCGTTCGGAGTCGTACTGCGGCCGCGCGGGGATGGTCAGCGCCGTGATCACCCCGGCCAGCGTGGCGTGCACGCCGGACTTGAGCATGGCCAGCCAGAGCAGGCTGCCGACGATGAAATATGGCAAGGCCCGGCGGATGCCGAACAGGTTGAAGGCGATGAGCACCAGCCAGAGCAGGCCGGCGATGCCCAGCGCGCTGAGCTGGAGTTCTTCCGTGTAGAACAGGGCGATGACGACGACCGCGCCCAAGTCATCGACGATGGCCAGCGCCACCAGGAAGGTGATCAGGCTTTTGGGCACGCGTGTGCCGAGCAGCACCAATACGCCGACGGCAAAGGCGATGTCGGTGGCCATGGGGATGCCCCAGCCGGCGATGCCGTCGCCGCCCAGATTGAACACAGTGAAGAGCAGCGCCGGCACGACCATCCCGCCGATGGCGGCGACGATCGGCAACGCCGCCTGGCGCGGATCGGAGAGTTCGCCGACCAGGATCTCGCGTTTGATCTCCAGTCCCACCACGAAGAAGAACAAGGCCATCAGGCCGTCGTTGATCCAGTGGTGCAGGGGCTTCTCCAGTTCCCAGCCGCCGATGTTCAGGCCGAGCGGCAGGTGCAGCACGTGCGCGTAGGCCTGCGCCAGAAAGGAATTGGCCAGCAGCAGCGCCACCAAGGCGCAGGCCATCAACAACAGGCCGCTGGCGGACTGGTGATGGATGAACTCCTCGAAGGGCGTGACGATCTTGGTGAAGGCCTTTTCCCAAGGTGCGTGGATGCGCGCGGGGTCCTGTTGCGGTGTATGCATGACTAACCTCTGTCGATGTCGTATCCGCGGGCAGTTTAACACGATCGAACCGTGACCTTGTATTTGCGCGGGCGCCGTCTCAAACTTGGTTTATCGAACGTACGAGGGGAGCCGTGATGAAGCTGAAATTTCTGGGGGCCGCGGAGGAAGTCACCGGCTCGTGTTTCCTGCTCCAGTGCGGTGAGCACCGCGTGTTGATCGAATGCGGTTTGATCCAGGGCGGCGAGGAAGACGAGGCGCGCAACCGCGAGCCGTTTGCGTTCAACCCGGAAACGATCGACGCGGTGATCCTCACGCACGCCCATCTCGATCACTCCGGGCGCATCCCCCTGCTGATCCAGGCCGGTTTTCGTGGCCCGATCTATACCCATGCCGCCAGCTACGACCTCTGCCGCATCATGTTGAAGGACGCGGCCTACCTCAACGAAAAAGACGCCGAATGGGACAACCGCAAGCGCCGCCGCCGCGACCAGCCGCTGGTCGAGCCGCTCTACACGATGGCCGATGCGCTCGCCGCGCTCCAGCGCTTCAAGCCGCTGCCCTACGATGAAACCCGAGAGATCCTGCCGGGGATTTCGATCCGCCTCAACGACGCCGGCCACATCCTCGGTTCGGCGATCGTGGAACTCTGGGCGCAGGAAGGGGACGTGCGGCGCAAGCTTGTTTTCAGCGGCGACCTGGGGCATCACGGCGCGCCGATATTGAAAGACCCGGCCCGGATCGACGAGGCCGATCTGGTGGTGATGGAGAGCACCTACGGTGACCGCCTGCACCGCAGCTGGGAGGCCACCTGGGCGGAGCTCGCGGACATCATCCGCGACAGCCGCCGCGGCCGCGGCAACATCATTATCCCGGCCTTCGCCGTCGGCCGCAGCCAGGAACTGCTGTACGTCTTCGGCAAGAACGCCGAGGCCTGGGGGGTGGACCGCTGGGAGATCTTCCTCGACAGCCCGATGGCCATCGAGGCCACCGAGGTCTATGCCAAACACCCGGATCTCTACGACCGGGAGGCCGCGACCGAACGCCGTGAGCGCGGCAACCCGTTCCATCTGCCGAATCTACACCTGAGCCGCCGCGCCGAGGATTCCATGGCGATCAATCGCATCACCGACGGGGCGATCATCATCGCCGGCAGCGGCATGTGCACCGGTGGGCGCATCCGCCACCATTTAAAGCACAACCTCTGGCGCCGGGACTGCCAGGTGATCATCGTCGGCTTCCAGGCGCGCGGCACACTGGGCCGGGCCCTGGTCGATGGGGCCGACGAGGTCCAGCTCTGGGGCGAGCCGATCAAGGTCTCCGCCACGATCCACACCGTCGGCGGGCTCTCCGCGCATGCCGACCGCGCCGGCCTGCTGGGCTGGTATAAGAACTTCAAGGGGCGGCCGCCGGTGTTGCTGGTGCATGGAGAGTCTGAGGCGCTGCAAGGGCTCAAGACCGCCCTGGAGGCGGCGGGGGCGACCGCCGCCGAGATCGCCCGGCCCGGGCAGGTCGTGGCGCTTTGAAATACAGCAAACAAATTATGTGAACTAGCTCACACTCCGGCCATTCGCCGCTTCACTCGTTTTTGATCCTCACGATACCCCTTTTGAAGTAGTGAAATATGCCTTGGGCTGGCGCCCAAGGCGTGCAGAACACAGGAGGGGCAGGACTGTCATGTGTGCACACGGCCGCGCCGGCGGGGCTTACCAGGCCCTGGATGATCTGAAAAAAAAATACCTCTTGATGCATTGCCAAAGAATCATGGCGCAGCGCATCACCGCTTGGTTTAGCACGGTCCTCGATGCCTATCGGGAGACGCTCGGTAAAGAGCTGACCCATACCCGCAGCGGCAGTAGCAAGATGCTCTACCTCGACGCCATGCGCGATCTGGCCGCCAAGCGCGAGGCGCTGGAACAGAGCTTTTCCCTGCAACTATTCAAGCACTACTACCGCGGACTCAAGCCCGAGGGGTGGTATCGCCTGGGCGAGAAGGCGGGCGCGGTGGCGGCCTGCCGCGGCGACTGGGATGAAGAACTTGAGGCGCAACTGACCGACGAGCTGATCGAAAAGGCCGACGAGCAATACGAGCGGCTGCTGGCGAACCTGCTGTCGCAGTACCGGCTCCTGATCGGCACGCATCTGACCCCCGAAACCCTGCCCGTGTCGCCGCGTAACGTCTGCCAGACCTTCAATTACGTCATGGCCGGACTGCGGGCCGATATCGACATCAAGCAGCAGGCCTACCAATGCTTCGAGCACCTCCTGCTCGACGCCATGGCCCTGGTCTATCTCGAGATCTACGAATACCTGGCGCGCGAGGGGGTGCTTGCCCAGACGTCCCACGTCGCGCCGCCCACCTGTCCGGCAAAGGACGATCCGGTAAACCGTGATCGCGCCCTGGCCGAAGAACGGCTGCTCGCCGGCGTGCGGGCCGGCGTCCCGGTGCGCTGGCGGGAGGCGCAGGCCGAGCGGAAGGCGCGATTGCTCTGGAAAAGCGCCGACGGCGCGGTCTTTCTGTTCGCGCTCGACGAGGACGGGCGGGTGATCTGCGTCAGCCGCAGTGCCCTGCTGGGGCAGTTGCGGGACCAATAACGTCATTTTTATTGTGATATTGCTCACGATTCCAGCATCTCCACCTGCAAACTGCGGCAGTGCGGCCGTAAACAATTAAGAGAGTTTGCCTGTGGTTTTTGGCAATGCGAAGTGAGGAACTGTTATGTCGATGAATGAAATGTTTGCCGGAAAAGCGGGAATCAGCGCCCTGCGCGGAGCCCCGGGGTTGGATAACGGCGTGAATGACAGACACCGTGACGTCGATGCGGGCAAAAAGGTCGTCGAGCGCGAGCTCAAGCTGCGCATCGCCGGACAGACGCTGCCGACGGAGATCAACATCCTGCTCAATCACGCCTGGAAAGAGGTGCTGCTCGATATCTATCTCGAGGAAGGCAGCGGTGGCATGCGCTGGCAGTTGGCGCTGGAGATCACCGAGGAGCTGCTGTGGAGCCTCGCGCCCAAGACCACCGCGGTGGAGCGCAAGCAAATGGCCGAGATGCTGCCGCTGCTGGTCAAGGTGCTGCGCCAGGGCCTGAGCACGGTGATCACTAACAAGGATACCGTCGACAGCCTGATGGCGGCCCTGCGCAACTATCACATGGAATCCCTGCGCGGCGAAAACATCTTCGAGAAAAAACCGGCCGCGGCAAAACCGGCGCCGGTGGCGGCGCGTCCGGTGGCGGAGAAACCCGCCGCAAAGCCGCAGGCGCGCCCCAACGACGCTGTGGTGGCCGGCCCCTACTGCCAGATCGAGATGCTGAACATCGCCTCGACTGAAGAAACCGCAAGCAAGGCCAAGGCAGCGCGCGGCGAGGCGGACGAGGCGACCGGCTGGGTCTATCGCGCCGCGACCAATGAATGGGTGTTTGTCGGCGAGACCGTCGCCCCCGTTGCCAGAAAGGCGGAAACGAAGTCCGTCAGCGGCGCGAAGACGGTTGCCGAATTCAAGACCCGCAAGATGGACGAAGGCGACAAATAGCCGCCGCACCAATCGGCTCCTTCCTGGCTCATCCGGGACGAGGAAAGCGGACAATCAAGGCTCGCTTTCCTCGATTTTTTTGCCGACGGCGGACGGCGCAGGAAACGCCGCGAATCTTGTGCTCCACAGCCAGACCATGAAACGATAGGCCCGAACCGGATACGAGGGGGCTTTTCATGCAACTGACGGAGTGGATCGCGGTGGCGATCAATCTTGCGCTGGGTATTTATTTCATCCACTTCTATCCCAAGACGCAGGCGAGGATATTTCGCGGCCACCCCATCCCGAAGGGATTCATTTGGCTGCGAACGTTGATGCGCATCGTGGGCGTGGTGGCCATCGGCGCAACGTTGATTTATGTCGTGCTGCGTTTGAGCGGCACGATGGGCGCGGATTTCATGTGAGCGAGCCGCGCTTGCGCGCTGGATTTCGTTGAGGGGGATGTTTATGCTTCCTCAGCGCCCGGCGCAAATACCTGTGGAATCAATAACGAGCAAAAAGGAACCAAAATGAGCCAGGAAGCCCCTGCTGTCTCCCAAGAGATCCCGTTCGAGTTTCGCGGCACCGCCAGCGAATACTTTGGCATCTGGATCGTGAACATCCTGCTGATGATCCTCACGCTGGGCATCTATTCGGCCTGGGCCAAGGTGCGCACCAATCGTTACTTCTACGGCAATACCTTGCTGGAGGATGTGCCATTTGCCTATCTGGCCCTGCCGCTCACCATCCTCAAGGGGTGGGCGATCGCGGTGGTGGCGCTGATCTTGTACAGCGTGATCACCAATGTCATACCGTGGACGGCCATCATTTTTCTGGCCGTGCTTTTGGTTGCCTTGCCCTGGATCGTGATCCGCGCCATGGCGTTTCGCGCGCGCAACAGCGCCCACCGCAACATCCGGTTCACCTTTAATGCGAGCTATGGCGAGGCGGCGAAGGTGTTCATCGGGCTGACCTTGCTGTTGCCCCTGACGCTGGGATTGATCTACCCCTATTACGTCTTTGCGATGAACCGCTTTCTGGTCAATCACAGCGGCTATGGCACCACACCGTTTCACTTTACCGCCAGCTTCAAGGACTTCTACCGGATCTTTTTCAAACTCAGCCTGATGCTGCTGCCGTTTGTGCTGTTGCTGCTGGCCGCGATGTACCCGGCCTATCAGCAATATATGGAGAACGCGCGTGCCGCGCAGGAGATCGAGCAGGCCATGGCGCAAGAGCAGCCAATGGAGGATCAGGCATACGGCGCCGGTCAGGATATCCCGAGCGGGGAGGAGGATGCATACGGCGTAACCGAAGATTCGCAATCCATGAGCGAGGATGGCCAGCCGATCGCGTCGGATGAGGCGCTGGCAAATGAAGACCCAGCGTCTTCGCAGTATCAGTATGAAGCGGAGCAGTCCGGTGCTGCCGCGGAGTATTCGCAAGAGGGCACGCTGGGCGAGGAGGCTGCGCAAGCGGAGGTCACCGAGCAGGATGCGATCGATGCAGGTGAGCCGCCCGCCGGCGAGGCGGATCTCGAGGTGCAGTACGCGCCGTGGGTCTGGCTAGCGGTGGGGGCGGTGTCGGTGGTGTTTATTGCGGGGCTGGTGTTCTATCTGTTTGTGTATGCCTACATCAAGGCGCGCATCCAGAATCTGGTGTACAACAGCGCCGAATTGGCCGGTCATCGCTTCCGCAGCCGTCTGCGGGCGCGCGACTTGGTCTGGCTGTATTTTTCCAATGCGCTGGCGATTTTCCTGAGTCTGGGCCTGCTGATTCCTTGGGCGAAGATCCGCCTGGCGCGTTACCGCATCAGCAAGCTTGCATTGCTGCCGGCCGGCGGCCTTGCTGCGTTTGTCCAGGCGGAAAAAGAGCGGATCAACGCGCTGGGAGAAGAAGTCGGCGAGGTGTTCGATATCGATGTCGGCGTGTGAGCTTGAGGCCTGGCGCTATGACGGCAGCAGCTCGGCGCGGGTTGCCGTCACGATCCGATTTGGGGACGATCATCTGGTAATTGAAGGGGCGGACGCGCAACATCGCTACGACTATGCGGATGTCGTCGCCCAACCCCGGATCGCCGGCACGCGCTTGCAACTCGATTTTGCCGACGGCTCGCAGTGTGAGATCGCGGATCAGCCCGGGCTCGACGAGGCGCTGCGCCGCCTCCCGACGCAGGGCGTGCACGCGTTCATCCACAAGATCGAAAATCATTGGCCCGCCATAGTGCTGGTCTTGGCGGCCAGCGTGGCCATGCTGTTTGCTCTGGTTCAGTATGGGATTCCTGCACTGGCGCGCCACGCGGCGCATGCCATCCCCATCGAAGTTGAAACGGAGCTGGGGGACGAGGCCCTGGAGTTTTTCGAGCATCTCACCTCGCCCAGTCAGCTTGAGTTGTCGCGGCAGAATGAATTGCGCCGGCGATTCGAGTCGCTGGCGCAAGCGGCGGGCGTGGAGACCCGCCAGATGGTCTTTCGCCAGGGCGGGGAATTAGGCGCCAACGCCTTCGCGCTGCCTTCCGGCGTGATCCTGCTGACCGACGAGCTGGTGGCCATGGCGCGGGATGATCGGGAATTGCTCGGCGTGGTTGCCCACGAGCTTGGCCACCTGCATCACCGCCACACGATGCAGCAAGTGCTGCAAAATTCCACCACCGCCCTGTTGCTGGTGGTGTTGACCGGCGATATCACCTCCGCCAGTTCGCTGGCCGCGGCGGTGCCGACGATGCTGGTGCAAATGAAATTTTCCCGCGATGCCGAGCGCGAGGCCGATGATTACGCCATGGCGTTGCTGCGCGCGCAGAACATCAGCCCCGCTCATCTAGGCGCGATCCTGCAGCGCATGGAGGACGAGGCGGGCGGCAGCCTGCCCAATCTCATTTCCACGCATCCTGCGACCGATGAGCGGATGCGCAAATTCGACGCGCCAAACGCGGGCGCAGAGCACTGATGCTCTGTGGAGGCGCGCAGGAGTTGTTATGACGATGCGCAATATGAATAGACGGCACTTCCTTTCCTTGTTTGGGCTGTCGGCCGTCGGCGCGGCCGGTTTTCGCTACTGGCCCGATGAGGGCGTCTGGAACTCCTGTCTGGAGGACCGGCTGCCGGAGGAGTTGCAGCGCCATGACGTGTTGGCGGCGGCGTGGGAAGGATTGGATGCGTCGCTGGTGTGGGATGCGCATGTGCATCTGGTCGGCACCGGCGATGGCGACAGCGGCATCTGGGTAAATCCCAATATGCGCTCGATGTGGCATCCGGTGCAGTTTGCCCAGTTTCAGTTTTATCTCAACGCCAGCTGCGCGACGCACGCTGCCGGGGTGGACGCGGGCTATGTAGCGCGGTTGGCGCAGCTCATGGGCGAGTTTCGTCCCGGCGCGCGCGCCATGCTTCTGGCCTTTGATTATCGCGTTGACGAACAGGGGCGCGAGCTCCAGGAGACCAGTCCTTTTCATGTGCCGAACGAGTATGCCGCCGCCGTGCGGCAAGCCCGGCCGGATATCTTTGAGTGGATCGCATCGGTCCATCCGTATCGCGCGGATTGCGTGGAGCGGCTCGCCTGGGCGGCGGCGCACGGGGCGCGTGCGGTCAAGTGGCTGCCGGGGGCGATGGGCATCGATCCGGCCTCGCCGCTGTGCGACCGCTTCTATGAAGCAATGCGCCAGCATGCCATTCCGCTGCTGACCCACGCGGGGGAAGAGCACGCGGTGGATGTGGCCGACAGTCATCGTCTGAACAATCCGCTGCTGCTGCGCCGCCCGCTGGAGCAGGGGGTGAAGGTGATCGTGGCCCACTGCGCCTCGATCGGCGCGAGCGCCGATCTGGAGCAATCCCCGAGTGTTGAGCGGCCGAACATCGAGTTGTTTGCGCGGCTGATGGACGAGCCGCGCTACCAGGGGCTGTTGTTCGGAGATGTCGCCGCGGTGCCGCAGATCAACCGCGACTTGGAGACGATCGCGCTGCTCGTCAAGCGCCCCGACTGGCATCCGCGCCTGATCAATGGCTCGGACTATCCGCTGCCGGGCGTGATGCCGCTGTTTTCACTGCAACGCTATGTGGATGCGGGCTGGCTGAGCGAACTCCAGGCCGGGGCGCTCTCGCAGATCCGGCGCCACAATCCGCTTTTGTTCGATTTCGCGCTGAAACGCTCGCTGGTGATCGACGGCCAGCGGTTCGGGGCGATGGTGTTCGAATCGGGGCGGATCTTCGCGCGCTGATCAATCGGGCCGGGTGTGCAGCGCGGCGATGACGTAGACATCGAACCGGGTGTGTTCACTGACAATCGCCATGGTGGGTTTGGGGCCCTCGATCTCCGGCGCGCCCTTCGGGCGCTTGACCACCACACGCTTGCCGGCGCAGGCGAGCGCGGCGGCGAGCAATTGGGGATGATCCGGATCATCGCCGACCAGCGCGCGGAAGATGCGCATCTCCTTTTTGACCAGCGCCGATTTCTTGCGATGCGGATACATCGGATCGAGATACACGACCTCGGGCCGCTGCGCGGGGGCCAGCGCCCTCAGGTAGTCGATCGAATCCGCCTGCACCAGCTGCATGCGCTCTGTGACCAGCGCGCCGATCTCGGCATCGCGCGCGGCGCGCTGCAGGCCATCCTCCACCAAGGCGGCGATGACCGCGGAGCGCTCGACCAGCGTGACCTTGCAGCCCAGGCAGGCCAGCACGAAGGCATCGCGCCCGAGTCCGGCGGTGGCATCGACCACGCTCGGCGCCGGTCCCTTGCCCAGACCGACGGCCCGCGCGATCGGTTGATGCTTGCCGCCGCCGAAACGCCGGCGGTGGCCGACCGCGCCGCCGAGGAAATCGACGTAGATCGGGCCGGGCGCCTCCGGGCCGGTCTGGCGCAGTTCGAGATGTTCTGGTGTGACGGCCAGGAGAAATGAATGCTCGCCCGCGGCGCCGGCGTGCAAGTGCGGACAATGAAGTCTGCCGGCGAGGGCATGTGCCTGGGCGTCGAGCGCTGGGTCGCTGGCCTGCACGGCGATACTGGGGCGGTCGTTCATGGGGTCTCGGGTGGGTCTTAGTGGTCTAATGATAGTGGATCTGTTCCAAAGGAAGCATCATGAAAAACATTGTTCACGCCTGGCTGATGCGCGTGCTGCCGCTGTCGCAAGCGCGTCGGCTGGAATGGTTTCCGATGTTCGCGTTCCTGCGCGTCAAGGTGCTGGAATTGCAACCGGATTGGCGCGTGGTGCGGCTGCGCCTGCCCTTGTCGGCTCGCAGCCAGAATCCCGGCGGCACGATGTTCGGCGGGGCGCCGGCCGCGGTGGCCGACCCGATCGCCGGCCTGGCCTGCGCCCGGGCGTTTCCCGACTACATTGTCTGGACCAAATCCCTGCAGGTCGAGTTCCTCCATCCCGGCACCGATGCCTTGGAGATGGTGTTTCGCTTCGAGCCGGAGCAGCGCGCGCGGATCGAGGAGGAACTCGCGCAGCGCCAGAAGAGCGATCCGGTGTTCGAATACGGCTTTTACGATCGCGCGGGCAGGCTGTGCGTCCGGGTGCGCAATACGGTGGCCGTCCGTCCCGACGGGTACCGCGGCTTTCGCGGCGCGGTGCGGCGGTAGGAGCGAGCCCTGCTCGCGAATGATCGGTCATCGCCTGCAGGGCAGGCTCCTACGTACAGCCTCGCCTATGGCGCCGGGGGCTTGGCGTAGTGCAGATCGAACTGCGGATACGGGATGGTGATGCCGTTGGCGTCGAAGGTTTCCTTCACCTTCTCCAGCAGGTCGAAGTACACCGGCCAGTAGTCGTCGGTCTTCACCCAGGGGCGTACATTGAGGTTGACGCTGCTGTCGGCCAGGGCGCCGACGGCGATCAGGGGCTCCGGCTCTTTGAGGATGCGCGGATCGGCATCGATCACCTGTTGGATCAGGTCCTTGGCCGTCTTGATGTTGTCGTCGTAACTGATGGAGAAGACCAGATCGATGCGGCGGGTCTCGTTCACAGTGTAGTTGACGATGGTGCCGGCGTAGATCTGCGCATTGGGCACGATCACTTCCTTGTTGTCGCCGGTGCTCAGCACGGTATGGAAGATGGTGATCGACTGGACGGTGCCGGCGGTGCCGGCCGCTTCGATGTAGTCATCGATCTTGAACGGCTTGAAGATGATCAGCAGGACCCCGGCGGCGAAGCTCGAGAGCGAATCTTTCAGCGCCAGGCCGACGGCCAGGCCGGCGGCGGCGAACACGGCCATCACCGAGGTGGTGTTCACCCCGAGCTGCTCGAGCGCGGCGATGATCACCACCACCAGCAGCACGACGTTGATGATGTTGCGCAGGAAGCGGCGCAGCGTCTCTTCCACCTCGGCCTTGTGCATCAAGGTGTCGATGCCCTTGGTGATGGTTTTGGCGAGCCGGCGGCCGATGTAGAAGATCGCCAGCGCCAGCAGGATATTGATGCTCCACGGGATGACGTAGAGTTTCATGAAGTCGATTTCAGCCAGCTTGCTGAAGTCCATGGGGTCCTCCGGATAATAAATCTAAAAGCAGAAGCCTCCGTGGCGAGGCGGAGGCTTCTGGGATCACTGTCGCCCCGGTGCGGGCCGGGGTGACAAACGGTGCGGAGTTCGCTCCGACGCCCGCGTATTATGACCGCTGTTGCTTGAGCAGGTCACGGATTTCCGCAAGCAGCACCTCTTCCTTGCTCGGCGCCGGCGGGGCGGCCGGGGCGGCCTCTTCCTGCTTCTTGAGACGGTTGATGAACTTGATCGCCATGAAAATGGCGAAGGCGATGATGACGAAATCGAAGATGGTCTGGATGAATTTGCCGTAGTTCAAGGTGACGGCGGTCGCATCGCCCGCGGCCTCCTTGATGGTGACCGCCAGGTCGGTGAAGTTCACCCCACCGATCAGCACGCCGAGCGGCGGCATGATCACGTCGGAAACGAAGGACGAGACGATCTTGCCGAAGGCCGCGCCGATGATGATACCCACCGCCATGTCCACGACATTGCCCTTGACCGCAAACTGCTTGAATTCTTGTACGAAGCTCATGATGTTCTCCTCTCTGGTGTTGTTGTGGTTGTATCTGAAACGCCCCGCGCCGAGGTCCGGCGCGGGGCTTTTACGGCTCACTCGAGACGGTGCAGTTCGACGCGGCGGTTGGCCGCGCGTCCCGTGGCGGTGTAGTTGTCGGCGATCGGGTCTTTCGAGCCGTAGCCCTTGGCCGTGAGGCTGATCGGAGGCACGCCCTTGCTGATCAAGTAATCCCGCACCGCCTCGGCGCGCCGCTGGGAGAGCTGCACGTTGTGGGGCTCGGAACCGTGGCTGTCGGTGTAGCCGCGGATCTCGACCACCATCTCCTTGTTGCGTTTTATGATCGAGGCCATTTCATCCAGCACCTGGCGCGAGTCGCCGATCAGTTGCGCGGAGTCGGTGGCGAAGGTCACGCCCTTGAGCACGATGACGTCCTTGAGCTCGCAGCCCTGGTTGTCGATGCGGGTGCCGGCGGCCGTGCCGGGGCATTTGTCCGCGCTGTCGACTACGCCATCCTTATCGCTGTCGATTTCGCAGCCCGTGGCGTCCACCCGGATGCCGGCGGGGGTGTTCGGGCATTGATCCTTGCTGTTGCCCACTTTGTCGTTATCGGCGTCGGCCTCGCAGCCGCGCGCGTCGACCGCAACGCCGGCCGTGGTGTTCGGGCACTCATCCGCGCTGTCGACCACCTTGTCGAAATCGCTGTCGACTTCACAGCCGGTCTTGTAGACCTTGGCCCCGGCGGGGGTGTTCGGGCACTGATCGTCGCCGTTGGGCACGCCGTCGCTGTCGTCATCGGCCGGTGGCAGGGCGATCGCCGCTGGGGCGGCGGGGGCCGCAGCGGGAGCGGGCACGGCAACGGCGGCCGGGGCGGGCGTGGGGGCCGGCGCGGCGGGTGCCGGGGCCGCGCCGAACGGGACTATCAGGCCGGCGCCGATGATCCAGTCTTCGAAACTGTCAACGTCGGCGAAGTGCTCGTCGTTCTGGTCGAGGCGATAGCGCGCCTCGATGCGCGCGGCCGCGCCTTGTTGATTCAAGGGGAGGAGCAGGCCGAGGGCGGCGCTGGCCATGGGGTGCACGGCATCACTGCGGGTCCACAAGGCGCCGGCGCCGATCAGTCCGTAGGGACTGATGCTGGAGCGATCGTAGATGAGGAGTGCATCGAGGCCGGCGCCGAGCATGTCGTACCGCCCGTTTCCGGTTTCATATTCCAGGCGATTGCGTACGCCGTAGGCTTCGATGTTCCAGTGGTTGCTGATCGCATAACCCAGGCCGAGGGACACACCGAAATTGTTGTCGTCGTCAACCTTGCGAGCACTGTCTTCCTCGATGTGATTGATCATGGGCGAGACGTAGAAGTCGCCGGGTTTCATCTCGGCGGCTGCCGGCATGCTCACGCCGGCCAGGATGGCGCCGCCCAGCAGGAGCGGGTAAAGCTGCTTGGTGTTCATTATTGTCTCCTCGGTTCGTGCGCCATGCGCGCGGCGAAATACGCCCGGCGTTTCTTGCATGGCGAATTCTTCTTTTAAACGCATTATAAATATAGCCGCCAACCGCGGCTGTTAAAACATGTAAATTTCCGGCGGGATGCGCCGGATGAGGGCGGCGCGCCGCAAAGTTCGTTAGTCGCTTCTGATATGCCCGGCGGGGTTCAGAAATATTGCTGCCAGTTGCGGCTGCAATCGCCGAAGACGACGAAGTGCGGATTGAGCAGGGATTCCTTGGTGTTGTAGCGCAGCGGTTGCAGGCTCAGATCGGTGAGCAGTCCCCCGGCTTGTTCGACGATGCACTGCGCCGCGGCGGTGTCCCACTCCGAGGTCGGCCCCAGGCGCGGATAGATATCCACCTTGCCTTCGGCCACCAGACAGGACTTGAGCGAACTGCCGAGGGTGATCACTTCATAATCGCTGATCTTGCTCAGGAACGCGCGAAAGGACGTGCTGGGATGCGAGCGGCTGCCGGCAACGATCAGTCGCGCGTCGCAACGCGATTTCACTTGGATCTGTGAGGTTGCGCCATCCTTGCCGCGTTTGAAGGCCCCGAGGCCGCGTGCGGCGTAATAACACACCCCGCTGACCGGCGCGTACACGACGCCGAGGATCGGCTCGTGCTCCTCGATCAAGGCGATGTTGACGGTGAATTCGCCGTTGCGCTTGATGAATTCGCGCGTGCCGTCGAGCGGATCGACCAGCCAATAGGTGCGCCAGCGCGAACGCTCGCTGAAGGGGATCTCTTCGGATTCCTCGGAGAGCACCGGCAGCCCCGGTGTGAGGATCTCTAGCCCCGCGAGTATCGCGTGGTGCGCGGCGAGGTCGGCCTCGGTCACGGGGGTCAGATCGGACTTGTGCGTCACATCAAAACCGGCCTCGTAGATCGCCATGATGCGCGCGCCGGCATCCTGTGCAAGCTCGATCAGATCGGGGATCAGGTGCTCGAGCTCCTGCATCAAGCGCCCCCCGCGCGGCCGTTCAACAGATCACGCACGATGTACAACGCGGCGATGCTGCGCGCCTCGGTGCATTCATCGTGCGCAATGAGTTCAGATAGATTGTCGATGCGCCACGGCACCACCTCGATCTCTTCGGGCTCATCGCCGGCCATGCGCTGCGGATAGAGATCCTGCGCCAGGATCACATGCGTGTGATGGCTTTGATACGCCGGAGCCAAGGTAAGCGAGATGATGTGTTCGAGCTTGCGCGCGCCGTAGCCGATCTCCTCCATGATCTCGCGGTTGGCCGCCACCAGCTTGTCCTCGCCGGGTTCGATCCGGCCCTTGGGCAGCGCCAGCTCATAGCGGTGCACCCCGGCGGAATATTCGCGGGTGAGCAGCACCGTGGTGTCATCGAGCATCGGCACGACGAGCACCGCGCCTTGTCCCGAGCCGACCAGGCGCTCGAACTGCACCTCGGTGCCGTTGGAGAAGCGCAGATCGACCGCCTCCACGGTAAAGGAGCGGGTCTTGGCCCGGATCTCGGTGTTCAATATCTGAGGCTTTTCGCGCATGACAGGCTTACGGGATTTATCGCGGTATGCTTGTTAGTATAACCAGTAACAGGGCCGCCAATGAACATTTCATGGCGGCGCGCGGAGCATATTCGGATATGAGTCATGCTTGGGCGATCATCGCCAAACACATCGCGGAGACCACCGGCCAGCCGTTCCAGGTGGAGTCAGAGCGTGCCATGGGCGGCGGGTGCATCAACGAGGCGTATCTCGTCGCGGGCGCGGGGCAACAGTATTTCGTCAAGCTCAACAGTGCCGATGCCCGGGAGATGTTCGAGGCCGAGGCCGAGGGGCTGCGCGAGCTTGCCGCCAGCCGCGCCATCCGCGTGCCCGCGCCGATCTGCGGCGGCGTGGCCGGCGCACAAGCCTACCTGGTGCTGGAATATGTCGCCCTCGGTTCCGGCGGCAAGGATGGGCAGCAGCGCCTGGGCGAACAGCTCGCCGCGCTGCACCGCGTGCAGGGCAAGCGCTTCGGCTGGTATCGCAACAACACCATCGGCGCCACGCCGCAGCCCAACGAATATGCAGATGACTGGTGCCGCTTCTGGCAGGAGCACCGCATCGGATTTCAGCTGCAACGCCTGGCCGAGCGCGGCTTCGGCGGCAGGATACAACAGCGTGGTGAACGACTGCTCCAAGCCATTCCCGCTCTACTTCAAGGCCATCGGCCAACGCCTTCACTGCTGCACGGCGATCTCTGGTCCGGCAACTACGCCTTCGATGCACACGGCGCGCCGGTCATCTTCGATCCTGCCGTGTATTACGGCGACCGCGAAACGGATCTCGCGATGACCGAACTCTTCGGCGGATTTTCACCCGCCTTCTATCAAGCCTATGCGGCAGCCTTTCCCTTCGCGGAAGGCTACGAACGGCGCAAGGTCCTCTACAACCTCTACCACATCCTCAATCACGCCAACCTCTTCGGGGGCGGCTACCTCGGCCAAGCCGAATCGATGATTGACCGGCTTTTAGCAAGCCGTCATTGACCCAATATTCAAAATCAAAGGCTGCACAACATCTTGTGTTATGGCGAACAAACCAATTCGCACCCGAGTTTCAGAAAAAACTAGAAATTTTTCCTTGGGTTGCAAAATACATTGTTTTAACTATATGTAATTTAAGAATTATTTACTTAATAGCCATCATGCTCACTGTGTTGACATGTTGTGTCATTCCCACTAATCTTGACGCCCAACACACAACATATTGTGTTTGGGGTGCAATCAAAAAAAGCACGCATTCCCAGAGGATTTGCGCCAGAACAAATCCACAACCAAGTCAACCAAGAACAAGAACCACTACAATTAAGAGAGGGTATGACATCAATGAAGATCGCGCATTTGAAATCCGTCTCCACCAACGCCGATATCGCCTTCCAATCCGCCTCCCTGGACATCTGGGACAAGAAATATCGCCTGAAGAAAAAAGACGGCACGATCCTCGATCATGACATCGACGACACCTATAAGCGCGTCGCCAAGGCCCTGGCCGAGGTCGAAACCACCCCCGAAAAACAACAGGAGTGGGAAGAGAAATTCCTCTGGGCCCTGCGCCGCGGCGCCATTCCCGCCGGCCGCATCACCTCCAACGCCGGTGCCCAGGCCTACAAACCCGCCACCTCCACGATCAACTGCACCGTCTCCGGTTCCATCCGTGATTCGATGGACGACATCCTGCAAAAGGTCCACGAGGCCGGGCTCACGCTCAAGGCCGGTTGCGGCATCGGTTATGAATTCTCCACGCTGCGCCCGAAAGGCGCGTTCGTGGCCGGCGCCGGTGCCTACACCTCCGGCCCGCTCTCGTTCATGGATATCTACGACAAGATGTGTTTCACCGTCTCCAGTGCCGGCGGCCGCCGCGGCGCGCAGATGGCCACCTTCGACGTCAGCCACCCCGACGTGATGGACTTCATCCGCGCCAAGCGCGAATCCGGCCGCCTGCGCCAGTTCAACCTCTCGCTGCTGGTCACCCAGGAATTCATGGAAGCGGTCAAGCACGATGGCGACTGGAATTTGATCTTCCCGCTCACCGAAAAGGAAGCGGAGACTGACAAACTCGATCTGAACAATCCCGCGCAAGTGATCTGGCGCGAATGGCCCACCAAGGAAGACTACCTCACCGACGCCGCCGGCCTGGTCGCCTGCAAGATCTACAAGACCATCCGCGCCCGCCGCCTGTGGGACCTGATCATGGCCTCCACCTACGATTTCGCCGAGCCCGGCTTCATCCTGATCGACAAGGTCAACGAGATGAACAACAACTGGTTCTGCGAAACCATTCGCGCCACCAATCCTTGTGGCGAACAGCCTCTTCCCCCCTACGGCGCCTGCCTGCTCGGCTCGGTGAACCTCACCAAATTCGTGCGCCATCCGTTCACCGATAAGGCGCACTTCGATTGGGACGAATACCGCAAGGTCGTCGCCATCTTCACGCGCATGCTCGACAACGTCGTCGAGGTCAGCGGCCTGCCGCTCGAACAGCAACGCGCGGAGATCAAAGGCAAGCGCCGCCACGGCATGGGCTACCTCGGCCTCGGCTCGGCCATGACCATGCTCGGCATGAAATACGGTGCGCCCGAATCGCTGGAATTCACCGAGCGCGTCACGCGTGAACTGGCGGTGGAAGGTTGGAAGGTCGGTGTCGAGCTGGCGCGCGAAAAAGGCATCGCCCCGGTGCTCGATCAGGAATTTACCGTCAGCGCCGAGATGCTGCGCAAACGCCCCGAGATGAAGAAAGACGGCTGGAAGATCGGCGACAAACTCACAGGTAAGGTGCTGCTGGCCAAATATAGCCGCTACATGCAGCGCGTCGCGCAAGTCGCCCCCGAAGTGGTCGAAGACATCGCCACCCACGGCGCGCGCTTCACCCATCACAGCTCGATCGCGCCGACCGGCACCATCTCGCTGTCGCTCGCCAACAACGCCAGCAACGGCATCGAACCGAGCTTCGCGCATCACTACTCGCGCAACGTCATCCGCGAAGGCAAGAAGACCAAGGAAAAGGTCGACGTGTTCTCGTTTGAACTGCTCGCCTACCGCGAACTGATCAACGCCAAGGCGATGCCGTATTCCGACAAAGCAGAAGAGCAACTGCCGGATTACTTCATCACCGCCGAAGACATCACGCCCAAGGAACACGTCGACGTGCAGGCCGCCGCGCAAAAATGGATCGACTCCTCCATTTCCAAAACCGCGAACGTCCCCACGGACTATCCGTATGAAGACTTCAAGGACATCTATCTCTACGCCTACGACCAAGGCCTCAAAGGCTGCACCACCTTCCGCTTCAACCCCGAAGCCTTCCAAGGCGTGCTGGTCAAAGAGAAAGACCTGGAAAACACCCTCTACCGCTTCACACTGGAAGACGGCACCGTGGTCGAACTCAAAGGCAACGACGAGATCGAATACGACGGCGAAATCCACACCGCCGCCAACCTCTACGACGCCCTGAAAGAAGGCTATTACGGCAAGTTCTAAATCGATGTAATCCCCTCTCCCGCAGGCGGGAGAGATGTAGGGTGGGCTCCGCCCACCAACAATATGATGCAATCCCCTCTCCCTCAGGGAGAGGGTTAGGGTGAGGGAATAAAATTATCAATACCCCTCATCAATACAAAAAAATACAACCCCCACGGTGCAAACAACGCACCGAACGGAGACCAACCATGGCAATCAAAATCGAAAAGAAAATCGTCGGCTTCAACGTCGCCAAACCCGAAGACGAAGCCGCCCTGGCCAAAAAAGTAGAAGCGGAAAAAGAAGAGAAAAAGCCCAGTGAGGCCAAAGTCGTGCAAATGCACGAAAAACTCGAACGCCCGGAAATGCTGATCGGCTCCACCTACAAGATCCGCACCCCGCTCACCGAGCACTCTCTCTACGTCACCATCAACGACGTCGTGCTCAACGCCGGCACCAAACACGAACTGCGCCGCCCCTTCGAGATCTTCATCAACTCGAAAAACATGGACCACTTCCAATGGATCGTCGCACTCACCCGCATCATTTCTGCGGTGTTCCGCAAAGGCGGCGACGTCACCTTCCTCGTCGAAGAGCTGCGCTCCGTCTTCGACCCGCGCGGCGGCTACTTCAAAAAAGGCGGCAAATACATGCCCTCACTCGTCGCTGAAATCGGCGACGTCATCGAACGCCACATGCGCATGATCGGCCTGCTCAAAGATGACGGCCTCGACGAACACCAAAAGAAACTCATCGCCGAAAAACGCGCTGAATTCGAAGGGGCGCTTAAGCAAGCGGAAGCCGCCGAAAGCAACAGCTTCCCAGCCGGCGCCGCACTGTGTGGCAAATGCAATACCAAGGCTATGATCAAGATGGATAATTGCATGACTTGCTTGAACTGTGGTGAATCGAAGTGCGGTTGATTTGAGGTGCGGCCATGGATGGTGAATTGAAAAAACTAACGCCCGACTGATGAAAATCGCTCGGGCGTTTTTGTGGGCGACAACTTGCACGGGATAAACTTTTGGATGAGAGTGGTTGCGGTGGATAAGATGGAGTCGCAGGATTCTGTATATTCCAGTATGCATAGATTCTGTATGTATCGGGTTAGGCCATATGACG
Organism: Pseudomonadota bacterium; assembly: GCA_040752855.1. GTDB lineage: Bacteria > Pseudomonadota > Gammaproteobacteria > RBG-16-57-12 > RBG-16-57-12 > JBFMHP01. Next base: position 11,092 of record JBFMHP010000039.1, on the reverse strand, counting down.
TCTACTAGCATGCCTGCAACTCCGCCAGGGATTGCCTTTGAGAAAGTTGTGGCTGCAATTCAAACACAAATTGACCCTGCAGCTACTGTTGCTCACAACGAGATCATCCCAGATCGCTTGGGACAGTCTCGACAATTTGATGTTGTCGTACGCGGCGTATTTGCAGGTCAGCAGATGTTGGGCATCATAGAATGTAAAGATCTTGGGAGAAAAGTCGGAACACCAGAAGTCGATGGATTCGTAACCAAAGCACAGGATGTCAATGCAAATTTCAAGATACTAATGTCTCGTCGCGGCTTCTCTAAGCCAGCATTGGTCAAGTGTGCGCACTATGGGATCCAGGCCCTTTCGCTAGTCGAAAATGATCCAGCAAACAAGAAGTTCTTTATTGGAGCGCGATGGGAAGCGGACATTACGAGATGGGGCCAGATCTCGGTAAGCCTTCACTTTGCAAACGAACCAAGTACGCCGGTGCACTTCAATGCGGAGGACTTAACCATACGAGGAAAGAAAGTCCTCGACTGGTTTCAAACTACCTGCTCGACAATGAACCCGAAACTAAAGAGCTTGGCTGGGTGATCAATATTGCTGTTGAATTTGATAACCCGCAATACGTTTCGATACGATCCGGGTGTGAGTACCTATGTACTGCAATCTCGTTTAGGGCTGAACGGGTCTGCGACAAGTTAGAGCGGTTGGTTGGTATTAGTGGAACCGGATTTTTTAATTGGAACTCAAAGAGAGCGACTTTCGCTCCGAATACTCAGATAGTGAGTGACGTCGTGCCAATGGACTTTAGCCAGTGGAAGCCCCGGACAGATCGAGCGAAAGAGCTGACTGGGTTTCTTGAGATTCGTCTTGAGGCTACGACTGTACAGTTTGATAGAATCCGGGACGTGATCGAATTAGATCAACTTTAATTGCGCTCAGCTCGCAGGATTCGGTAATGAAGATTTACTGAAGATTTACAGGATTTACAGGGCGCCCATCAAAGATTCACGTCACTTCCGGCTTTGTCGGGAGTTTTTCTACAGCCTCGTTAGGCGGCAAGAGTAACTATGCTTACATATCAGCTTCATACTCGTATATTGGTCGTACCATCTGGTAAGGAGTTGTCTTTTCCAAACAGATGTATGCTGAATCTAAAATTAGCACCCGCAACGGCATTTGGTACGGAGAATGATTATGGTCGTACTCTCGTAAAGGCACATGCAGCCTCGGTATTAATGAATGCTAATAATGGTAAATGGCAAGCTAAGTCTAACCCTGGATTAGAGCCACTGGATGTAATATTTGAACGCGGTGATTCAAAATTTGTTTTAAAGGGGGACAAATTAACGTATGAATTTAGTTGTGAATCACTTTCTCATCTCGATGGGACATTAACTTTATTTAAGTTTATATATCCCACTCTTCTGAATCTAGAGTTCTCAGATCCTCCGATAGTATTACACATTGGAGGAAATGTTGGAGGAATAGAGTTCAGGTGGGAGCATATGCCGCAGGAATGGCGAATTCGCATGAGAACAGTAGAGCAAGAAATTCTTGAAAGGCATATTGTGAATTCATTGGACTATTTTCCACTATTTCATGGAGCGAACAATCGTCGATTAGCTGCGGCTATATCATACTTCCATATTGCTTGTCGGCTAAATGTTTGTGGAGACTCGCCATGGGAATTCATGGCTGAAACAATTTTGAATTACTGCAAAGCAGTAGAAATATTGTTTGTCTCATCTGAGAACTCTAAAGATGATATTCGTAAAGGATTAACAATCCTTGGTTATACTGATGATGAAATTGAAGGAGATTTTATACCGCTATTGATTCTTAGAAGCTATGTCGATGTAGCGCATCCAAAAGTGGCTATTTATAAACATAAGGATCTGCGCGTGCTATATAGTTACTTATCTCAAGCGGAAGACGTGATTCGAGAATTATTATCTAGAGTAATAAAAAATGTAAATGCGGATACATATAGTATAAGAGTCGAAGATGATATTAATCTGGACTCGAAAGATCGTAAAGGTATGGATAGGCTGGTAGAAAAGATGGAATCACGACTAAGGGTGCCGCTAGATTGACCGGCTAACACGGCGCTGCAGCCGATGGGGCGAAACCTTGCCCGAGCGACGAACGGGGCTAGGTCTAGATATGTAGCTCGTGGGATGCGGTAAGGAACGAACCGCATCGATCGAACACACGAACGGGGTCAAACACACACGAACGGGGTCAGGTCTAGATATGCACTACGAGCGCTACGAGAGGGCGAATTACAGGACACCCACCAAACTATTAAACCAGGATTTGGTATGTCAGAGCATCGTAGGGTGCGGTAAGGAACGAACCGCATCGATCGTGAACACCTGGTTACAAAAATCCGAACGATGCGGTTCACTGCGTTCACCACATCCTACGCCCTTTGGCTGTGCATATCGGTCAGCACAAACGCAGGAGAACGGGTTGCTGAAGACATGCCTGGACATAATTTACCTCGCAGAGATGAGCCGTCGGCGCTGAGTCGAATTATAGGGGGTATCATCGCCTCCACATTCGGGATGCTGACGGTGTTTTTGCTTCCGCTTATGCTCTCATGGGAGTTCCCGTTTAAGATGTGGTTCCTCATGAGGATAAACTCGGTTTACACGTTGCCGATCTTCTATGGGTGGATTTTGGTTATTGGATCAGCTGCACTTTATATCGGATACAAGTTGGGTGCTGCAGAGACGATGGATGTGCTTAATATCATTTGGGGTACCGGAGAATCCAATGACCCTCGCATTCAAAAACTAGCACGCTCATTAAGAAAGGCCGTTTTGATTGCTGGTCTCAGCACATACGTAATTCTGAGCTTTATAAAAATAGTAGTAGAGGGCTGAGTCACGAATCGAATTATAGAATTATTGGACACCCACCAAACTATTAAACCAGGATTTGGCATGTCAGCGACTATCCGCGCCGAACGCGCTCAGGACATCAACGCGATCCGTGAGGTGAGCGAACGTGCATTTGGGCAGTCTCTGGAAGGACGTCTCGTCGATCCCTTGAGATCAAATGGCGGTGTCATGTTGTCGCTGGTTGCCGTCATCGAGGATAGGGTCGTCGGTCACATTTTGTATAGCCCGGTGTCGTTGATCAGTGGGAACGAGATCATCATGGGTGCAGGTTTGGGGCAGATGGCGGTGCTCCCTGAGTTTCATGGGCAGGGCATCGGTGGAAGGTTGATCGAAGCGGGGACTCAGCGGCTCCGGGGAATGGGTTGCCCTTTTGTGGTGGTCGTGGGGCACCCCGAGTACTGCCCGCGCTTCGGATTCCAGCCCGCCGCCGGCTATGGAATAAAGTGTGGGTGGGAAGTGCCGGATGATGTGTTTATGGTGCTGATTTTGGATCAGTCCAAGATGAAAGACGTTGCCGGCTTGGCGAAGTATCGGGAAGAGTTTTCCGCTGTCGCGTAAGGGACGAGCAAGCGGCTTGTCTTAAGTAAGTGCCATTCGGGCTAAATCCCTCAAATCGTTTTGATTGCGTTATTCGGCGGCCGCTGAATACAAGTGTTGCCCACTGATTATGTGGTGCAATTCACAGTCTTTCGTCGTCGGTATTCCTGACGATCAATGGCGGCCTAGTTGCGCTTCACGCGGTCTTGCAGCTTGGCTAGAATATGGGCTGAATTTCATTCTATTTATTAACCTGGCGGCAAAAGATATCTGTTTTCATTCCCTCTCCCTCAGGGAGAGGGCTAGGGTGAGGGGATTGATTTTACCTCCTCATCTTTCTTTCGCGATTCGGGTTCCGGACTTCGTTCAACCGGCTCCATCCATGGAGTCGTCCCTGAGGGAGAAGGGGCGTATCTTGAATGCGCGACAGATTCACTTGATCGCAGGGTTAATAGCAAATTCAAAGTAATCCCAATTTGAGGAGGAATAATCTTGGATAAGTCGATGTTGACGGGTGTAGTTATCGGCGCAGTTTCAGTGACCGCCGTTGGTGGTGTCGCCGGTTATAAGATGATGGCGGGTCCTTCGTACGCTGAAGTCATTAAGGTCGAAGAGGTTAAGGAAACCGTCCGCACGCCGCGCCAGGTTTGCGAGGACGTGGTTGTTAAGAAGCAGGCGCCGGTCAAGGACGAGGATCGGATCGCAGGAACCGCCATCGGTGCGGTAGTGGGCGGTTTACTGGGCAATCAGATCGGCGATGGCAGGGGCAAAACCTTGGCAACAGTCGGTGGTGCCGTGGCAGGGGGGTATGCCGGGAATCGGATTCAGGCCAATATGCAGGCCGCCGACACTGAGAACGTAAAGGAGACCCGCTGCAAGACGGTATACGACACCGCGCAGAAGCACGTGGGATATGACGTGAAATACCGGCTCGGCGATAAAGAAGCGGTCGTGCGCATGAATTACGATCCAGGTCAGCGCATCCCTGTCAAAGATGGTCAGTTGGTGCTGACGCCGGAGCCCGATAACTCATAACAAATGGACAAAAGGCGAGGGAAACCTCGCTAATGTTTGCGAGTAGTACGCATCGTTTGCACATTATTATCCGGGCGGCAAAAGATATCTAATTTCATCCCCGCTCCCTCAGGGACGACTCCACGGATGGAGTCGGTACGAGCCCAGGAGGTGCGAGATAGTCTGCGCCGGGAGCAGGTAGTCGAGGGCGAAGTCCGAAACCGAGTCGGGAGGAGTAGGAGTCTGCGCGGCAGAAAACGGGCCGCTGTCCCATTTTTGCAGCAGCGTTGCTTTCTACCGCGCGGACTCCTAGGGTGAGGGGATTGATTTGTACCCCCCTCATCCTATCCTTCTCCCTGGGGGAGAAGGGACATCTCTAGTTTGCGGTACACCCACCATATGATGTCGAGCTATGCTGAATGGCTTCATCGCCCAGATGACCGTCGCAGAGACTCCCCCGTTCGCCGATGCGGCGGTGCTCACCAGTCTGTTTTCCGTTCTGCGCAATGCATCGTTGGATGATAATCTGGGGTTGTCTGCCTAAAGCGGTGAGCTATTGCGGAGCTGCGTTACGGCAACACTGCCGAAACAATGATCGCCTTTGATGACCAAAGGTTGTCATGTCAGCCCTGGTGTGCCCAAGGAATATCCTGCGCTGGTTCAGGGTCGGGCTGAGTCTTTCTGGACGAGTTCGGTAAAGTAATGCGCGGCAACAAGGCCAATGCGGCTAAGAACGATAGCCACTATATTGTTGTGCGCGGATACTAGCTTCCGCAGTCCACCACACTGGGTTCCTATACCGCCAACCATCCTGGCTATTTCACGATTATCTTCGGCTATGACGCGCAGTCTGCAGATCTGGAAAAATTTGCGGGTGAATACACCTCATCTTTATCTTTTTACGAAGCGCAGGGTTGGAAGGGATGCGTAGGATACGGAGCCGCATCAACCTCGTAAACTGCGTTCGATTATGTTTCTTGTGTACTACATCATGCGTGCGATGGCAGAATGATAACGGGAGCGTATGTGTGTCCCTAAAGTACAGACAAGTAAAATCGCTCTGTACGCTGCTCACAGAGAAAAATCGTTTGCTATGCTTATTGTTACTGAAGCATAAGAGCAGGAAATTAGAAGCAAAGAGGGATGAGCGATCCGGAAACACAACAGTGGACTATGCTTATGTCGCGACCTATATGAAAAAATATGGGCACCTCTACGAGCTCGAATAAATTTTGAAAGAGCATTGGCGTTCGTTGCAATGAAACGAAGACCAGAACATAGCAAGTGCACATGACCCGCCAATACACAAGATGGGTTACATCCGCTGGTAATCAGCGCTAGGTCTTATAGCCGACAAAGAAAGGAAAAAAATCATGAAAAAATACAGCGCAGAGTTCTTGGGTACGTTCTGGTTGGTTCTTGGAGGTTGTGGCAGTGCAGTGCTGGCTGCGGCATTCCCTGGTCTAGGTATCGGTCTACTTGGCGTATCACTCGCCTTCGGTTTGACAGTGCTTACTATGGCCTTCGCTATTGGACACATTTCCGGCTGCCATCTCAATCCGGCGGTATCGATTGGTCTTTGGGCGGGTGGTCGGTTTCCTGCCAATGAACTGCTGCCATATATAGTTGCTCAAGTTTTAGGGGGTATAGCAGCTGGCGGCATCCTCTACCTCATTGCCACGGGAAAACCGGGCTTTGACCTTTCCGCAGGATTTGCTTCAAACGGCTACGGAATCCATTCGCCGGGCGGCTATGGTTTGGTGTCTGCTTTGATAACCGAAGTGGTCATGACCATGATGTTTCTCCTTGTTATCCTAGGCGCTACCGACAAGAGGGCGCCGCAGGGTTTTGCTCCGATTGCGATCGGTTTGTGTTTGACTCTCATCCATTTGATCAGCATTCCGGTTACCAACACCTCCGTGAATCCTGCGCGCAGCACGGGTGTTGCGGTGTATGTAGGCGATTGGGCGATCTCGCAATTATGGTTGTTCTGGCTCGCTCCGATTATCGGTGGTGTGCTTGGTGCGGTCATTTATCGTTTTGTAAGGAACGAAGAAAACTAGCAGCGACACGCTAAAGACAGCGCTTTGCCGAGCGCAGCCGCTAGATATTGGCGTGAGCATGACAGCAGTGACGATCATAATCCGGTTGCAACGGAGTATTTATTGATCGTTCTGCTATTAATTCTGAGCGCATGCTATAAGTAATGCGTGTGGTTAGTCTAAATAAAGGAGGTAATCAATGATTGGTTCAGCGGTATCTGCGCGGCGCATAACGATTGCTGCACTTTTTGCAGCAAGCACTATTTTATTAATGGCGTGCTCAGGCATACCCATATCATATTATGACGCGACAACCTACACGCACCTCACAAGCCTTAAGGCAGAGACTACTATGTTAGTTGAGAGTTTTGATACGAAGCCTTACGCTGAAAATGAGCAGAAAATCGAAGTAACAACGTTGAATTTAAAAAAGGCATACGAATATGAGAAGGGAAAAGGGAAGCCGAATAGCGACACAACCAAACAGTTCAGCATCATTTACGGCTTGTTTGCCGATGATGTAAATGACTATAAAGAAAACGGCCCCGGCGGACTTGGAGATCACTATTTCCAGGAGGCTGCAAAAGCATTGGGGCAAGCGTTCGATATTGCAATTTCAACCGAGAACCTGAAAAACAGGGATAAACGCTAGGGGGTGGGATATGAGCAAGTTTACGGATTTCATCGATGGCGTGGCGGACGGCGGAAAGATTCTCGCTAAGGATGAGCTAAAGAAACTGGTCTCGGATGCCAAAAAAGATCAATCGGACTTTGTGAGATTGCAAGCAGAGAATTTGGAGCGCTGGACGGTAATGCTGTCCGAAGGTGATCTTACTAGTAAAGGGTACAAAAAGCTGGTAAAGAAAATGGAAGTGCTCACCCAGTTGGAAAACATAAAGCTGAAAGTCAGTGCCAAGGCAAGCGCCCAAAGGCTGGCCGAAGGCATACAGAAACTGGTTGTAGAGCGCCTTTTTACGCTGATTTGATGTATATCCAACCGGTACGTCTTGACATCGACCAATTCAAGACCGTCCAAATGGGCCTGCGCCCGCTTTCGGTTCGGGAAGCCGCTGCGCCTCGGTCGCGCGTGATTTTGATTGTTGGAGACAAATGAAGGGAGCTTGAATGCCGGCGGCAGCAACAACACCAGAACCACCCTATTACGCTGTCATTTTTACATCCATTCGAAGCGATGGTGATAATGGCTATGCTGAAACCGCGAGGCAGATGTTGGAGCTTGCCGCGGAGCAGCCTGGCTTTCTCGGCGTAGAATCCGCACGGCAGGAAATTGGCATTTCAGTATCCTACTGGGCATCAATGGACGCCATACAGCGTTGGAAAGAAAACATGGCTCACCGGCAGGCACAGGTAAGAGCAAGAGAGTGGTACAAGGCATTTCGGGTTCGTGTTTGTCGTGTGGAGCGCGAATATGGGTTTTAGATGCATATGACTAACGTGGCGGGCGCAATGCGTTTTGCTTTCTGTGTATTCTGGATTAACTAAAAGTGAAAATGGCGAAAATATTGCTCATGCTATTTGCTGTGTTTGCGGTTGGTTGCTCATCTCAGCCATCGCAGGTACATAACCCCCACAGAAGCATCGATGGTGTTCTGATAGTCGCAGGCGAAGGACTCAATAGTACCTATGAAGACATCCGTATGAATAACTCATTGTTTTTATATTCGCAAAAGGTTGCGGAATCATTGGGGGAGGAAATAGTCAAGACTCAGACTCAGGCTCAATATTTCATAAATATTGATAAATCGTTGAAAATAGTAAACATCGTAGGCGAGATTCTTTCGAAGAATAAAAGAGATGGTCTTGCTCAGGTTTCAATCGATCATGTAAAAAACGATAAGGAAAACAATATCTATCTCGCCATTGTCTATAATCCGCTGCTCTTTCAGAAGGATGGAAGCGTAACTGTGGGAGAAGCGTATTCAGAAAGATACTTGTTGCATGAATATTCTTCCGCGTCCGTATTGGCAAGGGACTTTGCCCAAAAGCTGTTGTCGCGTGGGTACATTGGAAAAAAGTGATCCTATTGTGCCTTCGCGCGTAATTTGAAACACTTTAATCTTGCGAAGGATTGGTTATGAGAACCAAAGAACTATCAACGTGTTTTGTCACGACCGAGGTAGATGCCTGCCGGCAATATTATCTGCGATACTTTTCCGCAAAGGCTATATTCGACTGCGGCTGGTATGTGAATTTACGTATCGGTGGCAATGGGCCAGCTATCCAGTTCATGCAGCCCCAAGGAGATATGCCGGTATTTGGTGGCGTGGGCGTGATGCTTAACTTTAAAGTTGATGATGTTGATTCAGAACATGCGAGGCTGGTGCGCGCGGGGTTGCACGCTGCAATGCCGCTTGAAGATCATCCGTGGGGAGATCGCGGGTTTTCGGTAATCGACCCAATCGGCAATTCGGTATACATCTATTCCGATCGTGAGCCGTCATCTGAATTCAAGCCGTACTACAAGTGATGATGGCGCCAACAGCGCGGTGGTCGCGCGTCTAACAGAGGATCGGTTAATGATGCGGGAAGTGCTGAATAAGATGCTGGAGTTCTGAGGGCACGGCATATCGATGTTCCGCAAGGGATCGATAAGTTAATCGCGAATTCCTAAGGTGGAATAGGATTCGCTTGATTTGGCCTGATGCCGAAGATCGGCTCGCTGCGCTGTCGGAACTTAATGTGCGTGAAGCCGCTCACACTTCATTCGTTCGGGTGCTCGCCATACTGGCGTGATGGCGGATCACCATCTAGTCTATAATTGAATATTGGTTCTGTGACAGCGTATCGCTACGCTGGTTGGTTGCATTGCGCATTTTGCGGTTTTTTTCAAGGGGGGTTATATGTCTGCCAAATTCTTTGCGGCTCGCGTGTTGCGAGCATTTGTTACCGTCGTGATGCTGAGTGTGGGAGTGGTCGCTTGTAACGACAGTGATACATCGAGCAATGCGTCGCCTGAAGGTCAAGGCAAGGTGGCGATTCTCTTCACCGATGCGCCGAGTGCGGAGTTTGACCAGATCAATATCACCGTCTCAGAGATTACCCTGCTCGGTGACAATGGCGGCGCCACAGTTTATTCCGGCAGCAAGACCTTCAATCTTCTCGACTTGGATAACCATGCTGATCTGATCTCGTTGGCTGACAATGTGCCGGCCGGGCAGTATGACAAGATTCGGCTGATGGTTACCAATCTTGAGTTGGTTCGGCTGGATGACACAGGCGCTGTGGCGCAAGTCATCCATCCAAAATTGCCCGGCAACGGCAAGCTGGATTTGAATCCCCGCGCCCCCTTCGACGTGGTTGCCGGTCAGACGCTGGCGTTGCAGATCGATCTCGATGCGCGCAAGTCGATCCACGTGACCCAGAGCGGCAACGACAACTATCACTTCCGTCCGGTGGTTTTCGTGGATGTTCTCTCCGGTCCGGTGTCCGGGAAATTGGTGCGCATCTCGGGCGTTATAACTGAGATTGACGATAGCCGGCAGGTGTTTGAAATGTGCGATGCCGTGCCTGCGGTCAACGCGCGGTTCCACTCCGGTTCAGACTCAGATTCTGACGGCAGAGGTGATTCGCGCGATGGTCGTCACGACGACGACAGCGATGATTCGCGCGACGACTATTCTAAGCACCGCGCCAAGTGCGTATCGGTGCATGCAGGTGGCGATACTTCATTTTTCGATGCCAGTGGTGCAGAGGCGGGCTTTGATGATCTGGTCAGTGGCGAAGCCGTGACCGCAATCGGCCGGTTCGAATGGAAAACCGATGATCATCCCATGGTTTTGCACGCTGTCGTGGTCGAACTGGCCGCCGGCCATGTGTTCAAGCGCTTCCGTGGCGTCGTCGAATCCACTGACCTTGATAACGGCGCATTCGACCTGATGCTCGACTCCGGCCAAGGCATCGTCGACAATCCGGTATTGCGCACTGAGATGACGGAGGGGACCAAGGTGTTTTCCAGCCAGGGTGTTCCACTGCCGATCAGTGCCATCACAGACAATGCGATCGTCAAGGTGGAGGGCGTGCTCAAGCTTTCCGATGTGGAGCCGGATAAACTTCTTGCCGCAATCGTCTTCGTGGATGTGACCGGGCCGAGTGTCCAGAAACTGAGCGGCCAGATCATCAGCGTCAATTCGGCGCTCGGTCGCTTCGAAATGACCACCGATATGGGTGATCGCTGCGTCATGGTCGACGACAGCACTGATATCTTCAAAATCACCGTGTATCCCGATCAGATCATTAGCGAGGCGAAAATGCTCGCAGATCTGAAGCCGGGGCAGCAGGTGGATGTTTACGGACACGCCGGCCTGATGGGATGCTTTGATGCCGACGACGTGCTTGCATTCGCCGTCTCCACGGCGACCCCAAGCCCGTCCCCATCCGCAACGCCGTCGCCCACGCCGAGCCCGACGCCATCACCGACCGCCTCGGCGAGCCCGAGTCCGACGCCGACAGCAACGCCGTCACCCACGCCGACGATGACGCCGAGCCCGACGCCATCACCGACCGCCACGGCGAGCCCGAGTCCGACGCCGACAGCAACGCCGTCACCCACGCCGACGATGACACCGAGCCCGACGCCATCAC
>JBFMHP010000038.1:0-69270 GCA_040752855.1 Pseudomonadota bacterium | reverse complement strand
ATATTTCAAATCCTGAAACGTAATGGATTCAAGCTCACGATGCCGCGCCAGAAATCGATCCAGCTCGCGCACTGAATGCGGCGTCAGCGATTTGGGATGCCCGATCACATTGAAGATGCGTTCTCCCGTGCCGTCCCGCCGCCGGCGATAGGCGCTCTCCAGCAGGGCGGCCTTGGAACCATCGATGGACACCACACTGGAACTCGGAGACAGCAGCAGCCGCAGATAATAGCCGCGATCGGCTTGCATCGCCGCACCGTCTCCGAATGAGCGGTGCGCCGCGCCGCCAAGCTTTTTCTGCAGCGCCATCTTCCAGAAAAACATCGGCATCACCGCCACGGCGCTGATCGGCACCTCGACAAAATCGCCTGCGGCGTCTTCCACCAGCGGATCTTGGGAAAAACGCCAAACCGGCTTCGCAGGCATGCCGCGGAAATCAAACCAGCGCAGCGTGTCGCGCGAAATGCCGTTCTGATAGAGCGTGCTGTCGAGCCAAATGCCTGCGGCGCGCAACGCCGGCGCCAACCGGTCGAACGGCTGGATGCACCAACCGCCGGCGCGGTAGGCAAACACCGTATCGCCGACGTGCTCCATCAACTCGGCCTTATACTCGTTTACGATGCGACCGATCTCGGCATCGGAAAAATCCTGGAGGCGGTAACGCGCCGTGTCGATACGCCACTTCCCGCCGTCAAACGAACAGTCCTCCCAATGCGGATGGATATGCAACTGCACATCATGCCCCAGCGCCTTGAGCTCGCGCAGCTGGCGGGCGATCCGCTCATATTCCCGGCCCAAGCCGGCATGGCGCTGCGCCTCCCGCCTCAACCGCAACAAAAAGCCCGCGTCGACGAACAGGCTCAGCTTCACCCCGTAGCGATCGAGCACCGCCAGCAGGGCGTCGACCGGACGAATCAGACAATGCTCCGCGGAACCGGTCTTCTCGCCGAAAAACAGCTCGTAATCCAGGCCCAGAATGAATTTCGCAGTCATGAGAATTCCATCGACAACAGCAGAATGGCAGATACTCTCACAGCCCCGGCGCCCAGGCAATCGCGCCTTGCTCTCCCCCGGGGCAACCGGCGCCGGCGCAAAAAAAACGGCGTAACCGCCTTTTTGCAATCGACCGCACATCGGGCAAGGTTGTGGAACAGCGCTGATAACGCCTGTGAGTCCAGTCACAGATCCAGACATTGGCCCTCATGCCTCCGACACACGGCTCGATACGTGATCAACCACTAGCGCCTATGGCACCAGCTCGCTAGGGCAGCAGTCGCGGTCAATCAGAGAGAGCCTAAAAGCATGATCAAACACGTACCCGTTCTCATTCTTGGCGCATCCCTATGCGCTTGCGGTGGAGGATCGACAGGGAGCGTTGAAAATTCCGCACAAAACAATTACCAGGACAATGAAGAAATCCTTGCCGCCATGACCGGCAGCGTGGGCGATGGCCCGATTCAAAACGCCGTCGTCTCCATACGAGACAAAAATGGCGCTTTGGTGCAATCCACCTTGGCGAGCGGAAGCGCCACTTACGATACAACCGTGAAGGTCAAGGGCAGTCTTTACCCTTTGACAATCGAAGCGTCTGGCGGCACCGATCTGGTCACCGATTCCGCACCCGACTTCACCTTGTACTCGGTCGCGCTCAAGCCGAGCACGTCGAGCACCTATAATATCAATCCCTTCACCACGCTCATCTTGAAGACCGCACAGAATATGCCGGGCGGCATCAGTGCGGCCAATGTGAAAACGGCCACCAACTTCGTCATGGCGAAGTTTCACGCCGGATTGGATTCATCGATTATCAACGACACCATTGGCCAGCCGATTGACGCCAACACGGTTGCCGTAATGGTCAAGGCCAGCGAATCCCTGGGTGAAATCGTACGCCGGACGCGCGATGGCATCCGCACGAAGGGTTTCAATGTCTCGGGTGATGACATTGTTGATGCGCTCTCGGCCGACCTCGTCGATGGCACCCTCGATGGCACAGGCGCTATCGATGCCGACCAGCGCATCGCCGCCGTGGCCAATCTGGTCACCGGCCAGGTTTTGCTGGAAGCAGCACGCAACCGCCTCAAGGTGAACGGCGCCGAGGCGACCATGCGCATGGACAACGCGATCATTGCCACACATCCCGGTGCGACAAAACTCACCGGCAGTGTCACGATCACCGGCAATACGCTCGATCAATCACGAAAGATCGCCGACGCCGTCAACACCATCACACCAAGCACCACTCTGACCGAAATCTCGGCGCAACTCGCCACACTTGCGCCCGGCAGCGCTGCCAGCGAGGTGGATGGCGTTCTCATCGTCTCGGCCAGCAGCGCGCTTGACAGCGCGATCCAATATGCCCTGGATGCGAGCGCCAATGAACTGGCAGGCATCAATTCCGCCATCTCAGATACCGGCAGCCTGCCGACGCCGACGCCAACCGCGTCCCCGACGCCAACGCCGACACCGGCTGTTACATCAACCCCGACGCCGACTCCTACGCCGACTCCTACGCCGACTCCTACGCCGACTCCTACGCCGACTCCTACGCCGACTCCTACGCCGACGCCCGCGCCGACTCCGACCCCGACCCCTGTCGCTCAGCCGGTCGCGCCGGTGCTCACCTCCGCGACCGTCAGTGGAACCACTATCGTCCTCACATGGTCACAGGCCAATCCCACCCCCGATGGCGGCTATGACCTTTTCATCGACAACGTAGATACCGGCGGCACTTATCGCACCTCGGCCCTCACCCGGACCATCAGCGGTCTCGATGTAACGGTATCGCACTGCTTCAAGGTTGAATCGAGATTCGTCGCTCTCAACCAATACCTGCTCTCCAATGAGCGGTGCACCACCCCGGTCGTGGCGCAGAATAACCCGCCCACCATCAGCGGAACGCCGTCGAGCAGTATCGTCTCGGGCTCCTACTACCTGTTCACGCCGACGGCCTCCGATGCCGACGGCGACACCCTGACCTTCAGCATCGTCAACAAGCCCTCCTGGGCGACATTCGATACCGTCACCGGCAGACTCTCCGGCATACCGAACGCGGTCCATGCCGGCACCACGAGTAACATTCAGATCTCCGTCACCGACGGCAAGGTCATCGCATCACTGCCCGCCTTCGCCATCACGGTGACCTCGTCCGGCTCCACCAACGCCAGCGCCGCCTTATCATGGAGCGCGCCCACCACCAAGGAAGATGGCAGCGCGCTGGCACTGCACGAGATCGCCGGTTACCGCATCTATCGAGGCACGGCGCCGGACAAGATGTCCGTCATCGCCGACATCAAGAACAACGCCGCGACCAGCTACACCGCCACATCGCTCTCAAGCGGCACACACTACTTTGCCGTGACCACCTACGACGTCGACAACATCGAAAGCTCGCTCTCCAGCGTCACGAGCAAAACGATCCCTTAGGCCCAGCGCCTGAGGCGCAAGGAGCAGACAGTGAATCATGGTCTGCTCCTTTTCATTTTGCTGGTGGCATCCATACCCCCGATCCGCCCCTCAGAATCACACCAGACCGCCCGCTGCCGCGCAAAACCATGGAACTAATCATAGATTCACTGACCAACCCACCTCAGCGAACTGTGATTCGTATCGCACAACTTCCACCGTCAAATCATTAAGCTAAGCGACGCACACAACGAGAGAGCGCCTCTTTCAATGATTAAGAAAACACTAATATTCATCTCTAGCGCATCGCTTTGCGCCTGCGTTGGAGAATATGCAACCGTGGAGCCGGAAAACATTTCCGGTCAACCCAGCCCTGAGAGCAGCGAAGAAGTCATCGTCGCCTCCATGAAAGGCAGCGTGGGCGACGGCCCGATCCTCAACGCCGTGATCGCCGTCCGCGACAAGGATGGCAGGATTGTCCACTCGACCATGGGCAGCGGGACCGCCACCTATTCCGCCACCGTCAGGACCAAAAGAAGCCGCTACCCTCTCACAATCGAAGTCACCGGCGGCACCGATATCGTCACCGACACCCCCCCCGACTTTACCTTGTACTCGGTCGCGCTCAAGCCGAGCGGAACGGGCACCGTGAATATCAACCCCTTCACCACCCTCATTACCAAGACCGCGCAAAACATGCCGGGCGGCATCAACGCCACCAACCTGCAGTCGGCCACCGATTTTGTGTTGACGAATCTGCACATGGGCTTGGATAGCAACGTCATCTCCGACACGATTGGCCAGACCATTGACGCCAGCACGATCGCCACCATGGTCAAAGCCAGCGAATCCCTGGGCGAGATTGTGCGCCGGACGCGCGATGGGATGCAGAGCAAGAACTTGAACGTCTCGGGCGATGACATCATCGCGGCGCTCTCCGCCGACCTGGTCGACGGCAAAATCGATGGCGCCGGAGCCCGCCAAGCCGACCGCCGCATCGCCGCCGTGGCCAATCTGGCCACCGGCCAAGTCCTGCTCGAGACCGCGCGCAACCGGCTGAAGGTCAACGGCGCGGAGGCGACCCAGCGCATGGATAACGCAATCAAGGTCACCCACCCCGGCGCCTCGAGCCTCACCGGCGGTGTTGCCATTACCGGCCAGCTCATCGAGCAATCCAAGCGGATCGTCGATACCGTCAACACCATTACCCCCAGCGCGGCACTGGTCGAAGTCTCGAATCAACTCTCCACACTCACGCCGAACACTTCCGCCAGCACTGTGGACCGCACCGTGACGACCGCTGCCGGCAGCGCGATCGATGCCGCCGTTCAATATGCCCTGGCGGCCAACGACGCGGACCTCGCGGCCATCAACAACGCCTTCTCCGGAACCGGTACTCCGCCGGTATCGACGCCGACGCCGACACCCGCGCCGACCGTCATTCCGGCCACCCCTGCTCCGATTCAGACGCCCGCGCCAACGGCGACCCCGGTTATTACCCAGCCGCCGGCACCCGCTCCGGCTCCGATCATTACGCCGGCGCCGACACCAACACCGACCCCGGTCGTTACTCGGACACCGACACCGACCCCAACACCGACTCCGACCCCGGTCGCCACTCGGACACCGACCCCAACGCCGGCCGCGACACCTGCGCCGACCCCGGCGCCTCAAGTCCAAGCGCCGGTGCTGGACTCCGCTGTCACCCAAGGAACCGCAATCGTGCTGTCCTGGTCACAAGGCAATCCCGCGCCCGATGGCGGATACGACATCTTCATCGACAATGTCGACACCAATGCCAAATATCGAACCACGAGCAGGACGCTCACACTCTCCGGGTTGGATGTATCCAAACCGCACTGCTTCAAGGTCGAGGCCCGGTATGTCGCGCTCAACCAATTCCTGACGTCGAACGAGCGCTGCAGCACTGCGTCCACCGCGCCGCAAAATACGCCCCCGACCATCAGCGGAACTCCCGCGGGCAGCATCGCGGCCGGCTCTTACTACCAATTCACCCCAACCGCCTCCGATGCCAACGGCGACACCCTCAGCTTCAGCATCAGCAATAAGCCCGCCTGGGCCCTGTTCGAAGCCACCACCGGAAGACTGTCGGGAATCCCGAATGCGGTCAATGCCGGCACCACCGGCAACATCGTGATCTCTGTTAGCGATGGCAAGGCCAACACAGCGCTGCCCGCATTCGCTATCACCGTAACGACAACGAGTACCGGCGGCGGGAGCGGCAACGGCAGCGCGACGCTGTCGTGGAATCCGCCGACCACCAAGGAAGACGGCAGCCCCATGCCCGTGCACGAAATCGCTGGTTACCGCATCTATCGCGGCACGGCGCCAGACAAGATGTCCGTCATCGCCGACATCAAAAACAGCGCCACGACCACGTACAGCGCCACAGCACTTGCCAGCGGCACTCACTACTTTGCCGTAACCACCTACGACACCAACAACATCGAAAGCTCGCTCTCGAGCATCACAAGTAAAGCGATACCCTAGAAAAACTTTGATTTGCTAGAAGTTCGGCGCGGCACAAGGAAGCGCCTCCTGCGAAAAGCCCGGGATGGAATGGTTCAAAACGTCCCTGGTATCGTGCGACGCAAAGAGCAGACAATGCGGCATTGTCTGCTCTTTTATGTTTTGGCAGCGGGCAAATTAGCAGCTTGCTGAAAAACGGTTTGGTCCCGTCTCCCTCCGGGAGAAGGTTAGGATGGATAAAATCAGGCGGTTAGGCCGCATTCATCCCGGCACCCCAGCCCTCTCGACTCGGGTTCCGGACTTCGTCCTACCTCCTCGATCCATCGCGTTGTCCCTGGGGGAGAGGGAGTTTTTCAGCAAGCTGTTAGCGCATACGAATGCTTTGATTAACACGACATCCGAACACTCATCGGTGGATGATTCACGAGGACTGCCGCCTAGGACCACCCGCCTTCGCCCCCCCAAGAAACGATTTCTCTACCCGCTCCCGTCGCATTTCCATATAATCGAATTTCGCAAGTTATTACAGTACGCGCTTGCAGCCCCCCCGTTTCGAGAAATGCACAAACCGCGCGAATGAGCGGAAGCGGCACTATTGTGTGACACAACTCACAACTAGTTGATAGTAAATGCTATTTTTGAGAGTTAGTTAACACTAATGTAGCTAATCTTCCCAAGGCACAGCCGATACAATGACACACCCTATCAATAATGCGCTTTGCAGTTGAAGAGGAAGTGACAAATGAGATCGAAAATCGCCACCAATATCTTGAAACTGGCCGCACTGGGGAGCTTGACCCTCGCCCTTGCCGCGTGCCAAGGCGGCCCCTCCGGAAGCATTGAAGCTCCCCCAAACAACACGGGCAGCACGGGCGGTACAGGCGGCACGGGCAACACCGGGGGAACAGGCGCTGGCTCGGGGTCCGGCGCTGGCGGCGGGACCGGAATCAACATCAGCAAATCGTCAGCGACCTTGAGCTGGTCAGCCCCATTGACCGATGAAACCGGAGCCCCTCTCAACCTCTATCAACTGGGCGGCTACAAGGTATACCTTGGCAACAGCGCCGACTCCATGACTCCAGTCGTCGATCTTGCCGACCCAACCGCCATGGAGTACACCGTTACTGGACTCAGCAACGGCACCTACTACATGGCCGTGACCGCATATGACACCGACATGGTTGAGAGCGCGCTTTCCGCGGTCATTGAAATCAACGTCAACCGTTCTTGATAACTAGATTGCCAAAGCGATGCTAGGACTATACTTTTGAAGTAAACGCCGCATCGCCAGCCCCCACAGGAGATTCTAACGATGATGAAATCCAACAGTGCAACGTGGCTTTTAACCCTGGCCATGCTCGGATCGAGCGCTGTCTATGCATACACCCCGCCAATTGGCATTCCGGAACCCTCATTCGGCATCGATGAAACTGCCCCGGCACAACCCGCAGCCTGGCCCACCAGCGAAGCCGCCGGTTTTTACTATGTCGACAAGTCCCACCCCTCCGCCACCGATACCGGGAACCCATATGGCTACCCCAATAAGCCTCGCCTTACGATACCGAACACCACTTTCGGCGCAGGCACCTACGTTGAACTGCATGGGGGCACCTACTCCTCAAACATGAGCTTGAATTTCAACTGTACCCAGGCAGCACCGTGCTGGGTCAGAGGCGCCAACAGCACAACAATGCCGACGATCTCCGCCTCGATAAGTATCAACTCTAAATATTTGATTGTTGAAAACCTCGATTTTAATGGGGGCGTTGGGGGTGCGATCAATGTAACGGGCACCTCGCAATACGTGGCCATCCGGCACTCGAAAATCCGCAACAGGGCACATCCTACTGGTGCCACTGCCGGAATCGGGGCCATTCCAGGTCCAGGTCAAAAAGTGTCAGACCTCGTGATCTATAAGAATGAGTTCAGCGACCTCGGCGACTGGTTACGTCTAGACGATCTTGACTTCCATGCCGTCAACCCGAATCTCTGGAACCGCGACAGCACTGCTGACCTCTCCAACATATGGGTACTCGAAAATACCTGTTTCCATATCAGCGGCAACTGCGTACAAGTCAATGCGGGCAATTGGACAGACAGCTGGAAATACCTCCATCACGTCTATATTGGCCGGAATGTCTCACACTCTGGTCGGCAAGCTGGCTTCTGGTCCAAGCAAGCTCGGGACGTAATCATCTCGCAGAATGTGGTTTACGATAACAGAGCACACGGTCCTCAACCCGGTGATGGCATAGGCTTTCAATACGGTCCCGACAATCTATGGATCATTTTCAATGAGATCTATGATTGCAACTACGGCATCCGGCAATCTGACACAGGCACCTCCGCCAGTGGTCACAAGGCCTATATCCTGGGAAATCTCATCTATAATATCCATCCAGAGGATGTCACCAGTTACAAACCAAGTGATGGCTGGCGTCAAGGAGTTGGCATCACCTTGTGGCATGGAAATATGCAGCGTTACATCGTTGACAACACTATCTATAACGTACACGGCGGCATCAACACCATTTACGATGGCCCAGTAGCATTGTCAGGCAATATCATTTCTAACATTCATGACGCCGATTATCATGTCAGCATCTCTCACTCTGCCCGCAGCGGAGTCGCGTCAATCGACGGCGGGCTTTTCTACGACCCTGAACTTGCATCTGCCCGCGTCAACTGGAACTGGGCCGACTATACAAGCCTATCGGCTTTCGTAAGCGGCACCGGAAATACCCAATGCGGCATCTGTGCAGTTGGTAACCCCGCGTTTGTCGATCCTGCAACTGGAAAATACGATCTGCAAAAAAATTCCGCCGCCATCAACAAGGGCAAGTTGCACTCTGCCTATGACACTTTCTTTGCGCTCTATGGAATCGACATTAAAAAGGACTTCGAGGGTCGATCCCGCGTGCTGGGCCTGAAACCCGACTTCGGCGCCTTCGAGGTAGGTGTTGCGCCCGCAGCACCGAGCAACTTCGCGGTCAAGTAATACAAGCAATCGAATCAACTTGGGCACGGACGCCCATCCCTCCCCCCTCCCAATAGCATCTCTCTGTAAAGCTCATCGGTTTTCTCAAGTGTCTTATAGAGATGGGTGCCCTAATCAATTAGTGATATCATTTGCACGCCTAGCAAAATCGTCCAGGAATAACAACATGCCTTTCTCTGAATAGCACGTTCAATGAGAATAGCTCTTTTTTACCTCTTTATTTCCTTTTTCACCCTCTATGCCTGGAAAGACTGGTATAAATCACTTTGCGCTCTGATATTTCTCATGGCCTTTCTGGAACGGCCAGACATCCCCAAGTCGATTCTCGAAATTCCGGGGCTTAACCCGTGGAACTTCCTTTTAGCGGTCGTCATCATGGCCTGGCTGGCAAACCGACATAAGGAAGGGACCAGATGGGACATGCCGGGGCATATCACCACCCTCTTGGTGTTTTATGGCCTCATGATCACCATTGCGGTCACGCGTATGATCAGCGACATCAGCGGAATCGCAGACTTCCGCATGATCACAGGACAAGAGCCCCCCACTCGAATGGGCTTGGTTATCGACTACTTCATCAACTGCATCAAATACACCATCCCGGGTCTGCTGTTGTTCGTCGGCTGCAATACCCGCGCTAGACTATATTGGGCACTCGCAGCCTTGGCAGGGATGTATTTTTTCCTTGCATTGCAAGTCATCAAGTGGATGCCTCTGGGATTGCTTACAAGCGGGG
Organism: Pseudomonadota bacterium; assembly: GCA_040752855.1. GTDB lineage: Bacteria > Pseudomonadota > Gammaproteobacteria > RBG-16-57-12 > RBG-16-57-12 > JBFMHP01. The sequence goes on along the minus strand of JBFMHP010000038.1, from coordinate 59,641 downwards.
TCGAATTGAGTGATCGCGCCGCGCGTGTACTTGATCGCGAGATTGGCTATTTCCGCATAGATCTATCGATGATCCTGGCAGGCGGCGCATGCGCTATCTTTGCCGCCAGAATATTGGCTAAAACGAAATGGCACCACCTAATGATGCTTGGCATCAGCGCAACATCGCTTCTTGGCCAGCTGCTGACCGGCGGAAGAATAGGATATGTGTCGACTGCGATAATTGGCTTGATCTTCGCGATCTTTCGCTGGCGCAAACTCTTGTTGCTCATTCCCCTGATAGTGATATTTATAGTAACCTACATGCCCTCTGTTGTAGATCGCATGATACAAGGATTAGGTGGCGAGATTGCAGCTGAGGAAGCGCCTTCCGCAGCAGTGGCAGACACGCTCAAAGAGGGGCAAGAAGGACTGTATGCCATGACCTCCGGACGCAATTTTGCCTGGCCGTTTGTTCTCGACAAAATTGCCGAGGCCCCGCTGTTCGGCTATGGCACGCTGGCGATGCAAAACACCGGCCTAAGCAGCCTTATGACGCTTAACTACAATGAAGCCTTCCCTCATCCGCACAACGCCTATCTTGAGTGGATACTGGATACCGGGCTGATCGGAGCAATCCCAGTATTCATCTTGTATTTTCTGTTTATCAAATACAGCTTTTCCTTGTTTCTTGACTCGAGGAGCAAGATATTCATCGCCATCGGCGGCGCTGGCCTTGCTATCATCCTCGCACAATTGATCGCCAGTATAGGCGCGCAATCCTTCTACCCGCGCGCGGGCACCGTAGCCATGTGGTGCGCGATCGGTTTGATTATGCGCGTTTACATTCAGCGGGGGCGGCTGGACAGCCACACGAACACCCCCCAAGCGTCATTCGATGATCAGCTTTGGAATCGCACCTCTGGACCCGATGTCTCATCCGGGCGGATCAAGAACAAGTGAGGCCCACAACCCCTGCCAATAAACCCCGAGCTTCATACACGGCACGTCTTACATTAAAATGGCACGACGCACTTACTCAGCCGGCAGCCGCATCGAAGTGGACCGATCCGGGTTTGATCATGCATCTGAGCCCGCGATCTGGCTAACTATTGACCCGGCGGCACGAGATATCTGTTTTTATCGCCTCCCCCTGAGGGAGAACGGACATACATAGAATGCGTGACAGATACATTTGATCGCCGGATTAGTAATAGACAGGCGGCTCACACACAGCCAACAAACTTACAGGACAGTAACCGATGTTTTTCAAAGAACCTGCCATCACAGCCCCGCCGACACCACAGTCTGGGTTGGACACCATCGTCGCGGCCTGTTTGCTCGCATCCGGCCTAGGGTTTCTGATCTACATATTCGCCACACCGATTGAGAACACGATCTATTTTTTCTCGGATGACGCTTATTACTACTTCAACGTGGCCCGAAACATCGTGGCTGGCAACGGCTCGTCCTTCGACGGCTACAACCTTAGCAATGGCTATCATCCACTTTGGATGCTGACCATTTTACCGATTTATTACTTCACTGCATCCTCACCCGAACTTGCATTGAAATTGATCCTCCTCCTGCAAACCCTGCTTACTATCGCCACATTCTGGATGTGCTGGATATTCGTTAGCCGACAGACCACCACCCACCTTGGACTGATTGCGCTGCTTGCCTTGGGAATTTTCGCGTCCCCCTGGGTATTGGCATTCAATGGACTGGAGAGCAGCCTGGTGCTGTGCATCAGCTTCGCCATTTTAGTGCTCGATCGCCAACATGATTTTCTGAGCGAAACCGCCCCAACATCGACCAAATTGTTGCTGGGCGTGATGCTGGGACTCTTAGTGCTCGCGCGGCTAGACAGCGCATTCGTGGTCATTGCGCTGAGCATCTACATGCTGATCTTTTCACACCGCAGAACGAATCAGGTCAAAAAGGTTTTCGTTTTATGCCGTGAATATCTTGCGACAATCATTGCGTTCTTTATAGTGACCGCCCCCTATTTCATCTGGAACCACACCTATTTTGGCCATCTATCACCGATCTCCGGGATGCTAAAAAGCTCGTTCCCGATCCCGCACATCAGCCTTTCATTCAACGCAGGCGCGCTGCCTTACTTACTCACCTTCGCCGCGAGCATCATCTGGGCCGCTGCCTCCTTGCTCCACCCCAATGGCTACCTCCGAAGGATTCTTCTTTCAGAACCAACAGTTCCAGTAAAAAATCCGTTGATCATCGTCTTCTGGCTCGGGTGTCTAATCCATGTCACATGGACCTTGCTTTTCATGCAATGGGGTGTCTATCAATGGCATTTCGCGTTTTACATCCCGGCGCTCGTTCTTTTTCTCGTCGCCGGCGCAGCCAAGATCACTACATTGCTCAATAATTCACCCGCCATTAGGCTGGCGAACCTGAGCATGATGTCGCTTGCAATCCTTGGTTATAGCTTGCTCGTCTACGCAGACAAAAGCTCGCATTTGGAGTACCGCTATCAAGCCGCACTCTGGGCGAAACAACACACCGCCCCCACTGATACATTTGCGCTCTCGGATGCAGGAGTGTTTGCCTATTTCAGCGAGAGGTCGACGATCAACTTGGATGGATTGATCAATAGCTATGAGTTTCAGGAAGCCATCAAGAGCCATACACTGGATGGCTTTTTCGCGCGCAAAAATCTTCGCTATGTCGCAGATGCATACACCAAGTGCGATTATGACCAACGCCGCATCGCGATCTATGCGTATCCGGCAAAGAATTTACGCCAACCGATTGGTTACACAATCACGGCACAGAAGGAGGATGAAGTATTCCAAGGGACTCCATTCTTGTATCGCCCGCTCACTGAAGATCGTGAAATCTGCTTTACAATATGGGACTACGCAGATATCGACCTCATACCAAGATGATCGCAGCGCCCGAAAGTCGGGCGCAATCGACCGCCTTATACGTGCATCTCTACAAGTTTCCGCTCAAATTGTGGCACAACGGCTTGTACAGTGTATTTCTTCTCAAAATAAAGTCGTGCGGCCTCGGAGATGCGAATCCATTCTTGCGATGAAAGCACCACTTTTCGAATCTCTGTCAACAATTGCTCAGGAGATCCCACCACTGCCCCAAGGCAATTTGACTTGATGACGCCATCCGGATCAAACGTGGTGACAATTGGCAGCCCAAATGCCCACGCCTCAAGAAAAGTTGTTGGAAAACCTTCCAACTCTGAGGTACAACATAATACTGATGCGTTTACGAAAAACTCAGGCAAGGCCTTCTCTGATACCTTGCCGTGCATCGTCACGTTGGACATTGCTCGGCCGCGCGCCAAAAGATCATCAGCATATTTGCTCTGCGCGTTCGGCACGCCTACGACGTCATATTGAATCTCAGGCGATAGCTCAGCAACATCCAGCAAGATTTCCAGGCGTTTGACTTCGATGATGCGACCAACCCAAAGTACGCGCGGTCGCGCCGGATCAGGAAAACTGCGTACCCCCCCTGAATTTGGAGGACGATTGTACGGCATAGTAATAACAGTGGAATCACGCGCAAATGCCTCACTAAGCATATCCCGCTGTTTATGAGTTTGCGCAATTACTATATCCGCACACCGCAGCCCCGCCCGATACAATACACGCTCGCGAAATTTGCTGAGAAATGGCAAATCTCGTCGACTGTCAGCATCGCTGGCAAGACAAAACATGAATCTACGTTTTTTTTTCAAAAGCAGCTTGCTTCCGATACCTACTGCGCCGGTCTCGATCGCTCCGCCCATTTGCACATAGATATCTGCGTCAGCCCGCCTCATCGCCGCCCATAGATTGGTCATGCGCGGATGAATAAACCGCATGACAGGAATGCCGCCATCCACATCGTAGGCCTTGAATACTTTAATCCCGGCGTAATTCTGGCCATCTTCCTGACCATGATCATAGGTTATAAATGAAACCTGATGTCCCGCATCAACAAAACCGTAAGCCAGCGCCACCAACTGTTTTTCGATGCCGCCGAGATACTTAGGCAACTCCGCACCCGATATTAGATCAAAGCACTTGAGGCCGACAAAGCAGATCTTCAAACTCATCCATTTACCTCTATACCATGGAGTACTCGTTGTCGCGGGAGAATCCGTTGGCAATCATTTGCTGTGCAAAATTATGTCGCGATACATCGCCATTGTTTTCGTTGCCACGGCCAACGGATGATAACGCTCTTCCGCCTCTCTCCGAGCGGACGCAGAAATATTGCTGCGCAACTCAGCGTTGGTTAGTAGCTGAATCAGCCGGTGCGCCAACGATTCATGATCATCGGGGGAAACCAGAAATCCAGTTTTTCCCTCCTGAATCATGTAGGGCATTCCGCACACATTCGAAGAAACCACGGGTACGCGCGCCGCCATGGCTTCTGCGATCGCCATCGGAGCATTCTCCTGGTAGGATGGGAGAACAAAAACGCTGGCTTCACTTAGCTCTTTGCGGATCTCCTGCTGATTCAGACGTCCAAGCAAGCGCACCCGCGGCTCGAGATGATTTTCTTCTATCGCTTTTTGTATCGCTTGGTAATATTCAGTCTCACCGCCCGGCTCGCCTGCGATGTGCAATTGCGCATCAACTCCCGCAGCCACGACTTTCATAAACGCACGGATCAATCCCAAAGCATTCTTGCGCGGATTCAGCCAGCCGGCGAAAAAGATCCTGCCGGGCCGCTCGTTGCGCGGTATCTCGAAGAATTCCCGGGAAATCGCATTATCGATGTCATGGATCTTGGCGCTGGTCAACGGCTCGATCTCACGCCTGACATACGGCGTGATCGATACGATATGCCGCTGCTTTGACAAACCATAGGCTTCCGCCCGGCGCCAAAGCAGCGTGCGCAACTTCCACAGCGATTTTTTCTCCGCACCCAGATTGAGGCTGTCAAAGCCATGCACGGTAAATGTATGGGGTATCCCGATGTCGAACATGCCAAGCCCATAGGTTTCCTGAAAGTGCACTATATCGGGCTTGAGCGAACGAATGTATTTTTGCAACAGCTTTTTACCAGGGCCAAAGAAAATATCCAAGAACATCGGCCAAGGATTGCCCGGCAGGCGGTGGACCGTGACGCCACCCATCTCCTCGACAACAATGGAACTGCGTTTTTTTTCGAGCGTCACCACGTGAAGCTCGACATCCGACCGCATCATCAATCCGCGCAACAGGCCGATGGTCGCGGTTTCCACCCCACCACGCGGACTGGCCATATCGGCGGGCATTCGGCTAAAAATAACTACTTTCATTCAAATCGTGGCCAGCATGGAGTGAACTCTACTTGCGCGCCTCGGCGAACATCTCCGCCAGCGAGTCGCTGAAGGAGATTCTTGGCGCCCATCCAAGTTCGGAACGCAGCTTGCTCGAATCCCCATAGACCCGATCGAGATCGACGTTTCGAAAGCGCGCCTCATCCACCTTGATGGTGTGAATGCCGCCGCTCATCTGCGAACACACGCGCAGCAGTTCTTCGATACTGGTGGGTGCGCCGGTGCAGACGTTGTAGCTCTCGCCCGGCTGCCCTGATGTGGCGATCGCCCAGTAGGCGGCCACCGCATCACGGATATCGAGAAAATCCCGTTCGGACTTAGTATTGCCGACCTTGACCTCGGACGGGTCAGTCTGTGCGAATTGCGCACACAGGGAGGCGGCCACCCACTTGTTCGGCAGGCCCGGCCCGAGTAGATTGAAGGTGCGCGCGACCATCACCGGAATCTTGAATTGCCTGCCCAACTCTTGTGCCAGCACGGTCTGCGCCCACTTGCTTCTGCCATAGGTGTTCTCGCCGCCGCACGGATCGGATTCGCGCAAAAACCCGCTGGCTGACTTGAGATACTCGGCAGCCGATCCGATGTTCAACACTCGCACGTCGCCGATGGCGGCGGCCGCCAAACCACGCATTAAGCCCACCACCCCACCCGCATGAACATGCCACATTTCGGCATCGGAGGCCGGGGGCATGGCCGCCGCCGCATGGATAACGATAGCGGGAGGCGTTTTGCGGGCCGCCTCACGCACGGCATCCACTTGAGTGATGTCCAATGAATAATAGTGGTCCAGCTTGATGGCGGGCTCCTGAGCGCGCCCCAAGCCGACCAGCGACAGCTTCTCTGGCCTAGCCGCCAGATAACGCACGAGATGCTGGCCGGTAAATCCGTTTACGCCGGTAATCCAGACAGTCGTCATTGCGGCGCATCTCCCAGGAACATCGTTTCGTTTTCACTGAACTGTTCCTGAGCCAGCGCATAATCATCCATGCGCCCGATATCCAGCCAGTAACACTGCTCGCGATAACAACTTACTTTGCCGCCGCTCTGATGCACCTTGAGCACAAGATCCGGCATGTCCAGGTATTGATTCGGCTTGATCAGGCTCAGCGCCTTGCGACTGATCACGTTGACGCCCATGCTGACATCATAATGATATGTGGGCTTCTCCTTGAACCCGGTGAATTCGCACCGCTCGTTCATCTCCACCACGCCGAAGTCGATCTTGACCTCGCGCGGATAAATCCCGATCGTCAAATCCGCGTTTTGCGCCTTGTGAAACTCGATCATGTTGCGATAGTTCAGCGTCGTCAGCAGGTCCCCGTTCATTACGATGATAGGGTCGGTTGGACTCTCCAACGCCGCCAGGGGCGCGGCGGTACCGAGCGGCGCATCTTCCTTGGTATAGGTGATGTTCAAGCCAAATCGGCTTCCATCTCCGCACACTGCCATGATCAGCTCGGAGAGATAGCCGGTGCAGATTGTGATGTCCTTGAGTTCATAGCGCTGGAGCTGTCGCAGTAAGATCTCGAGGATAGGCTTGTTGCCCAGCGGTACAAGCGGCTTTGGAAACACCGTAGTCAGCGGCCGCAAGCGCGTTCCCTTGCCGCCTGCGAGGATCACCGCTTTGACATCTGAGATTGGCGCAGTCATAGTTCGACCCCTGTGTAAGTACATTTGTTTCTTTGCCGTTACTTGGCGGTTATCCCACCCGCATCGAAGATCTCACTGCGATACCAGGAAAACGTCTTTGCGATGCCTTCCTTGATATCCACCCTGGCCTCGTAGCCGGTGAGCTCCTTGACCTTCGACATATCAGGGCAACGTCGCGCCGGCGAACCAGGGCTGGCCGGCTGCGGCACGATCTTCAGCTTTTTGCCCACCACTTCGAGCACGGTGTTCGCGGCTTCGAGAATCGTCACCTCAGGCCCTTGTTTGCCTAGATTCAAGGCCTCGCCTTCGCAGGCCTTGGTTTCGGCCATCAACTTGAGCATGGCGACGGCGTCAGACACATAACAGAAGGTCCGCTTGTGATCCACCGAGAAGACTTGCAGCTCGCCACCGTCGGCGGTTTCGTAACTGCGCTTGAGCAATTCAGGCACCACGTGCGCCATTCCCATGCGCGGCCCATACACATTGTGCGGACGGAATACGGTGACCGGGACCCCGGACTGGTAACACAGCGCTTCGCCATAGATCTTCGACAGCATATAGGAGGTGCGCGGATGCTTGAGATCGGTCACGGTAAGCGGCGTGGTCTCCGGCGTCGGAATCGGCATGGTGAAATACTGCAGCGTGCCGGCGTAGATTTCACTGGTTGACGCAAACAAGAATCGCTGCAATTTCTTCTGGCGCTTGGCGAACTCCAGCATATTGACCGTCAGCTTCACGTTGTCGTCCAACACTGCAAACGGACGTTGCAGAACGTGGGTCACCCCGATGATCGCAGCAAGATGATAGATGTGGTCATAGTCCACCGCCAAGCCTTGCGTCGCCTCGGCATTGAGCAGGTTGAGATTATTCAGGGTTACGTTGGAATGCTTCGCAAGCTCCTCAAGGTGTTTGTCCTGCACGCCGCGCGAGAAGTTGTCCACCAAATCAACCTGGTATCCCTGCGCGACCAGGCTGTTCGCCAAATGGTAGCCGATGAATCCCGCGCCGCCAGTGATTAATACCTTGCTCATAGACCTTCTCCTCGACCAATTGACATCACGCGCAAGCCCTTCTCGCGCAGCTGTGTTCTTTGTTGTTTATTCAGCACGCTGTTGGCGTCCATAACCAGCGGCTTGGCCGCGCCAAACCATGCGCCCAAATCCAATTGCAGATATTCCTGATGCGGCAGCGCGAACACCACCACGTCGGCCGATGCAGGCGACGGAATTTCCTTTGAAAGCGGCAACTCCAGTTCAGGCCAGTAGTCCAACAGCGGATCATGGCAGATGACTTCGGCACCACGCTTGCGCGCTTGAATGACAAACGCCTCGGCGGGAGAATAGCGGGTGTCACCGACATCCTGCCGATAACTGACACCCATCAGCAGTATACGCTTGCCCGCCAAGCGGCCGCCCATGGCAGCCTCGACCTTGTCCAAGGTCACCAGCGGCATGTGCTGGTTGATCTTTACCGCTTGCGTGCAGAACGGAAAATTCAGCTCCGGCATATCATAGAATTTCCGCGTCGAGAGGAGGGCGAACAAGGGGTCTTTGGTCAGACAATATCCGCCCACGCCAAACCCCGGCTGGCGGATATTGTTGTGCGTGGGCCGCTTGCGGATGGCATTGACGACCTCGAACAGATCGATGCCAACGGCCTCAGCAAAGCGCCCCCACTCTTCCATAAAGGCGATATTCATAGCACGATAGCTGTTCTCCAAAACCTTGGCGGTCTCCGAGGCGGTAGTCGAGTGCAGCCGTGTCAGCGGGTATTTCGCCACGTTGATGACCTTGGACAACAATTCCTCGCAACGTTGCGCCGCCGCTTCGGTATGACCGGAATAGACCCGCCAGAAATTTATGATCGAATCCAAGTAATCGCTGCCCGGCATGACGCGCTCATAGGAATGCGCGACCAGCACCGATTCTTTAGCCAGCCCTCTTTGCCGGAATGCTTCCTCAAGGGTCGGCACAACCACTTTCACGCACGTTCCAGGCGGCACGGTGGTCTCGACCACCACAAGACAGTCGGGATTGATGTACTGTCCGAGGGTTGCGATCGCATTCTTGAATCCGGCCAGCGCGAAATCATATTCATTTTCGCCGAAGATCACGTCCAGATGCACGTCGACCATGACGGCGGAGGCGAGCCTGTAAACCGCCGGATCGGTGGTCGCAACGAGGTTGCCGCGCGCATAGGCCTTGGCGAAATAGTCCTCGAGCTTCTTGTCGGTGCTCTCAATCGGCAAGGCGCCGGTATTGATGCCATCGACCTTGGATTGGCCGAGTTTGTTCGGCAAGTCAACGCCAATGACATTGAAACAATGCTCTCCTTTGGCATCCACCGCGCTGGCTACCGCCACCGCCATAGCCGTACCTACGAACCCCAGCCCTTGTATGCAGACTACGGGCTTATCATTCACCGGCGCGGTGCGCCCGAGCGCCTTCGCCACATCCGCGAAGGTTTTATACTGTGCACTCATTACCATCCTCCAAGGCTTCGATACTTTGACAACACTGGCAGCCGCATCCCGACGGCCCCCGTTAAGAAATGCCGCGCAAATCACTGAGCCGATAGCTGTTTCCATCAGTGACTCGGTCTTCGATATACATGCGATACCACACTTCCAACGCGATTATACTCCAAAGCTGGAGCGAGTAGTCCCTGGCGCCACCCATGTGATCGGCGATAACCCGCTGTACCGCCGCGCCATCGAGCAGCCCCGACCGATTTATCTGCTCCGGAGCGAGGAAGGTTGCGATGAACCCCTTGAGTTCGCCCTTGAACCACTGGCCGATGGGAGAGTCGAAGCCCACTTTCTTGCGTTCGACGATCTGTTGCGGCAGGTATTTTTTTGCGACATCTTTCAGGATGTGCTTGGTGCGCGTGCCTTTGAGGCGGTAGTTACCTGGGAGTTTAGTGGCGAATTCCACAAGCTTGTAATCACACAGCGGCGAGCGCACCTCCAAACTGTTGGCCATGCTCATGCGGTCCATATAGGTCAGCTGATATTCCGGGAGATAGCCCTCCACGTCGAGAGAGGTGGCGCGCTGCAACATATTCATCGAAGCCGGGGCATCCATCAAATAGCGCCGCAAAAAAAGATCGCCTGCCGGGTCGTCGGCCAATTTGCGGCAAGCTTCCGACACCAGTGACGCCCGCACATCCGAATTCAGCAGGCTTACCCAAGACAAATAGGCCTGTTCGGGCGGCAACTCGGCTCCTGCGACGAAGCGCTTCACGCGCTTGGCAAAGCGGCTGCCGGTAGTGGATTCCGGCCACTTCATCGCGATGCGCTCGATGAGGTGTGTACGCACAAACTTCGGCAGACGCCGATAGTATTCAAGGTAACGCAAGCCTTGATGCTTGGGATAACCATAAAACAGCTCATCGCCGCCCGTGCCGCCAAGCGCGACCTTGAGCCGCTTGCGGACAAACTCGCACAGCAGGTAGACCAATACGGAGGTAGGTTCCCCATGCGGCTCATCATAATGCCAGATAATACGCGGCAACAAATCCATGCTGGACTGCGCCTCGAGAATCAATTCATGGTGCTGGGTACCCAAGTGGTCTGCGACGCGTTGGGCGTGACTGAGCTCATTGAATCCCGCGGCATTGCCCCGGTAACCTACGGAGAAGGTTTGCACTTGAGCTTCATGCTTTTTCATCAAGGCACAAATCAATGATGAATCGATGCCGCCACTGAGGAAGGCACCCACTTCCACATCACTCTTGAGACAGAGACGGATGGCTTCGTCGAGCTCACGCTCAAGGCCAACAACCGCGTCGCGGTAAGCGATGTTGCTGGTCGTGGAAAAATCATTGCGCCAATAGCGCTTGAGTTCGCACCCGGAGCGCTCGCGCCAGACCAGCATTTCGCCGGGTTGCAATCGCGATATTTCCTTGTAAAACGTCTTGGACCCGGCGACATACCCTGCGGCGAGAAAATCACAGACCGATTGCGCTTCAACTGTTCTGGTCGGCAACGCTTGCAGAATGGTCTTCATTTCCGACCCGAAAAACAATCGATTTTCCTGCTGGGCGTAATACAGCGGCTTTTCACCGATGCGGTCACGTACAAGGACCAGTTGGCGCTGTTTAGCATCCCAGAGCGCTATGCCGAACATGCCGCGGAGATGGCGCACGAAATCCAACCCGTAATCTTCATAGAGATGCACGATGGTTTCTGTGTCTGAATGAGTCTTGAAGGAATGGCCACGCTTCAGGAGTTGCGCGCGCAATTCCTCGAAGTTGTAAATCTCGCCGTTGAACACCACCCAAACATCTTGCGTTTCATTAGCGATAGGCTGCTGGCCGGATTTGATATCAATGATGGCAAGCCGCCGCATTGCCAGACCGACGCCCGGCGCGACATAATACCCCGCATCGTCCGGCCCGCGGTGAATCATGCTGCTGCACATGGCGCGCAACAGATTTTCATCGCTCAGCCCGACATATCCTGTGATGCCACACATTCTTTTATTCTACTCCCTCATCAATTCGTCACGGCGCACCGTTCGTTTGGACACGCGCCTAGCCCGGATATGTCACCACGAATCTACTGCATCCGCGTAATCCATTGAATCTTTGTGACGTACTCGCTTTTGCCGGCTCGACATAGTGTCGACTATGCCTTCACCGTCAAAAGCTCCGTGCGTCGCGAATCTTCAATGGATTACGCACCCTCGCTACGACCCCTGCTGACATATCCGGGCTAGCCCCGCTGATGCTGCTCGATCACCGCAGACAACTCATTGCGCCAGCGGGCGGCAATCGCCTCGGTGCTGCTGTACTCGCATGCATCCCGGCTTGCCGCCGCCGAACATGCTTGCCAATGGTCGCTATCCTTCAAAAGCCGGACGATCTTTTCCCGGAACTGTTCAATGGAGTCACCAGGCAAGATATATCCGTTATGATCGTTGCGAACGATGTCCCCGAGATCACCGACTTCAGCGACCACGGGCACAGTGCCCATCGCCATCGCCTCCAGCATCGCAATCGACATTCCCTCCCAGCGCGAGGTCAAGACGAAGACCTTGGCGCGCGCGACCAGATCGGGCACATCACTGCGCTGCCCCATAAAGTGCAGGTGCTGACTGACACCCAATGCCCGCGCTTGCGCCTTGAGATCATCCGCGTCCGGTCCGTCACCGATCAAAACCGCCTTCAGACTCGGCAGTTCTTTGACCACCTCGGACACCACTTTCACAAACCGATCCGGCCGTTTGTATTCCGTCAACCGTCCGACAAACACGAGATCGTCTGCGCGCAGGCTCAGCGGCACGGCCTGAGCTGGCGCTTCAATGCTGCCTGTAATCACGCACAGCCGCCCGCGGTATCCCAGATGTCTGACGAAATCCGCCGCTCTGTTGCCACGCACTACAACCAGATCAAACGCGCGCACCACGGCAAAGACAAACCGCTCCACCAACCGGCTCGGCCTCCCCAGCGCGACGAGCAACCGATTCTCCGCATGCCACCCCCCGCCTTCAAGTTCAAGCGGACCAGAGGTTACTTGGTAGCAGGCAGGCCGACGAAACAACCGCGCGGCCACCAACGCGGAAACCGCCGCCGGGAAGATATGATAGCCCATGTAAAGATCCGGACGATAATGCCAGCCGCATCGAATCGCCCAGAAGAATTTCGCCAAAGCACGACTGAATATTTTTGACAGCAGCGCCGGCGGACACTCATACCGAAGGTTGTCGAGCGCCTCTACCGCCTCATCACACACCAGGATCACTTCACTCACCCCAGAACGCGTCAGCGGACGAATATGCGCATGAAACCAGTTGGGATTATGAAACGTGCCTATCACCAGGATGCGGCCGGAGCTTTCCATGGGATATCTGCCACGACCGGAAAGCAGCTTGGCGATCGCCCAGCTGGAACCGTAGATCGCCAGAAGTGCCACTGTTGCAATCAGGCGAAGTATGGCGGATTTGATCTTCTTCATGGTTAGATTCGTCGTTACCCTTGAACGGTGCGATCACGCTTACAGCCCGGCGGCCCAACCAAGATTCGCATCGGCGAATCTGACGGCAATGCTTAGTGATACTTGCCTAATCATTCTCGGCCACCTACAGCCCAAGCCGTTTGGCAATCGCGGTATTGCGCCAATCATAACGCACTTGGGCAGGCACCAGATACCACCAATACATTACCGCCAGCACGGCACCGCCCGTCACACATGCGATTAGCAACCCCAGGAGGGGTGTGTCGCCGAAAAACCAGCGGCATGCCACCAGCACCAGGAAAAAGACCGCATTCAGCGCGATAGGTCGCAGAAACACCTGGCCCAGATAATTGTGTAACGGAATTTCCAATTTCCGGCACGCGAAAATCGGAAGTAATATCCCGTTGCTGAGAGTCAGGGGAACTGTCACCAGCAATGCCGCGCCGATCAAATCCCATCCGAGCCGATCAATGAGCAGCGCCCCGGCGATAAACGTTGCGATACTGAGCAACAATGACAGCACCGCCACCTTCCCGTGATGTCCCATTCCCATCAGCACTCTGTACACGCTGCCCTGCGACACCGGCAAAAAGTAGCCAAGAGCGAATATCGTCATCAGCCACCAATTCGCATATTCGGGGCCCATCCACAGATCAAGCACTACATCGCCGAAACATACGAGCAACAACACTATCGGCAACGTGAACGCGACGCCGTATTTTGTGCTGGTGAGCAAGAACTCCCGCAACTCCGCCGCACTCCCGGCTTGATGCAACACTCCGGCGGTCGGAGTAAGTATCATGGAAAAACGGCTCAAAAACCCCTCCATATGCCGCACCAGCGCCACTGGGCGGGAAAATACCGCAAGCGCCGCAGGCCCCAATTTGGCCACCAGCAAAATATTGGTTGTCTGCACCAGCATCAAGGCCGGAAGGGAAAATATCATTGCCTTGCCGCCAAATTGGAATGCTTCGAGGCCGTGCGCGCGGCTAATGAACTGATAGCCGATTACGAGTTCAGGGCAGATTCTGCGCGCAATCATGATACGCACAAGCTCAGTGAGAACCGTCACCACAAGGTAAACCACGCCCAGACCGATCAACCCGCCCCCGGCAACCAAAACCGCCACCATGCCGACAACAGCCAAAAATCTGCCAGCGGCATTCAATCCACTATTCAAATCCCATCGATGACAGCCCGTGATCACACCGCGCGCCCAGTTCACAGCCATTTCGACCGCCAATGCAGCACCCAGCAGTATCACCACCCATACAGCAGTATTCAGCTCGCTGCCGAGCTTTTCCACGAAAAATACCGGCAGCGACCACGCGACTGCGGCTGTCGCCAGCAACACAACCGCTGCAATACCGATTTGTATGAACACCGTCGAAGATACGATTTTAGATAATTCTTCTAGCTGCCCGGATGCTCTATGGACTGCAACGTAACGGTTGATCGCGGTGCCGATACCAAGATTGGAAAGACTGATGTAGTTGATGAATGACCAGCAGAAATCCCAGATACCGAGCGACACTTGCCCGGCATAGTCATCGATCATGCGCGGCACAATGAAGCCGGCGACAAAGAATACCAAATAACTGCCCCAGCTCGTGATGACATTCCAAGCGAACTTGTCGCGCCCGGTCATGTCCTCCGCTTGTGTCTGCAACGTGCTTTTGTCTGTCATTTCGATGTTCCGAGCGCACTCCATGCACTCATATGTAACCGAATCTCCGGTTGATCGCACCTGCCTGGGACTCAAACTTGGCCAAATCAGAAGAGATCAGCTCGGTCTTCCATCGCTCATCCAAACGGACCTGCTCGATTTTTTTTGTGCGCATATTATTGCCAAGAATGTGATGTTCGACGCGACTGAAATCCGGCGCCGCCTCACTCGGCTCCAAACCGATGAAACGATATATTTGCTCCAGTACTTGGACATGATCTCGACACAGATCCTCGTACCGCACGACCAGGTGCTCCGTCGGTTTCAATAGCCTGCCCAGCGCCTCCATTTCACGAACCGTGTGCAGCCATTCCTTGAGGGCGCCTTCCATCGTATGCTGCTCATGCCGCATGTAAGAGCAGGTCACACCGCGCCCGTCTCGCACAAGGGAAATCACTCGAACTCTGCGCCACGGCACCTGCATCAAATGCTTAAGCCGCACCGGATCCTTCGACCCGTCGAGAAAGGCTTGCCCGCCCTGGATCCGAGCGATGACCTCAATCAATGCCAAATTCTGTCGCAATATGCTGTCGCGCTTGGCGCGACATGGCGACGACCATCGAAATAACAATTCGCGCCCCGCCTCAAACCAGCGCCCGCGTACCGCAGCGTGCAACAGCCGGTCACAAAAATAACTATCTGCGCGAAAATGCGTTCCGTAATTCTCCAATGTAAACGGCAGCTTGCGCGCCATCATTTCGGCCCCGATCTTGCGCCAGAACCCGCATTCTCTGATAAGCGATCCGCATGAACACTGATAGCGGTCGACATCGCCCATCGCAGTGGCCTTCAACTCGCCAATCGTCGCGATTGCCGGGTGAGCGGCCATCATCATGGTCAAGAGCGTTGAGCCGGAGTAACTTGGCGACATAATGTAAATCAAATCACTCAGGGGCGCTTCATTCAAAATTTTTATTTCAGCACTCATCCGACATTCGTCCAATTTCATTGCTTTCCTGCCCTGCATGCAGTGGGAGGCTCACGCCTTGGCTTCTCTACTGCGCAGCCGTTGCAGCCAGGCCTTGAATGTCATCCAGCAAAACAATGTATTGGTCACGAAGTAACGGCGCCACAATCTGCGCGGCTCCTGTTTGACGCGATACAACCATTCCAATCCCAGGCGCTGCCAGAGGGGCGGGGCACGCAAGACCTTGCCGGCCATCACATCGAAGGAACCACCGACACCGTGGCAAACCGGCACCCCCATGGTTTGGCTCCAGCGCGCCAGAAAATTTTCCTTCTTGGGTGAGGTCATCGCCACTAACAGTATATCCGCGCGCGAAGCGGCGATATCCGCGGCGACGCGCTCCTCCTCGTCCTGCGAAAAATAGCCGTTTTGGCGGCCGGCCAGCACCACGCCGGGATAACCCGCGGCCAAACGTTCCGCGACCTTGGCGGAAATTTCTTCAGTCGCGCCAAGACAATAGACGCGATAACCGTGCTGCTGGCCGCGCTTGAACATCTCAAACATCAGATCGATACCGGCAATCCGTTCCGGCAATGGCGTCCCAAGAATCCGGCTGGCCCACACGATGGCTTGACCATCGGCCAGAATGAGATCAGAACTCAACACATCCTCGCCCAGTGCTGGATCGCGATGCATATTTACAACTTTTGCGGCGTTCACTACGCCGATCTGCAACTTCCTGCGCTTGCTAATCGCGTCATGGACGAGATCGAGTACTCGCGCCATGGTCATGGGATGGACGGGCACTCCCAATATCTTGACTGGCGCCACGCCGTCAACCACATAAGACTTTTCCATCCATACACCTCATAAAAATTACTGAGCAGACATGATTTGGCTGCGAATACGCACACGCCACTGTGACGCTAAAACCAACCAGCCAGGGCATTTTGAAAATCAAGCAGTCCAGAGAATGATTTCTTCATCACTTCCGCATTGGGATGTGCATGCACGCGCTTGATCTCATACCGGTCCATGCAACTCAAGAGATTGGTTCCATCAACCGATGTGAAGGCGAGATCAAACCCGGCGGCCTTGACGATGCGCCGGGTTCTATCGTTAAAATCGCCCCGCAATCCGTTTGGATAGCAAAAGCTGCTGATAGGCCGTCCCAGACAAACCTCCAGCTCCTGCTTGGCATCCTGTATTTCCTCCACCAGCTGATCATCCCGCAATAACGAAAGAATCGGGTGTGAGCGTGTGTGCCCTACCACCTCAAACAACCCGGTAGCCAACATTTCATGCACGTCCTGCACACTCATCGCCTGGTATTTTGCCGTTGGCGTAACCGGCAAGTTAAGTGCAAACCCGTCAAGCATCTGTTGGATGATGGCATCGCGCTCTACCGGGTGTTTTGTTTTGAGAAATCGTTTGAAAGCCTTTTCGGAGTCATTTATCCCAATGACCAGCCGATGTCCATCTGCTTCATGGGTAGCACCTGGAGCCAGCTGATCGAAGATCCAGTGAACCTTGTCGAACCACAGCCATGCATTGCGCATAAAAAAATCCGTGGGTATCGCAGCTGCGATCGGCACTTGGAGCTCCTTGGCGACCGGGAAGATCGCCTCGCAAAGATCGCGATGCCCATCATCGACGACCACCATGGCCAATCTTCTCGACCGCGCGCTATCCAGCTGGTTTGGCAAAATGATGTCGTAGTGCGCGGCAAGATAGCGCAGATACTCTGCGACATGTGCGCTCGTAATCGACGATCCGCCGTCGACACGGTGCAATGTCATTACCGTCAAGCGGCGCCTGCGATCCACCATCTGATAGCATTCCGACAACAACGCGACGAGACCGCCCCTCACTCTACCCATCACCGCCCCCATATACCCTCCGTCTCCCCTTACAACACATCCGTCTATCCACGGACCTAAGCACACAAATATTTCTTGATAGATGCGACAACACGCCCTGCCGTTTTTCCATCCCAGAGATCCGGCACGCGCGCTTTCAAGCCGTCGATGTCGAGCGCCGCATCGATGCGGGATTTGACATTTTGCAGGGTGCACAATTGATTCGTGCCCTGCGAGACTGTGATCGGCCGCTCGGTGTTGGCGCGCATAGTGAAGCACGGCACGCCGAGGTAAGTGGTTTCTTCCTGCACGCCGCCGGAATCCGTCAGCACGAAGCTGCAGTTGAATACCAGATTCATGAAGCGCACGTAATTCACCGGCTCCAGCAAGCAAATGGCGCTGTTGGCGCGCAACTCGCTCAACAGCCCCGCTTGTTCCAAATTCTTGCGCGTGCGCGGGTGGACCGGAAAGACAATCGCGGTTTTGCGGGCAATGTCGTGCAGAAGCGCGCACAGGGCGCGCAGATTATCGGGCTGATCGACATTGCTGGGACGATGCAGGGTGACGACGCCGTAGCCGCCTTTGCTCAAGCCCAGCTCGGCGAAATAGGCTTCGGCCTCGATCTGCGCGCGCATCATCTCCAGCGAATCGATCATGATATTGCCGACGCGCACGATTTTGTCTTCCGCGGCGCCTTCGCGCCGCAGGTTTTCGTCGGCATCCGGCGAAGGCGTCCAGAGTAGGTCCGCCAGGACATCCGTCGCCAAGCGATTGACCTCCTCCGGCATGGTGCGATCAAACGAGCGCAATCCTGCCTCCAAGTGCGCGATAATCGGACGATTCATTGGCAATCGCGGCCGGCCCGGTTCGGCGAGACGCTTGGGGTCGTAGGTGATCTTGGCCGCCGCCAGGGTGCAGGCGATCGTCGAGTTTACATCGCCGACCACCACCACCATATCAGGCTGAGATTCACGCAGCACCTTTTCGTAGGCCACCATCACCGCCGCGGTTTGCTCGGCGTGCGAGCCGCTGCCTACGCCGAGATGAATGTGCGGCGTGGGCAGGCCCAAGTCCTGAAAAAACGCATCGGACATATTGGCGTCGTAATGCTGGCCGGTGTGCACCAGCTCCGTTTGCGCCCAGGACTCGCCAACCAGCGCGTGATACAGCGGCGCGATCTTCATGAAATTCGGCCTGGCCGCCGCAATGAGATGGATTTTTGCCTTCACTTAATCCCCCTTTACTGAATTTATGGGCCGCAGCAAGCACATCGTCTGCGGCGTGCAATCACACGGCGCCCTCGCCCTTCAATACCACTGGCACGGTCTTGAACAGAATCTTCATATCCAGCTTAAGCGACCAGTTTTCGATGTACGCCAGATCCAGCTCCAACCACTTCTCGAACGGCAGGCTGCTGCGCCCCGAGATCTGCCAGAGGCAGGTCAACCCAGGCTTAACACTGAACCGCTTGCGCTGGATGCCGCGGTCGAACAGATTGACATCGCGTATCGACATCGGCCGTGGACCGACCAGACTCATGTGCCCCAGCAACACATTGAACAATTGCGGCAACTCATCCAGGCTGGTCTTGCGCAGAAACTTGCCGACGCGGGTCACCCGCGGATCATTGGCGATTTTGAAGATAGGGCCGGATGCCTCGTTGAGATGCTCGATCTCTTTGAGCTTCTGTTCGCTGCCGACCACCATCGATCTGAATTTGTACATCGGGAAGACGCGCTTCCGGTAGCCGACGCGCTGCTGCACGAAGAACACCGGTCCCGGCGAATCCAGCTTGACGGCAATGGCGATCGCAACCAGGATGGGCAGCAAGATCGGCATTGCCGCGGCGGTCAGAACGATGTCGATCAGCCGCTTCAAAAACAGTTCTGCCTCATGTTGCGCCACCGGCTCGAAGTTCAACAGCGGCACGCCGCCCAGCACATCCAGCCGCATACGCGCCACCTGGAAATCGAACAGATCCGCCATCAGCCTTAGCCGCACGCCTTCCTCGCTGCAGGCATCGACAATGCTTCCGACGTCCTCGATCATGGAGCGCGGAACGGCAAGCACCACCTCGTCGACCACATGCCATTTCAGGATGTTGCTGATCTCATTGACCGTGCCGATCACCTTCGATCCGCACAGCTCCGTTCCGACCATTCCCGCGTCGGTATCGAGATAGCCAACGACATCCACGCCCCAGTCCGCATTTTTTCTGAGCAGCTCGGTGACGCGCACGGCGCGCTCGCCGGTGCCGACCACCAAGACCTTCATGCGGCTCTCATCCTTGATCTTGAGCCGCTTGAAATACCACCAGGTCAATGTGGCGCGCATCAGGATGAGCAAGGTGACGCTCAGCACCGTGAACACCGTGATGACGATCCGGCTGATGCCATGCTCGCCGAGGAAAAACAGTATCATGATGAGCAAGGCCAGCGTCAGGATATACGCGCGGGCGACGATCCATGCATAGTTCACCAGCGAGGTGCGCAGCTGCCGGTACGCTCCCCAATAGCTGAAACCCAGTCCCAGCGACGGCAGAATCAAGGGCAAAAGCGCCAAATGCAGCAGGGTGTCGATTTCCTTGTCTGGCAGGAACATGGCGTGGGCGTGCACCGCCCAGATGTAACTGAGCACGACCACCAGCCCATCGAGCACAAAGACCAGTCGACTCAGGTGTTTGGATTTTTCGTCAATCATCACTGCATTCCGGAAGAGCGAGTTTACGCCCTGATCATTGTTCTAAATTGCGCATCGCCGCTGAACTCAGCCTCCGCCACGAGCGTGGTGATCGGGATCTTCCGGTGATACCCGCGGCTGAGCCACCCCGTTTTGGTGTCGGCATCTCCCTTGATTGCCGACAGCCGGACGGTCGGATCAAAGGCGATGGTGATCTTGCCTTTCGGAAACGCCAGCTGGCAGATATTGTTGTCCATCAATGTGACAGCACAATGTTCCGACACATGAAAGTGCATGCGCATGCGGTGTTTGTCCGTGGCCAGCAGCTCGTCTGCGACCTCCACTTCACGCCGCGCGTGATTCAGGCGCAGCGCGCGCCGGTGGAGGACCGGCGCATTACCGCTTTGATAGCCATCGTGCTCACCCATCACACAGCTGGCGGCATCATTGGTTTCCCACAGCAGACAGCGCGCGTTGGCGCGCGCACCCCACAGGAACGGCCCCAGCATTTTTGACTGATCCCGGCCATCGATCTCGATCGTGTTATGCGCGGCGGTGCTGCGAAAATAGTTGCGCCACTCCGGATAAGTGAAGTAGTCGTAGGTGCCCGGGTCGACCAGGATATCGAACCCGGCCACGCGCAGCGTGAAACTCAGCGCATCGGCGTGACCGTGCGCGGCGATCGATCCAAAGCCAAGCTCTGCGCAATCGAAAAACAGGCTGACCGCATCGTTTCCGGGAGCGCCGCATTGCAATAAATAATAGCCGGACTCGGAGAAAGCGGTGGACGCCAGCGGTTTGCGCGTTGCATCCCGCGCAAGGGCCTCATACGTGGCAATCCCAGCGTCACCCATGGTCCAGTACGCCGTTTCGGCGTATCCATCGGTAAGCGCAGCGAAATCCGCCCGATTAAACAACACCGCGGCGACACTCAGCAAGCCGTTGATATCTTCCGGGCGATTGCCCAGATCGAGCACATAACCGTCGTCACGATCGCCGAACATCGGCAGTTCCCTGCCCCCTTCGGCGAAACGCGCCACGAACTCATGCATTTTTTCCAGGCGCGCCCAGTATCCGGGCGAGTAGTCATGGCCCACCGCCCGGGCGCACAGGCCGGTGTAGAGATAAAACTGGATGACAAAAAACTGGTAGCCGAGCGCGTGTTCGCGCGTGCACCCATCCGCGTAGGATTGCGCCAGGATCTCGCGCTCGAGGATCGCCTGACTTTGCGCGCGCCACTGCGCCGCCGGGGCGAACTTGGAAAAATAACAACTCGCGACAAACACACCCGCCGCCTCGCCAACCAGATGGTTGTTCGACGAGGAACCTTGGGAGTATTTCTTGGCGAGATCATGGCAGTGGAGATAGACGGCGTGCAGCACACGCTGCTTGATCTCACCTACAAACAATCCCGACTCCAGGACGAGATCAATGGCCCACACCCAATTGATCAGCCGCACGCCCAGCTCCAAGGGGCTGCGCCAGTTCATACCCTTGCCATACGGATTGGCATCCAGCCAGGAGCCGAGCTGATCGATGACGCCCTGCGCATAGCGCAGATCGCGTGTGAGATGGTACGCCCGGCCCAGCACCACCAAGTGGTGGTGGCGGTTGGGCTCCCACACCAATTTGCAGTCGCCGACGCGCTTGAAATCACGGTAATCAATCGCCTGAATCGGCAGCGCCGCCGATGTTGTCCCGCTGCTGTGGTCCTTGTGCCAGTCGATGGGATGACCTAGATCGACGGATTTCAAGTCGAAATAACTGAGTTTGTGCGCCAGGATCTCCTCGGCGGCATGCAACAAGGCCGTGCGCCACTGCGGCTGATACACCTGCGTCCCGTCACCGATCAGATCGACCACGCGGAAGGCCGGCGCGAACTCCTGCCCCTCATAGGGTTTGCACACCACATCGGCTGCGGGGACCAGATTCATCTCGACACGGATCCGATCGATGACGTCTTGGGCGAACGAACCCATCCGCCACGCCACCTCGGACGCGGACATGCTCTTCAATCGATGCACATACCAGGAAATGCTTTGCATATATCCTATCTTTCTGCCCTGATTCGTTGATGGATCATCCTGCTGCCTCCTTCGCGCGGAAGAGGCGCAGGCGTCACCCTGTCGCGGCATGTCCCGAGACGGTCTGCCGCCGCATTCGTCTCATTCAAAACTCGGCTCTAATCCCGAGCCGAGCCGCCAATTCTTCGTATTCCCGCGTGCGGTCGGTCGACTCCACGCGCGCCGCGCTGATGCCCGCCTCCAGCGTCGCGCTTTTGCTCACGGTCCGGCTGACGGAGAACTCGGACACGCCGTAGCGGTCATTGCGGTATCCCGAGAGCCGCTTCCATGCCCGCCCGGCGCCGTGGGCAAGGACCGCCTTGGTTCTCGGGCCCAGCTCATAGCTCAACGCCGCCTTTGCCTGCGCCTCCCATTCCTTCTGATCGGCCTCGACGTCTTCGCGCTCGAGCGCGGTCCCGTCGATCGTCAACCGCAGATCTTTACCAAGTGCAACATCCGCCGTGCCGCGCGCGCGCCGGCTGACAATGAACCGACTGAGGTCGGTGAGCAGCGAGTCTGGCAAGACATCGCTGCTCACCCGGCTATATTGCTGATCGATGGTCTCCTCACGGTAGCCGAAGGTCACGGTCGACGATTGGCCGCGCGTCAGGAAATCGATCGTGTACTCGTCGCCATAAAAGCGGCGCCCGTAGCCCAGCGCCAGCATGGTGCGCGGCGTCATTGCCCATTGCGCCTGCGCCCGCCATGTAGTCGCCTCGAAATCCCTCTCGGGCTGATGCGAGAGCTCGTAACGCTCCCGCCCCACCGCGCCCACGAGCCACCAGCTCTCGCTGTGCAGGTATCCCACGCCGGCGTTGAACGTGGTGGCGGTCAACTGGCCGCCGCTGAACACATACTCGGTTTCGCGCGTGGTGTGCTCCGCCCACCAATCGACCCGGCCTTGCCGGTCTGATTCGAACCTGAAGGCCAGCGCCGACTGATTCTTGTTCAAATCCAAGCGCGTTTCATGCCGCTGATAGAACAGCGTATGCCGGGCGGAGAACCGCGTGTCGGGACCGAGGCGCAGATTGAGATAGGGGGACGCCAGATAGTCTTTTACCTGCTCGCGATCTCCCTTCACGACTCGGGTCGCGTACACAGCGCCCTGCCCGGTCCTCCGTTCCTCGAAGACGACGTTCCCATCGAGACCGACCAGATTTTCGGCGGCCTGGGCATTGCCTCTGACATTCATGTAGCTGCTGCGATCGTCATACGCCGAGTTGTTGCGATACATCACTTGATTGACGTAGCCGTTGAAACTGCCGCTGAAATGCCGCGACTGTTGCTCGACGCGCACGCCGGGGGCGACGGTGGTGATCACATCACTCTGCGCCGCGGTTTCCTCGAGCAAGGCATTGTCCGTATACAACGCCTCGGCCCGGACAAAAGGGGTGATCTCCCAGGTGCCAGCGACCGCCGAGGTGATGCCCAGAAATACGGGCAGTGTCCCCGCGCAAGATCGAACCAAGCAGCGTGCCATGCCTATTTCTTCTGGTAGGGATAGTAAAGAGTCTGCTCATGGCTTTGGCACTTGTTCAGCACCAGCCCGATGCTTTTGTTCGGATCGAGAAACTCCAGCGCCATCTTCAGGTCTTTTTCCGCCGTCTTGCCCGACTCTACTACCATCACGATTTGCCCCACCAATTCAGCGAGGATGCGCGCCTCATTGCTGACCAGAATCGGCGGAGAATCGATGATGACAATCCGGTCGTCATACCGCGACTCGATTTCCTCAAGCAGCTTTTTCATCTTCTCGCTCGACAACAGTTCGGCCGAATGCTCGTAGAGCCGGCCGGCCGACAACAGCACCAGATTATTGAGGTTGGTGCGTTGCAGCAGCGGGGCCACGTCCCAAAACTTGCCGGAGAGATAATCCGACAAGCCCTTGCCGGGCGGCAGCTTGAGCATGCCAAACAGCGATGGGTTGACCAGGTCCGCATCGATCAGCAAGACGGTCTTGTCCAGCTCCATGGCGCAGCTCAATGCCAGGTTGATCGCCGTGAAGGATTTGCCCTCGTTGGGGAAGGTGCTCGTGACCAGCACGAGGTTGCCTTTATCGACCATGGTGGCCGAGGCGCCAAAGGCGTTGTTCAGCAACGGCCGCTTGATCTGCCGGAATTCCTCCGCAATCAAGGAGCGCGGCGCCCCCGGATTGACAAAACCGCCCGCCTCCAAAGCCCTGAAATCGATTTCCACATAAGGCTTGCCGGAGGTACTCGCCAACTCAACCACTTTATCCACGTTCTCCATATTCTTTCCGGATGTTTGCCTGTTGTTCAATGCACCAACGACCGGTACATCAGCCCGCCATAGACGGCTAGCAATACCAGCAGTCCGGCGAAATATACCGCGACGTCAATCACGGACTGATGCATTTGTGCCTGAGTGCGCACCTTCGATACGGTGCCCAGGACCGGCAGGCCGGTCGATTCGCGCAAGCGGCGGGCATTGTAGAAGGTCACCTTAATCTCCGAGAGCAGATACGCCACCACCAGCCCCAGCCCCAGGCCGGCAAGCAGCACCACGGTGTACAACAACGGCCGCTTGGGGCCGGATGGCAGGATCGGCACCCGCGCCGGCTCGATGATGCGGAACTGGATCTGGTCAGTGCTCTTTTCGACATCCTGCGCGATCTTCGCCGATTCACGCCGTGAAACCAAGGCCTCGTAGTTCTCCTTGTTGATGTTGTAGTCCCGATTGAGTTTCGCCAATTCCGCCTCGACGGCCGGAATGGTGTCGATCAGCGCGCGGAGCTTTTCCACGCGCCGGGCATATTCTTGATAACGCACTTGCAGCGAGGCGACCTCGGCCTCCGCCTTGCCGAGCTCGACGGTCAATTCATGGTACGCGGGGTTCTGCTGAACCGTGGGCACGCCCTTGTTGGCCTCGCCGGCGGCCTGCTGCTTGAGCTCCTCGATGTTTTTCTTCACGGCGATGACATCGGGGTGCTGATCGGTATAAATCATCCGCAACTCATCCAGACGCTTCTGGGATGCGGCGATCCGCTCGTCGACCAGCCCGCCGCCGGCCTCACCGCCAACCGTCTCGCCGCTCCTGGCGCGGTTGAGCTGTATCTTGAGCTCGTTGCGGCGGTTGACCGCCTCCGACATGTTCAGTCGCGCATCCTCCATCGCCGACTTGGCGGCCTCCAGGCGCTGAAAATACCCGCCCGTCTCCGAAGGCATCAGCCCGATATTCTCCTGCCGGAAACGCTTGAGCCGTTCCTCGGCCTCCTCCAGCCGCTGCTGATATTCCGCGATCTGCTCCACGAGAAACCGCTGGGTCACATCGGTATCCTGGCGCGCGGCCGAGAGGGTGCCTTCCATGAAGATGTTGAGCAGCGCCTCGACTACCTTCTTGGCCAGCTCGGGGTCTTTGTCCGCATAGGATATGTCGTAGATGTTCTCCCGATTGCTGCCGGTGACTTCGATGTTTTTCTCGATCTTGATGAGCAGCTTTTCCAGCTCCTCCGGGTCGCGCGCCTGCAGGTCGAGATCGGTGTCGCGCGCCACCTTCAAAAGATTGGGCCGCGTGAGCAGCGTGCGGCGGGCGACGTTGGCAAATTCCTGTCGCGCCTCACTTTGCACCGCCAACCCCTTGAGCAGCGGCCGGAGCATCGAGTCGGCTTCGAGATACACTTTGGCGTTTGACTGATAGACGTTCGGCAGCAGCGCCACGATCGGCCATCCGATGAGACAAAACAGCGCGGCGCTGGCAAAGATCATCCAGCGGCGATGCCAGAACAGACGCATGAGATCAATGGCTTGGTCAATCGTTCCCGACATTTTTCATCCCGTTATTTTCTTCATCACAATCGACATCGCGACTTGCAGATCAAAACCATGATTCGGGAATGATCAGGATATCCCCCGGCATGAGCGGCCGATTGGCGGAGATGTCGCCTTTTTTCAGCAGGTCATGGAGCTTGACCGGGATCGCGACCTCCTTGCCGTCGACCTTGCGCACGATCTTGGCACGGTTGCCGGCCGCGAACTCCGTCAATCCTCCGGCGGAGATCATCACATCCAGCAGGCTCAGCCCCTCCCGGTAAGGCAGGGCCTTGGGCTCGACGGCCGCGCCAATGATTCGGATCTGCTGGCTGGCGACCCCGCCGAATTGGGTGATGATGATCGTCACCAGGGGGTTCTTGATGAAATCCGAGAGCAGCATTTCAACCGATCTCGCCACTTGATTGGGGGTGCGGCCGATGACCACCAGATCCTCCACCAGCGGGATCGAGATCTTGCCGTCCGGGCGCACCGGCACGGTCACCGAGAGCTCGGGGTTGCGCCAGACGAAGATCTGCAACACATCGCCCGGCCCGATGATGTAATTGGCGCCGGCCGGCTCATCGTTGGACGGCTTGGTTTGTGTCTCGCCCGCGGCTTGCGGCCCCGGGGCGGGGGCGAGCCTGATGATATCCGCGCCGCCGGAGGCCGATTCCTTCTGTGCCGTGTTGCTGGCGCATCCACTCACCCACATGACAAGACATACGAGAACGATCGTTATTGCTTTCATGGCCCTTTGGTTCACCACCCCTCCTGAGATGCGATTCAGTTCGCACAAAAATTGGAAAAAATTTGCTAAGTACCGCCGCGGGCGACATTTTCCCACGCCTCGCTCGAAATCACCACCTCTATCCGAATCCCGCGCGCCCCCGGGCGTCCGGGGGCGCGCCTGACCACCCAGGGAATACTACAGGGTTTCCAGCAGCTTCTTGGCCTCGCTGCGCTCGGGGAATTCCGTTTTCGAGTCAAGCAATTCCTGCAAGATGGATTTTGCCTGGAGTTTCTTGCCGTTTTTGTTCAGCACCACGGCATAGTGATAGCTGATTTCCGGCGTCTTGCCGGCCAGTTGCCGGGCCTTGTACAGGATCTCTTCGGCTTCCTGGCCGGCATTCTGGTGGTAAAGCACCCAACCGTACGTGTCTAGCACGCCCGCGTTCTGGCTGTTGAGTTCATAGGCCTTTTTCGCGTTGAGCCGGGCGTTGTCCAAGTCGCCCTTCTCATACTGGAGCCACGCCAGGTTGTTGAGGGCGATGTAGTTCTTGTCGTCCAGGCCGGTCGCCTTCTTCAGATATTCGATCGCCTTGTCCCGCTGCCCCTGCATCTGATACCCCGTCGCCAGCCGGATCATCGCCGCCGTGTCCTTCGGATGGCGTTCCAGCCACTGCTCGAGCGTCCGGTGCGCATCCTTCTGCCCCAGCGCCTCTCGGATCTCGTAGAGCTTGATGGCGTCCCGGGTGGTTTCCTGCTTGCTCAAGGCCGTCAGCAGCAGCGGCTCGGCCTCCTTGATCCTTTTCTGGGCCAGCATGACATCGGCCTTGAGCACATAGCCGGCAGCCGCATTCGGATAGTCGGCGGTGAGTTTCTCCGCCGTTTTGAGCGCCTCGTTCACTTGATTTTCCTTCAGCGCGACGCGCCCCAGCGTTTCGAGCGCGGGCAGGTATTTCGGATTATCGGCCAATGCGCTTTGCAATGAGCGTTTCGCGGCGGTCGTCTTGTCCATGCGCAGCTGCACCAGGGCGAGGTTGAAATAGATCTGGGCTTGCGGGCGCTTTTCGGCCAGCTGGGTCAGAAGCTTTTCCGCCGCGGGCAGATCGTTGCTGCGCACCTGGACTTCCGACTCGAGCAGGGCGACCTCGTCGAGCTCAGGGGCGATCTTCTTGAGATCCTCGACGTATTGCTTGGCGCGTTCCAGCTCCCCTGTCTGCAGGTAGTACCGCCCAAGCAGCAGGCGCGGGGGAACCGCGGTCTGATCCTTGCCGGCGGCGGTGGTCAGCAGCTCGAGCGCGCGCGCATTGTCGCCGCGCCCCGCCTCGACCTCGGCCAGCGCGATATACGCCGGCACAAACGCGGGATGGCTCTTCAGCAAGCGCTCAAGATGCTCCTTGGCATCCTGCGTCTTGCCTTGGCGGAAGGCAATCTGCGCCTTGGCAAAGAGCACTTTTTCATGCTCGGGGGCGATCTGCATGCCTTGGTTGATCACCGACTCCGCATTCGCCAGATCGCCGGTAACCTGATAGACCGACGACAGCAGCAGATAGGCCATCACATCATCCTGGTGCCGGGCCTGATACCCCTTGGCCGACTCCAAGGCCTTGTCGGGCTGTTTCTTCTGCAAATAGGCGACCACCAGCAGTTGCTCAGCCTTGAATTCGCCTTGGCCGCTCTGCACCAGCGTAGTCAGATCCTCGATGGCGGCGTCTGGGTTGCCCTGTGCCACCGAGGCCATGGCCAGCTCGAGCTTGAGCGAGGCCGCTTCCGGATTTTTTTCCAGCACCTGCTGCAAGTAGGCGCGCCCTTGGGCGAAATCACCTTTGCGCAACGCGGCCCGGCCGATCATTTCGAGCAACTCGGCGTCATCACCGGTCGTGCCCAGCGCCGGGAGCATCGCTTCATACGCGGATTGCGGCTGATTCAAGCGCAGCTTCACATCGCCTAACAACTTGCGCCCGGCGATATTGCCCGGCTCGGCGGCGACATACTGCGAGAGATACATATCCGCCTGCAGATACTGCTCCTGCGCATGCTTGACCGCGCCCAGCAGCAACAGGCTCGGCCGGTGTTTCTCGGACAGTTTGAGGCCGCTCAACAAGGCCTCGCTGGCAGCCTCATATTGTTTCTCGCCGAAGGCGATCAGCCCCTTGTAGTAGTAGACATCCGGGGTGGCGATCTTCTTTGCCAGCAGGCCCTCGACGAGGGCCTTGGCCGCCGCCGGGTCGTCTTTGGCCAGATTGAGCCGGATCATGGCGAGTTGGGCTAAATAGCCGAAACGCGTAACGGCGACGCCCTGATCACGCGCCGCAACCCCCTCGAAGGTCTTGATCGCCGCCTCGGGCTCGCCGAGCGCCGCGAGGACGTCCCCGAGCAAGAGGCGCGCCCGCATGTGCTCCCCGGCGCGCTGAACCAATCCCTCGATCAGCGACTTGGCCTCCGCAAGCTTGCCGTCGACTACCAGTAATTGCCCTTGCCCCAGCAGCCCTTCCGGATTCGCGCCCTCAATGGCCAAGGCTGCCTCGACGTGCTCCCGCGCCGCATCTTTTTTGCCCGCGCTGAATTCGATCTGCGCCATCAACCCGTGGATGGTGGCCTGTGCCGGTTTCGGAACGCCCGGATCGAGGGTGGCCGACAGCACACGGTCCACATCGCCCTGATAGAAATAGGCGAGGACGAATCGATCGAGAATCTCCTGTCTTTTGATGCCGGCGGCAACCGCCCGGTCGAGTTCTTTCTCGGCGGCCTCACCCTCGCCCAGGCGCAGATAGATATCGGCCAACAGCATGCGCCCCTCTTTGCTCGACGGCTCGGCCGTCAGCACGTTTTTCAGATCGACCACAGCAGCATTGATATCGTTGGCCGCCAGCGCTTGCTGGGCGCGCTGGAGGTGCTCCGCCGCCGACATCTCCGTCTTGCCACAGGCCATCAATTGCCAGGCCATCACTCCCAACCCGATCCACTTCGCTGCCTTCATTTCCGCTTACGTCCTCTTTAAATATCACTCATCATTACGCTGAATCGCGCCGCCGGGCGTGTGCAACATCGCCGCCGACAAAAAATCGCGCAGCCGCGCGGCCGCTGGCTCCTTGTCACCATGGTAGTCCGTGGCCACGGCGAATACCGTTGCCCCGCGCCGGCCCGAGACGATGCCGAGCAGATCGTAGAGCTTGGCCTGCGCCGGCCCGACGGCGTGGCGCGCGCCGATCTCGTACCAGTACCAAACCAAACGGAGCTTCGCCCCGGAATCCAGGGCCAGCTCGTTGACCGCTATCTTCCGGCCACCGCCCAGCTCCACGCCGATCACCTGTTCGCCGCGCGGTATCCACCTGTCCCTCGGATACAGGCGGTTTTCGACGTTGATCAGCTCACGGCCTTGGTCCTGCCGGTTGTAGTTCGCGATGTACAGATATAGCGGCGCAGCACTCGCCCGATACACCGCCCGATGCTGGGACGAGGCCCCGACGTAGCGTGGCTCCCAATCCAGCCCCTCGCCGTGCGATACCAGGCGCCAGTCCCCGGCGTCCTGTGGCGGGGCGTAGCCATAGGATTCCTCATAGCCGTGCGCGGCCAACTGCGCCGTAACCCACGGCAACAGCACCAGCAGCGCCAGCCCGGCGATGCTGATGGGGGAGCGCACCCCGCGCCATGCCCCGCCCCCTTCCACGGACGGTGCCGCGTCGGCCGGACTAGCGGGTGCGTGCCCACGCGCGGCAAGCTTGGCACCCACCCAGAACAAGGGGATGAGCATCAGGGCGTACAGTATCCAGCCGAAGGTCACGTGATCCTGAACGATCGGATGCTGCATGTGGGTATGGTTGCCCACCAACACGATCACGATCACGCGCAGCCAGTTGGAGAAAATGGCCAGGGCAAGCGAATACACGACGAAAAACGCCCCCTTGCGCACCCCGAGCTGATTGATGTGGGCAAACAACATGCCCAGCGTCAACGCCGCAAGAAAGAAGCTCAGACCGGAGCAGGCCTTCTCGACATGGAACTGCCCGCCCGGCACGGTCAGGAAGTGGCCGTCGCGGAACACCGGCACATCAAGCCATGTGAGGACGAGAAACGAGACCTCGGTGGTCATCGCCTGAAGGGGAGACTCAAGCCATTCCCACACCGGAACGGCAAAGAGCAAGAACACGATCGGAAACCAGAGCCGCCGGAAAACCGCCGGCCCGAAGATCGCCAGCACGGCGGCGAGCATCAAGCCGATCGCGCCCAGCAACTGCAACAGAAAGACGTTGCTCAAGAATCCGATCGCCCACACGCCACCGGCCATCAGCAACAGCGGCAAGCCGAGAACCGACGGCCGAATCTCGCAGCGGGCCAACGCCGTCCGCTGCCGCCACACGAGATAGACCACGATGGCCAGCACCAGAAAGCCATGGCTGTAGGCGCCGCTGTTGGACCACTCCTCCAGCAGCAGGCCGAGCGTCGACCAATAACTCATGCCCCAGGCCACGGCCAGCCCCAGCAGCAAAAGACCGAGGCGCGTGGGGAGGGCTTCCGTTACCACTTTATGCATCGCACTCACCCCGCGCAGCTATTTCAGCCCGTATTTTTCCATCATGTCATACAGCGTCGGGCGGCTGACACCCAACATCTCGGCGGCCTTGGAGACATTGCCGTTGCTGATCGCTAACGCGGCATTGATAGCGCCGCTTTCCGCCTTTTCTCTGATATCCCGCAGATTGAGCCGATTCTCCGCCGCGCCAGCGGCAGGCAGCTCGAGGTCTTCGGCCTTGACCAGAGTGTCATCGGCCATGATTACCGCCCGCTTGATCTTGTTTTCCATCTCCCGCACGTTCCCGGGCCACGGGTATTGCTCGATCGCCGCCATGGCTTCCGGGCTGAACCCGCGCAACTTGCGCCCCATCTCGGCGGCGTATTTTTCCAGGAAAAACCGGGCCAGCAGCGGCGCGTCGCCGCTGCGCCCGCGCACCGGCGGGATGACCACCGAGATCTCGCTCAAACGGTAGTAGAGGTCTTCGCGGAATTCGCCAGAGGAAATAAGCGCGGCGATATCGCGATTGGTGGCGCTGATGACGCGCACGTCGACCGGGATCTCTTCGCGCCCGCCCACCCGCTCGATCACCCGTTCCTGCAAGAAGCGCAGCAGCTTGGCCTGCAAGGCCATGGGCATCTCGCCGATTTCATCGAGAAAGAGCGTACCGCCATGGGCCAGCTCGATCTTGCCTTTGGTCTGCTTGGCCGCGCCGGTAAAGGCCCCCTTCTCATAGCCGAACAGCTCGCTCTCGAGCAAATTTTCCGGGATCGCCGCACAGTTGATCGCCACGAAACGCCCCTTTCCCCGGCTGCTCAGATCATGGAGCGCCTTGGCCAGGATCTCTTTGCCGGTACCGCTTTCACCGAGCAACAGCACCGATACATCGGCCGGGGCGACGCGCTCGATGGTCTTGCAGACCTTGAGCATCTCCGGACTGCAGGCCACGACATTTTGCAAAGGGGATTGATAGGTGCGATTGAGACGTTTGACCTCCTGCTCGAGATCATACAGATGGAAGGCGCGCTCGACGATCAGCCCCAAAACGTCGGGCTCGATCGGTTTCTGATAGAAGTCATACGCGCCGAGCGCAATGGCCGCCACGGCGTTCCTGCGCTCGTCATTGCCGGTAACGACCACCACCTTGGTGTGGGGGGCCTTGGAGACCATCTCCTCGAGCACCCGCAACCCTTCGGTCTCGTTCTCCGGATGCGGTGGCAACCCGAGGTCCAGCAACACCACGGGCGGGGTGTGCTCGTTGAATCGCGCCAAGGCTTCTTCACGGCTTGGCGCAAACAGCAGGGTGTACTTATCGAAACACCAGCGATACTGGCTCTGCAGGCCGGCGTCATCCTCCACGATCAATAGCTTTCTCACCCTGTCCCCCAAAGTCAGCACGCGCCTCCAAACTCCCCGCATCCAGACAAGCCGGGAGCGCGATAATAAACGATGTACCCTGCCCTGGGATACTGTCGACGGTGATTTTGCCGCCGAGACCCTGAATGTACTCCCGCGCCTCGTAGACGCCGATCCCCATTCCCGCATTACCTTTGGTAGTATCAAAAGGCTTGAACAGCCGATCCCTGATGAAGGCCTGGTCCATACCGCAGCCATTGTCGCTGACGGTAATGGTAACCGTTGTGTCCGCGCTCGCCAAATCAACCTTGACCCAGCCATCGTCGGCCGTCGCCTCCTGCGCATTCTGCACGATATGCTCCAGCACTGCGTGCAGACGGGCGGTATCCGCCTTGACGCAGCACGCCTCGGCGGCGCCCGCCATGATCAGCTGCGGCACAGGCCGCTGCTGCCCGCGGTGCTGGCACACCGCCGCCAGCACCTTGGCCACGTTGACCTTTTCGACGTGCGCGACCATCGCGCCGCGATCCTTGCGCAATTGGCTGAGCATCTTGGTCATGCGGTTGACGGCATTGTCGACCGTGGCGAAGGCATCGTCGATGAAGGCGGGATTGGATCGGTGCTTTTCGGCGTTTTTCATCACCAGGGACAGCTGCGCCACAACATTTTTCAGGTCGTGCACCACATAAGCCGAGAGGCGATTGAAGGCCTCGAACTGGCGCGCCTCGAACAACGACTGCGTGGTTTGCACCAGCGCCAGATAACCCGCCGCCTGGCGCCCCGCAGTCTTGAGCAGGTCGCGATCCTCCCAATTGAAATCGATGTCCGCGCGCGGCTGCTTGAGCAGCAAGATGGCATACAGGTCGTCATGGTGCATCAGCGGCACCAACAGCCGCGCCTGCGTGAGGTTGCGCAGCCAGTCGGGCAATTCCAGGCGCTTTTCGTCGTCCTTCTGATTTTTGCATTCCTTGAGATCGATGACCCAGTCTTTATCGCGCATGAGCTGCGTCACGGCGTCCGTGGCCTCGAAGCCCACTTCGGGGAGAACCGCCGTCCCAACATGCGCCGCCAGCACATACCGGCCGCCGCCATCCTTTACCCACAGCGCCCCGCCGGAGCAATCGATGATCCGCGCCAGCGCCTCGATGGCGCGCGTGCCGATGTCATGCTGCGAATCCGCCCCCGAAAAGGCCTGCATGAAGCGCAGCCATTCGGTGCGATAGTCGTAGCGGTACGGGTAGAAATGCTTGGCGATGAACACGCGCACCTTGGCGCGCAGCTGATCGGAAAACAGCAGGATCATCAGCATCATCAACCCGAGGGCCAGAAACACCACCTGCAGGACGATGCCCGTCGCCCCTCCCGCGGTGCGCAGATAATATCCCACCGTGCTGAGCGCCAGCAGGTAGATCCCCGCGCCGATCATGCTCGCGCTGTGAAATGCCAACTGGCGCGAGAACTGTATTGCATTCGGCTGCTGCATCCCGCGCGATGTCGCCAGCACCAGCAGCGGCACCACCAGGGCGTTGACAACGCCGCGCGCATCCCACAGCGAAGGGTTGAGCTCCTTGAACAACAGGGCATCGGAATACATGACCAGGTCGTAGCAAAACACCGTGCCCAGCCCGATAAAATAAAACTTCACCGACCACCGCTGCCGCTCGTTGGAGTTCTTCAACAGTTGTTCGAGCAGGATCAGCCCCGCGATGGCCAGCACGATGTATTCCATCGCCCAGACGTCCCAGAGCGAAACCGTGAGCACAAAGCGGGTATCGAACTGGAGATAGATATCCAGCGCAAGAATGGCGAGAAACAACCCGCCGATCGCTTTCAACACGCGCCGGAAGGGCGCGGCGACATACTGCTTTTCATCCAGCGGCTTGAGCAACAGGACCAGCACCAGTATCCAGGCCAGCCCGCGATAGAGTTCGAGAAAATGAAACAGCCGCGGCGCCCCGCCCGCGGCCGCGGCCTCCGCCCCGGCCCACAGCGCGGTGACAAAAGCCGCGATCGCCTGCAGCTTGAACACCGCGGCGCGCCCGCCGTTGCGCAGCAGATAGATCGCATACAGGAGAAAAGCGGAGCCGCAGATCGCGTAACTGATGGAGGTAACGCTCATGAAACTCATCGGCAATGATTATCAAGGTCGGGTAACACTATATTGCAAGCCACGGGGTATTCAAAAGCGAAATTGGCTGGTAAAAATACCATGAAGCGGCGTCGGGCCAGGGCAAAACATTTTGTGTGACTCGTCCCGCGGACTCTAATATTCTGATCTATACCACCGCCAACGCCTGCGTGTACGCTCACGGGCCTTGACTCATTAAGAACGCAAAGAAAGACCATGGCAAAAATCAATACCGTCATTCCACTCACGCCGGATCAATTGTGCGCACGCTGCGACCTCAGCGCCCTCAACATCGGCACCAGCCATGACCTGGCCACGATCGAAGGCATGGTGGGCCAGGAACGCGCCGTGGATGCCGTACGCTTTGGCATCTCGATCAAGCGCCAGGGGTATAACCTCTACGTGATGGGCCCGCCCGGCAGCGGCAAGCACACCATGGTGCAGCTGCATCTGGCGCAGATCGCCAAGCAGGGCACACCGCCGTCGGACTGGTGCTATGTGTACAACTTCGCCCAGCCGCAGCATCCGCAAGCGCTCGAGCTGCCCCCCGGCCAAGGAGTCCAGCTGGAGCAGGACCTCGACCAATTGGTGGATGAACTCCACATCGCCATTCCCGCCGCCTTCGAAAGCGATGAATTCCAGGCACGCATCGAAAGTCTGGAACAGGCGCTCAAAAGCAGACAGGAAGATGCGCTGAATGAAATCCACCAGGAGGCCAGCCGGCACAATATCCGGCTCATGCGCACCTCCGACGGCTTCGTCTTCGCCCCCACCCACAACGGCGAAATCCTCGGCCCCGAGGATTTCCAGAAGATGTCGCCCGGTGAGCGGGAGGCCTTGGAGCGGCTGATCAGCGATTTGCAGGGCAAATTGCGCAAGGTCATTGAAATGATGCCGCGCTGGTCCAAAGAAACCCGCGACAAGATCAAGCAAGTGCAGCGCGATACCGCGCGGCTTGCCGTCAGCCACCTCGTCGATGAGATCAAGGACAAATATCATGACCTGCCCGAGGTCATCGCCCATCTCGATGCCGTGCAGGAGGACATCATCGGCAATGTCCACGAATTCCGCAAACACGAGGACCTGCCGCACCTACTGCTCGGCGCGGCGGAGCGGCGCCAGAATTCCTTCAGCCGCTATAAGGTAAACCTGCTGATCGACAACAGCGCCACCACCGGCCTGCCCGTTATCCACGAAGACCAGCCGAGCTATCAGAACCTGATCGGGCGCGTGGAGCACATTTCGCAGATGGGTACCTTGGTCACCGACTTTTCGCTGATCAAACCGGGCGCGCTGCACCGGGCCAACGGCGGCTATCTGATCCTGGACGCCACCAAGGTGCTTACCCAGCCCTACGCCTGGGAAGGTTTAAAGCGCGCACTGCGCTGCAAGCAGCTGCACATCGATTCGCTCGGACAGTTGTTGAGCTTGATCAGCACGGTCTCGCTTGAGCCCGAACCGATCCCGCTGGATGTGAAGGTCGTGCTGGTGGGCGACCGTATCCTTTATTACCTGCTGAGCGAATACGATCCGGAGTTCAACGAGCTGTTCAAGGTCGCCGCCGATTTCGAAGACGATATGACCCGCTCCGGCGACCATACGCAATTGTATGCGCGCCTCATCGCCACGCTCTGCCAGAAGGAAGCGCTGCTCGCGCTCGACCGCGCCGCCATCTGCCGTGTGATCGAGCACGCCGCGCGGCTGGCCGGGGATGCGGAAAAGCTCACCACCAATATGCGCGCGCTGACCGATCTGCTGAGCGAAGCCGATCATCTAGCCCGCGAGGCCAAGCGCGCCGTCATCGGACGCGAAGACATCGACAGCGCCATCGCCCAGCGGAAAAGACGCCACCTGCGCCTGAAGGAGCAGATCCAAGATGAGATCGTCCGCCAGACCATCAAGATCGACACCGACGGCGCCAAGGTCGGGCAAATCAACGGGCTATCCGTTCTGCTGCTCGGCAACGAAAGCTTCGGCCATCCCACACGGATCACCGCCACGATCCGCGTCGGCGAAGGGCACATCATCGATATCGAGCGCGAAGTGGAATTGGGCGGACCGATCCATTCCAAGGGCGTCTTGATCCTATCCTCCTACATCGGCGCGCGCTACTCAAAAGACCGTCCGCTCTCCATGCACGCCAGCCTGGTGTTCGAGCAAAATTACGGCAAGATTGAGGGCGACAGCGCTTCGCTCGCGGAGCTGTGCACCTTGCTGTCGGCCATCGCAGAGGTCCCCATCGCACAGAGTCTGGCGGTGACCGGCTCGGTCAACCAGCACGGCGAGGTGCAGGCCATCGGCGGGGTCAATGAAAAGATCGAAGGGTTCTTTGAAATCTGCCAGGCGCGCGGACTGACCGGCCACCACGGGGTGATCATCCCGGCCGACAACGTCAAGCACCTGATGCTGGACCAACCGGTGATCGATGCCGTGGCTGCGGGCACCTTCAATATCTATCCGGTCACGCAGGTGGATGAGGCCGCCGCCTTGTTGATGGGCATGCCGGCCGGCGAGCGCACACTGGAGGGTGAATTTCCCGCGGGCTCGCTCAACGCCCTCATCATGGAGCGGCTGGAGCAGATGACCGAGATCCGCCACGCCTTTGCCGAGACGGCGAAAGAGCCTGACGGATCATCGGATTTAGGACGCTAGCGGCAATGCCGCCTCGATAAAGCTAGGAACCTCTAATTTATTAGAGGTTCCTTAGAAACTAACGCGGTCCAGCGGGCTGATCTCCTCCGGGAACACCGCGGCATCGGCGTCATCGATCTCCCACTTCTCGATATCATCAAACGGCGCCGACCAATCCTCCGGTGGTGATACGACCATGACATCGAGCGCGTCCCACTGATCGAGGTCCAACTCCTGCACGCTGCCATCGTCATATTGGATCTCAAGCGTCTGGGTGCGCTCATCCCAGGCGACCACCTCAAAAATACCTTCCTCGCATTGATACCATTTGCCAATCTGGCGATCAAAGTCTCTCATCATCTTGCACCTCCAAGGGGGATTAAAGGTCAGCGATACGGAAAGCCATTGCTCTAAAGATAGCAAGATCTGCAATAAATCCTACTAAGACCGATTCCAAGATGCGCGCGGAGGAGGGTGTCGGGCGGGGCAAAGATCAGGACACTGGCCTTCACCAGTGTGGTGAATAGTCCTTCCGGACGGGGCCAACCGTACACCACTGAATAACGAGCTTGTGATTAGTCAGCGCCCTTGAGCAGGTAGTTTGCTACCCCTCTTCCCTCATCCGGCTCTTCGGACCACCTTCTCCCGACGGGAGAAGGGACGAAAATCCTCTTTTTTGCAGGCGGTTAGATTCGCCCGTAGAGGTGATTGAGATGGCGCAGGCGTTTGGCGAGGGTCTCGGGCACCATGTCCCAGCTAAAGCGCCACAACCAATTGCCTTGCTGAGTGCCGGGGGTATTCATGCGGTGGGAACCGTCCAACCCCAGGACATCCTGCATCGGCAGAATAGACCACTGCGCCACGGAGGCCAGCGCCGCGCGATTCAGTGGCCAGGGCATCGGCTCATCGGGCAGGCCGAGATATTCCAGCACGCTCAGCCGCTGGGGCTCCTTCAGTGCGGTGAACCAGCCGCAGGTCGTGTCATTGTCGTGCGTGCCGGTGTAAACCACGCAGCAGGTTTCATGATTGTGGGGCAGATATGGATTGTCGGGTCCGCCGTCGAAGGCAAATTGCAGGATTTTCATGCCCGGCAGCTCAAAACCCTTGCGCAAGGCGTTGACTTCCTCGGTGATCACCCCGAGGTCTTCGGCCACCAGCGGAATCTCCCCGAATTCGCTCTTAAGGCACTTGAACAGCTCTTCGCCCGGGGCCTTGACCCAGCGCCCGTTGATCGCCGTCGGCTCGCTGGCGGGGATCTCCCAATAGGCCTCGAAGCCGCGGAAATGATCGATGCGGATGACATCGAACAGCTGCATCTGGCTGCGCAGGCGGTTCTGCCACCATTCGAATCCATCGGCCTGCATCTGCTCCCAGTTGTAGTGCGGATTGCCCCAGCGCTGACCGGTGGCGGAGAAATAATCCGGCGGCACCCCCGCCACCACCTCCATCCGGCCGTCACGATCCAGGCGGAAATACTCGCGCTGCGCCCAGACATCGGCGCTGTCGTAGGAGACGAAGATCGGCATGTCGCCGAACATCGCGATGCCGCGCTCATTGGCGTAGCGCTTGACGCCCAGCCATTGGGTAAAAGCCACGTACTGGCCGAATTTGTACTTCCGGATCTCCTGCTCCAAGCGCTTGGCCGCCTTCTCCAGGGCCTTGGCGTCGCGGTCTCGCAACGGCGCGGGCCAATCCACCCAGCACTTCAGCCCCTCGTCGGCGCGAATGGCGCGATACAGGGCGTAATCCTCCAGCCAATAGGCATGCGCGGCGGTGAAATCAGCGAAGGCCTGCCGCTCCTCGGCGGAGGCCTTCTGGTGGAACGCCGCGCAAGCAAGCGCCAGACATTCCAGGATGGAGCCCGTCAGCTGTTCCGCCGACAGCCAGCCACGCGCCGCCAGCCAGTGGCGGCAGATCAGCTCCTCGCTGCAGGCATGCACGGAGAGGCTTTGATACGGCGAACGGTCGCCGTGGGTCGGCGTCAGCGGCAAGGCCTGCCAGAGGCTCATACCGCTCTCGGCGAGCAGATCGACGAACCGGTAGGCGTCGGCGCCCAGTACCCCGCTCTCTCCCACGCCCGGCAAGGACGTGGGATGGAGCAGCAGGCCGGCGGCGCGTCGTTTCAAGTTAACGGAATTGCTCATGATGGCATCTGCCCCGGCCGCATGGCTCCACCCATGGCGGGGGCGCCACCTCCATGTGTGAAGGAATGGGTCAGATATTCGGGCGGCTCGACGCCTAGCAATTCATAGAGATGGGCCAGATGCATGCGGAACATGCGCTCGAAATCGCTGACCGAATCGGCCGGATTGTAATCGCCGAACCACCAGAACCAGTCCGACCCTTCGCAGACGAAGAGCTGCTGTTCGGCCAGGGCGCGACGCTCCGGAGAGAGCTTGCCGGTGGCGATGACCTTGTCATAGCAACGTTTGGCGTCGCCGAGCATGTCCCAGCCGCGGTTCTTGTCCGGATCGCCGATCCAGGTCGAGAAGGTGCCATACACCCAGCTGCCGGCCACCAGGCCGTTCAATTCACTCACCAGCAAACCTTGCTCGATGCAATCGGAGAAGGTGGTTAGTTCAAGCAACGGATGTTCCGCCAGGCGCCGGTACAAGGCGCTCAGGAAGTAATAGGCGTTTTCCGGATAGTACTCCCAGGCGTTTTCACCATCGAGGATGACGGACACGACGGTGCCCGGATGGTCCTTGCAGGCATGCGCGATGTTTTCCAGGTGATGCGCCAGATTGGCCACTGCATCATCGGCATGCCAGTTCGAGTAGCTGAAGCCGATCAAATCGGATAGGCCGTCGTCCCGGAAGAAACAGTTCACCTTCTGGCCCTGGATGCGGTAGGCCTGGTGCGGCCCCTTGCACATCTGCGCATCGAAGTCGATCGAACCCTTGTGCAGGGTGTGGCGCAATACACTGGCGCCGGTGGCGACCCACTTGAACCCCGCTTCGTCGAACACCTGGAGCGCCTGGGTAGAGACGGCACCTTCCGCCGGCCAGCAGCCCGCGGGGGAGAAACCGAAATACTGCTCGAACACCTTGCGTCCGTGCTCGATATGCCGGCGCAGGCGTTCCTCGCCGCCGGGATATTTCTCCAGCAGCGGCAGTTGCACATCGGGCATAGCCTCGCGGGTGGAGTCCAGCGACAACAGCAATGGTGCGATGGGATGGGCGTAGGGCGTCATGGAGAGCTCGATCTGCCCGCGTTTGTGCAACGCGCGGTAACGCGCCAACAGCCCCGCCAAAAGCTCGCCGATGACCTGCATCAACTCGTGGCGATCGTGCACGGTAAATCCCTGGCCTTTTTCGATGAGCCGTTTGACCCGCGCATCCTTGCGGCGCACATATTCCCCGAGCCAGGCCAGGTGATACCACACCACCATGTCGACCAGGAATTGATCGGAAATATAGTGCATCGCATACGCCTGGCCATTCATCCAATCGGCGATCTCCGCCAATTTGCGATAGGCCTCAAAACGGTTGACCACCGTCGCGCGGTTGACCCGCAGGCACTCCTTGATCGCGCGCTTGCGCAGATGGATATCGGCCGGCATGACCGGCGCATCGAGCAAGCGCAGCAGCGGGTCCTTGATCGTCCCCGTCTGATTGAGGTGCCCGCTCACCTGCCGGGCATAGTCATCGATCTGCTCCAGCAGGATGGGCACGAAGTTCACCACGGCACGCGCCTTGGGCACAGACTCCAGATGCTCGACCATGTCGACATAGTCCTTGATCGCGTGCAGGTAGGTCCAGGGCAGTTGATAGTCGCCGGAGGTAAGATCGCGGTACTCCGGCTGGTGCATATGCCAACACAGCACCACCTTTAGACGCGCATTATCGGACATGACGATACTCCTGCGAGAGCATCTCCGGCGTCACCAGCACCACGCCGCCTTCGGAAACATAGAAACGCTTGGCGTCGAGCGCCAGATCCTCGCCGATCACCGTCCCTTCCGGGATGAAACACCCCTTGTCGATGACCGCCTTCTTGATACGGCAATTGCGTCCGATCTCGACACTCGGCAGCAGCACCGATTGGTACACACTTGAAAAGGAATTTACCCGCACGCTGGAAAACAGCACCGACTGGCGCACCGTGCTTCCGGAGATGACACACCCCCCGGAGACCATTGAGTCCACCGCCATGCCGCGACGTCCTTCGTCATCGAAGATGAATTTCGCCGGAGGCAACTGCTCCTGATAGGTCCAGATCGGCCATTCGTTGTCATAGAGGTTCAGCTCGGGTGTCACGCGCGCGAGATCGATATTCGCCTCCCAGTAGGAGTCAACCGTTCCCACATCGCGCCAGTAAGCCGTTTCCTTGTTTTGCACGTCACGGAACGGATGGGCGAAAACCCGATATTTCCGGATCGCTCCCGGGATGATGTCCTTGCCGAAATCATGGCTGGAACCCGGCGTATCCGCGTCCTTAATCAGTTGCTCGTAGAGGAAGGCGGTGTTGAATACATAAATCCCCATGGACGCCAGCGCCGTTCCCGGTTTGCCTGGCATCGATGCCGGATTGGCTGGCTTTTCGGCGAACTCCTGGATACGGCCTTCGTTGTCCACCGACATTACGCCAAAGGCGCTCGCCTGCTCCACCGGCACCTCGATGCATCCCACCGTCATGTCCGCCTTCTGCTCAACGTGCCGTGCGATCATCGCGCCGTAATCCATCTTGTAGATGTGATCGCCGGCCAGGATCAGCACGAACTCAGGGTTGTGCATGCGGATGATGTCGATGTTCTGATACACCGCATCGGCGGTACCGACATACCAGTTTTCCGTGACGCGCTGCTGCGCCGGCAGGATTTCGACGAACTCGCCGAACTCCGCGCGCATGAAACTCCAGCCGCGCTGGATGTGCTGCAAGAGCGAGTGCGCCTTGTACTGGGTGAGGATACCGATGCGCCGGATGCCCGAATTCACACAGTTCGACAAGGGGAAGTCAATGATGCGAAACTTGCCGCCGAAGGGCACCGAGGGTTTGGCGCGCCATGCGGTCAGGTGCTTCAGTCGCGAACCGCGGCCACCCGCCATGATCAAAGCCAAGGTATTTCTGGTTAAACGACTGACAAAACGTGAAGGATTTGAACCGTGCAGTTTATCATTCATAGGTCGATCCGCAGTTGGTAGGGAATTCGCGTGCAAAGTAGCGGCAAAAACCGGCAAGTATTGAATATTATTAGCTTATGTTAATATCGTCTCATAGCCGCCGACCGTTAAAAAACACTTTTTTATTATTAAAACACTCACATACAGAACCATAACAAATCATGCTCATCGACACTGAACTATCAAAGATTATTGAGGCGCGCCACCACGACCCCTTCACGGTCCTGGGCAAACACCCCGCCACCGACGGCCGCGAGCGCATCACCGTCTTCCTCCCCTACGCCCGTGAAGTGCGCATCTTAGAAACAGGAGAGATGCTCGAACGCATCCCACACAGCGATGTGTTCATTTGGGAAGGCCCGGCCGGAACCACCCCCGCCCACTACCGCCTGCAGTGGATCGATGCCTACGGCAATCGACGCGAGGACTACGATCCCTATTGCTTCGTTCCGCAGCTCTCCGAATTCGACATGCATCTGTTTGGCGAGGGCCGGCACTGGCATGTGTATCGGGTGCTCGGCGCCAATCTACACCGCGTCGGCGATATTCAAGGGGTATTGTTCGCCGTATGGGCGCCGAACGCCGCGCGGGTCAGCGTGATCGGTGATTTCAATCAATGGGACGGCCGCCGTCATCCAATGCGTTCGCGTGGCGGCAGCGGCATCTGGGAGATCTTCATCCCCGGCCTGCAATCCGGGAATCTCTATAAATACGAGATCCGCAACCGCGACACCGGCGCCGTGATGGTCAAGACCGACCCCTACGGACGGCAGTTCCAGATGCGGCCGGAAACTGCGGCGCTGATCCCGCAGCCGGATCAGCACCAATGGCAGGACCAGGCTTGGATGGAACAGCGCAAGCACGCCCCCTGGCTGCATGCGCCGATGTCGGTCTTCGAGGTGCACCTCGGCTCCTGGCAGCGCGATGATCACGGTGGCTTCCTCAACTACCGCGAGCTCGCTCACCGCCTGGTGGAATACGTGCGAGACATGGGTTTCACCCACATCGAACTGCTGCCGATCACCGAACACCCGCTGGACGCCTCCTGGGGCTATCAGACCACCGGCTACTACGCGCCCACCAGCCGTTTCGGCACACCGGATGATTTTCGCTACTTCGTCGATCACTGCCATCGCAATAATATCGGCGTGATCCTCGACTGGGTGCCCGCGCATTTCCCAAAAGACGATTTCGCGCTAGCGCGCTTCGACGGCACCGCGCTCTACGAACACGAAGACCCGCGCCGCGGCGAGCACCGCGACTGGGGCACCTACATCTACAATTTCGGCCGCAACGAAGTGAAAAACTTCCTGCTCTCCAGCGCCGTCTACTGGCTGGAGGAATTCCACCTCGACGGCCTGCGCGTGGATGCCGTCGCCTCGATGCTGTATCTCGACTACTCACGCCAGGCAGGCGACTGGATTCCCAACATCTACGGCGGGCGGGAGAATCTCGAGGCCATCGACTTCCTGCGCGAGCTCAACCAAGTCAC
The DNA here is from genome assembly GCA_040752855.1 of Pseudomonadota bacterium. GTDB lineage: Bacteria > Pseudomonadota > Gammaproteobacteria > RBG-16-57-12 > RBG-16-57-12 > JBFMHP01. The sequence goes on along the minus strand of JBFMHP010000038.1, from coordinate 15,788 downwards.
CCACGGCGAATGCCCCGGCAGTCTCGTCGTCGCCGAGGAATCCACCGCCTGGCCGCAGGTCACCCGCCCCACCTGGCTCGGCGGCCTGGGCTTTTCCATGAAATGGAACATGGGCTGGATGCACGATACGCTGGAATACTTCAAGAAAGACCCGATCTACCGTCACTACGAACACGACAAACTGACCTTCGGCCTGCTCTACTGCTTCACCGAAAACTTCGTCCTGCCGTTCTCCCATGACGAGGTCGTCCACGGCAAAGGCTCGATGCTCTACAAGATGCCGGGCGACGAGTGGCAGCGCTGCGCCAACCTGCGCCTGCTCTATACCTACATGTTCACCTACCCCGGCAAGAAACTGCTGTTCATGGGCAGCGAGTTCGGCCACGGACGCGAATGGAATCACGATGCCGCGCTCGACTGGTACCTACTCGACTACCCGCACCATCGCGGCATCCGCCACTTGGTCAAGGACCTGAACCATCTCTACCGCGAAGCCCGTCCCTTGCATCATTTCGACTTCCAGCACGACGGATTCGAGTGGATCGACTGCCACGACGCCGCGCAATCGGTGATCAGCTATCTGCGCAAGGATGATGCCGGCGGCCTGTACATCGTCCTGCTCAATTGCACGCCGGTCCCGCGCCGCGCCTATCGCATCGGCGTGCCGCGCCCCGGCCGTTACCGCGAGGTGATCAACTCGGATTCGAACTACTACGGCGGGAGCAACATCGGCAATTCCGGTGATATCCCCAGCGAGGATCTCCCCTGGATGAATCGTCCGCACTCCATCCAGGTGATCGTGCCGCCGCTGGCGGGGCTGGTCCTCAAATACGTCGACTAAACAACTCGAAAAAGAACGCGCATGAAGATCCTGTTTGTCACCAGCGAAGCCTACCCATTGATCAAAACCGGCGGCCTGGCCGATGTCTCGGGCAGCCTGCCGGTGGCGTTGCGCAACAACCGTCAGGATGTGCGCCTGCTGATGCCGGCCTATCACGATGCCCTCGAACAAGCCGGCGAGCTGCACGCCGTCGCCACAGTGGCGATGGCGGGTTCCACCCAGCCGATCCGCATCCTGGAAGGCGTGCTGCCCGGCACACGCGTGAAGGTCTGGCTGGTGGACTATCCGCCCGCCTTCAACCGCCCCGGCAATCCCTACATGACCCTGCAAGGCGATCCCTGGCCGGACAACGCCCAGCGCTTCGCCCTGCTCTCGCGCGTGGCCGTCGAGATCGCGCAAAACCGCGTGGACCTGAGATGGCAGCCCGATGTGGTGCATTGCCATGACTGGCAGACAGCCTTGGTGCCGGCCCTGCTGAGCCTGGAGCCGTCGCGACCGGCCACCGTGTTCACGATTCACAACTTGTCGTATCAAGGCATTTACGATTCAACCACCTTCGTCCATCTCAACCTGCCAACCGCACTCTGGCACCCCGATGGCCTGGAATACTACGGCAAGCTCAACATCATCAAAGGCGGCCTGGCCTACGCCGACATCATCACCACCGTCAGCCCCACCTACGCCGAGGAGATTCAGACCTACGAATTCGGCTACGGACTGGAAGGCCTGCTGGGCCACCGGCGCGATCGTCTGCACGGCATCCTGAACGGCATCGATTACGAAAAATGGAATCCCGCCCAGGACCCGCGCCTGAAAAAGCCCTACACGGTGCGCAATCTCGACGACAAGGAAGAAAACAAGAAACAGCTGCGCAAGGACTTCAACCTCAGCCAGAAGAAAGACCTGGTGCTCATCGGCATGATCACGCGCCTGGTCGAACAGAAGGGCATCGATCTGATCTTGGATGCCATGCCGCGGCTCATCCAGTTCCCAGTGCAGTTCGTGATCCTGGGTGGCGGAGACTCCCGCTTCGAGTGGGCGCTCGGCGAATGGGCCAAGCTCTATCCAGACCGTATCGGCCTGCGCATCGGCTACGACGAAACCCTGGCGCACCACATCGAAGCCGGCGCCGACATCTTCCTCATGCCCTCGCGCTTCGAACCCTGCGGACTCAATCAGATGTACAGCCAACGCTATGGCACGGTACCGATCGTGCGCCGCGTCGGCGGCCTGGCCGACTCGGTGGTCGATGCCACCGATGAGAACATCGCCCAAGGCACGGCCACCGGCATCATCTTCGACCACGCCGATGCCAACGCCGTCTGCTGGGCGGTGGAACGCGCGCTGACGCTATACCGGGATTTCAGAGTATGGCGCGGCATGATGCGCGCCGGGATGCGCCAAGCCTTCGACTGGAAGACCAGCGCCGGAAAATACATCGAAGTCTACGAGGAAGCGGTGCGGTTGGCGGCCCTCAGGCCTTGAGCTTTTGTGACATCTGCAGGCAATCCGCCCGCCACATGCAGTCATAGCGATCGCACTTTCCCTCGGCATCCGTGGCAAAGCAGGCGGGGTTACCCTCTCGACTCTGCAGGGCTCGGATCAATTCCATCTTACTCAAGCGAGACGTGTTAATCCCCTTGGCGCTCGCGATGAAACGGATTTGCTGCATGTTCATGGCCAGATTCCACTTGGATTGAAAAATAACCACGATTAGCCTCTCGGCACTCATCTCTAGATCGGCTGAAATTCATACAACTGGATAATCAAACATGGAAAATATTATCCAATTCACAAACTAAACTAAATCAATAAGCCGTCGACAACATGGTACAACGCAAGGCTTACTGCGCATAACACATTCAAATTTATACATTATAAAAGGTGAGAGAAATGAAATTAGCAATCTTTGGCCTGGGCAAGATGGGTGGCAATATGGCGCGCCGCCTGTGCCGCAGCGGCATTGAAGTCGTGGGTTATAACCGCTCCTCCGACATCACCGAAACACTGGCGAAGGAAGAAGGTCTCATCCCCGCCTACACCGTCGACGAGGCCATCGCCAAGCTGACCGGCCGGCGCCTCATTTGGCTGATGCTGCCGAGCGGCGCCCCGACCGAAGAGATGATCCAAACCCTGATCCCCAAGCTCAAGGCCGGCGACATCATCATCGACGGCGGCAACTCCAACTACCACGACACCCAGCGCCGCCACACGCTGCTCGACAAGCACAAGATCCACTACATGGATGCCGGCACCTCCGGCGGCGTCTGGGGGCTGGAAAACGGCTATTGCATGATGGTCGGCGGCAGCCAAGAGGACTTCGCCGCCATCAAGCCCATCATCCAGGCCCTGGCCCCCGGCAAAGACCACGGCTGGGCGCACGTCGGCCCCTGTGGTGCGGGCCATTTCACCAAGATGATCCACAATGGCATCGAATACGGCATGATGCAGGCCATGGCCGAGGGCTTTGCGCTGATGAAAGGTAAGGAGGAATTCAACATCGATCTGGCGAACGTGGCCGAGATCTGGCGCCACGGCTCCGTGGTGCGCAGCTGGCTGCTGGATCTGACCGCAGACTTCCTCAAAAACGACCAGAAGCTCGATGACATCAAGCCCTTCGTCGCCGACTCCGGCGAAGGCCGCTGGACCTGTGTGGAGGCCATCGACCAGGGCGTCTCCGCGCCGGTGCTGTCGCTGTCCATCCACGCGCGCTTCGCCAGCCAAGGCAAGGCCGATTTCGGCAACAAGATGCTCTCGAAGATGCGCAACGCCTTCGGCGGCCACGCGATCAAAAAATAACTAGGAAAAAAAACGCATGCGCGAACCCTGTACCTTCGTCATCTTCGGCGCCACCGGCAATCTCGCCAAGGTCAAACTGCTGCCGGCGCTCTATCATCTGGAAGAGGCCCGCGCCCTCCCGGAAGGCACGTCCATATTGGCGATCGGCCGCCGTGAATGGAACGACGACCAGTGGCGCGCGGAAGTCGCCGAATTACTGTCCACGCGCGCCCGCAGCGGATTGAAGCAAGAGGTGTTCGACCGGCTCGCCAAGCGCATGTACTACCTCCAAGGCGACCTCGACGACGCAACCTCTTACGCCCGTCTGCGCGATCACATCAGCGCCTCGCCGCATCTGCCGGCCAACATCGCCTTCTACATGGCGATCCGCCCGGCGGATTTCGCCACCGTCAGCCACAATCTGGCGGCGGTCGGGCTGAACAACGAAGAAGGCGGCTGGCGTCGGATTGTCGTGGAAAAACCGTTTGGTTATGACCTCGAAAGCGCGCAAATCCTGGAGCATCAACTGCACAAGGATTACAAGGAATCACAGATCTTCCGCATTGACCACTATCTGGGCAAGGGCACGGTGCAAAACGTGCTGGCGTTTCGCTTCGCCAATGTCATGCTCGAACCGTTGATGAATCGCAACTACATCGACCATGTGCAGATCACGCACTCCGAGAGCAAGGGCATCGAAAACCGCGCCGAGTATTACGATGGGGCCGGCGCCCTGCGCGACATGATCCAGAGCCATCTGCTGCAACTGCTAACCCTGGTGGCGATGGAACCCCCCGCCTCGATGGACTCCGAATCCCTGCGCGATGAGAAGGTAAAGGTGCTCAAATCGATCCGCCCGATTCCGCCCAACGCCGTCCACGCCCATGCCTTCCGCGCGCAATACACCCACGGCATGGTCAGCGGCGCCAAGGTGTGCAGCTATCTGGAAGAAAAAGACGTGCCGCAAGCGAGCACCACCGAAACCTACGCCGCGCTCAAGCTCTACATCGACAACTGGCGCTGGCGCAACGTGCCGTTTTATCTACGCACCGGCAAGCGCATGGCGCAGAACAGCTCGGTGATCAGCATCCGCTTCAAACACCCGCCGCAGCAGCTGTTCCGTGAAACCCAGATCAATCGTCTGGAGCCGAACTGGCTAGTGCTGGGGATACAGCCCAATGAATGCCTGCGCTTGGTGGTTCAAGTCAAAGAACCAGGACTGGAAATGAAGATCCGCACCACCCACATGGACGCGAGCTTCTGCCGCGCCAGCGATGTGAAGCTAGACGCCTACGAGGCCTTGTTGCTCGATGTGCTCGAAGGCGACCGTTCGCTGTTCCTGCGCTACGACGAAGTGAACTGGGCCTGGAAAGTGGTCGATCCCATCCTCAAGGTCTGGTCGATGGAGCGCGACTTCATCGAGACCTATCCCTCGGGCACCTGGGGCCCGCTGGTCGCCAACCGTCTGTTCGACCGCGAGGATCAGACATGGCGCAACTTGGTGGAAGAATCCGAGTAGCCCGACAGCGTAGGCCGGGATAAGGCGCAGCCGTTCCCGGCGCGGTTGCTTGCAGGATCACTCTGTTTGGGCCGCCCGCAAGGCTGCCCCAATCACACCAATCCTCGGTTCCATGATCACCTTCACCGGGAAGCGGTGCATCAGCTCCGCCATCGGTTCCTTGTCATGGAATGCATCCATGAATCCCCCCTGCTGGATGCGCGTGATGAGTTTCGGCGCAATCCCACCAGCCAGATAGACTCCACCATACGGCAGTGTGGTGAGCGCCAGATTCCCGGCCTGCGCGCCATAGATGCGCAGAAACAGATCCACCGCCTCGCCCGCCAGCGCATCACCCGACTCCAGCGCAAAGCGCGCTATGGTCGCCGCACGATCGCCTTCTTTCAGTGCCGCGGTCAAGGCGGCGTTTTGCCGGGCGGGATGTTTCTCGGTAAGAAAATCGTAGATCGACGCCAAGCCCCCGCCAGATACGACATTCTCGTAACTCACCCGCGCCTGGCGCTTGAGCAGCCATTGCAACAGCTCGATCTGCACGGCGTCGACCGGGGCGAAATCGACGTGGCCGCCTTCGGTGGGCTGCACCTGATAGTGCCGGCCGTTCCACACCATGATCCCTTCGCCCAAGCCGGTGCCCGCGCCGATCAGCGCCTTCACGCCATGCTGATCGGGGGCACCCGTTTGCAGCACCACCAGCTGATCCTCGCGCAGGCCGGCGATGCCGTAGCCGATCGCCTGAAAGTCATTGATCAAGACGACGCGTGGGATATCGAAATGTTCGCTCAACAGCCGGGCATCGATGTCCCAGGGCAGATTGGTGATCATCGCGTGGCCGCCGCTCACCGGCCCCGCCACACCCAAACAGGCGCCGGCCACCGGCCACAGCTCCTCGTGCAAGTCATCGATGAACTCGGCAAGCATCACCTCGAAGTCATGATACGCGGCGCTGGCAAAAGACCGCTCATGCAGCGGCGTGCACTTCACGCCTTCCACGTGCGCAATCATCAACAGCGTCTTGGTGCCGCCCACATCACATGCCAGCACCTTCATGCGCGGATCTCCTGCGGCAACAAGGCGGCGGCTGACTCGTCCAGATACCACAGCAATTCGCCGCGCGGCTGGACGGCCTTGACGGGATAATCCACGGGCTGTCCGGTCAGCACCTCTGCCAACCGTTGCGCCTTGCTGCTGCCGGCGATCAGAAACAGCACCTGCTGTGCGTTGTTGATCACCGGATAGGTCAGCGTCAGGCGCCAGGTATGGAGTTTCTCGACATACACCGGGGCCACGAGCCGATCCTTTTCTTTTAACGCCGTGGTCTGCGGGAACAGCGAGGCGGTGTGGCCATCATCGCCCATACCGAGCAATACCAGATCGAAGACCGGCAATGCGTTTGTCTGCGGCACACGCAGCTGTATGATGCGGGCGTAGTCGCGCGCCGCCTGCTCCAGATCCTGCTGCTCGCCCTGCATCCGATGAACATGGGACGAATCAAGCGTGAGCGGTTGCATCAGCGCAGTGTTGGCCATGCGGAAATTGCTGTCGGGATGATCCGGCGGGACGCTGCGCTCATCGCCGAAATAGATGTGCACCCGCGACCAATCGACACGTCCGCGGAACTGCGGCGAGGCCAGCTGCTCGTACAGGCGTTTGGGCGTCGAGCCCCCGGAGAGCACGAGATGAAATTCCCCACGCCGCGCGATGGCAGCACGGGCGCTGAGCACCACTTGCTCAGCCGCTGCCAGACTCAAGGCCTCCGCGTCGCTGAACACCTGAATCCTGCTTGTCATTCTGCGTCCCCTCTGGATGCGTTATTATGAATATTATTAGTAACCCGGCGATCATATATATTTGAAAAACTTTTCTATAACGTCCCTTCTCCCACAGGGAGAAGGACAGGATGAGGGGGTAAAAACAATATATTATCTCCCTCACCCTAACCCTCTCCCTGCGGGAGAGGGGATTGAACCAGATTTATTTCGCTGCCGGGTTAATAATTAGCTTAGACTGCCCCTGGCCAAGTCGCCGCGTATGCCACCAGGATACAAATATTTCGGACGTTTTTCCTTGAACAAAAGCCTGCTCACCAATTTAATCGCCGGCGCCCTGATCCTGGTCGGCCTGGTCTCGCCATGGTACGGCCATGTGATCATCGAAACCGGCACCTTCGCCCTCTCCGGCGCGTTGACCAACTGGCTGGCGATCTACATGCTGTTCGAGCGCGTGCCCCTGCTCTACGGCTCGGGCATCGTCCCCGCGCGCTTTGAGGAATTCAAGCACGTGATCAAACAAACCATCATGGAGCAGTTCTTCACCCCCGAGCAGATCAAGCGCTTCATCGACACCGAGGAAGAAGCCAGCGAACGGCTGCTGGATCTGGAACCCTTGGTGCGCGTCGTTGATTACGACCGCGTGTTCGATGCCCTGGTCGTGGCGATTCTGCAATCGTCCGTCGGCGGGATGCTCGGCATGCTCGGCGGCGCCAAGGCGCTGGAATCGCTGCGCGAGCCGTTTACCACCAAACTGCAGGAGACCTTGCGCGGTATCTCGCAGAGCGAGACCTTTCATGCCGCCCTGCGCAAAAGCATCAACCAGAAACAGCTCGGCGAGGATGTCATCGTGTATATTGAGCGCATCCTCGATCAGCGCCTGAACGAACTCACCCCGCAACAAGTCAAAGAGATCGTGGAGAGAATCATCCATGAACACCTCGGTTGGCTGGTGGTCTGGGGCGGGGTGTTCGGCGGGCTGATCGGGCTGGTCTTCAGCCTCGCCAGCGGCAACCTCAAATCCTAGGATTCCAATCGTGCGCACCTTCCTGATCATCGCCATCGCCGTCCTGCTGCTCGCTGTTCTGCTCGGACGCTGGTTCGTCAAGGCCCCGCCGCCGCAAGTGCGCGCCTGGCTGATCCGCGCACTGATCTTCCTGCTGCTCGCCGGGCTGATCGTGCTCGCGGCCACCGGCCGGATACACTGGCTGATCGCCGCCGGCGGCGGTCTGGCGGCGCTCGCCATGCGCCTGTGGCGCGCCTGGCAGGTATATGACTGGTTCAAGCGCAGCCGCTCGGCACAGCAATCACGCACCGGCACAACGCCGCGCGGCGGACGCATGAGCAAGGACGAGGCCTACGAAATCCTCGGCATCACACCCGGCGCCAGCCGCGAAGAGGTCATCGCCGCCCATCGGCGGCTGATCCAGAAACTTCACCCCGACCGCGGCGGCAGCGACCGCCTCGCCGCCAAGGTCAATGAAGCGAAGGATGTGTTACTTGGGGACTGACGGATCGCTGAAACATCTATTTCCGTTCATTCGCGAGCAGGGCTCGCTCCTACAACCATCCCGTCGAAATCGATCTCGTGTAGGAGCCTGCCCTGCAGGCGATCACCCTCATTCGCGAGCGGGGCTCGCTCCTACGTTAAGCGAGCGCCTTGGTATTGTTGAAGGCCGCCAACACCCGATAAAGATCATACGCATCACGCGCACCGGCCAGCTCACGGATCGAGTGCATGGCGAAGGTCGGCACGCCGATATCGATGGTCTTCACGCCCAGCTCCGAGGCCGTGATCGGCCCAATCGTACTGCCGCAGGCCATATCACTTCGCACCACAAACGACTGCACCGGCACCTGCACGGCTGCGCACAACGCGCGGAAAAACGCCGCCGTCACGCTGTTGGTGGCGTAACGCTGATTGGCATTGACCTTGATGACCGGCCCGCGATTGAGCAAGGGACCGTGATTGTCATCGTGTTTGTCGGCGAAGTTGGGATGCACACCGTGGGCATTATCCGCGGAGATCATCAATGAACGATTGATCATGCGCGTCAGATCCTGCGCCGTGCCGCACATCCGCTCCAGCACATCGCGCAGGAATGTCCCCTGCGCCCCGCAGTGGGAGGCGCTGCCTACCTCTTCATGATCGTTGCAGACCATGATCGAGGTGTAGCTGCCGGAATTCTCGAGCAACCCCATGGTCCCGACATAACAGCTGAGCAGATTATCCAGCCGCGCCCCGCCGATGAATTCACGGTAGAGGCCAACCCGCGCCGGCGGCTGCACATCATAGAGACTGATCTCGAAATCCAGCACCTTGTCGATGTCGTGTGCACCGCACTCCTCGATCAGATGCGCCAGCAGCAGTTCCTTGAAGCGCGGCGCGGCGCCCTCCTCGGCCTGCAGCACCACCGGCGGCAGCTGCAATTGCGCATTCACATTACGCGCGGAATTGGCCTCCCGATCCAGATGGATCGCCAGACTGGGAATGATCGCTACCGGCCGTTTGAAATCCACCAACAAGTGCTTGAGCGCCTTGTCCTTGGTCTGGCAGCTGACGCGCCCGGCCAGCGAGAGATCGCGGTCGAACCAGGGATTGAGCAAGGCCCCGCCGTACACCTCGACGCCCAGCTGGTAATAACCCTTCTTGACGCGATCCGGCTCTGGCTTAACCTTGAGACAGGGGCTATCGGTATGCGCGCCGACGATGCGCGCGCCGTGCGCCAGCGGATCTTCCGTGCCGACCACGACGGCGATGAGGGAGGAGTCGTTACGTGTGACGAAATATCGCCCGCCGCGCGCGAGTTGCCAGGGCTGCGATTCGGAGAGTTCTGTGAACCCACGCTGGCGCAAGGTCGCTGAGAGATTGGCCACCGCGTGAAACGGCGTCGGAGAGTTTGCAAGAAACCTCAGCAGGCCATCAGTAAAATCGTTTTCGGCAATTGCCATGGTGCTCAACCTCATGTGTGCAGTCCCGCCTATCATAAGGCAGTTCACGGGAGCTGTTAACCTGATGCCGCTCCACGCCCTACATCCGATTAAATCTTTTGTAAAAACACTCGATATAAATCAAGTACCCGCGTATTCCTTGAGAGGGCCTCCCTTATGAGCGACACCATCAGTTTCTATCAAAGCGTCAACCTCATGGCTGACCGCGCCATCCAGGTGCTCGGCCTGGACGAGGGCACGGCGGCCGCGATCAAGGCTTGCAGCTCCGTGCTGCAAGTGCAATTCCCCGTCAAGCTGAACGGCAAGATTGAACTCTTCACCGGCTGGCGCGCGGTGCACAGCACCCATCGACTGCCGGTCAAAGGCGGCATCCGCTACGCGCCCTACGCCAATCAAGACGAGGTGGAGGCCCTGGCCGCGCTGATGAGTTACAAATGCGCCCTGGTGGATGTGCCCTTCGGGGGCTCCAAGGGCGCCTTGTTGATCGACCCGAAAAAATACTCCCGCGATGAATTGCAGCTCATCACCCGTCGCTTCACCTTGGAACTGGTGCGCAAAGGCTTCCTGAGCCCGGCGACCAATGTCCCCGCGCCCGACATGGGCACCGGCGAGCGGGAAATGGCGTGGATTGCCGACACCTACAAACATCTGCATCCCGAGGACATCAACTACCTCGCCTGCGTCACCGGTAAACCGGTGCAACATGGCGGCATCCGCGGCCGCAAGGAAGCCACAGGGCGCGGCGTGCAATATGCCTTGCAGGAATTCTTCCGCCATCCCGAGGACGTCAAACGCGCCGGGCTGAGCGGCACGCTTGAGGGCAAGCGCATCATCATCCAGGGCTTTGGCAACGTGGGCTACCACGCCGCCAAATTCTTAAGCGAGGAAGATGGCGCCAAGATCGTCGGTATCGTCAAGAGCGACGGCTATCTCTACAATGAGGACGGCCTGACGGTGGAAGACGTGCACCGCAACCTCCTCACCCACAAAACCCTCAAAAACTTTTCCAAGGCGCGCTACGGCGAGAATGTGGCCGAGGCGCTGGAACTCGAGTGCGACATCCTGATCCCTGCCGCCATGGAAGCGGTGATCACCCAGCACAACGCCGATCGCATCAAGGCCCGACTGATCGTGGAAGCCGCCAACGGACCGATCACCTATGACGCCGATGAAATGCTCAAAAAACGCGGCATCACCGTGCTGCCCGACTTCTTCGCCAACGCAGGCGGAGTGATCGTTTCCTACTTCGAATGGATACGCAACATCTCGCACATCCGCTTTGGGCGCATGCAACGCCGGCACGACGAAATGCGCGGGCATCATTATGCGTCTCTGATGGAGGAATTGACCGGCATGAAGATGTCGGATCGGCACCGCGAAAACATCGTCCGCGGCGCGGAAGAAATCGATTTGGTGCGCTCCGGCCTGGACGACTCCATGCGCCTGGCCTATCAGGACATGCAGCGGGTGCTCAACACCTATCCGCAGGTCACCGATTACCGCACCGCCGCCTATGTCATCGCGATCGAAAAGATCGCCCGCACCTATCTCGACATCGGCGTGTACTGATGCGACGCGGGGAAGGCCGGCCGGCCTTCCCCGCCGCCCTCACATCACCACTGCTTGAAACGCTCATCCCAGCGCTTGAACCGCTTGCGGCAGTATTCATCCAAGGACTCCGCGCCATCGAAAAAGAGCTCGAAATTCTTTTCGGCAGGCTCGTCGAACTCGCAGTAATCATTCTCGTATTCGCGGCAGATCTTCGGCCGGCGCTCATAGATCCCGCAGCGACCGTCGGGCTGCAAATGAACACAGGGATTGTTGACCAGGAGAAACCAGCCGTCTTCGTCCTTATACAGCTGGACATTGCGGTGCGAAACCTGCCACAGCAGATAATCGAACTCTTCCATCGATCTTGGCGTGGAGATTTGCTGCGTGATGTAACTGCAACATTTGGTGCCCACGCAAAACGAACATTTATTCTCCGGTGTAATCTTGATCACCGGCCGATCACGCAGATTGCTCATTGAACTCGAATCTACTCGCCAAAATCATACCGACACAATCCGTGCAAATCATTGCTGCGGACACCACTCTGTATTATCGGCACTGCCAACGACCCAGCATCAGAGCATCGGGATTTTTCACTTGTCCCGCATCGACCAGCACCACCGTCAGACCGCGCCCCTTGAAGCCGTAACTCTCGGACACCACGCAGACGCTCGCGGCATCCCCGTCACGGTTCTTGCCGTTATCATCGATACCCAGTTGCAAGGTATTGCCCGCCAGCCACCACGCCTCGCGCGGCTTCACTGGATGATATGCCAGCAGGTTGTCGACCAATGCCTGGCGCGCCGCGGCAATCTGAGCATCGTTCAACGGCGCCGGTTGCCGCGGCTGCAAACCAAAGCTCAAGAGAAACGCTGCGAAGGCAGCGATCACTCCCGCCTCGATCCACCGAAAGGGATTCTTGCCCCCCCGTTTTCCAACCCCGCTCATCGTTGCCATCGTCATTCCGGAAGCCCCCACCATCGTGAGTATAGTACGCCTGCATGCTGCCTACGAAATAAACCCCAACGTGCACGAATGGCGTCCGTCATGGAGCAACCGCCGCGTAGAGCGCTGCCAATAAAAAGGGGGCCTAAAGCCCCCTGGGTGATACTGGTGCCGGATATAGGAGTCGAACCTACGACCTTCGCATTACGAATGCGCTGCTCTACCAACTGAGCTAATCCGGCGTATCTGTATGATGCCGCAACCGTCCCTGACAAAGAAAGGCCCAGACTCTCTGAGAATGGGCCGAAAGTTTTGCGTGATATGGTGCCGACACCAGGACTTGAACCCGGAACCTACTGATTACAAGTCAGTTGCACTACCAATTGTGCTATGTCGGCGGAGTGCAGAATTTTAATCAAGTCCATCCAAAACATCAATCACTCGCACTCGACCATCGTAGGCGCGATCCCCGGATGGGTTTCCACGTATTTTGACAAATGCTTGGTGAAGTCGTCTTTGAGCGACACCAGATACTGAGTGTGCGATTCAGTGCGCGGCTTGAGCTGGACCGTGTATCCCAGCTTCTTGATCTCTTTGACGCGGGCCTTGGCCGTTCCTTCATCCTTGAACAGCCCCAGCGAGACCGCGTTTTTATCCGCCCCTGCTTCGATGACATGGACATCCTTAATCCCTTTCGACTTCAGTTGCTTAGTGATGTCCTGCGCGGCCTTAGCAGTCTTCGGGGGATCGAGATAGACCCAATAGTTGGCCACGGTTTCAACGACGCGCTCGGTCATCTCGAAAGCGATGACCTGCTCATCCAACCAGGCCACCACCGTCATGAACGGGGCCTCCTCCAGCGGACCGATCTCATAGCACATCGACGCCTCCACCTCGGGGGATGGCGCGGGCGCCGTCGGTACAGGGGTTAGCTCGGCTTGCGGCATTGGCGCCGCCGCGGGGCTGGGCTCGGCGGTTTCGCTGGCCGGACGTTGCTGTGCTGCCTCGACGGCTGGTGCGGGTGACGACTCCCCTTCCTGACTGAGGGTATACCAACTGAAAATCCCGAGATTTATCAGGACCAGAAGCATCACAAAAACTTTCATTTATGTTCCGTCGCGATCAGGGCAAGTCCTTGTAATACAAGATCGGATTCATAAATGAAATCATGAGCGAGCAGCGGCAGAATCTGCGGGGCGTCCCCCCCGGTTATGACGTATTTCACATTTTTACCAAGGGTTTCACTGACATCGGCCAGCACCCGGTCGATGAGCGCGACCACCGCATACAAGGTGCCTCCATTCACGCCCCCCTCGGTGTCGCGCGCCAGGAGCGCAACCTGGCCTGAGTAGCGTTTCCTCAGATGAATCCCCTGCGTGCCCTTGAGCAACGACTCCCGCATCAGGTGCAATCCCGGCGCGATAATCCCGCCGAGATGGTCGCCCTTGGCGGAAACGGCATCGATAGTGATCGCCGTCCCACAATCCACGACACACACCGCCGCCCCCACCTTGTGATAGGCCGCAATCATTCCCACCCAGCGATCCGCCCCCAAGCGCTCCGGCTCGACATAGGCGTTTCTGATCCCAAGACGCTCAGCCGAGGAGACGATGAAATGCGGCGTAATGCCCCAATGCCGTTCCATCCACTCGGCCACAACCTTGCTGACCTTGGGCGCGCCGACACTGACCACGAACGCGGCCGGCGGCTTAGCCACCGCGCCCCACGATGCGTCGAGCTGTGCCTGCAACTCACGCAGGTCATACCGGCACCGCCCATGCTTCGTCAAAGCACCGCGTTCCAGGACTGCCCACTTCAGGGCGCTATTGCCCACATCCAAGAGAAACATGCTTATCGACTCAGGTTGATATCACTGTGACTACACCGGACGCAGACTGACTTCGCCACTGTAGATCCTCTGTATCTCGCCGTTGCTGTGCAATAACAGCGCGCCATCATCATCGATGCCGGCGGCAACACCGACCAGCTCTCGCTCCGGAGTATAGATGATTTTCACTGCTCGTCCTGCCAAGGCATCATACCTGCGCCACTCATTGCGCAACAGCTGCAACCCCGCCTGCGGAAAATCCCGCAGCAAAGGCAATATCTCGTGCAGGATCAAGCCCGCCAGATGATTGCGACTGACTGGTTTACCAAGCGCCCCCGCCACATCAGCCCATGATTGATCAATGCCGCTGGCCGCTTCAACGGGCATGGCAACATTCACCCCAATCCCCGCGACCACGTGACAGGCTCCGCCGGCTTCACCTGTCATCTCCAGCAAGATTCCGGCCAGCTTCTGCTCGCGCCACCAAATATCATTTGGCCACTTCACGCCCACATCGTTAAGACCGATCTTCTGCAGCGCCCGCGCAACTCCCACCGCCAAGACAAGACTCAAGCCACCAAGATTGGCGGGAGCATTCTGATAGCGCCACAACACCGAAAAGTAAAGATTGCACCCCACAGGCGAGACCCATGCCTTGCCGCGCCGGCCGCGTCCTTGGCTTTGATGTTCCGCCATACAAACATGTCCCGACGCCGCCCCCTGCTGAGCCAGGTTCTTCAGATAACTATTGGTTGAGTCGAGACTCAAATGAATCTCAAGATTTGTCAGCAAGGCAAAAGACTCCGGCTCCATGGCCATGTGCATCTTCGCCGTATCGAGCAAATCCAGAGGACTGGCCAGACGATAGCCTTTACCCGGCACCGAAAATATTTCCAATCCCCGGGCACTGAGCGACCGGATATATTTCCAGACCGCGGTGCGGCTGACCTGGAGTTGCTCGGCAAGCGCCGCCCCCGAGTGAAACCGGCCATCGGCCAGCTGCACTAACACGAAATGCTCGGGAGCGACGGCATCGAGCATCGTTAGAATGGAACCGCGCTCTTGGTGATCGCAACCAGTACGATATAGGCAAACACCACCAGCGATAAGATAAAGCCGAGCATCTGCTGGGCGAAAGAGGTCGCCTTTTTCAGCGTATAGATACCCAGGAAGATGTACGCCAGCAAGGCAAGCACCTTCGCCGTCAGCCAATGATCAACAAACGGATACTGCGCGCTTTGCCAAGCCAAGAATATCGCCGAAACGAGCAACAGCGTGTCGTTGATATGCGGAACGATACGGATCCATTTTTGTTGCATCACGGGCGATTGGCGCATCACCAGGATGCCTCGCACAAAAAAACCTGAAACTGAAATCAATGCAAAAATGACATGTAGTTTTTTTATCAAGAGATACATTCGAATTCCCCCCAAGTTAAATCGAAGTACGACATTAAGGCATAAAAAAACCCCCGCATCAACGATGCGAGGGTTTTGGGTATAGAGCCTGGCGGTGACCTACTTTCACATGGCATCTGCCACACTATCATCGGCGCTAAGCCGTTTCACTTCCGAGTTCGGGATGGGATCGGGTGGTTCCAACTTGCTA
>JBFMHP010000037.1:0-88479 GCA_040752855.1 Pseudomonadota bacterium | reverse complement strand
ATTTTTCGATCGTTTGAGGAAGATAGTGGGCACTATCTGACGAAAAGGATCGAGAAAACGGGCCGCTCTCCCACTTTTGCAGCAGCGTTTCTTTCTGCCGCGCAGACTCCTAGCTGTGAATAATTTCAGAAGCCCTCCAAAAAAATTCAACAGCGCATCCGTCGGGCGGTAGCGTGTGCGCCGGGTCAAGGCGGTGTGGGTGGGCGATCTTCAAGGTGCCGAATCACGGTCCTGGCCAAAGCCACTGTTTTGAGGGAAATCGCGGGATCAGCAAAGAAGTGATCCAGACCCAGCTCGGCGATCGTCACGCTGCCGGAAGGAATCTCGTCAACGATCTGCGTCAGGCCGTCGTTGGGCCCCTCTTCGCGCAGCAGGGAATAGCCAAACCGCGCTCGCTTGGAAACCTGGCCGGAGAGGGGAATGCCAACATAGTTGAGCACGAAAACATCCGACGGCAGCGATGTGCGGGTCGCGCGTTCCGCGCTTCTGGTCGTGGTGAGGCTTTCGATGCCGTCGAATGACCCGCCGCCGATGACAAAGAGCTTGACGTACCAGCGCAGGGGCCACCTCAGCGCCTTGTCGGCCAGTGCGCTGCCGCGCAGCGTGCCGCCGATGTTCACCCAGGCTTTGACACTGTTCGGCACGCCCATTTGGTGCAACGTAGTCAGCGCCAGCGCGGCTTCGGGGCCGCCCTTGCTTCCGCTGACCAGGATGATGTTATTTTCGCCGCGGCTGAGTCGAATGAGTTGGTTGGCGATGAGATCGCCATTGTGCTCGACGGCGCCGTTTTCTTCGATATCGAGCAATATCGTTCTCGCGCTCGCGGCGCTCAACGCTTGTCGCGGCTGAGAGAAGTCGGCGCCATTCTCTGGCTGAGATTTGTAAAACCAACCCGGTACAAAGACGATCAGATATTGGGACATATTTACGGGAAGCCGATCGGGAGTTCCCTGGACGTGCGCCTTGAGCCGGGAGAACTCCTCGAAAAACATATCTTGGGCTTGCCGGTTCTCCGGGCGTCGCAACAATGACTGCCACAGAACCAGGGCTGCAAAATCTGTCGACTGCCTTTCGGCGATGCTTTTGAGGGAGGAACGTGTAGGTAGCTCGTCGCCGATATCGCGCTCGATGGAAGCGATCGTCGCATCCAATTCGGGTCGGCTTCGCTCGCCTTTGAGATAATGCTCTAAAAAATACTTCGCGGCCTCCGAATCCACCGTTGTGTGAATCGGTTGCCCGGACAATTCGCCGTGGACCGGTATTTGAGGAATATTGCCTGCGCAAGCGGTCAACAGGCTGCACGTGAGGAATGTCGCAATCAATCTCGGCAAGAACCCTCTCCTTACATTGAGTTAATGCTCCTTTCTACTTCCACCATCTCGCACATCGTCCACAGGTATGGGGCGTTACTTTGCGTTTGTCACAACCAGCGGCGGACCTGGCGCTTGTAGTGAAGATAGTCCGCTCCGAATTTGCGTTCCAGGTAGTTCTCTTCCCGGGAGATGACGCCGACCTGCATCACCCAGATCAGCGCCGGTATTAACGCGAGCGCCCACCATGCATTCAAAAGCAGTGACAGGCCTACATAGATGACCAGATTCGAAACGTAAATCGGATTACGTGAAAAACGGAACGGGCCGTCGGTCACGATCGCCGTCGTGGGTTTGTAGGGATCGATCGGGGTTTGCGCGCGCCGCAGGGCCTGGATCGCCGCAGCGGCTCCGATTACTCCACAGACAAGCAATGTTGCACCCACCACCACGGCTAGGGGCCGGCCCGGTATCCGGATGGGCCAAATCCATTCGAAAAACAGCCCGGCGCCAAGCATCCCCAAGTAGATGACCGGAGGAGGAACAATGATTCCCGCTCTTTCACTTACGCTATCCTGCATACGTTTCTACTTAGCCATTGATCACCCGACCAGCGTCCCGCACCCGCCGTTGCCAGTAACAGCAGGGCCACACCCCAGGCCTGATGGTCGCTCGCGGCGATGGGATCGAGGTCTGGGTAGCTGATGACGGCCATGATATTGAAGATGAACAGCAGCAGCGCGGCGGGTCGCGTCAGTAATCCAAGCAACAATAGTGATGGCATCACCAGCTCGACGAACGTTGCCAGATAGGCGGCAAAGACGGGCGGGAGCAACGGCACGGCGTATTCGTATTGGAAAAGATATAGCGTCGTACCCCAACTTGTAACCTTTAGATAGCCAGCCTTCAGAAAAGCCAACGCCACCCAAATGCGCAACAGCAAGAACGCCGGCGACGCCAACCAGTCCAGAGATCTTGCGATGAATTGCCAGCTGTGACCGAAGGAGTTCGATGTCGTCTTCACGATTTGGCACCCATCTTCTTTAACGCTGTGAAAATCCGGCGAGACAGACAAAATGCCATCGTGGCTGCGACATCGACCTGGTCTGCACAGACCGCAAATGCCTCGCCAATCGGAGTTCCGCACGCCAGGGCCGATACCAGTGAATACTCGGCTGCATTCAACCGGACTATTTCGACATCAAGGTCGGTACGATAGATCAGCAAGTGGTCACCGCCCCGCATCAAGTCAATGTCGTCGGGATCGCCTTGTTCCTGGTGATTCTGCCGCCATATCTCCAGTACCGGATACGCAGATTCCATCCAACGCAGGGTGGGGTGTGGTACCAATATGTCATCATCAGCTATTGCTGGCGCATCCAAGTTTATATTGAGGTCCACATCGGTGGCCGTGTGAAAGACTTCGTGGTAAGACCACTCAAGGCGAGCGATGTCAGGCAGATAGGGAAGATTCTTGACCGGGGCGAAGTCTTTCAAAAACGCCGCAAACACCCTGCCATAGTCGTGCACATTGGCGCTGAGGCGCAGGTCGTGATAATGATAGATCGCTGCCGTGTGCTCGAAAAACTCATCGCCCACCAGACGTTTGATAACGGGGTACACCGCTGCCAGCGCCTCATGGTGCCCGGCTGCAAAATTGATACGGTACACGTTCAACCGCTGACGGCTCGAGATGTGATCGCTGATCAGCGCCTGCGGAACGGTTGCAAGCTGCGGCGCCACGATGGCCCGCTCCATCTCAAGTTGTAATTCACGCAGTGAGTGCATGGCGTCTGTCCATTATCTGTTGTGCGCGTTGTGCCTCGGCCACCAGAAGCGAAAGCGGCGGCAGCGCGGCATCCCATTCGATCAGCACGGGAATGCCTTCGAAACGTGACACGGCATAGTCATAGAGGGCCCACACCTCCGCCGAAACCGGCTGATCATGAGTATCGATAATAAAGGGAAAACCTCCGTGTAACTTTCGTGTATGACCGGCGAGGTGGATTTCACCGACCATCTCTGCGGCGATATTGTTCAAGTACGTTTTCGGATCAAAACGGTGGTTGACGGAGCTGACATAGACATTGTTCACATCCAGCAACAGACCGCAGCCGCTGCGCTCGGCCAGAGCCGTGAGAAACTCCCATTCGCTCATGGTCGAGTGGCCATAGCGCACGTAACTCGACAGATTTTCCATCAGGATCTGCTGGCCAAGGATCTCCTGAGCCTGGACGACCCGACTCGCCAGGTGGGTGAGCGCCTCCTCGGTATACGGCAGGGGCAACAAGTCGTGGAAATGATGTCCCCGCACCGAGGACCAGGAGACATGCTCCGAGATCAGCCCTGGCTCGATGTAGGCGATCAGGCGCTTGAGCTGCTTCAAGTGCGATGCGTCGAGCGGGTCGGTCGAGCCCAACGACAATCCTACGCCGTGGAGGCTGACCGGATAGTACTCACGAACCTGTCCCAATATCTCCCACGGCCGCCCGCCTTCGCCAAAATAGTTCTCGCTGTGCACCTCCAGCCAGCCGACATCAGGACGGGTCTGTAAAACGTCCTGATAGTGCTCGGCCCGAAGACCGATCCCGGCGCGCGCCGGGATCGGGTGTGCAACTCGAGACTTGATGTTTCGATGTTGCGTGGACATCGCCATTACACCTTCGGCTTGGTGCTGCCATTGACGATCTTGTCGCACGACCCCTTGGGAACGACGATGAACGCGCTTGGATCGGCGTCCTTCTCGGCGTGGCCGGCACAAGAGTTGGTAGAAGTCTTGCAGTCATTTTTTCCCGCTTTGACGACGCCGTAACATTTTTCCATGTCGTCCTTCGCGGCCAAGGCTGAGGCCGATGCGCCCATTAGACTCAACGCAATGGCTGACGCCATGATGGCCTGGACTGAAGATTTGCGAGTTTTCATTTTTTGCTGCTCCTTTGAGTTGAAGGTTGGTTTTGAGGCACCCAATCGGTGCTCGCAGGTGGAGACGAAGGAGTAGCGGGTTTGTTACAGCGAAGAATGTAGAATGTGGACGTGCGATATAGCAGGGAGAGAGTCAGCGTGCGAGGACGGTGCGCCGCGCGAAAAGGCCGGGGACGGCGTCTCTGCCGTCCCCTCCCGCACAAGCGACTGCTGAGACTTCCGGTCTCAACCGATTAACGCACCGCCATGCCTTGCGCAAAGAGCGGCAGACCGCCGTCGACGCCGCCCAGGGCGGTCAAACTGCCGTCGTGCTCGATCTTGAACATATCCACGCCACCATTGGCCGGGTCCACCGCATACGCAAAGCGGCCGTCCTTGGAGACGTCGATATCAAGCGGGGTGTTTCCGGCTCCCGCCGAACCGTTCAGCAACGTGACTGCCCCGGTGTCGGCAGCGACGTGGAAAGTCGACAGCGAATGAGTGCCGGGATTGGTGGTAATGATGTCGCCGCGTTGATTCACGGTGATCCAACACGTGGCGCGCTGGCCGTTGGCAGCTGATGCGGTGATGGTTTGCAGACCTCCATCACGCAGCACGTCATAAGACGACACCGCATTGGTGCCAGCCTCCACGACCAACAGATGGCCTGTTTTGTCGAAAGCGACGCCGAAAGGAACATTACCTGCGGAGGGCGATACCACGGGGGGCGTGGCAGGAACGCCATCCTCATCCATGCGATACACGAGCAGCCTGTTGTTCGCCTTATCGGCGACCACCAGTGACTTCCCCTGTGCGTCGAACGCAATCTGGCCGAAGGACCCGGTTCCAAGGGAACGCGTCGAGTTGGGCAGCGGGGTCAACCGCCCGCCATGCTCGAGGCGGAAACCGGTGATATTCGCGGGCGCACCGTTGTTGAGTACATACACGGCATGTTCCGCCACGGTCACGCTGACCGGGAAGTTCCCGCCGGAACCGATCCTGTCCCGGAGCTCGATACCGTCCTCTTTCACGCGAAACACGGAAACATCATTGCTTCCCGCATTGACGGCCAACAACCACTTGCCCTCGTCAGCGAGTACCAGCGATCCCTGAGAGGCCAGGGGATCGAGTCCTCCGCCGGAGCCTCTGCCTCCAGTGGACACCGTCTCACTTCTGGTGAGGAACCCCTGCGCGTCACGGCTGAACGCGACAATCTGATTGTCGTCCGGCGCATTGGTCATAGTGTATGCGGCGCCAAGGTCGGCATGCGCACTCAAGGCACCACACAGAAATAATGCCGTCGTTGCGCTTCGTATAAAGTTTCTTCTGATATTCGTCATATATTTTCTCCTCAATGTGAAAATGAATTGGAAAAGTTATGGATTGGTAATTGCACCACATCGCAGTGCCACCGAGTTCTTGCCACATCGGCCTGGCACCAATGAATAGCTACAGACCAGACAAGCCGTATCACTGTGTGGCAGTGCGCGAATAGAGATACATGAGGTTGTACTTTGTTACAGCGAAGGGGAATCTTTTTACGCACCAAGAAGAGGATGCAAGTTGACGAAACGGGAGCATGGAACACTCGCGTCATCTATTGCGTGGCGATTAAAGCGCTCAGAAAAATGGAGCTATGCGGAATCGCATGGGTGTTAATCGCTTCAAGCCCCTGACCCATCTGCGGGCGAGGGTTGTTACAGGGAGCTGTGAAAAGAGCTACTGATCCTTTTTAGGCGGGGAATCTGGGGAGGCTGATTGACGCTGGCGCATTAACAGTGCGACTTGCTTTTCAACGGTGTTATCGTCCGGGCGCTTCTTCAAACTGGCCAGCGTGCTGACAGTGGTGCGCATCTGGCGGATGAAATTTCGGCAATAGACGCAAATGAACAGGTGCCAACGAAACTGAACCCGCTCCCACCAGGAAAGGCGCTTTTCCAGATAATCGCTGGCGTGGTCATGGATATCTCTGCACTTGAACATAACGATCACCCAACCTCACCGCGTTGAAACTTGTCTATGGATTGCCACAGCCGCAAGCGGGCGCGATGTAACAACACCCTGCTATTAGACTCGGAAAGCTCCAGCATATTACATATCTCTTCCATTTCCAGCCCCTCGACATCACGCAGTGTCAGCACTGTGCGCTGCAGTTCTGGCAATGCGGCAAGCGCCGTCTCGATCACCGACTGCAACTGTACGCTGGCCAGCAGCAGCTCCGGAGTATCGTGATGCCATTGGCCCGGCCATTCGGCCCAGTGGCCGTCCGGTTGAAACGATATGTCTGAAACGGCGAATGCAAGATCGGCGGCATCTCCCACCGCAATCGAACGCCGCTCACGGCGCAGGCGGGATTTGGCCAGATTACTGACGATTTGCAGTATCCAGGTCTTGAGGGAGGAGCGCCGTTCGAATTGGGGCAATGCGCGGATTACAGACAGCCAGGCGTCCTGCACGATCTCTTCGGCGAATTCGCTGCCGATGATAGCGCGCGCCACATGGTGCATCAGGTTGTGATAGGCAGCGACGGCATACCGGAACGCCGCTTCATCGCCCGCCAATAACCCCGTGATCAATGTCTCGTCATCCATGGGCGCCTAGCTTAGATGGTTTGTACTGCTCAAGGCAATCGCCCGAGTGCATATGAATATGCGAAGACGGAAGGAGCCTTATCCAAGGGGAGTTTGCGAAGATGCAAAATACAACCAGCCCGCCTAAGGCGGGCTGGTTGTTTACGCTCACGGGTTTATCGGCTGTGGATGATCTGCACCGGACGCATGATCTTCGCGTGCCGCGGGCGCCGATATTGCACTCTACCCATGACGTGCCTGCCTTGGGGTAGCCTCGGTGGGCAGCCCCGCCTCGATCCAGTCCGCTTTGCCTTCCACATACTCGTGCACGTTGGTGTAGCCCAGCGCCGCAAGCGTCTTTGCAGCGATGGTCGAGTTCTGGCACGGCGTGTTCGCGCAATAAACCACGATGAAAGCGTCCTTGTCGGGCAACACTTCATGGGCGCGCGCTCTGACCTGATCGTGCGGTAGATGCACTGCGCCTGGTAAATGCTCGGCGTCGTAGTACTGTTGCGGCAGCGCCTCGACCAATATCATGGGCGTGCCAGCCGATAGATGGTGCTGAATCTCCTGACGTGAAATGTGCTTGTTCATGTCGGTGTCCTCCGGGTTGGGTTGATATATAGTTGCATGTGCAACTATATGACAAACTGTAGCACAAAAAGTTGCAACTGCAACTATGTCGGTATACTCTCTACGGCATGATGAAGAAACTATCCCAAGAGGCGATCGGCGCCTGGGGCCGGCTGATCCAGGTCCAGCAACGCCTGCTGGACAAAGTGGAGGCGGATCTCAAGGGCGCCGGTTTGCCGCCGCTTTCGTGGTATGACGTGTTGCTCGAGTTGAACCGCGTCCCCGCAGGAAGGCTGCGCCAGTTCGAGTTGAGCGAGAAGGTCTTGCTCAGCAAGTACAACCTGTCGCGCCTGCTGGATCGCCTGGAGGAGCAAGGCTTGATTGGCCGGGAATCCTGTGACGAAGACCGGCGTGGTACCCATGTAAGCATTACGCCGGACGGCAAGAAGCTACTAAAACGCATGTGGCCGATCTACGCCAAGGCCATACACACCCATTTCGCCCGCCATCTCGCCCCCGAGGAACAGGCGCAACTAGGAGCCTTGCTGGAAAGGTTGCTTCATTGACCCAGAGTTTCTCACTCTAATGTGGAGGCGATTTGCAGCAGTCGAGGCGGGGTAGCTGATTCCTGGTAGCGTCTGTGGCCCTGGATGATGCGATAACTGGCACCGGCATGTGCCCGAAGAACTTAGAACTGTCACCCAAGGGTTACGCCTATCTGCTGGCGATGAACGGCAAGCGAACCTAAAGAGTTGTCGCTGCTGCTGCAACCCCTTGGTGTCGTTCAGACTATTACGGTGTTCGCGGATCTTTGATCAAGCGGCTGGGTTCCCCGCGCAACACCTTGAGCAGTTCGGCGCGCGCTATGTCATGCGCCATGCCCGAGGCGACCAGTTTGTCGAGGAGCTGGCCGAATATCTGCCGGCGCCTAAGTCCTTGCTCCGAGGCATCGCGCCGGTCGTTGAAGAACTCCAGCATGGTGCTGCCGCACACGCAGTTGCGGAACAACTCAACGATATAGACGCCATCGTCTTCCTCAGCGTGCTTCAGTCCGCTGGAACTCTGGCCGACGGCCCGTGTCTTGGCGAAATAGTCCTCCGCCGTTTCGTAGCGCATGCCGCAGCTCTGGCATACCTTGGGAAACGCTGTGGCCGCCAGGGCCACCAGGCCGTTGAACAATTCGTTGGGATCGGACATCGCTCGTATACCGCTCGTGATTCATTGACCTGTCAATCGAATATATCGGCCACGCATCAAATTATTTTCGAGCCCCCGTAGGCCGGGATAAGGCGTAGCCGTTCCCGGCGAAACGGTTTGCTTACGCCGGCCTAGGTGGCTTATGCGCCCGCGATGGGAATTAGTTAGCACCCGTAGGCCGGCATAAGCGCAGCGTTGCCGGCAACCGACGCCGGTGTGACGAATTTTTCGAGATGTCTTCAAGTCAGCCTCCCCCCTTCGTGCAATAGGGGGCAAAGAGCCCTTGCAGTTCCTGTAACGATTCATCGATGGACACGGGCACGTCCTTGGCGAGCATGTCCAGCAGCACCACGGCATTGATTGCGCCGTCTTCGCGGCTGGCGCGGCGCAGGCGTTTGGCCATGCCGCGGTTGACCAGTTGCAACTCCGCGTAGATCCGGCTCAGGCCGTCGAGCGTCAGATCGGGCGTACCGCCTTCCTTGCCGACAAAGTATTGCGCCAGCAGGTACATGCTGGCGGCGCGATATACGGTCTCCAGCGGGCCGGACAAGGGGTGATGAAAGCGCGCCATTGGGCGCAGGTATATACAATGCGGACATGCACTCGATGCCATCAGCAGGCCGATGAGCGAACTCAGGATCTGCTGCACCGAGGTTGTAGCCGTGAGCTGCCGATCGCCGAAATCGACCACCAGTTGCGCCTGCTCATAGGAGACCAGCGTGCCGACGTCCGCTACCACCACGGCGAGATTGGCGGCGGTGGGGCAGTGCGGGGTGGAAGCCTCTTGCAGGGGGCAGTTGGCGCATTGCTCCACGCCCAGTCGGGTCCATGCCGGCGGCGTGTAGTCCTCGGGTTCTTGCAGGCGATAGGTGTCGCCGTCGAGCTGCAATGTGTAGCGCAACTGCGTACCGTCCGCGGGCGTGATGGTATAGCTTATGCCGCTGTCAGCCATGGCTGTGCTCCACAAACATTATTCGATGATCTGCGAGCCGAGGATGCGTAACACCTCCGCCGGCGTGGTCAGGCCCTGCGCCACCTTGTCCTTGGCATCGTGCAGCAGGGTGCGCAGACCCAGCGACTGGGTCATGGCGTGCATCTCCTGCATGCCGGCGCCGCTGGCGATCAGGCCGCGCATCTCCTCGGAGACGATCAGCACCTCATAGAGCGCGATCCGCCCGCGGTAGCCGCTGTGGTGGCACTTATCACAGCCGGCACCGTGGTAGATCTTGAGCGAGGGATCTTCGAACAACGGGCCAAGCCGATAACGCGTGTCGGCATCGGCAGGTGCTTCTGTGCGACAGTCCGGGCAGATGCGCCGCACCAGGCGCTGGGCGATGATCGCCTCCAGCGCCGTGGCGATCACATACGGCTTCAATCCAAGATCGAACAGCCGGGCGATGGTGGCCACAGCGGAATTGGTGTGCAGGGTGGAGTAGACCAAGTGCCCGGTCAGTGCGGCGTGAAATGCCACCTCAGCGGTTTCGAAGTCGCGGATCTCGCCGAGCAGGATCACGTCCGGGTCCTGGCGCAGGATGGCGCGCAATACGGTGGCGAAATCCAGCCCGACCTTGTCCTTGACGAGCACCTGGCCGGCCATGTCGAGGTAGTACTCGACCGGGTCCTCGATAGTGACATAGTTCTTTTCGCTGGTGGCGTTGTGTTGCAGCAGCGAATAGAGCGTGGTGGTCTTGCCCGAGCCGGTCGGCCCGGTGGTGAGGATGATGCCCTGCGGCTTGGTGACCACGTTCTCCACCTTGGCCAGCTCCGTTGGGGCGAAGTCCAGCTGGCGCAGGGTGCGGATCGAGGCGTTGCGGTCGAGCAGGCGCATGACCACCTTCTCGCCGTTGATGGTCGGCAGGGTGGAGATGCGCAGATCGACGATGCGCAGCGGGGTTTTCACCGTCAGCCGCCCGTCCTGCGGCTTGCGCCGCTCGGTGATGTCCAGCTCGGCCATCACCTTGATGCGCGAGACCAGCGGCAGCAGCAGGTTGAGCGGGATCTGGATCTTGTCGGTGAGCACGCCGTCGATGCGGTAGCGCACTGCGATGTTCTTGGTGCGCGGCTGGATGTGGATATCGCTCGCGCCCAGGCGCACCGCCTCGATGATGATGGCGTTGACCAGGCGGATGGCCGGCGGCTCGTCGGAGTCGCGCAGCAAGTCGTCGAGGGCGACGTCGTCCTCGTCCTCGATGACGATCTCGATGCCCTCGTAGGGATCGACCGTGGAGACCAGGGTCTCCAGCTCGCTGAAGTCCACACCCTCCTCGCCGTGCACCACCTGTATCTTGGCCTGGATGGCGGCGATATCGGCCATCACCGGCTGGATCTGCATCCCCAGGCTGAAGCCGAGGTCATCGATGACCCCGGCGTCCATTGGATCGGCCATGGCCACCATTAGGCGACGCTTGTCCTGCTTGAGCGGCAGCAACAGCTGGCGTTCGCAAAAGCTGCGCGGGAGCAGGGCGGCCACGCCGGGATCGATTTGGAACTCCGGCAGGGCGACCTCGTCGATCATCAGCTCTTTGCGCAGGATGTCCCGGATCTGTTTTTCGGTGACCCATTGCTTGTCGAGCAGCAGCTTGATCACCGGCTGTTTGTGGGTCTGCTGTAATTTATAGAGCGCCTGCAGCTGCTGGTCGTTGAGCAGATTGCGCTTGTGCAGCAAGATGGCCAGCTGGCTGCGGTTGGTCACCGCCAGGCGGGCCAGCGACTGGATCTCCTTGGCCCGCTGCTGGTTCTGCTCCTTGAGTTCGCGGTTCTTGTGCTGCAGATCGTATTGTTCCAGCGCCAGGGCCACGGTCACGCGCAGGTCGTCGTCGTTCCAGGGCTTGAGGATGAATTTGTAGACCGCCCCGTCCTTGATCGCCGCCATCACCGCCGTGGTATCGGCGTGGCCGGTGAGCATGATGCGGATGGTGTCCGGATAGAGTTCTTTCACTTTGCGTAACAGCTCACCGCCGTGCATGCCGGGCATCTTGAAGTCGGAGATGATCAGCTGGCAGGGGCGCTGTGCCAGCAGGGCGAGGGCCTCCTGGGCGCCGGGGGCAGTCACGATCTCGTAGTTTTCCTGACGAAAGATGCGCTGCAGGGCGCGCAGCACATTCGGCTCGTCGTCGACGAACAACAGGCGGTAGCGGGGGGGCGGTGCCGGGGCGGTTGGCGTGCTGTCGGTTCCGGCCGTTGCGCCGGTGAACAGGGCCTCAAAACGCGTCATCAATTCACCTCGACCGGCAGATAAATGGTGAAGGTGGTGCCCTGTCCCTCGGCGCTTTGCACCTCGATGCGCCCGCTATGGGCCGCGACGATATCACGGCTGACCGTCAGCCCCAGCCCGGTTCCGGCGCCGACCTCACGTCGGGTGTAGAAGGGGTCGAAGATGCGCGAGAGCGCCTCGCGGGGGATGCCGCAGCCATTGTCCTCCACCGTAATCGCGATCCCATCGCCGGCAGGGCGCGTGGCGATCCGTATCCGGCCGCGGTCCGCGACGGCCTGGATGGCATTGAGCAGCAGGTTCATCAGCACCTGGCCGATGCGCCCGGCATCGCAGCGCAGCCTTGGCACCTCGCCCAGGTCGAGCACCAGTTCGATGTCGCCCTTGATCTGGGTGGCGGCGACATTGCATACCGAGCGGATGCGCTCGTTGATATCGGTCCATTCGGTCCCGCTGCGGTCGATGTTGGAGAAATCCTTGAGATCGGCGACGATGCGCGCCACGCGTTCCGCGCCGTGTATCGATTCATCCAGCAAGGCGGCGAAGTCCTCGGTGATGAAATCCAGATCGAGCTGACGCCAGGCCTGCTGCAACTGCGCTGGCGGCGCGCCGGCCTTGATCGCCGCGGCATACTCGGCGAGCTTGGCGCTGTATTGGCGCGCCGTGGTGAGATTGCTCTTGATAAATCCGATCGGATTGTTGATCTCGTGGGCCACACCGGCGGCCAGTTGTCCCACGGAGGCCATCTTCTCGGCCTGATAGAGTTGGCGCTGATTCTGGTCGATGGTCTGCACCTGTTCGGCGACGCGCTGCTCCAGGTGCTGCGCCAAGTCGCGGTAGCGCGCCTCCGAGGCCGTCAGCGCCTCGTGGCGGCGCTGCAATTCCTCGTAGTCACTCTTGACGGTGTGCAGATGCAGGCTGGAGGCCATCAGGTAGCGGGCGCCGGTGCGCAGGATCATGGCCATCAGGGCAGCGGCGGCCTGCGCCGCCGCCGGCGCCACCTCGCCGGCGATCTCCAGATAGCCCACCGGCTCCAGCTCCACCGCCAAGGCCAGACGCTGGCCGCCGGCGGCGTGCGCGGACCCGAGGACGGGTCGGCCGTCCCGGTCGAGCAGGCGTACCGCGCAGCCCAACAGCGTCTCGAGCGCTGCATGCAGGCGGGCGCGGTCTACGCCGCCGAGCAGTTCCATCAGCGAGAAATCGCGCTCAAACTCATTGATGCAATCGTAGACTTCCATTGGCTAATCCGCTCCCCCCACCGCAGCTGACACAAAGCGGTCTTCATCCAGGCGGTGCGCCGCCGCCAATTGATATTGCGCATCCACCGCGCGATAGACCCGGCGCAGCAACTCGGCGAAGGTCGTCCGCACACCCAGCCCGCTCACCGCACTGGCGAACACCACCGGCCAAGACGTGGTGGTCCAGCGCGCCAACACATCCTGCTCGGCGACGATACCGGGCAGGTCGCGTTTGTTGTACTGCACCACCAGCGGCAGCGTCTCGAAATCCAGCCCGACGCGTGCGGCGTTGTCGGCCAGATTTTCGAAGGCCTCGGCATTGTTGAGGCCTTGCGCGAGCTGCGAGTCAGCGACGAACACCACGCCGTCGGCGCGCGATAACACTGCCTTGCGGGTGGAGTCGTGCGCGACCTGGCCCGGCACGGTGTAGAGCTTGAATTTGATCAGCAGCCCCGAGGGCGCGCGTATGCCCAAGGGCAGCAGATCGAAGAACAGCGTGCGGTCGTTCTTGGTCTCCAGCGTCATGATCTCGCCCTTGAGTTCCGGGCGCAGCACATCGTGGAGCGACATCAGATTGGTGGTCTTGCCACTCATCGCCGGGCCGTAGTAGACGAGCTTGATCGTGAGTTTGCTGCCGCTTTCATCCAGCTCTGCCATGGCTCACTCAGTCCCCGGGGTGTCAGAGGGTTCCTCATTCGGCTCGCCGGCGCTGGGCGGTATCGCATGGATGGTGAGCCGCTCATCGATTCCCTTTTCAAAGCGCCTGATCCGCTCGATCAACGTCTCGTCCAGCACATAGCCGGCCGAAAGCAGCATCATGCCGTCGCGCATCACCAGGTCGCGGGTAATCACCATGCCGGGCTGCAACTCTCCGGTGCAGAACTGTTCCGAGAGATCCACGGCCTTCGGCTTGGCCCCCTCGAAGTGCGCCAGAAAGGCGTCGACCACCTTCGGTCCATAGCGCTTGTATTTCTTTTCAGCGATGTATTCGCGCGCCTCGGCCGCCGACATGCGCTGGGTGTTGATGGTGCCGATCTGCAGGGCGTCATACTCATTAGCTAGGCACAGGATTTGCGCGCCCAAGGGGATCGCCTCGCCCTGCAGGCCGTCGGGGTAGCCGCGCCCGTCGTAGAGTTCGTGATGATGGCGGATGTACTTAGCCGCCTCCTGCAGCGGTTCGAGCGCCATCAGCGCCGCCTCGCCCAGCACCACATGCCGAGCCACTTTGGCGCGGTCCTCCTTGCCCAGGGCCTGAAACGGCGTGCTCATCAATTTGTCCGGCAGGGCGATCTTGCCGATGTCGTGCAGCAGCCCGGCAAACAGCACATCCTGCGCCTGGGCCTTGTTCATCCCCAGGGAGAGGGCCAGCCGGTGCGCCAGGTCGGCCACGCGCCGCGAGTGGCCGCCGATACTGCCTTCGCGCATCTCGATCAGGCCGGCGAAGGTCTTGATCGAGGAGGCGTAGCTTTTTTTCAACGACTCGTGGGCCTGTTGCAATTCGGCGGTGCGTTCGGCGACCTTGCGCTCGAGATTGGCATTGAGGTCCTTGAGTTCCTCATTCTGCCGGCGCGTGAGGATCTCCAGGCGTCTCCGTTCCTGGTCAAGGAATTTGGCGTTGAGTGCGTGTTTGACGTTGAGCTTGAGATCGTTGTCCTCCCACGGCTTGGCGATGTACTTGTAGATGCTGCCCTTGTTGATGGCGGCGATCGCCGAGCTGAGATCGGCGTGTCCGGTGAGCAGGATGCGCATGGTGTCCGGCCAGCGCGTGGCCACCTGTTCGAGAAACTGCGCGCCATCCATCACCGGCATGCGCATGTCGGAGATGACCAGATCCACCGGCTCCTGCTCCAGCACCGCCAGCCCTTCCTGGCCGTTGCCGGCCAGCAGGATGCGGTAGCCCTCGGGGCGGAACAGCCGGCGCAGCGCGGCGAGGATATTCTGCTCGTCATCGACGAGCAACAGCGTGGGCGGCAGCTCGGCGGCTGCTTGAGTTTGAACTTCGTCGGCGCTGCTCATATGGCGAATTCCTGCGGCGTACCGGCATTGGTTGCCGCGTCCGGTTGTTTAAGCGGCAGCCACACGGTGAAGGTTGTGCCTTCACCGAGCGTACTTTCGACATCGATATGGCCGCCATGCTTGTTGACGATACTGTAGGAGAGCGACAGGCCCAGACCGGTGCCCTTGCCCACCGGCTGGGTGGTAAAGAAGGGATCGAACAGCTTAGGGAGATGCTTCTCCTCGATACCCGATCCGGTGTCGCGCACCGCGATGTAGGCCATGTCCTGCAGGACGCCGGTGCGGATCGTGATGCTGCCGCGCTCTTGGATCGCCTGCGCCGCGTTGACCAGCAGATTCATGAACACCTGATTGAGCTGCGAGGGGATGCACTCGATCTGCGGGACCACTCCGTAATCCTTGATGACCTCCGCCTTGTATTTGATCTCGTTGTGCACGATGTTGAGCGTGCTATCCAGTCCTTTATGGATATCGGTGGCCGCCCATTCATC
Organism: Pseudomonadota bacterium; assembly: GCA_040752855.1. Taxonomy (GTDB): domain Bacteria; phylum Pseudomonadota; class Gammaproteobacteria; order RBG-16-57-12; family RBG-16-57-12; genus JBFMHP01. Next base: position 72,972 of record JBFMHP010000037.1, on the reverse strand, counting down.
GGCGCCGATGTGTGAAAACTCCTTGAGGTCCTGCACGATCTTCTTCACGCGCGCCAGTCCTTCCTCGGATTCCCGCAGCAGGTCGCGCAAATCATCCTTCACATAGTCCAGGTCCATGTTGAGTTTCAGACTGGTGAGCTTAGCCAGCAGCGCATCATTCGGCGGCAGGCGCCGCTCCAACTCCTCGTATTCCTTGATCAATGTCAGCAATTCCGCGACGTACTTCTTCAGGCTCCCAATATTCGAATTGACATAACCGATGGGATTGTTGATCTCGTGGGCCACCCCGGCGGCAAGCTGCCCGATCGAGGCCATCTTTTCGGACTGCAGCAATTGATTTTGTGTTTCCTCGAGTTTGGCGTTGGCATCGATCAATTCCGCGTAGCTCTTGTGCAGGGCTTCTTCCGCCTCCTTGCGTTCGGTGATGTTTTCCGCCACGCCGACGATATTTACCAGGCGCCCGTTCTTGTGCACCGGGAAGATACGGTTGCGCAGCCAGCGCGTGGTTTCACCAATGATGATGCGGTAGTCAAGCTCCAGCCCCTCGCTCGGCAATCGCGAGACGTCTTCCAGATAATTGCTGACGCGCACTACGTCTTCCGGATGAATCGCGCTCAACAGAATATTTCCCGACTCGTAGGCGGTTTGGCATTTCGCGCCGCAGACGAACTCGTAGGCGGGGCTGACGTAGCTGAGCCGGTAATCCGGACCGGCCACCCAGAACACCTCGTTCAAGTGTTCGACGATTTGCTGGAAGCGTTCATTGCTCACGCGTAAATCATATTCTCGGATCTTAAGCTCCTCCACCATGTGCTTGAACTCGCGCGCCAGCACTCCCATCTCGTCGGTGTGGTTGGTGGGCAGGCCGCCGACCTCGCGGCCCGCAGCGAACGCCTGCATGCCCTGGGTGATGGCGACCAGCGGACTGACCATGCGCCGCGCAATCGTCATGGCGGCCAAACCACCGATGACGATGATCAGCACCACCATAATGCTGCTCGTGCGCCGCAAGTCCTTGAGCGCCGTGAGCACCGCGTCAAAACGAATGATTTCGACAAAGCCGATGAAATGATCGGGACGCATATTGTCGATAGAGATCTTGCGGACGGTGTAGATCGCGGGCTGGCCCTGGTAATAGTCGGTCATCACCAGCGCGTCATCCAGAAAATCCGGCCGCAGCGCATGGCTCAACTGCGGGAAATCATCCTGAAGCCTGCTTTTTTTGTTGAACTCCTTGGTGTCATCAAAGTGCTCCAGATAATAGCCTTGGTTATCGATGATGAGGTGGTGGTGCAGCTCATTGGCATGGCCGTTTGAAAACGCGAGAAACTCGGTGCCCAGGTCCATGCTGACGATGAGCAGGCCCTCGACCTGCTGCGCCTCGCCAACCACCGGGGCCATGGCCATGATGTGGGGACCAACTGCGCCGTCTGCCGATCCCGGCAGGACTTCAGAGAGATAGACCGAGGCGCTTACGCCCTGTGCCTTAGACGTAAATTGCTGCAAGGCCTCGGCGGTGTCGGCAGGCGCCGCAACCCTCGCCGTGGAGGCATCGATGCGCTTGATGTTGATGATGTCTCGTCCGGCCTCTGCAATCTTCATCAGCCGGATCTGGAGATAAGCCGGTTTGGTCTGCACGAAATCGATAAGCAAACCCGCCAACCGGGTTTCCAGCGCTTCGCGCTGCGTTCGTCCGGCGGGGGCGCTACCGGCTGCCGCTTGTGCGCGCAAGACAGCGCGAACCGGCTCCGCGTTGGCCAGAAACTGCGCATCCCGGCGCAATTCGCTAAGCTCCACCTCGATGCGCACTGCCTCCAGCCTGGTTTCCTGTTCCGCGCTTTGCATCTTTTCTTTGATCAGTGTGTCCGACGCGCCTTGATAAAAGGTGACCCCCGTGACGATCGCGGTGGTCATAATCATGAGAAAGGCAGTGATCTGGGCTTTTCGCGCTATACCGATGTTACGCACCATGTAATCAGCTCCATTTTTTTCGTCATTCCGTGCCATCACATTTGGTCAGCAGCACAACATATTCATCCGTGCTGTCGGTCAGCCTGCCAACGTAGACATCGCACTGTTCCCAAGTGCCGATACGCCTGATTCCCTGCACCGATGCCACGCCCTCGATGGCCTGCCGCCAAAGCGGACGCAGTGATTCGGGCAGCTCCAGCCCCTGTGGCTGTGGCGCGGCCTGGGCAAGGTGCAGCATTGCTTTGGCCGGTGCGGTGCAGCGCACAATGACATCCGCCTTCACCACGGCCAGCGCGAGCGGCAGGCTGTCAAAGAGATCCCGAGCCGGCTCACCTGCGGCATGATTCCCGGGAGCAACCGACGGCGCCCCGGCCGCAGCGGCGGCGGAATGCGCCTGCAGTTGCTCGCGCAAGCGGCGATTCTCATCCACCATCTCATACTGGGCGAATGCCGCGCGGATATTTTCTCGGATTAGATCATCGTCCCAAGGTTTGGTGAGGAATTTGTAGATGGCGCCCCGGTTGATTGCATCGGTGATGGCGCTCAATTCCGTGTAGCCACTGAGGACGATACGGACCGTGTCGGGGTAGATGTCTTTTACCCGGCTGAGAAACTCCGTGCCATTCATCTCCGGCATGCGCTGGTCGGACACGATGACGCCCACCTTGTGCTCCTGCAGCAGGGCCAGGCCTTCGGCGCCGCTCTGCGCGGTGTAAATCGTGTATCCGTCACGTCGCAACAGCCGTGACAAGGCCCGAAGAATATTCGGTTCGTCATCGACCAACAGTAGGCATCGTTCCTGACTTTGTTCGGCCATTTAGCCCTCTTGAGTAATTGTCGCAAGTCTTCATTGCACGCTGGTGAACCCGGCGATCGTGATTTCCGGAGTAGGGGCCTTCTTCGGATGGCGATCCTTGAAAAGGTGGCGGATCGCACGCTGAAGCTCGCTCCTACAACCGACTTTTTTAGCCGGGTTGGTAAGCTAGGCCGGACCACCGGGGCGTACATGTGTATATCGACACCGGGATTGGCCACTTTATCAAGATGATCAACGACAAAGTTCAGCCGTGAGGCCGGGGTTTTTTTCGAGAGATCACGTTATGGCCAGATTCCGGACACAAGTCTGGGCGCGAGGCGGGCGACGGCGTTTCGCTGACGCTTCTTTCTCAAAGGATGTGTTCCCATGTCGATATTTACGCAACCAACTAAGTAATCGGCGGCGAACTACGTGCAACCGGACCAAGCTGCCAACAGTAATCGAAGATAATCATATGACACCCAAGCAAACGATCATGGTGGTGGACGACACCCCCGAGAACCTGGCGGTGATCGGCGGCCTGCTCCAGCCCGACTACCTGGTACGGGTGGCCAATTGCGGCCAACGCGCCCTGCAGGTGGCGGCGACCGACCCCAAACCCGATCTGATCCTGCTGGATGTGATGATGCCCGACATGGACGGCCATGCAGTGCTGGAGCGTTTGCGCGAACAGCCCCGCACCCGCGATATCCCGGTGATCTTCGTCACCGCCCGGGATTCCCAGGAAGACGAGGAACGCGGCTTCGCCCTGGGTGCCGTGGATTACATCACCAAGCCCGTCCGTCCGGCCATCGTGCGCGCCCGGGTGCGCGCACAGCTGGAGCTGAAACAGGCCCGCGACCGGCTCAAGGACCAGAACGCCTATCTGGAGGCCGAGGTGGCCCGGCGCATGCGGGAGAACGACACTATCCAGATCGTCAGCATCCGCGCCCTGGCCCATCTGGCGGAGACGCGCGATCCGGAGACCGGCAATCACATCTTGCGCACCCAGGCCTATGTCCGGGCGCTCGCGTTACAGTTGCGCGCCCACCCCCGCTTCGCCGCGACCCTCACCGACCACTATATCGATCTCGTCACCCGCTCCGCCCCGCTGCATGACATCGGCAAGGTCGGCATTCCCGACCACATCCTGCTCAAACCCGGTAAGCTCAGTCCGGAGGAGTGGGCGATCATGAAGACCCACGCCTGGCTGGGCAGCGACGCCATCGAGCAGGCGGAGCGGGATGCCGAGGGCAAGGTGCAATTTCTCGCCCTGGCCAAGGAAATCGCCCGTTGGCACCATGAGCGCTGGGACGGGGGCGGCTATCCGGACGGACTGGCGGGCGATGTCATCCCCGTATCGGCGCGCATCATGGCCGTGGCCGATGTGTTCGACGCCCTGATCTCACAACGTGTCTACAAGCCGCCCATGCCGTATGCCCAGGCCCGCGACCTGATCGCCGCCGAGAGCGGCCGTCACTTCGACCCCGATGTGGTAGCGGCCTTTCTCGCCGTCTACGAGGAGTTTGTCGCCATCGCCGAGCGCTACCGTGATCCGCCGTGCTGTGTGGTGCCAAACGCAGGCGCCGCCCAACCCACATGAGCAGCAGCGTCAAACTCGGCCTGATGCCACCGCTCACCGGGCTGGTGGGGATCTACGGGGAGGAGATCAGCCGCGCCGGGCAGATCGCCTGCCAGGAGGTCAACAAGGCCGGCGGGGTGCTGGGCCGGCCGCTGGAGCTGGTGATCGAGGACGACGGCAGCCTGCCGGAGAGCGCGGTGGTCGCGGCCAACCGCCTGATCCATAAACATGGCTGCGCCGCCATCATCGGCAACCTGCTGTCCAACTCGCGCATCGCGGTGGCCTACCGGGTGGCCGAGCCGAACCGGATTCCGTATCTCAATTTCTCTTTCTACGAAGGCAGCATCCTCAGCCCGTACTTTTTTCACTTCGCCGCGCTGCCCAATCAGCAGATCGATCGCATGATCCCGTACATGCGCGAGCATTTCGGCCCGCGCATGTTCTTCGCCGGTGGCAATTACGAATGGCCGCGCGGCTCCATCGACGCCGCCAAACGGGCCCTGGCCGGCGCCGGCGGCGAGGTGGTCGGGGAGGAATACTGCCCGCTGGGCGCCGCGGCCGATGCGATCGAATCCCTGCTCGATCAGGTCGCGGCGGCCGCCCCCGATGTCTTTGTCCCGTATTTCGCCGGCGACGACCAGTTGCATTTGCTGACCCGCTTCACCGAGCGCGGTCTTAAATCACGCATGGCCGTAGTCATGGGGCACTACGATGAGGTCTTGGCCAGCCGGCTGCCGGCAGCGGTGCGCGCGGGCTTGTATTCCTGCAACACCTATTTCATGAGCGTCGATACACCGGAAAACCAGCGCTACCTGACGACTCTTGTCAGTTGGCCGGGCGTCGAGGGCCTGTGGCCGCCGGGCAACGGCATCCTGACCAACTTCGGCGAGGGCGCCTACCTGTGTGTCAAGGCGTTCGCCCAGGCCACCAACCGCGCCGGCAGCCTGGAGGCCGAGGCACTGGTCAAGGCGCTGGCCGACATCGAGGTCCGGGGCCCGCAGGGGAGGGTGTGCATGGACCCGGCAACCCACCACGCCCGCGTAAACAGCTATCTCACCCGCTGCCAGGCCGACGGCCGGTTCGCCATCGTCGAGAACTTCGGCGCGGTTGATCCCGTTATCCCCGAACGGTATCGCCACCTGCGCATTCCGTCGCGGACCACCCTGGAGGGCGAAATCCGCCTGCAGTCGCGCATCCTGGAGCAACTGTTGGAGGCGGTATTCCTGATCGACACCCAGGACGCGCGCATCCTCTACGCCAACCCCGGCGCAGCGCGCATGTTCGGCTACCCCGAGGCCGAGCTGCCCGGCCGGTCCATGACCACGCTTTATGCACAGCCCCCCGATGAGGCGCTGGATACCCCGCAGATGCTCGACGTCCTAAAGCGCAAGGGGCACTGGCAGGGCGAGCTGCGGGGTCTCAGGAAGGACGGCGGCCTGCTCTGGTGTAAGGCATCGGCCAACTCCTTCACCCATCCGGTCTATGGTGAGGTCTGCCTGGCGGTGTGCAACGACATCACCGAGCGCAAGCAGGCGGAGATCGCTCTGAAAGAATCCAAGGATCTGCTGCAGTCCGTCCTGGAGAACGTGCCGGTGCGCATCTTCTGGAAGGATCATCAGTCGCGCTTCCTGGGCTGTAATACGGTGTTTGCCAAGGACGCCGGCCTGTCCAGCCCGCAGGAGCTGGTCGGCAAGACCGACTATGAGATGGGCTGGCGGGACCAGGCCGAGCGTTACCGCGCCAATGACGCCGCTATCCTGCAATCGGGCATCCCCAAGCTCGCTTTCGAGGAGCCGCAGACCACGCCGGATGGGCGTACCATCTGGTTGCGCACCTCCAAGGTGCCGCTGCGCGATGATAGCGGCCAAATCATCGGTGTGCTGGGGATGTATGACGACATTACCGAGCAACGGCGCACCCAGGAGCAGCTGAACAAGCTTTCTATGGCCGTGGAGCAAAGTCCCGAGAGCATCATCATCACCAACCTCGATGGCGAGATCGAATATGTCAACCAGGCCTTCACGCGCGTCAGCGGCTATAGCCGGGAGGAGGCCCTCGGCCGGAACCCGCGCTTCCTGCAGTCGGACAACACCCCCAGGGCCACGTATGATGATCTCTGGGCCACGCTTACCGCAGGCCGGACCTGGCGTGGCGAGTTCCACAACAAGCGCAGAGACGGCAGCGAATACGTGGAATTTTCCATCATCAGCCCCATTAGTCACCCGGACGGGCGTATTACCCACTACGTGGCTGTGAACGAAGACATCACGGAACGAAAGCGCATCGCCCGGGAATTGGATCAGCACCGCCACCACCTCGAAGAACTGGTGGCGCAACGCACGAGAGAACTGAACGCCGCCAAGGAGCAGGCCGAGGTGGCCAACCAGGCCAAGAGCGCCTTCCTGGCCAATATGAGCCACGAGATCCGCACCCCGATGAACGCCATCGTCGGCCTCGGCCACCTGCTGCGCCGCTCGGGGCCGACTCCCGAGCAGGCCAACTGGCTGGAGCGGATGGACGGCGCCGCACGCCATCTACTCTCCATCATCAACGACATCCTCGACCTGTCGAAGATCGAGGCCGGCCGGATGGAACTCGAGGCCGCGGATTTTGCTCTCGACAGCGTGTTCGACAACGTCCGCTCCCTGATCGCCGACCAGGCCCGGGCCAAGGGCCTGGCCATCGAGGTCGACGCTGCCGGCGTGCCCCTGTGGCTGCGGGGGGACCCGGGCCGGTTGCGTCAGGCCCTGCTCAACTACGCCGGCAACGCCCTGAAGTTCACCGAACAAGGCAGCATCACGCTCCGCGCCCGTTTGCTTGAGGATGACGGGGAACGGCTTCTGGTGCGCTTTGAGGTGCAGGATACGGGTATCGGTATCGCGGTGAAGGACCAATCTCGCCTGTTCGATAACTTTGAACAGCTGGATTCATCCACCACGCGCCGCCACGGCGGCACCGGCCTGGGCTTGGCGATCACCCGGCGCCTGGCGCAATTGATGGACGGCAGCACCGGGGTGGAGAGCGAACCCGGCCGGGGCAGCACCTTCTGGTTCACCGCCCGGCTCGCCCGCGGCCGCGGCATCATGCCCTCGAAGCAACCCGCCGGGCGCATGGATACCGAAGAGGAACTGCGCCGCCACAACGCGGGCGCGCGGCTGCTGCTGGTCGAAGACAACGCCGTTAATCGTGAAGTGGCGCTGGAGCTGCTGCACAGCGTCGGGCTGCAGGTGGACACCGCCGCCGACGGACGCGAGGCCCTGGCCAAGGCCCGCAGCGGCGCTTACGACCTGGTGCTGATGGACATCCAGATGCCGGTCATGGATGGCCTGGAGGCCACGCGCGCGATCCGCGCCACGCCCGGCTGGGAACACACCCCGATCGTGGCCATGACCGCCAACACCTTCACCGAGGACCGCCAGGCCTGCCTGGCCGCGGGCATGAACGATTTCGTCGCCAAGCCGGTCGATCCGCAACAATTCTATGGCACCTTGTCACGCTGGCTGCCGGGCCGGGGCATGACACCTCGTACGGGCGCTGCGGGTGAGTGCCCGCCACCCGAGGAACTGATGGCCATCCACGGCTTGGATCCCCGGCGCGGCCTGGAGGTGTTGCAAGGCCGCCAGGACACCTACCGGCGCCTGCTGCGCCGCTATGCCGCCGATCACGCCGGGGACGTTACCCGCCTGCGTGAGCACTTGGCCGCGGGCGCTCGCGCGCAGGCCGAGCGGCTGGCCCACGCCTTGAAGGGCAGTTCCGCCACCCTGGGCGCCGTTGCGGTGCAGGCCATGGCCAGCGACCTGGAGGCGGCGATCGCCGCCGGTGCTGCGCCTCAGCAAATCGACCAACTGGCCGAAACCCTGGAGCAGGAGTTACACAGCCTGATCAGCGCACTGCGCGCGGTCCTGCCCGCGGCGCTGGCGGACAGCCAGTGCACGGTGGACTGGGCGAATGTGCGGCAGCTGCTGACGGAACTCGAACCGCTGCTGGCGTGCGCCAACATGGAGGCCAATCTCCAGGTTGAGGCTCATGGAACCCTGCTGAAAATGGCATTCGGCCCGCTGGGGGAGGAACTGGAACACCAGATCGAACGTTTCCTCTACCCCGAGGCACTGGAGACCCTGAGGCGGGCGCAGGCGGAACATCCGCAACTTAGCACTCACGACAAAGGACCGATGGAGCAACCCCGCGCATGAAAACCGATCAATTAAATGCAATCGACAAGGCCGTCATCCTCTTGGTGGACGACGATCCGAACAATCTCGACGCCCTCGGCGCCGTGCTGTTGCCACACTACGAGATCCTGGCCGCGCCATCGGGGGAGCGTGCCCTGCAGATTGCCGCCGCGCGCAAGCCGGATCTCCTCCTGCTCGATGTCTCGATGCCGGGCATGGACGGTTACGCGGTGATGGAGCGCCTGCACGCCGCACCGGACCTGCGCGACATCCCGGTGATCTTCGTCACCGGCCGGGACGCGGAGGAAGACGAGGAGCGCGGCTTTAGACTCGGTGCGGCGGACTACATCACCAAGCCCTACCGTGTCCCGGTGATCCTGTCGCGCGTGCGCTCCCAGCTCGAACTCAAGCGGGCGCGCGACCGGCTCGTTTGCCAGAATGCCTGCCTGGAAGAGGAATTGGCTAGACGCATGAAGGAAAACCATCAGGTCCAGATGCAATTGCTGCAATCGGAGAAGATGGCCGCCGTCGGCCAGCTGGCGGCGGGCGTTGCGCACGAGATCAACAACCCGGTGGGCTTCGTCACATCCAATCTCGCCTCGCTGAATAACTATTTGCACGATTTGTTCGCGCTGCTCGATGCCTACGAGACATTGGAGGCGGGGTGCCCGCCGGAAGACGCCGCCCTTGCCAGGGTGCGGCAACTCAAGCAACAGACCGACATCGCCTTCGTGCGAGCCGACACCCCGCAGCTGCTGACCGAATCGCGCCAAGGACTGGAACGGGTCGCCAAGATCGTGCGCGATCTCAAGGGCCTTTCCCACGCCGCCGGCAGCGACTGGCAGTGGGCGAACCTGCACGACGGTTTGGACGCCACACTGAACGTCGCCTGGAACGAGCTGAAATACCGCTGCACCCTGCACAAGGAGTACGGCGAAATCCCAAAGGTCTATTGCATCCCCTCACAGCTTAACCAGGTATTTCTCAACCTCTTGGTCAATGCGGCGCAGGCGATAACCGAGAGCGGCGATATCACCCTGCGTACCGGGCGCACGGAAGGGGAGGTCTTCATCGCCGTAGCCGACACCGGCACCGGCATCTCCGCCGAACACCAGGCCCGGCTGTTCGAGCCGTTTTTCACCACCAAGCCCGTCGGCAAGGGCACCGGGCTTGGGCTCTCGATCTCCCGAGACATCGTGCGCCGGCACCAGGGGCGCATCGAGGTTGAAAGTACGGAAGGCGAGGGGACGACGTTCACGGTCTGGCTGCCGATCGGGAATCCGGACGCCGCCGTGGCCTCTTAGCATAGTGTTGTGCTTCGTTCTGCCTGGAACTTAAAGAACCTGAACGAGAGCGTCCCTTCTCCCTCAGGGAGAAGGTCAGGATGAGGGGATCAAAAAGTTCGACCTGTATCTATGATCCCCTCACCCCGACCCTCTCGACTCGGGTTCCTGACTCCGTCCTACCTCCTCCATCCATGGAGTCGTCCCTGGGGGAGAGGGAGAAAAAGGCCTGAATACGTTAACAGTCTCGGCGTGGAGTCCGGACGCCGACTCCGTCGAAATCCTCTTGAGATAGATTGTTCGCCGGGTCAACAGCGGTTGCGATCGAGCTCCGTGCGCAGCCGCATATTCTCATCCTCCAACTCCCGCCGCCGGAACGCATCCCGGATATAGCTCAGCAGCTGCTGGTCATCCCAGGGCTTTTCGATGAACTTGTAGATGGCGCCGCGATTGATCGCGTCGGTGACTGCGCGGATATCGGAGTAGCCCGAGAGCATCATGCGCACGGTATCGGGGTAGAGCGCCTTGACCTTCGTGAGAAATTCCACGCCATCCATCTGCGGCATCCGGTAGTCGGTGACGATTACATCGACACGGTGTTTGGCCAACTGCTGGAGTCCTTCCGGCCCGCTGGCGGCCAGCAGCAATTGATAGGGTTGATTGCGCAGCAGGCGTTGCAGCGCGTTGCGTACATGCGTATCGTCATCGACGATCAGCAGGCAGCGTCGGGGCGACCCCGAGATATCCGTGGCGTGCGGCAGCGTCTTTCCGGCCAGCAGCAGCTCATCGAATTCCTGGGTCGGCAGCGGCCGGGAAAAATAGTAACCCTGGATGGCGTCGCAGTGCTGCCAGCGCAGGTAATTGAGCTGCCCCTCGTCCTCGATCCCCTCGGCCAGCACCATCATGTTCAGGCTGTGGCCCATGGAGATCACCGCCTTGGCGATGGCCGCATCATCGGGGCTTTGATTGACGTGCTCGATGAAGGAACGATCGATCTTGACCTTGTCCAGCGGGAAGCGCCGGAGATAGCCCAGACTCGAATAGCCGGTGCCGAAGTCGTCGATGGCGAGTTTCACTCCCAGCTTGCGCAGCTGGCGCAGCGTCTCGTCGACCTCGGCGGAATCCTCGATCAGCATGCTTTCGACGATCTCGATTTCCAGGCAGTGCGCGGGCAGGCCGGTCTCCTCGAGTGCCGTGCGCACGCTATGCAGCAGTCCGCCTTGGCGGAATTGCCGCGCCGAGGCGTTCACCGCGATGCAGAAATCATGATGCCCTCGCTCGCGCCAGCGGGTGGCCTGGGCGCAGGCCTGCTGGATCACCCAATGCCCGATTTCCACGATCAGCCCGGTCTCTTCGGCCAGCGGGATGAATTTCATGGGCGAGACCAGCCCCAACTCCGGGTGTTGCCAGCGGATGAGCGCCTCCGCGCCGATGATACGCCCGGAATCGAGCGATACCTGCGGCTGATAGTGCAGCCGCAACTCCTGGTTTGTGAGTGCGTGGCGCAGGGCGGATTCGAGCGTGTAACGTTCCATCGCGCGATCGGTCAGCGCGCTGGTGTAGAAGTTGAGGTTGTTCTCGCCCTGTTCCTTGGCGCGATGCCGCGCCGCGTCGGCATGCTTCATCAGTGTTTCGCAATCCTCGCCATCGCGCGGATACAGGCTGATCCCGATACTGACGCTCAAGGCCATCTGGTTGCCTTTGAAGCTCAGCGGCTGGTGGAACAGCTCGATGAGCTTGCGCGCGACGGTGCTGGCGTGATCTTCATCGATCAGGTTCTCCAAAACCAGCGCAAACTCATCGCCATTGCGGCGTGCCAGGGTATCTTCCTCACGCAGCGCCGCTTTGAGCATGCCGGAGATTTCCTGCAACATCTCGTCGCCCGCCTGATGGCCAAAGGTCTCGTTGACGTGGCGGAAGCGGTTGATATCAAACAGCAGCACGGCCACTTTGCTGTCGCTGCGCCGGGCATGTTCGATGGCATGCAGCAGACGGGCATTGAGCAGCAGCCGGTTGGGCAGGCGGGTCAGCGGGTCGTAGTGCGCAAGCCATTCGATTTCATTTTCGTTGCGCTTCTCCTTGGAGATATCGGTGAATACCGCGGCGTAGTGCGTGACATTGCCTTGGCTGTCCTTGACGCTGGTGATGGTCACCCATTCCGGATAGACCTCGCCATTCTTGCGCCGGTTCCACAACTCGCCCTGCCAATAACCCACCGCGCCGATCGATTCCCACATTGCTTTGTAGAAGGTCTTGTCGTGCCGGCCAGAGGCCAGGAAACGCGGATTGTTACCAATGACCTCCTCTTCGGTATAGCCGGTGATCTTGCTGAAGGCCTTGTTCACCGCAACGATTTTTCCCTCGCGGTTGGTGATCACCACGCCTTCCACCGTGCTCTCGAACACGCGCTCGGCCAGACGCAGCTTCTCCTCGGCCGCTTTATGTTCGGTGATATCGGTGACGATGCCGACAAAACCCTTCAAGCGCCCATGAGCATCGCGTTTGTAGTCCCAGTCCACCTTGACGTTGAGCACCTGACCGTCACGCGCACGTTTACGCACGTGATACGTTGCCGGCGAAGGTTGCCGCTCGATGATCGCGGCAAATCCCAGCATCGCCTGTTCCCGCGCCGCGTCATCGGCGATAAATTCCCAGATCCGCCGCCCGATCAGCTCCTCGGTGTCATAACCCAGCATGCGATGCAGGGCGGGATTGGCATAGCGGATCACGCCGTCGAGATCACATTCCTCCACGCCGTAGGGGAGTGCGGCCAACAAGGTTTGCAGATACTGTTCGCTTTCCAGCAGACGCTGCTCGGCGGCCTTGCGCGCGGCCACATCGTTTTCCAGGCACTGCAGCAGCAGCCGGATGCTCAAGGCCTTTTCCAGGCGCCGGGCGATGTCGTGCAGCAGCCGCTGTTCCTCCGCGGTCCACTGGCGTGGATGGTTGCACTGGTGCAGGCCGAGCACCCAGGGCGCGCCGATTTTGGGGCGCAGACCGATCACTATTTGCGATTGGATTTGATACCGTACGACAAAATCCGCGTGTGGCGTGTCGGCGGTATAGGTATAACACAGGGGCTGGGCGCTGGCATTGACCTCGCGGAAGATCGCCGCAACTGCGGCATCGGTCGCGATCTCCGCGCCCTCGCTGAACGCCCCTGGATGCCCCGGCGCGGTGCACTCGACCGGCACCGACCAGGCGGGCGCCTCGGGATCGCAGGGATGGAGCAGCCAGGCGCGGTCCGCGGCAAAGATGTCGCGCACCTCGCGCACCAAGTCACGGATCATGTCATCGACGTTCGCATTGCGCGCAATGATGCGGCTCACCCGCTCCATGCCCAGCAGGTAGCGCTCGCTGTTTTGCAGTGTCTGCAAGACCCGCTGCGGCGCGGTGACATCACGGAAACTCCAGACATAGCCGGCGATGTGGTCATGCACCCGCCGGGGGATGATGTGGCATTCAAAGACGCGGCCGTCCCTGAATTCGAGCATCCCCGCCTGTTCACCCGTGATCGGTGCATCCAGGCGGTGGAGCTGTTGACGGGAGTCCTTCATCTGACTGCGCAAGTAATCCATGAAACCGCCTTCGTCGAAGCGCTCAAAGACTGGGGCAGGGAGGTGAAACAAGTCTAACAGTCGACGGTTGTGGTGCGTGATGTTGCCATGACAGTCCACCACCATTATGCCGTCGACCACGGCCTCGAAGGCGGCATCCACCAAGCTGTTGGATTCGGCCAATTGCACGCGCAATTGGCGCTCGAGTGCGCCAAAGGGCTCTCCCTGCTTTTTCATGTATCAGCTCCAGTTCTGCGGTGAGGTGTGCGGGTCTTAATTTTTATTTAATCATTTCAGGGAAATAACAATGCTTGCAACGTAGGGGGTTATCGGCGCACTGATAGAATTCTTCATGAGGAATCCGGGGACTGAGGAGGTCAAACGTTTCGGCCGCGAGCTTCACCCAGAGCCCCGGCTCTGGCGAGCTGTGTATTAACCTGGCGGCGAAAGATATCTGTTTTTATTCCCTCTCCCTCAGGGAGAGGGCTAGGGTGAGGGGGTGATTTTACCCCCTGATCCTCGGCAACTCCATGCGTTGCCCTACCTCCTTCCTCCATGCAGTCGTGTCCTTCTCGCTTGCCGTATGCCTCAGTCCGTTTGCCGTTCCGATGCCGCCAGGCCGTCCAGCGTCTCTGGTTTCGCCGCAACGCGAAACTCCACCAACAAGCTCGTTTTATCGGCGCTGTCGACGCGCAGCCCCAGTTGCGCCTCGGCGGTCTGTTCCTGTAACAGGCCTCTGACATTCTTCACCAGAAAGGAGGCTTCATCCGTGCCGCGGCCAACCGTCACAACGATCTCCACCTCATCGCCGTGCTCGGTCTCTCTTACCTCCTGCAACGGCCTCTCAGCGGCAAGCACTCGTCCCGCGGCAATGGCTGAGTCGCGGATCTCCGCCAGCCGCCGGGTTTCGACTTGCAGGACGTTCACCAACCAGCCGTGGTGGCCGAGGCTGAAGGATTGGCAGTATTCCGGCCATTGATCGCGGGGAATCTCTATATCCGACATGGCGACTCCTGTGCTTGGCCCCGATGTTCCATCAACGATAGGGGGCGTCCAGCGCGCGGTCGGCGGCGATCCGCGCCTCCTCCCGGTCGCCGATGGCGAGCAAGTGTTCTTTGTCGATCACTTCGTGGCCGCGCTCTTCGAAGTGGAACTCGTAAATGCGTGTCATCACGATGGCATCCACCGGGCATGACTCTTCGCAAAATCCACAATAGATACACTTGAATAAATCGATTTCATAGGTGCGCGCGCGACGCAGGCCATCCAGAGACTGTTCGGCTTCGATCGTGATGCAGACGGCCGGACAGACGGCCTCGCAGAGTTTGCACGCGATGCAGCGTTCTTCGCCGTTCGGGTAGCGGCGCAAGGCGTGGAGTCCGCGAAAGCGAAAGGACTGCGGGGTCTTTTCCTCGGGATACTGGACGGTGATTTTTTTCTTGAACAAATAACGCCCGGTGACGCCCAGGCCGCGCCATAACTCTATGAGCAAAAAACTTTTCAGATAATGCGCGAACGTATGCATGGTGTGGCCTCGCCACTTGAGGGAAACAAGGCGTGTGTTCCATCAACCTTGATGAACCGCGAGTTAAGTGCGAAAGATATCGTTACAATCCCTGCGTGACTACTGCATGCGTGCAATGTCCACCAGCAGGTTGGCCAAGTCGTCGGCGTGTTCCTCTTCAACCGCCAGGATGTCCTCCATCAGTTTACGCGTTGTGGGGTCTTCATTGCCGACGTATTGAATAATTTCCCGATAACTGTCGATGGCGATGCGCTCGGCCACGAGATTTTCCTTGATCATGTCTGCGAGGGTCTCGCACTCGACATACTCGGCATGGGAGCGCAGGGTCAATTCATCGGGGGAAAAATTCGGTTCTCCGCCAAGTTGCACGATGCGCTCCGCCAGCTGATCGGCATGCTGTTGTTCATCGTTGGCATGCTCGAGAAATTCCGTCGAGACACTTTGTGCGTGAATTCCGGTGGCCATGAAGTAATGGCGTTTGTAGCGCAAGACGCACACAATCTCGGTGGCCAAGGCCTCGTTGAGCAGCGTGATCACCGTTTCACGGTCGGGGACGTAACCTTCGGTGACCGCTCCTTGTTCTATGTGGCGGCGTGCGCGTTTCCTGATGGCGTCGACATCGGAGATGAAAGATTGTTTATCCATAATTCGACTCCTACTGATGTCAGTAAAAACGGTCGTTGTGCGTATTTCGTTGCCGATTTTAAAACCACCCGAGAATGATAAACCGGCCGATGACTTCAGGCATTGCGAAATGTCAATGAAACCTGCTTGTAAAGTAAACGGCGCATGCCCGAGTGGTTTTGAATAGATGCAACGTTAGAGTTTGCTAAGCCGGGGATGTTATTAACCCGGCGACAAAATCGATCTGTTTTTTGATCCCTCTCCATCCGGGAGAGCGTAAGGGTGAGGGGCCGCGGACGGATCGACCCAGACGCGGTCGAGGGAGTATCCCAAGATCTTCAGCGCTCAAAGACCAGCGATTCGGCTTTGGCCCCCAGCACCTTGAGCGCCTCGAGGCAGTCGGAGGTGAACGCCGGCGGGCCGCACACGTAGAAGTGCCGGCTGAAATCCTTGATGTGTTCCTCCAGGAAGGCCTGGTCGAAACGCCGGCGCTCATAGCCCGGCGCGGAGTCACGGGTGCAACTGAGGAGGCAGCGTTCGCCCAGATAGTGGCGGAACTCCTGTTCACAGATGACATCGGCCGGCGTCTTATTGGAGTATAGCAGGGCGTGTCCGGTCAGTTTCTTGCTGCGGGCGAGATCGCGCAAGATGGCGATGAACGGGGTAATGCCCGCGCCGGCGGCGATAAACGTGCCGGGGCCTTTGTAATGGATGGTGCCAAAGGGGTCCGACATCAGCAGTTGTGCGCCTGGGGGGAGGGTGTGCAGGCGCCGGGTCACGCCGTTATGTTCCTGATAGCCTTTGATGGTGAATTCCAATACCCGGTCTTGCGGCAATGAAGTCGGGGTAAAGGGGCGTGCCTCCTGTTCCCAGCCGGCTTCCTTGATGGCGAGTTCAACACCCTGTCCCGGTTGGAACTCGAAGCCGTCCGGCTTGCTCAGGATAAAGCGCTTGACGTCGTGGGTGACAAACTCGGTCATGAGCAGCGTGAGGGTGTATTTCATGATTGCTCCTGATGGGGATAGCCAGTCCAGCTCATATCGTGGATCTAACGCGGAGCGTAGTCATTGAGATATATCAATCAACACGGTGGATTGATATTTTTCAATGCGACTATGTTGGCAGTTCGCTAACTGTTATTGAAAACCTGTGAGCGAGGTGCAAGATGAAATGCAATGTTGACGGAGTCGATATGTGGGGCCGGCTGATGCTTGGGATCGCGCAGCTGATCATCGGCTTGGTGCGTTATCGTCCGATAAAGGCCATGCTGGGATTGAATACCTGCGAACCCGCGCAGGACATCTTTTGTGCAACGCTAGGGTAGTCATGCGAATCTCGGTGAAGCGTGTCTATGAAACACCTGGCGGGGCCGACGGAACCCGGGTGCTGGTCGATCGCCTCTGGCCGCGCGGCCTGTCCAAGGAGCGGGCGGCTATCGATCATTGGTTCAAAGACATTGCGCCCTCGGATGAGCTGCGCAAATGGTTTGGCCATGATCCGGCGCGGTGGGCGGAGTTCAGGCGGCGTTATTACGCCGAGTTGGACGAGAAACAGGATGCACTGATGCCGCTGCGTCAACTGATCGGTCAGGGACCGGTGACGCTGTTGTTCGCAGCGCGGGATGATCAACACAATAACGCCGTCGTGCTCAGGGAATACCTCGCCGACCGGTAGGGCGGCAAGCATCTGACGCGTGCCGCATCATGTTGTGACCTCACGTTCCATGGTCTCCGTGTATTCGCCGGTGCTGGCGGCGCTGTTGCAGCGCGCGCGCTGCAGCAGGGCCTGCTGGGCCTTGGCCACGTTGGCTGGGTCGCCGCGCCAGATGGAGAGCGGGGCGTGTTGCAGGGCGCGGGCGTAGGAAAAGGTCAGCTGCCAGGGCAGGTGCATTTTTTTGGCCAGGCGGTTCATGGCATTGAGGTGCTCGGTGGCCTGCAGGTCGGTCTGTCCGCCGGACAGGAAGGCCACCCCGGGCACGGCCGCCGGCACGGTGTTGCGCAAGCAGCGTATGGTTTCGCGGGCCACCTGGTCCGGCGTGGCCTTGTCGGGGCAGTTTTTGCCGGGGAGCACCATGCTGGCCTTGAGGATCATGCCCGAGAGCAGCACGTCTTGATGGTGCAGTTGGTAGAACACCTCGTTCAGCGTTGCCTTGGTGACCTCGTAACAGCGCGCCAGGCTGTGATCGCCATCGAGCAGCACCTCGGGTTCGACGATGGGGGTGATGTTGGCCTCCTGGCATAGGGCCGCGTAGCGGGCCAGGGCATGGGCGTTGGCCTCCAGGCAGGCGCGTGACGGGATCGTTGGGCCGATGGTGATCACCGCGCGCCATTTGGCAAAGCGCGCCCCGAGCTTGCGGTATTCGGCCAACCGTTCGCGCAGCCGGTCGAGTCCCTCGGTGATCTTCTCGCCACGATGGCCGGCGAGGTCCTTGGCGCCGGCGTCGACCTTGATTCCGGGGATGATGCCGTTGATCAGGGCCAGCTCCCCCAGCGGCATGCCGTCGGTGGCGCTCTGACGCAGGGTCTCGTCATAGAGGATGGCGCCGCTGATGTATTGGCTGAGCCGCGGGGTGGCGAGCAGCATTTCGCGGTAGTCGCGGCGCTTTTCGGCGGTATTTTCGATGCCGAACTCGTTGAAGCGTTTGCCGCAGGTGGGGGTGGACTCGTCCATCGCCAGGATGCCCTTGCCCGGGGTCACCAGGGCCTCGGCGGTTCGTTCGATTTCTTGGTCGGTTAGCATCTTGATCTTTCTCCTTCGCGTCGGTGTGTGTGAATGCATCGAGTGGAATGTCCGATGAATTGGCAGCCTCCACTTGGGTTTCGGACGGCACGCGGTTACGGGATGGTCGCGGTGCCGCTTTGGCGCAGGCGCGGTCTGATCCAGTTGATCAGCCCCCCGGCCAGCACCATCTCGACCTGGCGTGGCGAGAGTTGATGCCGCGCGCTGAAGCTGTAGTGTTTGCTGGCGTTGTCCCCGTGGATGCGTGCTCCGGCGGCGAGCTGCCGGTGCAGATGGTCGAAGCGCAGGATATCGCCCGGTTCAAGGTCCGAGACATCCTCCACGGTGAGCGGCAGCACGCCGAAGTTGACCAGGTTCTGCCAATGGATGCGCGCGAAGCCGCGGGCGATGACTGCGCGCAGCCCCAGATGGCGCGGGGCGAGCGCGGCGTGTTCGCGGCTCGATCCCTGGCCGTAGTTGCGCCCGGCGATGATGGCGTGGCCGTCGGTTTGGGCCAAGCCCTGGGCGCGGCGCGGATAATCGGGATCGATCCCCTCGAAGGCGAAGCGGCTGATCATGGCGATGTTGCTGCGGTAGGGCAGCACCCGCGCCCCGGCCGGCAGGATGTCGTCGGTGGAGACATCGTCGCCGAGCTTGAGCAGCACCGCCAGCTCCAGCCGATCCGGCAGTGCGTCGAAGCTCGGCAGGCTGGCGATATTCGGCCCCTTGATCAGGGGGATGCTGCGGGCCGCTTCGGCGGGCGGCGGGGCCTGGAGCTGGTCGGGGTCGAGCAGCGGGGTGTCGGGTTCGATCACGCGGGGATAGGGCATCCCCAGGGTGCGCGGATCGGCGATCGCGCCGCGCAGCGCCGAGGCGGCGGCCGTTTCAGGACTCACCAGGCAGACCAGGTCGTCGCGGGTGCCGGAGCGTCCGGGGAAGTTGCGCGGCACGGTGCGCAGGCTGATGCGCTCGCTGGCCGGGGCCTGGCCCATGCCGATGCAGCCGTTGCAGCCGGCCTGGTGGATGCGCGCGCCGGCGCGGAGCAGGTCCAGCAGATGGCCGTCGCGCACCAGATTTTCCAGCAGCTGGCGCGAGGTGGGGTTGATATCGAACGAGACCCCGGCGGGGATGCGGCGCCCGCGCACGATCTGCGCGGCGACGGCAAAGTCGCGGTAGCCGGGATTGGCCGAGGAGCCGATATAGGCCTGGAAGATCTCGGTGCCGGCCTCCTCGCGCACCGGCACCACGTTGCCGGGGCTGCCGGGCATGGCGATCAGCGGTTCGAGCGTGGCCAGATCGATCTCCTCGTGGACGTCGTAGGCGGCATCGGCATCGGCGTGCAACTCCGACCAGTCATCGCGGCGGCCTTGCGCGGTGAGGAAGCGCCGCGTTTCGGTATCGCTGGGAAAAACGCTCGCGGTGGCGCCGAGTTCCGCCCCCATATTGGCAATCACGTGGCGGTCCATCGCCGAGAGGCACGTCAGCCCCGGTCCGTAATACTCGATGATTCGCCCGATGCCGCCGCGCACGCCGTGGCGGCGCAGCAGCTCCAGGATCACATCCTTGGCGCTGATCCAGTCGGGCAGCGCGCCGGTGAGCCGCACCCCCCATATTTGCGGCATCTTCAGATAGAACGGCTGCCCGGCCATGGCCAGCGCCACCTCCATCCCGCCCGCGCCGATGGCCAACATGCCGATGGCCCCGGCGGCGCAGGTGTGGCTGTCGGCCCCGAGCAGGGTCTTGCCGGGGATGCCGAAGCGTTCCTGATGTACTGGGTGGCTCACGCCGTTGCCGGGACGGCTGTACCAGAGGCCGTAGCGTTGGCAGGCGCTGTAGAGAAACACATGGTCGTCCGGGTTCTTGTTGTCGGCCTGGATCAGATTGTGGTCGATGTATTGCGCCGAGAGTTCGGTGGCCACGCGCTCGATCCCCATGGCCTCCAGTTCGAGCATCACCAGGGTGCCGGTGGCGTCCTGGCACAGGGTCTGGTCGATGCGCAGGCCGATCTCCGCGCCGGGCTGCATGCGCCCGTCGAGCAGATGGGAGGCGATGAGTTTTTGCGCCAGGTTAAGTCCCATACTCAGTCCAGCCTCGCCTTCAGCGTGCTTTTAGTTGCCTACAAGGCCTTGCCGACCGGGCAAGCCTTCGTGGGTAGAACAGGAGATCGATTTTCGCGGTCTTGACCAACTCGTGAACCTCGATCATGCAGCTACTCTCCGGCGCGGTCTGTTCCAGTTCGCCGGGATCGACCCGGAGGTATTTCCCTTCCTCCGCCTCACAACCCTTGACCTGCGCCTCGGGCGGCACCGGCAGTTTCTCGTAGGCGCAGATCATTTGCTGACGCAGCCGGACATGGTCGCGCCGATACAGCAGGTGAAACTGCACACGCTCTTCCTTGACGGCGGTGTGTAGTTTTACCGGCTGTGTGATATCCGAAAAATGAAGCCTTCCTTTCCAGAAAATCATAGCCAGTTTCGCCGTGGTCAACATTGAAAAAACGCAATGGCGGACTGATCGCGGGTGAAGAAAATCGCTTTTTTTATAGCGTCGATCACGAAAACGACGTGTACGGCGACACCCTTGGCGCTGGGGTGCGTTTTCTCAATGCTCGGCCTTTGAAGTGCTGCTACGCTGATTGTCGCGCCGCCATCCTCGCTTGTGGTTGGGGGGCGAGATGGTTGGCGAATTTCCCTTCAATTGCCAAACAACGTGAGGAGATGTGTCATGAAAAAACATGAAACCGGTAGCGGTAGACAGACGTTGAAATCTGCCGTGAAGGTGTCTACTGCACAGGAACGGCACACAATGGATACGTTCAACCGTCACGTGAAGGCCTTCCGGTCCGGCAGCGTTCAGGCGGTCTTGCGGGATTTCGCCGAGGACGCCATCGTGATGACGCCGGATGGCGTATATGCGGGCAAAGACCAAATCCGTAACCTGTATGAAGGATTGCTGGCGGAATTCGGTGATACCGAGGCCGGCGATTCGCCGGGGATCATGGTTGATGTCCTGCACGTCAAGGACGATACCGTCTTTTGCACCTGGCATGCGGAGTCGATTCATCAGATCTTTGGTTTCGGCGCGGACACCATGCTGATCGCAGACGAGATGATCAAGCGGCAAACGGTAGCGTTTACACCGCCCCAGATGAAGCATTAGCGCGGAACGGCGGCACGCCCGGCCTCAAGCACGCGCCGTGGAAAACGACACGGGCAGACTGAACTTGCGACGATACGCGCTGGGCGTCAGCCCGGTGATGCGTTTGAACAGGCGGCTGAAAAATGCGACATCTTCATAGCCGACTTTCCAACTGATCGCGTCAACGGATAGAGCGCCTTCCTCCAACAATGTCTTGGCGCAGTCGATCCGCAGGTGTTGGACGTACTCCAGTGGTGACAGCCCGGTCGCTTGTTTGAAACGTCGCTTGAAACTGCGTGGTGGAATACGGACCAGCGCCTCGACGGCGGCGACCGGATTGGGGTGGCTGTGATGCGTTCGCAGCCACTCCTGTGCTTGGCGGACGAGGGCATCACCGTGCAGCAGGTTCTCGCTGAAGGCCGAGTATGGCGACTGACCGTCGGTATGCCATTGCAGCAAAAAGAACTTGGCGGCCTGCACGGCGGCCTGTTTATCCTTGGTGCGCCCGATCAGGTGCAGCACCAGATCGTACCAGGTGGCGTGGCCTCCCGAGGTGATCAATCGTCGCCCCACGCCCGACTCGACCAGTATCTTGTCGGGATGCAGGTCGATCTCGGGATGGTTCGATCGCAGACCGTCCGCATAGGCCCAGTGCGTCGTTGCGACTTCGCCGTTTAACAACCCGGTCTCTGCCAACAGCTGTACGCCGGTGCAGGCGGCGCAGATGATGGCGCCGTCATGGTAGCGATCGATCAGCCAATCCTTCACCTCGCGATACCTGCCGGTGAACGTCTCTCCCGGTTGTATCCAAAGCGACGGGATGAAGATGGCGTCTGTGCGTGCCACCTCGTCGATGGCCGCATCCGGCTTTACGCTCCAGCGGTCGAAGCGAAGAGGCTCAGCGGATTCGCTGACCACGCACGTCTTGTACACCGGCTGCGGCTTGACCCCGCTAACCACTGATTCCCACGCCGTACCGACGGAGGCCAGCAATTCCGCTGCTCCGAGCAGCGATGACCCCGCCTCCGGAATCGCGAGCAGACTCACATGAAACATAGCGTTATACCTTTGGCACAATCGAACAGATTCCTGAATTTTAGCCTCTAACGCGCCTTCCGGAATCGCTCTACGCTAACACTTCGATCAATCAACTCATCGGAGGTAATCGACATGAACACTGCAACAGCACGCATCGACGAAGGAAGGCTGCAGAATCTCTTGGGCACGATGGTCACCGAGCTCGGCGCTGCGGCCGCCGGCGCGCTGATCGTCGTCGGCGACAGCCTGGGTCTCTACAAGTCACTGGCCACGCAGGGGCCGGCGACATCGGGCGAACTCGGCGCGCGCACCGGCACGGCGGAACGCTATGTGCGGGAGTGGCTTGCCAGTCAGGCCGCTTCGGGTTACATCGATTACGACCCGGAGACGCGGCGTTTCTCGATGACGGCAGAGCAGGCCGCCGTGTTCGCCGACGACGACAGTCCGGCGTTGATGACCGGCGGCTACTACTCGGTCACATCGATATACCGAGGGGTCGAGACCCTGATCGAGCGGTTCCGCGACGGTGCCGGAATTCAGTGGGGCGATCATGACGGCTGCCTGTTTTGCGGCGTGGCCAAATTCTTCCGCCCCTCGTACAAGGCTGGCTTGGTCAATGAGTGGCTGCCAGCGCTTGAAGGTGTCGTGCCCAAGCTGCAAGGCGGCGCCCGGGTGGCCGACGTCGGCTGCGGCTATGGCTCGTCGACGATCATCATGGCGCAGACCTTCCCGCAATCGGAATTCATCGGCTATGACTTCCACGAGCATTCCATCGAGCATGCGCGCGCGGAAGCCGCCAAAGCCGGCGTGAAGAACATCCGCTTCGAGGTCGCCACGGCAAAAGACTATCCGGGCCACGACTACGATCTCGTCACCTTCTTCGACTGCCTGCATGATATGGGTGATCCGGCCGGCGCCGCCCGGCACGTGCGCGAGACACTGGCGGATGACGGTGCCTGGATGCTGGTCGAACCCATGGCCGGGGATGATCTCGGGGATAACCTCAATCCGGTCGGCCGGGCCTACTACGCGTTCTCGACCAGCGTATGCACGCCGACCTCGCTGAGCCAGGAAGTAGGCACCGCACTCGGCGCACAGGCCGGTGAGCGGCGACTGTGCGAGATCATCGAAACCGGCGGCTTCTCGCGGGTGCGGCGCGCGGCACAGACGCCGTTCAACATGATTCTGGAAGCGAGGCCCTAAGGCGCGATGGCACCGCCGGCAGCGCAGTCTAAAATTCACAGATGGAAGCAAGACGCAAGGAAGCAGATACCGGAAGCCGCCATCATCAGCGCGCCGAATGGGACGTCAATGATGCAGTGCGCCCGGCTCTGCGGCGTAGCGATGTATTACACCGGCATGGCCGATATGCCGGGTTTCCGGCACATCCGGCTTTGGTTGTCCGCTGCGAAGCGGACTAACCTGGATCGCATCACGCAAGGCGCAAGGAGCGACATCCATCGTGGCCTTTGCCGTGATCCCGCCCTCGCCCATGCGCTGCCGTTTCATGCGCCGGGGGAGGGGATTTAAGAACTCGTTCCATAGGAGACATTGCCATGAAAACATTCCATACCCACCCATCCCGGATCGATCGCGGCTGTTTGAGCAGATGGATCCGAACACCCGCTCGACACAGCGGCAGTGCTGCCCCATCCCTGTTACAGCGTACGCGCCTGGCCGTGCTGATTTTCGGCACGGTGTTGGCGATCCCTGCGCTCGCGGCGCCGGAACAGCAGGAACACAAGGGCGCACAGGCCGCCGCCGAGAGCAAGGTGCCGCTGTATGACAACCTGGGCAAGCATCACTACGCGATTACGACCACGGTGCCGCTCGCGCAGCGTTATTTCGACCAGGGCCTGCGACTCTACTATGCCTTCAACCATCAGGAGTCGATCCGTGCCTTCACCGAGGCCGCGCGGCTCGATCCCGCCTGTGCCATGTGCTACTGGGGGATTGCACTCGCCCACGGTCCCAACATCAATGCGCCAACGATGGACGCCGCAGCGAGCAAGGCGGCCTATGCGGCGATTCAACAGGCACTCGAGCGCGCGGCGAAGAGCAGCGCGCATGAAGCGGCCTTGATCCGTGCCCTCGCCACGCGTTATGCGGCGGAGCCGCCGCAGGATCGCGCCAATCTCGACACCGCTTATGCGCGTGCAATGGGTGAGGTGGCGCGTCGTTTCCCCAATGACCCCGAGGCCGCGACGCTGTATGCGGAAGCGCTGATGGATCTCACCCCCTGGAACTACTGGACTGGCGACGGCAAACCGCGCAAAGACACACCGGAGATACTCGCGCAATTGGAGAAGGTGATAAAGGCCATGCCGGATCACCCCGGCGCCAACCACTTCTACATCCACGCCGTCGAGGCGGTCCAGCCCGAGCGTGCGGTGGCGGCCGCCGAGCGGCTGGCGGGGCTGATGCCCGGCGCGGGTCATCTGGTCCATATGCCCGGGCATATCTACATTCGCGTGGGGCGTTACGAGGATGCGATCAAGGCCAACGAGCACGCCGTGCACGCCGACGAGAGCTACATCCGCGATCAGAACCCTGCGGCGGGGATCTATGTGTTGGGCTATTACCCTCATAACTATGATTTTCTCGCCTTTGCCGCCAGCATGATCGGCCGCAGCGCCCAGGCGATCGCGGCGGCGGAGAAGATCGCAGCGCAGGCCCCGCAAGAGTTGATGCGTGAGCCGGGGATGACCTTCATGCAGCATCATCAGACCCGGCACTTGCAGATGAAAGTGCGCTTCAGCCGCTGGGACGACATTCTCAAGACCGCGGCGCCGGCGGAGGATCTGCCCCATGCCCGGGCCATGTGGCACTACGCGCGGGGCCGCGCACTGGCGGCCAAGGGCGAGGCGCAGGTGGCGGAGGCGGACTTGGCCCGCCTGCGCGCGGCGGCCCAGGACCCCAAACTCATGCCGCAGCGGCTGGAATTCAACACCTCGGGCGCCGTGCTCGGCATTGCCACCGAGGTGCTCGCCGGGCATATCGCAGCGGCCAAGAACGATATGCCCAAAGCGATCGACCACCTGCGTGAGGCCGCCCGTCTGGAAGATGGCTTGACGTACGGGGAACCGCCGGAATGGACCGTGCCGGTGCGGCAAGAACTCGGCAGGCTGCTCGTCAAGGCCGGGCGCGCGGCCGAGGCCGAGCAGGTGTTTCGCGCGGACCTCAAGCGCTTTCCCGACAACGGCTGGTCATTGCAAGGGCTTGCCGACGCACTGCAAAAACAAGACCGCAAGGCCGAGGCTGACGAGGTGAACAAACGCTTTCGCACCATCTGGGCAAGCGCGGATGTATAGCGCAGTCTCCGACTGACTGACGGTTGAGCGATGGCAAACATTCGTAGTCCGATGGAGTGCAGGAAAGCGGCACGACACTGAACGAATGGTGCAATTAATGCGCGCGGATTGTTGCAGAACGTCATACAGACACAGTCGTTCAAAAACGCGATACGTTAGTCCGCGAGTTATGTGCAATCGCGACTACAAACTAAAGGGCACCTCTAAATGCGCGTCATACCGGTGAAGACCGGTGTACAGATCTTTGAAAGCACTGGATTCCGGCATTCGCCGGAATGACGATGCGAATTTTTAGAAGTGCCCTAAAGGAGGAACATCACCATGACAAACCCAAATCGAGAAGCTATGTACATTTCCCTGGCACCGTTCAAACTGAAGGCGGGCGTTGATGAGCAGATGCTGCTTAAGGCATCAGATGACTTTGAACAAGATTTTGTTCAAAAGCAAACCGGCATTATCAAACGAATACTTCTCAAAAATGTAGTCGGTAGTTACGCCGATTTGGTGTTTTTTGAGAACAAGGAAGCCGCTGACCGCGTGGTCCAAGCTGAGCAAACCAGCCCGGAATTCTTTTCGCTCATGGAAAATACCGACGAGGCCGGTTTGAGTTTCTATCACATCAAAACGTACGGAAAATAAAACCAGCGGCATATCTGGCTGCTTCTCGCTCGTTCTTGCTTGGCCGGCGCAGAGGCGGTTTGGTGTTCAAGGGTTGATCGAGTGATCAACCCACTTTATCGCTAGCAATCCGAACACTGCCCGCCGCGTTCATCGGCACGGCGGGGTTTGCAGTACTCGTTCCCTCTTTAGTCCGTCGCGTTTGTGGAGTGACGGTGTCCAGGCCCAACCGGCGCGCAAGCCGGGCGAGATTGGCGCGGTCCATGTGTAGCTCCCGCGCCGCGGCCGCCCAGTTGTGGTCGTGCCGTTGCAAGCAGTGTTGAATCAGTTGGCGCTCGAACGCCTCCACCGTTTGCCGCAGACCTTGGTGTGCCGTGTGCGGCGGAAGGGGCAGGGCATCGGACCGACCGGCACCGTGTTGCACGCAATCAGGCGGGGGAGCGGGGAGATCAAGATCGGCCGCGGTAAGCGTGACGATGCGCGGCCGCGGCTGCTGCCGACCCAGCGCCTTGAGTACGCTGCGTCCGATCAGGTGTTCCAATTCGCGCACGTTACCGGGCCAGTCGTAGGCCAGCAGCGCGGCCTGCGCATCGTGATCCAGCCGCAAACTGCCCAGGCCGAGGCGGGAGCGATTCTCTTCCAGGAAAAAACCGCTCAGCAACAGCACATCGCGTCCGCGCTCGCGCAGCGGCGGAACCCGCAAGGGATAGACGCTCAAGCGATGATAGATATCGGCGCGCAAACGGCCGGCCCGGACTTCGGCGGCCAGATCCCGATTGGTTGCCACGATCAGGCGCACATCCACGTGGTGCTCGCGGTCCGAGCCGAGGCGTTGCAGTTGTCCGCTCTGCAGCACGCGCAACAACTTGGCCTGCGCCGTCAACGGCAGTTCGCCGACCTCATCGAGAAACAACGTGCCGCCGTCGGCCAATTCGAATTTGCCTTGACGCTCGGCCACCGCGCCGGTGAAAGCGCCGCGCACGTGACCGAACAGTTCGTTTTCGATCAGGGTGTCGGGTAAGGCCGCGCAGTTCAGGCTGACCAAGGGCCGGTTGGAACGCGCGGAGCGGGCGTGCAGCGCCTGCGCCACCAACTCCTTGCCCACCCCGGTTTCACCGGTGATGAGTACTGTGAGGTCGCTGGCGGCGACCAGGTCTACTTCCTTAAGCAGCCGTTTGAAGGCGCTGCTGTGTCCCAATAATTCACGGCTCGGCTGCCCGGCGGCCCGCCGGTAGCGCTCGGCTTGACGATGTTCGTCCTCGATCCGCCCCGCGAGACGATTGATGCGCATGGCGGCCGCGACGGTGGCGGCGGCGAAATTGCCGAAGATTTGCAGCATCTCGAGATGGCCCGCGGTGAAGCTGCCGGGGGTGAGCGAATCCAGTGTCAACAATCCCCACGGCCGGCCTTCCACGTGCAGCACACATCCCATGCAGTCGTGCACCTCGAGGTGTCCTTGCAGACCTTCGATCAGACCGTCGTAGGGATCGGGCAATGGGCTGTCGGGCGCGAATCGCTTGGGCTGCGGCGTTTCGAGCAGCGCCGCGAAGCGCGGATGTTCCGTCACCCGGAACCGGCGGCCCAGGGTATCGCGGCTGAGGCCGTCGATGGCCAGCGGCGCCAACCAATCGCCTTCCAGTCGCAACAGAGAGGCGGCGTCGCAGGGAAACAAGGCGCGCAGCGCCTGCAACAAGCGCCGGTAACGCTCCGCTTCGGGCATCTCCTGGGACAGGTCGGCTACCAACGGCACCAGGACCGTCAGCCATTGCGATGTTGTCATATCGACCTCTTGAGAGTCATTTTGACTAATGTTTAGAACAGGTCAAAACGACATTATAGGTTGTAAATGTTTGATTTAACAACAAGTGATTGCTGGCACGTCTTTTGCCCTAGCATTTCGCTCAGACTTTGTGGAGGATCTATGCTGAACGACGCCCAACGCGCCATCGTAAAAAATACCGTGCCCTTGCTTGAAACCGGGGGCGAGGCCCTCACCCAACACTTCTACCGCATCCTGCTCGGGGAGTACCCGCAGGTGCGACCGCTGTTCAATCAGGCCCATCAGGCCAGTGGTGCGCAACCGCGCGCCTTGGCCAACGGTATCCTGATGTACGCGCGGCACATCGATCAGCTGGAAGGCCTGGGCGAGCTGCCTGCGCAGATCATCAACAAACACGTGTCGCTGCAGGTTCAGCCCGAACACTATCCCATTGTGGGCGCGTGTCTGCTGCGCGCCATCCGCGAGGTGCTGGGCGAGGAGGTCGCGACCGAGGCGGTGCTGGCAGCCTGGGGCGCCGCGTACCAGCAGTTGGCCGACATCTTGATCGCCGCCGAAGAGCGGCACTATGCTGCCAACGCGGCCGCTACCGGCGGCTGGCGTGGCGGCCGGTTGTTCCGCGTGCTCCGAAAGGTGCCCGAAAGCAGCGAGATCACCTCCTTTTACCTCGCGCCGCAGGACGGCGGCCCCGTGATCGCCCACCAGCCCGGCCAATACATCGGCCTGCGCCTTGTGATCGATGGGCAGGAGCAGCGCCGCAATTACTCGCTGTCCGCCGCGCCCAATGGGAGGGACTTGCGCATCAGCGTCAAGCGCGAGCCGGGGGGCGTGGTTTCGAATCATTTGCATGACCGGGTCGGCGAAGGCGATGTCCTCGAAGTCTTCCCGCCGGCCGGCGCTTTTACCTTGCAGCACAACGGTCGTCCCCTGGTGCTCATCAGCGGCGGAGTAGGAATCACGCCCCTGATGGCCATGTTGCAGGCCGCGCTCAAGACCGAGCGGCCGATTCACTTCATTCATTGCGCGCGCAATCGGGCGGCGCACGCCTTTCGTGACAGCATCGATGCGCTGGCGGGTCGGCATCCGCAACTCAAGCGCTTTAATTGCTACGAGCAGGCGGCCGATGCCGATGCTGCCGATGCGGTGGGGTTGTTGGACCAGGCCCGTCTGGCGCAATGGTTGCCCGAGACGCGCGACATCGACGCGTATTTTCTCGGCCCCAAGCCGTTCATGGCGCTGATCAAACGCAACTTGCAGGCGCTCGGCATCCCCGAGGCGCAGACGCGCTATGAGTTTTTCGGTCCGGCGGCGGCGCTGAGCTAAGGGTGCGACCATGGAGCTCCTGTTGAACTGGTTGCGTCTCTTCTACCCGGCGCCGTTGAGCATGGGACGGCGAGAGATCTGGCTGGGCATCTTGGGCGTCGGGCTCGGGCTACTGTTTACCGAATGGCTCAGTCGACAGGTGCTCGGTACCGTCAATCCCTGGTTCATCGCGCCGATGGGCGCCTCCGCGGTGCTGTTGTTTGCCGTGCCGGCCAGTCCGCTGGCGCAACCCTGGGCGCTCTTCGGCGGTAACGTGATTGCGGCGCTGATCGGCGTGGCGTGCCTACAGTGGTTCGGTGACGGCGGGGCCAGCGCGGCATTGGCGGGTGCCGCAGCGGTCGCGGCGATGTTTGCGCTGCGTTGCTTACATCCGCCGGGCGGGGCGGTGGCGCTGACCGCCGTCTTGGCCGGCGGGCCCATCCATGCGCTGGGTTACGGATTCGTGCTCTTGGTGGCGGCCAATTCGCTGTTCATGCTGCTGTTGGCGCTGCTGCTCCATAACGGCATGGGGCGACGCTACCCGCATCATAACGCGGCGGCATCGCATCCGCATGGCACGCGCGATCCCCTGCCGACCCATCGCACCGGCTTCGTCAAGGAAGACCTGGACGCGGCGCTGGCGTCCTTCGGCGAAGTGCTCGATATCGATCGTGAAGACTTGGAGGAACTCATGATCCGCGCCCATCGGCATGCGCAACGCCGTCACTGGGGCGCCATGCGCTGCGCCGATCTCATGTCGCGCGATGTCGTGTGTGTCGGTCCGGACGCTTCCGTGGACGAGGCCTGGGTGCGGTTGGCGCGGCACAAGATCGCGACCTTGCCCGTGGTGGATGCGGAAGACAAATTGGTCGGTATCGTGTCGCTGCATGATTTCTTTATGGCGCAAAGCGAGCGCTTGCCCGAAGGCATCCCGCGCCACAGCGCCGCGCGGCGCGTGGCCGACATCATGACCCGCCGCGTTCGCACGGCGCGCCCCGAACAACCCATCGCGGATCTCGTGCATGGCTTCTCCGACGGCGGCCTGCACCACATGCCCGTCGTCGATGAGCAGCAGCGGGTCGTAGGCATGATCACCCAGTCTGATTTGGTGGCGGCGTTGTTTACCGCCTTATCAGACAAGACGTAGGGGTGACGGATTAGCATCGCCCCGGTTAGGTGGCAACGAGCCCAGGTATTTTATTTCACCCGGACTGTTCCGGGTCGACCAAGCCGTAGATTTTTAGTCGCCAAGCCATCCAGGATCGGACACTCGGGCCGGTCGTCGCCGTGGCAATGCTGCATCAGATTTTCCAATGTGGCCTTGATTTCGCTTAATTCCCGTATCCGTGTGTCCAGTTCCCGTAGGTGCTTCTGAGCGAGTTCCTTCACTCGTTGACTGCTGCGACGCTGGTTGTGCCACAAACTCAGCAATTCTTTAATGTGTTCGATGGGAAAACCGAGGGTTCGTGCCTGCTTTATAAAACGGAGAATATGCACGTCCTTTTCGCTGTAAACCCGATAATTTGACGCGGTACGTTTGGCTGTGCTCAATAAACCGATACTTTCGTAATGCCGGACCATCTTGGCGCTTACGCCCCCAAGCTTGGCTGCTTGTCCGATATTCATGCCCTCTCACCTCTCCGATATATGTGCTCACTTGATTTTATAGTGTCGCTTGACCTTCCCACGATGGGAAGCTCTAAAGTCATTAATACGGGAATAATTATTAACCCGGCGATCAAATATATCAGTCACGCATTCTAGAGGCGTCCCTTCTCCCTCAGGGACGACTCCATGGATGGAGTCGGTAGGACGAAGTCCGGAACCCGAGTCGAGAAGGACACGACTGCATGGATGCAGGAGGTAGGGCAACGCATGGAGCAGTTGCCGAGGATGAGGGAGTAAAATCAAACCCCTCACCCTAGCCCTCTCCCTGAGGGAGAGGGGACAAAAACAGATGTCTTTCGCCGCCGGGTTAATAAAAGCATTTCCCGCCCTTAACCCATACGGAGGATACGACAATGCAACAGCAGAAACAGTGTCACTCGACTACCGGCCATACCAGCGTCATGCCCCACACGGGCGGACATACGCTACACGCACATCATGAGCATACCAGTGGGTCGAAAACCACACTGGCGACCCACGTCACACTGCATTGTCTATTGGGCTGCGCCATTGGCGAACTGGCGGGATTGATGATCGGCGTCACCCTCGGATTCGAACCGTGGGCGACGATCGTGTTGGCCACCGCGTTGGGGTTCGCCAGCGGCTATCTGTTTGGGTTGTGGCCCTTGGTACGAAAAGGGAAGAGTTGGGGAGAAGCATTCCGTCTGATCTGGTTGGGTGAGACGATCTCGATCGCGGTGATGGAACTGGTCATGAACGTAGTCGATTACAACCTCGGCGGCGTCCATGCAAGCTCGGTGATTTCGCTCCAGTTCTGGGTGGGTTACCTGTTTGCCTTGCCCGCAGGCTTCATTGCCGCCTGGCCGGTAAACTATTGGCTGCTTAGTCGGGATATCAAGCAACCGTGTCATTAGGCATAGAATTCAGACTTGATCTGATGGCAGGCAGGCGGAGGGTGCCCGTGCACTCTCCGCCTGCTCCAACAATTAACCGCGACTGCGGCGTGCCAGGTACCGGCCGGCAGCGAGTCCCACCCTGAGCAGAGGCCAGGTGTGGTGTTACCCAAAGATGATGGGCGGAGCCGAGCAGCCAAGCGAGTAGCCCGGATGGAGCGAAGCTTAGTCCGGGATTGAGGGCGTAACAACGAACACGTCAGGAGGCCAACGAATGTCATTTCAGACCGAGAAAGGCATCATTCGATGGAAGATGCACTTCAGCTCCCCCAAGGAAAAGGTTTTCTCAGCGCTTGCCACTGATGAAGGCCGTGCACGCTATTGGGCAGAATCCACCCGGGAGGTCAATGGACAAGTCACCTTCCATATTCTTGGATACGAACCATTTTCAGGGCGCATACTGAAGAACGATGCGCCATCACTGTTCTCAGTCGAGTACTTTGGATCGACCGTAGAGTTCTCGCTGCAGGATGACGGCAAAGGCGGAACTGATCTCTCTCTTGTTGCCACGCAGGTGAAGGAATCTATCCGTATGGAGATGGTTGCGGGTTGGGTGTCCGTGCTATGGCGATGAAGGCCGCGGTGGATTATGGCGTAGATCTTCGCAACCACGACGCGTCGCGAACGTGGAGTAATGGCTATGCTGATAACTGACACGCCGGAAAACAATAACCGTCACAAAGCCGCGCTCCCTGTCGTGCGCTGAGCTCGCCCGTTTAGCCACCTTATATGGAGGTCGCATGAACACAATGCTGTTTTTGCGCAGAGTGGCGATCTACGCCGCAGGCGCGCCCTGGACTCCGGCTGTGGCCCCCGAGCAAGGCTGGAGCAATCTTCCTCTGCCCGGTCATGGCACTGGTTCTGACGTTAGCCGTAGCAATTATTACAGGCACAGAGGTGGTGTAGTGTTCACTTCACTGCCAGCGACTGGCGCAATGCCGCGAAACGCTTGCGGTACTGCGCCGGGGTGAGGGTGACCTTGCGCCGGAACAGCTGGCTGAAAAATCCTGCGTCTTCGTAGCCCACTTCCTCGGCAATGGCCTCGATGGGCAGGTCGCTCGCTTCCAGCATATGCTTGGCCTCCTCAAGCCGCAGCGTGTGCACATACTCAAGCGGCGACATGCCGGTGGCCTGCTGAAAGCGTCGCTTGAAGGTGCGCTCGGCAAGGCCGGACAGGCGCACCATGGCGCTCACCGGGTTGGCTTCCTGATAATGCTCGGCGATCCAGGTCTGGCAGCGCGCGATGATCGCATCGTCGACCTGCCGGGTGCGGGCGAGGCGGGCGAAGGGTTGTTGCCCGATGTGATGCCAGTCGATGAGATTGATGCGCGCGACCTGCATGGCGGCCTCCACGCCGACGGAGCGTGCAATGAGATACAGCGCCAGGTCCATCCACGATGTGCCGCCGCCCGCCATGATCAGGCGCTGTTCTTCGCCGCTGACCACCAGGGCGCGCTGGGCGTGGACCGTGATCGTGGGGAAGCGCTCGCGCATCACATCGCACCAGGCCCAATGCGTGGTCGCCTCGCAGCCATCGAGCAGCCCCGCCTCAGCGAATAACATCGCGCCCGAACAGGCCGAGGCCAGGATGGCGCCCGCCGCATGGCGCTGCCGCAGCCAGCCGATCTCCTCGCGGTAACGTTCGGCCAGCGGTTCACCCGGTGGCAGGCTGACCTCCGGCACGCAAATGATTCCGGCATTCGGACATCGCGCCAAGGTGGTATCGGGCAGGATGTGCCCGCCATTGATCACGGTAAGCGGTTGCTCGTTCCTGGCGGCCAGTAACGGGCGGATCAAGGCGGGGCCGGGACGGCCCTCGGTAACCAGCCCCCAATCCCGGCCCGCCGCGCAGAACAGGTCGTACATCCCGTAAACCACCGAGGCGCTGGTCTCGGGAAAGACGAGGATGGCGATCTCCACCGGGGTTGTCGTCATGGCCGATTTGTCCTGATTGTTGCCTGAATCGCTTTAGTGACCGGCCGCCATTGGGCGTAGCCTGGATAAGGTCATTGGG
Source organism: Pseudomonadota bacterium (assembly GCA_040752855.1). Classification (GTDB taxonomy): domain Bacteria; phylum Pseudomonadota; class Gammaproteobacteria; order RBG-16-57-12; family RBG-16-57-12; genus JBFMHP01. The sequence goes on along the minus strand of JBFMHP010000037.1, from coordinate 38,964 downwards.
GCGGTGCGCGGCGATCGTGAGCGAACACCGGCGCCCCGATGACACGGGTACTGTCCATCGTGTCGCATAAGTTTAGAGGAGATATTGCCATGAGCAAATACCGTCACCAACTTCCACAGTTGCAAGACATACTGTTTATTACCGACGGCGGGTTGGAGACGACCCTGGTCTTTCACGAAGGTTTTGATCTACCGTGCTTTGCCGCGTTCGACCTGCTGAAAAACGATGAAGGTGTTGAGACATTGCGCAACTATTTTGTGCGCTATGTGGAAATTGCCCGGCAGCGGGGTGTGGGTTTTGTACTCGAGGCGCCCACCTGGCGCGCCAACCCCGACTGGGGCAGGCGACTGGGATACGATGCCACCGCCTTGGCGGATGCCAATCGCAAGGCCATCGGCCTGCTGCTGGAAATTCGCGACGAATATGAGTCGCCGGCAACGCCCCTGGTGATCAGCGGCAACCTCGGTCCGCGTGGTGATGGCTACCGCGCCGATCGGCGGATGAGTGTAACGGAGGCACGCGATTATCACGCACAGCAAATCGCAACCTTCGCGCAAACGGATGCCGATATGGTGGCTGCCTTTACGCTGAACTATGTGGAAGAGGCCATTGGTATTGCCCAGGCGGCGCGCGACCATGGTATGCCGTTGGCCATCTCCTTCACCGTGGAAACCGATGGCCGTTTGCCATCAGGCGATACCCTGGCCGATGCCATCCAACGCACCGACGCGCTAACAGATCGCTACGCTGCATATTACATGGTTAACTGCGCCCATCCCGCGCATTTCGCGCATGTATTGCACGACAACCGTGGCTGGCTTGACCGTATTCGCGGCGTGCGCGCCAATGCGTCGAAGCGCAGTCATGCGCAATTGGATGAGAGTCCGGATCTGGATGACGGTGATCCGCAAGAATTGAGTGGGCAATACCGGCAACTGCGTCAATGGCTGCCCAAGCTCACCATTCTGGGCGGCTGCTGCGGCACGGACCACCGGCATGTGGCAGCAATCTGTGCAGCTGTGGCATGAATGCTTGATGGGAGCAGAGCATGAACACCCAAGGCATTGACTACGATAGCGTCGCGGATGTCTATGATCTCTACGTGACGGCAGACTACGATATACCGTTCTTTGTGCAGAAAGCGTTGAATGCCAAAGGGCCGGTGCTGGAACTGACTGCCGGCACCGGTCGACTCTCGATTGCGCTCGAAACGGCTGTTGCCGATGGAGTTCGTGTTCATCGAAAAAGATCAATTCGAATCCATGGCGCAAGCTGCGGGATTCCAGGTGCTCGCTCTCTACGGCAACTACGACCGCGCGCCGTTCGAAGCAAGTCGCAGTCCGGTGATGATCTGGGTGCTTGGCAGGAAACCGCTTCCGCGACCAGCTCTGCCTGACAAGGGCTGATCGAGACGAGAGAGGCCTGGCCAGTCATGCTATTAATCCGGCGGCGAAATGTCTCCCGCCGTTAGCATCCGGAATTGTTTCGGCTATAGAGCGCAAGACACTCGTCGTTCTTACCAACCTATCACGGTACGGGCTACACTGATCTACGGCGGCCCGAGAATCACGCATCGAGGAGCGGGGCAGCGGGTGCGGAGATCACTTTCGCTGATATGGGCCACTTCGCTGCCCTTGAGTGCCCACGCGAGATTGAGGATATTATCCCGCGTGGGAAATATCCCCCAGTTTTGAGCGCATCACACGAATCGAATGGACATGGATGAAACCAAACCGCGGCGCGCGTCTCTGGAGACGCTCTACCGAGAGCAGTCGCGCCGCGTCCTCGCCACGCTGATCCGCCTGCTCGGCGATTTCGATCTCGCCGAAGAAGCGCTGCAGGAGGCTTTTCACGCCGCGCTCGAACAGTGGCCGCGCGAAGGCGTGCCCGCCAACCCGCGTGCGTGGCTGGTGTCGACCGGGCGCTTCAAAGCCATCGACGCGCTCCGCCGCCGCGCCCGCTTTGCCGCACTGGACGACGCCACGGCATATATCGAAACCCTCGCGGCGGAAGAGAAAGATATCGATGATGATGCCGTGGAGGATGATCAACTGCGGCTCATCTTCACCTGTTGCCACCCCGCGTTGTCGCCGGAGGCGCAGATCGCGCTCACGCTGCGCGAGGTGTGTGGTCTCACCACCGAAGAGATCGCGTCCGCTTTTCTGATGCCCGCGCCGACGCTCGCGCAGCGCATCGTGCGCGCCAAGGCCAAGATCCGCGACGCCCGCCTCCCGTACCAGGTTCCGACCCAAGCGGAGTTGCCCGCGCGCCTTGACGCCGTGCTGAGGGTCATCTATTTGGTGTTCAACGAAGGGTATACCGCATCGACGGGCGATGTGCTGACGCGTGCCGATTTATCCGGCGAAGCGATCCGCCTTGGACGGCTGTTGGTGGAACTATTACCCGAACCCGAAGCGATGGGCCTGCTGGCGCTGATGTTGCTGCACGAATCGCGGCGCACGGCGCGCAGCGCGCCCAACGGCGATTTGATCCTGCTCGAAGAGCAAGATCGTTCCCTGTGGAACCGTGAGCAGATCAGGGAAGGGATTACGCGCGTGGAACAGGTATTGGCGTCGCGCCGCATCGGTCCCTACACGCTGCAAGCGGCGATTGCCGCCGTGCATGCGGACGCCCCGGAAGCCTCCGCGACCGACTGGGCGCAAATCGTGGGCCTCTATGACGTGCTCCTGCGCATGGAGCCCTCGCCTGTGATCGAACTCAACCGCGCCGTGGCGGTGGCGATGCGCGACGGTCCTGCCGCCGGTCTGGCGTTGATCGACGCCATTCTTGTTCGGGGTGAGTTGACAGAATATCGCCTCGCCCATGCTGCCCGCGCCGATCTGTGCCGCCGCTTGGGGAAGACCGATGAGGCCCGCGCCGCCTACGAACGGGCGTTATCGCTCACCCGTCAGGCGCCGGAGCGGCGCTTCCTCGAACGGCGGCTGGGCGAGCTGAAAAAATGATTCGCGCCTGGTGTCGATTCAAGGGGAGCTCGAACGACTAGGGGGAGAAAGCTATGAACCGATCTAGGTCATCGCAAGGAATAGGAGGAGGCCATGAAATACCTTTTACTGAACTGCATGAACGAGACCGCCATGCTGAATCTACCCAAGGAGGAGGCAGGGCGGATGCACGCCGATTATCTAGCCTATGTCGAGGCGATGCGGCAGGCGGGTGTGCTGCTTGCAAATCATGGTTTGCAACCCACCTCGCGGGCGGCCACGGTACGGGTGTCTGACGACGAGCCGATCATCGTGGACGGGCCCTTCGCGGAGACCAAAGAACAGCTTGGCGGCTATTTCCTCATCGATGTGCCGGATCGCGAGGCGGCGCTGTCGTGGGCGGCGCGCTGCCCGGGCGCGCGGCGCGGCTCCGTCGAGGTGCGCCCCGTTTGGGAATAGTGGTCGGATCATGAACGAAAACACCTACATCCTCGAGCCGATCGGCGTAATACGCTCACCGCTCACCGATCTCGAAGGGGCGCCTCTTCAGGGAGACGAAGGCGCCCCCGAAGTCTGGCTGGAACTCACCGCCCCGATGGCGCCGGGACTGGACGGCATCAGGCCGGGTGATGATCTTATCGTTCTCACGTGGTTGCATCGTGCGCGGCGCGACGTCCTGCACGTGCATCCCCGTGACAGAACCGAGGCCCCGTTGATGGGCGTATTTGCGACGCGGTCGCCGCATCGTCCTAACCCGGTGGGACTTCATAGAGTATCGGTCCTGGAGGTCGCAGGGCAGAGGTTGAGGGTTGTTCCGATGGAGGCGATCGACGGAACGCCGGTGATCGACATCAAGCCCGTGCTTGTGCAAATCGATGACCGGTGACGGTTGGAGAAAGCGGGGGATAGCGAGGACCTATGTCGTATTTGCTGCTCAAATGGCTGCATGTCTTAGCCGCCATCGTCGCGGTCGGGGCCAACGTCACCTATGGGATTTGGTTGTTACACGCCTCCCGTAACTCAGAAGCCTTACCCTTTACGCTGCGGGGCATCAAGCTAATCGACGATCGAATCGCCAGTCCGGCGTATGGATTGCTGCTCGTTACCGGGCTCGTGATGGTGTTCATCGTGAAGTTGCCGCTGACCACCCCTTGGCTGATGACGGCTTTGGTCTTATACGTGCTTGCCGTGCTGGTCGGCCTGTTGGGATACACGCCCACCCTCCGGCGTCAGATCCAGCTTCTGGACCGTGAGGGGTTCCAGTCGCCGCGCTATCAAGCTCTGGCGCGCCGCGGGGCTATGCTTGGGGTGGTCTTGGCCGTTCTGGTGATGGTCATTGTCTTCCTCATGGTGGTGAAGCCGGGGCTGTGGGGATGAAGGTGCTTTGCGCTGGACGTCGAAGATGGGGGGTGAATGCTGCTAAAAAGATTACCAATCCCGGTGCTGCGAGCGTTTGTCGCGCTGGTCTGGGCCAGCGACAGCCCGATGGCCGCGACGTACGAGCGGCCGACGCGCGAACACATGTTGCCGAGTGGCATGATGCATCTGGTATTTCGGTTGACCGATTGCCCTCTGCACATCTTCGACCCGCACGATGACCTTCATGGGCAGTCGGTGGGCAGCGCACTCGTCGGCGGGGTCCGGTCAAGGTATTATGTTCGCGAGTCGTCCGCGCCTTCGTGTTCTGTCGGAGCGGTCTTGCGCCCCGGTGCGGGGCCACTGCTGTTCGGCGTGACCGCTGACCAATTGGCCGAACGACACACGGCGCTCGAGGATCTATGGGGCAGCTCGGCGCGCAGTGTGCGGGAACGGTTGCTCGAAGTCGAGAACGCCGAGCACCGTCTTGTCGTGCTCGAATCCGAACTCGCGGCGCGGTTGCCCCGCGTGCGCAGCCTCCATCCGGCCATCGCATCGGTCATCGATGTGATGCCAACTCTGCATTCCGTCGAGGCGGCGGTGCGGCACAGCGGTATCAGCCACCGGCAGTTCATCGCGCAGTTTCGCCGGGCGGTGGGACTGGCACCGAAAACGTACCTGGGGTTCTGCGGTTTCAGCGCGCATTGCAGTCCCTCAGAGAGGGCGAGCCCCTCTCCTTGGCGTCGCTGGCTGCGGAGACAGGCTACAGCGATCAGGCGCACTTCAATCGCGATTTTCTGGCGTTCACCGGTGTCACACCCATGACTTACCAGAAACTTTCACCGCGCGAGGCGAATCATCTGCCGGTCGATGGGCGAGGGGACTGCCATGCGTGAAGTCAATTTTTTTCAATGCCCGGGCGGGTGAGGTCGGGAGAATACGTGTCTGGCCTGTCTTAGGAGAAAATCCATGAGAATCGACGAAGTATTCGCCTACCTGTCGTGTCGGACGCCGCAGCCGCCATTGACTTCTACAAGCGCGCCTTCGGCGTCAAGGAGAAATTTCGCCTGGCTGAGCCAAGCGGTCGCATCGGCCACGCCGAGCTGGTGTTCGGCGCAATGACGGTCATGCTATGCGACGAGTTTCCGGAGTGGGGCATCCGTTCCGCATCGGCGATCGGGGGGACGCCGGTTTCCATCCATCTGCATGTTGACGACGCAGACAAAATGATCGAACAAGCCGTGCGTGCCGGCGCCGTGCTGGAGCGGGAGCCGAAGAATGAGTTCTACGGCGAACGCTCTGGCGTCATCCGCGATCCTTTCGGTCATCGTTGGCTGATCGGTCACGCCATCGAGGACGTCGACCCGGGGGAAATGCAGCGGCGGTACACGGCAATGTTCGGGCGCGAGGGATGATGCGGACAGCGTTCCCGCCCTCCTGACACAATGCTGTCAGAAAGGGCCATACACTGGTGAGCGAGTGGCTTGGGTTAAGCGCCGTTTACGAAACCCGCAGTTCACTGTTTTTAACGGAGGCTCCCCGCCTTTTGTGAGGAGCTGCGCGATCGGAGGAACCGAAAATGAGTATGAAGCGGACATCTACCACGGCGGCTGCCACTGCAGGGCCGCCGCGTGATCCGGAGAGCACGCTCATCTTCCGCTCGCTTTATGACAGCCCGCTCGTCCGCGTGCGCGACCACCGTTGCCACGCCTGTCGCGGCGGACCCGCCGGCGCGGAACCCGCCGACGGCGACAACATCGTCCTCATGCGCCACGGCGTTTTCTGCAAACACGTCGGGCGGCGGAGCGTGACCGCCGATGTCAATCAGGCGGTGTTTTTTTCCAAGGGAGAGATTTATCGCGTCAGCCACCCGGCTGATTGCGGCGTTTGCGGCGCGTTTCGCAGAGTCGCTACACAACTGCACGCTCGTGCAATTCGGTTCCGGCCGGCACTGTCTGCGGGAAGACGAGCCGGAAGCCATCGGCCGCGCCGTCGCCGATTGGATCGCGCGTAGCGAATAGCCTGAGTGGTCGCTATCGAGAGGCGATCGGTCCACACTGACACCCGGTCTTCACGTGGAGTCGATGGGGATTTCGGAGCCGCTGCCCGCCGCGGAGCGTTGCCTGGGCCGGCGGACGGCTCTCACCCTCCCGCTCCCTCCTCCTCCGCAGAAGAACTGATCGCCGCCATCGGACTCGAGCCCCGACACGCCCACTCCGGGCGGCATCTCGAGCCTCTCCAGGACTTCCCCTGTTCGAGGATCGACTCGCCGTAACTCGCTCTCGTCGCCTTCCCAGGTGCCGTGCCAGAGCTCGCCGTCGATCCAGGTGACGCCGGTGACGAAGCGGTTGGATTCGATGGTGCGCAGAATCGCCCCTGTTTGGGGATCGATTTGATGGATCTTCCGGTCTCGATACTGCCCCACCCAGAGCGTCCCTTCGGCCCACGCGAGCCCTGAATCACCGCCGCCGCCAGGCGCCAGGATCGTGGCGAGCACACGGCCGGTCTTCGGATCGATCTTCTGGATGCGATCCCCGGCGATCTGAAATAGGTGCTGTCCGTCGAAGGCCGTTCCGGCCTGCGCGGCGACATCGATCGAGCGCACTATCTTCCCGCTCGCAGGATCGAGGGCGTTCAGCTTGTCTCCGGACGCAAACCAGACGTGCTGACCGTCAAACGTGATCCCTCCCACGTGGTCGACATCCGGAAAGGGTCCGTATTCACGTACGATCTCGGCGGCTGATCTACTCATGTCTATATTCTAGTCACTCGGTAGTGGTGCGGGGAGTAACAAGGTTGCCGTGAATCCGGGCACGGGCGGGGTTATCCAACGACGCGCGCGCCCGCGACCAAACGACTGCACCTTGCCTGCTGCCGCAAGCGAGTCTAGCGCCCGCTGCACGGTACGCTGGCTGGCGCCCAGCGCAAGTGCCAGGGCCGAGCTCGACCACGACTCACCATCGGCAAGGAAGGCGAGCACCGCCGCATGCCGCTCCTCGACGGGCCGCGCCAGCACGACAACCTCGCATGCGCGGCGTGGCACCAGCGCAAACCCTCGCTTCGTCGCGCTCACACCGGCCAGTGTCCGCAACATTGTGCGAAGCCGCCCGAGCTCGACCCGCAGCCGCGCGCGATGCGATTCATCGGCGTGCTTCGCTCGGAATGCCCGCGCGACGAGCGTGTCCCTCGGCACATCTGCCGGCCACGCTTCGCCCAGCATGCGTGCGAGCGCGAACAACACCGGACGCCTGGCGAGCGAGACCACCGTGCGTGCGTCACGCACGGTATGACGGCACGCGTCCACCACGAGCGCCCTCGACGCCAGTAACGCCTCGACCTCCTCGAGCCGCAGGAAGCGCTCCTCGCCGCGCACAATCAGGCGCGCCGCAGGCGTATTCAGGACCAGGGATGCGCTTTCGACCTCCGCCGTCAGCGCAGGGATGCCTGCGTGGCGCGCGGCACGCTCGGCCCTAGCGAGCGCAGCGCGCGCGGTCTTAATCCGGAGGCGTCGCAGCGCAATCCCCGCAACCACCAGCTCGTGGGCGGCCCTCGACGCCGGCGGGAAGGGTGCGGGGCCGAGCTGGGCAAGCGTACGCTCGGCCTCCTCGAGGCGCCCGATCAGGAGGAGGCGCCGGGCCTCGAGATAGCGCGCATGCGCGGCGTTCACCCGGTCGCCGTGCTGTTCAAGCGTCGCCCGCGCTGCGTCGAGCGCCTTCGCAGGCCAGGTGAGGTCGCGCGAGACGAGCGCGATCTCGGCCTCGGCCACGACGCACCGCGCGCGAGCCACGGCCTCTTTCGGACCGAACGCATGCGCCGCCCTTCGCACGAGGGCCCTCGCTCGAACGAGATCGCCTAGCTGCGCCATCGCGATGCCGCGAAGCGCGAGCGCAGGCGCGTCGTCGCGCAGGGCGACCCGGTTCAATGCGCCGAGCGGATCACCCGCGGCGAGCGCACGCGCCGCGGCCGTGATCAGTGAGTCCATCGGAATCCCGCCACACTTGTTACTCCCACCGTTCGATACTTCGCACTAGGATTATTTCATGATCAACAACCACAGAGGAAGGAGAGAAGCCATGACGAAGCACATGACCGGGACACGTGAGCAGTGGCTGGCAGCGCGGCTCGAACTGCTCGAGGCGGAGAAGGAGCTGACGCGGCGCAGCGACGAGCTGGCGCGGCGGCGGCGGGAACTGCCGTGGGTTCGGATCGACAAGGCGTACCGATTCGAGACCAACGAGGGGGCAGCGTCGCTCGCTGCTCTCTTCAGAGGGCGCTCGCAGCTCCTCGTCTATCACTTCATGTTCGGGCCCGACTACACGGCCGGCTGCCCGTCCTGTTCGGCGATCGCGGACGGCTTTAACGGGTTCGTTGCGCACCTAGCCAACCATGATGTGATGCTTTGGGCGGTGTCGCGGGCGCCGCTCGAGAAGCTGCAGGCATATAAGCGGCGGATGGGATGGACGTTTCCCTGGGCCTCCTCGTTCGGCAGCGACTTCAACGCCGACTTCAGTGTCGGATTCACCGAGGAGCAACAGCGCGAGGGAGGCATCGAATACAACTACCGGCGCGAGGCGGCGTGGGCGGTGCGCGGGATTGGAGAGTCACTAACGAGAGGCGGCGAGGGCCCCGTGGCCGAGATCGCGGCCATGAGCGGAACCGATGTAGCCACGTACACGCGCGAGAGGCCGGGCATGAGCGCGTTCGTGCTCGAGGACGGTGTCGTCTACCACACCTATTCCACCTATGCACGCGGACTGGACGTTCTCTGGGGCATGTACCCGTGGCTCGACCGCGCCCCCAAGGGACGCAACGAGACGGGCGTCTGGTGGCGCCGCCACGACGAGTACGACAAGCGCTGAGCGAAGTCGTGGGTGTCGTTGACGCAACTGGGGGACGGGAGATTTTAGGTCGCATGACTTCAGAGCGAGCTTCCCAGCGAGCCTTCTTCGGCGTCTCGGCGCTGCTCTTCGCCGCCAGTGCGGTAGTGACGATCGTCTGGTGCGCGTCCATGTCGGCGATGGGCCAGATGCCGATGCCCGGCGGCTGGACGATGTCGATGGCGTGGATGCGGATGCCGGGACAGACGTGGCCCGGCGCCGCGGCGTCGTTCCTCGGCATGTGGGTTGCGATGATGGTAGCGATGATGCTGCCGTCCCTGGTGCCCATGCTGTGGCGTTACCGCCAGGCCGTAGGCCCGACAGGCGCGACGCGCCTGGGTCGGCTGACCGCGCTGGTAGGCGTGGGGTACTTCTTCGTGTGGATTGTGTTCGGAATGGCCGCCTTTCCGCTAGGTGTTGCGCTGGCGGCGGCTGAGATGCAGTGGCCAGCGTTGGCGCGCGCCGTTCCGATCGCGGTTGGTGTGGTTGTCCTGATCGCCGGCGCGCTCCAGTTCACCGCGTGGAAGGCACATCACCTTGCCTGCTGCCGGGAGGCGCCGGGCCCCGGCCGTACGTTGCCGGCGGACACCGGCACGGCCTGGAGACACGGCCTGCGCCTCGGCCTCCACTGCGCGTACTGCTGTGCCGGCCTGACGGCGATCCTCCTGGTCATCGGGGTCATGGATCTGCGCGCAATGGCTGTCGTGATGGCAGCCATCACCGTCGAACGTCTCGCACCGGCCGGTGAGCGCGTCGCGCAAGCCATCGGGGCCGTCACCGTCGGGGCGGGTGTGTTTCTGATCGCGCAAGCAGCCGGGCTCGGGTGATGTATCCCGCATGGTGTACTCCCTCGCCCGGCAGAAGACTGGATTGGCAGACAACGGTATCAGCATTTACGGGCCAAAAAAAGAAAGCCCCGCAAGCGGGTAGACTCTGCGGGGCTTTGCTCAAATCGGAATCTCGAGTGAGTTATAACAAAAGTGATTGCGGGGGCGGCATCTCAAGCTTGACCTGGGCGATGGTCTGATCCTGCACCTGGTGCGCGGCTGATGTTCTTTCCGGAAGGCCAGGTGCGGGTCCATGTCTATGGCCGACTGACAGACGCAAATCCTTCAACGGGCTCTACGCCCTGACACGTCATGAACTTGTGCAACGGTTAAAGGGGCCAGGGTCTGGGCCAGGCTCAAATTAGTTTTGGCCCTTTGTCGATTTGGCGTCTGCTCGTTCGACTATGGGTATCGTGAAGGCGCTAAAGGAGACGGAATGAAATACCTTTGCCTGATTTGTGCAGAAACCGTTATGGAACATATGACGGAGGCGGCTGCGGCGGATCATTACCGCGAGTATGCCGAATTTACCAATGACATCAAGCATAACGGCCATTTCGTCAGCGCCAACCGGCTTAAGCCCGTGGATACGGCCGTCACCGTGCGCGTGCGTAACGGTCAGGTGTCAGTCACCGATGGCCCGTTTGCCGAGACCAAGGAGCAGTTCGGCGGTTATTACGTAATCGAGGCGCGCGACCTGAACGAGGCCATCCAAGTGGCCGCGAAGATCCCGGGGGCGCGGTATGGCAGTGTCGAGATACGTCCGATTGCCGACGACGCGCAGACGCAGACGCTCGGATTTGACGTTCCATAGGCGGTAGCGGATTGAGCGCTGTTGATTTGCCGTTCTGCCAATCGACCGAGGAACATAACACACTGTTATTCATCATGTGCGTGGAGGTGATGCGATGAAACTAGCAAAGAATACGATTTGTCTTTGGTACGACGGTGGTGCGGAAGAGGCGGCGCGGTTTTACGCGAAGACTTTTCCCGATTCATCCGTTGGTGCGGTATTCCACGCACCAGGAGACTTTCCATCTGGGAAGCAAGGGGATGTATTGACGGTCGAGTTTACAGTCATGAGAATTCCCTGTCTCGGGCTTAATGGCGGCCCCGCCTTCAAACACAGTGAGGCATTCTCGTTTCAGGTCGCAACCTCCGACCAAGCGGAAACTGATCGTTACTGGAACGCGATCGTTGGCAATGGCGGTGAAGAGAGTGCTTGCGGCTGGTGCAAAGACAAATGGGGCATCTCTTGGCAAATTACGCCGGTCGCTTTGACAGAAGCTATAACCGATCCGGATCGAGCTGCAGCCAAGCGTGCGTTTGAAGCAATGATGCAGATGAGAAAGATCGACATCGCTGCAATCGAGGCGGCACGCTTCAGTAGTAGCAGGTAGTGTTTGCAATGCCACTTTCCGCAATAATGGTTCTCAAAAAAAAGCAGATGGTGGCTAACCATTCGCTGCAGGCCGACCGGCCGTGACGGGCCGTCGGCCTGAGCTCAAACGTTAACGGCAATCAAAAAGGAGAAGTCATGGCGAAGTATTGGGTAGCGATTCACCACCCCGACGACTACGACCCGTCTGTCGCAGAGGACGAAGCGATGTCCCGCGATATCGACGTGCTCAATGATGAGATGAAGGCCGCGGGTGTCAGGATTTTCGTTGGCGGCCTGCACTCGGCAAGCAGCGCGAAGTCGCTGCGGAGGCAGCCTGACGGTAAGGTCGTCATCACCGACGGACCCTACTTGGAGACCGCGGAGCACGTGGGCGGTTTCTGGGTGTTGGAGGCCGCTGACCTGGACGAGGCGCTGGCGTGGGGGCGCAAGGCCGCCGTCGCTTGTCGGGCGCCGGTAGAAGTGCGCCCGTTCCACTGACGGAGCACCCAACGAAGACAACGGAGTAGCAGTGGCAAAACTGCCGGCGGATAAGTTGGCAGAACGTAGAAAACGTATAGCCGAACCATACGCCAGAGCGAACACCAGCAGTCGTCGTGCCTCATGCTGACACGATGCACGCCATGCGCCTGTGTCGCTCAGTAGACGTTAACTGCAATCAAGAAGGAGGAACCATGAAATTCATCTGTCTCGGATATATCGATCACAAGCAGTGGGAAGGGTTAAGCGACAACGAGCGCCACGCCATGATGGACGAGTGCTTCGCCTACGACGACGTGCTGCGAGCCAACCGCCACTTCGCCGGCGGCGAGGCGCTGGACAGCCCCGAGCGCGCCGCAACCCTGCGCTGGAAGAATGGCAAGGTGTCGGTTACCGATGGGCCGTATGCCGAAACCAAGGAACAGCTCGGCGGCATCCTGATTCTCGAGGCGGACAATCTCCAGCACGCCATAGAACTGATGTCGAAACACCCAGGCGTAAAGGCCGGTCCGTTTGAAATTCGACCGGCCGCCGACCTCAGCGAAATGATGCGAGGAAGCGAACAGCGCCGCGCCGTAATCCGCTGAGACGCCGCAAGCAACACTGAGGAGAAACTACGATGCGATTCATGATCATCGTCAAAGCCACTAGAGATTCCGAAGCTGGCGTCATGCCGAGCGAGAAGCTCATCGCCGAGATGGCGAAGTATCACGAGGAGTTGGCCAAGGCCGGCGTGCTGCGCGATGCCTCCGGGCTGCAACCGAGCGCCAAAGGCTGGCGCATCAAATATTCCGGCGACAAGCGCACCTTTGTCGACGGACCCTTTGCCGAGACCAAGGAGCTCATCGCCGGTTACACGCTCATCGAGGTGAAATCGCGCGAAGAGGCGATCGAATGGACCAAACGCTTTCCCAATCCCGCGGTCGACGGCAAGCAAGGCGAGATCGAGGTGCGTCAATTGTTCGAGCTGGAAGACTTCGGTCAAAGCGAGGCGGTCGAGCGCTTTCGCAAGCTGGAGGTGGCAGTAAAAAAATAGTTGGGCGGCGAGAGATGAGGATGGAACAGTCGCGACCCACAGACGCTTGGCTGCCGGTAAGCTCTACGGGCTTTACGAGTGCCGTTGGAGCCGGAGGGTGGCGCGAGCGTTTTTGGAGTGGCTGGCAGTGACCGCAGGAGTCGAATTTGAGTGAACCTGAACGGCAGGGATACAAGGTCCATCACTCCGGTGACCGTGACCTTATGACTTTAACGGAGGAGATGGAGATCAATCCGGCGAGGAAATTTCTCTTTGGCCCGTCGATTTCACAGTCCCTCGTTCGACTAGTGAGGCAGTCGTCTTTAAGAACACACCACGTATCTAAAGGAGAGATCATGTCCACGAACACTGTCCGACTTCACCGGGTGCTGCGCGCCCCGCCCGAGAAAATCTATCGCGCGTTCCTCAATGCCGAGGCCATGGCCAAATGGCTGCCTCCGAATGGCTTTTCCGGCAAGGTCCACCATATGGATGCCAAAGTGGGCGGCAGCTACAAGATGTCGTTCACGAATTTCACCACGGGTCAGCGCCATTCTTTCGGCGGAGAATATCTTGAGCTGGTGCCCTACGAGCGCATTCGCTACACGGACAAATTCGATGATCCGAGCTTGCCAGGAGAGATGCAGACGATCATATCCTTGAAGCAGGTTTCCTGCGGAACGGAGTTGAACGTCATGCAGGAAGGAATACCCGATGCCATTCCCGTCGAGGCGTGCTATCTCGGATGGCAAGAATCGCTCATGCTACTTGCGAAACTTGTCGAGGCAGAGATTCCGCAGTAATGAACGGCACGTGGTGGCGTTCAAACAACAGATCGTTCCCGTTGTCGACTTGACGCCGACTCGACCGACTAACGGCATGGCAACCGGACTTCGAAAGGAAAACCTATGACATATCTCTGCCTGAACTGCGCCGAGACCAAGGAGCAGTGCGGAGGTTATTGCGTGATCGAGGCCTGCGACCTGAACGAGAGGCCATCGAGGTGGCCGCGAAGATCCCCGGGGCACGGTATGAAAGCGTTGAAATATGATTGCCGACGACGCGCAGACGCTCGATTTGATACTCCGTACACTGCAGGCTGAGTCGCTCAGACACACTACTTCCGCAAAGGAGACTTCTCATGAAAAACAACCCCGTCATCTGGTTTGAGATTTACGTCCAAGACATGAAGCGCGCCAAAGCATTCTACGAGTCCGTGCTCAATGTTCGGCTGACAAAGTTGGAGGCTCCGACTCCTGGTTTAGAAATGTGGAGCTTTCCCATGCAAGAGAACGGAATGGGTGCGACGGGCTCGCTCGTCAAGATGGACGGATGCCCTTCGGGCGGTAACAGTACCCTGGTTTACTTTTCCTGTGATGATTGTGCGACAGAAGCGAAAAAAGCCGCAGCCAGCGGCGGTCGCATCTTTAAGGAAAAATTCTCCATCGGGCAATACGGCTTTATCGCGTTGGTGACCGACACGGAGGGCAATATGATTGGTCTGCATTCAATGCAGTGAGAGCCGCACTACCATGAAATATCTCTGCCTGGTCTACCTCGACGAAAATCGCTTGGCTGAACTGCCGGACGAGGAGTGCGTGGCCTACGACACGGCGATTCGCAACAGCGGACATTGTCTTGCCTCGGAAGCACTACAATCGGTGCAGACCGCCACTACCGTGCGCGTGCGCGACGGCAAGCTCGCCATTACCGACGGCCCGTTCGCCGAAACCAAGGAGCAGCTTACGGGTTTTTACATGATCGAGGCCAAGGACTTGGACGAGGCGATCCGCCTGGCCGCCGGTATCCCGCCGGCACGCGTGGGTTCGATCGAGGTGCGCCCGATCCGGCCGATTCGCGAGACGGTGGCGGCGGCCAAGGCGCAATTATCCAACCGTTGAGAGGAGAACCACCAATGTCCAAAGTCACTCCATTCTTGATGTTCAACGATCAGCTCGAAGCGGCGATAGACTTCTATACCGCAACGTTTCCCGATTCCAAGATCAAGCATATCGCCCGCGACGGCAAAGACGGACCCGTCACCGCCGCCGAATTCATCGTCGGCGGTCAAACCTTCATGGGTTACAACGGCGGTCCGCATTTCAAATTCTCCGAAGGGTTTTCGCTTTTTGTGAATTGCGAAGACCAGAACGAGGTTGACGAGTACTGGAACAAGCTCATCAAGGCCGGCGCCACACCGGCACAGTGCGGCTGGATTACCGATCCTTTCGGCCTCTCCTGGCAAATCGTGCCGCGGCGTTTCATGGAACTCATCGGTGACAGCAATCCAAAGAAGGTGCAGGCGGTGATGGCGGCGATGATGAAGATGGTAAAACTCGACGTTGCGGCGCTGGAGAGGGCGTACAACGAAGCATAGTAGATATTTGGCTCCACTTAAGCCAGCTTATGTCATCGATTCGACAAAAACCACACGCAACCCAAGGAGGAAACACCATGAATCCCGTCGTACACTTTGAGATGCCTTATGAAGATGCGAAACGCGCAGCAAAATTTTATGAATCCGCGTTTGGGTGGAGGACGCAGTTATTAGGCGAGGAGATGGGCAACTATCTCCTTGTCACCACCGCCGAGTCCGATGCCAAGCCGGGCGCGCCGGCCGGCGCGATCAACGGCGGGATGTTTCCCAAGAATCCTGACTCGCCTAAGTACCCATCGGTCGTGATTGTGGTAGAGGGTATTCGTGCGTCGATGAAAAAGGTGAACAAAGCCGGTGGTGAAACGCTCGGGGAACCCATGGAGATTCCGGGTGTCGGGCAATATGTTTCTTTCCTGGACACGGAAGGCAACCGCAACAGCATGCTTCAGCCCGCCGCGGGTATGTGAGCGAGCCGGTTGAACCTGCAATTGAAGGAGTAACAATGACACAGAATCAGCCGTCGAACCCAACCCCTATTGTCTTGGCGAAGCTATCCATTGTTCTCGCCATGGCCGCAGTCGTGTGGCTGCTTCTGCTACACGTCGTTAGTCCAGACTTTGACCCGTCCTGGCGAATGATTAGCGAGTACGCCTATGGAGAGTTCGGTTGGATACTCACGTTGTTCTTTCTTTGTTGGGGGATTAGTTCCTGGAGTGCCGCAGCTTCGCTATATCCGTTGATGAACAGCAACTGGGGTAGAGCCGGGATCGTCCTGCTCGGTGTTTCCGGTTTGGGAGAGATTATGGGCGGATTATTCGATGTCCGGCACGAGTTGCATGGAGCTGCTTTTGCGCTGGGCGTACCGACGCTGCCGATCGCTGCGCTCGTGATCAGCGTTCACCTTGCACGCGCGTATGGCTTCGATCGGAAGAGGCTGCTGATATCAGCGCATGCGACTTGGATCAGTATGGTAGTGATGGCCGTTACGATGGCGATATTTGTCTCCGGGTTGAAAAGCGCGGGAGCCTTTCACCCCGAGACAAAAGAGATGCTCACCGCGCTTCCCGCCGGCGTTATTGCATTCGGCGGTTATGTAAACAGGGTGTTAGTGCTTTTGTACATTATCTGGCTAATGGTGATCGGCATTGCGGCTATCAAGGTGTATAGGAAACGTGTTCTCTTACATCCTAGGCGAACTATCCATGCCTGATGTCATGTCGCGCCGTCGGTCTCGAAATATTTGCAACCATTAGGTTGCTTTTTTGCCGGGTGACCAGGCCTTCTCTCGGGTATCCAAAGGAGCTGAGATGACCAGTGATCTATCACCCCGCCTTGCAGCGATCGTGAAAGCTCTGCCATTGAGGCCGGGGCTCCGTGTCCTCGAGATTGGTTGCGGTCCTGGTGCTGCGGCGCGTGCGGTCGCCAAGCAGATCGGCAATGGGCATGTTCTGGCTATTGACCGTTCCGCCAAAGCAATCGCACAGGCTATAGCGGGATCAGGGGCCGAGTTGGCGTCTGGCCGACTGAGCTTTCGCCACGTGGCAGTGGAGGACTTTGTGTTGGAGGAGGGTGAAAGGCCATATGATATCGCCTTTGCAGTTCGGGTTGGCGCACTTGACGGTCGTCACCCCGAAGCTGGGCGTATAGCCAGGCGGCGGATTCGCGCAGCACTGGTCAAAGGAGGGCGCCTCTACATAGATGGAGGCGATCCGCTTCGTGAGGTTTCCCTTGACGACTAGAGTGCAAACCACGGGGCCTACACCAGGTTGCAGGCGACGTTGCTCCGCAACGCGCCTGAATCCAAGCCGTGTTGGGTGTCTTGATCTCGTGCTGGTCTAGGGCGGCCAGAAGATCTAGCGTCGAGCAGCGGGGCGCAATGGGTGCGGAAATCCCCGGCGCCAACGCGGATATTTTCCGGAACGGGAAATATGCCTCAGTTCGAACTCATGACACGAATCGAATGGATATGAATGAAACCAAACCGCAGCGTGAGACTCGAAGACTCTCGACCAGGAAGAGTCGCGCCGCGTTCTCGCTACGCTGATCCGCCCGGTCGGCGACTTTGATCTCAAATTGTTGAGGAGGAATTACATGCTGTCACAGGGGAGGAACCATGCAAGCTGATTTCACACCGCCTTTTCCCGCCATCGCCGCGCGCGGGCTCGTCAAGACCTTCGATAAACTGCACGCGGTCAACGGCATCGACCTTGAGGTGCCGCGCGGGATGATCTTCGGCATCCTGGGTCCGAACGGCGCGGGTAAAACCACGCTGCTGCGCATGCTCGCGACCTTGCTCAAACCCGATGGCGGTTCAGCCCGCGTCATGGGACATGACCTCATCGCGGCGCCCCACGCCGTGCGCAAGTCCATCGCCATGACCGGCCAATTCGCATCATTGGACGAGGATCTGACGGGACGCGAGAACCTGATCTTGCTGGCCAAACTCTGGGGATTTCGCCGCCGCTCGGCGGAGCGCGCCGATGCGTTGCTGGCGGCGTTCGATCTCGCCGATGCGGCCCGCCGCCAGGTGAAGCACTATTCGGGCGGCATGCGCCGCAGGCTCGATATCGCCGCGTCGCTGGTGGTGACCCCGTCGATTTTGTTTCTCGACGAACCGACCACCGGTCTCGATCCCAATGCGCGCAAGAGCGTTTGGCGCGTGATCCGCGCGCTGGCGAGCCAAGGGGTGACCATTCTACTGACCACGCAATATTTGGAAGAAGCCGACCAATTGGCCGCGCGCATTGCGGTGATTGATCATGGTAGAAAAATCGCCGAGGGAACGAGTCGCGAATTGAAGGCGGCAACGGGGTCGGGCTTCCTGCGTGTGACGCTGGCGGACCCGTCTCGGATCGAGGAAGCCGCGCGTGTGCTCGAGCGGCATTTGGGCGGTGACGCGCACCGCAACGTGGAAGGCGCGGCGCTGTGGATTAAGGCGAACTCCCCACATCAAGCCCACGAGGCGCTGGCAGCGCTGACGGCGGACAGCATACCCGTCGAAGGTTTCTCGATGGCCGCCCCGAGTCTCGATGAGGTGTTTTTCGCGTTGACGGGACACGGCGCCGAAAACGCACCCGCCCCGGGAGAGCCGCGATGAAATCCGAGGTCACACCCGTCGCCATTCAAGTGGAGCGCCCCCCCGAACCGGGCGCGATCTCCAACGCGTTGGCGTTCGGCTGGCGCGCGGTGCTCAAGTTCAAGCACGTACCCGAGCAGCTGTTCGATCTGGTGATGACGCCGATCATGTTTACATTGCTGTTCACATTTGTGTTCGGCGGCGCGCTGGCCGGTTCCACGGATCGGTACGTGCAGTTTTTTCTGCCGGGCATTCTGGTGCAAACGGTGATATTCAACTCCGTGTATTCGGGGATGGGGCTTTGTACCGACCTCGGCAAGGGGCTGTTCGATCGCTTTCGCTCGCTGCCCATATGGCCGCTCGCACCGTTCGCCGGCTTGATGGTCGGCGATGTGCTGCGCCATCTCATCGCCTCGCTGATCATTCTGAGCATCGGCATGCTGCTCGGCTACCGGCCGGAGGCAGGTCTCACCGGTGTGCTCGCCGCCCTGGCGCTGTTGCTGATGATCGGGTTCGGCGTGGGCTGGGTATTCCTGGTGCTCGGCCTTGTCATGCGCACGCCCAACACCGTGATGACCATGGGCTTCACCGGCATCATGCCGCTGGTGTTCGCCTCGAACATCATGGTCGACCCAGTCACCATGCCCGGATGGCTGCGGGTGTTCGTGGAGATCAATCCGGTGTCGCTGATGACGACCGCCATGCGCGGCCTGATGAACGGCGGCGCGACGTGGACGGAATTGGGTCTCGCGCTGCTGGCGCCGGCACTTTTGACCGTGACCTTGGCGCCGGTGACGCTATGGCTTTACCGGAGGAGATAGCGGTCAAACCAGAGAGGCATTTCGCTTTGCCCCTTACAGCTTAACAGAGTGTTGAAAACTCCCTCTCCCTTAGGGAGAGGGCTGGGGTGAGGGAGATAAATCCTAGCCTTCTCCCTGTGAGAGAAGGGACTAAAAACCATTTTCAGCAAGCTGTTAAATTACTCAGTAAATCGTATTCGCCTCACAATCGAAGGGAGAATTAATCAGTCCACGAACAGTGTCCGGCTTCACCGCGTATTGCGTGGTCCGCACATCGGCGTTGTATACTGAGCCACCTTGCAATCCAGGCAGCGGCAATTAGATTAAATCCCATGGCCAATGATATTGAACATCCACCTCTCGCGGAGGAACACGCTGTTTTTCTGCGGGAACACGTGACCATCAATGTCGCCGGGCGCGATGCGAAGCATATCGCTACGATCACCCGCGCGGCCGGATGCCGGGTGTCCGATGACCGGCGTCGCGTCACGGTGTTTCTCGCCGCGCAGCGGTGCCCGGCCTTGCTCGACAACTTGCGCGACAACGGCGCAATCGCCGTGGTGGCTGTCAGGCCCAGCACCCACCAATCCATCCAGCTCAAAGGGGTGGATGCCGTGATAGGTCTCGTGCGCGAGGATGATCGAGCCCTGATGGGCGTGCACGTCGAGCAGTTCGTGGCGGAATTAGCCCGTCTCGGCCACGCCGAGCGCTTTGCCCGCATGGTGATACCACCCCAGACGGACGATATCGTGGCCGTAACGTTTACTCCGCTCAACGTATTCCAACAGACGCCCGGCCCGGGGGCCGGACGCCGGCTTTGAGGTATTGCGACATGATGCCCGCGCTGGATACCATACGCCGCTGTTTGGACGGAGCCATTCCGGCCACCATCGCCACGTGTGCGCCCGATGGCATGCCGAACGTGGCTTATCTTTCTCACGTCCACTACATCGACAATGGGCATGTGGCGCTTTCCTTTCAGTTTTTCAGCAAGACCCGCGAAAACATCCTGGTCAATCCTTACGCCACCGTGCAAGTGGTCGATCCCGATACTGCCGCGCATTATCGTTTGGCGCTGCGCTATTTGCGCACGGAAACCGAGGGTCCGCTGTTCGAGAACATGAAGGCCAAGCTCGCCGGCATCGCATCGCACGCGGGCATGAGCAAGGTCTTCAAACTTCAGGGCTCCGACGTGTACGAGGTGCTGTCGATCGAACAAGTGCCGGGGACTACGCTGCCGCCACCGCCGCCGCGCCGCAATCACCTCGCGGCGTTGCGCGCGGCTGCCCAACGTATCGCGCGCTGCACCGATCTTGCTTCCCTGCTGGATGAAACCTTGCTGTCCCTGGAGCAGCAGTTCGATATCCATCACATGATGCTGTTGCTGCTCAGCGAAAGCGGTGATCGGCTCTACACCGTGGCGAGTCGCGGTTACGAGCGCTCCGGCGTGGGCTCCGAGATCCGGCTGGGCGAGGGCATCATCGGTGTGGCGGCGCGCGAGGGCACGCCTATCCGCATCGCCCACATGACCAATGAATACCTCTATAGCCAGGCGGTGCGGCACGGCGTGGCGCAATGTGACCTCGAAACGGAGATCCCGCTTCCCGGTATCCCGGACTCCCGCAGCCAGTTGGCGGTGCCCGTGCAGCTCCACGGGCGACTGCGCGGGGTGCTCTATGTTGAAAGCCCGCACGATCGGCGCTTTTCCTATGAAGACGAGGATGCTCTACTCACGCTCGCGGATTATCTTGCATCGATGATCCAGCTCTGCGGCCAAGCGGCGGAGCATGAGAGCGGCGGTGACGTCGTTTCCCGGCCGGATACCGTCAGCGGGAGCCCCGCCCTTATTCGCCATTACGCCGCCGACAACAGCGTGTTCATCGACTGTGACTACTTGATCAAGGGGGTGGCGGGCGCGATTTTGTGGAAATTGCTGCGCGAGTATCTGCAACATGGCCGCACGGACTTCACCAATCGCGAATTGCGCCTCGACCCGGCGCTGCGCCTGCCCGACATCGGCGAGAACCTCGAAGCCAGACTGATCCTGCTGCAAAAGCGTCTCGCCGAGCGCTGTCCCTTCCTGAGCCTGGAAAAAACCGGGCGTGGTCGCTTCCGCCTACATATCACACGACCGGTGCATGTGGCGGAAGCGACTTGAGCGCGGATCTATTTCGATGCGCGCTGTTCCGGCAGATTCTTGGGAAAGAACTCGATATAAGGCGTCGATACGGTTTGTCCGGGCGGCGCATACGCGGGCGCCGGTTTGCCCGCGGGGCCGAGGCTGCGGATGAAGTGATAGATGGACTTCAGATCGTAGTCCGTCATGTCCCGCAGCATAAACCAGGGCATCGGCGGGCGCCGCTCGGAACGCGCCTGTGCCATCCATTCATCCTCGGTCAATGCATGCATGGTCAGCCGTAGATTGGAGGGATAAGTCGTCCCCCACGGTCCCTGGAATCCGACGGGATTACCTTCGACCCAGTCGCGCACGGGGATTTTGCCGGCATTTTCCGGATAGCCCGCGGTATGGCAGTCGTTGCAGCCGCTCGTTGCCAAGATATAGCGCCCGCGCTCCAGCATCCGGGCGTCGGGTTTTTGCTCCGCTGCGGCGGTTCCGACGCCGGCCGACAATAGTGCGCACAATAGTGCGGTGGTGATCATCGTGTGTTTCATAGCTCGCTCCTTTAGATGGTCAATGAATACCCGGCGCCGCAGGGTTACTGCGAAACGACGTGCCGGACGAGAAAATCATAGACAGAGCACGAAATGTCGGTTGCTAAATGATTGATAAGAAATTGCTAAAATTTTCTTAACCCAGATATTTCACCACGGACCGTCGCGAGGGCGCGTCAGGCATAGAAGATTCGGGCCCACGGAGTTGCGGAATACGCCTCCGCTTCTCTCCATGCAGAGCGCTCAGGCGTGCGCCACATGAAGCCCGATCCGCTATGACGATGCGGTTACCGTGCCCAACACATTGTCGACGATGACCTCGCGCGAGATGCCGTAGCGCTGCATCAGATCGTGCGGCGTGCCGGAGCGCGGTTCCTGGGTAACCGCCAAACGGATCAGTTCGACGGCGCTGCCGCAGAGCGCGGTGGCCACCGCATCACCCAGGCCGCCGTCGGCCCAGTGGTCCTCGATGACGATGATGCGTCCGGTTTCGCGCGCCGCTTGCAACAGGGTGGCGCGATCGAGCGGTTTGATCGAATAGGCGTCGATCACCCGCGCGGCGATGCCTTGCGCATGAAGTTCATCGTGCGCGGCGAGGGCCTCATGCACGGTGATGCCGGCGGCGACCAGGGTGACTGTGTCCTGCGCGCTGGTTCGCAGCACCTTGCTGGCGCCGGGCGGGAATTCCTCGTCATTGGTGTAGATGACCGGGGTGTTGCCGCGCGTCAGGCGCAGGTAGACCAGGCCGCGGTGGGTGAGGGCGGCGGCGGTCAGGCGCTGGGCGCTGACGGCATCGCAGGGGTAGAGCACGGTGCTGTCGGGCAGGGCGCGGAATTCGGCGAGATCCTCCAGGCCCATCTGCGAGGGGCCGTCCTGGCCGATGGAGACGCCGGCGTGGCTGCCGGCCAGGACCAGATGGCCGGGGTGGGTGTGGCCGGCCATGCGGATGAAGTCATAGGCGCGCGCGAGAAAGGCCGCGAAGGTGGCGGCCACCGGGATCTTGCCGACGGCGGACAGTCCCAGCGCGGTGCCGATCATGTTCTGTTCGGCGATGTGGCCCTGGAAGAAGCGCTCGGGATAGGCGCGCGCGAAGTCCTCGGTGTGCGTGGAGTTCTTCACGTCGCCGTCCAGCACCACCAGGTGGGGAAGCTGGGCACCGAGCTCGGCCAGGGCGCGGCCGAACGCCGCGCGCGTGGCGACCATGTCCCCCATACGATACCTGGGAGAGACGCTCGGCGTGGCCGCCACGGCGGCGGGTTGATAGCCGCCCAGGCGGCGCGGCACCACGCGCAGATTGACCTCGACCTCGCCGAGTTCTGTCAGCGCGCGCTTGAGTTGCTCCTCGTCCAGGGCCTTGCCGTGCCAGCCCTCGGCGTCTTCGAGAAAGGACACGCCTTTGCCCTTGACGGTGTGGGCGATGATCGCGGTGGGGCCATCGGTGCGCGCCTGGTCGAGGGCATCCATGACCTGATCGATATCGTGACCATCGATCGCGCAGGTCCGCCAACCGAAGGCCGCGAAGCGCTGCGCCAACACCGCGGTGTTGTGGCCATAGGGGGTCGGTTCGCTCTGGCCGAGGCCGTTGAGGTCGACGATGGCCACCAGATTCTTCAGGCCGTTGAGCGCGGCGAATTGCGCCGCCTCCCACACCGCGCCTTCGGAACACTCGGCATCGCCGAGCAGACAGTAGACGCGCGCCTCATCGAGCCCATCGAGGCGGTTGGCCAGCGCGATGCCATTGGCCGCAGCCAGCCCCTGGCCGAGTGAGCCGGTGGCGACTTTGATCCAGGGGTTGCGCGGGGTGGGGTGGCCCTCCAGGGTGCTGTCGACGCGGCGCAGCGACAGCAGATCCTCCTCGATGGCGCCGGCCTCGGCCAGAGCGGCCCACAGGATCGGCGCGGCATGGCCCTTGGAGAGGATGAAGGTGTCGACATCGCGTGCGGCCGGATCGGCGGGGTCCCAGTGCATGGTGTTGAAGAACAACGTGGCGACGATATCGGCGCAGGACAGACACGAGGTGGGGTGGCCCGAGCCGGCGGCGGTGGTCATGCGTAAAACATCGTGGCGCAGCTTGCGCGCCATCTGCGCCAGCGGCGTGCTGTCGCGTTGGCCGCGGTGGCGGGTCTGCTCCAGCAGCGTGAGGGTGGCGTCATACGGCTCGATGAATTTGGCGATGCCTTCGTCCTGCAACTGGTTGGCCACGGCCGCAAAATCGATATGTACCTCCGCCAGCGAAGCCATGGTCTGTTCGGCCAGGCTGAGGTCTTCTTCCACCGTTGTGCGCACCCGGCCATGGTCCATGAAGGCGGCGATGGTTTGATCGGGCATGGTGTTGATGGTATCCGCGCCGATCAGCGGCTCGACATACATCAGGTCGGGATAGTCCGGATTCTTGGTGCCGGTGCTGGCCCACAGCATGCGCTGCACCTGCGCGCCGTGCGCCGCCAGCCGTTGCCAGCGCTCACTGGCGAGCAGGGTGCGGAAATGTTGATAGGCCAGCTTGGCGTTGGCCAGGGCGGCCTTGCCGCGCAACACGCCGGCCTGTCGGCTGAGCGGCGAGTCCGAGCCGGGCACGATGCGTTGGGCGAGCAGCTCATCGACCAGCACGTCGATGCGGCTCAAAAAGAAACTGGCCACCGAGGCCATCGAGCGTATCTCCTGCTGCGCGGCGAGACGGTGTTCCAGCGCGCGCAGGTAGGCCTGGGCCACCGCGTCATACTGCTCGATCCCAAACAGCAGGGTGATATTGACGTTGATGCCTTCGCGCAACAGCTGTTCCACCGCGCTCACCCCGGCGCGTGTGCCGGGGATCTTAATGAACAGATTGGGCCGGCCCACCCACTGCGCCAGCTCTTTTGCCTCGGCGATCGAGGCGTCCGCGTCATGGGCCAGGTGTGGCGAGACCTCCAGGCTCACATAGCCGTCACGGCCTTGGGTTTCCTCATAGACCGGGCGCAGGATATCGCAGGCCATCTGCACATCGCGCGTGGTCAGGGCGTGATAGAGAGCGGTCGCGCGCGCCGCGCCACCGGCAAGCTGGCGCAGTTGTTCATCGTACGCCTTGGTGGCGCTCATCGCCTTGTGGAAGATCGCGGGATTCGAGGTGACGCCGCGCAGGCCCTCATCGCGCACGCGGCGGGCGAGTTCGCCGGAGACGATCTTGTCGCGGCTCAGGTTGTCCAGCCAGTAGGATTGGCCGTGTTCGATCAGTTGCAGCAGTGGATTCATGGCTGTACTCCTCGGCGGTAAGGCGATCGATCATCGCTGATGTCGGAGCGATCCTAAGATGGCGATCTTCGCGCGGGCAGTTGATCGCAATCGCGCAACGGGTGCTGGGTTGCGAGGTTGGCCTACTCCTTGGTGAAGAACTGCCGGTGGAATTGCGTACGATAGACTTGGTCGGAGTCGGCGGGTTCTACCGTGATGTGAAAGTTCACCCAGTCCTCATTGAGAACGTCCAAGGTTCCGATGTAAGAGATGTCATTGTTCGACACGATCTTGCGCATCTTGACCTTTTTGATCTGGCCAATCAGATTGCGCGCGGTAACGGCGACGTGCATATCGACCGTTGGCGCGGTCAGTTCATCGCCATCCGTCAACTCCTGCAAGGTTACGATGATCATTGCCTTGTTGGGCGTTTCCTTGATGCCGTACTGCTCGCGCAGATCCGGCAGTTCATCCGTGGTGACCGCATTGTAGCGCAGGATGTAGTTGTCGAAGCGCTCGCTGGTCTCATAGTGCTCGGCCGCCGCTACCAATGGCCATAGCGCGCCAAGCAGAGTGCACAGCATAAGTATCCGTAATTTCGTTGCCATATGGCGCATCTTTCTATCCGCCCAGCCCCTGCACGTATTCCGCCAATGCCTTGATCTGTCCCTCGGACAGCAGGCCAGCGGCGTTGCGCATCATTTGTAACGGGTCATTGCTGCGCGCCCCCTTTTTGAAATTGGTGAGCTGGGTCTCGACATACTGGCTGTGCTGGGAATGCAGGAGCGGGAACAAGGGCGCCATGCCTTTGCCTTTTTCGCCATGGCAGTCGGCACACGCCGGCAGGCCCTTTTCTTTTAGTCCCTGGCGATAGATCGCTTCACCCTGTTTGGCCAGGGAGGCATTCTTGACCTTGCCTGCGTTGAGCTTCTGCTGGGCATAATACACCGCTAAGTTCGCGATATCGGCGTCGGAAAGATCCTTGACCATACCCTTCATGACCTGATTGTCGCGCGCGCCGCTTTTGAATTCATGCAATTGCTTTGCGATGTAATCGGGGACCTGCGCGGCCAGATTGGGGTACATGGGCACCTTGCTGTTGCCATCGGCCCCATGACAGGCGGCACAGGTCTTGATTGCGATCTTCTTTCCCTCGTCGGCATTGCCATCTACCGCAGCGACGGCGGTGCCCAGGCAGGCGACGATGAGGATAGCGGTCAGGAAAAACAACGCACGGCGTATCATGTGGCAGTTCTCCGGGTTGGAATCGATCATCGTCAACATCGCGTACCGCGGTGTACTCCAGCACCAGAGTTTTCCCAGATTAATGTTCACACTCGCAACTTGTGTGTTGATCTGCTGAACCATGCCGGCGTACTCGGTGTATTCCGCTGCATTGGGATCGGCGGATATGCCGCACACGCTATAACGATTGCTTGCGCTACCGGGCTGAAATCAACTACTAAGCATAGACAGAGGGGCGCCGAGGCGCATTGAAAAAACGCAATTGATATGCTCATTTCCTGGTAGGGAGCGTGGCTTGTGTGCGCGGGAGGCGGCGGTGAGCAAAGGGGCAACCCTGCGCCGTAATTCGATACATCGTAGGGAAATTTTGGGGGCGAATCCGTAGATTTTTAATTTGCGGCTTTGATGAAATAGTGTGAATCATGCTGTTGATGACAGTGCGCGAGCTTGCACTTTATCTCCTGTCTACTAGACTCGGAAATTGATGCGCCGGTCTTGTTTCGGCGCTGTTATCATCGATTTTGATGTGCGTGCCCGCGTTATCCAAACGACGGGATGAGCAACACATTTTCGGCAAACAGTATGCGACTGCCGCAAATAACTCTTTTAATCAAATTGGGGGAGACGATAAGGGCGCCTCTGGATGTGTTGCGCCGGGAAAAGCCTGTGCCCAGGTCTTTGGAAGCGTTGGAGGATGTTTCTGGCTCCGTGAGGGTGCATCCACGCGGTCCGATCTCCGGACTTCGCGGGAAGTCGAAACCCTGGTTTTGAGGCGCTCTTGGGCTAGTGTCAGCAAGATTGGGAGATTGTTTTATGGCTACAGTTCAACAGCAGCCGGCATCCGTGATCAAAGATGATCACCTCCCGCCGTGTCTTCACGATATGGCATCCGAAATCAGTGAGGCCATATGGCATCGGGCGAGCGCGCACGGGTTTAAACAAAAACGCTACGGGTCGCGCGAAGTCATCTACCACGAGGGCGTCGAGGTCGATAGGATCTGCCTGATACGCAGTGGCATGGTGAAGCTGTTGAGTTACCTGCCCAATGGCCGCACGCGGATCGTCAGATTGCACAGCCATCACCATTGGCTCGGACTGGAGGGGTTGGTCGGTCAGCCCTACGAGCACACCGCCGTCGCTATCGGTGATGTGGAGGTGGTGTATGTGCCCATGAACAATCTTCATCTTTTGGAGCGAGACAATCCGCGGCAGTACTGTCAGTTGCTCAAACAAGGGTATAAGCATCTGGCGCAGGCCGATAGGTGGATCGCGGACTTCTCGACCGGTGGAATCAAGTCCCGGGTGGCGCGGCTGGTCGATTTTCTCGCCAAGATCGAGTACGGCGAATCGTCATGCAGGGTCGAGTTGCTGACGGTTCATGAAATGGCGGATATATTGGGCGTCAGGCCGGAAAGCGTGAGCCGCATCCTGGCGGAGTTCAAGCGCAACGATACCCTGCACAAGCTGAAGGGGGATCGGTACGACGTATACGAAATCGATTCGCTGAAGCTGCAACATGAAGCCCGGCAATGACGCTCGCGGAGTCCGGGTGTTTAAAATCAACGCGGGTGAAAGCGATCAAGCCAGCGGCGCGCTCGAATCAGATCATCCTGCAGCGCCTGGCGCCATGCCGGATTGCGCAAGCCGGCGGCGGGGTGATAGGTCGCAAGATAAAGGCGATCGCGCTGGATGAAATGACCGCGTGCCTGGGAGAGAAGTGGGACGCCCAATAGTGCCTTGACCGCCGTGGCCCCCAGCAAAACCACTAAGGCAGGATTAATGATCCTGATCTGATCGCGTAAATAAGCAGCGGTGCAAGTATCTATTTCTGTTCTTAGCGGTATCCGGTTTTGCGGCGGGCGGCATTTTACGAGATTGGTGATAAAGATTTCCCCGCGCACGATCCTCGCCGCCTGAAGGCACTGATCGAGCACCTGCCCCGCTCGTCCCACAAATGGCCTGCCAACCCTGTCTTCCTGTTCGCCCGGCGCCTCGCCGATCAGCACCAGATTTGCCTGCCGCGGGCCTTCGCCTGGAACCGCTTTGCGACGAGCGAGGTGCAATTGACAACGCGTGCAGCGGCGCACCTCGTTGGCGATGGTAGCCAACTTGCGGTTTGCGGTGTGTGAGTTTCTCACCATGGCCGTGACAACGCGCGAATGTGCGAGGTGGCTATCGATGCTCGTTGTCGGGTTGCAGAGTGACCGGTAGTCACTCCCGCAAAATGACAGCCGAGTATGAGGATGTTGTGGGAGAAGTTAAGTTGATACATGTTGAGGGCACCTGCGGGGGAGCGAGTGTTCGGCCCGCTCGCGATTCACAACGGGCTATGGGGCCTGCCGATTAGCAAGATCATGGATTCTTTGAGATTAGAAGAAACTTATTGATCATGGTATTTTTCAGGGTATCGACACGTCACCAATACTGTTTTTTTCGGCTATTTATAGTCGAGTTGGGAAATGTAGGGTAGGCTGGGCGAAACCTAACCGGCATTGCACAGCACTACGATCCAGGCACAAAACCCATGAGCGCCACCTCCGACGAATCCTTCATGACCCATGCTCTCTATCTGGCCGAACGCGCCCAGGCCGAGGGCGAGGTGCCCATTGGGGCGGTGGTGGTTTATGAAGGCGAGATCATCGGGGAGGGCTGGAACCGCCCGATCGGCACGAACGATCCCAGCGCGCATGCGGAGATCATGGCATTACGCGCCGCCGGTGAGCGGGTGCGAAATTACCGTCTTTGCGACACCACGCTTTACGTTACCCTGGAGCCCTGCGCTATGTGCGCCGGCGCGATGCTGCATGCCCGCATCGGGCGGCTGGTGTTCGGCGCGGCCGATCCCAAGACCGGCGCGGCAGGTGGCGTGATCAACGTGTTGGCAGGACCGCACGCCCTGCACAAGATCCAGGTGGAGGGCGGCGTGATGGCCGAGGAGTGCGGGCGGATGCTGCGGGAGTTCTTCCGGGCGCGGCGTTGAGTGCGGATGCGTGGGGATCAGAAGCGGTAGAGGATGGATACGCTCAGCAGGGTGTAGTCGCCAAGAATGCGGTGTCCGGCCTGGATCTGTTCCCATTCGCCGCGAATCGCAAGGTTTTCACTCGTCTCCAGTTGAACTCCGACGCCGAAGGCCACGTCCGATCCAGTATCACTGCCCCAGCTGCCTGCATCGGCCGTCCACGATCCGATGCCGAGTTTTCCCAGCAGGTCGAACTGCTCCGAGAGCGCCAGCATGCCTACAAGGGATAGCGTCAAACCCGATATGTCGACGTGATCCGGGTCTGAAAAATCGGTGACGGTGCCGAAGTCGGTATAACTGATTTCAGCCGCAAGACTGTCACTGAGCCGGGCGCCGCCAAAGAATTTGAAGCCCGTGTCCGAGTCTTCGCATGCGCCGTAGTCTATGTTGCACCAGTCCGAAGACGACCCGCTGCCAAAGCCGAATCCGATGTAGCCCTGTTCCGCGTGGGCGATGCCTGTCCCGCCAAGTGCCGCCGCCAAGGCCGACGCCGCTAGTGTCCGGAGTGCTGCGTTGAACTTCATAGATTTATCTCTTTGTTTGTTTTGATTTAGGCGTCTATAGAGCTGCTTATCAATTTCTGTAGATAAAATGATGGTAAAGGCTTTTGCGTGCCGGGTCCAGATGTGGCGGGCGGTTAAACCCGGATTTTCCATTAGCGATAGTGGCGAGAGCGAACAAGGCGCTGAAGATGCGCGAAAAAGTCGCATTGTTCGTTTGCAGTCGCTAATGGAAAATCCGGGTTAAATCGCCCGCTGCAAGTTTCCGGTATCGTCGGCGTCGTGGTAGGGGATGATGTCGCGCGGAAAGAACTCGTAGAGGTCGGTGCGTTCACTGATGCGCACCAGCAGGTCGTAGTAGTTGCGGACGTTATCCACGTAGTGCACGGCCTCGTGGCCGCGGGCGTAGCCGTGTTTGGTGGTCGAGTACCATTTCATCTTGCGCAGCAGGGGCAGATGTTCCTTGACGTGAATCCAGAGGTCCGGGTCGTAGCCCTGGCGCTGGGTGATGCGGCGCGCATCTTCCAGATGGCCGGTGCCGATGTTGTAGGCGGCCAGCGCCAGCCAGGTGCGGTCGGGTTCCTCGATGCGTTCGGGGATGCGATTGCGGATGTCGCGCATGTAGCGCGCCGCGGCCTCGATGCTTTGGGCGGGGTCGAGCCGGTTGCTGATGCCGAGGTGTCGGGCGGTATCGAGCGTCAGCATCATGATCCCGCGCACGCCGGTGGGGGAGATGGCGTTTGGATTCCAGTGCGACTCCTGGTAGCCGATGGCGGCCAGCAGGCGCCAGTCCAGGCCGGTCGCTTCGGCGGCCTGCTGGAACAGCTGCTGGTAGCGGGGCAGGCGGGTCTGGATGTGGAGCATGAAGTTGCGGGTGCCGACGTAGTCGAAATCATCGATGTGGCCGTAATAGCGGTCGACCAGGCGCTCCAGCTCGCCGGTGTCGATCAGGTCGTTGAAGAATTTGACCGCTTCACTATATAGACTATCGTCAGTGCTGATCGGGAAGGCCCAGGCAAGCGGCTGTTCCTCGGTGAGATCAAAGGCGATCTCGAGCTCCGGGTAGTAGCGGTGGGTGAGCGCCACCTCGTTGGAGTCGGCCACGGTGTACTCGATCTGCTCTTCCCAGACGGCGGTGAGGAGCTCTTCGTTTTCCATCTCCTTCGTCTCCTCCCAGGTCAGCTCCGGGTGCTTTTGCTTGAGTTCGCGCAAGCGCTCGACGTGGCTGCTGCCGGCGACGACCAGCAGTTCTCCGCCGATGATGTCCTCGATCTTGGCGGGGGCGGCGGCGCCCCGGCGGTAGACGAGCTGTTGGGTGATGCGGTGGTAGCGGGGACCGAAGCGGACGTGCTTCTCGCGCTCGTCGGTGACCGTCAGGCCCGCCGCCGCGAGGTCGGCCCGTCCGTGCTTGATCTGGTAGAGGATGTCAGTCAGGGAAGCGGGGACGACCATCTTCAGTTTCACGCCCAGGTGGTCGGCAAAGCGGCTGGCCAGCTCGTACTCGAACCCGACCGGTTTGCCATCGGGGCCCTCATAATACGTGGTGGCGCCGTTACGGGTGAGGACGACCAGCGTGCCCTTGCTCAACACGCGTTCGAGTTCGGTCTTCGGGCGCATGAAGTCGCAACTGCTGATGCAGCACAGGAGCAGGCCAATGATGGGCAGTTGAATCCAGCGCATGTAATCCTTTAAAAAAGTATCTTAATAAGTAGCGGCATCCTGGCGTGGAATTTTTGCACCGAAGCGCGCCCTGGGCAAAGTATATATAATAAAATTCATAAATTATAATGCATTACGGTTTAATATTCGCGTTATATATTAAATATTGGTGACGGCGCTGCCCGCCATCCTGAGAAAGAACATCAACTTGAGCATGAATATGGCCCTGCTATTTGTCTACGGCACGCTGCGAAAGGGCGGGCCCAATCACCGTTTGATCGAGCATCGCCGCTGTCTCGGGGCGTGGCGAACCCGGCCCCGTTACACCTTATATGATCTTGGTGACTATCCCGGAGCGGTCCGGGGCGGTCGCACCCCAGTCTGCGGCGAACTCTATCGCATCGATCCCCCCACGCTGCGCATCCTGGACCGCCTGGAGGACTACCCCCGGCTGTATACCCGTATGAAGATCGCCACCCGCTACGGGCGGGCGTGGATGTATGTGTTGAAGGTTTCCCCACGCCGGCGGCGCATCCTCAGCGGCGATTGGATGGCGCCATGACGATGGAGTCGATTACCCTGCGCCCGATCGGCGTGATCCGCTCGGTGTTCAAGGAGAAGTTCGGCATCCCGCGCCAGCCGGGGCTGGTCGACGAGGCGCGCGCCACGCTGGAGATCCTGCCGCCTTACAACCGACCCGAGGCCTTTCGCGGCCTGGAGGCCTTCTCCCATGTCTGGATCGTCTTCGTGTTTCATGAATGCGTGCGCGAGGCATGGAAGCCCACGGTCCGGCCGCCCCGCCTGGGCGGCAACCAGCGCCTGGGTGTGTTTGCCACGCGCTCGACCTTTCGCCCCAATCCCATTGGGCTCTCGCCGGTGCGCCTGGAGCGTATCGAGCACGCCGGGGAGGCGGTACGGTTGCACTTGAGCGGCGTGGATTTGCTCGATGGCACGCCGGTGTTGGATATCAAGCCGTACCTGCCTTATGCCGACGCGATCGCCGAGGCCCGGGGCGGTTTCGCGGAGGATGCCCCTGCCGCGAAGTTGACCGTCGCTTTCACTCCTGCGGCCCGAGAAAAATGCGCAGCGCTCGAAACGGCATATCCGGGGCTGCAACTCTTGATCGAGCAGGTCTTGGCCGCCGATCCGCGCCCGGCCTATTCAGGCGCGGGGCAGGGTGAGCGGGTGTATGGCATCAAACTGCTGGATTTCGATCTGCGCTTCAAGATCGAGGGTGCGACGGCCGTGGTGCTGGATTTGGTGCAGGGTTGACCCTATACTCGGGATTCGTCATGCCGGATGCTCCGGCATTCGATAGATTGGCGGAAATAAAGAATTACCTTTAAGTTGAAATGATGCATACCCGCTCCTGGCACACCGCGTTCCTGCTCGCTCTGTTGCTGTTGTCAGCGCAGACGGTGCTGGCGTGGCATCAAGCGCAACTCGATGAGCATCTCGCCGTCGACGATTGCCAGGTTTGTCTACAGCTGTCCGCGGTCAAACACGGCGCGGGCGCGGCAGCGAACTTCAGTGTGGCGCATTCCTGTCGCAGGAATGCCTGTTCACGACTTTTGTTTGTGCGAGGTTATCATGCGTGTTTCTTTTGTTTATCCGTTAGTGTTTTTGTGTGGTACGAGCGCGGCGTCTGCCGCGCAGAATGAATTCAATCCGGCGATTTCCCTCATCCTCCAAGGGCAGTATGCAGACTACAGCCGCGACCCAGAGGATTATGAATTGCCCGGATTCATGCTCGGCGGCGAGGCGGGTCTGGCCGAGGCCGGTTTAGGCTTGGGGCATGGCGAGCTGGTGCTCAGCAGCAACATCGACGACATGTTCACCGGCCGGCTGACGCTGGCCATCGCCGAGCACGAGGGCGAGACCCAGACCGAGCTGGAGGAGGCCTATATCGAAACCCTGGGACTGGGGCAGGGGTTTACCGTCAAGGCCGGGCGGTTTTTCTCCGGCCTGGGCTATCTCAATGCGCAACACGCGCACGCCTGGGATTTTGCCGACGCCCCGCTGGTCTATCGCGCCCTGTTCGGCGACAGCCTGATCGATGATGGCGTGCAATTGCGTTGGCTGGCGCCCACGCCGCTGTTTCTCCAGTTCGGTGCCGAGATCGGCCGTGGCGAGCGGTTCCCCGCCGGCGGCGCGGCCAACGACGGGCGCGGGGCGCACACCCTGTTCGTCGAGATCGGCGGCGATGTGGGCGTGAGTCACAGCTGGCAAGTCGGATTGTCGCGCTGGTCGGCCGAGATTGCCGGACGC
Organism: Pseudomonadota bacterium; assembly: GCA_040752855.1. Classification (GTDB taxonomy): domain Bacteria; phylum Pseudomonadota; class Gammaproteobacteria; order RBG-16-57-12; family RBG-16-57-12; genus JBFMHP01. Next base: position 5,244 of record JBFMHP010000037.1, on the reverse strand, counting down.
GAATCGGGTGCCCACGCGCACGGCGGTGCCGACGAGGTGCCGAGCTTCACCGGCGACAGCCGCATCCACGCACTCGATGCGGTGTGGAAGTGGGCGCCGCAGGGCAATTACGCCGAGCGTTATTTCACCCTCCAGTTCGAATATTTCCAGCGCAAGGAGGACGGAGCTGTTGAACTGATTGGCAGTGATCCGCTGGAGTTCTCGACCTATGAAGGCACCCAGCGCGGCGGCTACGTGCAGGCGGTCTATCAGTTCCGGCCCGCCTGGCGTGTCGGTTTGCGCCTGGACCGGCTCGATGCCGACAATCGCGGTTCCGATGACGCCGTGCTGGCCGAAGCCGGCCTGGATGATGAAGGCCACACCCCGCGCCGCGTCAGTCTGATGATCGATTACAGCCGCAGCGAATTCAGCCGCATCCGTTTGCAATACAACCGCGATGAATCCGCGCCGGAGCGCGACCGGCAGATCTATCTGCAATACGTGATGAGCCTGGGCGCCCACGGCGCGCACCAATTCTGAGGGGGCGGTAATGAAAAGAATCGTCATGTTATTCGCGATATGGCTGGGGCTTTCCGCCCCGGCCATGGCCAAACTCGATGTCTTTGCCTGCGAACCGGAGTGGGCCGCGCTGTTGCACGAACTCGGTGGGGTGCAGCTGCAAGTGTTTACCGCCACCACCGCGCTGCAAGACCCGCATCGCATCCAGGCGCGCCCCAGTCTGATCGCCCAGGTACGCAACGCCGAACTGCTGGTGTGCACCGGCGCGGATCTGGAGGCCGGCTGGCTGCCGATGCTGCTGCAACGCGCGGCCAACCCCAAGGTGCTGCCGGGAAAGCCCGGATATTTCGAGGCCGCCGCCCACGTCGAGCTGCGCGATCGCCCGGCAACGCTCGACCGCGCCCAGGGCGATCTGCATGCCGCAGGCAACCCCCACATCAACACCGATCCGCGCCTGATCTTGAAGGTGGCCCAGGCGCTGAGCGCGCGCTTGCAGGAGCTGGACGCCGCACATCGAAACGAATACCAGCAACGCTTGAGCGATTTCAGCACCCGCTGGCAAGCAGCGATGGATCGTTGGCAACAGCAGGTCGCGCCGCTCCGAGGCGTGGCGGTGGTCACCCAGCACCAGGGCTGGGTCTATCTGCTCGACTGGCTGGGCATGCACGAGGTCGCCGTGCTGGAACCCAAGCCCGGCATCGAGCCGAGCGGTGCCCATCTCGCGCAGCTGCTGGTGGGACTGAAGCAACGACCCGCGCGCATGATCTTGCATGCGGCTTATCAGAATGACCGCTCCGCGCAGTGGCTGAGTCAGCGCGCCAAGATCCCCGTGGTTGCCCTGCCATATACCGTCGGCGCCAATGAGCAGAGCGGGGATCTCTTCGACCTGTTCGACGACACCGTCAATCGCCTACTTGAGGCTGCGCGATGACGCCGGAATGGAGCATCCTGTGGCCGGCGCTGCTCGCCGGCCTGCTGGTGCTGAGCACGCACGTCCCGCTCGGGCGCGAAGTGCTCGCGCGCGGCATCATCTTTCTGGACCTGGCCATCGCGCAGATCGCCGCCCTCGGGGTGGTCATCGCCGTGGCCCTGGGCGGGGAGATCAATGGTTGGCAGGTGCAGCTCACCGCCGTCGCCGCCGCATTGTGCGGCGCGGCATTGCTGCGCTGGACCGAATCCCGCTGGCCCGAAATTCAGGAGGCCGTGATCGGCAGCGCCTTCGTCCTGGCCGCCACCGCCGCGATTCTATTGCTGCATGGCCATCCCCACGGCGCCGAGGAAATGAAGGATCTGCTCAGCGGCCAACTGCTGTGGGTCAGTCCGCAACAGCTTCTTCCCGTGGCGTTGCTCTATGCGGTGGTGCTGGCGGTTTGGTTCGGCGGTCGTGAGCGGATTGGGCGCATCGGTTTTTACGGGTTGTTCGCGCTCGCGGTAACGGCCTCGGTGCAATTGGTCGGCGTGTATCTCGTCTTCGCCAGCCTGATCCTACCGGCCCTGGCGGTACGCCGCCTGCCACAGCGGCAAGCGCTGGTAACGGCCTACGCACTCGGCGCGTTCGGCTATGCCATGGGACTGATAGTGTCCACCTGGTTTGACTGGCCCGCTGGGCCACTGGTGGTGTGGATGCTGGCGATCACAGCGCTATGCGGCGGATGGTGGGGTTGCCGCAAGGCGTGAGGTGATAGGCGCAGCGCTGCGCTTATGCCGGCCTACAACTTCTATCCGCGCCGCCGCAAAGGATCGTAGGCCGGGATAAGGCGCAGCCGTTCCCGGCATGTTCGTAGGGTGCATTCCATGCACCAATCACCACATCATTCGCAACGCCCCGATAAATCATCAACATTCACACCACCCCAATCATGCGCATACAAACCCTCGCGCACATACCGATGAAACGTTGAATACGGCCATTGCCCCACGCGGGCCACATGACCATGCTTTACCGGATTCCAATGAACATAATCGATGTGCCGCCGAAAATCGGCCTCATCACGAATTTGATGTTCCCAATACCGCCGTTGCCAGAGCGTCGATTCATGGCGACGGCGTTTTGAGGCCGACAACCAATCGGGGCGATGCAAGCGGCCGCCACAACAACGGGTAACATGACGTTTGATGATCGCCCAGCGTATCGCAAAGTCGGCATCCCCCGGCGGCAAGGTCCAGACGCAATGAAGGTGATCCGGCAGCAGCACCCAGGCATCCACATGAAACGGGTGTGTGATGCGAGCCAGCGCAATACCGTCCCGCAGCGCGCGCCGCACATCGTCGTCAATCAAAAATGACCGGCGCCGATAGGTCACCACCGTAAAGAAATACGTGCCACCCGCCACCGTGGCGCGACGGTAATTCGGCATGCAATCGTCACCTCCGTGTGATTATGATGACCGCCATTCGAGCATTTTTTGTGTGTCGTGACAATAGCGTACGTGGGCGGGCGTTGTGGCGTTCGGGTTGGTGGTGCATGGAATGCACCCCACATGGCTCCGTGCGAATGAAATATGTAGGGTGCGTTCAACGCACCATTACCGCCGCCGTCGGAATATCAGCGTTGGTGGATTGTGGTGCATGGAATGCACCCTACATGGCTCATCACGAATTTGATGTTCCCAATATCGCCGTTGCCAGAGCGTCGATTCATGGCGACGGCGTTTTGAGGCCGTCAACCAGCCTCGTAGGGTGGGCACGTTGTTCGTGCCCACGCGGAACCCCCGCCAATTCATTCACCCACCGTCATCCCCTCCACATCCCCCGCAATACCACTCCAATCCCCCGGATAAATACCCCGGGCCGCATAACGATGAAACGTCGAATGTGGCCAATCCGCCGCCAGTCGGCACAGACCATGTTTCACGGGATTGTAATGAACATAATCAACGTGGCGCATGAAATCGGTTTCGTCGCGAATTTGGTGTTCCCAAAACCGCCGTTGCCACAACGTCGATTCTCGATGATTGCGTTTCGATGCCGAGAGCCATTCGGTCCGTTTATACCCCGCCGAACAAATGACGCTCACCCGGCGTTTGATCATATTCCACCGCGTCGAAAAATCCGCATCCCCGGGCGGCAGGGTCCAGATGCAGTGCAGGTGATCGGGAAGCAACACCCAGGCATCGATGGTAAACGGCCGTGTGTCGCGCACCCGCATGATGGCATCACGCAACGCATGACGAACCGCGTCATCGCAGAGAATGGGTTGGCGTCGATACGTGACAACCGTAAAAAAATAACAAGCCCCGGCAGTGCGGGCGCGGCGATAGTGAGACATGACATTCGTGTTCCATCACAGGTTGCGTTATGTTAACCGCGAAGTGCGTTCCGTATTCAATGTTACCGATTTCGTTCCGCGTGGGCACATAAAACGTGCCCACCCTACCGGGCTGGTTGGTGCCGACGGTGTAGCGAGCGAGTAGGGTGGGTAACCCGTCGTTTGGGTTGCCCACGCGGATCATCAATATCAAAAACATCCGCCGTTGGGTTCATTCATTTGTTCAGTTCAGCGTGGGCACATACAACGTGCCCACCCTACCCGGCTTACCTACCCCCTTTAGTCGCGTAGGGTGGGCAACCCGGTGTATGGGTTGCCCACGCGGATCACCATCACCACCACACCCACCATTCGGTACGTTCACTCGTTCCGCGTGGGCACAGAAAACGTGCCCACCCTACCCGGCTCAAAGAGATGCGTCACGTACTCTTTGCCATATCTCACTAGTCATTAGGTTTTGCCAGACCCCCCCTAGCAAAGTTTTAAAGCGTTCGTCTGAGGCTGCTTCTGTTTCAACCCATCTAATAACTTTCGGACCATTCCACGCTAATAAGCTTTCAAGAGGTCCAGCCGCCAGATTATCCAAAACAAAATCACTATTTGTGGCATGAAAAATCAATAATATAATTGACCATGCTTTGTCTGGATCTTTTCGGCAGAATCTGTCAAGTGCTTCGAAGGACCAGAAAAGCTCATTAGCTTCAGGGGAATTGTCACCTTGTTTCTGAATAATCTCATACCGAGCAATCCAAGATTCAGCAATATTTTTTTCTTCACACATCTCGACGTTACCTTTGTGCAGGTGAATCGGGAGGGTATGCATGGCTCAGAGCCCTGTCCTCCGGCGAAACTTTGCATCCCTTAGCATCCGCATCAAGAATCAGTCCCATTAGTTGTTTCTGTTTATCTCGAAAATATTGTTGATGCCCAAGCCAAGTACCTTTTCTTCGCCCGAGGTATGGATAAGAATAAGCTTTATTGTACAAATCTAACGGATCATTGAGCATATCTAAATAACGTTGACGAAGCTCGAAAGCAACAGCGCTAATTTCTGCTTCAATTTCGCTACAACAGTCGCCGGGGCGAGACACTCTATCTCTGGATGAACGTTCCCTGGATCTTGAAATTGAACCCCAATCATCGCCTAGTTGTGAATTCTCCGAGATATTGGGATTCGGAATTGCTGGAACCCCCGGTCTTACTCCTCCTGAAACCCCCATTCCTCGCAGTCCAAAAGGATCAGTGGTATTGATGGGATTTCCTTCTACATAGGTGTAGGTATTCAACCCTCCCTCAAGCCCAATCGGATCACTCGTAACATACCGCCCATTCCACGGATCATAATACCGGAAGTAGTTGTAGTGTAACCCCGTCTCCCCATCGTAATACTGCCCCGGGAATCTCAGATTGAATTCCACGAGCTTGCCATTGCCGTCGACATCCGGATTGATGATGGCATAGCCGTAGGGCAAGTGATC
>JBFMHP010000036.1:0-22103 GCA_040752855.1 Pseudomonadota bacterium | reverse complement strand
GCGCGGCATCGTGAGCTTGAATCCATTACGTTTCAGGATTTGAAATATTTGAAGGGATAGCTCGAAGAAAAATTGGGTTCAGTCCCTTCTCCCCCAGGGAGAAGGTTAGGATGAGGGGATAAAACCGGGCAGTGTTACATTTATCCCCTCACCCCCAGCCCTCTCCCTGAGGGAGAGGGAGTTTCCAAGGTTAACCGAGCCCGCCGCGGTCTTTTTCAGATTCGTCCGTAATGTCCGATATAGTGGATATCTAAAGCAATTTGGGGGGGCAAGATGCCTCACGAACATCCCGGTGAGACGGACAAGCTCAAGACCCTTATCGACACCCTGGCGATCGTCAACACCTCGTTGGATCTGAGCGAAATCGAGGCGAGGACCATTGAGGCGGCGAAGCGGCTGGTGCTCGCGGAGCAGGCCAGTCTGTTGCTGCTCGATGAGGCCAGCGGTGAACTGTATTTCGATACCGCCACGGGCGAACGCGGCGAAGAGGTTAAGCAGATTCGCCTGAAAAAAGGCGAGGGCATCGCGGGCTGGGTGGCGGAGCACAACGCGCCGCTGATCGTGCCCGATGTCAATCTCGATCCACGGTTCACCGCGCGCGTCGATCGCAAGAGCGGCTTCATCACGCGCGATATCCTGTGTGTGCCGGTGTGCATCAAGAATCGCCTGATCGGCGTGCTCCAGGCGATCAACAAGATTGGAATTGCCTTCGGTGAGGAAGACCAGGATTTTCTGACGGCACTGGCCAACCAGGTGGCGGTGGCGATCGAAAACGCCCGGCTTTATCAGGATCTGCGTGCGGCGTTTCATTCCACGGTGCAGTCGCTGGCCGAGGCCATGGATCTGCGCGACCAGGCGACCAAGGGGCATGCGCGCCGGGTGGTGAACTACAGTGTGGGCATCGCGCGGGTGATGGGCATGCCGCCCAAATTGCTGGGGACGCTTAAGCTCGCGGCGATGCTGCACGATGTCGGCATGATCGGGATCAGCGATGAGCTGGTGCAGCGCGCGGATCTCAGCGATCAGGAGCAAGGAGAAATCATCAAACGCCATGTCGATCTGAGCTGCCAGATTCTCAGTAACATAAAGCAGCTCAAGGATTGCATGCCGGTGATCCGCCATCATCATGAGCATTATGACGGCAGCGGCTATCCGGAGGGCCTCCAAGGCAATCAAATACCCATCCTGGCGCGCGTCATTGCCGTGGCGGATGCCTATGATGCCTTGGCCACGCACCGTGCCTATCTTCCGAAGATATCCCGCGAATCAGCGATCGAACGCTTGAAGGCCATGGCGGGCAAGGAGCTGGACCCGGCGATGGTCGATGGGTTTATCGAGGCGTATCAGCGCTACAGCCTGGATCAGGCGACTTGAGTTACACCGGCAAATCCTTGCGGAACGGCACATGCTCGCGCAACTGCGCCATGGCGCCGCGCACGTGCACCGCCTCTTCACGCAAATAAAATTCGATCGCCTGTTGAAAGCGCGCATCGCGCAGCCAGTGTGCGGAATTGGTCTGTGTGGGTTCGAAGCCGCGGCTGATCTTGTATTCGCCCTGCGCGCCGGGCTCGAAGCGCGCCAAACCGTGTTCGATGCAGTATTCGATGCCTTGGTAATAACACAGCTCGAAGTGCAGGCAGTCGACCGGCTCCAGGCTGCCCCAATGTCGGCCATAGAGACAATCATCGCTGCGGAAGCAAATCGCGGCGGCGATATAGCGACCCGCGCGTCGGGCCAGGATCACGAGCAGCTGTTCGCCCATGGTCTGGCCGAGTTCGGCGAAAAATGCGCGCGACAAGGTCGCCATGCCCCATTTCTTTTCGAAGGTGGCGAGATAACATCGGTGCACGATATCCCATAGACCTTCATCCATTTCCGTGCCCGAGTGCCGCTCGATATCGATGCCTTGTTCGGTTACTTTGCGTCGTTCACGCCGGATGTTTTTCCGTTTTGCCGAACTCAGAGTTAAGAGAAAATCCTCGAAGCCTTGATAGCCGCGGTTGTGCCAGTGATATTGGCAGTCGATGCGCGGGCGCAGGTGCGGTTGCAGCAGGCGGAGTTCATCTTCATCGGGAAACAGCCAGTGCAGCCCCGAGATTTGGCGTGGTTCGAGCTGTTGTTTCAGCCACGGCAACAATTCGTCGATGACCTGCGGTTTCTGCTCGGGCGTATCAAGCAACAGACGCGCGCCGGTGGCGGGGGTATAGGGCACCGCCACGACCAGCTTGGGATAATAGGTCAGTCCGGCGCGTTTGTAGGCATCGGCCCAGGACCAGTCGAACACCAGTTCGCCGTAGGAGTTGTCCTTGCAGTAGGCGGGGACGGCGGCGCGCAGCGCGCCGTGCGCGTCGTAGCCGAGGATGTGCTGCGGGTGCCAGCCGTAGCGCGCAGTGGCGCAGTCGTTGCGCTCCAGCGCAGCGAGGAATTCATGGCGCGTGAACGGATGATCGGTGCCGCTCAAGCGGTTCCAGTCTTGGGCGGCGATGCGGGTGATGTCGGTGCAGAATTCGAAATGCATGGGGCGAGTTTAGTGGGTATTGCGCCGAAAACAAAATAGATGGTTTGCGGGTTCCGATGCCCTTACTCGGCACCCTCACCCCGACCCCTCTCCCGCTTGCGGGAGAGGGGCTTGATTAAAATGAAGGCAAAAAAAAGCGCCTTGCGGCGCTTTAATGGTATCGAGCACGCTCTCAAGGGAGGGCGATCAAGCGGTACTCGCGCGCTTGCTGGATGCCTTTTTGTTATCGATGGCGGCAAGCAAGCTACTGAAGGCATCGGCAAAAAGCTCGACGCCTTTAGCCTCCAGTTCGTCGGTGATGGCCTTGAGGTCGATCCCGGCGGCGGCCAGCCCTTCCAGCACGCGATGCGCCTCGCCGTGATTCTCCATCAGGCTGGCGCGCGGCTTGCCGTGATCGCGGAAGGCATTGTAGGTGGCCGGCGGAATGGTCGAGACGGTCTCCGCGCCGATCAACTCTTCGATGTAGAGCACGTCGCTCAGCGCCGGGTTCTTTACGCCGGTGCTCGCCCACAACAGGCGCTGCGGCTGTGCCTGGTGTTGCTTCAGGGCGGCGAAACGCGGCGAGTTGAACAGATCTTTGTAGGCTTGATACGCGGCCTTGGCGTTGGAGATGGCGGCCTTGTAGAGCAGGCCCTTCAAGCGCGCCGCATCGCCGCCGTTGGCGATCTTCGTTTCCAGGATCTTGTCGACGGCGCTGTCCACGCGGCTGACGAAGAAGCTCGCCACCGAGGCGATGTTGTCGATCTTGCCGCCCGCGGCGCGGCGCTTTTCCAGTCCTTTGATGTAGGCCTCCACGACCGCCTTGTAGCGCTCGACCGAGAAGAGCAACGTGGCGTTGATGTTGACGCCCTCGCTGGTCAGGGTTTCGATGGCCTCCAGCCCCGCGATGGTGGCGGGCACCTTGATCATGAGATTGGCGCGGTTGACGCGCTTGACCAGATCACGCGCCTCAGCGATGGTGCCTTGGGCATCGTGCGCCAGCGTGGGGGAGACCTCGAGGCTGATGTAACCATCGCGCCCTTTGGTGGCGCGGTAAGTATCGTGAAAGATGTCGGCGGCCAGCTGGATGTCTTCGATGGCCAGCAGGTAGAAGATGTCTTTGCTGCTGAGGTCTTTTCCGGTCTTCAGGATCTTGGCCATGCTATCTTCGTAATCGCGGCTGCCGGCGATCGCCTTTTCGAAGATGCTCGGATTGGAGGTCATGCCGCGCAGGCCGTCTTGTTGAATCATGCGCTTGAGCTCGCCGTTGGTGAGCATGGAGCGCTGGATGTTGTCGTACCACACGCTCTGGTCGAAATCGGCGAGTGATTGCAGTGGATTCTTGCTCATTTTGAAGCTCCTCCTCGGGTGTTAGGCTGTGAGTTTCCAGTGTCGCGGTGCGCGTTCCCGGCCAACTCCTATCTGATATGCTGAGGTCATCGGCAAGGGAGAGGCTTACTTTAACTATACCGCGATGATTGATAAGGGGTTTGATATTCTCAGGGCGCTTTTTGTCAAACACATGACGGATTGTAATCGAGGTCGGCATGACAGCGACAGCCATTCGTGAGCCCGGGCCTGCGACGCTGCGCGGGGTGAAGAAATATGTGCTCGCCACGCGCCCGCCGTTTCTGACCGCCGCGCTGGTGCCGGCGCTCATGGGTATCGCCGCCGCGTCGTTTTCCGGGATCGACCTGAACTATGCCTGGGCTTTTCTGACCGTGCTGGGCGCGCTGCTGGCCCATGCCGGCATCAATGTGCTCAATGACTATTACGATTCTTTAAGCGGGACCGACGATCTTAATCAGGAACGTATCTATCCTTTCACCGGCGGCAGCCGTTTTATCCAGAACGGGCTGCTCACGCCACGGCAGACAGCGATCTATGGCGCCGCCTTGCTGGGAGCGGCGGCCGTAATCGGTGTGGTGTTGATGACGGTCGCGACCCCGCGTCTGCTATGGGTAGGGTTGCTCGGCTTGCTCATCGGCTGGGCGTATTCCGCGCCGCCGCTCAAGCTCAACAGTCGCGGAATGGGCGAGCTTTGCGTCGGGCTCGGCTTCGGGGTGTTGATCCCGGTGGGCGCGGACGTGGTGCAGCGCGCCACCTTCGATTGGTTGCCGGTGCTTATCGGCGTGCCGTATGGCTTGCTGATCACCAATCTGCTCTACATCAATCAATTCCCGGATCGCCGCGCCGATGAGGCCTGCGGCAAGCATCACTGGGTGGTGCGGCTGGGCGCGCAGCGTGCGCCGTGGGGGTATGTGCTGATCGCGGCGGTTTCGTATGGGTGGTTGACCACTGTTGCGCTCATGCTGGAACCCTGGCTGCTGGTGGGCCTGTGCGCCTTGCCATTGTCCGGCATTGCCGCGTTACAGCTCTTCAAATTCGCCCGCACGCCGCAGCAGCTCGCCCCGGCGATCCGGTTGACGATACTGGCGGGGATGGTGCTGGGGGTGTTGATGAGCCTTGTGCTGTTTGTAGGAGCGAGCCCTGCTCGCGAATGACGGTAATCGCCTGCGGGGCAGGCTCCTACGGGATTGTCGGGCGATCGTAGGGGCGAGCCCTGCTCGCGAATGACGGTAATCGCCTGCAGGGCAGGCTCCTACGGTTATTCACGGTTTTCGTCCTTGGAAACCAGGCGCGCGATGGCATCCATCGCGGCGGTGGGGAGGATGCGACGGAGCCTGGCGAAGAGGTGTGTCGGCACGGTGACGTAATAACGCCGCTTAGGGTGCCTCGCCTCGAGGGCGTGGATGAGTTTTTCCACTACCGCCTCCGGCGGCAAGGTAAACGGCGCGGCGGGACCGGGCTTGGCCAGGCGCTGTTCCACGCCTTGATAGACCTTGCGGTGAAAGCTGTGCTCGCGGTCGATGTTGGCAAAGAAGTGTTGCATGGCGTTTTTGCGAAAGGCGCTTTTAATCGGCCCCGGTTCGATCAGCGAGATGTGGATGCCGCTGCCGCGCAGCTCGAGGCGCAGCGTGTCGGTGATGCCTTCGAGCGCGAACTTGCTCGCGTTGTACGCGCCGCGATAGGGCATGGCGAACAGTCCCAGCACCGAGCTGTTCTGGATGATGCGTCCGTAACCCTGCCGGCGCATGATCGGGATCACGGCGTTGGTCAGCTCGAGGGTGCCGAACAGATTGGTTTCAAATTGCGCGCGCAGCACCTCGCGGCGCAGATCCTCCACCGCGCCGGGCTGGCCGTAGGCGGCGTTGTTGAACAGGGCGTAGAGGTTGCCTCCGGTGATCTCCAGGATTTGCGCCACCGCCGATTGTATCGAGTTCGAATCATTCAGATCGAGCGGCACGGCGGTGAATCCTTCCGCTTTGAGTTGCATCACATCCTGCGCCTTGCGTGCGGTGGCGATCACCCGATAACCGCGCGCTTGCAGCGTGCGCGCCGCGCATGCGCCGATGCCGCTGCTGCAGCCGGTGATGAGTATGGTTTTATCGTGATTCGGAATCGACACGGGTTGATACCTCTGCGCTGAAGGTGGTGATCATAGCGCAGAGGCGTTGTTCAGAGAATACGAGCTTATTTGAATTGATGCGTCAGCGATTGCAGTTCGCCGGCGAGCTTGAGCAGTTGTTCGCTCTGCTCCGAGGTATGGGAGGCCTCGGTGGTCGTCTGGAAGGCGATCTCGGAGATTGATTCGATGTTGCGCTGGAGTTCATTGGCCACCGCGCTCTGCTCTTCGGCGGCCGAGGCGATCTGATGATTGCGATCAGTGATCGCACCGACGACCTCCGCGATCTGACTGAGCGATGTATTGACCTTGCCGGCCTCGCTGACGCTGTCCTCCGCCTTTTTGCGCCCGTTTTCCATCACGGTGGCGGCCTGGCTGGCGGCCGCTTGCAGTTTCTCGATCATCTTTTGGATCTCAACGGTGGATTCCTGCGTGCGGTTGGCCAGCGAGCGCACTTCATCGGCGACCACGGCAAAACCGCGTCCCTGTTCGCCTGCGCGCGCAGCCTCGATGGCAGCGTTGAGCGCGAGCAGATTGGTTTGTTCGGCGATGCCGCGAATGGCGTCAACCACCGTGCCGATGCCTTCGCTGTCTTGCTTGAGGCGCAGGATGACTTCGGCGGCCTGCGCGACTTCCTCCGCCAGCGATTGGATCGTGCGGGTGGCGGATTCGACGATGTTCTTGGCGTCTTTGGAGGTTCGGTCGGCTTCGGAGGTTGACTGCGCCGCTTGCAGCGCGTTGTGCGCCACTTCATTGGCCGTGGCGGCCATCTCACTGATGGCGGTGGCCAGCTGGTCGGTTTCGTTGTGCTGCTGCTTGATGCCCTGTTCCGTGAGTTCCGCGGATTGGGCGCTGAGCTGTGCGGCATTGGCAACGACCGAGGAGGCCTCGTCGATGCGGCAGAGCACGGTGCGGATCTTCGCCTGTAGGAATTTGATGGCCAATTCAATCGCTCCGGCATCGTCTAGGCGGCCCGTGTAGACGTATTGCATGATCTTGTTATCCACCACGCTGCGCGCCGTTTTCAGCGCCTGATCCATGGGGTGGCAGATGATCTGGCCCAATACTGCGGCAAGTAATAGTGTCGCCAATTCCGCGCTCATGAGCATGCCCGGTGACGCATTGCCGAACAGACCAAACATCAAGACCACGGCGCTGCCCAGGCCGATCAATCCGGCGATGGTGCGCGCCTTGGTGCTGTACCACCAGGCATTGAGGCGCGGGATCTTCCCGGCGTTGACTTGTGTGTACAAGGCGTCCGCCCGCTCGACCAGGCGACGGTCCGGTTTGACACGCACCGATTGATAGCCGGTGCCCCGGCCGTTCTCGTAAATCGGGGTGACGAAGGCATCCACCCAGTAGTGATCACCGTTCTTGCAGCGGTTCTTGACGATGCCCATCCAGGAGTCGCCTTTTTTCAGGGTCTCCCAGAGATCGGCGAAGGCAAGGGGCGGGATGTCGGGGTGGCGAACGATGTTGTGGTTCTTGTGGAGCAGCTCTTCTTCGCTGAAGCCTGCGATCTTGCAGAAATCCTCGTTGGCATGCGTGATGATGCCCTTGAGGTCGGTGGTCGAGATGATGATCGACCGCTCTGGAAAATTGTTTTCCCGACCCGTGACCGGATGATTGATTTTCATGTCGCCTGCGACCCCTCAGCTTGTAAACAATTGTTACAGGCAAAAAATTGCCCAATGTACGAGTTATCGGCTTACATTTGAAACAATTGAGAAAATCGCTGGGCGAAAAATGTGTTTTAAAAATAATTAATTGGCGAGGGGTTGATGTAGGCAAGAGGAGCTGATTTAATCCTCTTCACCGGGGGATATTTTTTTGGGGCGGCCCACGGAGCGGTTGGGTTGACCTTCGGCGTTGTAACGCTCAGGCCAGATCTTGTGGGGTTCCATGCCGATCTTATCGGCGATGGCGCGCTCCATCCGGGGGTAGGGACGATCCAGGGCTAGCTTCGGCGCATGGCGGCTGACCCCAAGTTCTCGAGCGAGGGAGCTTAGCGAGTAACCGGAGAGTTCGAGCTGGTATTTGATCCAGGCTCGGCGTTTTGCGGGATCTTGCGGTATTTGTTGTTCTGGCATGGGGATGTACGGTAGCAATTAATTGCTATGCTGGCAAGTGTTTCCTTACAAGAATGAAGGGCATGTCGTTTTGTCAGTAAAGTCATAGTGGCGACGCGTTGAAAATAGTTGTTGAATCAAACGTAAAGACAACTAATTGCGCGATGTGTGCATATTAAAAATTTTATAAATGGGCCTTGAGTAAAGGGAACAAATGGATACAGCCCCCGAATTGAGCGCGGAGTCGAATCTCCGTAATTTGAGCTTCCCGCAGCGGATCGCTTTTGCGGCCAAGATCGCCGGGAATGCCACCGAGCTCGCCAGAAAGACTGGCATCTCGCGCCGGGCGATAGGTACCTATCTGTCCGGTTCTTCCGATCCCACCTTGCAGCGATTGCTGGCCATCGCCGATGCTACCGGAATCGCCTTGGAGTGGCTGGCCACGGGCGCCGGTCCAATCTTCACGCAACACAAGACCGTGGCGGAGCCATGCAATCGGCCATCCGGGGAAACCCCCGATTACGTCATAGTGCCGCAAAAGGAGATGAATCTCGACGTGATCGGCTGTAACGACGGCAAAGGGCCGATCAAGGATGCCTGCGATCTGGCTTTTCATCCGGCCTGGCTTACCCTGATCACCCAGTCCAAGACTGAAGACCTGATCGTCTTTTCTTTGAAGGCGAGTTACCCATTGCCGTTTGGCTTGAGCGAATTGGTGCTGGTGGACAAGCACATCGGGCCGGTCCACGAGTTGAATGGCGTGTACATCATCGAGTCGCGCGGCATGATCTGCCTGCGGCGCATTACATCGATGGTCGATGACCGGGTGGAGCTCGTGGGGGTCGATCCCGCGTATCCTACCATTCGCAACAACCGTGACCTCAATGGCTTCAAGATCCTCGGCAAGGTTGTGTGGACCGGCGGTCGGACCTGCTCAGGCGAGTAGCACCGCCACGACGCCGGTGATGAAGATCCCATCGAAGGTCCCGGCCCCGCCGATCGAGGCGATCGGTGCGCCGAGCCGGCGCACATCCTTCAATCGCAACAGATCCGCCCCAATCAATACTCCGAGCGTGCCGCAGATATAGGCCAGCGGTGCGCTGTTTTCCGGCGCGAGCAGGATGCCCACCATGGCAGCGGCCAGAGGGCCGACGAGGATCGGCATGCCGATGCCGATGCCCGGGATCGGCCGGCTGACCAGATAGCTGATAGTCGAGACCATCCCTATTCCCAACAGCGCCGTCGAAAGATCGATCCCGCTGCGATTCAACAAGTAGATGGAAAAAAATACGGGCACGAGACAGCCGCCGACGTTGACGGCGATGATGGTCTTGCCGGTAAACGGCAGCGGCGGCAGGCGCAGGATGCTGCGCCATGCCGTGGCGAGGCTGTCCTCGGGAGGCGGGGAGGCGGTCACGGACACCAGCGGCAGATTGATTTGGCTGCCGAACAGTGAGACCAGCAACAAGACGAGGCCGCTGCCAGGGGAGAGCCCAAGCTTTTCGAAGGCAAGCGTGAGCAGCCCGATCTGGACCAAGGCCAACAGCAGCGACAGCAGCACGAGGATCAGGAGCAGCTGCGGAGGGGAGAAACGGTTACGCATAGGGTTGCTCAAGCTGCGCGAAGTAGCTCGCGCACTTTAGAGGCGATCAACCCCGCCAGCGGGATCGCATTGCTGGGGTGCGGGATGCTGTTGCTGCTCCAGATGCCGTTAAAGCCCGCGCGCAGCATGCGTTGGTAGCTGTCCCCCGCGAACAGGGCATGGGTGACGATGCAGTGCAGGCTCTTTATTCCGTGCGACTTGAGCTGCGCGGCGATCTCGATCATGGTGTGGCCGCTACTGATCACATCGTCGATCAGCACGACATCTTTCCCCGTGAATGAAACCTCCGGCAGTGTGATGCGCACTGCGCGATCGCCCAGCCGGGTCTTCTCCGCCACGGCCCATTCCAACTGCCGGCCTTCGGCGATCGTCTGCACCCATTGCTGTGATTCACTGTCCGGGCCGAGCATGAGCGGCGCCTGGAAGCGTTGCGCGATGAAATCACCGATCAATGGCGCGGCGGTACAGGCCACGGCCCGCTGTGCGGGAATGGCGCCGGCGAGTGCATGGGTGCGGTGCAGGTGCGGGTCGATAGTGAGCACGTCTTCGACCAAGCCGGCGAGAAATTCGCCGATGACGCGCTGACTGACCGATTCGCCGGGATGAAACGCCACGTCCTGGCGCATGTAGCAGAGGTAGGGGGCGATCAGGCTGATGCGCTGCGTGCCGAGTTGCCGCGCGGTCTTGCAGGTGAGCAGGAGCTCGATCAGTTTCGGATCAGGGCGGTCGAGGCTGCGGTAGATGAGGATGTGCGCGGGCAGTTGCTCGGGCAGGCATACTCGTACTTCTTCATCCGGAAAACGGTGGCACTCGATCTGTTGGTGCGCGATGCCCAATGCCGCAGCGAGGCGCGCGGCGCCTTCTTTGGAGTCTTCGTAACCAAGGATGATCATCCCTGCTCCAGGAGATTCAACCCGGCCTCGTCGATATCGCCGAGGGTGTAGGCATTGTGCTGTTCGCTTAAGGAGCGGGCGAAGTTGTAGTCCGACGGAAACTCGGCATGGACGCGATAGAGCGGCTCGCCCTTGCGTACCGGCGCGCCGAGTTTTTTGAGGATATCCACGCCGGCACCTTTGTCCTGGGGCGCCCCGGCGCGGCTGGCGATGCGCGCGAGCTGGAAATTGTCGATGGCGATGACATGCCCATCGTGCTCGGCGCAGACATCGAAACTCAGCTTGCCCGGCGCGGGTATCTCAGGATTCTTCCCTTGCGCCTCGATGATGGCCTCCATCTTCGCCAGCGCGCGGCCGGAGTCGAGGATGTCGCGCGCGATGGCATAGCCCGAGCCGCCGCGCACATCGGGATGAAACTCCAGGATGCGCCCGGCCAGGCGCAGCGCCTTCTGGCGCAGGTCGGCCGGGGCGAGCGGATCATTATGCAGCACTTGCATCACATCGCGCGCCTCGAGCACCGGGCCGATGCCGTTGCCCACCGGCTGCTGGCCGTCGGTGATGATGACCTCGATGTGCAGATTGACGTGATCGCCGATGTATTCGAACAGTTTACGCAGTCGCAGCGCCTCGTTCATGCTGCGCACCTTCGCGGTGGGACCCACTGGGATGTCGATCAACAGATGTGTGGAGCCAGCGGCGAGTTTTTTCGACAGGATGGAGGCGACCAGCTGGCCGTGCGAATCGATCCCAAGCGGGCGCTCGACCGAGATCAGGATGTCGTCGACCGGGGCGAGATTAGCAGTGCCGCCCCAGCCGAGGCAGGCGCGTGTCTCCGAGACGATGCGGTGCATCTGTTCCGGCGAGAGTTCCACGTGGGCCAGCACTTCCATGGTGTCGGCGGTCCCGGCCGGCGAGGTGATGGCGCGCGAGGAAGTTTTGGGCATGAGCATGCCGTAAGCGGCGACGATCGGCACGACTAGCATCGAGGTACGGTTGCCCGGGATGCCGCCAATGCAGTGTTTATCCACCACCAAGGATTCATGCCAGTCGAGGCGTTTGCCGGACTTGGTCATGGCGCGCGTGAGATGCAGGATCTCATCGCGGTCCAATCCGGTCTGGCCGGAGGAGACCAGGAATGCGGCCATCTCCACCTTGGAGTAGCGGTTGTGCACGATGTCCTGGGTGATGTCTTCAAAATCCTTTAGGCCGAGCCGCTCGCCGTTGATCTTGCGCCGCACCGCGCCCATCGAGCGCGGCGGTTCGGCGTGCAGGATGCTCACTTGCTTGCCCTCGTCGCAGCCGAGTTGATCGAAGGCCTGCTCGGAGAGGCCCAGCTCGTCGGGGGTGACGATGCAGGTGTCGTCGACTACGTTGAGCACCGCAATGATGGTCTTGCCGTTGGCGCTGACCTCCACCTTGGCCAGGGCCTGGAAGCCTTCGGCGCGATAGATGGCGCATTCGCGGTGTAGATAGGCGACGTTCTCGCGGTAAGTGTCGATGCCGACGCGGCGCAGTTTGAGTACGTCTTTGGCGGGGGTGGCGCGTTTTTTACCGGGCATAGACGTCTTGTGCCTCCGCGGGAATTTCTTCGGTTGTTATCTGCTCGCGGTGTTCGGCCAGTTGCAGGCGCCACATGCGCGCGTAATGACCGTCGTGCGCGAGCAGCTCACGGTGCGCGCCGCGTTCGATGATCCGCCCCTGGTTCATCACCAGGATCTCGTCGGCGTCGACGATGGTCGAGAGCCGATGGGCGATCACCAAGGTAGTGTGATCGGCCGCCAGTTCGCGCAACGCTTTCAGGATCTCCTGTTCGGAATGCGAATCCAGCGAGGAGGTCGCCTCGTCGAACACCATGATGGCCGGTTTTTTCAGCACCGCGCGCGCGATGGCGATGCGCTGTTTCTCGCCGCCCGAGAGCTTGAGGCCGCGCTCGCCGACCACGCTCTCGTAGCCCTTGGGCAAGCTGACGATGAAGTCGTGAATATTGGCCAAACGCGCGGCGGCGTGGATCTCTTCGTCGCGCGCCCCCGGTTTGGCGTAGCTGATGTTGTAATGGATGGTGTCGTTGAACAGCACGGTGTCCTGCGGCACGATGCCGATGGCCGCGCGCAGGCTTTGCTGGGTGACCTCACGGATGTCCTGGTCATCGATGTAAATCGCCCCGCCGCTCACATCATAGAAGCGAAACATCAGCCGCGAGAGGGTGGACTTGCCCGCGCCGCTGTGGCCGACCACGGCGACCTTCTTGCCGGCCGGCACTTCAAAGCTGAGTTGATGCAGGATCGGCCGCTCCGGCTGGTAATGGAAACTCACCTCCTCAAAGCGGATGCTCCCGGCGTGCAGGGCCAGCGCCGGGGCGTCGGGTTTGTCCTCGATCTCGCGATGCTCGCCGAGCAGGCCGAACATGCGTTCGATGTCAGCGAGCGAGTTCTTGATTTCGCGGTAGACGAAGCCGAGGAAGTTCAGCGGCATGAACAACTGGATCAGGTACATATTGATCAGCACCAGATCGCCCAGGGTCATGGTGCCGGCCACCACGCGCTCGGCGGCCAGGTAGACCAGTGCCGCGAGGGCGACGGCGATGATCGAACCCTGTCCCGCGTTGAGCAGCGACAGCGAGGACTGGTTCTTCACCGCGGCCGTCTCCCAATGCGAGAGGTTCTCGTCGTAGCGCCGCGCCTCATAGGCCTCGTTGCCGAAGTATTTCACCGTTTCGTAGTTGAGCAGACTGTCGATGGCGCGGGTATTGGCCTGGGAGTCCATCTCGTTCATGGTGCGGCGGAATTTCATGCGCCACTCGGTGACGATCATGGTGAAGGCGACGTAAAACGCCACGCTGCCGAAGGTGATGATGGCGAAGATCGCCTCGTATTTGGCGAACAGGATCACGGCCACCAGCACGATCTCGAACAGCGTGGGCAGGATGTTGAAGATCATGAAGTTGAGCAGGAACTGGATGCCGCGCGTGCCGCGTTCGATATCGCGCGAGACCCCGCCGGTCTTGCGGTCGAGATGAAAGCGCAGGCTCAGGCGGTGTAGATGGCTGAACACCTGCAGCGCGATGCGCCGGATCGCCCGCTGCGTGACCTTGGCGAAGATCATATCGCGCAATTCGCCGAACACCGCGTTGATGACGCGCAACGCCCCGTAGCCGAGCAACAACCCCACGGGCAGGATCAACGCGGTGTGCAGGGTGCCGTCGAGGCTGTCGACGATGTCCTTGAGCATCAGCGGGGTGGCGACGCTGGCGAGCTTGGCGATGATCAGGAAACTGAACGCCAGCAGCACGCGGGCGCGGTATTCCCAGAGATAGGGGAGCAGGGATTTGATTGCCTTCCAGTCGGTTTTGCCCGGCGGCGGGGTGCCGTGATGCGGAGACATTAAAAAGCCTTAAGGATTAGTTGGGTATATCGGGAAATCGATGCTTTACGGTATACTATGCGCCTTGAATTCCAGGGGATTCAACCTTAATTCTATCGGATCGTGGGCGGGTTTCCTGATCCCGGCCCGAGTCTCCTGAGTCTGTATCCAAATCGTTGGGGGTGTTGTTTATGCCAATTTATGAATATCAATGTGAGGCCTGTCATCATCAACTGGAGGCCCTGCAAAAGATGAGCGATCCCGCGCTCACCGACTGCCCGGCGTGCGGCAAGTCCGCGCTCAATAAGCTGATCTCCGCGGCGGGATTTCGTCTATCGGGCGGCGGCTGGTATGAGTCCGATTTCAAATCCGGCAACAAAAAGAACCTGACCGATTCCGGCGGCGAGAAGGCCAGCGCGCCCGCCTGCGGTGGTGGCGGCTGCGGGCAGTGTCACAACGATTAAAGATCTCGTCCGCAACCAACCCGGCCCCGTGTAGGAGCGAGCCCTGCTCGCGAATGAACGGCAATCGCCTGCAGGGCAGGCTCCTACGGAGGCATCCGTTCAGGCCGGGAAATAGATTAAGTCGGTGAGGTTACGGGCGCCAATCAATGGCGGGCACAGCGCGCCGCCGTCCCCTTGCACAGAGGGGGCGCAAACCGTAACATGTCCCCCTCATTTTTTAGCCAGTTATCAAAGGAACACAAAGAATGCGCAGCCACTATTGCGGGCTTGTCAACGAGAGCCTCGTCGGCCAAGAGGTCCATGTCTGTGGATGGGCGCACCGTCGCCGCGACCATGGCGGGGTGATCTTCATCGATCTGCGCGATCGTGAAGGCCTGGTGCAGGTGGTGTTCGACCCGGACAATCGCGAGACCTTCGCCCTGGCCGAGCGCGTGCGCAGTGAATATGTGTTGCGGGTGACCGGCAAGGTCCGCACCCGTCCCGAGGGCACGGTCAATCCCGATCTGCGCAGTGGCCAGATCGAGATCCTGGCGACCCATCTGGAACTGCTCAATCGTGCGGAGACCCCGCCGTTTCAAATCGACGAGGAAGAGATCGCCGAGGAAACCCGGCTGCGCTACCGCTATATCGATCTGCGCCGCCCCTTGATGCTGCAACGCCTGAAGATCCGTTCCGAGGTCACCCGTGTGCTGCGTCAATACCTCGATTCGCATGGTTTCATGGACATCGAGACCCCGATCCTGACCAAGGCGACTCCGGAAGGCGCGCGTGATTACCTGGTGCCGAGCCGCACGCACAATGGTTCCTTCTTCGCCCTGCCGCAGTCGCCGCAGCTGTTCAAGCAACTGCTGATGGTCTCCGGCCTGGACCGCTATTATCAGATCGTGCGCTGTTTCCGCGATGAGGACCTGCGCGCCGATCGTCAGCCCGAATTCACCCAGCTCGACATCGAGACCTCCTTCCTCAACGAAGACCAGATCATGACCTTGATGGAAGAGATGATGCGCGATGTCTTCGCCAAGGTGCTGGAGGTGGCCTTGCCCAATCCGTTCCCGCGCATGACCTACGCGGAGGCCATGCGCCGCTACGCCTCGGACAAGCCCGATCTGCGCATCCCGCTGGAATTGGTGGATGTGGCCGATGTGATGCGCGAGGTCGAATTCAAGGTCTTCTCCGGCCCGGCCGCCGACCCGCAGGGGCGGGTGGTGGCGCTGCGCCTGCCCAAGGGCGGCGAGCTGAGCCGCAAGGAAATCGACGACTACACCAAGTTCGTCGGCATCTACGGCGCCAAGGGCTTGGCCTATATTAAAGTGAATGACACAGCGCAGGGGCGCGAGGGTCTGCAATCGCCGATCCTGAAGTTCCTGCCCGATGCCACGGTCGATGCCATCATGACGCGCACCGGCGCGCAGAACGGCGACCTGATCTTCTTCGGCGCCGACAAGGCCAAGATCGTCAACGAATCCATGGGCGCGCTGCGCGTGAAGCTCGGCCATGACCTCGGGCTGGTGGAGCACGGCTGGCGTCCGCTGTGGGTGGTCGACTTCCCGATGTTCGAGTGGGACGAGAAGGAAAACCGCTGGGCCGCGCTGCATCATCCGTTCACCTCGCCGGCCAACAGTGATCCGGCGGCGCTGGCGGCCAACCCCGGCGCCAGCATCTCGCGCGCCTATGATATGGTATTGAATGGTACCGAGGTCGGCGGCGGTTCGATCCGCATCCACCGCGAGGAGATGCAGGAGACGGTGTTCCGTCTGCTCGGCATCGGTGCCGAGGAAGCCCGCGACAAATTCGGCTTCCTGCTCGATGCGCTGAAATACGGCTGCCCGCCGCACGGTGGCCTGGCCTTCGGGCTGGACCGTCTGGTAATGCTGATGACCGGCGCGGCCTCGATCCGCGACGTCATGGCCTTCCCCAAGACGCAGTCGGCCAGCTGCCTGCTGACACAGGCGCCGTCGGAGGTTACCGAGCACCAGATGCGCGAACTGGGCATTCGTTTGCGCACGCCGAACAAGCAGTAGAGATACACGTAGGAGCGAGCCCTGCTCGCGAATGAACGCCAATCGCCTGCAGGGCAGGCTCCTACACAGGTAGGAGAGACCATCTGGCTCCCGGTTGTGTGTGTAGGAGCGAGCCCTGCTCGCGAACGAACGCCAATCGCCTGCAAGGCAGGCTCCTACACAGGTAGGAGAGACCATCTGGCTTCCGGTTGTGTGTGTAGGAGCGAGCCCTGCTCGCGAACGAACGCCAATCGCCTGCAAGGCAGGCTCCTACACCAGGTAGTAAAGCGCCTTCGGGCGCCGCAGAGAGAGGTAAGTCGCCATGGCCACGACCGCGGTTGAGATCAAGCAACGCATCCAGCTCAGCGATGAGGAGTGCCAACAGCGCATCATCGCCGCCAAGCAGGCGCTTGGCGAGCGGGTGGTGATCCTCGGTCACCATTATCAGCGCGAAGAGGTGATCCGCCACGCCGATGTGACCGGCGACTCGCTCAAGCTCTCGCGCTATGCCGCCAATTCCAAGGCCGATTACATCGTGTTCTGCGGCGTGCACTTCATGGCCGAGGTCGCCGACATCCTCTCGCGCCCGGAGCAGATCGCCATCCTGCCGGACCTGGCTGCGGGTTGTTCCATGGCGGACATGGCCAACCTCGCCAAGGTCGAGCGCGCCTGGCGTGAACTCGCGCTGGTGCTCGATGCCGAGGCGGCGATCACCCCGGTCACCTACATCAACTCCGCCGCCGATCTCAAGGCCTTCTGCGCCCGCCACGGCGGGATCGTCTGCACCTCCACCAATGCGCGCCACGTGCTGGACTGGGCCTTCGCGCGCAAGGAAAAGATCCTGTTCTTCCCGGACCAGCATTTGGGGCGCAACACCGGCTACCGCATGGGCATCCCGCTGGAGGAGATGGTGGTGTGGGATTTCGATCAGCCCATGGGCGGCCTCACGCCGGAGCAAATCAAACAAGCGCGGATGATCCTGTGGAAGGGCTTCTGTTCGGTCCATCAAATGTTCCAGCCCGCGCACATCGATAACTTCAAGGCCAAGTATCCCGAGGCCAAGATCATCGCGCATCCCGAATGTTCCTTCGAGGTGTGCCAGAAGGCCGATTACGTCGGCTCCACCGAATACATCATCAACACCATCGCCGCGGCCGCGCCCGGCACCCGTTGGCTGGTCGGCACTGAGCTGAACCTGGTCAACCGCCTGCACGAGCGCTTCAAGCACGAAGGTAAGCACGTGCATTTCATGTCGCCGATGGTGTGCATGTGCTCGACCATGTTCCGCATCGATCCCCCGCACCTGATGCAGACCCTGGAAAGCCTGGTGGCCGGCAAGGTGATCAATCAGATCAAGGTCGCCCCGCAGGAAGCGGAACTGGCGCGCCTGGCGCTACAGCGGATGCTGGAGGTTTCTCCCTGATCCCCCCATGCCCGCGCGTCGCGGGGATGTGTGATGTATTCGCTAAAAGGCCTGCGTTCAGCAGGCTTTTTTTCTAGCCCCATCCGATTTTCCGAAAACTTTGATGGGTGCGAGCCAGTCGCGGCCGTTCTGTTTGCCTCTAGATCAAGATTCCCGTCGAGAGTCCGAAATATCTGACAGCAGGCCAGAAAATCCCGTGGCCGGTTGAGCCATGGGATTCACAACATCACCATAATATTTTTCATCAGCATCTCGAAAATAAAACTCCCTGGCCGGAGGAGGAGCGTTTGTCAGAAAGACCGAAAAAAATCAGGCTGGGCGATCTGTTGGTCGAGCAGGGGGCGATCAGCAACGATCAATTGATGGCCGCGCTGCAGGAACAGAAGAGCACCGGCAACAAGCTCGGGCGGGTATTGATCGACAGCGGCTATATCACCGAAGACAAGCTGCTGAACATCCTCGCGCGTCAGCTCAATATCGATTACATCGATCTCAAGACGATCAATATCCAACCGGAGGTCGCCAAGTTGATCCCTGAGGTGCAGGCGCGCCGCCACCGGGTGATCGCGCTGGAGGCCGACGAGCGCGGCGTGCTGATCGGTATGACCGATCCATCCAACCTCTTCGCCTATGACGAGGTGGCGCGGCTGGTCAACCGGCCGTTGCGCTTAGCGGTGGTGAAAGAAGCGGAGCTGCTGCATGCGATCGACACGGTGTACCGCCGCACCAGCGAGATCAATAACATCGCGGCGGAACTCGATCAGCAGATCCTCTCCTACGAGGAATCGGTCGCCAACCGCATGGTCTCGGAAGGTGTAACCGATGCGCCGGTGGTCAAACTGCTCAACACCATTTTGGAGGACGCCGTGCAGGTGCGCGCCTCCGATATTCATATCGAGCCGGATGAACAGGAACTGCGCGTGCGCTTTCGCATCGACGGGGTGTTGCGCGTGCAAACCACCACCGAGCCGCGCATCGCCAGCGCGCTCGTCTCGCGCCTGAAACTAATGGCCGGTCTGGATATCTCGGAAAAGCGTCTGCCGCAAGACGGACGTTTCAACGTTCGCCTGCGCGAGCAAAGCATCGACGTGCGCCTGTCCACGCTGCCACTGCCAGCGGGGGAGTCGGCGGTAATGCGACTGCTCAATCAATCCAATTCGCTGATCGGCCTTAGCCAACTCGGGATGGAGCCGGACGTGCTGGCGCGGTTTCGCCGGCTTTCGCGCAGCCCGCACGGCTTGATGTTGGTGACCGGCCCCACCGGAAGCGGCAAGACCACCACGCTCTACGCGCTGCTCAAGGAACTCAATGACCCGTCGGTGAAGATCATCACTGCGGAGGACCCGGTGGAGTACCGGCTCAAGGGCATCAATCAGGTGCAGGTCAACGCCAAGATCGATCTGACCTTCTCCAAGGTGTTAAGAACCATCCTGCGGCAGGACCCGGACATCGTGCTGGTTGGCGAGATGCGTGACCGCGAGACCATCGAGATCGGCCTGCGCGCCGCGATGACCGGCCACTTCGTCATGTCGACGCTGCACACCAACGATGCCGTCTCCAGCGCCATTCGGCTGATCGACATGGGCGCCGAGCCGTTTCTCATCGCCGGCGCCCTGCGCGGGATCGTGGCGCAGCGTCTGGTGCGCAAGATCTGCGGCAACTGCGCCGCGCCGGATGTGCTGGACCCGCAGACCAAGGTAGTGCTGGCCGACATGATGAAGGAAAAGACGGATGTGGTCTTCATGCGCGGCCGGGGATGTCCGTACTGCAACAACTCTGGATATACCGGGCGCATCGGCATTTACGAGTTTCTGGAAATGGACGGCGATCTGGCGCAGGCGCTGCACAACGGCGATCTGATCGGGTTCGGGCGGCTCGCCGCCTCGCGTCCGGGATTCAAGAGCATCAAACAGAATACCTACGAACTGGCCGTCAAAGGGGTGACCACCGTCGATGAGCTGATCCGCGTGGGTTACGGCGCGGAGTGATGAGGTCGATTGCATGACGATGTACGCATACAAGGGCCGCAACCGGGCCGGGGAACAAATCGACGGCCTGCTGGAGGCCGAGCACGCCGAAGCGGTCGCGGATTATCTGATCGAACGCAACATCATGCCGTTGGATATCGTGCCGCATGTGGCGAAGGTCAGCGTCATCGATCAACTCAATGACATGCTGCGACCCAAGCGCGTGCCGCTGGTGGATCTGATCTTTTTCACGCGCCAGATGTACACCTTGCTGAAGGCCGGAGTGCCGATCATCCAGGCCTTGCAAGGACTGCGCGAATCGACGCCCAGTGAAGTGCTGGCGCGCGTGATCGGTGAAATCCGCGACTCGCTAGATGCCGGTGACAGCCTGAGCATCGCGTTGAATAAGCATCGTGAGGTTTTTTCCACTCTGTACGTGAGCTTGATCGAGGTAGGCGAGGCCAGCGGTACCTTGGTCGAGAGCTTTGGCAAGTTGAGCTCGTACCTGGAGCTGGAGCGTGAGACGCGCAGCCGCATCAAATCGGCTTTGCGCTATCCGATGATCGTGGTCGGGGTCATCGTGATCGCGATGTTCGTGATCAATCTGTTTGTGATACCGGCGTTTGCCAAGGTATTTGATCGCTTTCAGGCCGATCTGCCGCTGCCGACGCAAATCCTCATCGGCGTATCGCAGTTCACGCAGCACTATTGGTATCTGATGATCCTGGCGATGATCGGCATCGTGCACGCATTGCGCCGCTATGTCGCAACCGAGCAGGGGAGGATGAATTGGGATCGCTACAAACTGAAGATCCCGGCCATCGGCGCGGTGTTGCATCGCGCCACGCTGGGTCGGTTTGCGCTGGCGATGTCGATCAGCATACGTTCCGGCGTGCATTGGCGCCAGGCGATGACGGTGGTCAGTCATGCAGTCGACAATGTATATGTCGGGCAGCTCATCATCCGCATGCGCGATGAAGTCGAACGCGGCTCCACCATCGCCCACGCGGCGATGCTCACCGGGCAGTTTCCATCCATGGTATTGCAGATGATCAGCGTCGGCGAACAGACCGGCTCGCTCGATGAACTCTTAAACGAGGTCGCCGAGTATTACGAGCGCGAGGTGGACTACAAGCTCAAGAATCTCAGCGCGGCGATCGAGCCGTTGCTGCTCGCCTTTGTCGGCGGCATGGTGCTGATCCTGGCGCTGGGCGTGTTTTTGCCGATGTGGGACTTGGGCAAGGCCGCGATGGCCAAGTGATTGTCATATTTTGTGAAATCCTCGGATCGGCGATGCAAAGATCTAAAGTCATGTCAACAAATGCCGTAATTTCCTACAGCAGGTTGTTAAAAATGGATGAACGCGTAACGCAACAGCCGCAGAGTTTGCTTGTGCGATAGACCTCATGCGCGGTGCATGAGGCACCCAAGCCCAATCGCTAGACTGTAGGAGTCGAACATGAAGAAACAAATGGGGTTTACCTTGATTGAATTGGTGATGGTTATTCTGATCCTGGGCATATTGGCGGCCGTGGCGCTGCCAAAGTTTGTGGATCTGTCGAGTGATGCGCAAGCCGCTGCCACCAAGGGCATTGCCGGGTCGCTCAGCTCTGGCGCGACCATCAACTATGCCAAGAAAAAGACCAAGGGCACCGCCACGGCCGTCTCGGCCTGCACGGGTGCCGGCGCCCTGTTGGAGGGTGGCTTGCCCACGGGATACACCTTGGCCAACGGTGCAACCACACTGGCCGCCGAAGGCGATGTGGCCTCTGATTGTGTGATCACCCATACCGCCAGTGGTGCCACCGCCAACTTCACTGTCATTCGTGTCAACTGATGAGTTCGATGCCAGATGCCTGCGATCGATCGCAGGCATCTTCGTCATTAATGATCATGTGTTATGAAGATCAGTTCGCAGTGCGGCTTTACCCTGGTGGAGTTGGTCACCGTTCTGCTGATCGTCTCCGTCATTTCTGTTACCGCCGTCGTTTCCTGGCCGGGTGAGGGTATCAGTCTGTCGGCGCAAGCCGATCAACTCCTCGGTGATATTCGTTATGCCCAATCCTTGGCCATGCATCGCGGCCAGCGCTATCGCATCAATTTCGCTGGCGACCGTTATTGGTTGAGCGATGAGAGCGGATCGACCGTGTATGCGCATCCCGTGGTCGGGAGCACGAATGTGATGTTGGGCTCGGGTATCAGTCTGTCATCCACGAACGGATCGTTGATCTTCAATACCGCCGGGGTGCCCTATAGCAGTACATCGACACCCTTGGCGACGATCGCGGTGCTGACCCTCAGCGCGGGCGGTGAGTCGGTTTCAGTGCGCGTGAGTCCCGGAACGGGGCGGGTGATCAAACA
>JBFMHP010000035.1:0-39210 GCA_040752855.1 Pseudomonadota bacterium | reverse complement strand
GGCGAGGGTGCAGAACCACGCCAGGAACGGCTGCGCCTTATCCTGGCCTACAAGCAATGCGGGGCTGCCTGCCTTTGGGGATGGCCGTGTGGCCTAAAAAAGAAGGCAACCATATCAGCTCATGTAGGCCGGCATAAGCGCAGCGTTGCCGGCAAGGTTGCAGAAGCACGCCAGGAACGGCTGCGCCTTATCCTGGCCTACAAGCAATGCGGGGCTGCCTGCCTTTGGGGATGGCCGTGCGGCCTAAAAACGAGGGCAACGATATCAGCTCATGTAGGCCGGCATAAGCGCAGCGTTGCCGGCGAGGGTGCAGAACCACGCCAGGAACGGCTGCGCCTTATCCTGGCCTACAAGCAATGCGGGGCTGCCTGCCTTTGGGGATGGCCGTGCGGCCTAAAAACGAGGGCAACGATATCCACTCATGTAGGCCGGCATAAGCGCAGCGTTGCCGGCAAGGTTTCAGAAGCACGCCAGGAACGGCTGCGCCTTATCCTGGCCTACAGGTGCTTTTCCAAACTCAGAAGAAATTTGTGTGAGGTCCATTCCGCACCGTTGAAAATGGCTTGACCGGCATATACACCACTCTGCCAAATGCGATCCTTGCCGCTACCGCTCTCCCAGCGGGTGTACTCCGCCGTAAGTCCCAAGCGCCAATCCGCGCGCAGCGGGAAAAAGACCCCGCCCGTCAAAACCAGACCGTATGCGGAATTCGCCTCGTGTTCGAAGTAAAGATCACGCAGATTCCAATAGGCCTCGGCGTCATACCAGCCGGCGTGCAGTTCAGCGCCTGCGCGAAATTCGATGCGCGGTTTGACATAGGCAATGTCACCGCCGAGAAAAAATCCGGTCCACATCGCCTCGTAGCGGCTGTCCAAATCAGGATACCGCGTCCCAGGCGGCCACATTTCAATGCATCCGCTTATAGACTCGCCGATGACCTGTACACCGTCACGCATGCGCATCGCCTGCGTATTCCGTGCAAAGCCCATCATAATATGGCCCACGCGTGTGTGGTTCGGCAGAACCGTTTTGCGCTCAGTGCCTATGGCGAAAGATAGATCCATTACGTGCCCGTCGGAGGCGTCACTGTAGGAACGGGAAAATTCCCCGCCACGGTTGTCGTAGAGGTAGTCCGAATCCTGGTTATCACCGGATGTCACCTTGCCGTACTTGAAGCTGCCGCGAAACATCAGGTCACGGCGCAGATCGCCGCTGAGGGTCACGCCGAATTCGTTGGACTCGATATCGCGCCAGATCAGCTCGGAGAGGATATTGGGAGAGTAACCGCAGACGTCGCCGGCGATGGTCCAGCGCAAGTCATCCGTGCGTTTGCCATAGGACAGGCTGAGATCGCTTGCCGCGTGGGTCATGGAGCAAAGACAGAAGAACAGGAAAAGCGCAAAGCAGATAGGAAAACGCGGCATGCAATCGATCCATCACTCGTCGTTTGAACTGGCCCCCACGATACCAGGGCGCTAGAAAAGTTCAACCGATCCTTGCGCGACATCGCGTTGCGCGACGACATGCGACTCGGAAGAACGTTCCAGGCGCGGCAGCGCCGTCAATTCCCGGGCAAGCGCCTCCAGCGCGGTGTGACATTCGGCGAAATGCCCAGCCTCCGCGGCGGTCACGGCCTGGACCACGCATTGATTGGTCCGGTCATAGAAGCTTTGCAACATCTGCAGGGTGGCGACACGCAGTTGCAGCTGCTCGGCAAGCTGGCGCGTCATGTCTTCGAACTGGAGCGCACGCACAGCGTTGGCCACGTCTTGATTGAGCACCCCGGAGAGGGTCGCGACTTCCGGCAGTGTCTCCAGCACGTTCTGGTTGATGGCACTCATCTCGGTCAGCATGACGGACATCTTGTCGGTGGACTGCCTGGTGATGTCGATGTCGCGCGAGGCCGTTTTGGCCACCATCGCGCCGGCCACCTTCATGTTTTCTTGCACCGCGGCGAACTGCGTGCGCACCTGCGCCCGGAACTCGTCGCTGCGCTGCGACAACAATCGCACCTCCTCGGCCACCACGAAAAACCCCCGCCCGTGGCTGCCGGCGCGCGCCGCCTCGATCGCCGCGTTGAGCGCCAGCATATTGGTTTGCGCGCTGAGGGCGTCGAGCTGCTTGAGCAAGGTTTCGACCTGCGCCAGGTTCTCCTGCATCTGGGCGAGCGCGCCGACCATTTCCACGCTCTCGCCACGAATCGCTTCCATATTGCCGGAAAACAACCCGATCACCTCCCTGATCTCATCGATCAGCGAACCTTGGCGGCCGTGGCCGGAGCAAAGATTGAGCCGCTCGGTCAACCGCGCCGTCAGTTCGATTTGGCGGCGGGACTTGTCCTCGATGCCGTGGAAGCTCCCCGAGAGCTCTTCCACCGCGCTGGCGCACAGGGTCTTGATCCGCACCAGATTCCCGTCGAGATAGGCGATCTGCTGCTGACTGAACTGCTGCAACTCCCGCAACTGCGCGCCCAACGCCTCGGCCAGCGGTCCTCTTTCATGGGCGCGCAACGCGCGTTCGGCCGCCAGCAGCCTTTGCAGCCGGTTGACCTGCATCAGCCAAAAGAGCAGCACACCCGCGAAGGCGATCGCCGCCACCTCCCAGCGGGGAAACAGCGCCACCGCCCCGATTCCGAGCGCAAGGGCGAGCACAGACGCCATTGAACGATCAACCACGCACCTTCTCCATCTCCACGCTTCCCGAACCGATATGCACACAACGCGGCGGGCATCCTCCTTGGTTAGGAACCGTCACGCCAAATGATTTCCCAGGTAAAGTATCGGAGTATTTTGGCAATACCTTAAGAAACCAATATACTATTTTTTTGGATATATATGCATGATAGCGGAGCGAGGAATAACTTAAAATACTCTCCGCCCGAGAGGGAAGACGCACGGCGTTAAATGAGGAAGGAGGCTTATGCGCCGGCTGCCGCCAGCAAGGCCTTGAGTTCCGGCACGCAGGAGCCGCAGTTGGTCCCGGCGCGGCAGGCGTGGCCGATCTGCTCGACGCTGCGCAGCCCCTGATCGCGGATCAGCTGGCGCAGGGTGGTCTCCCCTACACCGAAGCAGCTGCACACCACGCGCCCGGCGTCGCGCTGGCCGCGCGGCGGTGTGCCGGTGAGCAGGCTCAGGCGCTCGGTGGGTTCCAAGACCTCTTTCCCGAACAGTCCGGCGAGCCAGCTGCGTGAGGGCAATTCATGGCTGGGGGCGATGAAGATGCAGCTCTCCAGACGGCCGCCCACCATGCGCACCCCGCGATACTGCCGGGTACCCACGTCCAGATACTCCACCCAGTTGACCGCATCGGCCTTGCTGCACAGCATGGAGCGCGCCCATGCCGGCCAGTCGCCCGGCACCTGCTCGCCAGCCAGCTCATAGCGGTAATAGCCCTGACCGGAGGCGCGCGCCCAGTAGCTAGCGTCGTGGATGGTGATGGCCCGGCGCGAGAGCAGAAAGCCGTGCCAGGAGGGGGTGTAGGCCTGGATGCGCACCGGCGTGTGTTTCAATTCGGGTTGGCCGGACAACGGATCGACCACCGGGTTGACCAGAGTGTCGACGCGGGCGCTGCTGGCAAACTGATCATTCCAGTGCATCGGCACGAACACCGAACCTTCCTGCTGCGCATCGCTCAGGCGCGCGCGCACGATGATCTCGCCCCAGCGGCTGAACACCCGCGCCAGCGTACCTTCTGCAATCCCATAACGAACGGCGTCGCTTGGATGCAATTCGACATAGGGCTCGGGGGTGTGTTCGCTCAAGCGCGGCGCCTTGCCGGTGCGGGTCATGGTGTGCCACTGATCGCGCACGCGGCCGGTGTTGAGGATCAGCGGGAAGTTCTCATCCGGCGCATTGGCCGGGAGGCGCGGCGTAATGGGGATGAAGCGCGCCTTGCCGCTGGGGGTGAAGAACCGGCCGTCACCGAACATCCGTGCGGTGCCGTGGCGACGTGCTTGCGTGACCGGCCATTGCACCGGCATCAGCGCATCGTAGGCGGCTTGGTCGAGACCCGACAGGCCGGAGATATCGAAGTCGCGTGCTCCGTTGTTCTCGAAACCCGATAATGTCGCGTGCTCGGCGAAGATCTCATGCACGCCTTGATACGCGAAGCCATCGTAACCCATGCGCTGCGCCACTTGCGCGATGATCCACCAGTCGGGTTTCGCCGTGCCCGGAGGCGGCAACACGGCGCGCTGGCGCGAGATACGCCGCTCGGAATTGGTGACGGTGCCCTCTTTCTCGGCCCAGGTCAGCGCGGGCAGCAGCACATCGGCATGCAGCGTGCTATCGGTCTGCGCCATGCAATCGGAGACCACCACGAATTCACATTGAACGAGCGCCGCGCGCACGCGGTTGGCATCCGGCATGCTCACCACCGGATTAGTCGCCATGATCCACACGGCTTTTACCGTGCCCGCCTCGATGGCGTTGAACAAGTCGACGGCCTTGAGCCCGGCCTGTCCAGCCATCCGCGGTGAACGCCAGAAATGCTGCACCAAATCACGATGCCCAGCGTCGTCGATGTCCATGTGCGCCGCGAGTTGATTGGCCAGACCGCCGACCTCGCGCCCACCCATGGCGTTGGGCTGTCCGGTGAAGGAAAACGGCCCCATGCCGGGGCGGCCGATGCGCCCGGTCAGCAGATGGCAGTTGATGATGGCGTTGACCTTGTCCGAGCCGCTGCTCGATTGGTTGACGCCCTGCGAATACACGGTGACCACGCGTTCGGTGCGGGCGAACAGGCGATAGAACTCCGTGACCTGCTCCTCGCGCAGACCGCAGCGCGCGGCGACTGCGGCAAGTGATGGCACGCTTTCGCGCGCCGTGGCCAAGGCCTCATCCCTGCCGTCGGTGCAGTTGGCGACAAAGGCCTCGTTGGTCTCGCCTTTGTCGGCCAGGTAATTGAGCAGGCCGTTGAACAGCACCGCATCGGTGCCCGAGCGCAGCGGCAAATGCAGATCGGCAATATCGCAACTCGGCGTGCGGCGCGGATCGAGCACCACCACCAGCAGATCCGGGTTGTCCTTCTTCGCCTGCACCATGCGCTGAAACAACACGGGATGACACCACGCGGTGTTGGCCCCGGTCAGCACGATCAGCTTGGCGCGTTCCAGGTCTTCATAACAACACGGCACGGTGTCGCTGCCGAAGGCGCGCTTGTGTCCCGCCACGCTGGAGGACATGCACAGGCGCGAATTGGTATCGATGTTCGCGCTGCCGATATAGCCTTTCATCAGTTTGTTGGCGAGATAATAGTCCTCGGTCAACAGCTGGCCGGAGACATAAAAGGCCACGGCGTCGGGACCGTGTTGCGCGATGATTTGCTGGAAACGGGAAGCCATGGTGCCGAGCGCCAGATCCCAGCTCACCTGCTGTCCATGCACCATGGGATGAAGCAGTCGTCCCTCCATCCCAACGGTTTCTCCCAGCGCCGAGCCCTTGGAGCACAGCCGCCCGAGATTGGCTGGATGCTCGCTGTCTCCGACCACGGTGATGGCGCCGTTGTTCGCGACGCTCGCCAGCACCCCGCAGCCGACGCCGCAATACGGACAGGTTGTTTTCACGTTTTGCTTCATAAAAATTTCCGCAGAGCGCACGCCGACACGACCGCCAAACATCCTGCCGGGAACGGCGTCGCCTTATCCCGGCCTACATTAAACCTGGTTCACATCCAACGTAGGCCGGCATAAGCGCAGCGTTGCCGGCATTGCCTCAAACCTATGTCCGACACCCTGCCGGGAACGGCGTTGCCTTATCCCGGCCTACATTAAACCTGGTTCACGCCCAACGTAGGCCGGCATAAGCGCAGCGTTGCCGGCATTGCCTCAAACCTATCTCCGACACCCTGCCGGGAACGGCGTCGCCTTATCCCGGCCTACATTAAACCTGATTCACGCCCAACGTAGGCCTGCATAAGCGCAGCGTTGCCGGCATTCGGCCCTCGGGATGACACTCACTAAACCTGCAAATACACCACACCGTTTTCCACCAGCACCGGAAACCTCGCGGCACACCCCTCGTCCGGCGCGACCGCCTGGCCGCTTTCCAGCTCGATGTTCCAGTTGTGCAGCGGACAGGTCACGCGTTTGCCATGCACGATGCCCTGCGACAGCGGCCCGCCCTTGTGTGGACACTTGTCACGCAGCGCGAAGACCTCGTCCTCCGCCGTGCGAAACACGCCGATGTCGCCTTGCGCGGTCTGCACCACGCGCGCGCCGCGGCGCGGGATCTCGTCCACCTTGCCGATTTCAATCCAACCATTATTCATGACGCAAACCTCATCTCAACGTAGGGTGGGTGAAGCGTTTTCGCGTGACCCACCAATCCGTGCCGAAGGCACTCGATAAAATCTTTTGTGTTGCTGCGCAACGTTTGGTGGATTACGCGTAAAACGTTTCACCCACCCTACGTTTATCATTTACACGCTCACCCGACCTGCTTGATTGGGATGTAGGCCTTGCGCTTTTCTTCATTGGCCACCTCTTCCGCCCAGGGATCGACCTGGAATACCGCTTGCGATTCTAGGAAGCGGGCGTACAAGGCCTTGCGGTTCTCCGCATCTTCAACCACCTTCTCCTTCACATAGGAAAGACCCACGCGCTCGATCCATGGTGCGGTACGCTCCAAATAATGCGCCTCTTCGCGGTAGATCTGCATGAAGGCCCCGCAATATTCCAGCGCCTCGGCCTCGGTCGGCACGCGCGCCAACAAATCGGTGGCGCGCACATGGATGCCGCCGTTGCCGCCGACGTGCAGCTCATAACCGGAATCGACGCACACCACGCCGAAGTCCTTGATGGTGGCCTCGGCGCAGTTGCGCGGACAGCCCGAAACGGCAATCTTGAACTTGTGCGGCGTCCACGAACCCCAGGTCATCTTCTCGATCTTCACCCCCAGGCCGGTGGAATCCTGCGTGCCGAAGCGGCACCATTCCGAGCCGACGCAGGTCTTCACCGTGCGCAGCGATTTACCATACGCATGACCGGATACCATACCCGCAGCGTTGAGATCGGCCCAGATCTTCGGCAGGTCTTCCTTCTTGATGCCGAACAGGTCGATGCGCTGACCGCCGGTGACCTTGACGGTCTTCACCTGGTATTTTTCCGCCGCATCGGCAATCGCGCGCAGCTCCGCCGGGGTGGTCAGACCGCCCCACATGCGCGGCACCACCGAGTAGGTGCCGTCCTTCTGGATATTCGCGTGCGAGCGCTCGTTGATGAAGCGCGATTGCGGATCGTCCTTGGCCTCGTTCGGCCAGGCCGCGAGCAGGTAGAAATTGAGCGCGGGGCGACACGAGCTGCACCCGTCCGGGCTGCGCCATTCCAAGAATTCCTGCACGGCGCGGATGCTGGTGAGGTGCTGCTCCTTGATCGCCTTGCGCACTTCGTCGTGCGTGTAATCGGTGCACTTGCACAAGGGCTTTTGTTTGGGCGTGCTTGAATAATCGCCCACGGTGGAGGCCAGAATCTGTTCGCACAGACCGGTGCACGAGCCGCACGAGGCCGAGGCCTTGGTATGGGCGCGCACATCTTCCAGCGTGAACAATCCCTTGGTGGTGATCGCCTTGACGATCTGTCCCTTGGTCACACCGTTGCAGCCGCACACCTCCATGTCGTCGCTCATGCTCGCCGCGGCATTCTGCCCGCCGTGACCGGCGTCACCGAGATGCGCCTGGCCAAACATCAGCGAATGGCGAAAATTGCTCACATCGGTTTTATCGCGCAGCAGTTGGAAATACCAGGCGCCGTCGACGGTGTCGCCATACATCACCGCGCCGTGGATCTTGTTGTCCTTCAACACCACCTTTTTGTAGACACCGCGCGCGGCATCCTTCATCACGATGCTCTCGGTGGTTTCATCGCCGATGAAATCACCGGCGGAGAACAGATCGATGCCGGTGACCTTCAGCTTGGTCGAGGTCACCGAGCCCTTGTAACGGCCGATGCCATATTGGGCCAGATGATTGGCGCAGACCTTGGCCTGCTCGAACAGCGGCGCGACCAGGCCGTAGGTATTGCCGCGATGCTGCACGCACTCACCCACGGCGTAGATCTTCGGATCGTAGGTCTGCATGGTGTCGTTGACCACGATGCCGCGCTCGCAATAGATGCCGGCCTTCTTCGCCAGCGCGGTGTTCGGGCGGATGCCCGCGGCCATCACGACGATGTCCGCGGCGATCTCTAAACCGCCCTTGAAGCGCACACCCTTCACGCGCTCATCGCCGAGGATCGCCTCGGTCTGCGTGGCCATCAGGAAATGCAGCCCGCGCTCCTCCAAGGCCTTTTGCAGCATCTTACCGGCCACTTCATCGAGCTGGCGCTCCATCAGGGTTTCGGTCAGGTGCACCACGGTGACACTCATGCCCTGGAGCTTCAGGCCATTGGCCGCCTCCAACCCAAGCAATCCACCGCCGATGACCACGGCGTGCTTATGCTTGCGGGCGGTGTCCAGCATGGTGTCCACGTCCTTGATATCGCGAAAGCCGATCACCCCGGGCAAATCGCTGCCAGGCACAGGGATGATGAAGGGATTGGAACCGGTGGCGAGCAGCAGACGGTCGTACCCGGCCGCCGTGCCGTCGGCGGCGATCACCTTGCGGTTGCGCCGGTCGATCGTGGTGATCTCCTTGCCGGTGTGCAAGGTAATGTTATTGTCCTGATACCATTGCGCATCGTTCAGGATGATGTCGTTGATGGTCTTCTCGCCCGCCAGCACCGGCGAGAGCAGGATGCGGTTGTAGTTACCATGCGGCTCCGCCCCGAACACGGTGATGTCATACATATCGGGTGCGAGCTTGAGCAGTTCCTCAAGCGTGCGCACACCGGCCATCCCATTGCCGACCAGGACCAGTTTCTGTTTCATTGCATGCTCCGCGAATCGCCGTTGATTTCGTTAACGGCGTATTGGCAATTTGCATGCCAGCATGATGCGCTGCGATGCAACAAGCTGTTTTTGCAGCCTTATACGCGTCATCCCGACCAGTCCCCCGCCCTCATTTCACCCGGCGGGCTTGCACCAACTCAAGACAGATGTTTCCGGTAATGTTTATTTTTGGTGCGTAGCCACGCCGAGTTTTCACCTGCCCGCGGCTGTGGTTAAATGTGGGGCATTCCTATATCGCACGATATATGGGGGGGCGCCGGCGCCAGGCCGGTGATAAGTATGTGTACTGCATTTTAAGGGTGTTTCAATGAATGACAACGAAGTGTATCAAGCGGCCTCGGCCTTCGTAAATTTAGCCAACGAACTCAACAAAACATATGCCGAACCCAGCGTCATCCACGGCCTGACCTTCGCAGCGGCGCGTTACCAAGCATCGAACTTCATCAGCCTCGGCGGCCGCCCGGAACACGAGGCGCAAACCATCGACAGGCTGTGCGATCTGTTCAGACAAATGCTGCGCTCCAATCTGGACAACATCCGCGAAATGGAAGCAGCAAAATCACGCTGACCGCATCTCCGGGCCCCTCCGGCCCGGAGGCTACACGTTTGCGCCATCGATCAGAGTGCACGAGGCGCAAATCACGCACCGATTCGGTGCCAATGACCTCGACAAATCTCTCCGCCAAGCCATTTAGTTTTTTGATATCAACCAGTTAAGAATCTGGCACAGCTCTTGCCCCTGCCCGGCGTTGTCAAATTCCAACGAAGGAACCTCCAATGCCGGAAACCACACTCAATATCTTCAACCTGCGGCAGGCCAACATCCGCATCCTGCACTACACTTGGTTTGCCTTTTTCATGACCTTCGTCGTCTGGCTCGGCCTCGGCCCGATGATGCCCTTCATCAAAGAGGCCCTGGCGCTGACCGATCAGCAGGCCAAGGTGCTGCTGATCCTCAATGTCGCCATGACCATCCCGGCGCGCATCGTGGTCGGCATGCTGGTCGACAAGCTCGGGCCGCGCATCATGTACACCGGCATCCTTGTCCTGGGCGGCGCGATCAGCATCGCCTTCGCCTGGGCCGACAGCTATGAGCAACTGGCGATCATGCGTTTTCTGGCGGGCTTCATCGGCGCAGGATTTGTCGTCGGCATCCGCATGATCGGCGAATGGTTCCCGGCGCGCCAGACCGGTCTGGCGCAAGGCATCTACGGCGGCTGGGGCAACTTCGGCTCGGCGGGCGCGGCGATGACGCTGCCCTTCATCGCGGCGAGTATCGGCGATTCGGACGGCTGGCGCTACGCGCTGACGCTCGCCAGCCTGGCCGCCATCGCCTACGGCGTGCTGTATTACTTCAAAGTCAGCGACACGCCCAAGGGTTCCACCTATTTCAAGCCGAAGAAAACCGGCGCGATGGAAATCACCAGCCGCGGCGATCTGCTGCTCTACATCCTGATGAACATCCCGCTGTACCTGGCGCTGGGTCTGATGACCTGGAAGCTCTCGCCGGCGGAGATGGGCCTGTTCGATAACACGACCACCTATCTCATCTATGCCGCGCTGCTGGCGCTCTATCTGGTGCAGGTCTGGAAGATCTGGCAGATCAACGGCCATGTGCTCAAGACTCCGGTGCCGGAACTGCACCGATATAAATTCAAACAAGTCGCCATCCTCGACTGGGCCTATCTGGTGACCTTCGGCACCGAGCTGGCCGTGGTCTCGATGCTGGCGATGTTCTACGTCTCCTGGTTCGACATTCCCAAGGTCACCGCCGCCCTGCTCGCCGGGATCTATCCCTTCGTCAACCTGATCGCGCGCCCCGGCGGCGGCTGGATCAGCGACAAGATCGGGCGCAAGCTTACGTTGATCATCGTTTTCGCCGGGATCACCGCGAGCTTCCTGGTGCTCGGCGCGGTCGACAAGAGCTGGCCGGTATGGCTGGTCGTGGGCATCACCATCATCGCCGGGATCTTCTCCAAGGCCGGCTCGGGCGCAGTCTACGCCATGGTGCCGCTGATCCAACGCCGCATGACCGGGCAGATCGCCGGCATGGCGGGGGCCTTCGGCAACGTCGGCGCGGTGATATTCCTCACCGTGAACTCCCTGGTGGACTATGATCAGTTCTTCCTCATCATCGGCATCGTCGCGGCCTTCGTCTTCGCGCTGATTGTGTTCTTCCTGGAAGAGCCGGGCGGCCAGATGGCCGAAGTGCTGCCGG
The DNA here is from genome assembly GCA_040752855.1 of Pseudomonadota bacterium. Lineage (GTDB taxonomy): Bacteria > Pseudomonadota > Gammaproteobacteria > RBG-16-57-12 > RBG-16-57-12 > JBFMHP01. The sequence goes on along the minus strand of JBFMHP010000035.1, from coordinate 28,110 downwards.
ATGGCACCGTGCAATTGATCGATGTGAAATAATCCTCTGATGACTCGTCACCCCTACTCATGCCGGGGTGACGAAATCTAATCAAGAGTTCGATACACTCCTTCATCATGACCGCACAACTTACCATCAACGCCGGCCAATACAGCGACAAGGGCATCAAGGAGCAAAACCAGGATGCCTGCGGGATACGCATCCCCAAGGAACCGTTGCTGACCAGCAAGGGCATCGCCTGCGTCATCGCCGACGGCGTGAGCAGCAGCGCCGGCGGGCGCGAGGCGAGCGAGTCCTGCGTCACCGGTTTTCTCGCGGATTATTTCAGCACCCCGGAATCATGGACCGTCAAAACCTCCGGCCAGCGCATCCTCGGCGCGCTCAACCGTTGGCTGCACGGCCAGGGGCAGACGCGCTACGCTTCGGATCACGGCATGCTTACCACATGCAGCGCGCTGATCATCAAATCCACCACCGCGCATCTATTCCATATCGGTGACAGCCGCATCTATCGCTATCGCGACAACGATCTGGAATGCCTCACGCGCGATCATCAAACCTGGGGCAGCGGCGACCGGCGGTTTCTCTCCCGCGCCATGGGCGCCGATCTCATGGTGGAGATCGACTACCACAGCCTGCCGGTGGTCACCGGCGATATCTTTCTGCTCTGCACCGACGGCATTCATGAATTCATCGATCACAAAGCGCTGACGCAGCTCGTCGCCGGCGCTGCGGAGAATCTCGAACGCGCCGCGCGCCAAATCGTCACGCGCGCCCTGGAACTCGGCAGCCAGGACAACGTCACCTGTCAGCTCGTGCAGATCACGCAACTGCCGTTGCAAGACGTCGACGAATTCTACCACCAGCTCGCCGAACTGCCCTTTCCCCCGCCACTCGATGCCGGCATGGTCCTCGATGGCTACAAGATCCTGCGCGAGTTGCACGCCAGCACCCGCACCCAGATCTATCTGGCGCAAGATATCGAAAGTGGTGCACAAGTCATCATTAAAACCCCTTCGGTCAACTATCAAGATGACGCCAGCTATATCGACCGCTTCATGCACGAGGAATGGATCGGACGGCGCCTCAGCAGCCCGCACGTGCTCAAGGCGCTGGAGCCGAAACAGCGCCGGCGGTTTCTGTATTACGTCACCGAATATGTCGAAGGCCAGACCCTGCGCCAATGGATGCACGACCACCCGCAACCCGGCCTGCCGCAAGTGCGCGCCATCATCGAGCAATTGGCCGCCGGACTGCGCGCCTTCCACCGCATGGAGATGATCCATCAGGACGTGAAGCCCGAGAATGTGATGATCGACGCGCACGGCACGGTCAAGATCATCGACTTCGGTTCCACCCGCATCGCCGGGATCGACGAAATCGCCAAACCGCTGGAGGTGCACCATCTGCTCGGCACCGCCAATTACACCGCGCCGGAATATTTTCGCAATGAACGCGGCAACACCCGCTCCGACATCTACGCCCTCGGCGTGATCTGCTACGAAATGCTCACCGGCAAACTCCCCTACGGCGAAGAACCGGATGCGCGCGACTTTCAGCGCCGCGACTACATTCCGTCACGCACCTACCGGCCCGAGATCCCGCGGTGGGTTGATGGGGCGATCGCCACGGCCGTGCACAAAAAACCGGCACAGCGATACGAGCATCTCTCCGAATTCGTCTACGATCTCACGCATCCCAACCAAAAGCTGGGCCAGCCGCAAGCTCAGCCACTGATCGAACGTAATCCCCTCGCATTTTGGCGCGGGCTGTCCGCCTTACTGTTCATTCTCGACGTTGTGCTGATCTATCTACTCTCACGCTAGAGGTATGCCATGAAACCGATCTGGATCTTCCGTCATCTCGCCTGCGAGGGCCCCGGCTATCTCGCCACGTTTCTGGACCAGCATCATGTGCCGCATCAGCTCATCGCCATCGATGAAGGCGCAGCCGTTCCCAAAACCATCGACGCATGCCGCGCCCTGGTGTTCATGGGCGGACCGATGAGCGTCAACGACGATCTGCCGTGGATCGCGCAGGAACTCGACCTGATCCGCCAAGCGCACGCGGCGAACCTGCCCGTGCTCGGCCATTGCCTTGGCGCACAATTGATCGCCAAGGCACTGGGAGGCACCGTCCGCGCCAACGAGGTCAAGGAAATTGGCTGGCACGAGGTGCGCAAGGCGGATAATCCTCGGGCGCACGCGTATCTCAAGAATCTGCCCGACACCTTCCTCGGCTTTCACTGGCACGGCGAAACCTTTTCCCTGCCCGAGCAGGCAACCCCGCTCTTCAGCAGCCGCTGGTGCGCCAACCAGGGCTTCGTCACCGGCAATATGCTAGCCCTGCAATTTCATGTGGAAATGACGTCGGAAATGGTGCGCCAGTGGGCAGAGGTGCACGCCCATGAACTGGCAATGCCCAGCGAAAGCGTGCAAGGCCCTGAAGACCTGATGCGGAACCTGGGACGCGATGTTGCTCAATTGCAACAAACCGCCGCGTATCTGTATAAGAACTGGATACATTCCATGTTGTAAATTTGCAATTTCCCTGTTTTAAAGTCTTGATTTCTTCCCGACGCCCCATTACCCTCGAGGAGCAATGTTACGGCGATGCGAACGTGTCACATTGCTGAAACATAAGATCCTTAAAGTGCGCCAAGTTTCACTGTCTCAACAACCTGAAAAAAGAGAGAGGATACACACCATGAAGAAAATGATCCCAATGCTGGTCAGCGCCGCAATCGCCATGCCGATGGTCGCTTTGGCCGATGGCCCGACCGTCTATGGCAAGTTCAACACCGCGCTGCTGATGACCGACAACGGCACGACAGACGACGTTCGCCTGGCCAACTCCAACTCCCGCCTGGGCGTGAAGGGTTCCATCGACCTGGACGCCGGCCTGAAGGCTGTCTATCAGCTGGAATACGGCATCGATCCCGACGAGAAGGGCTCTGATCTTGGCGGCCACGCCGCAGGCGTTAAAGATAATGGCAATAGCGGCATCTTCACACAGCGCAATGGCTATGTAGGCATTTCAGGCGGCTTTGGTACCATCCTGGGCGGTTCGCATGACACCCCGTTGAAGATGGCTCAAGGCAAGGTCGACCTGTTCAACGACCTGCCGAACGCCGACATGACTGCCGTGGTCAACGGCGAAATCCGTGGCCAAGACGTCGTGGCCTACATCTCCCCCGACTTCAGCGGCCTGAAGGTCATCGCTGCCTCTCAAGCACCTGACTCAGGCGACGCCAAAGGCGGCACTTCCGTTTCCGTCTCCTACAGCGCCGACAACCTCTACGTCGCCCTGGCCATGGACAGCGAACTCGGCACCCTGGACGAAACCCGCGTAGCAGCCACCTACACCATGGGCGGCCTGCAACTGGGCGCGCTGTTCAACCAGTCTGAAAAATCAGACGGCAGCACCGATTCTGAGAGCGGCATGTTGCTGAGCGCCGGCTACACCATGGACAAGTTCACCTACAAATTGCAATTGGTTCAAGGCGATGAGCAGACTGCGGGTGAAGAAATGGTAGCCGTAGGCGTAGACTACGCCCTGGGCGGCAAATCAGCCCTGTTCGCCTACTACTCATCGATCGACTGCGACGCCTGCGCCGATGCAACCACCACGTTGGCTGCCGGCCTGTCCGTCAGCTTCTAAGTTTCAAAGAAACGGCGAAACCGATAAGGGGTGCTTCAAGCACCCCTTATTTTTTGTCCTTTCGTCTAGCCTTCTGAAAAATACATCTCAGCTCCATCGAATGCCGGGGAACGGCTGCGCCTTATCCCGCCTACCATCACCATCCAAGTAGGCCGGCATAAGCGATAGCGTTGCCGGCATCCCCACCAATTGCCGGGACCGGCTGCGCCTCATCCGGCCTACAAATCCGGTTCAATCACGGCAGCAAAACCTCATCTAACACCTGTTTCAAGCGCGTGATGTCCACCGGCTTGGTGAGATAGTGCTTTAAGCCGACCGCCAGGCCGCGTTGCACATCGCTCGGCATGGCATCGGCACTCAACGCCACCACTGGGATTTGCGCGGTGCGGGCGTCCTGGCTCAGCCGGCTCATCACCTCGTAACCATTGAAATCCGGCAGATTGATGTCAAGCAGGATGAGATCGGGTTGGTGTTCGAGAGCCGCGGTCAAGCCTGCCTGTCCCGTGGTAGCGATGATCAGCCGCTTATCCGCGAAGCACTCGAAGATGCGTTCCATGAGGCGCACGTTGGAGAGGTTGTCCTCTATGTACAGTATCGTGCGCTGGCGTGATTGCGCAGTGGACATCGCCACTGCCTCCGATCCGCCTTCGGGGCCGGACTCATCCAGGCGCGCGGCCGGGATATCGAGCCAGAAGGTGCTGCCCTTCCCTACCTCGCTGACGAAATCGATTTTTCCCTTCATCAGCTCAGCAAGTTTCGAAGAAATGCTCAACCCGATGCCCACGCCTTCTTCCGTCCCCCGCTCGGCCCCGAGACGCTCAAACGGTTTGAAGACCGCGTCGCGTTTATCCTGGGGGATGCCACGGCCGGTATCGGTGACGCTCACGCGCCGGCGACCGCCTTCGCTCGTGATGCCGATCCTCACCTCGCCGCCGCGGTGACTATATTTGACGGCGTTGCTCAAGAGGTTGAGCAACACCTGCTTGAGACGGACCCTGTCGGCCATTACCCCAAGCCCGGCATCCTGATAATCCTCGATCAGCCGTACCGATCTTTGCTCTGCCAAGGGCCTGATCAAGCGCAGCGCCTCGGCAAGCCCTTGTTCGAGATTGATGTCCTCGATATTGACCGCAAGCTTGCCCACCTCGATGCGCGCGAGATCCAGCAACTCGTTGATCAGCTCGAGCAGGTGGCGTCCGGCGCTGGTGATCTCTTGCGCGTAATCCAATTGCTGCGCGGTGAGCGGCTCGCCTTCGAGCAGTTGGCCGAAACCGAGGATGGCGTTCATCGGCGTGCGCAGTTCATGGCTCATGCGCGAGAGAAATTCCGACTTGGCGAGATTGCCCGCTCGGCGGTCTCCTTGGCCTGGCTCAGTCCCCGTTCGGCCTGCTTGCGTTCGGTGATGTCCAAAAAGGACACGATCACACGCCCCAGCGTTTCGGCATATCCCGGCACGACGCTGAGCGAGAGGAACAGATCCTTCTGTCCGCTGCACGGTGTAACGATGGGGATCTCGCTTTCAAAAGACAGTTTGCCTTCGGCCAGCGCGATCAATTCTTCCTTGAAGACACGCAAGGACTCCCCGGTGAAATAACTGGGGAGATTTTTCGGAATATCCGCCTTGCTCTCCGCCTCGAAGAATTTCACGCTGGTCTGGTTGATGGCGAGGATCTTCACGCGCCCGGCGCACTCGAACAAGGCTTGAGGATTGCGGTCAAAATAACCGCGCCAGTCCGTGACTCCGGCGGCACGCAATTCAGCGAAAAGCGCCTGGACCGCCGAGAAATCCTCTTCCCAGATCGAAATCGGGGAATGCTCGAACAGCGCCTGGAGGTGCGCCTCTTTTTCCTCCAAGGCCAGGGTCTTTTTCCGCTGTTCGCGATGGCGTTTACGCTCGATCTCCACCGCGATGCGCTGACCAAACATGCGTAACAAGTCCTGGTCGTCCTCGCTGAATTCATGCGGTTTGTCATCGAGCAGGCAAGTCACGGCCACCACCTGGCCCTCGCTGTCGATGGCCGGGAACCCGCAGTAGGAATGGGCATTGTGCTGCCTGAGAAAACTCGCCTCGGGAAAGCGTTCGGCCACCTGCTCGTATACGCGAATGTCCTTGGTGGTCTCGACCGTCGCGCACGGCGTGATGTGGATGGGACAATTCCCGGCATCCATATGCACCTGCCCGCCGACATACACGCTGACGAAAAACAGCTCTGCGCCGCGAATCTCGGACAGACACACCACGCGCACCTCAAACAGCTCCCCGATGATCCGCACCGCCTCGCGGAAGACCTCGCGCGGATCGCCGGAAAGCAGCAGACTGAGTTCGTTGAGCTTCTTCAGCCGCCGGGCCTGTTTGATGCCGCTCGCTTCCAGCTGCTTGCGCTTGGTGATATCGCGCGTCATCAGGACCAGCCGGTCAATCCGGCCGTTTTCCCGTAACGGACTGACCTGGACATCAAAATATATCTGCCCAACCAGGGGGCTGTCATAACGGGTTTCATAACTGGCTGACTCGCCGGTCTGCATAGCCCGGTCGAAGGCCGCGTGCATCGCCGGCCAATACTCCGGCGGGGTCATGGAAAACGCGTTCATTCCCACCACCTCGTCGACCGTCATGCCATGATCGGCGCGGTTGACAAAGACAATGGTGCCGTCGGGCTTCACCATGACGAGGTAGTCCGGCAAGCTGACGGCGATCTGCTGCCATTTCTGTTCCGAGAGGGAAATCACTGCTGAGGACTCTTCATGAACGGATCAATGATGTGTACGTCTTTTAGTGTTTCGGATATCGGCAAGTTTAATTCGTTCTTAACGCCAAATCATCGGCTTCATACTTGGATATTTCACCACGGATCGTAGCGAGGGCGCGGAAGGCATTGAAGATTCGGGGCGCACGGAGCTTTTTACGGTGAAGGCATAGTCGACACTATGTCGAGCCGGCAAAAGCGGGTACGTCGCGAAGATTCAATGGATGACGCGGCCGCAGTAGATTCGTGGTGAAATATCCAGGCTAGACTATACCCCTACGACATGCTAGTGTTCTTGCGTGCAGGCCGCGCAGAATAATAGTCTGAAATTCAGCAGGGATAATGAGGGCTGTTGAATTGAGACTGATCGATCCGCTGGCCTTCCACACACAAAATCACACTCGTCTCAAACCATTCCTGGGGAGGAATCATTGATGGATATCCAATTCGCCGCCATTGTTGGCTTTTTCAGTCTGGCACCCGCCCTGTTGATCATCGTCGCCGCGACCATGGTCAAGAAGGCCGAGAAGCCCGGCACCGCACACTAAGCGCTCAACGCGCCGTCCCGCGAGGGACGGCAACGAAGAAAGCCCGAAGGGAGATATCTCTTTCGGGCTTTTTTTTGCCCGAAGCCAGCCACTGAATCGTCAAGCCGCTGATATCTCCACTAAACATTGTCCGCGAGCGATCGATACATTATTCGCCAACCACATAAATCAAGGGTACTCCATGGAAGACAAGCGTCGTTATCAGCGCTGGCAGCTGGGATTTTATCTCCAGGTGTTCGATCAAAAATCCAATTTTTCGCTGGGAGAGATTCGCAATATCAGCGAGGGCGGGATGATGCTGGTTGGACGCAACCCGCTGAAAAAAGGCAAGATCTACGAGCTCTGGATGGAGGCCCCGCTGGAGACTGGGATGACCGACCGCGTAGTGTTCAAGGCCGCCTGCGTGTGGGTGAATGACGCCGACCAAAGCAGTGAATTCGAGAGCGGCTTGGAATACCAGCCGTTGAGCAGCAACGCCGATACCTTTTTCTCCGAGCTGATCGACTACATCAGCGCCAAACACAGCCATCGCCCTTGATTAACTCGGCTAGTTCACCACGAATCTACTGCGACCGCATAATCCATTGAATCTTCGTGACGTACTCGCTTTTGCCGGCTCGACATGGTGTCGACTATGCCTTCACCGTCAAAAGCTCCGTGCGTCCCGAATCTTCAACGCCTTACGCGCCCTCGCGACGATCCGTGGTGAAATATCCGGGTTAACCGTCGCGGCCTTTCGCGTGATGCAGTTCACACGAATTAACAAAATTCCTCCCGCAACAACTCATCTCCCGCGCAGCGTGACCGCTATAAAGTAAAGAACGAGAACCAGCTCGCACATAGGGGATGAAGCATGCAACGGGACAGGTACAGGGTTTGGGTCGATCAGGCGGGCATCATCCACACGGCGTTTCATCACGTCGTCAGCGAAGAGGCGCTGGTCGAATCCTTCAAGCAACGCCAAATCATCACCACCATTCCGACACCGGTGATGGTGCATGCCGACCACATCATCGATGCGGACCAGCGCGGCATGGAGCTGGCCTGCGGCGATGCGATGACCCAGAGCACCACGGCCATGGCCATCATCGCCAAAGGCCATATGGCACGGTTTTACGCCCGGGTTTTTTTGCGCTATCACAAACCCGCCTATCCCGTGCGGATCTTCGCCTGCGAATACACCGCCCACGAGTGGCTGCGTCAGTACCAGAACCAGGACATGGTGCGGGAGATCTGTCATCCGGGTTGGTTCAACCAATATCCGAACGCGGAACAGGTGCATTGATCTCGCCCATATTGTAGGAGCCTGCCCCGCAGGCGAACGGCGGTTGGTTCGCGAGCAGGGCTCGCTCCTACGACTCCTACCTGTAGTGCTTCATTTCCGCTAACATCACAGCATGAACAGACCAATCGACCGCGTCATCGCGCAGATCAACACCGTCATCCTCGGCAAAGAACCGCAGATCAGACTGGCGCTCGCCTGTTTGCTGGCGCGCGGGCACCTGTTGATCGAGGATATCCCCGGCGTGGGCAAGACCACGCTGGCGCATGTGCTGGCCGCCAGCCTCGGGCTCAAGTACAACCGCATCCAGTTCACCAGCGACCTGCTGCCCGCCGACATCCTCGGCAGCGCGGTGTATGAAAAGGCCGCCGGCGAGTTTCGTTTTCACCCCGGCCCGATCTTCGCCCAACTGATCCTCGCCGACGAGATCAATCGCGCCACGCCAAAAAGCCAGAGCGCGCTGCTCGAGGCGATGGAGGAATATCAGGTCACCATTGAAGGCGAGACCCGCCCGCTGCCCGAGCCGTTTTTCGTGATCGCCACGCAGAATCCGGCCTATCAGATCGGCACATTTCCGTTGCCGGAATCCCAGCTCGACCGGTTTCTGATGCGCCTGCAACTCGGCTATCCCGATCCGCAGGCCGAGCGCGAGCTGCTCGCCGGCGTCAGCCGCCGTGAGTTGATGAAGGAGATCAAACCGTTGCTGAGCATCGCGGAGCTGTGCGCGCTGCAAGATGACGTTGAAAAGATTCACTGCGCACCCTCCCTGCTCGATTACGTGCAGGCGATCCTCGGCGCCAGCCGTTCGGGACCGTTTTATCGCGCCGGACTCTCGCCGCGCGCCGGCCTGTCCCTGGTGCATGCCGCGCGGGCTTGGGCGCTTCTGGAGCGCCGCGATTTCGTCATCCCGGAAGATGTGCAATATGTGTTGCCGTATGTCGCCGGCCACCGTCTGCAGGCAAGCGGCGAGCGCAATGGCGCGGCGCGCGCCGATCTCATCACGCCCTTGCTGGAAGTGCCGATCCCCTGATGCGTGGGCTTGTCGCACGGCTCAATCTGCAACGCTTTTTCATCGGCGAAGGGCCGCAGTCCGGCGAGATCATCCTCACCCGGCGCCGCATCTATATCCTGCCCACGCGCAGCGGGATGATCTTCGGCTTCATTCTGTTTGCCATGCTGCTGGCGGCGATGAATTACAACAACAGCATGGCGCACGCGCTCACCTTTCTGCTGGCCAGTCTCGCTGTGGTCTCCATCCTGCACGGCTACCGCAATCTGCACGGCCTGCGCTTCACGGCCGGGCGGAGCGCCGGCGTGTTCGCCGGGGAGCGCTTGAGTTTTCCGGTGCAGGTCTCCAATCCCGATGGGCGCCGGCGGCCGGCGATCAAGATCGGCTGGCCGCGCGAGGCGCCGCTGTGCATCGATCTGCCGCCGGCCGGCGGACAATGGGTCCATCTCGAACGGCCGGCGACGCGGCGCGGCCGCCACACCATGGGGCGTTTCACGGTCTACACCCGCTATCCGCTCGGCCTGTTTCATGCCTGGAGTCATCTCGAATTCGATCGACACGGCTTGGTGTATCCCACACCGGCCGCCGCACAGCCGTTTCCGCACACCTTGGCCACCGAGACGGAGGAAAGCAACGGGCAGGGTCGCGGGGTCGATGATTTCGCCGGTCTGCGCGCCTACGCTCCGGGAGATTCGCTGCGCCACGTGCACTGGAAGACGCTGGCCAAGGAGCGCGGCGTGATGACCAAGCAGTTTGCCGGCGGACAGGCGCCGGAGTTGATCTTCGCCTGGGACCTGCTGAACGGCATGGACACCGAGGCACGGCTCTCGATGCTCTGCCGCTGGGTGCTCGATGCCGAGCGCCTCGGCCTGCGCTACGGCCTGCATCTGCCGCAGGCCCAATTGCCGGTGGACAGCGGCGCGGCGCATCGGCATCAGTGCCTCACAGCGCTCGCCCTGTTCGGACAACAGGATTGACGCATGCTGCGCCGGCGCGGTTCATCGGTCCATCGCGAGGAAGCGGCCACACCGGCATTGACCGCCATGCTGTGGCTGAGCGGCACGACGCTGCTGGTCCTGCTGCCGCATTTTTTCAAGCAGCCCTGGTGGCTCGGCGGCTTCTGCGCGCTTCTGGTCAGCTGGCGTCTGCTGCATGACCTCAAGGGGCGCGCCATGCCCGCAACCGTGCTGCGTACCGCGTTGACCTTGGCGGGTGTGGCCGCGGTTCTGATTGAATATCGCACCCTCAACGGCATCATCCCCGGCAGCGCGCTGCTCGCGCTGATGCTGTGTTTGAAGCTGTTGGAGACGCGCACTCAGCGCGATGCGATGATGGTGATCCTGATCGGTTACTTCCTGGTCATCGCCCTGTTCCTGCAGGACCAATCCATCTTCAATGGCGTGTATCTGTTCGCGGTGGTCATGGTGCTGACCACCACACTGCTGGTGCTCAATGATCCGCACCCGCCGCCGCTGCGCGCATCCGTGCGTCATCTGCGCACCGCCGCCATCCTGCTGGCGCAGGCACTGCCGATGATGATCCTGCTGTTCCTGTTGTTCCCACGCCTTTCCGCGCCGCTGTGGAATCTCGGCCTGGGCGCGCACAGCGCCCGCACCGGGCTCAGCGATGAATTGAATATGGGGGCGATCAGCGATCTGGCCGATTCGCAGGACATCGCGTTCCGCGTGCGCTTCCTCGATCCTCCGCCGCCGGCCAACCAACTCTACTGGCGCGGCCCGGTGCTGTGGAACACCGACGGCCGGCAGTGGCGCGGCATCGACGAAGCGGCCTTTGCCGCGCAACTCCCCGCCACGGCGCTGGCCGAGGCGCGCGAGATCGTGCGCTACCAGGTGATCCTCGAGCCGCATCAGCAGCGCTGGCTGTTCGCCTTGGACTTGCCGGTCACGCTGCCGGACTATGCGTTTCTGCGCTTCGATTATCAACTGCTGCACAAACAGCGCATCAGCGAGTTGATGCGTTACCAGATGAGTTCGAGCCTGCGCTACCACACCGGCAGCAGACCGCCGCGCTTGACCGAGCTCACCCTGGCGCGCGCACTGCCCGCGCAGCGCAATCCGCAGACCCTCGCCCTCGCGCAGCAGTGGCGCGCCGCAGGGCTGCCGGCCGAGGAAATCGTCGCGCGCGCCTTGTCCTATTTCCGTGAGCAGCCCTTCATCTACACCCGGCAACCGCCGCGATTGCTCGGCATGGATACGGTCGACGAGTTTCTGTTCGACACGCGGCGCGGCTTTTGCGAACACTACGCAGCGAGCTTCACCACCTTGATGCGCGCCGCCGGCATCCCCGCGCGCATCGTCACCGGCTATCAAGGCGGGGAACTCAATCCCATGGGCGACTACTTGATCGTGCGCCAGTCCGACGCGCACGCCTGGTCCGAGGTCTGGCTGGAATCCCGCGGCTGGGTGCGCGTCGATCCAACCGCCGCCATCCCGCCGGAACGCATCGAAACCACGCTCGATAGCGTGCGCTTCAGCGAATCGCTCACCTCTCCGCGCCGGCAACTGGACATCTCGTGGCTGGCGCAGGGCTGGCAACATCTCGGCCACGGCTGGGACGCCATCAATTATCACTGGGATCAATGGGTGCTGGGCTACGGCCCGGAGAAGCAGCGCCAGTTGCTCGGCGCCTTCGGCCTGGATGACTTCGGCTGGAAAAAGATGATTGCATTGCTGTTCGCGCTGCTCGGCCTGTGCGTGGTTGCGCTGGCGGTGTATTTATTGCTGCATCAGACCAAGACGCGCGACCCGGTTCAACGCGCGTTCCAGCGCTTCTGCCGCGCGCTGTCACGGCGCGGCCTGCAGCGTGCACCGCACGAAGGGGCGCTGGATTTCGCGCGCAAGGCCGCTGCCGCCTGCCCGGAACTGAGCCACGACATCCACCGCATCACACAACAGTATCTCGCCCTGCGCTACGGCCGTGATCCGTCCCGCGCGCAAATCTCACAACTGCAAGATGCGGTCAAATCCTTCGCAACTAAATGTAGGGTGGGTTAGGCGCCAACCGGCGCCGTAACCCACCGAATGTTGCGAAGCAACGCAATCGTTTTTTCAAGGAGTGCCGGACGGCACCACCTGGTGGGCTACGCAAAAATCGCTAACCCACCCTACATTTATTCTTCCCCCGCATCTTCGGCGCGAACCTTGGCGCGCAGATAGGCGCGCTTGTACTTCTCCACCGCCGGCTCCCGTTCGTAAGCCTGGGTGAAATGCTCCAACGCCTCGCGGTCGCGCCCCATCAGGCGATAGGTCTTGCCGATCGAGTAATGGGCGCTCGCGCTGTCAGGATTCCGCTGCACCCGTTCTATGCCGAGCGCCAGCGCCTGCTGCAAGTGAACTTCTTCCTTGGCGCCATCGCCGGCCAGGCGATAATCAAGCGCCAGCGCGCGATTGACCGCTTCGCTGTTGGGATTCTCCTGATAATCCGCCAGATCCAGTCGCAACACGCGATCGAGATAGGCTTGGTATTGCTCAATATCGCCCGCGCTGCGGTAGGCATCGGCCATCCTGCGCAGCAGCGGCCGATCATCAGGGTATTTTTCATGCAGGTAATGCAACAGCAGCGCTTCCTTATCCCATTGCCCGAAGCGTGCATAACGGGATGCGAATTTCTCTACGCCGTTATCGAAACGACCTTCGCTTTCAATCTGCCGTTCGGGCGATAAATGAAACACTTCCGTGGTGATAATCGCCGACACACCCACCGCGCCGACCAAAGCAACATGTCGCAGCCCGAGCGACTTTGCATTCTGCGCCGGCCATTGCGCATCCTCGTGTACCGGCAGCCCGCGGGATATTGTGTACGCATAATGCAGCGCCAAGCCCGCCAGCGCGAATCCGATCAATATCTCGGCTACTTCGGCCTCATTGAAGGCAAGCGGTTTGAGTTCGAGAACACCCGCGACCACGAACATCGGCCACAGATACAGCGGCGGCGCTGCCAAGCCCTTCTTATCCAACCAGTGCGCCGGAGAAAACTGCCTGCGCAATAACAAGGGATAAAGCAGACCATAACCGATGAAGGCCAGGCACAAGCCATATTCGAACGCGCGTTTGAGTAGCGTGTCATAAGGGCCGACAAAAAAGTTGTGCAGATTGGTTTCACCTTGGAGATTGGATTCCTTGAACAGATCCGGCGATTCGAAGCCGAAGAGGCGCTGCCCCCAGGAGACCTCTTCCAGCAACACGTATAGACACGCGACGCCCAGCAGGGAAAAGAAGGCTCGATACTTAGACGGGCGCAGCGCCACCTTGAAAGAAAATAGGCACGCGGCCAGGAAAAAGTAAAACTGCGCCCACTCTCCGTACATATCCTCGTACGTGGCATAGATATAAGCAAAGGGATATTTCACCGCCATGAGCAGATAGCCGCCCATGATCAAGACAAAAACGCCCCATACTATCCATCGGTGATTCATAATATTCGCCAACGTTTGAATGTGTTCGACAGCGCGCGTGATTGAAATATCTCTGACATGATCGCGCGATAGGATCTCATCCATCAATTGCCAGGATCAACTGTATGGACAACATCATCAACAAGATTATTTGGGCGATGCTCGGCGCGCTCATCGTCACCGTACTAGCGTTTCAGACCTATGTCGAACTCACCAGCGCACATGCTTGAAATATCCGAGCTGACCAGCGCCTCGATCGGTCAAAGTCATCCGCTTTTCCGGTATCGATACGCTCGCGGTAAGAGGATACCAGTTCGTCCTCGACGAAGAATCTCGCCTCCCCGGCGGCGGGCTTCAGCTCGGTAAATCACATAGCCCTTTCGTCATGCTGCGCAAAGAACGCAGGAGCCATCTTTACGATGGCAATGTGTTCACTCTCACCTCATCACTCACAACGCCTATCTGATACCCACACCGCGCCGCAAAATTGAGCACCGCCTGCAAATGCTGCTATAGAAGTAGCAAAGAGGTCCTGCGCCGAAAAATTATGCAACGTTCGGGTTAAGTCTATGCGGAAATTGTGGCCGCGCATACCTGACAGCGGCAGTCCGACCGCTGCATGATACTGTCGGCACCCCTATTTCCCTTGATATCCGCACCGTGCCGCGAGCCGCTGTCCCGCCTCCACCCGCAGCGCATCCCTTCATCCGGCCGTGCGCCCTTCGCCTGCATCAGGTTTGGCGGATGCGGCAGGCCCATCATCGTTCTGTCACCGCATCTTAATGTGTAATTAATCTTTTTCCCGAGTGCGGCTTCATGTTGCGCTGCTGTAATACCTCTCGCAGTCAACAATACTCTTCGCCCCGGCTGTTGAGGCGAACTGTTGAGGGACCATATCAGAGGAGGAGTCGCCATGAAAACTAACCATTTAGAAATGTTGACCCGGCCCATCGCCCTGAAGCCCGAACGCCTAGCGATGGCCAAGTTTGCATACACCACCCGCCGGGTCGAGCGATCCGCCATCAAAACCCTGCTGACTGGCGAACGGCAACCGCACTCCGGTGACCTGCTGCTCGCCCGCGTGGAAAAGCTCGGCCACCACCAGCGCATCGAGCTGGAGCACGGACGCCGGGCGCCGCTGTTTTCGGGCGACGAGGTGGTGGTGTGCTATGGCAACCGTTACGCCCCCGATCAATTCGAGTCCGAAGTGCCCGCTGATTTGTCCGCTTGTCATTTGGTCGCCGCAGGTGGCATCGCGTCCATCTGCCTCAGCCGCCACTCCGGCACCGGCACTCCGACGCGCATCCAACCATTGGGACTGCTGGGAGATGCCAATGGCATGCCGATCAATATCGCCGATTGGGGCATCGATCCACCGGAGGCCAAACATTCCCAGCCACTCGTGCTCGCGGTGGTCGGCACAGCGATGAATGCCGGAAAGACCACCACTGCTGCGCACCTGATCAAAGGCCTGTCTCGCGCCGGCATGAAGGTGGGGGGCGCAAAACTCACTGGCACCGGCGCCGGTGGCGACCGCTGGCTAATGAGCGACTCGGGGGCCATCGACGTGGTGGACTTCACCGACGCCGGATTTGCCTCCACTTACCGTGCCAGCCTCGCACAATTGGAGTGCATTCAATCCCGGCTCATGAGCCATCTGCGCAACCAAGGCGTGGAGGCGATCGTCATGGAGATCGCCGATGGGCTGTTTCAACGGGAGACCGCCATGCTGCTGGAATCACCGCCATTCAAATCCAGCGTGAATGCCGTGATCTTCGCGGCCGGCGATGCGATGGGCGCCTGCAGCGGCGCAGAGTGGCTGCGCCAGCGAGGTCTGCCGCTGCTTGCGCTCAGCGGCTGCCTGAGCGCTTCACCGCTTGCCAGCCGTGAGGCCGAAGCGGTGACAGGGCTGCCGGTGCTGGGGCTGGATGCCTTGTCTTCTCCCGACATCGCGGTCCAGCTCTTCGAGCGCCATGGCGAACTGACGGCACCAACATCCAAGGTGGGCTGAGATGAAAACCATCCCGCGGATTCTCAAGGGCAGCCGGCGTTGGCTCATGGCCCAGCTAATGGCCAATGGCGCACTCCAGGCCGGAGTGATGATCGCCACTGCTTGGCTGGTTAAGACCACCTTCGACGGCTTTATAACGCCTGCGGCCGATGGCGCATCACTGTCCCTGCTGTGGTGCGGTGCCGGCCTGGCCGCGGCCGGCATCGCCATCGCCTGGTTGCGCATGAAGGAACGGATCGACGCGGAGCGCATGGGCCAGGACTATACCCATGAGGTGCGTATCGGCCTATTTACCCATATGAACCTGCTTCCCCCTCGGCTGCTGCAACAGCGCAGCCGCGGCGGGGTCATGCTGCGCTTCATCGGTGACTTGAACGCGCTCAAGCAATGGGTGAGCCTGGGTGTCGCCCGCCTGACTGTCGCCGGTGTCACCACGGCGATCACCCTCATAATGCTGACCCTGATCAGCGGCCCGCTGGCGCTGACCGTAAGCGCTGCCCTGGCAGCCGGCGCGCTGGCCGCCTGGGCGCTGGGGCAATGGATGCAGCGCGCGATGCGCGAAGCGCGCCGGCGCCGGGCACGGCTGGCGGGAAACGTAAGCGAGAAAATCGCTTCGGTCGCCGTGGTGCAGGCGTTTGGCCAGTCGCGCCGGGAACAACGCCGGTTTGAACGGCAGAGCGAAGAATTGTCGGCCGCCATGATCAAACGAGCCCGGGCCGAAGGCGCCTTTCGCGGCACGGTCGAGTTGGTCGCTGCCGCCGCCAGTGGCGGGGCCCTCTTGGTGGGTGCAGCGCTGGTGATCACAGGCGGCACCACGCCGGGCACGGTGGTGGCCGTGATGAGCATCGTTGGATTGCTGGTACCGGCGCTCCGGGACCTGGGCCGCGTGCAGGAGTACTGGCATGGCGCCGTAGTCTCCCGGGAAAAAATCACCGATTTCCTTGACCTGCCGACACTGGAGGCGGACGCGAACGCCGTCACGGCGCTGCCCCCCGGGGGTGGGGAACTGCGCTTTGAAGACGTACGCGTCGCCGGTTCGCAGCCCCCCGGCTTCAGCGCGTGCGCCGGCGCGGGACAGGTCGTAGCGCTGGTGGGCCCCAACGGCGCCGGCAAATCCACCCTGCTTTCTCTGGCGGCACGGTTATTGGACCCGGAACACGGAAGAGTGTGTCTCGACGGCCACGACATCCGCCACCTGGAGCCCGGCTCATTGCGCCGCGCCATAGGCATCATGACCCCTGATCTGCCGCTGCTGCGCGGCTCGATTCAGCGCAACCTCAGTTACCGCTGGCCTCGCGCTCCCGAGCAAGCACTGGCCGAAGCCCGCGCGCTGTGCGGCGTCGACGATATCCTGGCAACGCTGCCCCGTGGCAGCAACACGTGGATTGCCGAGGAGGGGGCCAACCTCTCCCTCGGACAACGCCAACGCATCGCGCTGGCACGAGCACTATTGGGCAATCCGCGCCTCCTGCTGCTGGATGAGGTGGATGCCAACCTCGATCCCGGAGCGGCGACGATCCTGGGCCGTGTGTTGGCAGAATATCCGGGCACGATCCTGCTCGCCACCCATCGGCTGGACTGGGCCAGACTGGCCGACCAGGTCTGGCACATCGAAAACGGCCGCCTGGTGGAAGCCGGTCCACTCAGCGCGCTTTTAGCGGCCAACGGCCCAACCGCGCGCCTGTTTCAGCGGCCCAAGGCGGTGAGCATCAAAGAAGGAGCGAATCGATGAAGAAGGCAGCGAACAGGATTCGGGAGCGGCTGCTTGGCGGCGAGGAGGCGCTGAGGTACTTCCTCTTTGAACCCTCCGCGGGCAGCGCCAATGCGCCGGTCCTGGTGACCGTGCACGGCATCTCCCGGAATGCCGCCACCCATGCCCGGCGCTTCTCCCATCTGGCGGAGCGTTACGGGGTAGTGATGGCCGCCCCGCTGTTTGACGAGCAACGCTACCCGGGTTATCAGCGGCTGGGGTTGCGTGGTCAGCGGGCCGATCTGGCGCTGAATCGACTTCTGGACGAAGTCACGCAACTCACCGGGGCCGATACGGAGCGGGTCTTTCTGTTTGGATATTCCGGTGGCGGACAGTTTGTTCACCGCTACGCCATGGCCTATCCCCACCGCGTCGCGGCTATCGCCATCGGCGCCGCCGGCTGGTACACCTTTCCCGATCCCACCAGGCGCTTTCCCTACGGCATCGGCCCGCACCCCAAGCTGCCCGGAATGACCTTCCAAGCCGCTGCGTTTCTGAGCATCCCCGCCTATGTGCTGGTAGGCAAAGAAGACACCACTCGAGATAAGGCGCTGCGACAATCGTCAAACCTGGATCAACAGCAAGGGCACACCCGCTTCGAGCGCGGGCAGCGCTGGGTGAGCGCCATGGAGCAGGCGGCACGGCGGCATGGACTGGACACCGAGTTCCGCTTTATCGCTTTACCCGAGACCGATCACTCCTTTTCGCGCAGCGTCAAGGCGGGAGGCATGGCCGAGAGGGTGTTCCAGCGCTTTTTCTCGCACCCAACACTTCCCGTTCGCAACCGACCATGCCCACTGCCATCGCCGCAAGTCTTATCCCATGAAGCGCTGATGCCTTGAGGAAACGGCGTTCGACGCAGAGATTGCCGCAATGACTGTCTGCGTCAGGACAGCCCTCCACACAACTCACGAGGTCAACAATGATATCTATTACCGCCTGGACGAAGGTGATGTGCGGGATGCTCGTCCTGTCGTCCCTGCCGGTCAAGGCGAGCGGCCTTGCGGCCACCACCACCGACAGCATTTCCTATCGATCCCCTTCCGGCGACTTCAGGATGAAAATCGGCGGCCGGCTGCACCTGGACGGCGCGATATTCAATGAAGACGCAACGCCAATGAATGATCGCGCGAAGGTGCGCCGCGCGCGTCTGGCGGCGGACGCCAGATTCTTCAAGGATTGGCGTCTGAACGCCCAGTATGACCTGGCGGACACGCAAGAACGCTTTCGCACCCTCTGGCTGCGCTACAACGGATTTGATCGCGCCGCGCTCACCATTGGCCAATTTCAGGAACCCTTCGGCCTGGAGGAAGCCACAAGCTCCAACCACATCATCTTCATGGAGCGCTCGCTGGCCAATGCCCTGGCGCCCGGCACCAATGTTGGCCTCGGGCTGCACCGCTGGGGCGGCCGATGGGCCGCGCAAGCCGGCGCATTCCGGGAGACAGATATCGAGGATGCCGATCCATTTGCCGCGCGCGCGGGTTATGGCTTCAGCGGCCGCGTGACCGGCGCCCCCATCGATGAAAAGGATAGGGTACTGCACATAGGCCTCTCGGCCTCCTACCGCATCCCCCGCGCATCCGACCGGCTTCGCATCCGCAGCAAACCCGAATCGGATGTAACCGACGCGCGGTTGATCAGCACGGGATATATGCGCAACGTGGACCAGGCGCAGGTCTTCGGCCTGGAGGGCGCGAGCGCCTGGGGGCCATTACTGGCGCAGGGCGAATATGTCCAGACGCGGATACAACGCTATGGCGACCGACCAGATGAGACCTTCAACGGCGGTTACCTCGCCGCCAGTTGGGTGATCAACGGAAAGCCGCGCCACTATGCCCGCCGCATTGGTGCCTTTGGCCGAGTGATTCCGCGCAGCGAAGCGGTGTGGGAAGTGGGGGTACGCCGCAGCATGCTGGATCTCAATAGCCGCAGCGGCGCCATCACCGGCGGGACCGAGGTCAACACGACTTGGGCGGTCAATTGGTATCCCAACGACCAAATCCGGGTAATGCTCAACTACATTCAAGTGGACACCGATGCCGAGGCCGGTGACGACGATCCCTCTCTATTGCAGATGCGCGTGCAGTGGGTGATCTGACGATTGAAAAATAGACTCACCTCGGGTTCGTGCGGGAGGATGTCCATTCTCCCACTGTCGAAGGGTGAGGCACCGGGCATGCACTTCGCCCACCCCAGGGACGGATGCCTCTGCCTGCCGGGTTACGATGGAAAAACTTGCGCAACTCGGCTACTGCGTCGCAGGTTTGACTGCTTCGAGCTTGTAGCCGAACCCGCGCACGGTTTTGATCAGCGAATCGGGTAACCCGGCATCGACTTTTTTTCTCAGACTGCGGATGTACACTTCCACCACATTGGTCAATGGATCGGCGTTGTACCCCCACACATGATCGAGGATCTGGCTACGACTGAGCACCCGGCCAGGGGCTTCCATAAAACATTCCAACAGCACATACTCCTTGGGCGTCAATTCGATGAGCTTCCCGCTGCGACGGACCTCGCGGGTATCCCGGTTGAGAGTCAGATCACCGACGGTCAATTCAGATGCTCGCTCTTTGTACCCCCGGCCTCGGCTGCGCCGCAACAAGGCCTGCACGCGGGCGATCAGCTCATCGAAAGCAAACGGCTTGGTAAGATAGTCATCGGAACCGATGCGCAGCCCTGCCACCTTATCTTCCAGGGCATCCATCGCGGTGAGCATCAGGATCGGCGTGGTCGTTCCCTGCTGACGCAATTGGCGGCAGACCTCTTGGCCGCTCACATCTGGCAGCATCAGATCGAGCAGCAGCAAATCAAACTCGCCGCGAACCGCCAGTTGCAGCGCCAGCCTGCCGGTACCTGCGACCTCGGTTCGATAGCCTTCCGCCTCCAATCCCCGCTTGACGAAATTTGATATGCGCTCGTCGTCCTCGACTATCAATATCTTCATACCCTCTCCATCACTGAATCATCGGCAGAGTGATGCTCACCCGAGTGCCCTGGCCCAGGGTGCTGGCGGCCTCGATCCTGCCTTGATGGGCCTCGACTATCGACTTGGCCAGGGGCAGACCCAACCCCGAGCCGGCAGGCGCCCAGTTTCGAGCCTCCTCCCCGCGATAGAAGCGCTCGAATATCGAGGCCAACTCATCCGGCGCGATGCCGATACCCTCGTCGCTGACGGTCACTATGGCTTCGCCCTGCCCAGAGCGCAGCTCGATGGCGATCGAACCGCCGGGCTTGGAGTAACGACAAGCATTGTCGATCAAGATCAGCAATGCTTGTCGCAGCCGCTGCCGATCACCGTGGATCTGGACGTTCTGCGGGGGCAGTGCCAGGTGCAATTGCAAATCGTGTTGCCAAACCAGCGCCTGAGCCTCGTCACAGAGTTCGCTGATGATCTGGTTGAGTGCCAGCGATTTCAATTCAAAGCGCATGCCCGTGACATCGGACCGAGCCATGAACAACAAGTCCTCCACCAGCTTCCCCATCTGGCCTGCCATCTCGACTATCCTCGTCAGGGCCTCGCGATATTCTGCAGTGGTCTTATTCTTGCCGCGCGTCGCCACCTCGGCCTCGCCGCGAATCGCGGTCAGCGGCGTGCGCAGCTCGTGGCTGATATCGGCGAAGAAGCGCTTGCGCGCAACATCGATCTGCTGGAGTTTCGCATTGGCCAACTGTAATTCGCGGGTACGTGTATCGACCTTCTCCTCCAGCTCCGCCTGCGCGTGCAACAGCGCCTTGCGCTGCTCGGCCAGCTCGCTGGTCATATCATTGAAGTTTTTCGCCACATAGGTGAACTCGTTGCGCCCTGGCAGCACGATGCGGTGAGTGAGATCGCCTTTGGCCACTTGACGCACACCGGTGACCAACTGGTACAGCGGGCTGCTGAGGCTGCGCCACAACCAAACCGCCAGCGTCACCGCGAGCAGGCAACCCACGAGGGCGGTCACTGCGGCCACCCGCTCCAAATTATTTTGCAAGTGCAGCGCTCTCTGGCGAGACTCCGCCATCTCCACCCGCTCTTCGGCGATCGCGGCATCGAGCAAGGGGCCGAGTTCCCGGTCAATCGTCCGCTCCAGAACCTCGCGCAGCGCCTGTTGGGCGTTCTTTTCAGAGCCGCGGCGCTGAAGCGTGATGACACGCTCGAAGGCCGAGATCCCTTGATTGATCTGTTGTTCGATGAAAACGACCTGATCAAGCTCCTTGCGTTCTTCGGTATATTCGCCCTCCTTGACGAATGCGACCTCGGCGTGGATCGCCGCGCGGAGCCGATCGAGCGCTTGACGCAGCGCCCGATAGGACATCCCGGCCTGTTCGGCACTGACATCACCTTCGAGCACCACGATGTCCACCAGTTCCTTGTAGTGCCGATAGGCGTGATGGGAAACCTGCAGGTAGGATTCGGTGACATCCTCCGCCAGATAGCTGCGCTTGTGGTGATACGCCGCCCGATGGGTACCCAAATACAGGGCGGACGCCAGCAGGAGAATCAACCCCAGCAGGATCGCATGACCACAATGAGTCTAATCCGAAACATCGCGCTTATATTAACGGGTCAACATGAGGATGTGATCATTACAAGATTAAGATTGGATAAGTGCCACCCGCCAATGAGCCAACGGCCGCCCGTCACACGCCCTCAAACCCGCACCGCGCCGAGAGCCGTTGCCCCGCCTCCACCAGCAGCGGTATCCATTCATCCCGCCGCCGCTCGATCGGCGCGGAAATCGACAAGCCGGCCATGACCGCCCCGCTGGCGTCGCGGATCAACACACCGATACAGCCGACCCCGCCATCCGCCTCCTGGTTATCGAAGGCGTATCCTTGTTCCAATGCTTCGCGTGAAATCCGGATCAAATCCTCGACATCGGTGATGGTGTTGTCGGTATACCCCGGCAGGCCGGTGCGTTGCGCATAACGGCGGCAGGCGGCCTCACCAAGTTCGGCGAGCATGAGCTTGCCCACAGCGGTCACGTGCAGCGGCGCGCGGCTGCCGACGATCTGCTCCACGCGCATGATGCGCTTGGCAATGGAGCGCTCGATATATACCAGCTCATCACCTTCGCGCACGGTAAGGTTGACCGTCTCGCCGACTTGATCACGCAACGCCTCCATGATCGGCAGCGCCTCGCGGCGGATATCGACCTGCGCGGCCACGCGCCCGCCCAGCTGTAGCAGCTTCACGCCCAATTGATAGTTACCGCCCGCCGTGCGTTCGACGAAGCCGATGTCGCCCAGGGAGGCGAGGATGCGATACGCCGTGGACGTGTGCAGGCCGGTCTCGGCGGAGAGCACCTTCAGGCTCGCGTCATTGCCGTGCAGGACGATGGCATCGAGCAGGCTCGCCATGCGCTCTAAAACTTGGATCGAATTGCTTCTTTCTTTCATAAGACCTTAGCGATATTTCGCATTGTGAAAACGATTGTGCATTGCGAAATAATAACCCAT
The DNA here is from genome assembly GCA_040752855.1 of Pseudomonadota bacterium. GTDB lineage: Bacteria > Pseudomonadota > Gammaproteobacteria > RBG-16-57-12 > RBG-16-57-12 > JBFMHP01. Next base: position 5,250 of record JBFMHP010000035.1, on the reverse strand, counting down.
TCGCTAACCTTAGCTCAAGTTCAATGTTTTATTGCTACCGCTGTCGCCGCTTAGAGGAGCCGCCCCCATGACCACGACCCAACGCACCCCCGATTTTTGCAAAGGCATACAGTACTTTGGCGAACGCTGGCCGAAGTTCGACACCCTGGCCAAACAACCCGCGATCCGCGCCGGCCAATCCGCCGTCAGCGACCCGACCGCCTCCGAGGCCGCCTATCAAACCCTACTGATGGCCGATGCCCTGCGTTACGTCACCCTGCAGATGTGCGGCTCCAAGGGCTCCGGCCACCCGGGCGGTTTCGCCAGCAGCGCCGAGGCCTACGCCAGCCTGGTCATGCTCGGCCACACCAATATCGTCACCGAGGTCGGCCATCACGCCCCCGGTTTCTACAGCGCGATGTTCCTCGACACCTCTTTGGAAGAAATGGGCATCAAGACCATGGAAGACATGCACAAGCGCTTCCGCGAGCGCCACGGTCTGCTCGGCCACCTTTCCGGCGCCATCCCCGGCCTGCTCGCCCCGGCCGGCCCGCTCGGCCAAGGCCAGCACTTCGCCATGGCCGGTGCGCTGCTGCATCCGGACAAGCTCTTCCCCTTCACGCTGGGCGACGGCGGCATGGGCGAACCCTACATCCTGTCCGCGATGATGCACTTCAACACCGCTTATCCTACTAGCACCAACTTCCTGCCGGTGTTGGTGTGGAACGGCTACAGCCAGGAGCATCACTCCATGGTCTCGCGCATGGGCAATGAAGAGATGAGCGATTACTGGAGAGGCCACGGTTTCAAGAAGATCGTGCTGGTCGATGCCAAGGACTTCGATGACTCCGGACAAGACAGCCCCTACGCCGACAGCAGCTACTTCTCGCTCGACAATCGCCTGAAGTTCACGCAAGCCGTGCTCGCCGGCATGGATGAGGCCGCACGCTCGGCAATGAGCGGCACGCTCACCGTGTTCATCATCAAGCAGATGAAGGGCTCAGGCGTGCATACCGTCGGCTCCAAGTCGCACAACCTCTACCCGGCCGACACACTGGACAAGCCGCACATGATCGAAGGCCTGCAACGCCGCGCCCTGCATCCGGATGCCTGGGCCATCGTGCGCGAAAACTTCGTGCGCGCCGGCGGCGGCCCGGCCGCCAAAACGGTCGTCACCGAATCGGTGCTCGCGCTCGCGCCGCTTGGCAAGCTGCCGTTCCACGATTACGCGAAGACCGAAAAGGCCGTCCCCTCCACCGCGATGGGCGCGCTGGTCGCGGCAGTCGGCAAGGCCGACAAACGTTTCATCGTGACCAACGCCGATGGCAACGAGGCCTCGGGCATGAAGAACGTCAACGACGCGTTGAAGATCCGTCACCCGACCGTCGATCCGCTCTACAATCAGGAGCCGACCGGACAAGTCTACGAACCGCTCAACGAAGACGCCTGCGCCGGTCTGGCCGGGGGCCTCGCGCTGTTCGGCTCGCGCGCGCTTTGGCTCTCGTATGAAAGCTTCGCGATCAACGGTTGGCCGATCATCCAAACTGTTTCACAGGCCATGGCCGAGCTGCGCCGCAAGACGCCCTCGATCGTTTCGATGTTCACCGCCGGCGCCCTGGAGCAAGGCCGCAACGGCTGGACACATCAGCGCCCCGAGATCGAAAACTACTTCGCCGCGATGATGCGCAACGGTAACGGCTATGTACTCTTTCCCTGCGATGCGAACTGCATCCAGGCCGCATACGACTATGCGACCAACAGCTACAACAAGTGCATGACCATCGTCGCCTCCAAGAGCCCGCTGCCGGTGTATCTGAGCCTGGAGGAATCACGCAAGGCCGTGGAAAAAGGTGCCGCGACAATCTATGAAAGCAAGTCCGGCAACAAAGGCACAGTGGTCTTCGCCGTCACCGGCGACATGGTGTTCCTGCCGGTATTCGAGGCCAAGGACAAACTGGAAGCGGAAGGCTATCGCGTGCGCATCGTCGCCGTGGTCAATCCGCGCCGCCTGTATCGCCCGACCGATGTCGCGTGGGACACCGTCGCCGAGCCGGACAATGTCTTCATGGACGACGACCACTTCAACGCGCTGTTCGATGGCGATGTGCTGCTCGCGGTAAGCGGCGGCCCGAGCGCGCCGCTGGAACCAGTGCTGCTGCGCACCCGCGCCGCCAAGCGTGACGTATTCGCCTGGAAGCGCGGCGAAACCACCGCCAGCCCGGCCGAGATCATGGACTTCAACGGCATCACCGCCGCGAACATGGCCGCGCGCGCAACACAGTTGGCGAAATAAAACACTGAGTTCCCTCTCCCTCAGGGAGAGGGTTAGGGTGAGGGAATACAAATGTAGGGTGGGTTAGCCCGAAGGGCGTAACCCACCAACCGTGCCGCAAGGCACACCTTGAAAAACGATCGAGTTGCTTCGCAACGAGTCGGTGGGTTACGGCGCAAAAAACGCGCCTAACCCACCCTACATTGAAATACATTTGGATATACCATGACCGACACCAAAATCATCGTGCTCGATGACGACCCGACCGGCTCGCAGACGGTGCACAGCTGCCTGCTGCTCACACGCTGGGATGTACCTACGCTGCGCGAGGCGATCCTCGACCGGTCGCCGCTGTTCTTCGTACTCACCAACACCCGCGGCATGGACGCGCAACGCGCCGCCGAAATCACCCGCGAGGTCTGCCACAACCTGCGCATCGCGCTGGACGAACTGAAAAACCAGGGCGTGGCGATCAACCCCATCCTGGTCAGCCGCTCCGATTCCACCCTGCGCGGCCACTATCCGGTGGAAACCGATGTGATCGCCGCCGAGCTGGGACCGTTCGACGCCCACTTTCTGGTGCCAGCCTTTTTCGAAGGCGGACGCATCACCCGCGACAGCGTCCATTATCTGATGGTCGACGGCAAGCCGGTGCCGGTGCACGAAACCGAATTCGCCCGCGACTCGGTGTTCGGTTATCGCCACAGCTATCTGCCGGAGTACGTCGCCGAAAAAACGGGCGGACGCATCCCTGCCGAAAAGGTGGAGCGCTTCGTGCTCAGTGATGTGCGCGGCGATTGCCTGCCGCGACTGCTCGCGCTCAAGCACAACACCTGCGCCGTCGTCGACAGCGAAACGCAGCAGGACTTGAATCACTTCGCCGCACAATTGCGCGCTGCCGCGCAACAAGGCAAACGCTTTTTGTTCCGCAGCGCCGCGAGTCTGTTGACTGCACTCGCGCAACTGCCACCGCAACCGATCGCGGCCGCGAACATGCGTCAATACGTGCGCGGCGGGCGGCCCGGCGCGATCATCGTCGGCTCGCACGTCGCCAAGACCACGCAACAGCTGCAAGCGCTTTTGAAGATGACCGGCATCCTCCCGCTCGAGATCGACGTCGAACAAATCGACAGCGCGCGCGCGTCGCTGCTGCAACAGATACTGCGCCAATGCGCCCAGGCCCATCGCGACGGACTCACGCCGATCATCTACACCAGTCGCGTCGAAAAGACCTTCCCCGACCAGGCCACACGCCTGGCCTTCGGTGAGCGCGTATCGGCGTTTTTGATGGATGTGGTGCGCAACCTGCCCGAGTCGATCGGATTTTTAATCAGCAAGGGCGGCATCACCTCCAACGATGTGCTGAGCAACGGCTTGGCGCTGCGCACCTCGCGCGTGCTGGGTCAGATCCTGGCCGGCTGTTCGGTGGTGCGCTGCCCGAACGATCATCCGCGTTATCCGGATTTGCCCGTGGTGATCTTCCCCGGTAATGTGGGGGATGCCAACGCGTTGGCGGAGGCTTATCGGCGACTGAGTGGAAACTAAGACGATATCTTTCAACCCACGCGATTAAACAGAAGGTAGGCCGGGATAAGGCGCAGCCGTTCCCGGCAGCAATCTGCGCAATTAAACAGAGCGTCCCTTCTCCCTCAGGGAGAAGGACAGGATGAGGGGGTATCATCAGACACTTACAGCTTATTTATCCCCTCACCCCAGCCCTCTCCCTGAGGGAGAGGGAGCAAACACAATCACGAGCTTAGGCATGCACATAGAGCACCCTTACATGCACACAGCAACACTGAGCAAAGTAGACTTGGTCGCCGCCTTGCGCGCCTTCCTACCCGCAGACGCTGTGCTGTACGAAGGCGAAGACCTGCCGCCGTATGAGTGCGACGGCCTCTCCGCCTATCGCCAGCTACCGATGTTGGTGGTGTTGCCCAGCACGGTCGAACACGTGCAGCGCATCATGCACCTCTGCCATCAGCACCACATCCCCGTGGTCGCGCGCGGCGCGGGCACCGGGCTCTCCGGCGGCGCGCTACCGGTGCAAAACGGCATCGTGCTGAGCCTGGCCAAGTTCATGTCCATCCTCAATATCGATCCGCTGCGCCGCACCGCGGTGGTACAACCCGGTGTGCGCAATCTGGCGATCTCCCAGGCCTGCGCCGCGCACGGCCTGTATTACGCACCCGACCCCTCTTCGCAGATCGCCTGCACCATCGGCGGCAATGTCGCCGAGAATTCCGGCGGCGTGCATTGCCTCAAATACGGACTCACCGTGCACAACGTGCTCAAGCTCAAGGTGGTCACCGTCACGGGAGAACTCATCACCATCGGCAGCGACGCCCTCGACAGCGCGGGCTACGACCTGCTGGCCTTGATGAACGGCTCCGAGGGCATGCTCGGCATCGTGGTCGAGGTCACCGTCAAACTCACGCCGACACCGGAGCGTGCCCAAGTGGTACTGGCCGCCTTCGATGATATCGAGAAGGCTGGCCACGCAGTGGGCGCAGTGATCGCCGCCGGCATCATCCCCGCCGGCCTGGAGATGATGGACAAGCTCGCGATCCAGGCGGCCGAGGCCTATGTGCACGTCGGCTATCCCACCGGGGCCGAGGCCCTGCTCCTGTGCGAGGTCGACGGCACCAATGAAGAGGTATCGGAACATATCTTGCGCGTGCGCCAGGTCATGGAGCGCTGCGGGGCGATCGAGATTCGCACGGCAGTCGATGAAGCGCAGCGGCTGAAATTCTGGGCCGGACGTAAGGCCGCGTTCCCTGCAGTCGGTCGTCTCGCGCCCGATTACTACTGCATGGACGGCACCATCCCGCGCCGTCATTTGCCGCATGTGTTGCGCCGCATCGGCGAACTTTCGCGGGAATACGGCCTGCCGGTGGCCAACGTCTTTCACGCCGGCGACGGCAATCTGCATCCGCTGATTTTGTACGATGCCAACAAGCCCGGCGAGCTGGCGCGCACCGAGGAATTCGGCGGCAAGA
>JBFMHP010000034.1:0-73789 GCA_040752855.1 Pseudomonadota bacterium | reverse complement strand
CCTCCAGATGCGGCCGCCAGCGGCTGAGATTGACTTGTGCCATGATACATTCCTCCACATCGAACACTGGAGGAACTGTGCCAGAGGTCTTGGCAGCGAGGAAGAATGCGGTCTAATGACCGCTTACAATTGTTCGCGCTGGCTTGGCGGGAAGGCTGGGTTGGAGTATACGTACATGGAGGGGCAATGCCGCCACCTGTCAGGATAGGAGTGATCATCACGCTATGAATCACGGCTATCTGAACGATGTCATCATCCTGTTCGCCGCCACGGTGCTGGTGGTGGGGGTGTTTCATCGTTTCCGCTTGCCGTCGATCCTGGGGTATCTTGCCGTTGGCATAGTGATGGGGCCGTATGGCCTGATGCTGATCAAGGACATCGAGATCACGCGCCATGTCGCCGAATTTGGCGTGGTGTTTCTGCTCTTTACCATCGGATTGGAGTTTTCGTGGCCGCTCTTGATGCGCATGAAGGGCGCGGTGCTCGGCCTTGGCGGCATGCAGGTGCTGCTCGGTACGGTGGTCATCGCCATCGCCGGCATCTATTTCGGCCTGGATATGGCCACCGCGCTGGTGCTCGGTGGCATCGTGGCGATGTCGTCGACGGCCCTGGTCATCAAACAGCTCACCGACCAGACGGAACTGCACACGCGCCACGGGCGCAATGCCGTGGGTGTGCTGTTGTTTCAGGACATCATGGTCATCCCCCTGCTGATCTTCGTCTCGAGTTATTCCGTCGAGAGTGATACCAAATTCGTTTATGCCTTGTTGCAGGCGATCGCCGCGGGCATCGTGGCCGTGCTCGGCATCATGGTGATCGGGCGCTGGGCACTGCGCCCCCTGTTTCGCGGCGTGGCCGCGTTCCGTTCCAATGAATTGTTCACGCTCACGGTGCTGCTGGTGGCTTTGGGGGCGGCCTGGGCCACGCACCTGATGGGCCTGTCGTTGGCCCTGGGCGCCTTTATCGCCGGCATGTTGCTCGCGGAGACGGAGTTCCGCCATCAGGTGGAGGCGGAGATCCGGCCGTTTCGCGATGTGCTGCTGGCCTTGTTCTTCGTCACCATCGGCATGTTGCTCAATGTGCGCGAGTTGCACGAGGTGTGGCAGGCGGCGTTGCTTATCTTTGTTGCGCTGAGCCTCGTCAAACTGGTGCTGGTGCTATTGCTGTCGCGAGCGATGGGCTGGAGCGTCGCGGTGGCGCTGCGCACGGGGCTGATCCTCGCCCACGGCGGCGAATTCGGTTTTGCCGTGGTGGCGCTGGCCAACGGCAAAGGCCTGTTTGGCCCGGAACTCACGCAGGCGATCCTCGCGGCGCTGATCCTGAGCATGATCGCCGCGCCGCTGCTCATTCGCTACAACCGCCGGATTTCCGACCTGTTGTTGCCGATGCGCCTGGAGAGCGAGGATACGGTGCGCGAGAAGATCGAACACGCCGCCAGCGAGTTGAAGAATCACGTGATCATCTGCGGCTACGGGCGCGTGGGGCAGAACACCGCGCGCATGCTGACGGATGAAGGCATCGCGTATCTCGCCCTGGACACCGATCCGGTGCTGGTGCAGAACGCGGTCAAGGCGAATGAGCCGGTGCGCTATGGCGATGCGACGAACATCGAACTGCTCAAGGCGGCGCACATCGAGCGCGCGCGTGCGGTGGTAATCACGCTGCGCGAGCCGCATCTGTCGAGCAAGGTCGTGGAGAAGATCCGGCATATCAATACCGAGATCCCGATCATCGTGCGCGTGCCGGATGAGACCGAGGTCGAGCGGCTGCTGAGCCTCGGCGCGACCGATGTGATCCCCGAGACCGTGGAAGCGAGCCTGATGCTGTCCTCGCATCTCTTGGTGATGCTGGATGTGCCGGTGGCGCGTGTGGTGAACAAGATCCGCCAGGTGCGCAATGACCAGTACTCCACCCTGCGCCGGCTCTATCCGGGCGAGACCACGGTCAACATGGTGCTGGGTGAAGGCGGGGAGCAGTTGTATGCCGTCCGGCTTGCAGCAAACAGCCGCGCGGTGGGTCAGACCATTGCGGATCTGGGTCTGGAACAAATGAGCGTCGCGGTGACGGCGATTCATCGTGGCACGCACCGCATCGTCGAGCCCAGGCCGGAGGAACGATTGTCGGCCGGCGATATCCTGATCCTGTACGGCAGCACCGACTCCTTGCAGGACGCCGAGGCGCATGTGCAAGGCAGGCGCGCGGAGGACGAGAGTTAAGTCACCCTATCCCCCACCAAACACAAGGGCTCGGATAGTCTCCGGGCCCTTTTTTTTGCCCGAAAGCGGCGCGGTCCCCGTGATGCCCTCCAGAAGTTGGAGAACATCGGTGGCGTCCACCGGCTGGACGTCATCTGGTAGGGGCAGGCCGTTGTTGGTCTATGACTGCGTAGCCTGCAACGGTCAGCAAGTAGCCGCCGTCGGCGGTTTCAACTCACTCACGTTGCGGCAGTACGGTCAGCACCTTCAGGTGGAATAACAACTCCATCGGCGCGGCGGGCGGCAGTGCGCAGCAACAGGCTCTGGGCCGGGGAGAGTATGGGCGGGGTGTCCATTGCAGCCTCCCTCCTCGGCCTGCCCGCTAAAGACTGTCAGCAGGTCGTCCAGCGCCTGATTCACCCGCCCTAAGTCACTGACGTGGCCACAGTGGATGGCGTCCGGGTGGTGGCGAAGTGGTCGACGGCCAGTTGCCGCAAGGCCTCGATCTTGTCGAAGATGATCGGCAAGCGTTGGAGGTAGGTATCGAGGGCGGTTTGCGTCGTGGTTATGGCAGGCTCTGGGTTGATTGATAATGCCACCATTCACGCGCTGAACGATCAGGAAGCGAAGCTGGCTGTTTGTATGACTCAATGATAACATCGCGCAGATATTCGAAGGGCTAAACGGCAGTCATGCGGCGTTGCAAGATCAGCATCGGACCTACACCGTCCGAACCCTCCATCAAAGGCGATGCTATACATCCGACCATCTGGTTTGCATCAATGGCGTCTTTGGCGGGAGTGCTCAGTGACGAAAACCGCGCCTTGCTCAAGCTGATCGATGAGGCCAAACCGCAATCGTTGACGGATTTAGCCGAGTTGACCGGCCGCAAGGTGTCCAATCTGTCGCGCACCCTTCGCACCATGGCGAGTTACGGCATTGTGGAATTGCGGCGCGGGCCGCGCGGCATGATTCCCGTTGCACGCGCCACCCGATTCACGCTGGAGTTGGACTGACTCCAGCTGCACACCAACTGTAAGAAACCATGGCCACCGATCAAAACAACAACGCCAAAAGCCTGGAAAACTGGATCTGGGACGCTGCCTGCTCCATCCGCGGTGCGCAGGACGCCCCCAAGTACAAGGACTTCATCCTGCCGCTGGTGTTTGCCAAGCGGCTGTGCGATGTGTTCGACGACGAGATCGACCGCCTGGCTGAGAACTACGGCTCGCGCGAAGTGGCTTTCGCGTTTGTGGATAAAGACCCGAAGCTAGTGCGTTTCTACCTGCCGTTCCGCCCCAAGGATGTGAGCAAGCCGGTGTGGAGCGTGATCCGCGAACTTTCCAGCAAGATCGGCGAGCAACTTACCAGCACCCTCGCCGACATTGCCCGCTTCAACCCGCTGCTCGACGGTATCATCAACCGCATCGACTTCAACGCCACCACCCACGGCCAGCGCGACCTGGATGACGACCGCCTCTCCAACCTGATCGAGGCCGTCAGCAAGAAGCGCCTGGGGCTGAACGATGTCGAGCCCGACATCATCGGCCGCAGCTACGAATACCTGATCCGCAAGTTCGCCGAAGGCTCGGGCCAGAGCGCGGGCGAGTTCTACACCCCGGCCGAGGTCGGGCTGGTGATGGCGCGCATCTTGGCCCCCGCGCCGGGCATGGAGGTGTACGATCCCACCTGTGGCTCCGGCGGCCTGCTGGTGAAGTGCGAGATCGAACTGGAGCGGCGCATGGCGCTCTCCAGCAAGACTAAATATGCCCCGCTCAAACTGCACGGCCAGGAGTTCACCCCCGCCACCTGGGCCATGGCCAACATGAACATGATCATTCACGACATGGAGGGTAGGATCGAGATTGGCGACACCATGAAGTCGCCCAAATTCATCGAGCGCAGCCAGCTCAAACGTTTTGACCGCGTGGTGGCCAACCCCATGTGGAACCAGGACAGCAACAGCCTGCCCTACCTGGGCGAAAACTTCTTCGCCAATGACCCCTACGAGCGTTTTGCCGACCCCGGCGACAAAGACGAGCGCGGCAATCCGCGCATCCTCACCGTGCCGTCATCCAGTGCCGACTGGGCGTGGATGCTGCACATCCTGCACTCGCTGAACGACACCGGCCGCGCCGCCGTGGTGCTGGACACCGGCGCCGTCTCGCGCGGCAGCGGCAACGCCAACCGCAACAAAGAAAAAGACGTGCGCAAATGGTTTGTGGATCACGACCTGATCGAAGGCGTGCTCTACCTGCCGGAAAACCTGTTCTACAACACCAGCGCACCGGGCGTGGTGGTCTTCCTGCACAAGAACAAGCCGCAGGCGCAGAAGAACAAGCTGTTCCTGCTCAACGCCAGCCGCTCGTTCAAGAAGGGCGATCCGAAGAACTACATCCCCGACGACGAAATTGCCCGCATTGGCGACACCTTTGCCGCTTGGCGCGAGGAAGAGCGCTTCTCGAAGATCGTCGACAAGGCCGAGATCGTCAAGAACGACTACAACATCTCGCCCTCGCGTTATATCCATGTGGCCGACGACGAGGACTACCGGCCGCTGTCGGAAATCGTCGAGGACTTGCGCGAACTGGAGAAGGAGGCGGCCATCAACGAGAAGGCGCTGATGGCGGTGTTGGCGAGGTTGGGCCTATGAGCCAGATTTGGCCTCTGCAGGAATTTGACAGTGCCATCGTCCGAAATTCGATCGGTCGCCAGAACCAGATTGCTGCCGGAGATTACAAGCCCGAAGGGGAGTACCCGATTGTCGATCAAGGGCAGAGCTTCATCGCGGGCTACACAGATGATGCGCACAAGGTCGTTTCCGATGGCCTGCCTTATGTGATCTTTGGGGATCACACGCGGTGTTTCAAGTACGTCGACTTCCCGTTCGCGCTGGGTGCGGACGGCACGAAATTATTGAAACCAAAGGCAGACTTGTTCGATCCCCGCTTCTTCTATTTCGCGCTGCTCAGTCTGAACATTCCGAGTCGCGGCTACAACCGCCACTACACACTGCTGCGTGAAAAGAAGGTTCCGCGCCCCGAGCTGGATGAACAACGCCAAATCGCCCGCGTGCTGGCCACGGTGCAGCGGGCCATCGAGCAACAGCAGGCCATCATCGTCACCACCCGCGAGCTCAAGCGCAGCCTGATGCACAAGCTCTTCACCGAGGGCTTGCGTGGCGAGGCGCAGAAGCCCACTGAGATTGGAATGGTGCCGGAGAGTTGGGAGGTGAAGCGTATCGGCGAAATCGCCACGCTGAAATCTGGCGGCACACCATCACGTGGCAATGAGGCTTTCTGGAAAAATGGCACCATCCCTTGGGTGAAGACCGGAGAAGTCGATTACTGCGTGATCAACGACACGGAAGAGAAAATCACGCAAGCTGGGCTGGATGGCTCATCGGCCAAGATATTTCCGGCAGGCACATTGCTGATGGCAATGTATGGCCAAGGTATCACGCGGGGCAAGGTCGGTATTCTTGGCGTGAACGCGGCGACCAATCAGGCTTGTGTCGCGTTCTTTCCGAAGGCTGAGATACGTGCAGGCTTCCTGTATCAGTTGTTCGCGTTCAAGTACGACTATATCCGTAACCTCGGGCACGGCGCGAACCAGAAAAACCTTAGTGCCGACATCCTGAAAACGGTGCAGATTGCCTACCCGAAAGATACTGACGAACAAGACGAAATCGTTGTGTGCCTTTCGTCGATCGACGACAAACTGGCCCTCGCCGAACTAAAGTGTGCCCACTACGCCGACCTATTCAAAACCCTGCTGCACCAACTGATGACCGCGCAACTGCGCGTGAACGATCTGGACCTGGACGCGCTGGGCGTACCGGCGCTGGATTGACCAGTTTTCAGGCGCGCAACGTGGTCAGAAGCATGACTAGCTCGTCGAGGGCGGTGAAGGGTTCTGGATCAGTGTAGGCATTGAACTTCGCTGCCAGCGCTTGCGCCCGCTGCGTCGCCGTTTCCAAACGGTCGCGAGTGGTGGCAAACGCGCCGCCTGCACCTTTCTCGTAGCCGGAGATGTGCTGCTTCAAACGCTCCATCACCTCGTCGCGGTGAATCGGCGCCTGAATGTCCTCGTAGTGCAGCAACAGCCACAGTTCGAAGCTGGGGATGGAGGCGATGGCCTTGAAGCTCACCGGTTGCTTGTCGTCGTTGCGCAGCTTGCCATCCAGTGATTTCGCCAGATTCAGGGCGTTGAAATAGCTGTCGTGATTGTCGCGGTCAAACACGGCATAGACCTGGTCGAAGCTTCTGGGGCGAATGCCTTTTTGTGGGTCGCCTGCTTCAAACAACTGCTTCGCGTATCTCACCACCTGAAGGGAGTCGGTTCCCAAACGACTGTGATGCACGGCCACGTTGGCGGAATGCAGCTGATACGCGGCACGGATCTCTTCCAGATACAGCGGTTCGGTTTTACTGCCTTCGGTGACGATCAGGATGCGGGCGTAGCTGGCGCGCCGGGCCTCCTTGTGTGCCTTGCGCGCCAGTTGCCGATCCTTGGGCTGGTTGTCGCGTCCCATCAGGGCTTGACCCCGAAGTCCAAGTCACGCAAGAAGGGTAAGGCTCCATAGCGCCCCTGCAGATATCCGCGCTCCAGCGCCTCATTCTTACGCGGGCTGAATTCCAGCAAGGCAAACAGCTCAGAGCTTTGATCCTTTTTCTTTTCCACGAACCAGATTTGATCACGACGGAACAGGCCGTAAGCATCAAGCAGCGAGGTGTCATGCGTGGTAAAGATGAGTTGCGCGCCGCCGGTGTTGACTTCCGGCCTGTGGAACAACCGCACCAATGCCTGCACCAGCAGGGTGTGCAGGCTGGTGTCCAGTTCATCCACTACCAGCGTCAGCCCCTTGTTGAGGATGTCCAGGATGGGGCCGCTCAGGAACAACAGGTTGCGGGTGCCGCTGGACTCGTCCATCAGGTCGAAAACGGCCTTGCCATGCTCGGTGATGTGGTGGAACTGGACTTCTTCGACGGTTTGCTCGCCGGCTTCTTCTTCCCGCTTGCCAGTGGCCAGATCAAAGCGAATGCTGTGTACCATGGCCTGCTTGGTGGCCACTTCGATGTCGGCAATGCTGATATCGGCGGCGCGGAGAAACTCACAGATAGCCTTGCGCTGCGCTTCCTGCTTGAGCATCTGCACCGAGAACTGCGGAGACAGCGGCGACTGTTCATTGAAGATTACGAGCCGATTCGCGAACCAGTCGAACACAGGGCGCAATGCATCGCTATTGAGCTGCACGGCCATGGACAGGAACAAGGCATTGGGCCGGGTGGCTCCCTCCCACAAGTTCTTGGCGCCCTTTAGGCCGGGGCCGAACTCGTACACATCCTTGCCACTCTCGGTATCGAAGTGACGCTCGAACCAGCGCTGTGGCTTGAAGGCCTTGTAGACTAGGAGATGCTCACTGAGGATGCGTTGCGAGGTCATGGCAAAGCCGTACTGGTAGCGCACGTCGTCGAGGATGAAGGTGACTTCAAACTCGGTGGGCTGGCTGGCAGAGAGCACGTCGAGCCGGAAGGGTTGCACCGCGAAGGTCTGGCCTGGCTGGATGACAGTGGCCGATTCCAGCACCACGCCACGCATGTACTGCAGGGCCTTGATGAGGTTGGACTTACCGCTGGCATTGGCGCCGTACACCACTGCGCTCTTGAGCAAATGCGGGGCAGCCTTCAGCCCGGTATCAAGGGTGTGAGTGTCCAGCAAGGTCTTGTCGGTGGACGCAACAAGGCTGAGCACTTGCTCGTCGCGCAGGCTGCGAAAGTTCTTGATGCGGAACTCGACCAGCATTTCATTCACCTATCAAATAAAAATATATCAACATTGTGCACCGAATCTGCAAATTATCAAGTTATTTTGAATTTCGCATCGTATTTCTGATAGGATGGCAAGCTGATTAAAGTCAGTCAGAACCCGGAGCCTCTCATGGCCATTCCTACCGAGCACAAGACCGTCCAGGCACGCATCCTCGACTACGCGCAGGAGGTGGGCTGGACCGTGGTTTCGCGTGCCGAGGCTGAAGCCCGGCGCGGGTTCGACAAGTCGCAGACCAAGCCTGCGGATCAGGCCAAGGCGGCCTCCCCGTTCTTCGTTGAAACGCTGTTCGAGCGGGTCAAGGCGCTGAACACGGGTTTTGCCGACTCGGCAGAGGAGCTGGCCCGCAAGCTGGCGACCTTACCAACCAATATCCGGGGCAATCGCGACTTTCTGCGCGCGCTGCGCGGGCAGATCACCTTCTTCGAACCCACCGAGGTGCGTGAGCGGGATTTGAAGCTGATAGATTTCGACTTCTGGACCAGCAACCGCTTCGAGGTGACGGAAGAGTACTACCTGCACAATGGGCGCTATGGCAATCGTGCCGATGTGGTCTTCCTGATAAACGGCATTCCGGTGTTGGTGATCGAGTGCAAGAACGCCACCAAGGATGAAGCCATTGCCTTAGGCGTTGATCAGATCCGCCGCTATCATGGTGAAACGCCGGAAATGATGGTTCCCCCGCAATTGTTCACGGCCACGGAAGCCATCGGCTTTGTCTATGGCGTGACCTGGAACGTCGTGCGTCGCAATCTGTTTAACTGGAAGCACGAAGCGCTGGGGCAGCTCGAAGCCAAGATCAAGTCTTTTTGCGACCGCCAGAACCTGCTGGCTTTTCTGCAGCACTACATCCTGTTTGCCGAGAAGGAGTCAGAACTACAGAAGTTCATCCTGCGTCAGCACCAGACCGGCGCCGTCGAAAAGGTGGTGGAGCGCGCCCACCATCCGGCCAAGCGTCGGGGGCTGGTGTGGCACACACAAGGCAGTGGCAAGACCTTCACGATGATCAAGACTGCGGAGATGCTGTTCAAGGCGCCGCAGTCAGAAAAACCCACCATCTTACTGCTTATCGATCGCAACGAGTTGGAAGACCAGATGGTGCGCAACCTGGAGGCGCTGGGTTTGCACAACGTGCAGCCTGCCACCAGCATCGACACACTGAATGCACTGCTGAAGGACGACTATCGCGGCATCATAGTCTCGACGATCCAGAAATTTCGCGACATGCCGGCTGACCTGAATGCCCGGTCCAACATCTATGTACTGATCGACGAAGCACACCGCACCACCCAAGGTGATTTGGGCAATTACCTAATGGCGGGCATTCCGAATGCCACCTTTATTGGTTTTACAGGTACACCCATCGATGCCACAGCGCACGGAAGGGGAACCTTCAAAACCTTTGGAATCGACGACGAGCAGGGCTACCTTCACAAGTATTCAATCCGTGAAAGTATCGAGGACGGTACCACGCTGCCTTTGTTTTACGCGCTGGCGCCTAATGAGTTGCTGGTACCCAAGGAGGTGATGGAACAGGAGTTCCTTGCTTTGGCTGAGGCGGAAGGTATCGCAGATATAGACGAGCTCAATCGTATCTTGGAGCGGGCGGTCAACCTGCGCAACTTCCTCAAGGGGCAGTCACGCATTGAAAAGGTCGCTGCCTATGTGGCCGAGCATTACCGCGAAAACGTGGAACCGCTGGGCTACAAGGCTTTTCTTGTGGCCGTCGACCGCGAGGCCTGCGCGCTCTACAAGGCAGCATTGGACAAGGTGCTGCCGCCGGATTGGTCGCAGGTGGTTTACACAGGTAACAACAACGACAGCGAACAGCTCAAGCAATTCCACCTTACCAGTGAAGAAGAAAAGGCCGTGCGCCGCCAGTTCGCCAAGTTCGGCAACCTACCCAAGATCCTGGTCGTCACCGAAAAGCTGCTGACAGGTTACGATGCGCCGCTGCTCTATTCGATGTATCTGGACAAGCCGCTGCGTGACCACACCTTGCTGCAGGCCATCGCACGGGTGAACCGGCCCTACGAAAACGAAGTCGAGGAGATGGTGAAGCCGCACGGCTTCGTGCTGGACTTTGTGGGCATCTTCGACAAGCTGGAAAAGGCGCTGGCCTTTGATAGCGACGAAGTGTCGGCCGTAGTGAAGGATATTGCCCTCCTGAAATCTCTGTTCCAGAGCAAGATGGCCAGCGCCGTTGCGGCCTACCTGCCGCTGGTGCAGCACAATTTCAATGACAAAGATGTCGACGGGCTGATTGAGCATTTCCGCGACAAGGATCGGCGTAAGGCCTTCTTCCGCGAATACAAAGAGCTGGAAATGCTCTACGAAATCATCAGCCCGGATGCATTCCTGCGCCCCTTCATCGTGGACTACAGCAGCCTTTCTGCGATGTACGCCGTGGTCAGCCGCGCCTATGCCAAGCGCGTGTATGTGGATCGTGAGTTCCAGCGCAAGACCAATGCCCTGGTGCAGCAGCACATCGACACCACGGCCTTGGCGCCTGTGGGTGAAATGGTGCAGCTGGACGAGCACGCCATAGATCAGATCAAAGCCAAGCATGCAGGCGATGAGACCAAGGTGATCAACTTGGTCAAGAGCATCGAAAAGGCTGCCGAGGACGAATCCGATGATCCTTTCCTGGTTGGATTGGCTGACCGAGCCGATGCGGTGCTGGAACAGTTTGAGGATCGCCAGACCACGACTCAGGGCGCCTTGGCGGAACTGATCAAGCTATTGGAAGAAAACGAGCACCGCAAAAAGGTTCAGGCCGAGAAAGGCTTCGATGGCTTGACGTTCTTTATCTACCGCACACTGCTGGATGCAGGATTGGCAGATGCCGAAGGCATCACCCGGAAAATCCGCGAAGCATTCATTGCTTTGCCGACGTGGCGTGAGAGCGAAAAGGCGCTGCGCGATCTGCGCAACAGGGTGACGGGCGCGATCTTCCCCGCCGTTGGCGATGTGGACAAGACGGTGGCTATTGTGGATGAACTGTTCAATCTGTTGGCCAAGGCCTATCGGATCTGACCATGACTGGCGTCGACGTATCACGACAGGCCTTCAAGGCGCGCGTCACACATTGGGCGCAGCGGCTCCAAGTTGGTCCGCATTCAGTAACGCTGCGTCCGATGCGCCACAAATGGGCATCGTGTTCGACCTCTGGGCGAATGACCTTCAACAGCGAGCTGCTATCCCTGGATGCCGACTTGTGGGACTACGTGATTGTGCATGAACTGCTGCACTTTTTTGTTCCCAATCACGGCAGGCTATGGAAGTCGCTGATGAGCGCCTATGTTGGCGACTATCAGATTCTTGAGATGAGACTGAGAGCAGCGGCAAGCGAGAGTTTGGCGAATGTCCGCTGATGACATCGATGCCCTGCGCGCCGAGAATGCGCGTCTGATCAAATTGCTCGAAGTCCACGGCATCGAGTGGCGCTTGTCACAGCCTATCGCAGTTGTGGCTCAAGAACCGGAACCATCCCGGCTTTCTATATCTGAAAAAGTTGCACTCTTCCGGCGGCTGTTTCGCGGGCGCTCGGATGTCTACCCCATTCGTTGGGAGAGCAAATCAACCGGCAAATCTGGCTATGCCCCGGCCTGCGCCAACGAGTGGCGCGCTGGCGTTTGCGAGAAGCCGCGCATCAAATGCAGCGATTGCAGCAACCGCCTGCTGATTCCACTATCAGATGCGGTGATCTACGGCCACTTGGCTGGTGAGCACACGGTCGGCGTCTATCCATTGCTGGAAGATGACACCTGTTATTTTCTGGCAGTCGACTTCGACGAGGCCGATTGGCGCGATGATGCCCTAGCCTTCATGCGGTCCTGCGCGGAGCTGGGTGTACCGGCCGCGCTGGAGATTTCGCGATCAGGCAAAGGCGCGCACGCATGGGTGTTCTTCGCCAGCCGCGTTTCCGCCCGTGATGCCCGACGCCTGGGCACGGCCGTCATCAGCCATACCTGCTCGCGCACCCGGCAACTGAAGTTGGAATCTTACGATCGGCTGTTCCCGAACCAGGACATGATGCCCAAAGGCGGCTTCGGCAACCTGATCGCCCTGCCGCTGCAGAAGTGGCCGCGCGAACGCGGCAGCAGCGTGTTTGTTGATGCCGATCTGCGACCGTATCCCGATCAATGGGCGTTCCTGGCGTCCATCCAACCGATGGCCGCTCACGACATCGAGCCGACCATCCTGCGGGCTACGGGTGGCGTCCACCCATTGGACGTCACCTTCATCGACGATGAAGATCTGGCCACTCCCTGGAAGCGCGAGAGCGCGTCGAGCAAAAAACTGGCAGGGCAGATGCCCAAGTGCCTGACCGTCACGCTAGCCAATCTGATCTACTTTGAGAAGGCTCAACTGCCGCAGGCTCTTGCCAACCGCCTGATCCGTCTGGCTGCCTTCCAGAACCCTGAGTTCTACAAGGCCCAGGCCATGCGCATGTCGATATGGGACAAGCCCCGTGTCATCGGCAACGCCGAGAACTATCCGCAGCATATCGCGTTGCCCCGTGGCTGTCTCGATGCAGCACTGGACTTGCTGCGGGAGAACGGCATTGCCTGTGACCTGCGCGATGAGCGCTTCGGTGGTGAGCCGATTGATGTCCCCTTCGTTGGCACTTTGCGGCTGGACCAGGAGGCTGCAGTTTCGAGAATGCTCCATTACGACACCGGCGTGCTGTGCGCACCGACGGCCTTTGGCAAGACGGTTACTGCCGCCGCGATGATTGCACGCCGGGGTGTAAACACGCTGGTGCTAGTGCATCGAACTGAATTGCTCAAGCAATGGAAGGAACGCCTTCAGGCTTTTCTGGGCGTCAGCAAAGGCGTGGTCGGCACCATCGGCGGTGGCAGGGCCAAACCAACCGGCAAGATCGACATTGCCGTGATGCAGTCCGTCTCCCGGCAGGGTGAGGTCAATCCCCTGGTCGAAAACTACGGTCAGGTGGTCGTGGACGAATGCCATCACGTCGGGGCCGTGTCCTTCGATGCCATCCTGAAGCGGACCAAGGCCAAGTACGTGCTCGGCCTAACGGCGACGCCAATCCGCCGAGATGGTCAGCAGCCGATCATCTTCATGCAGTGCGGGCCGATCCGGTACACAGCTGCCAAGCCGGCCGGTGCGCCTCATGATCTGGAAGTGGTGCCACGCTCCAGGTTTTTTCGGATCGATCTGCCTGCCGAAGCTGGTATCCAAGACGTGTTTCGGCACCTCGCCAACGACCAGGCACGCACCGAAGCCATCGCCGCAGAAGTCAAAAATGCATACGAGCAGGGCCGTAAGGTGCTCGTCCTGACTGAACGCACGGAACACCTCGATGCGCTGAAGGCATGCCTCGACGATCTGATTCCTGCGCCCTTCGTGTTGCACGGCCGCATGCCCAAGAAGCAGCGGTTGGCGCTGGTGACCGAATTGGACGCGTTGCCGCCAGATGAGCCACGCATCCTGTTGGCAACCGGCAAATTGGTTGGCGAAGGATTCGATCACCCGCCACTCGACACGCTGGTGCTGGCCATGCCAGTTTCATGGAAGGGTACCCTGCAGCAGTATGCCGGGCGCCTGCACCGGGAACACGCCAGCAAAACCGACATTCGGATCATTGATTTCGTTGACACTGGTCACCCGGCGTTGCTACGGATGTGGGACAAACGGAAGCGCGGATATCGGGCGATGGGTTACCGGCTGGGCGCGGAAGAGTCAATCGGTGAGCTGGATGTTTGAGCAAGTCCGCAGCAACCCACGCCAGTGCTTATAAGCTCGGGAGGCCAGTCGGCACATGGTCAACCGTCCGCCAGGGACGACTCCATGGATGGAGGAGGTAGGACGAAGTCCGGAACCCGAGTCGAGAGGGTGGGGGTGAGAGGATATCATGGACAGCATCAGGCCCGCGTAAAGATCAAATCCCACACCCCATGCCCCAAACGCAGACCGCGCTGCTCGAACTTGGTGAGTGGCCGGTACTCGGGGCGTGGTGCATAGTTGCCTGTGCCATGCGCATTGGCGAAATCCGTCCGTTCACTCATCACCTTCATCATGTGCTGGGCATAATGCTCCCAGTCCGTGGCCATGTGGAAGGTGCCGCCGGATTTGATCTTGCGCGCGAGGAGATCGACGAACGAGGGCTGCACGATGCGGCGCTTGTGATGGCGGGTCTTCGGCCAAGGATCGGGGAAGAACAGCATCACGCCATCGAAGGTTTCATCCGGGACATGATGTTGCAGAATCTCCACCGCGTCGCCGTTGATGATGCGGATGTTGTCCAAGCCGCGTTGTTCGATCTCCAGCAGCAGATTGCCGATGCCGGGACGATGCACCTCGATGCCGAGGAAGTCGCGCTCCGGGGCGGTGGCCGCCATCTCCGCCAATGTCGTACCCATGCCGAAGCCGATTTCGAGAATGCGCGCGGCGCGCCGGTTGAAGAGCGCATCGAAGTCGAGCGCCGCGCCGTTCATCTCAACGCCAAATTGCGGCCAGAGCCGCGCCAAGGCCTCCTGCTGCGGGACCGATTTGCGGCCCTGGCGGCGAACAAAGCTGCGGACTGTACGCAGAGGAAAATTTCCAGTCATGAGCTATTCGTGAAACGTGTGGTTAAGCCTTAGAAAAACGTCCCGTCGATGGGTGAGGACGCGCTGGCGTATTGCTTGCGCGGCATGCGCCCGGCGAGATAGCCCTCGCGTCCGGCTTCGATCGCCTTCTTCATCGCCGAGGCCATCAGCGCCGGATATTTGGCGCAGGCAATGGCGCTGTTCATCAGCACGCCGTCGCAGCCGAGCTCCATCGCCAGTGTGGCATCCGAGGGCGTGCCCACGCCGGCATCGACCAGGATCGGCACGGTGGCGTTTTCAATGATCAGTTTGAGATTGTAGGGATTGCAGATCCCAAGCCCCGAACCGATCAGCCCGGCCAGCGGCATCACCGCCACGCAGCCCATCTCCTCCAGGCGCTTGGCCACGATGGGATCGTCGTTGGTGTAGACCATCACATCGAACCCTTCCTTGATCAGTACCGCAGCGGCCGCCAGGGTCTCGGTGATGTTCGGATAGAGGGTCTTCTGATCGCCCAGCACCTCGAGTTTGACCAGCTTATGCCCGTCGAGCAGCTCGCGTGCGAGGCGACAGGTGCGCACCGCGTCCTCGGCGGTATAGCAGCCGGCGGTGTTGGGTAGGATGGTGTACTTGCTCGGCGGCACCACGTCCAGCAGGTTCGGCTCGCCCGGATTCTGGCCGATATTGGTGCGGCGGATCGCCACGGTGATGATATCGGCGCCGCTGGCCTCGGTGGCCAGCCGGGTCTCTTCCAGATCCTTGTACTTGCCGCTGCCGACCAGCAGGCGTGAGTGATATTCCTTGCCGGCAATGACCAGGGGTTTGTCGTTCGGGGTCGCGTGTGACATGCTGAAAACTTCCTGAGGATGATTTGCGGTTCGTCGGAACCGCGTAAGATTTGGCTAAGTATACTTGATCGCGGGGGCGCTGCCCAACCGGCACACCAGGAATTTTGTCCCGGCAAGACCGGAGAATCCGTGGGCCAACTTCCGGCGGTTTATGCGCGAATTTGCCGGAGGGTGATAAGCTTGAATTTCAATGTCACCTCAACCAACCGCACTCAACGGAGAACGACTCATGCACATGATAAGACGAGCCGCGACGAATGAAGGCCTTCTGGTGGTGTTTTTGCTTTTGATTAGTGTTGGGCTCTCCGGCTGCGGCTACAACGCCCTGCAGCAGACCGACGAAGGCGTGAAGGCCGCCTGGTCGGAGGTGTTGAACCAATACCAGCGCCGCGCCGACTTGATCCCCAATCTGGTGAACGTCGTCAAGGGCTATGCGGCGCACGAGGAGAAGGTGCTAACCGAGGTGACCGAGGCGCGGGCGCGCGTGGGGCAGGTGCAATTGCCGAGCAATGTGCTGGAGGACCAAGCGGCATTGACCAAGTATCAGCAGGCGCAGGCGGAGCTGGGCGGGGCGTTGTCGCGCCTGTTGGTCGTGGCGGAAAATTATCCGCAGTTGAAGGCCGACCAGAACTTCCGTGATTTGCAGGCGCAGCTCGAAGGCACCGAGAACCGCATCACCGTGGCGCGCAACCGCTACATCAAGGCCGTGCAGGACTACAACCTGGTGGTGCGCCAGTTTCCCAGCAATCTCACCGCGATGCTGTTCGGCTACAAGACCCACGCCAACTTTACCGTGGAGAATGAAAAGGAAATCTCCAAGGCCCCGGAAGTGAAATTCTGAGCCGCTGATGAGACTCATGTTGTCTAAGTCTTCGCGCTTGTTCCTGCCGTGGCTGGCGGCCGCCTGGCTCGCACTGTGCGCCGCACTGCCTTATGCGCGCGCCGAGCAGCCCGTGCCGCCGTTGCAGGCGCGCGTGACCGACCTGTCCGGACTGCTGACGCCCGCCCAGCGCGTGACCTTTGAGCGGCGCTTGGCTGATTTCGAACAGCGCACGACCCATCAACTCGCCATCCTGATCGTGCCCACCACGCAACCCGAGAGCATCGAGCAGTATTCGATACGCGTCGTCGAGCAGTGGAAACTCGGACAAAAGGGACGCGACAACGGCGTCCTGCTGCTCGTGGCAAAAGACGACCGCGAGCTGCGCATCGAAGTCGGCTACGGTCTTGAAGGCGACCTGACGGATCTATACAGCAGCCGCATCATCCGCGATGTGATCGTGCCGCGCTTCAAGCAGGGTGATTACTACGGCGGCCTCGATGCCGGCTTGAACGCCATCATGAGTCGCCTGGAGGGCGGTGTGACGGAAGAAGCCGTGCTACCACAACAGGAAGAATCTCCCCTGCGGAATCTGGAGGGAAATCTTCCAGGGATATTTGTCATGGCACTGATTGTCGGGCGCATCTTGCAATCGATTTTCAGCGGCTTGTTCAGCGGTCTGTTGAGCGGGGCGATCGTGGGCGCAGCCACGTACTTCCTGACCGGAAGTCTCATTGCCGCGATTATCTTCGGCCTGCTCGCCGCATTCTTGGGGTTGATCCCTTCGGGCGGGCACCGCGGCTATGCGGGGCGCGGCGGCCACGGCTGGGGCGGTGGCGGTGGCTTCGGGGGTGGCGGTTTTCGCGGCGGCGGTGGCGGATTCGGAGGCGGTGGCGCCTCGGGGAGGTGGTGATGGACGGTTCACTGTTGCTGCGGCATTTGACCACCTCGCCTCGTGCCGCAAGACGCCTGTTTTCGGAGGCGTGCCTCGCCAAGATCGAGGAGGCGATTCATCGTTCCGAACAACGGCATCTCGGCCAGATCGTGTTCGTAGTGGAAAGCACGCTGTCGCCACTCCAGGTATGGCGCGGTGCGACTGCCAAGACCCGGGCCCGCGCCATGTTTCTCGACAGCGGTTGCTGGGACACCGAACACAACAACGGCGTGCTGATCTATTTGCTCGTCGCGGAACGGGACTTCGAAATCGTCGCGGATCGCGGCATCCATGCGCATGTCTCCGACGAAGGATGGGAGGCCATTTGCCGGCAAATGGAGCAGGCCTTCCGAGATGGCCGATTTTTGGATGGCGTGCTGCAAGGCATCGCGGCTGTATCCCAACACCTGGAAGCCCATTTTCCGCGCACCAGTGCGCCGAGCGCGAATGAGGTATCCGACAAACCTATCATCTTGTGATCGGTCTGATTGCTTGCCGGATCATCCCCCGCCAATGGCGTGCACCACTTCGATTTTGTCGCCTCCGCTGAAGGTGTGGGTCGCATAAGCGCTGCGCGGCAGGATGTCGCGGTTGACCTCCATGGCGATGCGCCGGCCGGCGATGCCCATGTCGGTGATGAGTTGCGCGGCGGTGTACCCTGCGGGCACTTCGCGCGCCTCGCCATTGACGAAAATCTTCATGCTGGAATTCCCAAACGTGCGGGGCGCTATGATAGCGCGTCATCGCCGGCTCGGGTAGGCGCGCTCAGCGCGCGGGCGCAGCGATCGCCTCGCGGATCGCCTGCAAAGTGGCGGCAAAGGTCTCGCGCAAGGGTCCGCCGAGATTGACGGCTTGTTGCGCGGCGCGTTCGGCTTCGTCCAAGCGGCCGAGTTCCAGCAGGGCCTGCGCCAGGTTGTTGAAGGCGACCGCCGAGCGCGGGTGTTGTTGCGTGAGCGCCTGGAAGGTGGCGGCGGCTTGTGTCTTGTCGCCCAAGGCATATTGGCTGTTGCCGAGACCGAGCGCGGCGAGCTCGCTCTGCGGCCAGGCCGTAAGCGCCGTGTGGTAGGCGGTGAGCGCCGTGTCCCAGTCGCCGAGCCGTTCGAATGACGCGGTTGCAGTGAGCCAACGGGATTCCTCTGCCGTGGCGGGTAAGCGCTCCGGCGGCAGCGCGAGCAGCGCCCAGCGATCGCCGCGTGCCCAGGTGTGTTCGAAGGTGGCCAGGGGCGTGAGCATCCGGGGATAGGTGCCCGAGCGCAGGATCACCTGTCCCGCAGCCAGGTCATAGCCGACCACCACGGCGTAATGCCAGCGCGGCAGCCAGTTCAGCCCGAGGTTTTGCAGGACCAGCACGGGATTGCCTGCGGCGACTTCTTGCAGCAGATCGGCCATGCGTGGTCGCAACACATACGGGATGCGACCGTGGCGGCGCGTGGCGGCGATGAGTTCGAGTTGCAGACTGCCCTCGCGAGCGGGCAGATAGACGGCAGGAACCAGTTGCTCGGGTGTCGCTGCAACACCGTTCGATTGCAGGAGGGTGGCGAGCGCGGCCGGTCCGCACTGGTGGATCTCCTGCGGGAAGAAAGGGGTGTCGCTCAGTTCGTGCTGGCGCGGCAGGCCGGCCAATTCCTGTTCCGTGAGCGGAGACAGGGTGGCGCAACCTCCAAGCATCAGCAGGATCAAAAACGTTGCGGCCAAAAGCACACCGCCCGGCACGGGCCGGGCGGTAGGCAGACAGGCATTGATCGGCGTGCCGTGTCGCGGCATCAGGATCAGCGCGCGGTTTTCTTCACGAAGGGGAAGACATTGGTGAAGCCCAGGATGTCGGTGAAGAGCAGTACCAGGAACACGAATACGACCGTGCCCAGGAGATCGCCGCCTGCCGGGGCCTGATCGAGCTGCTGGGCGAGTTGCACGGCCTCCTGATCGCTCAGGGCGGCGATGCGCTGCTCGGCATCGGCGGGAGAGACGCCGTAGGATTGCAGCTTGGCGCTGACATCGGCGCGGTGCAGCACGGTCAGAGCATGGCTGCGCGCCTCGTCGGCCTGCTGCGCGGCCAGGGCCTGATCGGTGCCGACCATGGCGGCGCTGGCGGCAGGGATGTGCAGCGACAAGCTCAGCATGGCGAAGACAAGCACGCGACTGATGGGGTTGAGCATGGAACGGATCAAGTACATGGGATCTCCAGTGTGGTTGTGGTTTGATATGCAGTATATACAATCGCCGGCGCTGTGCGCGGTCAAGGAGTTTTTTGACAGTCTCGAAGCATTCAGTTTAGATTATGGCTCCGCGCGGGCGTCGTATAATGGCTATTACCCCAGCTTCCCAAGCTGGAGACGAGGGTTCGATTCCCTTCGCCCGCTCCATTCAATCCCTCCTCACGAAACTTCACGCGCGCATCACCCCGCGCTGGCTTTGCCGTGCTTGTTCGGAAGGGCTCGTTGTCCCAGCACGCTGCGGTTCAACAGGCGCATGACGGCGTCCGCCGAGATGCGCTTAGGCCTGGCCTTCGCTTTCGCGCCTGGCGGGGGTGTCATCGGGCGCTTTGTATGATGGATGCGGGGCACGGCACCGACCTCCTGAGAACTGATCCTCCACTAGCGTCCCGCGCCCGGAGGATTATTAATATAAAAATATTGATGTAATTGAGCGGGTTACCGGGATCACGTCTGCTGCCGACGCCTCGTGCAAGCTAGCTGCCTGATTTAAAAATAGTTTTAAGCCCGTTGGCGCAACCATGAACGGGTTCTCATTTCTCACTTGAGCTGCTACAGCACGCTTTCCGCAAGACCGATAAGGATATGCGCAGCCCCCTCCCGGTATGCACCTTGGCCGGCCGGGGTGGGGTTGGCATTGACAAGAAATAACGCGGGCGATGGCGCGTTGCGCGGCGTCACGCCATTAGAGAGTGAAATTGAGGAACATCCCGATGGGTGCAGCATCCAAGCTTGAAGATATTTCGATCATGTCCAACCTCTCCCCGCTCAACCGGCTGGAGCGAGGGAAATTGCAGGAGTTGGCCAGCAAGTCCGTGATTCGTGAATTCAAGTCAGGCGAGCTGGTTTTCAAGGCAGGCGACAACGATAACCACCTGGTCTATCTGCTCAGCGGCGCCATCGATTTCATGGACAAGACCAGCGTGGTCGAGAAGATCACGGCGCAGGACAAGCGCTGCCGCGAGCCTATTGTCCAGGCGGGCGAGCGTCAGTACACCGCGAAGGTGAAGGCTGCGG
This sequence comes from Pseudomonadota bacterium, assembly GCA_040752855.1. Lineage (GTDB taxonomy): Bacteria > Pseudomonadota > Gammaproteobacteria > RBG-16-57-12 > RBG-16-57-12 > JBFMHP01. The sequence goes on along the minus strand of JBFMHP010000034.1, from coordinate 53,376 downwards.
GCACGACCGTGTTGTTCGTCGATGCCGGCCTCTATGATTTTCTGGCCAATTGGTCCGACGGCGGCGGCTTGCAGGTCGATGAGATTCAGATGTCCGAAGGCGGAGACTGGATGGGGGGCATCCTGATGAATCAGGGCCTGCTCAAGCTGCCCCCGGACAGCATCCAGGCATTGATGAGTTGCGTGGAGCCGGTGGAGTTCAAAAACGGCGAGACGGTCGTCAAGCAAGGCGAGATCGAGAACCACTATTACATCATCACCAAGGGGCGGTGCAGCGTCTCGCGGCGCCCGGAAAAAGGCGCCCCGGAGGTGCAGCTGGCCGTGCTGGGGCCGGGCGAGGCCTTCGGCGAAGAGGCGCTGATCGCCAACAATCCGCGCAGCGCCACGGTGCGCATGCTCGAAGACGGACAGCTGTTGCGCCTCAAGCACAACGATTTCATGCGCCTTATCAAGGGCTCGTTCGTCAAATACCTGACCTACAACGACGCGATGGCGCTCAAGGACAAGGGCGGCGTCGTGCTCGATATCCGCGATCCGGAAGTGGCGAAGAAGAATCCGCTCGGCATCAACATGCCGCTGGCCGTCGTGCGCCAGAAGGAACACACCCTCGATCGCGGCAAGAAATACATCGCGGTATGTGAGGACGGCAAGAAGAGTTCGGTGGCCGCCTTTCTGCTGAGCCAGAAGGGATTGGTCGTGTATGTGCTCAAGGACGGCGTCGCCGGACAGCGCTCCGATGCGCAGCCGGGCGGCGCCACAGCCAAGTCGGCGGAAGCCCCGCCGGCGCCGGCCAACGATCCGTTGCTGCGCGCCGAACGAAAGTTCGCCGAGGCGATGTTCTACGCCAGCAACCTGGAGAAGGAGCGCGACAAGCTGCAAGACGAGATCGCCACGCTCAAGAAAGAAATCGACTACATCAAATACCAGCAGGACCTGGCGGAAGAGCGGGCGACCAAGTCCGGCCAATCCGCGGATGGCGCGGCGCAGGAGCAGGCGCAAAAGCTTCAGAACGAGCTGACGCAGGCGCAGTCTGCGCAAGACAAACTGCGCGCGGAAATGCAGCAGCTGCAAGCGGTGTTCGCGACCTACAAGGCTCAGGCCGAGGCTGAAAAGCAGGCCCTGCGCGGCGAACTCCAGGCGGAGGCGAACGGCAAGGCCGGTCAGCTCCAGCAAAAAGAGCGCGAGCTCGATGCGGCGACCCAGCGCGAACGGGAAGCGCAGGCCAAGGTGCAGGCCCTCGAGGCGCGCATCGCCGCCATGGTGGGAGAGCTCGCCAGCGCCCAGCGCAATGAGCAGGGAAGCAAGGAACAGAGCATGCTCTTGGCCGAAAAGGAAAGCCGGGTCGCCGAGCTGGAGGCGCGCAGCGATGCACTGAACGAGCAGCTCGCACGCGAAAAAGGCCGCGTCGCCGAACTGCAGAAGCAACTCGACGATGAGCGCAGGCAGGCCAAGCTGCTGGCCGAAGGGCAGACCGCCGCCGACCAGGAAAAGGACGCGCTAGCGGCGCAGCTCGCGCAGGCCAAGTCTCAGGTCGAGGAGCAGGCGGCGCGTTACGGCATACTCAAGGCCGAGATGTCGCAGAAGATCGGCGCGCTCGATGCGCAGTATCAGGAGGCCCTCAAGGCAAAGGACGCGGAGCGTGCGGCAGCGCTGGCCGCGTATGGCCCGCTGCAAGACAAGAACACCGCGTTGGCCGCGCAGATCGAGCAGCTGCAACGCGATCACGCTACCCGCCAGCGTGAAATCGCCGATTTGAACGCGACGATCGCGGAGATCAATGCCCTGGCCGATACCGCCGGGCGGGAGAGCGCGGTGCTCAAGGCGCAAGCCGCAGCGCATCTGGCGAGGATCGGCGAGCTGGAAACGAGATTTGCCGCCGAACGCGCCGAGCTGGAGACCGTGCGCGTCACGCAGGAGCAGGAGCTCGAGGCGCTCAGAAAACAGGCCGGATCGGCGCAGAGCGTGATGGCGGAGGCCGATGCCAAGATTCAGGCCGCGGCGGCGCGCCATGCCGAAGAGCTCGGGCGCCTGAACGCCAGCCTCGCGGAGCTCGCGAGTCAAAGCGCCGCGTACAAGGCGCAGATCGCCGTGCTGGAACAGTCGATCGCGCAGCGCAGCGAGGCTGTGACGGCGTTGGAGAACAAGCACCAGGAACTTGAACACAAGGTCGCCGCCTTGAGCGGCGAGGCGCAGGTGTTGCGCCAGGATCTCTCGCGCGCGCGGGAGGAATTGGGCGTCAAGCGCGATGAGGCCGCCAAGCTCGAACAGCGCTTGCAGGAAAGCGAGCAGGCCCGCAATAACGCCGTGCAGTGGGGCGAGTTCGTCGAGAAGGCGCGCGAAGCATTGACCAAGGAGAATCAGCAGCTGACCTTCGAGGTGCAGAAACTCAAGGCCAAGGCCGGCCCGGGCGGCGCGGCGGCGGATGAGGCCGAGATCGAGGAATATCGCGCAACCATCGACAAGCTCGAGCACGAGCTCAAGTCGCGCGCGCAGCAAGTGGCGGGCCTGGAAAGCAATGCCGCCGATCTGAGCCGCAAGCTCGAGCAGGCCGAGCAGCAATGGCGCGAGGCGCAGGCGCGCACCGCCGCCGGCGCGCGGGAGGATATCGAGGCGGCGCGCGCCGCCTGGCAGGAAAAACTGGACCATGAGCGCGCGCGCGCCGACGCGGCGCTCCAAGCCAAGCGCGAGCTGGAATTGGACTTCGAGTTTCATCGCAACGAAGCGGAAACGGCCAAGCAGAAGCTCGCCGATGCGGTGGCGGAGCTCAAGGAATTGCGCAAGCAGCGTGATGTCGCGGCCAAGGCCCCGGTCGGCAATCGGGGCGACGATTTTTCCCAATCGTTGCTGCAGATGCGCGATGCCCGCCAGGATCGGTTGAAAGTGGTTCCGGCCGACCCGCCGCCGGCGCAGAAGATCGCACCGCCGTCCGAGCCGGCCGCACCGGCGGCAGAGCGCATGCAAGACAAGCTCGCGGAGGAGGTGCAACTGGCCGAATTGCGTGCGCGGTTTCAGAAATCCAAGGAGCAGGATGCGGGCTCCGGCCTGTTCGCCAAGGTCAAGTATCTGGCGCTCGGGGCGGTGGCGATCGGTGTCGCCTTCGGCGTCTGGCGCCTGGTCCAAGTCGATGCCAACCTGCTCAACGAGGACTTGAAGGAAACCCTGGTCAAGGAACACGTGATCGCGGATGAGGCGGTTGCGCCGCCGCTGGCGCCTCCTGTGCCGGAGCCGGTCAGCAAGCCCGCGGCCAAACCGGCGGAGGCCGCGAAAAAGCCCGTGGCGAGCGAGGCGCGCGCGCCGGTGGAAAAGCCAGTGTCCAAGGTCGCGCCGGCGACGAGTGCCGTCGCTGCGCCCAAGCAGACGAGCGCTCAGCCCGCTGCGGGTGCGGCGGCGCCGAAGTCGCCGGGGGCGCCGGTCGGCGCACCGCAGGAGACCGCGCCACGCACCAATTCAATGTCAGTTGCCCAGCCGGTTAAACCGGCCGCGGAAACGCTGCCGCCCAGCGCGCCGGCGGTGAAGGAGGAAATCCATCCGCCCAAGGCGCCCGAAGCGGCGGCGCCCGCACCGGCTGCTGTCGAGCACGTCGCACCGACGGCGGCCGAGAAGCCGGTGCCCGCGCAAGCCGTGGAAGAGCCGAAGGGCGAAGCGGCGCCCGTCGAGGCAAGTGCCGCGGCCGAACCGGCCGCGCCCAAGGAATCGCTGGTGGATATGCCGGCATATGCGGACTGATGCGCGGCGGGCTCCGGCCGCTTTGCGCAGGTTGGGATGTCGGGTGATGCGGTGTCGATCCCGTAAGCGCACGCCCGGCGTTTTACCCACACGCGAGGCGGCGCAATTCGTGGTAAGGTAGGGGCCTATCCACCGTCTTGCGCCGCATGTCCGATTCCTCGTCTTACTCCAAACTCAAGCCGCCGGTCGCGGGGGATCGCTCACACGCGCCGACGCTGAATGCGATCCTCAAAGACGTTTCCCGCTCGTTTTATCTCACCATCCGGGCGCTGCCGGCAGGGATGCGCGCGGTGGTCGGGGTCGCCTATCTGCTGGCGCGGGCGGCCGATACCATTGCCGATACCACCCTGATCCCCGCTGACCAGCGCCTGCGGTTACTGCGTGAATTCCAGTGGCTGGGTGCCGTGCCGCAGCCTTGGCCGGCCAGTAGCGATACGGTTCAATCCCTCCGCGGCGAACGTGCCTTGCTCGCACGCATCGATGAGGTTCTCGCGCTGCTGCGCGGCCTGCCCGAACCTGATCAAGCCGATGTGCGCGCGGTGCTCGCTACCTTGATCGAGGGCATGGTGTGGGATCTCGAATATTTCGGTGCAGGCCAAGATGTCGTGAAGGCGCTGCGTGCGCCGGAGGAACTGGAGCGCTACACGTATCTGGTCGCCGGTTGCGTTGGCGAGTTCTGGACGCGCGTCAGCATGCGCCATGCGCCTGCCTTGCGGCGGTGGGATGCGCAACAGTACACCGCCCTCGGTATCCACTACGGCAAGGCCTTGCAGCTGACCAACGTGCTGCGCGATATCCGGGCCGATTTGGCCCTCAAGCGCTGTTATCTGCCGCAAACACAGCTCGCGGCGCGGGGATTGACGCCCGGCATGCTGCTCGATGCCTCCAGCGCCGCGGCCGCGCGCCCACTGCTCGCGCACTGGATCGGGGTGGCGCTTAGGTACTACCGCGATGCCGAGGCCTATGCCCTGGCCATTCCGCGCCGCTGCGTGCGTCTGCGGCTCGCGGCCTTGTGGCCGATGCTCATCGGATTGAAGACGCTTGCCCGCCTGGCCGCTCATCCGCACTATCTCGGCGCCGCGCAGCCGGTCAAGATTCGGCGCGCCGAGGTGTACGGGATCATGCTTAAATCATTTGTTACGGTTTTTTCCAATCATCTGCTGCGCCGCTGGCTGCGGCGGTTGCATGAGAACATACGCCCGCGCCTCGTGTGACGATCGCCAGTGGCTTGATCTGGATCAATGCCAAAGTCCTTGATCAGCGCTTCAATGATCAGTAAGCCAATCCTTCTTCCGGAGGCCGCATGATCGATTTCAACCACATGCCCAGGGTCGCCGTGGGCTTCATGAATGATGACCATACGAAGCTCATGCTGCTGCTCAACGAACTGTCCGCGCAGCTGGCTTCCTATGAGCAGGCAAACAGCGGCGCGGAGCGCGTTGCCCATGCCTTCGAAGAGGTGCTGGCGCACAGCCGCGCGCATTTCGCGCAGGAACAGGCGTTGATGGAGCAATATGATTTTCCGCCCTATCACTGTCATCGCGGCGAGCATGAGCGTGTGCTGGCCGAGATGGAGGCGGAGCTGACCGCCTGGAACGCCGCGCGCGATCCGGCGCGCCTCAAGCATTATGTGGGTGAGACCGTGCCGAAGTGGTTCGTCAATCACCTGGAGACCATGGACTACGTCACGGCGATGTTTCTGGCGCAACACGGCGTTCAGTGAACCGGCTCAGTCCGTGATGACGATGTGATAACCGCGCCAGGGATGTGCGCTGTCTTTGATCCGCTCCACGAGTCCGGTCTCGTCAAAGCGCCCATAGACCTGCGAATTGTCATGCAGCGTCAGGCGGCGCGCCCCATGATCGAGGATGAACTTGCCGTCGCCGCGCACCTCGATGTCCGGCTGATCGATGATCAGCGTTCCATCCTCCCAACGGCAGGCGATGCGCTGTTCCGCGCAAAACTGTCCCAGGATCAGGTTGTGGTAGGGCTGTGTGGTCTTGGGCATGAAGACCAGATGCTCGACGCCGGCGATGAACAGCTGCACGAATTTGCCGTGGATTTCCCCGAGCTGCGTCGCGGGCATGTCGTAGGCGATGATCTTGAGATGGCTCATGCGGCGGCCGCCGAGTGATCGCCCGGAAAATATTCGGCGGGCAGGCGATAGTGGCGCGGTCTTCCGGTGAGCGGGCAGGTGAAGGCGAGTTCGACCGCGACGAGCTGCAAGCCGGCCGGATGCTTGTTGCCGCTGCCATAGGCGGGATCGCCGAGCACCGGGTGTCCAATGGCGTCGAGGTGGCGGCGGATCTGGTGCTTGCGCCCGGTGTGCAGTTGCACGCGCAGGGTGCTGATGTCGGTCTCCGGATCATAGTCGAGCACTTCGTATTCGGTGCGCGCGGGTTTGCCGTCGAGGGCTTGCTCGATGTCACCGCGTGGCGCTGCGAAACGCCCTGTGGCCTTTACCTGGTAGAACTTGGCGATGGCCTTGTCCTGAAACAGCTGCGAGAGCTTGGCGGCCGACTCGCGGTCGTGGGCGATGAGCACCAGTCCGCAGGCTTCGCGGTCGAGGCGATGGACCGGAAGCGCCGCGCGCGGCGGGGTGAAATGTTTCTCGGCCTGGCGCAGCAAGGAACAATGATCGCCATACAGACTGCCCTGGGTCAGCAGTCCCGGCGGCTTGTGCCAAAGGCTGTAGCGCTGCTCGTCGGCCAGGCACGCGGCGCGCGGCGGGTCGAGGGCGAGGATCGCCGCATCGTAGTGCAGCTCGACGCGGTCGCCGGGTTTAAGTTCAGCCTTGGCGCGGCGCAGCACGCGCTGCTGCCGGCCTTGAATCAGGCGCACCGCGCCTTTGAGCATGGCGTCTTTGACTTGCAGTTTGCTCAGGCCGCTGCGCGCCGCGAGGATGTCGCAGGCGGTGCCGGCGCTCGCGGCATCGATGGTCAAGGCAAGTGAGAATTTCTTCTGGGGCTGGTCGTTCATCTAAATATGCAGCCGGCGCAGATACGGATCGATCTCGCTGTGCAGCCAGACCTCGTCGAAGAATTTCTCGTATTCCTTGGCCTCCATGGGCGCCTTGAAATTCAGCGCGCCTTCATAACGCTCGGCGTCGATGCGCCTCATCAGGCCAATGCCGTCGGCGATGAGAAAGCACTGGCGCTGCGGCTTGTATTCGGCGCTCGGGGTGCGCAGGGTGATCTTGCTCGACAGGCGCTGGGCGAGATAGATCAGGCGGTGGCCGTTTTTCACCGCGTGCGTGGCATCCTGCACCAGGATGCGGATGCGAGTGCGCGCATGGCGGATGGCCAGCTGCTTGACGGCCTGGAGGAATTCCGGTGTGTCGTAGAGCGGTTTTTCGAGGTCCGGCGTGAAGATGTCGAGCGTGAGGCGCGCCTGGCTGGCCAGGGCGAGGGCCGCCGCGCGGTTGTCTTCGCTGCTCTCCAATTTGAGGCGCGCGTCACTTTCCCCGAGTTTGAGCTTTGATATATCCTGCATGGGTTTGCCTGACTGTAGGTATTTCTATATAAAGTAAAGTAAAGCAGAAAACTGCGGCGGGTAGAACCGCGCGGGTTCCGGTCGTAACATGGTTTCGACTCAATAAAATTCTGAGTGACATATATCATGCAAACACAAGTCGCCGACAAGCCGATCATCGCCTATCAGTTGCACGGCAATTGTTATCTCAATATCACCAACCGCTGCACGCTGCGCTGCGCCTTTTGTCCCAAGTTCAACAAGATCTGGGAGGTGCAGGGTTACAGCCTGCGCACACGGCACGAACCCAGCGCGGGGGAGATTCTCGCGGCGGTGGGCGATCCTGCGCCCTATAAGGAGATCGTCTTCTGCGGCCTGGGCGAGCCGACGCTGCGCCTGGCGGTACTGTTGCAAGTGGCCGAGCAGCTCAAGGCCCAGGGCGCGAGGATACGCGTGAATACCGACGGTCTGGCCAGCCTGGTCTACGGTCGCGACATCCCGCCTGAACTCAAGGGCAAGGTCGATGCCTTGTCGATCTCGCTCAACGCCCATGACGAGATCACGTACAGCCGCCACTGTCGCCCGCTCAAGGCCGGCGCCTATCAGTCACTGATGGGATTCATCAAGAGCGCCAGCCGGCAAATTCCCGATGTGACCGTCACCGCGATCAACGGCCTGGAAGGCGTGGACATGGCCCTGAGTCGGCAGCTCGCCGAGCAATTGGGCGCGAAGTTCCGCCAGCGCGAGCTGGACGAGGTGGGCTGAGCCGCCGTGCGTCGCGCCTATCCCGCCTGCGGCATGACCGCGGATTGAGCGAGCCGGTAAAAGCCTATATCCTGAAAAACTGAGCAACTGAGTCGACGATTCCCGTCGGGCGTCGCCACCAAGCCAATGGCATGAAGATCGGTCTCTTTTCGCGCTTCAAAAGCGCAGCACAACCCAGCTTCGAGGAGCTGCTCGCCCCGCATGTCGAGCAGCTCTATCGTTTGGCCTTTCGTTATTGCGGTACCCAGCACGATGCCGAGGATCTGGTGCAGGACCTGCTGGTCAAGCTCTACCCCAAGCACCAGGAGTTGCTGTTGCTGGACAAGCTCGGACCCTGGCTGGTGCGCTCCCTCTATCACCTCTATATCGACGCCTATCGCCGGCAACGGCGCTCGCCGCTCGAGTACGGCATGGACGAATCCCTCGAGGTCTCCGCCGACCTCGACCGGCCCGACTACCAGCTCGAATACACGGAACTCCAGCGCGAGATCCAGGCGGCATTGGACAAGATGAGCGAGGAACATCGCATCCTGTTGATCATGCACGATATTGAGGCGTATTCGCTGCCGGAGCTGGAGGGGATTCTGGAGGTGCCGATCGGCACCCTCAAGTCGCGCCTGCACCGCGGCCGCAACCGATTAAAAGATTTGCTCAAAAAGGGAACCATCAATGAGGGTCAAGCGTTATTCATCATGCAAGGGGCTCGGTAATGAACTGTAAGCAATTTATTGGTCAGCTTGACGACTATGTTGATGGTAGCCTTCCTCCTGAGGAATCTCGGGCGGTTGAGATCCATTCAGCGGGATGTGATGACTGTAACCAAGCCTTGAACGCGCACCGGGAGCTGTTGGCGGCTTTAAGGGGGATGCCTGCTCCCGCGATGCGTCCGGGCTTTGCTGCGCAAGCGCTTCTGGGGGCGGCGCGACGCAGACGGTCATATGGATTCGCGGCGGGTTTCGGCACGGCTGTTGCCGCCGGCCTGGCGATATGGCTGGTGGTGGGGGGGCTGCTGCCGGCCACCAAACCGGCCGGGGACGGAGACATCTCGAAGGTTGTACTCCGCTTGGACCAGGAGAGTACCGTCAACATAGCTTTTTTCGCGCCTAAACAGTTCGAGCACGCCCGCCTTTCAATCCTCCTTCCGGAGAATCTGGAGATCCCGAGCCTGCCCGGACAACGGGAAATCGCCTGGGATGTCACGCTCCAGGAAGGCGCCAATGTAGTGCCGCTGCCGCTGCGGGCCATCAAACATGCGTCAGGCCATATCGTGGCCAGTATCGAGTCCGGAAATCAGAAGAAGGTCTTTGAGGTCCAGGTACAGGTATTGAGCGGCGAGCAGTCACGGATCGGGCCGGGTCCGAGGCCGGTGGTTTGAACCGCTGACTGAGTGTGGTGCGGCAAGTTGAGTTGTAAGATTTTGTGTTGGGAGTGCCCTGCAATGAGGATGTCCAAGATTGTATTTATCACCGCGAGCCTGCTGGCGGCCGTAAGCCCGGCGCAGGCGCGCGATGATCGTGATCTGGACGATGTCACCATGCGGGTGCTCGAGGATTTCGTCGCTGAAAAGGGCGACGATCGCATCCGCATCATCGAGCTGCCGGCGTTCGCGCGGGAAGATCGCCATGCTTCGCGCGAGCGGGACGCCTCGCGCCACGAGGGCCGCGAGGCCGACAGCGACGGTGCCCGTGAGAGCGGCGATGATCATGATTCGCGGGCGGATACCTCCGAGCGTGATGCGGGAGAGGATCGTGATCGGGACGATTCCAGCGAGCGCGATGACGATCGGGATCGGGACGATGATCGGAATGATGATCGTGACAAGTCCGACGGACGCGACAGCGATTAATTTCTTGCAGCATATTCAGCGCCGGTAATCCCTTCCTAAGACGGCTCGCGTATCCGGCATCTCCTCCGCCGTGCACGATCTGCGTGGTGCATCTTTCCCCTCTCTACATTCCGCAAACCTGTGCCAGGTGTGCACGCCGGCGTTTTAACCCGGATACTTCACCACGAATCTTCAATGCCTTACGCGCCCTCGCTACGATCCGTGGTGAAATATCCCGGTTAAGCTATTATTTTTGAGCTATTCTAAATTACTCTGAAATCTCTGATGAATCGACAGCCTTGATGCCCTGGAAGAATTGCGCGTATCTCGTTGGCGGTGTGCTGGTGCTCTGCTTGCTGGCGGGACAGGTCTACGCGGCGGGTTCCGGTGAGAACGCCTATGCCCGCGGGCTGGCCGCGATGCGCGCCGGGGACTATGCGGAGGCGATCCAATACTTGGACGCGGCGCAGCAGGCCGGGGTCCGCCACACCCGCCTGCATTACAACCGCGGTGTGTCCCTCTACCGGCTGGGGCGCTACGACGAGGCAGAGCTGGCCTTCGAGGCTGTGGCGATGGATCCGCCGATGGCGCCCATGGCTTATTTCAATCTGGGCTTGATCAGCGAGCGCCGCGGGGATGCGGTGCGCGCGCGCCAGTGGTTCGAGCGCGCTCTGCGCGAAACGGATGATGAGAGCCTGCGCACCGTGGCGCGCCGCAAACTGAGCGGGCTGGGGGAGAACGGCGATGCCGGCGTTCGCGCAGCCAGCCGCTGGTCGGGCGAGTGGTCGGCGGCCTTGGGGTATGATTCCAACGTTCTGTTTATCAATGAAGACTTGGCCGCTGCCAGCGGCACAGGCGACCGGTATCTGGATCTGTACGGCGCGGCCGACTACACGCTGCGCGGCGGCCGGCGCGACGGTTGGACGCTCGGCATGACGGCCGAACTCACCGATTATCAGGACTACAGTGAAGACTACCGCGCGCTCGGCGCCAACCTGTTCTACCGACGCCAGGCGGGGATGTGGAGCGGCCGGGCCGGGGCGCTGGTGGAGCAGAGCCAGTTCGGCAGCGATGATTACCAGCGCAAGACGGGGTTGCGCCTCAGGCTGGAGCACGAGGCTGCCGCCGAACGCCGGTTGACCCTGGGCTATGACTTCGCGCGCCTGGACGATCTCGAGCCGTATTACCGCCACCTTTCCGGCACCAGCCAGCGCTTCCGGATCGATTCGGCCTGGAGGCGCGGGGACCGCACCTGGCGCGCCGGCTACGCGCTGGAACTCAACGACCGCAACGATTTGACGGACGGCGTGGCCTTTACCAGTTATTCGGCCACGCGCCACAACCTGGCCGCCGGGGTCAGATTTGATTTTGCAGCGCGCTGGGCGGCGCGGCTCGATGCCGAGTACCGCTTCAGTCGCTACAACGATGCCGACCGCGATGCGGGCGGCGCCGATCTCGGCCAGCGTGAGGACCATCGCTGGCGCACCTCGGCGCGCTTCATCCACATGCTAAATCGCGGCTTGGATGTGGTGCTGTGGTGGCGCTATATCGACAATGCCTCCAATGTCGCGCAGCGCGACTATCAGCGGACGGTTACCAGCTTGGGTTTGGAGGGACGGTTTTGACCCGCAGCTGCCGTCTGTACCGCCATTGCGGCATGACCTTGAGCAGCCCGCGTGAGTGCCGTTGATCACACTACTGTGCCGTCACCGGCAGATGTCCAAGCCCTGGCGGCGCAGTTGTTGGAGGCCGCGCGCCGCTCCCGGCACCGGCGCTTGCTGGTACTCGCCGGCGCCGCGCCGTGGTGCCGCGCCACCGCGGCCGAGCTGGTCGCCGCGCTGAAGATCGATCCACTGTGGGTGGGCGAGCCCTGCGCGCAGCGCCCACAGGCCGAAACGCCCAAGGCGGCCCGCGCGCACCTCGGGCGGGAATACCCCTGCATCGTGTTCGATGCCCATGCCGGATTCGAGCCCGATGCGTTCGGCCTCATCAGCGGCTCGCTGCACGGCGGCGGGCTGTTCGTACTGCTCACCCCGCCGCTGCAAGACTGGCCGATGCAGACGCCGGGCGCGCGGTTTTTCCTCGCGCGTTTCGTCGCGCGGCTGGGAGCGGATCGCCATGCCACGGTCGTGCAGGAACATGCCGTCCTGCCAGGATTCATCCCATCCACCCCGGCCGCGGTCACCGCGGATGTCGCACCGCCTTATCGCACCGAGGATCAACGCGCGGCAGTGGCCGCCATCCTCCAGGTGGTGCGCGGGCATCGCCGCCGCCCCTTGGTGCTGACCTCGGACCGCGGGCGCGGCAAGTCCGCCGCGCTGGGCATCGCCGCGGCGCAGCTGATCGAGCAAGGTCTCAAGCGCATCCTGGTCACCGCCCCGCGCATCGATGCCTGCGGCGCCTTGTTCGAGCGGGCGGCGGCCGAGCTGCGCGGCGCCCGGAGTGCGCGCGGGCGGATCGAGCGGGCGGATGCGGTGCTTGAGTTCATCGCCCCGGATGCGCTGATCGAACAGCTGCCGGCGGCGGATCTGCTGCTGATCGACGAGGCGGCGGCGATCCCCGCGCCGATGCTGGAGGCCATGCTGCGGCATTATTCCCGCGTGGTGTTCGCCAGCACGGTGCACGGCTACGAGGGCACCGGGCGCGGATTCGCGGTGCGCTTCATGCAGACACTGGCGCGCCTCGCGCCGGGCTGGAAGTCGTTGCGGCTGGAGACCCCGGTGCGCTGGGCGCCGGGCGATCCGCTCGAACGCTTCGTGTTCGATGCCCTGCTGCTCGATGCCGCGGCGGCGGAGGAGGCGCGGCTGGCGGGCGTGCGCGCGGACGAGTGCGTCTTTGAACGCTGCGAGCGGGAGACATTGTGGCGCGACGAGGCCAGTCTGCGTGAATTGTTCGGCCTGCTGGTGCTGTCGCATTACCGCACCACGCCGAACGACCTGCGTGAACTGCTCGATGCCCCGGCGCTGGAGATCTATCTGATGCGTGCGCGCGGCCATGTCGTGGCGGCGGCGCTCGTGGTGCGCGAAGGCGGCATCGAACCGGGGCTCGCGCGCGAGATCTATCTGGGCCGGCGCCGCGTGCACGGGCATCTGCTGGCCCAATCGCTGGCCGTGCACTTGGGGATCGAGACGGCGCCCACGCTGCGCTATGCCCGGGTGATGCGCATCGCGGTGCATCCGGCGCTGCAGCGCCACGGTATCGGCCGCGCCTTGCTGAGCCAGGTCGTGGGGGCGCTGCGCGCGCGGCCGGTCGACGTCATCGGCGCGAGTTTCGGCGCCGTGCCCGAGGTGCTGGCCTTCTGGCGCGCCTGCGGCTTTGCGCCCGTGCGCGTCGGACTGACCCGCGAGCACTCCAGCGGCGCGCACTCGGCGCTGGTCGCCCAGGCGCTCACCGCGCCGGGCGGCGCGGTGCTGGCGGAGGCGCGCCGCCAATACCAGCGCCAGTTGCCGGGGCTGTTGTCCGGTCCCTTGCGAACGCTGGAGGCGCCTCTGGCGCTGATGCTGTTGGCGGATGACGCCCCGCGGCGGCCGCTGGCGCTCGATGCCTCGGCCTGGCGCGACGCGCTTTCGTTTGCCTGCGGCCAGCGCGGCTATGAGGTCTGTCAGTACGCGCTGCTTTCGCTGGTGCTCCAGGCAGTGAGCGATGCCGCCGCGGCCGCGCGGCTGGACGAGCAAGACGCCGGCTTGCTGGTGGCCAAGATCGTGCAGCAGCGCGATTGGCATGAGTGCGCGCGGCGGTGCGGCTTCTCCGGCCATGCCGAGGCCGTCGCTGCGCTGCGCGCGGCCGTGCGGCGCCTCGCTGTGGCGCACGCGCCGCCCGAGTTGCTGCGTCTGTATCAAAACAGCGCCGGATGAGGTTTCGCCGAGATATTCATGGAAGCCTTGGGTAAGGCCATCCAGGAATTCTCTGCGCACGGAAAACAGAAAGATGCGTTTTTTGCTTTTTTTGATTAAGGTTTTGAGAGATTTGGCAGATACGCTTGAGAGGCCACGGCCAGCGTTTAGTGTCGGCTGCTCATGGAGATTTTGAGTGTTGCTCCTTAGAAAGGGTGGGGCTATCTGGTTGTATGATCCGGCCCTGCCATATTCCGGTTGTTATTCACAGAGGTAGAGACACGCGATGTCCGCACATCATCACATCACCGATGAAAGACGCTTGTTCTGGGCCATGCTGCTGACGGGCAGCTTCATGATCGCAGAGGTTGCTGGGGGATTGGTCTCCGGCTCGCTGGCGCTGCTGGCCGATGCCGCGCACATGCTGACCGACATGCTGGCCCTTGGGTTGGCCTGGGTGGCGGCCAAAGTCGCGCGGCGGCCGGCCGATCGCTTGCGTTCCTACGGCTACCATCGGGTGCAGATCATCTCGGCGCTGGTCAACGGCCTGGCGGCCGTGGGTTTGGTGCTCTGGATTCTGTACGAGGCGATCCACCGCCTGTTCAATCCGCTGGAGGTGATGGGCGATGTCATGCTGGTGATCGCTGTGCTGGGGTTGGTGGTCAATGCGATCGTCTTCCAGATCCTGCATCAAGGCGGCGAACGCAACCTCAACATCCGCGCCGCGCTGATCCATGTGCTGGGCGACATGCTCGGCTCGGTGGCCGCGATCATCGCCGGCATCGTCATCGTGACGCTGGGCTGGACGCTGATCGATCCGCTGCTCTCCTGCTTCATCGCGCTGATCATCTTCCGCAGCGCCTGGAAGGTGATCGGGCAATCGATCCACATCCTGTTGGAAGGCGCGCCGGATGAACTCGATGTGGAGGTGATCCGCACGACATTGATCAACGGCATCCCGGCGGTGTGCGATGTGCATCACGTGCATCTTTGGTCGTTGACGCCGGAGCAGCCGGTCCTGACTATGCACGTCACGGTGGCGGCGGGGACCGACACCGATACCGCCCTGGCCCATGTCAAGATGATGCTGGCATCGCGCTTTGCCATCGCGCATTCAACGGTGCAGATCGAGCAGCACTGCTGTGCCGACGCCCAGCGCGGTGATCCCGGCTTCTGCCAGGCGCCGCACGCATAAAAAAACCTTAAGCCCGGACTTCTTGCCGCGTCGTGTATCACCGCTTGCTAATGGAGTCGACGGTTTTGCCGACCACATCAGGAGTTGGATGCATGATTCCTGATGGAGACGGTCGGAGATGCGCTTTATTTCTTTGAGAGGGCCAATGTTGTGCCGGTGCGCATTGGATGCGGTTGCCGGCCTTTGCAGCGTGGCGTTGCTTTGGAGCGTGCCGTGGCCCGCGGCGCAGGCGGCGACGTGTCTGTATGTCTCCTCCTATCACCAGGGCTATGAATGGAACGACGGCATCGAACGGGGCATCGAGCGCGCGTTGGCGGGCAAATGTGAGCTGAAGAAGTTCTACATGGACACCAAGCGCCATGATGAACCGTCTTTCGGCATGGAGATGGCGCTCAAAGCCAAGCAGTACATCGAGACCCTCAAGCCCGATGTGGTGATCGCCTGCGATGATCCCGCCTCGGCCTACCTGGTGCGCCCCTACTACAAGGATGCCGAACTGCCGATCGTGTTCTGCGGCATCAATCAATCGGTCACCCCGTACGGCTACCCCTACCGCAACGTCACCGGGATGATCGAGATCTCGCCGATCAAGCCCCTGCTCAAGGAGATCAAGAGCACGCTCAAGCGTGTGAAACGCGGCGTGTACTTGGCGCCGGATTCGATGTCGCAGCACCGTGAATTCGAGCTCAATCGCGAAACCTACGCGCAGGAGGGCATCGAGATCACGCCGATCTTTGTCAAGAACATGATTCAGTGGGAGGCCGGTTACGAGAAGGCGCAGGCAGCCGATTTTCTGATCATCGGCAACAACGGCGGGATCGAGGATTGGGACAATGCGCGCGCCGCCGCGATCGCGGCCAAGCACACCCGCAAGCTGTCGGTGACCAATTACGACTGGATGGTCGATTACGCCATCCTGGCCATGACCAAGCTCGCCGAAGAGCAAGGCGAGTGGGCCGCCTTGAGCGCCCTGAGCATCCTCAACGGCAGCAAGCCCGCACAGCTGCCGATCGTGACCAACCGCAAATGGAATATCTACGTCAATCTCACGCTGCTTGGCAGGACCGACGTCGAACTCTCGCCGCGCATCATCCACAAGGCCGTCAAGATCGGAGAGTCCGATCGATGAGATGGCTGGTCCAGGGCAAATCACTCTATGGCGTGTCGCTCGTGGTCGGGGCGGTGATCACGGCTCTGATGCTTAAGGTGGTGTGGGACGAAGCGATCGGCGATCAGCTCGAGATCTTTGCCGGCGAGTATAACTTGATGGTCGATGCGCTCGAGGATCGGCTCAAGGCCATCGATGAAACCGCCTATGCCTTGCAGGCGGTGTTCGATGCCTCCACAGAAATCGAACCGGATGAATTCAGAATCGTTGCCGAGGGTATACACAAGCGTAATCCCTACATCACCGCGGTGATGTACGCGCCGCACGTGCCCGAGTCGCAGCGCGCGCGCTTCATTTCCGATCAACGCGACCTCGGCTATGTGGATTTCGATATCCGCCCGTTTGCGGGCGAGCCGGCGGTTGCAGCGCAGCGGGACAGCCTTCCCTTGGCGTACCTCGAGCCGTTTCAGCCTGATACGGCCAGCCTGCTGGGGATGGATCTGCTGTCCGTGAGCCGTTATCGGAAGGATATCGCCGCGGCGATACGGAGCGGCGGCAACGTTGTCGTTGATCCGGATGTCTTTGGCATTCATCCGTATGGCTTTTCGTATTTCAAGGCGGTTTATGACGGAAAATCGGCGCCGGATAGGGGAGAGCGCCGGGAGGCGATGGTCAATGGCGTGTTGATGCTGCGTATCAGCATGAGCGGGCTGTTCGAGGGTGTCACCACCGACACGAATATGAGCGTCGCGCTCTTGAGCATGGAAGCGCAGAGCAACGATGAGACGGTATATTACCGGCCGGTTGCGCCGCGGCGCGCCAGCGATGCGATCGATCGGTTCGAGATGCGCGAGCCGGTGAATATTGGCAATAAATCGTATGAGTATGTCGCCGAAAAATTCCTATCCGGCGATGCCATCAATAAGCGGCCGTTCATACACGCCGCGCTGTTTGGGCTGTTGATTACCTCTGTGTTGGTGTTGTTGTCCCGTCTGGTGCGTGAACAGCAGGAGATCCTGCAGCGGCGCAACAGCGAGATCAATGAGCTGGTCCAGTTGCGTACCCGGGAACTGGCCTTCGAGCGTGATCGCGCCAAGACCACGGTGCAGTCGATCGGCGACGGTGTGATCACCACCGACGCGGATGGCGTGGTTGAATCGATGAATCTGGTGGCCGAGCAGCTGACCGGATGGAATGTGCGCGATGGCGTGGGAAAATCGATCGGCATCGTTTTTAATCTATTGGATGAACGCACCTCTGCGCCGATGAAAAACCCCGTGCTGCGCTGCCTCGCCGAAGGGGTGAAGATCAAGCTCTGGCAGCATGCGCTGCTGGTAAGCCGCAATGGCAAGCTCGTCGCGGTCGATGAGACTTCGGCGCCGATCTTTGGTGAGACCGGTGCGTTGAGCGGCGCGGTGCTGGTGTTCCGCGATGTCGGCAAAGAGCGCGAGCTGGCGCAGCACATGATGTATCAGGCCACGCACGATGCGCTCACTGGATTGCCCAATCGCACGCTGCTGCTCGACCGGATCAAGCAGGCCCTGGCGCATGCGCAACACAGCCAAACCATGACCGCCATTTTGTTTCTCGATCTGGACCGCTTCAAGATCGTCAACGATACGCTCGGGCATAATGTCGGCGATATTCTGTTGGTTCAGGTGGCGCAGCGCTTGAGTCGGTGCCTGCACGCGGATGACACCGTCAGCCGCCTCGGCGGGGATGAGTTTGTCATCGTGGTGCACGATATCAAGGCCAAGGAGCATGTGGCCAAGATCGCGCAGCGCATCGGTACCCAATTCAAAGAGCCGTTCTTGATCAATAACGTCGAGTTTTACTGTACCTTCAGCATCGGCATCGTCATCTATCCCGACAATGGACAGGATGAGTTTACGCTGCTGAAAAACGCCGATGCCGCGATGTACCAGGCCAAGGCGGCGGGAAAAAACAACTTCCAGTTCTACAGCGCCGAGATGAACGAGCTCAGCAAGATCAAGCTCAGCCTGGAGGCGGATCTGCGCAAGGCCATCGAGCGGCGCGAGTTGTGCCTGCACTATCAGCCGCAGGTGGAGGCCGCCACCGGGCGCATCATCGGCGTCGAGGCCCTGGTGCGCTGGCAACATCCGGCGCGCGGCATGGTCTCGCCGGCGCATTTCGTGCCGCTGGCGGAGGAGACCGGCTTGATCCTGCCGATCGGGCAGTGGGTGCTGGAAGAGGCCTGTCGCCAGAACAAGGCGTGGCAGGATGCGGGCTACCCGCCCGTTCAAATGGCCGTGAACATCGCCAACGCCCAGTTCCAGAAACCGGATCTGGTGCAGGATGTGCAAAAGGTGCTGGCGGCCACCGGTCTGGCGCCGCGGTATCTCGAACTCGAACTCACCGAAGGGGTGTTGGGCCACAATGCCGAGGCCTCGATCGCAACCCTCAAGGAGCTGCGCGCCATGGGCGTGAGCCTGTCGATCGACGACTTCGGCACCGGCTACTCATCGCTGAGCTATCTCAAGCGCTTCCCGTTGCACACCTTGAAGGTCGACCGCGCCTTCGTGCGCGACATCACCACCGACAACGACGATGCGGCGATCTGTTCGACCATCATCGCCATGGCGCAAAACCTCAACCTGTCGGTGGTCGCCGAGGGCGTGGAGGATGAGCGGCAACTGGAGTTTCTGCGCCAGCGCGGCTGCCAGTACATCCAAGGATATTATTTCAGTCCGCCGCTGCCGGCCGACAAACTGGCCGAGCTGCTGATGACCTGCAACGGCCATATCAATACCGCGACGTACGGCTGAGCGTCGGCATCGGTTTATTTTTGTACAGCGTCGGTGTTCTAATATTGGCATGAGGTGCCGCGCGCGCGGCGATCGAGCCACCTCCGCGATTGCTATGGGGGAAGAGATGAACAGACTGACATTGCTGGCGGGCGCGCTGCTGCTCGCGGGCCAGGCCGGGGCGGCGAATTTTTATGTCGACCGTGCCGGCGCGGGCAATTTGTGCTCGGCCGAGCGGCCGTGCGCCCGTATCCAGACGGCGATTTCCCTGGCCGGCAGCCGCGACACGGTGCACATCGGCGCCGGCCTCTACCGGGAGAACCTGATCATCGGCACCGATAAAACCGGCCTGGTGCTGCAAAATTACGGCATGGGCGAGGCCATCATAGAGTCCGCCGGCGGTGCGAGGGAGCCTGAGGCCGCTGCCGACATCATTCTGGATATCCGCGCCGCTGAAGTCCGGATTTTGGGACTGGGATTGCGTCATCCCGGCGGGATGGCGGTCAAACGCGATATCGGCGTGTATGTGCGTCCCGGGGCCAACAACGTGACCTTGCGCAATCTCCGCATCGAGCGCCGGCGCCGGGGCGCGGATCTGGAGCCGACCCGGCCCGGTTCGCGCGGCATCCTGGTGGAGGGCGCCGCCGGGGTGACGATCAAGAACAACGACCTGATCGGCAATTATCAAGACCACATCCAGGTGCCGACCGGCGGCCTGCTGATAAACAATGTGGTGGACGGCGCCACGCGTGTTGGCATCGTTGTGGCCGAGACGGCCGAGCCGCTCGCCGCGGAGGAAAACCTGATCAAGGCCAATGCCGTTAGCAATAGTGGCGGAGACGGCATTCAGATCCAGGGCGACAATACCGTGGTGCAGGACAACCGGCTGGTGAGAAATCGCGGCTATGGGATACACCTGTGCGGCTACGGGTCCTCCCCGGCGTGCGTGGCGCCAGGGGAAACGGCGATCGCCAAGGACACCATCGTCAAGGGAAATCACTTCGAATCAAACGTGCAAGGGGATGTGGCCGATTTCGGCGCCAATAATATCGTGCGCTGACGCCGGGGCCCTCAGGCGCGATGCCGCGCCTGCCGCGCCGGGGTGCGTGTCTTGGCGGGCGGGGCCGGGGAGGCTTCAGGGCCGGCCCTGAAAAAGCCGGGCGGGCCTTTTAGTCCGGACCGGCCATGGTCTTCCAGCAAGGCCGCTTCGACCTGCGCGGGGTCGATATCAAACAGCGGCGGCAACGCGGCGTGCAGCATCTGGAACAGGCGGTCGAGGGCGATCTTGTGGGTTTGGCCGCAGGCTTCATGGAGCCGGTCGCTCAATCGTAGAAAGTTCGCAAACGGGCGCGTGCCCAGGATCAGCGGCAGTGCGGCGCGGAAGCGCCCGGAGTTGCCGATCATATCCCAGTAGCGCGCGAAGCGGTTCAGGCGCTGCAGGGTGGGGAAGTCCAGCAGGTCGGAGCAGAGGATGTCGTAGGGCGGATGCGGGTTGTAGCGGATGCCGAAGGCCTGGGTGTGCCGGGCGATCGGCGCCCCGCGCAGCCGCTTGAGGATGCCGACCTGGATCTCATGCGGATCGAGGGCGACCAGCCGGTCGAAACCGGCGGCGATCTGTTCCAGGCTCTCGCCCGGCAGGCCGAGGATCAAATCCGTGTGCAGGTGCGCATGGCTTTCCTGGCGCAGCCAGCGCAGGTTCGCCTCGGTCTTGGCGTTGTCCTGCTTGCGGCTGATCAGCGCCTGCACCTCGGGGGTGAAACTCTGCACGCCGATCTCAAATTGCAGGCTGCCTTCCGGGAAGCGCTTAATGACCTCCTTGAGCCGCTCGGGCAGGTGGTCGGGGATGACCTCGAAGTGCAGGAAGAGCGTTTCGTCCAGGCGCGCCAGGAAAAACTCCATGATGCGCACGCTCGCCTCGATCTTGAGGTTGAAGGTGCGGTCGACGAATTTGAATTGCCGCGCCCCGCGCCGGTAAAGCGCGTCCATCTCGGCGAGAAAGGCCTCGAGGTCAAACGGCACGGCGGTCTTGTCCAGCGCCGAGAGGCAGAATTCACACTTGAACGGGCATCCGCGCGAGGCCTCGACGTACAGCACGCGGTGGGCGATGTCCTGATCGCTGTAATAACGGTACGGCAGGCGGAGGTCCGCGAGCCGGGGCGGCGGCGAGGCCAGGATCTTGTCACGGGGCGGATCATGGCGCGTTATCCGCTCGCACAACTGGTTGAAGCTCAGGTCCGCCTGTCCCGGCAGCACGAAATCGGCCAGCTGCGCAATCGGCTGCTCCTCGATCTCATGGCTCACCTCCGGGCCGCCCAGCACGATGACCACCTCCGGCGCGATGCGCTTGAGTAAGGCGACCAGCTGGGTGGTCTGCGCCACGTTCCAGATGTAGACCCCGAGGCCGATGATGCGCGGGTTCTCGCGCAGCAGCTGTTCGGCGATGTCGCTGGGGCGGCTGGTGATGATGAACTCCCGGATCACCGCTTGCGCGCGCAGGCCATCGTTCAGATTGGCGTAGAGGTAACGCAGGCCCAGGCTGCTGTGGGCGTAGCGGGCGTTCAGGGTGGCCAGGATAATGGAGGGCATGGATGTCGTTTGCAATCGTCAGGGTGACAGTTTAGCGCAAAATATGCCGCAGGCCCTGCTCCGGTATCGCTGAAATTTTTCTGGCATTTTACCTGTCCCGGCCAGCGGTCGGCGGGGGCTGCCGGAAATAATGGACTGAACTGCAATGGAATTTGTATCCACTCGCCGACAAAACAGATTTTTCTAATGCTGAGAAGGTGTTCGGCAGGCCCTTAGCTTGGGCCGCGCTCGCTTTCTTAGCGCTGGCTTAAACGGCTTTTCAATGCGATTATTGACGTTATAGCTCTAAAACACCAATTTATGGATGGTTCATGGCGATAATCAAAGAGCGCGCTCGCTTGGCGCCTCGGCAAGGGCGGATGTATGGCTGAGGTGATCGAAGGCGGTTCACGGTTTGTCAATGTCCTGCGCCTGCTCGACGACCTCAATCTCACCGAGGCCGGCAGTGTCCTGTATGCCAATATCAAGGATATGCTGGTCACTCAGCAGGCCGAGCGCCATGCGCTCGAATCCTCCTACGGGCGGCTGCTCCATGCGCTGCTGTCGGTGATCGCCGCCAATCATCCCGACAATCCCGAATTGCAGACCCAGCTCAAGGTCCTGGCCCTGCGGCTCAGCCCGCCGCTCAGCCGCGAAGAGCTGACCGCCGCCCAGCGTCAGCTCGCCGGACTGTTCGGCGCCATCCGGCCGATCGATCTCAAGCAAAGCAAGGAATACACCGAATCCATAGCGGCCTTGCTGCGCGCCTTCGAGGGGCGGGGCGCGGTGGATCGCAAGCGCAAGGCCCGACACGAACCCCCGAGCGAGGTCGGCTTGGAGCGCGACTCTCGCATCGCGCGACCCGAGCCCTCGCGGGACCGGACGCAGCCGCCGGAGGGGCAGGTCGACGCGGCCTACCGTCATCATCTGGAGCAGCAACATGATGAATTCAATCGCATCGAACGGGAGTTCGCGCAGACCCTGCGCGAGGCGATCGACAAAAGCAACGCCTTCTCCCGCGTGCTCGATGAGGAGCTGGCCGCCATCGCCGATGCGCAATCGATCGACGCCCTGGAGGTCCGCCGGCGCAAGATCATCGACGAGATTCAGACCCTGCGCCAGTCCCACGAACGGCATGCCGAGAGCTTCCAGCAGATGAACGCCATCATCAGCGAGCTCGACACCGACAATCGCAAGCTCACGGAGGAATTGAACCGCGTGCGCATGCTGAGCATGACCGACGAGCTGACCGGGCTGCACAACCGCCGCGCCTTCACCCGCCGGCTGGAGGAGGAAATCGCGCGTGCCGAGCGCTACGGCCCGCCCGTGACCGTCATGATCATGGATCTCGACCACTTCAAGGCGGTCAACGACCAGTATGGCCATTTCGTCGGCGACATGGTCTTGAAGCTCTACGCCAAGGATGTCTTCGCCATCTTCCGCCAGCACGATATGGTGGCGCGCTACGGCGGCGAGGAGTTCGTTGTCATCCTGCCCAACACCACGCTCGAGGGCGGGTTGTGCGCCCTCGCCAAGGTACAGCGGCGGGTGAGCAAGATCACCTGCCGCTACCAGGAGGCCAGGTTCAAGCTGCCGACCTTCTCCGCCGGCGTTGCCCAGTATGTCGCCGGGGAGACGATCAACGGGCTGATGCGGCGCGTCGACGAGGCGATGTACCGCGCCAAGCACGGCGGGCGCAACGCCGTGGTCGTCGCCGACGCGCCGAGCGCATCGGCCCAGCGATCGGGTCCGGGTGATGCCACCGCGCGGTGAGCCGCGCAAACTTTTAGCCCGCAGCGATGGAATTATTCCCTTTGGCTGTTATGATTGACCGTACATCGCATACACAAAGCAGAGGGTTGATTGATGAGATCCACCAAGAACGTGCCTCATGTCGGCGCGGCCGATCCCGAGTTGCAGAATTCGCCGATCGCCGATGAGATGGATGAGGAATATGAGGTGATCAAGCAAGAGGTGCCCGGCGAGCCGGTGTGTTATTTCAACGGTGTCGCCTACTCGCATGACAAATACGTTTGCAGCGGCACCACCTTGCTGCACTGCAATTACGGCGTCTGGCTGCGGTGCGGAACCTGCGATCCCGACAATCCATGACCGGCGCCAGCCACATGAAACCGCGCTACATGATCCTGCCATCGGATGATTTCCACGCCATCCGCCTGATCCAGATCCCCAGCGATTTGCAAGGCCAGGCGGCCTACCGCAGCGTCACCAGCATCATCGCCCAGGTCGAAGAGGACAACCCGGAATACGAGTGGAGCGACCTGGAGGCCGCGCTGGAGTCGCACGGCTTTGCGACGGTCGATTTCCAGCTTGGGCCGGTGCTGTCCTGAGACGCCCAATCCCCCGCCCGATCAGCTTGCCTAGGGAACCTCTTACATGGACACCGCAAGGTGCCCGCAGGGCCGGATGCGGCAAGAACCCGCGTGCGACTAACGCGGTCCCGCCTGCGGGGTGATCTCCGCCTCTTCGTCCCCACGCTGCCGCGCGGACAGGCCGGCGGTCAGCACGATGCGCATGGCGTCCTCCACCGACAAATCGAGCGGTGTCACGCGCGAGCGCGGGATGAAGACGGTGTAGCCGCCGATCTGATAACTCATCGGAAGGTAGACCGCGATCAGATCCTCATCGCCTCCTCGGCGCAGCAAGGTTGCCGGATTGTTATGGGTGAGAAACCCGATCATTTTGATGTCGAGATACTGCACCATCACCACTTGCTTGAGCTCGCCCTCGGCCTTGGAACGCGAGAGAAACGCCGTGAGATCGCGCAAGGCGTTGAGGATGGTCTTGACCAGCGGGAGTTTCTCCAGCAGGGTTTCGCTGATTTTGAAGAAGCGGCGCACCACCCAGGCGTTGATCAGGATGCCGGTGATGAAGATGAGCAGCAGTCCCGTGATCAGGCCCATGCCCGGCCAGTAATAGCCTTCGGGGAGAAATTTCTGCAGGACGCCGCCGAGGATTGATTCGGCGCCCGAGCCCATCCAGAAGATGATGTACAGCGTCAGTCCCAGCGGGATGATCGCGGCAAGCCCTTTCAAAAAGATGCTGCGCAAGGTGCTCATGTCGGCGTGCTCGGCTCGAAGTGTTTGGGAGAAGGGATCAATATAGGGGGTGGCGGCGCCCGAACCAACAGGCGCCGCCGGCCCCTGATCAGGAAGCCTTCAATATCGCGTACATCTCGTCCTTGAGTTTGAGGCGCTGCTTCTTGAGATTTTCCGTGTAGGAGTCGGAGGGGGTTTCGATCTCCTGCTCGATGCGGTAGATCTCGTTGTCGAGATCCTGATATTTCTGGTAGAGCTTGCCGAAGTGCGTATTGGACACCTTGAGCTGGTGGATCTTGTCCTTGAATTCTGGAAATTCCTTGTTCAAATCGATGTGATGCGTGGTAGACATGGTGACCTCGAGGGTGTGGGTTATTCTGCGTTTATAGTATCAAATTCCCGGTATGGGCGAGAGGGATGCGGGCACTATTTTTCGGCTTTTCTATACTGAGGAGAAGGGCGTATATTGACTGGAAGATCACCAACAAGAGGTAAGTTCATGAACACGAGCCTGACTCCGGAGCAGATCCATCACATACGTCTCGCGCTGCTGGCGCGGCGCAAGGCGTTGCTCGATGAAGTGACCGAAGAGTTGGCCAGCCTCGATCATCCGCGCTACGCCGATGTGGCCCAGGAGGTGCACGATCGCGGCGACGAGGCGGTGGCGGATGTGCTGAGCGAGATCAATCTCGGCGTCAAGGACCTGCACATCAACGAGATCATCGAGATCGAAGCGACCATCGATCGGATCGAGAGGCGCGAATTCGGTACCTGCGTCGCGTGCGGCGATGCTATCGAATCACAGCGGTTGCTGGCCTTCCCCACGGCCAAGCGCTGCCTGGAATGTCAACGTCGTTACGAGGCAAGCCGACAACAGAAGATCGCGAAACTGTGAGCGCGAAGAGGAGGCGATATGACTATGCGCGATGAGTTGAATACCTTTCTGGATGGTCTTAAACAACAGCGTGATGAACTCAAATTGCAGGCGCATCTGGCCAGCGCGGAGCTGAAAAAGGAGTGGGAAAAACTCGAGGCGCAGTTTGGCACCTTGGAGCAAAAGGTCGCGCAGGCCAACCGCGAGGCGGGCAAGACCGCCGACAATGTCGCCGCGGCGGCCAAGCTGGCCGGGGAGGAGATCGCCAAGGGGTATCAGCGCATCCGTAAGCTGATGAAGTCATGATGCGGCGGGCTCATAGCGCACGTCAGTGATGTAGTAGCGCTTGCGCTCGCTCGGGGTGATGACGGTGACTTCGTCATTGAGGCCCTTTTTCATCAAGGCGCGCGCTAGCGGCGCATCCATGCTGATGTAGCCGCGCTCGGCATCGGTTTCATCCGGTCCGACGATGCGGTAGGTGTGGGAGGCGCCCGCCTCGTCTTCCAGCTCGACCCAGGCGCCGAAGAAGACCCGCTGCTGATCCGCGGGGGCCTGCCGGACCACCGTGAGCTCCGGCAGGCGCTTTTGCAGGTAGCGGATGCGCCGGTCGAGTTCGCGCAGCTCCTTTTTGCGATAGATGTATTCGGCGTTTTCCGAGCGGTCGCCCTCGGCGGCCGCAGCCGCCAGGGCCTGCGTGACCAGGGCGCGCCGCTCCCAAAGCGCCTTGGATTCGTCTTGCAGGGCCTTGAAGCCGGCGGCGGTGATATAGGGTGAACTCTTGGGTTGCGGTGGTCGGTATCGGCTCATGGGGATGGCAGTGCTGGTCGGTTCTTGACGCGCATAATAGTGTGATTGGACGCACGCCTGAAAAATATCCTGAATCGGACGATAAGAACAATAGATTCGGAGAGAAAACATGAGAAACGCGTCAGAATTGCTCGAAAAACTAAAGCAGGGATTCCTCGCCGATCTGCCCGACCGCATCAATGCTATAGAAACCGACATCCTCGGTCTTGCCCAGAGCCGGGATTTTTCCAATGATTTCCACGAGGCTTACCGCAAGATTCATTCGCTCAAGGGGGCCGGCGGTACCCACGGGTTGGCGATACTCACCACGGTCTGTCATCAATTGGAGGATGTGATTGGCCTGGCGGAAGGTGAGCAGAACAAATTTACCCCCGAGTTACAGAACCGGCTGCTGGCCTATGTGGATCTGCTGCGGCAATCGCACGCCCTGATTGCCCAGGGCAAGACCGACTTTGCCGCGATTACCGATCGGTTACAACAACTCCTGAATAGCTACTCCGCCCATCGCGGACGCGTGCTGATTGTAGATGCCTCCAAGCTGACGCAGGAGATGTGCGCGCAGGCGGTCGTGCAGGTCAACGCAGAGAGTGTGGTGATGCACGATGGCTATCAGGCCCTGGAGCGCCTGCTGACGGAAAAATTTGATGTGCTGATCACCGGCGTCGAGGTTGGGGTGCTCAGCGGGCCGGCGATGATTGCGGCGGTCAAGATGTCCGGCGGCGTCAATCGCGACATTCCCGCCATCGTCATCACCTCCTCCGGCGCCGGGGCGCAAGACCCAAAGCGCAGAAGCGATCCCACGCTGGTGGTGAAGAAGGGGCGCGACTTGGCGGAAAGAATCCAAGCCGAGGTGAGCAAGCTGCTTGCCTGAGGCCGACCTGCCCTATGCTGAAAAAACTGCGCATCCTGTTTTTGTTGGTGGTGCTCCTGGCGGTGGCCTGGGCCGCTTTTCAGAGGCAAGAGCGTCTGGCCGATTGGGGGCAGACCAAATGGGTGGTGGTCTACCCGATCGCGGCCGATGACAGCCCCAGGACCCGCGATTACATCGCCCAACTGAGCGATGCCGACTTCGCCACGATCGAGGAATATATGCAGCAGGAGGCGCAACGTTACGCCCTTGCGCAAGACACCCCGGTGCAGGTGCGGCGCGGGCCGCAGCTCGATGAATTGCCGCCGCAGATCGAAAAAGGCGCGCCGACGCTGGAGGTGATGCTCTGGAGCCTGAAGCTGCGGTACTGGAACTGGCGCATGAGCCGCCAACACCAACAGCCGCCCGCGGACATCCGCATCTATGTGCAATACTATGACGGTCATCTCCAGCGCGTGCTCGATCATTCCGTCGGCCTATCCCAGCTGGCGGTGGGGGTGGTCAAGGCCTTCGCCGAGCCGAAGATGACCGGAGCCAACAACGTCGTCATCGTCCATGAGCTGCTGCACATCTTCGGCGCCACCGATAAATACGATCCGGCGACGAACGCCCCCGTCTATCCGGCGGGGTTCATCGCGCCCGAACAGCAGCCGCTGTACCCGCAGCCGCAAGCCGAGATCATGGCGGGCAGGATTCCCGTGGCCCCGGACCAATTACGCGAGCCGCGGCGGCTGGAGGAGGTTGCCATCGGCCCGCTCACGGCGCAGGAGATCGGCTGGGTGGGTGAGAAGTAATCGCCTCGAGACAAATCATGAAAATCAAACATCAGATCATTGAACTGGAGACGGGGCCGGGGATCGCGCTGGTAAACCTCATGCCGCAGTTGCGCGAGGCGGTGGCCGACAGCGGCATTCGCCACGGGCTGGTGGCGATCACCTCCCGGCACACCACCACGGCGCTGACCATCAACGAGGACGAGAAGCGGCTGCTCGAGGACATCAAGACCTTCTTCACGCGCCTGGTGCCGCCGGGGGACCGTTATCTGCATAACGACATCGCCCTGCGCGATTGCCCGCCGGATGAGCCGGAAAACGCCCACTCGCATATCATCGCGCTGCTGCTCGGGGCGAGCGAGGTGATCGCGCTGGCCGATGGGCGGCTCGCGCTGGGGCAGTGGCAATCGGTATTGCTGGTGGAACTCGACGGTCCGCGCCGGCGGACCGTGAGTGTGCAGATCATCGGGGAGTGAGGCGCGGGGCGAAACGCCCCCGCGCTGAAAGACCTTAGTGCTGATGTCCGCAGCCGCCCGCGTGCACATGGCCGTGGGCGATCTCTTCGGCGGTGGCATCGCGCACGTCCACGACCTTCACATCGAAGTTCAGCGGCACGCCGGCCAGCGGATGGTTGCCGTCGACGGTGATCTCATCCGCGCTCACTTCAACGACCGTCACCACCATCATCTGACCGCTGGTCGATTGGGCATGGAACTGCATGCCGACCTGAATCTCCGTATCGGTCTCGAACATGTCGCGCGGCACGGTGTGCACCAGCTCTTCATTCTTCTCGCCGTAGGCATCGGCCGGGGTGATGTGCACTTGCAGGCTGTCGCCGACGGACTTGCCGTTCAAGGCGTTTTCCAAGCCGGGGATAATGTTGCGCGCGCCGTGCAGATAGGCGAAGTCGCCTCGGCCTTCGGTGCTGTCCAGCACGGTGCCGGCGTCGTCTTTGAGGGTGTAGTCGAGGGTGACGACCTTCAGATTGTCGATTTGCATCATGTGACTCCTAGTGGGTGGCTTAATGGTCGCCAAGCAGGGGGGCATACGGAAGCACGCTGTGCGAGCGCCTGGGATGCGCATGCGGGAAGCTGACGAGTCATGCCCGATATGCTAACACAGGTGCGGGGTTTCTGGGGCGGGGAGATTGTGAATAAGACCGCATTCGGGACACCGCGGGACAGGCTGGGGGTGCCGGTCCCGCAGGGTGTCGGCTGGGATCAGCGGCGGTCGCCGTCGCTGCGTCCTTCGCGATATTCTCCGCCCTCGGAATATTCCTCGGAATCGGAATCGGAGCCTTCGCGGTATTCCTCGCTGCGGTATTCGCTTCCTTCCTTGGCTTCATGGCCTTTCTTGTATTCGCCGCTTTCCTCGGTCTTCTTCTTGCCGTGATGCTCGGAAGAATATTCGCCGCTCTCGTTACGCTCGTTCGGGCTGGCGATTACGGCGACGGAGGTCAGGCCGAACAGGATGGCGGTGGCGATGATGGCTGTGGTTTTCATGACGGATCTCCTTAAGATCGTGGGTTGAGTGTTGGACGTTTCGTCCTGTTACGATGATCAGTGTGCACCGGCAAGCTGAAATCAAACTGAAAAACACACTGAAGGCCGGTGCGCCCGCATGTCTGGAAGTGCGTCGCGGGAACGCGCGGAAACTAAAGGTGTTTTCGCTTTTAACGATATCCATTAACTAATACACTGACCACAGGAACTGGGGTGCGGGCACCGCCAGGAATCGCTTGTTTTCATCGCCAGGAATGACAATGTTCAAAAACGCACTCGTTGTCGACGATTCAAAAACCGCGCGGTTTCAACTGACCAAACTGCTCAGCCAGCGCGGCATCAGCGTCGAGGCGTTCGG
Source organism: Pseudomonadota bacterium (assembly GCA_040752855.1). Taxonomy (GTDB): domain Bacteria; phylum Pseudomonadota; class Gammaproteobacteria; order RBG-16-57-12; family RBG-16-57-12; genus JBFMHP01. Next base: position 23,883 of record JBFMHP010000034.1, on the reverse strand, counting down.
TTCGGCGCAGGAGGCCTTGGCGCGGCTGGAGTCAGGCGGGTTGCCGGACATCATTTTCATGGACCACATGATGCCCGAGCTGGACGGGTTCGAGGCCACGAAAAAGATCCGCGCCCATCCGCGCACCTGCGCCGTGCCGGTGGTCATGTGCACCGGCAACACTCACGAGGGTTATTTCGCCGAGGCGCAGGCGGTCGGCGCCTCGCAGATCCTGTCCAAACCGCCCGAGCCGGAGCAGCTCGATGTCATTCTCTCCGGCACGACCCTGGTCGCGCCCCCCGCTGTATCCACGCCGTCGCCGCAGCCGCCCAGTGCGCCGGCGCTGGAGAGCCCGCGCGTGAAGGAACTCGAGGCGCAGGCGGCGGAGTTGCTGGCGCGTCTCAAGGCCCTGGAGGCGCGCCCGGTGCCCGAACCAAAGCCATCACTCGATGCCGGCGCCATTTCCGCGCTGGTGGAGGCGGCGGTGTCGGTAAGCGAGGCGCGGCTGGAGTCGAAGATGCGCACCGCCGTGGCGGCCTGCGAGGCGGGTTTGAATTCGCGGATGAAGACCCATGCCAACACCCAAGACCTGGGACAGCTGCGCGAGCTGCTCATGCAGTTCGGCGGCCGGGTGAGCAGCATCGGCGAGCAAAGCGAGCGGCTGCGCGATGTGATCGACAACAAGCTCGCCGAGCACACGGGCAAGCTGCATGCCCGGCTCGATGAAGGCGCCGCGGCGCAACGTCAGGCGTGGGAGGCGCATGTCGCGGAAAGCATGAAGGCGGCGCGCAACGAGGTGCTGGAGCAGGTGGAGCTGCATCTGGCCAGCAAGCTGCGCCATCAGCGCGAGGAGCTGGCGGGCCTGATCGATGAGCGGCTCGATGGGCTTGCCAAGGAGTCGCTCCAGAAGCTCGAAGCGCACATGCAACAGCAGTGGAAGTCCTACGAGGCGCAGAACAATGAACGCTTCAAACGGCTCCGGCATGAACTCAAGGCCAATGTTGAATCGAGCGTCATCGACAAGGTGCTCTCGGCCGCGCCGGACGAGGATCTGGATAAGGACTTTCTGCTGCACTCGGCCTCGCACGAGCTCTACCAGGGTGCGCTGGAGGAATTCGCCGAGGAAAAGCGCGCCCTGGAGCGGGAGTTGGCGCGGCAGCGCCAGCATGTCTGGATCGCTATCGGTGTGGCGGCCACCGCCCTGCTCGTAACGCTGTTATTCTGAGTTGCAAGTTAAGCTGGAAAAAATAGATAAGCAGCATCTTCGGTCTCTATATTTTTATGCAGCCTACAGCCTACAGCCTACAGCGCAGTGGCGTGACCTCTAGGCTTTCCATCGCTCTGAACAGAGTGGTGCAGCGGTGTCCGGAATTATTATATTGTTTCAGGAATAAGCCATGTATCCAATTATCCAAATACCCGCAAACGCCTCCTCTCAGCTTGAACAATTGGGTACCAAAGCAAAGGAGTGGTATTGGGATGAACATAATCAAAAGGTGCTTTTCAAGGAGGGGAGGCCAGGAACAGGGGAAAACTGGGCAGAGAAGGTATGTTGCGAGATCTGTCGCGCCATAGACATTCCCCATGCTGAATATGAATTGGCCACTTGGGGAAAGCGGGAGGGTGTCATTTCCCCCATATTTGTTCCAGCAGATGGTCGTCTTATTCATGGAAACGAATTGTTGGCTAAAATTCATGAAGACTATGATGAAACTCGCACCTATCGATCTAGCCAACATACAGTGAGGCGAGTGCTTGCAGCGCTCAGCCTATTTGCTCCGCTGCCGCCTATAGGGTGGCAGATTCCACCTCAAATAGATGATGCTGCAGGTGTTTTTCTCGGCTATTTAATGCTTGATGCCTTGGTGGGCAATCAGGATAGACATCATGAAAACTGGGGCCTCATCAATTCATTAGAGTACGGAGTTCGGCTTGCCCCAACTTTTGATCATGCATCCAGCCTCGGAAGAAACGAAAGTGATGAAGCTCGAAAAGAGCGGTTGACGTCGAAAGATCGAGGACGAGGTATCGAATACTATTGCAGAAGGGCAAGATCCGGTTTATATAAAACAGTGCTTGATTCAGCGCCTCTAGATACTGTTGCGGCCTTTCAAGAAGCCGCTAAAATACGTCCCCCAGCGAGCCGATATTGGTTGGGAAGACTGGAAAATGTTGAAATTTCCAGTTTTGAAAGGATTCTCGCAGAGGTACCGGATAGAGTTATTACTGCCACTGCCCGGTTGTTTGCATTAAAAATGTTGGAAGTTAACCGAAATCGCTTACTTAAGTTGGTAGAGCAGGGTATATGAAATCACTTTTTGTAGCATGGCAGGATCCGAAGTCACGTCAGTGGGCGCCAGTAGGCCGCCTAAGCCGGGATGATGGTCAGTATCACTTTGTCTATACTCAAGGTGCTGAGGAACTACCAAATTTCACCCCCTTTGGTCGGATGAATAATCTTAAGGCTGAGTATGTCTCTGATGAGCTTTTTCCCCTGTTTGCGAATCGCATTCTCGCTAAATCAAGGCCTGAGTATGATCGCTATTTAGGGTGGCTGGGGCTCGACCGTGTCAAATATGACGCACTTGATGAATTGGCCCGTACTGGTGGGCTGCGTGCCACAGATTCGTTGGAGCTTTTTCCCTGCCCCCACCCAACGACTAACAGACTGTATGAAGTCTTCTTTTTTAGTAGAGGCTTGAGGCACCTACACGCTGAAAACCAAAGACGAGCAAATGATCTCAAATCAGGTGAGCGCCTATATGTGATGCCCGATTTGCAAAATGAGTTCGACAATATGGCACTTCTTCTGAGAACAGGTGACCCGATTACCCTAGTTGGATATGCACCGCGATATTTCTCTGGCGAATTTAGCAGACTCATGCAAGCTGTTGGTGCGGAGAAGCTGGTTGCTACTGTCGAAAAGGTGAATGTAGATGCACCACTACAGTATCGAGTGTTGTGCAAAATCAAAGCGCCGTGGCCGACCAATTTTCAGCCATGTCAAGATAGATTCTTTGAACCTATCTCTAAATGTTAAGTGTAGCTTGCCTTCTAAGAATTGAGGGTATCTCTCACCCGCCGCTGTGCCGGCGGGCGAATCCAATGATCTCATCGGCCTCCAGGGCCTGGCTGAACAAATATCCCTGACCGAATTCACAGCCGCGGCTTTGCAGGAAATCCGCCTGCTGAGCGCGTTCGACGCCTTCGGCGATCACTTCCAATCCGAGACTGCGGCTCATGGCGAGGATGGCCTCGACCAGCGTGGTGTCGTTCGGATCGGCGGGGATGTTGTGCAGAAACGATTGGTCGATCTTGAGATGATTGATCGGAAAGCGCTGCAGATAGCTCAGCGATGAATAGCCGGTGCCGAAGTCGTCGATGCTGATCCTGACGCCCATCTCGCGCAGAAAGCGCAATGTCACCAGCGTGTGGTTGGGATCGCTCATCATGCCGCTTTCGGTGATCTCCAGCTCCAGCGCGCTGGTAGGCAGTGAATGGTTGTCGAGCGTGTGGCGCACCATGCCGGCGAGGTCCGGGTGGTGGAACTGCGCCGGGGCGAGATTGACCGCCACCGGCAGGTGTTCGATGCCGGCCTCGCGCCAGCGCGCCTGGTCGCGGCAGGCTTGGTCGAGCACCCATTCGCCGAGTGCCATGAGTAGTCCCGCGTCATCGAGCAGCGCAATGAGCCGCTCCGGCGGCATCGCGCCGGAGTCCGGGTGGTGCCAGCGCAGCAAGGCCTCGACGCCGGCCGGCATGCGGGTATCGAGCCTGACCTTGGGTTGATAGTGAAGGGTGAATTCACGTCGCGAGAGCGCATCGCGCAGGATGTTGCCGATCGTGAAACGATTGGCGGTCGCTGCCATGTCCGCGCGAAACAGCATGTATTCGTCGCGGTGGGCGCCGCGGTCGTGCGCGGCGATGCTGGCGTAGCGGGCCAGTGTCGCAAAATCCTGCGCGTCTTCCGGGAACAGGCTGATGCCGATGCGCGCGTTCAAGTGCAGCGCGAGATCTTCGTGATAAAACGGCTGGGCCAGGGCGTCGAGGATATGGCGCGCGGCGTGGGTTGCCCCCTGGTAGGGGCCGATGACGGGGAGGATCACGACTATCTGCTGATCGCCGAGTTCGGCGCAGGCACCCTCGCGCAGGCATTCCCGCACGCGCTGCAACACCTGTTGGCGCACCGCCAGGGCCGCGGGATAGCCCAATCCATCGATCAGGGTGTGATAGCGCTCCAGGGTGACCGCCAGCACGGCGTGGTAACGCTGCGCACACAGCACCTCCGCGGCAAAATAGCGTTCGAGGTATTCATAGCCGGCCTGCTGGGAATGGAGCGGCGGGGTGCCGGAGGGTTGCTGATCGGTGGCTTCGGCCATGGCGTGATTCCGGATGAAACGCTTTGATTCCTTTTCCCATTACGGGGAGGGTGAAAAAGGTGACGATTGTCAGTGTTCTCACCCCCATCCCAACCTTGCCCCGTGAAGGGGTCGGGAGCAAAAGATGGGACATGTTCGATTGACGAGTTTATTTAAGTATGGACGCTCAACAGCATCCCGCCACCCGTTACTCGACGATTGCGTAGGCAAACTGGGTGAAGTGTTTCCGCTGCCCCAGCACGGCGGTCAGCGCCAGCATGAGGCTGCACTCCGGGGTGTGCACGTGGATGAGATCATTGACTTGGAACACGTCGCTCTTCAGCAGCAGCGTGGCGGCGGGATTTTCGAAGCCGTTGCCCGGGATCAGCAGGCCGCGCACGCCGAGGGTGTTCCCCGCCTCATCGTGCATGCGGGCGGCGTAGAAGGGTTCGGCATCTTCGGCGAGCAGTTGGATGCCGGCGGTGAAACTGTGGCCTTCGCCGGGTTTTTTCCAGCGGACCTCGCCGATGCGCCAGGCTGAGGCGGCGTTGGTCTTGCGCAGGCAGACCAGGTCGCCCACGGCGAGTTCGGCGCCCTCGGCTCCATCATATCTCAGACCATAACCGCCCATGCCCACGTCGAGCTGATGGAGGTTGAGCGTGCGCCGGCTCGAGGGATTCATCTCGCGCTCGAATTGCGCGGTGAGATCAAAGGTGTTCCACAAGGGGTTTTCGGTTTCGGATGCAAATCTGACGGCCGCCCCCGCCGCGCCGTTTCGGTGGGCGCGCTGGAATTCGACAATCAGGCTGTGGCAGGCATCCAGTCCGACGTGCGCTTCCAAGTCGATGTAGGCGCTGCGGCGCACGCTGGCGCGCTGGATCACCGCCTGCCAGCCGTCGAGGAGGCGCTGGCACAGGTCCAGCTTGAGGTGGCTCGGCGCCACGCCGGAGATGTCATCCTGCCATTGTGCGCATTCGGCGATGACCGCCTGCTTGATCGGCGCGATGTCCAGCACGCGGATCATTGAGATGTCGGTGAACATCTCGCCCGGCTGGATGAATTCGGGCGGCCGGTCGGCGTTGAGGTCGATGACCATCTCGCCTTCCGAGCGCCAGCCCGGCGCGCGTTGCACCAGCTGCGCGTGACGGCTCCAGGTCTTCAGGATGTCGTAGGCCTCGTAGACGGTGCCGGGCAGCAGCCGATAGGGGTTGATCGCCGAGAGCAGCAGGATGTTCTTGTAGGCGTCGGTGACGGTGTCGGCCTCGTAGCCTTTGTCGCTGACCGGGGTCTGATCGGAACCGAGATGTTTGGCGTAGCGGTACAGCAGGTTGAGTTCGCCCCAGACGCTGCCCGCCACCGGCTCATAGAGTTGATAGTGGAACAGCAGGAACTGGGAGAGGTAGTACATCGCGTTGTAGATGATGTGCGAGGTCTGTTCCTTGAGTTGCTCCAGATCCTCGCGGTTGGCCAGCTCGGTGATGACGATCTTGAAGCCGAAGGCCAGCTCCTGGATGAGTTGCTTGATCAGTCCCGCCTCGTCGCGCTTGTCTCCGGCCGAGAGCAGCGCGCGGTCGGGGTTGTAATTGGCGATCAGCTCCAGCAGCAGCGGGTCGGCATGGCGGATGATGCGTTTCATGATGTGATAACGCACCGGGGTATAGGCGGAGAGTCGATTCAGTTCGACCAATCCCCGCAGCAGCTCATGCGCCGCGTGCAGGACATCGCGCCCTTCCTGGCGCGAGAGCCAGCGGTCGAGCTCCTCGCGCGAGGAGCCGATGGAGAATTTTCTACCCGCATATTGTTGTGGGTATGAGAGCTTTGCGGCGCACATGGGATGACGCTTCCAAGTCCATTTATTCGTTATTGGGACTGTATCGTCACCGCACGGGGAAAAATTAGAAATTCCATAAAGATGGTGCCGTTACCGCGGGCCGTGGTGGCGCGGGCCAAAAAAAACCGCCTTGCGGCGGTTTTTTGGTCAGGAGGTCAGCGAGGCGAACAGCGCCGGCAGCCGTTCCGGCAGCCGATCGACGTGATCGATGACGGTGTAGTGGTTGGCGCCGAAGATGCGTTTGACGTAGTTGTCGGCGTCCGGGTCCAGCGTCAGGCAATAGGTCATCACGCCCTTGCTGGCCAGCTCCTCCACCGCCTTGCGGGTGTCGAGGCGCAGGTGCTGCGGATCGCGCTCGTCGATGTCGGCCGGCTCGCCGTCGGTGACCACGAGCAGCAGCTTCTTCCGCTCCGGCTGCTTCAACAGGTGCTGCGCCGCGTGGCGCATCGCCGCGCCCATGCGGGTGGACAAGCCGCCCTGCATCCCGGCCAGGCGCGCCTTCACCTCATCATCCCACTTCTGGTTGAAGTCCTTGAAGCGGTAGTACTGCACGTCGTGACGGCCATCGGAGGCAAAACCGTGGATGGCAAACGGATCGCCCACGCCGTTGATGGCGGTGGCCACCAGGGTGCTGGCCTCCCGGGTCAGCGCCAGCACGCTCTTGTCGGAACCGTCGAGCTTTTCATTGGTCGACTCCGAGAGATCGAGCAGTACGACCACCGACAAGTCACGATTCTTGATCACGTTACGCATGGTGATGCGCGTGTTGGGCTGTTGGCCCATGCGGATCGAGATCATGGCGTCGATGGCGGCGTTGATGTCGATCTCATCGCCGTCTTCCATATTACGCACGCGCTGCACGCCCTCGGGCTGCAGCATGTCGATGATCTGTTTGATGCGATGGGTGACCGGCTTGTGCTCGATCAGGATCTTTTCGATGATCTCGGGATCGCCCTTGGGCTGGCGCCGCTCGTAGAGCGTCACCCAGTCCGGGCGGTGCAGCTGCACCTGGTAGTCCCACTCCTGATAGTGGAAGGGATCGGAGATCGGCTCCTTGCCCCACATCTGGTTGAAGCTGACCGAGGCCTCGCCGGCATCCTCGTAGGGCATGAACTCGGTGGCGCAGATCCACACCTCTTGGGCGTCGTCGCCGGCCAGTTCGCAATCGGTCTCGTTGGCCATCTCGACGGCCGAGACGTAGCGGCGCACCTGGCGTTGGCTGGCGGCCATGTATTCCGCGCTGTCGACCCAGGCGAATTCATCGAAGTCCCACACCAGGCGGTTGTCGTCGCGGTAGGGGATGCGCAGGGATTCGAGGATGCGCAGGCTGGGCACATCCTTGCGCGCTTGCAGCAGGTTGAACAGCTCCAGGCCCATGTGCCAGGAGAACTGCGGGTTGTCCTGGTTGGCCGCGATATTGGTGTGGAAGCGCTCGACCAGGGCGTTGAGTTCGGCATCGTCGCTGCGCGCGCTGGCATCCAATAGCATCAGTGCGGTGTGCTCCAGCAGCGCCACGGTGGGATGCAGCGGCTTGCCGGAATGCTCCAGGCGCAGCAGCGAGCCCCAGAGTTTTTTCAGGCCGGGGAAGTTCTGCACCGCGTTGTATTCGATGCGCGCATCCTCGAAGAAGCCGATGAAGAACATCTGCGCCGGACTCAACTGCTCGGCGGACAGCGGCTCCGGCGTGTAGAGCAGGTGCGCGCCCATGTGTACCGCCATGGCACGGTAGAGGTCCTGGCCGCTGATCGCGCCGATCGGGTCGACCGCATCGGGCAGATGGATCACGCGCCGTTCCAGATACGGCTTGAAGCCCTCGTGATCGGCGGCGGTCGGGCGCAGGAAGAAGTCGCGGCCCCACAGCGCGCGCAGGTAGAAATTGATGCGGCGTTGATTGTCGATGAACAGACTGCCGCGCCGCTGCTGTTGCAGCATGGCCTTGGCGTCCTCGGTCTCGAGACCGAAATATTTCGTTTGTCCCGGCAGGTCCTTGGCGTAGGCCTGCGCGCCATATAAGGCCCAGCGCTTGAGGCCGCTCAAGGTCAGCTTGGACAGCAGTTCGTCCATGATGCCGAGCATCGGGCGCAGACCGCGGGAAGACTTGGCCGAGAGCTGATGGATCAGCTGCAGGTAACCGCGCATCAGTTCCGGATCGCCGAGGCGGCGCGCCACCGTAGGCAGGGTGGCGAACAGCATGGCGATGACCTCGCCCGAGGTCATCGAGGAGAGCTTCATCGCTGCGGCGATGACGTCGCGGATGATGTCGTCGCCGCACTCCTTGGCCACCGCGGGCATCTCTTCCAAAAAGCTGACCACCAGATTGGAGCCGCGCCCCAGATTGGCCAGGCCGCGCGCCCCTTCGAGATAATCGCTCAAGGCCTGGGCCGACATCATGCGGGCCGCCTCGTGGAAGGTGGCGTCCAGGGTGTCTTTGAGCTCAGGCGCGGCTTTTTCTAAGGCTTCACGATAGTCGTCAAGATTTACGCTCATGTGCGTACCTCAATGTGGCGCTTTGCGAATGTAGGGTGGGCACGTTTTTCGTGCCCACGCGCAATGTCAAAACGCGCGACGTTGTGAATGGTGGGCACACAAGTCGTGCCCACCCTACATTTAGTTATTCAAAGAACGTGGCGACCGCCGCATCCAGGGTTTCGCGCATGTCGGGGTCATCGGTCAGCGGGCGCACCAGGGCCACGCGGCAGGCGACGACCGGGGTCACGCCCTTGTTGATCAGCTGTGCCGCGTAGACCAGCAGACGCGTGGAGATACCTTCGTCCAGGCCATGGCCCTTCAGGTTGCGGCCGCGCTCGCCGATCTGCACCAGCTTGGTGGCGATCTCCTTGTTCACGTTTCCTTCCTTGGCGATGATCTCGATCTCGGTCTCCGCCTTCGGATAGTCGAAATCCAGGGCGCCGAAACGTTGCTTGGTCGACTGCTTGAGGTCCTTCATCAGGCTCTGATAGCCGGGGTTGTAGGAGATCACCAGCTGGAAGTCGGGGTGGCACTTGACCAGCTCGCCCTTCTTGTCCAGCGGCAGCTCGCGGCGGTGGTCGGTCAGCGGGTGGATCACGACGGTGGTGTCCTGACGGGCCTCGACCACTTCGTCGAGATAACAGATCGCGCCGATGCGCGCGGCCAGGGTCAGCGGGCCGTCCTGCCATTTGGTGCCGTCTTTATCGAGCAGGAAGCGCCCGACCAGGTCGGAGGCGGTCATGTCTTCGTTACACGCCACGGTGATCAACGGCTTGCCCAGTTTCCAGGCCATGTATTCAACGAAGCGTGATTTACCGCAGCCGGTGGGGCCTTTGAGCATCATCGGCATGCGCGCGGCGTAGGCCGCTTCGAAGGTGGCCACTTCATCGGCGACGGGGCAGTAGTAGGGTTCTTTCTTGACGCGGTATTGTTCGGCCATCGCATCCAGGTTGGTGCTCTTCAGACCAGCGACTTGACTCATGACGGGCTCCTCGTTGTTGGCTGCACTCTTGCGCAAACAGCCTGGCGGCAAGCTGCTTGAGGAAGAGTGAGAGACCGCCCGGATCATTGCCCGGGATTAATGCCTTGAACAGGGCGGTCTCTCCCCTCACCCGACCCTTCGGGCCACCCTCTCCCGCCTGCGGGAGAGGGGAGGATAGTGTGGCCTTCGGCCACCGGCTCCTGGGTAAGGTGTGGCCCGGCGGGGAGCCGGGCCACGGATGGAACACCTTAGATAGGCGTACCGCGGTAGATAACCATGGATGCGCCTTGAGATTGCGCATAGTTATCGTAACCGATCAGACGAACATGGTTGCCGGGGTGAGCCTTATGACAGGCAGCCGCTTCAGCCAGGATCTTCTCGACGTTGGTTTCACCGAACATCGGCAGCTTCCACATGTACCAGTAAGAACCGGCAGCGTTCTTCGGTTCGGTGTGCTCGATGGCCGGGTTCCAGCCCTTGGAGACGATGTACTGAACCTGGGTCTTGATCTGCTCGGCGCTCATGCTCGGCAGATAAGAGAAGGTTTCGAACTTACGGCTGGAGACGTCGCTCAAGCTTGATTTGTAGTCTTGCATTTCACTCATTTTGGGTTCCTCAGTTGGATTCAAATTCGTGGTGAATTTACCTTACGCCCTCACCCCTTCCCTCTCCCGCCAGCGGGAGAGGGGGAGATGGTGGCCGACCTTCTTGAGAAGGTCAGCGGCCTTATTTGTGGGCCACGTCCAGCTTGTCAACGGTGTCGAATTCGAACTTGATTTCTTTCCAGGTTTCCAGAGCGACTTTGAGCTCTGGGCTGCTCTTGGCTGCATTGGTAAGGATGTCTTTGCCTTCCTTCTCAACCTGACGGCCTTCGTTACGGGCCTGTACGCAGGCTTCCAGCGCGACACGGTTGGCAGCGGCGCCAGCGGCGTTGCCCCACGGGTGACCCAGGGTACCGCCACCGAACTGCAGAACGGAGTCGTCGCCGAAGATGGTGACCAGCGCCGGCATGTGCCATACGTGGATACCACCGGAGGCCACCGGCAGAACGCCCGGCATTGAACCCCAATCTTGATCGAACATGATGCCGCGTGAACGGTCTTCTTTGATGAAGGAATCACGCATCATGTCGATCCAGCCCAAGGTCGCGGCGCGGTCGCCTTCGAGCTTACCAACGACGGTACCGGAGTGCAGGTGGTCGCCGCCGGACAGACGCAGGGCCTTGGTCAGTACACGGAAGTGGATACCGTGGTTCGGGTTGCGGTCGAGTACCGCGTGCATGGCGCGGTGGATGTGCAGCAGCATGCCGTTGTCACGGCACCACTGTGCCAGACCGGTGTTGGCGCAGAAGCCGCCAGTCAGGTAGTCGTGCATGATGATCGGGGCGCCGATTTCTTTGGCAAACTCGGCACGCTTGAACATTTCGTCCGGAGTTGGAGCGGTAACGTTCAGGTAGTGACCCTTACGCTCGCCGGTTTCGGCTTCGGCCTTCAGAGTGGCCTCTTGTACGAAGGCGAAACGGTCGCGCCAGCGCATGAACGGCTGGGAGTTGATGTTCTCGTCGTCCTTGGTGAAGTCCAGACCGCCACGCAGACACTCATATACCGCGCGCCCGTAGTTCTTGGCAGACAAACCCAGCTTCGGCTTGATGGTGCAACCGAGCATCGGACGGCCGTACTTGTTCATCTTGTCGCGCTCGACTTGGATGCCGTGCGGCGGGCCGTTACAGGTCATGACGTAGGCCAGCGGGAAGCGCACGTCTTCCAGACGCAGGGCGCGAACGGCCTTGAAGCCGAATACGTTACCGACCAGTGAGGTGAAGACGTTTACTACTGAACCTTCTTCGAACAGGTCGATCGGGTAGGCGATGAAGGCATAGAAGGCGTCGTCGTTGCCCGGAACGTCTTCGATGGCATAGGCGCGGCCTTTGTAGTGATCCAGATCGGTCAGCAGGTCGGTCCATACGGTGGTCCAGGTACCGGTGGAAGACTCGGCGGCTACGGCAGCCGCGGCTTCTTCACGGGGAACGCCGGCTTGGGGGATGACCTTGAAGCAGGCCAGGATGTCGCTGTCCTTCGGGGTGTAATTCGGCATCCAGTAGGTTTCGCGGTATTCTTTCACGCCCGCGCTATAGGTTTTCTTCGCCATACTTTTCTCCTTATGAGGATTGTGAGTATCACTGTGAGGTGCGCCGCCTGCGGTTTCATGACTGCGGGCCGCAGTTGGCACGGTGTTTCAAACCACTTCCAAGCCAGGGATCAGCTAAGCAGGTTGTGCGGAGCAGTATATGCAGATCCGCCATCAATACCACTCAGACATTTTGATCGAAGCCATAAGTTAAATATTATGATTATGTCTTACAGCATCAGTAAGTCTTTAGTGGCGCCTGTGAGAGCCGCCTGGAAATAAGCCTGAGGTGGATAGGTATAGACGATAAAATCCGATAAACAAGCCGGTTATCAAGACCGGATGCCTTGGATGATGCAACGGCCTATCTCCGGCTGGGGGCGGGGCCGACTTTCCTTCAATTAAAATGTCGAAAAATTAGGAGAAAAATGTCATCCAAAATGAAAGAAAGACTCGGTAACACGATGGTAAACAATGAGAATTTCAGTTATCAACAAAACCTGTGGATAACTTTGTGGATGAAATCCATCGGATCAGCGTTCCGCCTCGAAGGTACAAGGGCTTGTTTTGATTTGAGCAAAAAGTGTACATAGGTCAATGTCTATTAATATCAATAAGTTATGGAAGTCGGCGCGTGGCTTGAAAATAATTGCCCGATCCCCGCATGGCGCTATTGACAAGTGTTGTGGCTTGTGAACAAGTGCCCGTCGGCAGGCGGGGGAAAACTTGAATCGGCTTGGTTGCGGCGGGGGCGGCGCGGCGGGATGGGCGGATCGGCCGGCGCCGGAAAGCGCCGGAGCCAAGGGCCAGGGTGTCCGACGATTTTTGGTGTCATCGCGCAGCCCAAACGATCGGGATTGCTGTAAGTCTCTATCGTCGGAGCAAAAAAACACCTTGTCCACAAACCCTGTGGATAACTCTGTGGAAGACGTGTGCGGCGTGCGACGGTTTGTGAGTCTTTTCAATGCCTTCCGACTGCTTGCGCAAAATCTGTTCGATCGGATTTTGTTATGATTTTCATAGGGTTGCGCAATTATCGCTGCATCTGCATGGTGATATCGATATTTAGGCCGCGACCTCTTGACTTGGGGATGCGGATGTGGATAACGCGGAGCAAGTCCTTGGGCTACACTCACATGATTGTTGAAGCAAGAAGGTAATCGCATGCCTAAAACACTGTCACTGCCCACCCCCGAACAGGCCTTGCCCGGCCGCGCGACGCCCATGCCGGTGCCGGCGGGGCATTATGTGAGCCATCGTCCGTTACGGCCTCCTTACCCGGAGGGAATGACGCGGGCCATGTTTGGCATGGGCTGCTTCTGGGGCGCGGAGCGTAAGTTCTGGCAAATGCCGGGCGTGTATGTCACGGCCGTGGGTTACGCGGGCGGTTACACCCCCAATCCGACCTACGAGGAGGTCTGCTCAGGGTTGACCGGGCACGCCGAGGTGGTGTTGGTGGTGTTCGATCCAAAACTGATTCGCTATGAACAATTGCTCGCGCTTTTCTGGGAGGGGCACGATCCCACCCAGGGGATGCGCCAGGGCAACGATGTCGGCACACAGTATCGCTCGGCGGTTTATGCGTTCGATGCGGCGCAGTACGCGGCGGCCGTGGCTTCAAAAGAAGCGTACCAACGGGCGATGGCTGGGGCCGGGTTTGGCGGGATCAGCACCGAGATTGCGCCGGCGCCGGAATTCTATTTCGCCGAGGCGTATCACCAGCAGTATCTGGCAAAAAATCCCGGCGGTTATTGCGGCTTGGGCGGTACCGGGGTGTGTTATCCGCCGGAGCAGTGAAGGCTACTTTTTCGGATTGGCGGCAGCGGTTTCTGCCACCAGGTGCTGCACGTAGTCGACCACATCCTCGATCTCCGCCTCCGAGATCTGCAGCCCCCACTGCGGCATCACCGGTGAGCGCCCCATCGCTTCGCCGCCGTGTTTTACGATCTGGAGCATGTAGTCGCGGTTTTTGTCGCTCCGTCTAAGATCCGATGGACGAGGTTCATACAATTGCGAGGTGCGGCCCTGCCCATCGGCTTTAACGCCGTGGCAGAGGATGCAGTTGACCTTGAATACCACCTCGCCGCGTTTGATGGGATCGCGGATCACCGCAAGATAGACCATGAGGTCGGCAAGGTCCTCTTCCTCGATTTCCTCACCATAGGGCGGCATGAAGGGAGATTTGCCCAAGGCCGCGCTCCCTTTGGCTACCATCTTCTCGTAGTACTCAGCGGTTCCGGGTTTGATCGCCAGGTCGAGATCCTTGTACAAGCGCGTTGCCGCGCTTTTGCCGTCACCCTTCTGCCCGTGACAGACCACGCAGTATTCCTGAAAGACCATGCCGCCGCGGACCAGGGGCGCCATCTTGACCTCACGGATGTCCGCAGGGGTGTCAATGGCCAGGGTGGCTTCCGCAAAGATCGTGAAGAGAACAGCGATCGCAACTTTTCCGATGACGTCCGAGATCATGTCGTCTGAATGCTCCAAAAATCCTGTGCTAGGTGGGGTTGCTACACTTTTAGCGACGCTTGCCCGTGAATCTTGAGTCGGCGAGCGCGCATCCCGATGGTGCAAGAGGTGGCCGATGAACGAGACGATGCCTGTGTCAGCTGAGGAAATCCTGGAGTTCTGGTTTGCTCCCGAGGTCAAGAAGCGGTGGTTCAATGCCACGCCGGAGTTCGATCAGTTGATGCTCGAACAATTCCTGGTTACGTATCAGGCGGCCGCGGCGGGGGAGTTGGATCACTGGGTGGAGTCGCCGCGCTCATGCCTGGCGCTGCTGATCGTGCTCGATCAATTTCCGCTGAACATGTTTCGCGGTACGCCGCAGGCCTTTGCCACGGAGACCCAGGCACAGCGGATCTCTAAGGAGGCAGTGGTCAAGGGACTGGATAGGGGAATGAGTAAGGAATACAAGATCTTCATGTACATGCCGCTGATGCACAGCGAAGACATCCGCGATCAGGAGCTGTCGGTCAGTCTGTTCGAGAGTGCCGGACTGCCCGACAATCTGAAGTGGGCCCGGCATCACCGTGATATAGTGAAGCGCTTCGGTCGCTTCCCGCATCGCAACGCCATCCTGGGTCGGGAGAGCACGATGGCCGAGCAGGCATATCTCGCCTCCAAGGAGGCCTTCAGCGGATAAGGAACCTTCGTTTGACCCTCACCGAATTGCGCTACATCATCGCCGTGGCCCGTGAGCGCCATTTCGGGCGCGCCGCGGCGGCCTGTTTCGTGAGCCAGCCGACCTTGAGCGTGGCGATCAAGAAGTTTGAAGAGGAGTTGGGTGTCGAACTCTTCGAGCGCGCCCCCACCGAGGTGCGGTTGACCGAGATCGGCACGCGCATCGTCGAACAGGCCCAGCGCGTGCTGGAGGAGGCCGATCAGCTCAAGCAGCTGGCTGCGCAGCAGGGCGATCCGCTGGCCGGTCCCCTGCGCGTGGGGGCGATCCACACCATCGGCCCGTATCTATTCCCGCGCCTCATTGGCATCATGCATCAGTCGGCCCCGCAGATGCCGCTGCTGATCGAAGAGAACTACACCGCGGTGCTGAGCGAACGGCTCAAGCAGGGCAAGCTCGATGCCATCGTCATCGCGCTGCCGTTCGAGGAGCCGAATGTCCTCACCCTGCCCTTGTACGACGAGCCCTTCGTCGTGGCGCTTCCCGCGCACCACCCCTGGGTCCAGGCCAAGGCATTGCCTGGTGACAAGCTGAGCGAGGAAAACCTGTTCATGCTCGGCGCCGGCCACTGTTTCCGTGATCAGGTGTTGCGGGCCTTCCCGGTGCTGGCGCAGCAGAGCAGCGCCATGCAGCGGTCGCTGGAAGGCGGTTCGCTTGAGACCATCCGCTACATGGTCGCCAGCGGCGCGGGCGTGACGGTCTTGCCCAGCAGCGCGGCGGTCAACGACGCCGAGGGCCTGATCGTCTACCGCCCGTTTGCCTCGCCTGTGCCGTCACGCCGGGTCGCGCTGGCGTGGCGCAAGTCCTTCCCGCGTCCGCAGGCCATCGACACCCTCCGGCGCGGCATCGAGGCGTGTGCCTTGCCGGGGGTCACCGAAGTGCTTGGTCGTCGATAGTCAAAGACTATCGATACAATATTAACAATCAATTAGATCAATTGAACGGCCTGACCGACACTATCTCCCGAAGGCAACACCAACAGAGGAGACATGCCATGCAACACCCCCAATCAGTCACCATCAAGAATATCGAAGCCGCCTTTGCCGGTGAGTCGATGGCGCACATCAAATACCTGTACTTCGCCAAGATCTGCCGCGCCCACGGCGATGAGGCCAGCGCCAAGGTCTTCGAGGAGACCGCCGCGCAAGAGGTCCAGCACGCCTTCGGTCATCTCGACCTGCTCTATCCCAAGGCGCAGATGACCCCGGCGCAGTGCCTGCAAATGGCCATCGAGGGCGAGACCTACGAATATACCGAGATGTACCCCTCGTTCCGCCACAAGGCGGTCGAGGAGGGCAACACGGCGGCGGTGCGCGAGATCGACGAGCAGATCGCTGAATCGCGCGAACACGCCGATCAGTTCAAGGCCACCCTGGAGAAGGCCGCCAAACGGTTTGCCGCGCTGGCGAAGGTGGAAGAGCGCCATGCCAATCACTACCGGGAGACCTTGGCCCGGGCGAAGAAATAATGTGTATCAACCGACAGGAGAACGCTCATGAAAAAGTGGCAATGTGTGGTATGTGGATTTGTGTATGACGAAGCGGCCGGCTTGCCTGGGGATGGCATCGCCCCCGGCACGCGCTGGGACGACATCCCGGAGGACTGGGCCTGCCCCGACTGCGGCGTGGCCAAGGCCGACTTCGAGATGGTGGAGGTCGGGTGATCCCCCGACCTCTCGTCTCGTGTAGGAGCCTGCCCAGCAGGCGATCGCGGTTCGTTCGCGAGCAGGGCTCGCTCCTACCATTCGATACGATACCCATTGAGGAAATCCCATGCACCCCATCACCATCATCGGCAGTGGCCTGGCCGCTTACACCGTGGCCCGTGAATTGCGCAAGCGCGCTGCCCAGGCGCCGCTGCGCCTGATCAGCCGTGACAGCGCGGACTTCTATTCCAAGCCGATGCTCTCCAACGCCTTGAGCAAGGGCAAGACGGCCCCGTCGCTGGTCAATACGCCGGCCGCGCAGATGGCCGAGGAGCTCAAGGCCGAGATCCTGGCCCGGCGCACCGTGCAGGCGATCGAACCGGGCGCGCATGCCATTACGGTCGATGGCGAGCTGCTGCAGTACAGCGCGCTGGTGCTGGCGCTGGGCAGCGATTCCCTCCGGCCCGTGCTCGCCGGCGATGCCGCCGCCGACATCCTGCAGGTCAATGACCTGGATGATTTCCATCGGTTGGAGCAGGCGCTGGCCGGCGGTCCCAAACGGGTTGCCATCCTGGGCGGAGGCCTCATCGGCTGCGAGTTCGCCAATGACCTCATCGGCGCCGGGCATCAAGTGCGGGTGATCGATCGCGGCGCGGCCCCGCTCGGGCGGCTGGTGCCGCAGGCGGTGGGCGAGGCCTTGCAGCGGGCGCTGGTCCAGGCCGGTGTGCATTGGCATGCCAACACCGAGGCGGTGAGCGCCGATCGGCACGCGAACGGTGTGCAGATCGGTTTGCGGCAAGGCGGGGAGGTTCAGGCCGATATCGTGCTCTCGGCCCTCGGCTTGTGTCCGCGCACGGCGCTGGCGGCCGCCGCGGGGCTGCGGGTGGCACGCGGCATCGTAGTGGATGACTATCTGCAGTCGAGCGCGCAGGACGTCTACGCCTTGGGCGATTGCGCCGAGGTCGACGGCCAAGTGCAGCCGTTCGTCCTGCCGATCATGCACGGCGCGCGCGCCCTCGCGGCCACCCTGAGCGGTGAACCAACGGCGGTGCGCTATCCGCCGATGCCGGTGGTGGTCAAGACCCCCGCCTATCCGATCACGGTGCTTCCGCCAGCGCCAAACACACCGGGCGAGTGGCGGGTGACGCCGCGCAGCGACGGGATTCAGGCCGAATATCGGGACCACGACAGCGGCTTGCGGGGATTTGCCCTGGGCGGCGGCGCGGTGGCGCAGAAGAACGCCCTGCTGAAGGAGATCACGGGGTCGAAGTGAAAGAAGTTCCAGTTCCGTATTCCGGGTACGGAACTGGTGTAGGGGGAATTGGGGGGTAATTATAGTTATGTTGGTTGCCGGGAGACCGGGGGAAGTCTTATGACGGCAACCGCTAGTGAGACCGCGCCTCTTGGAAAAAAGTTCCGAGCAAGTTGCGAAAGTTTTTGTTTATCAAAATTTTAAGGAATGGTTGATGGGGGTGGTTGCATGGCCTTCATGAGTGGCCCGGCCCCTCGCTACCTGGAAAAATTCGTGGCGTCTGCATCCGGCTGTAGGAGTGAGCCGGAATGGTCGCCCGTTCCTGCACGAAGAATGCGGTCGCGGCGGGTCTCCCCCGCACCGTGAGTCCTCAAGGCAAATCGAACAACAGGACTTCCGCCTGGTCTTCGCTGGTGAGCACGATCCTGTCTTCCTTGAGGATGCCCACGCCGTCGCCCGCGTACAGCGGATTGCCGTTGAGCAGCGCGGCGCCGCTGGCGACTTGCAGCCAGAGTTTGCGCTTCGGTGCGGGCGTGTAATCGAGGGGAGTGTCCTGGTCGAGCAGGGCGGCGTAGATGCGGACATCCTGATGGATGCGCGCGATGTTCCGGCCGCCGCCGCGCGAGGCGATCAGGCGCCACTGGTTGCGCTTCTCCTCCGGCGGGATGTGGAACTGCTGGTAATTGGGCTCCAGCCCGAGTTCATCCGGCAGGACCCAGATTTGCAGGAAATGGACCGGGGCGTCGAAGGAGTGGTTGTATTCGCTGTGCGTCACGCCGCTGCCGGCGCTCATCAACTGGATGTCGCCGGGGCGGATCACCGAGCCGTTGCCCAGGCTGTCTTTGTGTTCAAGCTCGCCTTCGAGCACGTAGCTCAGGATCTCCATGTCGCGATGGTTGTGGCTGGAAAAACCCTGGCCCGGGGCGACGGTGTCGTCGTTGATCACGCGCAGCACGGAAAAGCCCATGTGCCGCGGATCGTAATAACTGGCGAAGGAAAAGGTGTGATAGCTGTCGAGCCAGCCGTGGTTGGCATGGCCGCGATCCTCGTGATGGCGGATGTTGAGCATGGGGCACCTCCCGATGTCCGATGGCTTTACTAGAAAATATTAGGCCAAACGTTAAGGATTTGAAGTAGGCCGGCATAAGCGCAGCGTTGCCGGCAACGCCGGCAAACCCACCGCCATCAGCGTTCGCTGCCGGAACCGCGCCGCGGGATGAAGGTGACCGGCTCGCCCGCGGGCTCCTCGGGCTGCGCGAAGACGGGTTTGTCGAACGCGGTGTCGCCGTCGGGAAAGGGGCTGTCCTGGGTCTGAAGGTGGACGAAATCATAGATCCGCGGATCGGCCAGGTGCGAGGGCCTCACGTTCTGCAGGGCGTTGAACATGGTCTCCAACCGGCCGGGGTGGCGCTTTTCCCAGCCCTGCAACATCTCCTTGATGACCTGGCGTTGCAGATTGGGCTGCGAGCCGCACAGATTGCACGGGATGATCGGGAACGCGCGCAGCGCGGCGAACTTGATCAGGTCCTTCTCCTGGCAATAGGCCAGCGGCCGGATGACGATGTGGCGGCCGTCGTCGCTGATCAGCTTGGGCGGCATCGCCTTGAGCTGGCCGCCGTAGAAGAGATTCAGGAACAGGGTCTCGAGGATGTCGTCGCGATGATGGCCCAGGGCGATCTTGGTGGCGCCGAGTTCGGTGGCGGTGCGGTAGAGGATGCCGCGGCGCAGGCGCGAACACAGCGAGCAGGTGGTCTTGCCCGCGGGGATCTTCTCCTTGACGATGCTGTAGGTGTCTTCCTCGACGATCTTGTACGGGATGCCGAGGCCGTCGAGATAATTCGGCAGCACCTCGGGCGGAAAGCCCGGCTGCTTCTGGTCGAGATTGACGGCGATGACCTCGAAATCGATCGGTGCGTGTTCGCGCAGGTGCAGCAGGATGTCGAGCATGGCATAGCTGTCCTTGCCGCCCGAGAGGCAGACCATCACCCGGTCGCCGGCCTCGATCATCTTGAAGTCGTCGATCGCCTGGCCGGTGAGGCGGCGCAGCCGCTTGACCAGTTTGTTGGCGTTATAGCGTTCTTTGCCTGTGAGGATATCCACGGTGGACCTGCTGGTTAACCATAACTTTCGAGGCGTAATGATACACCATAACGCCGGTCGCGTGACGCAGCATCGCGCTTTTGGTGCAGATCCGATTGGCTTATGATGAAATGGTGCAACCACGCAACCGCGCGAACAGCGCTTGCGATAATCCTGATGGAGGTGGAGAGCATGAAAACTTCGATCAACGAATCGACTGAAAATCCAATGGATGTTCCGAAATGGGATATCGCCCTGGAGGCCTTGCTGGTGGAGGAGTTCCACAAGAAGGAAACGCCGGTGACGCTGGACGACATGCGCCGCCTGGCCACCCTCCACGCGATCCGCTTCGACGACATCATCGACAGCCTGCTGGTGATGTGTCTGGAAGGCGTCTGGAAATACACCGACGAAGCCGGCCGCGTGCAACCGATCAGCGCCGAGGACGTCGAGCGTCTCTTCGCCTCCGGGCGTGTCGATCATGCCGATCTGGCGGCCTACACCGGCGGCTGGTCGCCGGTCGCATAGGCATGAACGAGTGCGCATGACCGAGCAGCCCATGCGCAGGCGGACGCGAAATCCGGCAAACAAGACCATAACTAACGGAGCGGGAGAACGTATGGCAGAACCACTCAAGCGATGTGAAGTCGTCACGGCATTTCTCAGGTACAACGACCGCATCCTGCTGCTGCGGCGCAGCGCGGATGTCGGTACCTACAAGGGCCGCTGGGCCGGAGTGAGCGGTTATCTCGAAACCAAATCCCCTTTGACTCAAGCCTGGCGCGAGATCAAGGAAGAGACCGGGCTGACCAAACGCCAAGCCCACCTCGTGTGCGAGGGAGATCCGATTGAGGTGCCGGCGCCCGAGCACAACACCTGCTGGGTGGTGCACCCCTTCCTGTTCGATATCGACGACCCGACCGACATCACGCTGGACCACGAGCATGAGGAGCAGACGTGGATACTGCCCGCCGAGATCCTCGGTTACAGCACCGTGCCTTCGCTGGTCAAGGCCCTGGCCGTGTGCCTGGAGCGTGAACGCTCCGGCGTCGTGAACTGATCGGCCGCTCCCGCGCGGGAGCGGCTTCCCTGTCTGTAAATCCATTCTGATCCGTATCGAGACTCCCATGGGAAAATTCATCCGCATACTCTTGATGGCGCTCGGCCTGTTGGTGGCGCTGGTACTGGCGACGGTGGTCGCCGTCATTGTGTTCGTCGATCCCAATGATTATCGCGAACAGATCGGCGAGCGCGTGCACGATGCCACGGGGCGCACGCTCGCCATCGGCAACATCGATCTCTCGCTCTTTCCTTGGGTCGGCCTGGAGCTGCGTGACGTTGCGCTCGGCAACGCCCAGGGATTCGACGGGGATTTCGCCCGGCTGGAGAACGTAAACGTCAAGGTCAAACTGCTGCCGTTGTTGCGCCAAGAGGTGGAAGTCTCCACCCTCGTGCTCCAGGGCATGAAGCTCAATCTGCAGATCAACGAACAAGGCGTGTCCAACTGGAGCGATCTGGCCAAGGGCGAGGGCGAGGCCGTGCCCGCCGAGGAAAAGCCCTCGGCGGAACCCGCCAAACCGCCGATCACGCGTCTCCTGGTGGGCGGCATCCTGATCGAGAACGCGGATGTGGTCTTCGACGACCGACAAAAGCAGGCGCGCTACGAGGTCGCCCATTTCAACCTGCGTACCAGCGAGATCAGTTTCGCCGCGCCGTTTGATCTGGCGATGGGCTTTGATCTCGCGAGCAGCGCGCCGGAGCTCGCCGCCCATGTCGATCTGAAGTCGCGCGTGGCCCTGGATCTGGACAACCAGAAGTATTCGGCCTCGGGGCTGGCCTTGGCGGTGGACGCCAGCGGCAAGGGCCTGCAACCGCTCAAGGCGCTCAAGCTGCAGCTCGGCGCGGATGTGGCGGCGGATTTGAAACAACAGACCGCCACCGCCGATGCGCTGCATATTTCGGCGCTGGGCGCGGAGCTGCGCGGCAAGCTGGCGGCGCGCGATATCCTCGGCGAGATCAAGTATCAGGCTGAGCTGGCCGCCGACGGTATCGATGTGCGCGGCCTGCTCAAGCAACTCGGCACCGAGCTCAAAACTGCGGACAGCGGCGTCTTAGCGCGTGCCGGTTTCGCCGCCGCCATCGACGGTTCGCTCAACGCGGTGAAGATCGACAACCTACGCCTCTCCCTCGACGACACCAAGATCACCGGCCAGGCCGCCGTTACCGATTTCGCCAAGCCCGCCGTGCGCTTCGATCTCGCGCTCGATGCCATAGACGTCGACCGCTATCTGCCGCCGCCGGCGCAGGCGGAGACCGCCGCGACGCAAGAAGCCCCGCCCGCCGACCCGAATGCGCCGATCGAATTTCCAATGGAAACGCTGCGTGGCTTGAACATCGCCGGCGGTTTCAAGGCCGGGCAGGTGAAGGTGGCCAATGCCAAGCTCAGCGACGTTGCGCTCAAGATCAAGGCCGACCAGGGGCTGATCGATCTCGACCCGCTGTCCATGAAGCTTTACCAGGGCGAATTCGCCGGTTCGGTGCAGCTCGACGCGCGCCAAGACGTTCCGGCCATCAAGGTAAAGGAGAACCTGAAGGGTGTGCAGATCAACCCGCTGTTGGTCGACGTGCTGGAGATGGATTTCGTTGAAGGCAACGCCGAGATCGTCGCCGACATCACCACACGCGGTAACAGCGTGGCCGCATTCAAGAAGGCGCTCAACGGCACGGCGCGCGTGCTGGTCAAGGACGGCGCGGTCAAGGGCATCAACCTCCCGGCGCAAATCCGCAAGGCCCATGCCGTGATCAAGCGCCAGCCCGTGCCCGAGGAGACCGGCCCGAACAAGACCGAGTTCTCCGAGCTTGCCGCGAGTTTCAAGATCGAAAACGGCGTGGTGAACAACAACGACCTGAGCGCCGGTGCGCCGATGCTGCGCGTCACCGGCAGCGGCAAGGCCGATCTTAATACCGAGAAGCTCGACTATATGGTCCACACCAAACTCGTCAAAACGCTCGATGTGCGCGACACCGGTATGGAGGAGCTGCACGGCGTGGACATCCCCGTGCGCATCACCGGCCCGTTCGCACAGCCCAAGTTCGACGTGCAGCTCGACGAGATCCTCAAAGCCAAGGTCAAGGCGAAGGTGGAGGAGAAAAAGGAGGAACTCAAGGCCAAGGCCAGCGAGGCCGTGGAGGAAAAGCGCAAGGAAGCCGAGCAGAAACTCAAGGAGAAGGCCGAGGAGAAACTCAAAAATCTGCTGCGATTCTGAGATGTGTTGGTTCAGGCATGGATCATGCGGTAAGTGACAAGCTTCAAGAGACGGGATTCGGCCCGCTGACGACATTGATGGGTGGTTTATTGAATGTCTGCTATGGAGACGATATAGATCCGCCATCCGCATGTGACCGAAACGTTCATTCATTAACTGGGCAGTGAACTTGAGTCCGTAGGATGCGTTGAGGTACGAAACGCATCGATCGAGAAAATTTTGTGAACGCGACTGGTGCGGTTCGTTCCTCACCGCACTCTACATTTTGGTCTGGTTACGCGATAGATGATATGTCGGGCACATCTCAATGGCGGAGACTGGAATAGGGAGCTAACACCCTTTTCGTTAAACAGTTTGTAGAGCGAGTCTGAACGACTACTATTCAAGTCTTAGTTCGGTAGGATGCGTTGAGGTACGAAACGCATCGAACGAGAAAATTTATGAACGCCGAGGACTTTCTGTAGTCTCGGGTCGATGGATCGAATATTTCCGAGCCGATAACTCGAAAATTTACATCAATCATCCACCAATTTTTCCCTGTTCCACTCTTTCCAGCGGCTTTTTTAACGCGCAGTGGCAATCTCTATGAGTTGGTCATCCGTTAATGTTAGCGGAAGATGGCGTTAATAATTCATGTGCGTCTCTTGCGATTAAAAAGGGGGCCGTCTATATCTTTTATATGCGCTAGGTGTTGTGTGTTAACTCTATCATTTTAAC
>JBFMHP010000033.1:73304-94388 GCA_040752855.1 Pseudomonadota bacterium | reverse complement strand
CAACAATAAAAGACGGTACCCACGAGGTAATAACATCAATGATCGATATGCATGGTGAGAAAATGAAAAGCGCCGCGGTGATGGCCCAAGGTTTGGTGCCTATCGTGGTGGAGCAGTCCGCACGCGGTGAGCGAGCCTATGACATCTATTCACGCCTCCTGAAGGAGCGGGTGATCTTCCTGGTGGGGCCGGTCGAGGACTACATGGCCAATCTGATCGTGGCACAACTGCTGTTTCTCGAGTCGGAGAATCCGGACAAGGACATCCACCTGTATATCAACTCCCCGGGCGGGTCGGTGACCTCGGGGTTGGCCATTTATGACACCATGCAGTTCATTAAATGCGATGTAAGCACCATGGTCATCGGGCAGGCGGCGAGCATGGGCGCGCTTCTGCTGGCGGGCGGCGCCAAGGGTAAACGCTATGCATTGCCGCACTCCCGCGTGATGATTCATCAGCCTTTGGGCGGGTTCCAGGGGCAAGCGTCGGATATCGAGATTCACGCCCGGGAAATTCTGCTCATCCGGGAGAAACTCAATCAAATTTTGGTCAAACATACAGGGCAGTCCATAGAGACGATCCAGCAGGACACCGATCGTGATTATTTCATGAGCGCGAAGGATGCGTGTACCTATGGACTGGTGGATTCCGTTCTCGAGAACCGGGTGGCTGCGGCGAGTTGAAGACGCATCGAGTAATGACCGCACTTGTATTGCGAGTCGGAAATCGATCATGATGCATCAGATAGACGCGAGTAATATGAGGTAGGTTATGAGTGACAACAAGAACAGCCGGGGCGACAGCGAAAAGCTCCTTTATTGTTCCTTCTGCGGCAAAAGCCAGCACGAAGTGCGCAAGCTGATTGCCGGTCCCTCCGTTTATGTCTGCGATGAATGCGTCGAGCTGTGCAATGAAATCATCCGCGAAGAGGTCGAGGAGCAGGGTAAGGCGGCCGGCGAAGGCAAGCTACCCACGCCGCACGAGATCAAGGCGATCCTGGATGAATACGTGATTGGCCAGAACCACGCCAAGAAAGTGCTGTCGGTCGCGGTATACAATCACTATAAGCGCCTGCGCTCGGGGACCAAAAAGGCCGACGTCGAGATTTCCAAGAGCAATATCTTGCTGATCGGCCCGACAGGAAGCGGCAAGACCTTGCTCGCCGAGACTTTGGCGCGCCTGCTCAACGTGCCATTCACCATCGCCGATGCCACCACGCTTACCGAAGCCGGCTATGTCGGTGAGGACGTCGAAAACATCATTCAGAAGTTGCTCCAAAAGTGCGAGTATGACGTTGAAAAGGCGCAAACCGGCATAGTCTACATCGATGAAATCGATAAGATTTCCCGCAAATCAGACAATCCCTCCATCACGCGAGACGTATCCGGTGAGGGCGTGCAGCAAGCGCTGCTGAAACTGATCGAGGGAACCATCGCGTCCGTCCCGCCGCAGGGAGGCCGCAAGCACCCCCAGCAGGAGTTCTTGCAGGTGAACACCGCCAATATTCTTTTTATTTGCGGCGGTGCATTTGACGGTTTGGATAAAATTATTCGCAAACGTTCCGAAAACACTGGTATAGGTTTTACTGCGCAGGTAAAGGGCAAGGACGAACGCAAGAAGGTGTCCGAGGCGCTGAAGGAAGTGGAGCCGGATGATTTGGTGCGCTACGGCCTGATCCCGGAGTTTGTCGGACGCCTACCTGTGATCGCGACGTTGGAAGAGCTGGATGAGGACGCCTTGATCCAAATCCTGACCGAGCCCAAAAACTCGCTGGTCAAGCAGTATACCAGGCTCTTTGAAATGGAGGGATGTGATCTGGAATTTCGCGAAGATGCCTTGCGCGCGATTGCACGCAAGGGCATGGATCGAAAGACGGGTGCGCGCGGGCTGCGTTCGATCACGGAAAATATCCTGCTCGATATCATGTATGATCTGCCCTCTTTCGAAGGGGTGAGCAAGGTCATTGTGGACAGCGATACCGTGGAAGGAAAATCGCAACCGATACTCGTCTACGAGGGCGGCGAGCAGGGCCGCGCCGCCGCCAGGTAGATTCGCCAAGCCCAAGGATGGGCTTGAATTGCAGGCAATCCGTCCCCATTGCAAATCATAATGCCCCCTAAGGGCAACGACTTGGCGCTCATACTTGGAGCGCCATAACTCAAGAGGGTTTCCTGCATGCCGCATTTCGATCAATCATCCGATATTATCGAGGATCAATTGGTAGTTGTTCCTGTATTACCGCTGCGCGACGTAGTGGTATATCCTCATATGGTCATTCCGCTGTTTGTCGGCCGCGAGAAATCCATCAAGTCGCTCGAAGCCGCCATGGAATCCAGCAAGCAGATTCTGCTGGTGGCGCAGCAGAATGCTTCCGAGGACGAGCCGGGTCCTAATGATATCTATCGCATAGGCACGCTGGCAAACATCCTGCAATTGCTCAAATTGCCCGATGGAACCATCAAGGTTCTGGTGGAGGGCGTCGAGCGCGCCAAGATTCTGCACTTTCTGACCAGTGAAAATTACTACAAGGCCCAGATCGCCAAGATCGCCACACAGCCGCTGGACGAGCGCGAGGTCGAGGTGCTGAGCCGGTCCGTGCTGACTCAGTTCGATCAGTACGTCAAGCTCAACAAGAAGATCCCGCCGGAGATCCTGTCCTCGCTTTCCGGCATCGATGATCCCGATCGCTTGGCCGATACGATTGCGGCGCATATGTCGCTGAAGATCAGCGACAAGCAAAAGCTCTTGGAAATTGAAGATGTCCGCGCTCGCCTCGAACAGCTCATCGCGTTGATGGAGACCGAGATCGACCTGCTTGAGGTTGAAAAACGCATCCGCGGGCGCGTCAAACGCCAAATGGAGAAGAATCAGCGCGAGTATTATCTCAATGAACAGATGAAGGCGATTCAGAAAGAGCTCGGTGAGCTCGATGAGTCGCAGAACGAGGTGGAGGAGCTCGGCAAGCGCATTGAAAACGCAGGCATGTCCAAGGAAGCCAAGGCCAAGGCCAGCGCCGAGTTGAACAAGCTCAAGATGATGTCGCCAATGTCGGCTGAAGCCACTGTCGTGCGCAATTATATCGATTGGCTGCTGAACGTGCCGTGGAAGAAGCGCACCAAGATCAGCAAGGATCTCGCTAAGGCCAAGACGATACTGGAGGCGGATCATTATGGTTTGGACGAGGTGAAGGAACGCATTCTCGAATACCTCGCAGTGCAGCAGCGCGTCGAAAAAATGAAGGGTCCGATACTCTGTCTAGTGGGGCCGCCGGGCGTCGGCAAGACTTCACTTGGGCAGTCGATTGCGCGCGCCACCAATCGCAAGTTTGTCCGCATGGCGCTCGGCGGCGTGCGCGATGAGGCGGAAATTCGCGGTCATCGCCGCACCTACATCGGCTCCATGCCGGGCAAGCTGATTCAGAATCTCACCAAGGTCAAGGTGCGCAATCCCCTGTTCCTACTCGATGAGATCGACAAGATGTCGGCCGATTTCAGGGGCGATCCCGCGTCTGCGATGCTGGAAGTGCTTGATCCGGAGCAAAACCACGCCTTTGCCGATCACTATCTCGAGGTCGATTACGATCTCTCCGATGTGATGTTCATTGCAACAGCGAATTCACTGAATATCCCGGGGCCCTTGCTGGATCGCATGGAGGTCATTCGCATCCCGGGTTACACCGAAGATGAAAAGCTCAATATCGCCCAGCGCTATTTGATTCCGAAGCAAATCAAAAACTGCGGCTTGAAAGAAAGCGAGTTGACCATCAAGGAATCTGCGATTCGCAGCATCATTCGCTATTACACCCGCGAAGCGGGGGTGCGCAGTCTCGAGCGCGAGATTGCCAAGATCTGCCGCAAGGTTGTAAAGGAGGTTCTGCTGAAGTCTGTTGCAGGAAAGAGCGTGGTTGTGGCGGATAAGAACCTTGAGAAATATCTTGGAGTGCAACGCTTCCGCTATGGCGAAGCCGAGGTCAACAACCGCGTTGGCCAGGTCAACGGCTTGGCATGGACCGAGGTTGGCGGCGATCTGTTGACCATCGAATCGGCCATCGTTTCCGGTAAGGGCAAGCACACTCATACGGGTAAGCTTGGTGAAGTGATGAAAGAGTCGATTCAGGCTGCGATGACGGTAGTGCGCAGTCGCGCCGAGGTTCTCGGAATCGATCCGGAATTCTATGAAAAGACCGACATTCATATTCATGTGCCGGAAGGGGCGATTCCGAAAGATGGTCCCAGCGCGGGTATCAGTATGTGTACGGCCATAGTCTCAGGATTGACCAATATTCCAGTGCGTTCCGATGTGGCGATGACCGGAGAGATCACGTTGCGTGGTGAGGTACTGCCAATAGGTGGCGTCAAGGAAAAACTTCTGGCGGCGCATCGCGGTGGTATCAAGACGGTTATTATCCCTGAAGAAAACCGTCGTGATCTGAAGGAGATCCCTAAGAATATCCTTCAGTATCTTGATGTAAGGCCGGTGCGTTGGATCGACGAAGTGTTGGCCATTGCGCTACAGCATATGCCGCAGCCGCGGACTCCGGCACCGAAGGAAGGAACTCCCGGCGAAGAGGTAAAACCTAAGACCAAAAAGTCTGGAGGGATCAGGGCGCATTGATATTGATTCGCCATGGATTATGCGACAATTAAATCTGCGGCTTCGGTCATTGTGCACCCCTAAAGCTGTTGACGGATAGAAGGGCTGTTGGTATAAACATGTGCTTGTTCATACCGCCACACTGTGGCGGTGTTTTTTTATAAAGATACAAAACCAGCGAGAGAGGAAGAGAACGTGAATAAAACTGAACTGATCGATAGAGTGGCCATGAGTGCGGACCTGTCCAAGGCGTCAGCAACCCGTGCAGTGGATGCAGCTATCCAAGCAATATCCGAGTCTTTGGCAAAGGGTGATGATGTAGCCTTGGTTGGTTTTGGAACATTCTGTGTCCGTAACCGTTCTGAGCGCACCGGCCGCAATCCAAAAACGGGTGAAAGCATCAAAATCGCTGCGGCGAGAATTCCGGCTTTCAAGCCTGGCAAGGCGCTGAAGGATGCAGTAAACTAACGCCTCACCTAGAGACCGGGTGCTTAGCTCAGCTGGTAGAGCGTCGCCCTTACAAGGCGAATGTCGGCGGTTCGATCCCGTCAGCACCCACCATTCGGGAGTGGTAGTTCAGTTGGTCAGAATACCGGCCTGTCACGCCGGGGGTCGCGGGTTCGAGCCCCGTCCACTCCGCCATGTACAAGAAAGGTGTTTCCGTCAGGATGCACCTTTTTTTATTTAATGGCATTATGTAGCACTTTCTATTTTTGGCGAGTCGCGGGATATGTTGGAATTCATTCGGAATCGTGCGCAGAGTTGGATAGCTGGTGTAATCGTTGCGCTAATAATCATACCGTTTGCGCTATGGGGGATCGGTGATTATTTCACCGGCGACTCCGAGACGGGTGTGGCCGTGGTCAACGGCGAAAAAATTTCCCAAGATACCTTCCAGCGGGCCTTTGCCCAGCAGCGCGAGCAGATGCGCGAAATGCTCGGCAAGCGTTACGACGCCGCCACGCATGATGAAATGATCCGCAAGGACGTCATCAATAATCTGGTCAACCAAGAGCTGCTCTATCAAACATCTCAGGATCAAGGTCTGAGCATCAGCGACGCGATGCTGGCTCAGATCATCCATTCGTTCAAGGAATTTCAGCTTGATGGCAAATTCGACAAGGCGCTCTACGAGCGGACTCTGTCGGCGCAAGGTATGAGCCCTGCGTACTTTGAGTACCAGATGCGCCGATCGATGCTCAGCCAGCAGTTCTACGCAGGACTTGCAAATTCGCCGGTCATCACCGATTACGAAATCGAGAATCTCCTTCGGCTGATGAAGCAGCAGCGCAACGTCGCCTATGTCGCCATCCCGCGCAGCAAATACCTGGCGGGAGCTGCCGTGACTCCCGACGAAATACAGAAATATTATCAAGCCCACCAGGAAGATTTCATGACTCCCGAGCAGGTGAGCCTGGAGTACTTGGAGCTGTCCGCGTCCGAGCTGGCCAAAGGCGTTGAGCTCAGCGAAGCCAAGTTGAAGGAGGCGTATGATACGCAGAAGCATGCGTATGCGCCGGAAGAGCAGCGCCGCGTGAGTCATATTTTGCTGGAGGCGGCAAATGACGCGCCCGCTGACGTGGTAAATGCGGCCAAGGCCAAGGCAGAAGACCTGCTGGCCAAGATCAAGGCGGGCGGCGACTTCGCCGCGCTGGCCAAGGCGAATTCCGATGATCCAGGTTCTGCGGATTTCGGCGGCAGCCTTGGACTGATCAAGCGCGGCGAGATGGTGCCGGAGTTCGACAAGGTGGCGTTTTCCTTGGCGCAAGGAGAAGTGAGCTCCGTGGTCAGGACCGATTTCGGGTTTCATATCATCAAGGTTGACGAAATCAAAGGCGGTGAAGTGCCTACCTTTGAGGCTGTGCGCGAGCGGTTGGCGCAAGATGTGAAAAATCAGGAGGCCGAGAAGCTGTTTTTCGCGCGCGCCGAGACACTGGGCAATCTCACGTATGAACATCCAGAATCCCTTGAGCGTGCCGCAGAGGAACTGAAGCTTTCGATTCAGGAAACCGGGCTGTTTCCCCGCGATGGAGGCCCCGGCATCGCCGCCAATGCCGCCGTGATCAGCGCCGCTTTCTCGGAGGACGTGCTGAAAGAGGGACTAAACAGCCAGGTCATCGAGCTTGGAACGAATCATGTGGCGGTTATCCGGGTCAAGGAACACAAGCCGCAAGAGTTGCGTCCTTTGACAGAGCTCAGTGAAAGCATCGGGCTGAAATTGAAAAATGACAAGGCGGATCAGCAAGCCGAGAACTTGGGGCGGGAGATTGCCGCGGCGCTCTCCGGTGCGGGTGCCGACGCGCTGCTCAAGCAGAATGGCTTGCAATGGAGCGAGCTTGGCGTGATCGGGCGCGAGGCAACTGCCGGAGATCCCGCGGTGATTGCCGAAGCCTTTAGAATGGCGCCGCCTGCGGCAGGAAAAGTATCGGTTGGTTCCGTGCGGACCGCCGGCGGTGACTTTGTTGTCATTCGTGTGACGGAGGTGAAGTACCCGGATGCTGGAACGATCGACAACAATGAGAAAGAGGCGATGAAGCGCACGCTCGCGAGCACCATGGGCAACCAGGAATACCTCGGCTATCTCAATGGTCTCAAGGCGAACGCCAAGATCGTGGTACGCGCCGAATAATCCGGCGCGATATCCTGGGTACAAACACGAAAAGGCCAGCAATGCTGGCCTTTTTTGTTAGTGTCGCGCGCCCCTTGCAGGCGCGTGTGGGCGAGGGTTCTTACACTTGCACCGGCATGGCGACGGTGTGATAGCCGCTATCGACGTGGATGACCTCGCCGGTGATGCCCATGGCCATGTCCGAGGCCAGGAAGGCGGTGACGTTGCCGACATCCTCGATGGTGACGTTGCGGCGCATCGGTGAGTTCTTTTCGGCGTAGTCGAGCATTTTGCGGAAGTCGCTGATGCCGGAGGCCGCCAGCGTGCGGATCGGGCCGGCGGAGACGGCGTTGACGCGGATACCCTCGGGGCCGAGCGCGTTGGCCATGTAACGCACATTGGCCTCCAGGCTGGCCTTGGCCAGACCCATGACGTTGTAATTGGGAATGAAGCGCTCAGCACCCAGGTAGCTCATGGTGATGAGGGAGCCGTTGCGGCCCTGCATCATGTTGCGCGCGGCCTTGGCCAACGCGGCGAAGCTGTAGGAGCTGATGTCATGGGCCATGGCAAAGCCCTGGCGGGTGACGGTTTCAAGATAATCGCCTTCCAGTTCTTCGCGCGGGGCGAAGGCGACGGAGTGGATGATGATATCAACGTGGTCCCAGTAGTCATCCAAATGCTCGAAGACCTTTTCGATTTCGTCGTCGCTGGAGACATCGCATTGCAGGAAGATCTCCGAGCCGCATTCGGCGCCCATCTTTTCCACCCGGCTCTGAAGTTTCTCGTTCTGATAGGTGAAGGCCAGGGCCGCGCCCTCGCGCTGCATGGCCTTGGCAACGCCGTAGGCGATGGACTTGTTACTCGCCAGCCCGACGATGAGTGCATTTTTACCGGACAGAATTCCCATAATCTTACCCTTCTTGTTGTCGCGTATGCGCTGCGTAGCTAAATGCTGCCGTGGATTATATGGCGGTTTGTAAGGAGATGGTACCTTTTTGTATACGTTACGGATTTTTCCTGGCGTGATCAATCGTCGCATTTTAGCCGTGGATGAATACCGTTGTCAGCGGGCCCGTGCGGCATAGCGCGCGGCTGCGGCGCGCTCATCGGGTGTCCGGCGTGAATATGCTGTGTTAGCATTGGGCAGACGCTGGTTCAGCGATCGCTGTGCGCAACTAGCGATACACGATTCTATTACTTATGTGAAACGATAATGGAACGGCCTTTTACTGCAAAAGATTTATTGTTATACGCTTTCCTGTCGCTGCTGCTGCTGATGATTTTGCTGGCCATGTATATGGTCGACCGACAATGGGAGAAGCTGTCGCAGATGCAGCGTGTGATGCAGGAGCAGGCCGATGATGTGCGCAGTCTGCGCGATACGGTCCGTTCCCTCGATCAACGACTGCAAGGTGGCGCGCTTGCCTCGGCTCCGAGCGGGGCAGGGGCGGTTGCCGACCCGCTCCCCGCGTCGTTTTCTCGCGCGCAAGCGGCGGCCCAGAAAGCGGATTATGCGGCTGGCGATTGGTTGGTATCGGCCTTTGCGGTGGGTCTGAAGACCATCACTCCCTTGGTGTCGAGTGATCGTTATGCGTCCGATGTGCAGAATTACGTGTTGGAGTCGCTGCTGGTGCGCGATCCCGAGACGCTGGAGTGGCAGGGCCTGATTGCCCGCGCCTGGCAGGTCAGCGACGACGGCCTCACCTTCACCTTTCAATTGCGCGACGACGTCAAATTTTCCGATGGCCAGCCGCTGACCGCCGCGGATGTTGTCTTTACCTACGACTTCATCATGAATCCCGCGATCGCCGCGCCGCGTGAGCGGGCCTATTACGACAAGATCGCGAGCGTTAAGGCCAACGGCAAATATGAAGTGCTGTTTCGCTTCAAAGAGCCTTATTTCAACAGCCTGTCCTTGGCCGGGGGGATGGGCATTCTGGCGAAACATTTCTACGAGCCCTATCTGGCGAGTCCGGAGACCTTCAATCAATCCAAGGGCCTGCTGATCGGTTCCGGTCCTTACCGCTTGGCGGATCCCAAGAGCTGGACGCCGGACAAAGGCGGCGTGGAGTTGGAGCGCAATCCGCGGTATTGGGGCCCGGTGCAGCCGCCCTTGGACCGGCTGCTGTGGAAGATCATCGCCAACGATGCGGCGCGACTGACGACCTTCCGCAACCGGGAGATCGACAGCTACGGTGCCCGACCGCGCGAATATCAAAAATTGCTGGAGGACAAGGAACTCACCAGTCGCAGTCAGCACTTCGAGTACATGGCGCTGACCGGGGGTTATAGCTATATCGGCTGGAATCAGGTGCGCAACGATAAGCCGAGCCGCTTTGCCGATCCCAGGGTGCGTCAGGCCATGACCTATCTGACCGATCGGCAGCGCATCGTCGATGAGATCTATCTTGGGTATGCCGAGGTGGCCGTGAGTCCGTTCAGTCCGCGCAGCCGCCAACACGATCCGGCCATTGAAGCACGCCAGTTCAATCTCGAGACCGCCAAGCGCTTGTTGCGCGAGGCCGGTTTCGCGGACCGCGATGGCGACGGGGTGCTGGACGATGCCGCGGGCAAGCCGTTCAAGTTCGAGCTGGTGTTCTTCCAGGACAATGAGGACGCCCGGCGCCTGGTGTTGCTGCTAAAGGATCTGTACGCGAAGGCGGGCATCCTGATGGAGCCCAAGCCCACCGAGTGGTCGGTGATGCTCGATCTACTCAACCGCAAGGATTTCGATGCCATCACCCTGGGCTGGACCAGCGGCATCGAGACCGATGTCTATCAAATGCTGCACAGCTCGCAGACGGTGAACGGCGGTGACAACTTCGTCAACTATCGCAGCAAGGACTTCGATCGCGTGGTCGAACAGGCGCGCGCGAATGTCAACGAAGATCAGCGCATGGCGTTATGGCGGCAGGCCGAGCGCATCCTCGATGAGGACCAGCCCTACACGTTCCTGGTGCGCGGCAAGACCCTGGCCTTCATCGATAAACGCTTCCATAATGTAGCGCTCACCCGGATCGGCTTGAATCTCAATTTCGTCCCGGTCGAGGTCTATGTGCCGGCTGCCATGCAAAAGTACACCGATTAATTACCGCGACTTGTAATGTATCACTATCTCATTCGTCGCCTGCTCCTGATGTTCCCGACCCTGTTCGGCATCACCCTGGTGGTGTTTATGGTCATGGCGGCCGCGCCCGGCGGGATCAGCGCCCAGAGCCTGATCGAGGGTCAGAATCTCGAGCCCGAGGTCAAGAAGGCGCTCGAGGATTATTACAATCGGCTGTACGGACTGGACGACCCGGCCCCGGTGCAATATCTGCGTTGGCTCAATAACGTCTCGCCCATCGGCTTTACCGTTGATAAGGACGGTGAACTCGAAGGTTTCTCCCTGACCAAGGGCTCGGACCTGGGGATGAGCTTTCGCTACGGGCGGCCGGTGTTGGATTTGTTGGCCGAACGGGTGCCGGTGACCTTGCTGCTCAATGTCTTGTCGGTGCCCATCATCTACCTCATCGCCATCGTCATCGGCGTGCGCGCGGCAACCGAGCGCGGCAGATCTTTTGATGTCGGCTCCGGCGTCACCCTGTTGGGGCTGTGGTCGGTGCCGACCATGCTGGCCGGCGTATTGTTGATCGGTTTTTTCGCCAGCGATCAATATTGGCATTGGTTTCCCACCGCCGGTCTCAGTCGCCGTGAGGCCTTGGTCATGCCGTTTCTGCCTCATTGGAGTGCCTGGGGGGATTTGCTGTTGTTGTTTGCGGCGGTGGCGGTCGCGGTGAGCCTGTGTGTCGGCATCAGCCTGAAAGGCGGGGCACGGCTGCGCATGCTGCTGATGGCGGTGTTGGGCTTGTTTCTGGGCGGTATGATGGCCGCGGCTTTACCGGGCGAGCAGGGATATCTTGTCACCTTGGTGCTGGCGGCGGCGCTGGCGGGGATCTTTGCGCTGGTGGCCTACACCGATTATGCGGCGTTGCGCACCGGGGTGATGGGGATCATCGGTCTGTTCCTCGGTATCGCCGTGGCGGCCCACTTCGCGCAGGGGGAGTTCGTGCGCGGCTTCCTGCTGGACCGGCTGTGGCATCTGGCCTTGCCGGTGCTGTGCCTCTCCTATGGCAGCTTTGCCTTTCTGGCTAAGTTGACCCGCAGCGCGGTATTGGAAAACCTGCAGGCCGACTATGCCCGTACCGCTCGCGCCAAGGGGGTGCCGGAACGCCTGGTGTTGTGGCGGCATGTGTTCCGCAACAGCTTGCTGCCGTTGATCACCGTGGCGGCAGGTCTGCTGCCGGGGCTGCTGGGCGGGTCGATCATCGTCGAGGCGCTGTTCAGCATCGACGGCATGGGCAAGCTGGCGGTGGAGGCGGTGCAGAGTCGCGATCGGGAGCTGGTGTTGTCGCTCACCCTTATCAGTGGTCTGCTGACCTTGGTCGGCTATCTGATCTCCGATATCTGTTATGCCATCGCCGATCCGCGGGTGAGTTATGAGTGAGGGCGGCGCGGTGAATAC
Organism: Pseudomonadota bacterium; assembly: GCA_040752855.1. Classification (GTDB taxonomy): domain Bacteria; phylum Pseudomonadota; class Gammaproteobacteria; order RBG-16-57-12; family RBG-16-57-12; genus JBFMHP01. The sequence goes on along the minus strand of JBFMHP010000033.1, from coordinate 82,683 downwards.
GGTGCCAGTCACGCCCAAAGCGCGCGCCCAGCGTGGCTACCTGTCCCAAGCGGTGCGCGAGGCCTTTGTCGATTGGGGGACACGTCTGGGTGCCCTGTGGATCGGCGTGTTGATCTTCATTGCGGTATTCGCGCCATTCCTCGCCAACAGTCACCCGTTGTTGCTGAGCGAAGCGGGGCAGGTGCGCAGCCCGCTGCTCGAGTATCTGTCCGCCGCCGATGTGACGCTACTGGTGGCGTTCTTCAGTGCGTTGGCATTGCTGTGGGTGCCGGGCACGGTGCGCAGCAAGCTGCTCGCCTGGCTGGCCATTCTGGCACTGGGCGGCCTGTTGAGCTGGCTGTTGATTTCGCCCCCTAAGCTGAGTATTTACGAGCAATACCGTGAGCGGCAGGCGTCCGGGCAGTACGACTGGGTGATCACCGCCCCGATCCCGTATTCCGCCAAGGACTATCTGCGCGATTACGGCGCCGCCGGCCTGGAGGCGCCCCTGGCCAGCGAGGAACGCCGGCACTGGCTCGGGACCGACGAGAACGGTGCGGATGTGTTGAGCCGCATGATCCATGCCACGCGCATCGCCCTGGGCATCGGCCTGGTGGCCACTGGGATTGCGATGCTGATCGGCACGATCATCGGTGGCCTGATGGGCTATTTTTCCGGTGTGGTGGACATGATCGGCATGCGCCTGGTGGAGATCTTCGAGGCCATCCCGGTGTTGTTCCTGTTGTTGACCTTTGTCGCCTTCTTCGGGCGCAATCTTTATATCATGATGGTCATCATCGGCATCACCAGCTGGACCGGTTATGCGCGTTACGTACGAGCTGAGTTTCTCAAGTTGCGCCAGCAGGAATTTGTGCAGGCCGCCGTGGCGTGCGGTCTGCCGCTGCACTCCATCCTGTTCCGCCACATGCTGCCGAACGGCATGGCGCCGGTGCTGGTGGCGGTGAGTTTCAGTGTCGCCTCGGCCATCCTCGCCGAGGCCACCTTGAGCTTTCTCGGGCTGGGTCTGGTGGATGACCCGTCTTGGGGGCAGATGCTCAATCAGGCGGTGCAGGCGGCCACCTTCAACTGGTGGATGGCGGCGTTTCCCGGCGGGGCGATCTTTCTCACCGTGTTTGCCTATAACCTGATCGGCGAATCGATGCGCGATGCCATCGATCCCTATCTCAAGAAATCTTCCCGGTAAGGCGTTCGATGTTATTGCAGATCGACAATCTCAGCACGCAACTGCGCACCGGTGATGAAGACGTGGCCGCCGTTGACGGGATCAGTTTCCACATCGAGCGCGGCGAGACCTTCTGCCTGGTGGGCGAATCCGGCAGCGGCAAGTCGGTGAGCGCCTTGTCGGTGATCCAGTTGCTGCCCAAGGACATCACGACCCATCCCAGTGGACGCATCCTGTTTGACTATCGGCACCCTGACGGCTCCCGCGAGCAGGTGGATATGCTGAGCTTGCCCGAGGAGCGCAAGCGGCAGATCCGCGGCTCGCGCATCGCCATGATCTTCCAGGAACCGATGACCTCGCTCAACCCGGTGTTCACTATCGGTGAGCAGATCATCGAGGCCGTGCAGCTGCATGATCCGCAGCTGTCCTACCCGGCGGCGCGGACCAAGGCCATCGCCGCGCTCGAGCAAGTGATGATCGCCAATGCCGCCGAGCGTATCGACGAATATCCGCACCGGCTATCCGGCGGGCAGCGCCAGCGGGTCATGATCGCCATGGCCATGGCGTGCGAACCGGATCTGCTGATCGCCGATGAGCCGACGACGGCCCTCGATGTGACCGTGCAGGCCGAGATCCTACGTTTGATGAAGGAATTGCAGGCACGGCGCGGCACCAGCATCTTGTTTATCACGCACGATTTCGGTGTCGTGGCGCAGATGGCCCACCGCGTGGGGGTGATGCGTCAGGGTAAGATCGTCGAAAGCGGTCGCTTGGCGGATGTGCTGCACAACCCGCAACATGCCTATACCCGGCAGTTGCTGGCGGCCTTGCCGGAGAATCTCAAGCGACAGCGCGAGGCGGCGCTCGCCGGCCAGGCGCAACCGCCGGCGCCAGCGGAGGCGGAGTCGATGGTCGATCTGCGCGGATTGCAGGTCTACTTTCCCATCAAGAAAGGGGTGTTGCAGCGCACTGTCGATTACGTCAAGGCCGTCGATGGTATCGACCTGCAGATCCCCAAGGGGCAGATCCTGGCGCTGGTCGGCGAATCCGGCTGCGGCAAATCGACCTTGGGGCGTGCCATCCTGCGCTTGACCGAGCCGACCGCCGGGCAGATCCAGTTTGCCGGGCGCAATATCACACACCTGCCGCGCACTCGCCTGCGCGCGCTGCGCCGCCAGATGCAGATCGTGTTCCAGGACCCCATGTCCTCGCTCAATCCACGGCTGACCGTTGCCGCCACCTTGACCGAGCCGATGAAAGTGCACGGCATCGGCGCGTCCAAGGAAGAGCGCTTGGCGCTGGCCGCCCAAGTATTGGAAAGCGTGCAGCTCAAGGCGGATCACCTGTGGCGTTATCCGCACGAATTCTCCGGCGGCCAGCGCCAGCGGATCGGCATCGCCCGGGCCTTGGCGCTCAATCCCAGTTTCATCATTTGCGATGAAATAACCAGCGCCCTGGATGTCTCGGTGCAAGCCGAGGTGTTGCAGCTGTTATTGGCGCTGCGCCGCGAGCATGACCTGACGCTGCTGTTCATCACCCACAATATCAGCGTCGTGGAATATCTCAGTGATGAGGTGGCTGTCATGTATGCCGGCAAGATCGTCGAACGCGGCCCGACTGCGCAGGTGTGCGCCCGGCCCAGTCATCCTTACACTCAAAAGCTCCTGGCTGCTGTGCCGCGGGTGCCGTTATGAGACCAACACGACAAGCGATATGAACGATCTACTCCTGCAAGTCAAAGACCTCCAGACGTGGTTTGAAACCGAATCCGGCACCGCACGCGTAGTCGATGGCGTGAGCTTCGCGATACGCCGCGGCGAGACCTTCGCGCTGCTCGGCGAATCCGGCTGCGGCAAATCGATGACCTCGCTTTCCCTGATGCGCCTGGTGCCGGGACCGGCCGGGCGTATCGTTTCCGGTGAGGTGTTGCTCAATGGCCAGGATCTGCTCAAACTGCCGGAGCCTCAGATGCGCGCCATGCGCGGCAAGCGCATCGCCATGATCTTTCAGGAACCGATGACCAGCCTCAATCCGGTGATGACCGTCGGCGCGCAGATCCAGGAATCCGTCGAGCGTCATTTGAAGTTGAAAGGCGCCGCCGCGCGCGAGCGCGTCTACGCCTTGCTCGACGCGGTCGGTATCCCATCGCCGCGTCAACGTTACGACGAATATCCGCATCAACTCTCCGGCGGCATGAAACAGCGGGTGATGATCTCGATCGCCCTGGCCGGCGAGCCGGATCTGTTGATCGCCGACGAGCCGACCACCGCGCTGGACGTGACCATCCAGGCACAGGTGCTGGAGCTGATGCAATCGTTACAGAAGCAGACCGGCATGGCGATCATGCTGATCACGCACGATCTTGGCGTGGTCCACGAAGTGGCCGATCGCGTGGCGGTGATGTATGCGGGGCAGATCGTCGAACAGGCCGCGCGCGCCGAGTTTTTCCAGCATCCGCAGCATCCTTATTCACGCAAGCTGTTCGCCTCGCTGCCGGATATGAACAAGCGCGCGCGGTCGCTGGCGGTGATCCACGGCAATGTGCCGCCGCTGACCACGGAGTTCACCGGTTGCCGTTTTGCTGAGCGGTGCGATTACGCCTGGGAATTGTGCCGCACCACCGTGCCGCAATGGAGCACAACGGAGCGGGGCGGGGGCGTGCGTTGTCATCTGGCCGATCCGCAGTATCGGTCACAAGCCCCGGCGCCGAAGAGCGAAAGCATGCCGCTGGAGGCTGCGCCGGTGGAGCGTGCCGACCAACGCACCATGCTCAAGGTCGCGGATCTCAAGGTGCATTTTCCGATTCAGCAAGGCCTGTTTAAGCGTGAGGTGGGACGCGTGCATGCCGTCGACGGCGTGGATATCGAACTCAAGGCCGGGCAGACCTTGGCCCTGGTGGGTGAATCCGGTTGCGGCAAGACCACCGTGGGCAAGGGCATCCTGCAGTTGATCCGGCCGACCGGCGGAGAAGTGCGTTTCGACGATCTCGAACTCACGCAGTTGAGTAACCGCGAACTGCGCATCCACCGCGGCGATATCCAGATCATCTTCCAGGACCCGTTTTCCTCGCTCAACCCGCGCATGCGGGTGGCGGATATCATCGAGGAAGGCATGGTCGCACAGCGCAAGGGGGGCGATGCGCCATCACGCCAACGGCGCATCGATGAACTGTTACAACAGGTCGGCCTGCGCCCGGAACACAAGCACCGCTATCCGCACGAATTCTCCGGTGGCCAGCGCCAGCGCATCTGCATCGCGCGCGCCCTGGCGGTCGAGCCGAAGCTCATCATCTGTGATGAGCCGACCAGCGCGCTCGATGTCTCGGTGCAGGCGCAGATCCTGAATCTATTGAAACGCCTCCAGCAAGAGCTGGGCCTGGCGTATTTATTCATCACGCACAACATCTCCGTGGTCGAATACCTCGCACACGATGTGGCAGTGATGTACCTCGGTCGCATCGTCGAACAGGGCAAGGTGGAAGAGGTGATCCGACATCCCAAGCATCCCTACACGCAGGCGCTGTTGTCAGCCGTGCCGAGCATTACGGAGAAGCCCGTTGAAAAACAGAAACTCGCAGGTGAACTGCCTTCGCCGATCAACCCGCCAAGCGGATGCCATTTTCATCCCCGGTGCCCCAAGGCCATGCCGCAATGCCGCGTAACCTATCCAGGTGTCACGACGTTTACCGAGTCGCATCAGACCCGCTGCTATTTGTATGCGGAAAAGGCGGAGGCGGTTTAGAGGGCTGTTGAAAAACTCCCTCCCCGTAGGGAGAAGGCTGGGGTGAGGGGATTGATTTCACCCCCTCATCCTGTCCTTCTCCCTGAGGGAGAAGGGACGTATATGGAACGCGTGACAGATATATTTACGTGACAGATATATTTAATCGCCGGGGTAATAGCGTGCAATCGTGTGATCGTCATCTTAAAGATGGCTCTTGCAGGAAAGATGAAGCTTGGAGTTGTAATTCATGAAACAGAGTTTAAAGATCACATTGATCGCGCTGGTCGGTGCCGTGCTCGCGGTTGTTTCCAATCCACTGTTGCAGCCCTCCAATACGCGCGCCAAGCTCGAATATCAGCGCGTGTATCAGGAACTGTCCAAGCAATCCGAGATCAGCGCGCAGGACAAGCAGCGGCTCGATGCGCTGTTCCGTCAGATCAACGCTAAGGAGAATGTGCAGCGGGAATTGCTGGAGTTGATCGTGCGCAATGCGGTGTTCTTTTTGATCGTCGCTCCGCTCGCGGCGCTGACGGCGCGCCGGTCGAAGCTTGATACCAACGGCGTGTTCGCCGCCGCCGGTTTGGTCTTCCTGGCCTTCATCGTGGCTGGGCAGCCGGTCCACGGGGCATTGTATGCCACGGTGTTCGTGTTGTTCGGCATCGTCTTCAAGCGCGGCGGCGCGAGCCCCCCGGAAGCCGATCGTCAGATGCCCCCGGATTGACGATTTTTTTGCGAGGGGCTGGCGTGGCTTGATTTATTCTCATAAAAAACAATAAGTAACCATAAATTTCGTTTGTCTTGCATTCTGTTAAATCACCCTAAAGTTTCGATTTTTTCCGGACGATATGGCTGCTGGGAGCGGTAAATATTTCATGTCGAAGTATATCCGCTGATCAAAACACTGCGAGTCCACCCGATGGACTGAGCAGACTCAAATAGGAGTGACAGCCATGGCTGTAATCAATACCAACGTAATGTCCCTGAACGCCCAGCGTAACTTGTCAAACACCCAAAACGCACTGGCTACCTCGATGCAACGCCTCTCCAGCGGCCTGCGCATCAACAGTGCCAAGGATGACGCGGCCGGCTTGGCGATCACCGACCGTATGTCCGCCCAGATCCGCGGTCTGAACCAGGCGGTGCGCAACGCCAACGACGCGATCTCGCTGACTCAAACCGCCGAAGGCGCGATGCAGGAGACCACCAACATCCTGCAGCGTATGCGCGAGCTGTCCATCCAGTCCGCCAACGACACCAACAGCGACGGCGACCGTGCCAATATCCAAAAGGAAGTGGCGCAGCTGAAATCCGAGATCGACCGTATCGCCAATACCACTACCTTCAACGGCAAGAAGATCCTGGACGGTACCTTTGCCGGGGCGAAGTTCCACGTCGGCGCCTTTGCCAATGAGTCGCTCTCCGTGTATATCGGCAGCACCAAGGCCACGGAAATGGGTGCCTACACCACCAGCAGCAATTCCAACATCGGTGCTTTGTCCGCCACCACCGATGCGGACGTCAACAACGTCGCTGCCGATGCCGCGACGACCATCAGTGGTCAACTGGGTACTAAGGATATCTCATATTCCGCGAACGCCACTGCGACCGAAATCGCTGCAAAGGTCAATGAAGTGACCGGCAGCACCGGGGTGACCGCGACTGCCTCCACCAGTGTGGACCTCCAATTCGGCGCGGGTGTGGCTGCGAATGAAACCGTATCATTCCAACTGTCCTCCCGTGACGGCAGCGACAATGTGCAAGGTTCCACCGTCACCATCAGCTATCTGGTGACGTCCACAACCGATTATAAAGGTCTGCGTGACGCCATCAACTCGGTGAGTGCCGACACCGGCATCACGGCGGAAGTCAACAGCATCACGAATACCTTGACGCTGAAAAATGAGCAAGGTCATGACATCGAAATCGGTTCCGTGGCAGCTGGCACCGCCGACGACGTGGTGTTTAATGTTGGCGCGACTGTGACTACGGTGGGCGGCAGCTTTAGCTCCAGTGCAACCCTCCAGAATGATACTACTACTGCGGCAAACCTTGACACGATTTCAGTCGGCGGCCAAGTGAAGTTCAGCAGCTCCAAGGCCTTCAGTATCACGGGCGCTGATGCCTCCTTCGTCACCGCAACGAGCGCCAGCGCAACCCTGAGCAAGGTGTCGGCGGTCAATGTGTCATCGCAGAGCGGTGCCAACGACGCGATCAACGTGATCGATGAGGCGCTGAAGTACGTCGCGGATGCCCGCGCCGGACTGGGTGCCATCCAAAACCGCATGGAAAGCACCATCTCGAACCTGCGCAGCGTGTCCGAGAACGTGGCAGCCGCCCGGTCACGAGTGCAGGATGCGGACTTTGCGGCCGAAACCGCCGCGATGACCCGTGCCCAGATCCTGCAACAAGCCGGTACGGCGATGCTGGCGCAAGCCAACTCAGCACCGCAGAGCGTACTCTCTCTGTTGCAGTAACAAACAGGGGCTCAATAAAGCTGCTCCGGGGCCTCGTCCCCGGAGCATCCATTGAGTAAAAGGTGAGGAACATGAATATCTCGATGAGCGCAAATGTGGTACGGACTCAAGTGACCACCGAGGCCAAGGATGTCAAGCGCAGCCCGATGTCTGAGCCCGTGGAGGCGGCATCTGCTGCCGTCAGTGCCGAGCAGAGTCCTATCGAAAAAACTGATTCTCTGACCGGGATGCAAGCGGCGCAGCAGCCCAAGGAAGAAGACCTCAAGAACGCAGTGCTCAAGCTCAATGAAGCGGTGCAGAGCATGCAACGCAATCTGGAGTTCGCAGTCGACGAGACGACGGGGCGCACCGTGGTCAAGGTGATCGACAAGGAAACCAGCGAGGTCATCCGTCAGATCCCCTCCGAGGAGGCGATGAAGCTGGCGCAGTATATGCATGAAAGGCGCGAAGAGTACGGCTCGGGATTGGGTCTCATGCAGGAGATCAAGGCCTGAGCGGTGTATGCGTAATTTGAATTTGTGAAGGTGTAGCTTATGGCCATATCATCGCCGGGGATCGGCTCGGGGCTCGATGTAAAGGCGATCGTCAGCCAGCTCGTGGCGGCAGAAGGCAATCCGATCAGTGCCCGCATCGACCGTGACGAGGCCGACTACCAGGCCAAGCTTTCCGCCTTCGGTTCCCTCAAATCCGCCCTGGCGGATTTCAATTCCAGCCTCGCTGGACTCAAAGACATCACGAATTTCCAGAAACGCAGCGTCAACCTGAGCAATAAGGACGTATTGTCCGCATCGGCGGACACCACGGCGGTCGAAGGCGGTTACGACATCGAAGTCAAGCGCATCGCGCAGAAACACAAGTTTGCTTCCAGCGCGACCGCTCCGGCGGCCACGTTCGGCGGCGCCGGCGGTGATGCGCTGACCGTCACCGTGGGCGCCAAGACGCTGACCGTGGATCTGAGCACGGCAAAGACCCTGGCCGATATCCATTCCGCCATCAATGCGGCGGCGGAAAGCGATGGCGTCAACGTGAGAGCCTCGCTCATCAACGACGGCACCAATCAAACCCTTGTACTGACCTCGGGCGGCTATGGTTACGACAACCGCGTGCAGCTCGGCGGCACCATCGGCGGGACCGCCGCGGCAACGGTGCTGGGATTTTCCACGCTGAATAAATTGGCCGATGGTTCACCGCTGGCCTCGCTGAACCAACTCGATGCCGAGATGGTCGTCGATGGCGTGACCATCACGCGCGGCAGCAATGCCATCAGTGATGTGATCACCGGGGTGAGCTTCAATCTGATCGCCGCCAAGCCCGGCACGCTGGTGAATATGGGCGTCTCGCAGAACAGCGGGAGTATTCAAACCTTGGTGAAGGGATTCGTCGACAGTTACAACAAGCTGGCCGATGTGATGCGCCAGATGTCCATGGTCGATGTCGAGAACAACAAGCGCGGCGTCCTGGTGGGCGACGCGACCTTGCGCACGGTGATGAGCGGGCTGCGCACCCAGATCTCTAATGCTACGAGCGGCATTACCGGCCCCTACGACACGCTGGCCTCGATCGGAGTGACCTCCGACAAGACCGGCAAGCTGACGCTCGACAGCGCAAAGCTCACGAAGGCCATCGATGCGGACTTCACCTCGGTGGGGCAAATCTTTGCCGGTGACAACGGCTATGCGGCAAGGCTCGAGGATTACCTCGACGGCTATGTAGGCACGAAAGGTGTGCTGGATTCCAAGATCGATGGATTGAATACCAGCATCAAGGGTCTCGATAAGCAGCGCGAGACCTTGCAGTATCGCCTGGATTCACTCGAGAAACGCTACACGCGCCAGTTTGCCGGGCTCGACGAGATCATCAGCAGCATGCAGTTGACCAGTTCGTTCCTGAACCAACAGCTGGCGATATTGCCGAAGCTGACGATCAATCGCAGTTAATGAAAGCACGGCATTTTTGAATTGCGCATCACTCCGCGGATACCGGAGTCCAGGTGACATAGAGTAGACCGAACTTTTAGTTT
>JBFMHP010000033.1:70098-73204 GCA_040752855.1 Pseudomonadota bacterium | reverse complement strand
TGGGCCGCGTATCAGGAAAATATCTAAAGCATCACCTCAAAATCACGTAATACTCAAGATTAAAAAACAATTTTAAATAATTGTTAAGCAACGTTTTTTATATCCAAATTTTCCGCGACAAAATTTTGACAATTCGTGTTGGCCGTGATTAACTTAGCGGCGAGTCAAAATTCTTTCCCTTCTATACCAAAAATAAACGTGGAAAATTCATTGAACATTCTCGTGGTTTCGAACAGCGCCGAGCGGCGCGATGCCTTGAGGCATATCCTGACCTTCATCGAATACCCTAATGTCACAGAGGCATCGTGTGACGAGTGCGAACGCGCCGTTTCCCAGCAAACCGCTGTGGTGATCCTGGATGCCGAGCAGTGCGAGGATTGCAACGAACTCTGTCTGCAGATCCAAGCACAATCGGCGCGGTCCGAGGGTGGCAAGCATGCTCTGATTATCCTGCTGATGACCGACGCACAGGCCCAGCTGGGCAAAGTGGATGCCGAGCGTGTCTTTGCGCAGATCGAATACCCTGCCAAGTATGCACAGCTCTCCGATACCCTCGAGCGGGCGGCGCTGTATCACCAGTCGCGTGAACGCGGCGCCGGCTACAACGCCGAACTGTTTCGCAGCCTGGTGGGCAACAGCCGCGCGATCAAGCGCGTGCGCAATATGATCGAGCAGGTGGCCGATTCGGAGGCCACGGTGCTGATCCTGGGCGAGTCGGGCACCGGCAAGGAAGTGGTGGCGCGCAATCTCCATTATCATTCGAAGCGGCGCAACCAGCTGTTCGTGCCGGTCAACTGCGGCGCGATTCCGGGTGATCTCCTTGAAAGCGAATTGTTCGGGCATGAGAAGGGTGCCTTTACCGGCGCGATCACCGCGCGCCAGGGGCGGTTTGAGATGGCCGACGGCGGCACGTTGTTCCTGGATGAGATCGGCGATATGAGCTTGCCGATGCAGGTCAAGCTGCTGCGCGTGTTGCAGGAGCGCACCTTCGAGCGGGTGGGCAGCAACAAGAGCATCACGGCGAACGTGCGCATCGTCGCGGCGACGCATCGTGATCTCGAATCGGCCATTGGTGAAGGCCGATTTCGCGAGGATCTGTTTTATCGCCTGAATGTTTTTCCCATCGAAATGCCGCCGCTGCGCGAGCGCCTCGAAGACATTCCGCTGCTGGTCAACGAGCTGATCGCGCGGCTGGAAAACCAAAAACGCGGCTCGGTGCGCCTGACGCCGGCGGCGATCATGTCGCTGTGCCAGTATCGCTGGCCGGGCAATGTGCGCGAGCTGTCGAATCTGATCGAGCGTCTGGTGATCATGTATCCCTACGGCGTGGTCGATGTGGACGACTTGCCGGAGAAATTCCAGGTCGCCAAGGGCAAGCCGTCCGAGGTGCGCGCCCAGATGCAGGATCTCACCGAGGTCATGCAAGGTCTCCAGGCGTTCGCCACCGGCGAGCCGTCCGCCCCGCGGCTGCCGACGGAGGGTTTGGATCTCAAGGAGCACATAGCGGGCATCGAGTGTGCCCTGATCAATCAGGCGCTCGAGGCCGCCGATGGGGTGGTCGCACAGGCGGCGCAGCTGCTCAGAATGCGGCGCACGACCCTGGTCGAGAAGATGCGCAAGTACGGTATCCAGCGTGGGGACGATGCGTCATAAAAATGACTCGTTCCATTTCTTCTTTGCTTAATTCTTTGTAAATCAATCACAAAAAATCGATGGCATAGTCTTTGCTCTTTCCCGTGCAATGACGCGCAGGCGTCAAAAAAACGGATGGGTGAGTACTATGCAACAAGAGCATCTGAACGAAGCCGGCGAACTCGAACAGGCCCTGGCGACCTGCGGTGCGCTCTTCGAGGTGATGACGAAATCCTATCAGCGTCTGGAGCACAGTTTTCAGCAGATTTCCTCCCAGACACGCAGCGAAACCACCGCGCTGGAAATCGAGCGGTTATCCTCCATTATTCAGGCCTTGCCCTCGGGGGTTGTGATCCTGGATGGCCGCGGAATCGTCGCGCAATGCAATCCCGCCGCCGAGAATCTTCTCGGCGTGCCCCTCTACGGTCAGCCCTGGCGCGAGATCATCGCGCGGGCCTTCGCCCCGAAAAGCGACGACGGCCATGACATCTCACTGGCCGATGGCCGCATCGTGAACATCTCCACCAATCCCTTGGGCCGGCAGCCGGGGCAAGTGATCCTGATCCATGACGTGACCAATACCCGCAGGCTGCAGGACAAGCTCAACCACAGCCGGCGCTTGACGGCGCTTGGTGAAATGACCGCGAGCATGGCCCATCAGATCCGCACGCCCTTGTCCGCCGCGTTGCTGTATTGCTCGCAACTGAATCACGCGCAGCTCGACGAGGCGCGCCGCGGCAAATTGACCCACAAGATCATTGCGCTGGTGAGTGAACTCGAGCACCTGGTCAATGACATGCTGCTGTTTGCCAAGGACGGGCTGAGTTCGACGGAAACGTTTTCCCTCAACGATCTGGTGAGCGAGCTGTGCGGCGATTACGCGCCGACGCTTGCCGGCGCCATCCAATTGCGCAAGGAATGTGAGGCCGCGCCCATCGCCCTGTGCGGCAATCGCCAGATGCTGAAGAGCGCCGTGCAGAATCTGGTGGATAACGCCATGCACGCCCTGGGTGCGCATGGCGAGATCACGATCAGTGTGCGGCGCGCCGCCGGCAACAGCGTCGATGTGCTGGTGGCAGACAATGGGCCGGGCATCGCCGCCGAGCTGAAGGAGAAGATCTTCGAGCCGTTTTTCACCACCAGCGCCTCGGGCACGGGTTTGGGCCTGGCGGTGGTGCGTCAGATTGCCCAGGCCCACGGCGGCGAGGTGTGGGTGGAGTCGCAGCCGGGCGGCGGCGCGACGTTCGGAGTGCGGTTGCCCATGGCGGCCGCGCATCGCTCGAGCGCCGAGCATCCCGCCCCGCTGATGAAGGCGGCGGGCTGAATCGCACACCGAGCCGAATGAATTGAGTAAAGGAGCCACAATGAATCAGGCACGTTTATTGGTAGTGGAAGATGATCTCGATCTGCGCGAGGCGATCAGCGAGACCCTCGCCATGGCGGGTTACCGCGTGGCGGCCGCGGACGACGGTTA
>JBFMHP010000033.1:67326-69998 GCA_040752855.1 Pseudomonadota bacterium | reverse complement strand
TGAGTAAAGGAGCCACAATGAATCAGGCACGTTTATTGGTAGTGGAAGATGATCTCGATCTGCGCGAGGCGATCAGCGAGACCCTCGCCATGGCGGGTTACCGCGTGGCGGCCGCGGACGACGGTTATCAGGCGCTGGACATCCTCGACGGCGGCGGTATCGCCATGGTCATCAGCGATGTGCAGATGCACAAGATGGATGGCCACACGCTGCTCAAGCACATCAAGGCGCGCCAGCCGCAGTTGCCGGTGGTGCTGATGACGGCCTATGGCTCGGTGCCCAAGGCGGTCGAGGCCATGCGCGAAGGCGCCTGCGATTATCTGGTCAAGCCATTCGCCGCCGAGGTCATCATCAATATGGTCAGCCGCTACGTCGCGGCGACCCCCGAGACGCGTGACTTCGTCGCAATGGACGAGGAAAGCCTGAAGGTCAAGGCCTTGGCGGCCAAGGTCGCCAAATCCGACGCCACCATCCTGATCACCGGCGAGAGTGGCGTGGGCAAGGAAGTGCTGGCGCGCTTCATCCATGATCAATCCGATCGCGCGAAGATGCCCTTTGTCGCGATCAACTGCGCGGCGATTCCCGAGAACATGCTGGAATCGACCCTGTTCGGTTATGAAAAGGGTGCGTTTACCGGCGCGTACAAATCCTCGCCTGGCAAGTTCGAACAGGCGCAGGGCGGTACGCTGCTGCTCGATGAAATTACCGAAATGGAACTGGGCCTGCAGGCCAAGTTGCTGCGCGTGCTGCAGGAGCGTGAAGTCGAGCGCTTGGGCGGCGGCGGGGAGATGATCAATCTGGACGTGCGCGTGCTGGCCACGACCAATCGCGACATGCGCGCGGAGGTCGAGGCCGGCAATTTCCGCGAGGATCTCTACTATCGATTGAACGTGTTTCCGATTCATCTGCCGCCGCTGCGCCAGCGCGCCAAGGACATCCTGCCGCTGGCGGAGGTGATGCTGCGCAAGCTGGCCACACAGGCGGGCAAGCCGGTGCCGCAACTCAGCGATGCCGCGCGCGAGATCCTGCTGGCCCATCCCTGGCCGGGTAATGTGCGCGAACTCGACAACGTGATGCAGCGCGCCGTGATTCTGCATCAGGGGGATGTCATCGAAGCCGAGGACATCCACTGCGCCAGTCCTGCGGGCGAACAGCGCGAGATCAAGCCGCTCACCGCGGGGGACGGCGCCGTTACCCTGGGCGATGATCTGCGCCATCACGAATACCGGGTGATCATCGAGGCCTTGGAGAAAACCCACGGCAGCCGCAAGAAGGTCGCCGACTTGCTCGGCATCAGCCCGCGCACGCTGCGCTACAAGCTGGCCAAGATGCGCGAAGACGGCATCGAGGTTCCCGAGTAACCGCCCCCCACTCACCGAATAGATCGGAGAACACCATGAACAACGATATTGCACGAATCCTCGCCGAGATGCGCAATCACGCTATCGTCGCCCAAGGGCGTTCGATGGCGCCGGCGCAGGAGACGGGCGGCGCGGATTTTTCCGCGCTGCTCAAACAGTCGATCGAGAAGGTCAACGATCTGCAGAAGACCTCGCAGCATCTCACCCGCGCCGTGGAGCTCGGCGACCCGAATGTCAGCATCAGCGATGCGATGATCGCCATGCAGAAGTCCAGCCTGGCGTTTGAAGCGATGGTGCAAGTGCGCAACAAGGTGGTTTCCGCGTATCAGGAAATCATGTCCATGCCGGTGTGATCGGCGCTTAAGGGTGGATAGACGACATGGCTGAAGCGACGCAAAACCAACTGCCGAAACCCTCCGACAATCCCTTGCTGGCCTCGGTGCAGGGCTTGAGCAATCTCTCGGTGCTGCGGCAGATCGGCGTGATGCTCGGGCTGGCTGCGACCTTCGCCGCGGTGATCGCGATATTCATGTGGGCGCAGACGCCCAACTACAGCCTGCTGTACGCGAACCTCACGGAAAAAGACACCAGCACCATCATCGATACGCTCCAGCAGCAGGGCATCCAGTACAAGCTCGATCCGGCTACGGGCGCATTGCTCGTGCCGTCCAAGGATTTGCAAAGCGTGAAGCTGAAACTGGCGGCCGAGGGCCTGCCGCACAGCACCGGCATGGGTTTCGAGACGCTGCGCGAGGACAGCGGTTTCGGCACCAGCCAGTTTCTCGAAACCGCGCGCTTCCAGCGCTCGCTCGAAGTGGAGCTGGCGCGCTCGATCGCCAATATCAATAACGTCGAGACGGCGCGCGTGCATTTGGCCATCCCGAAGAGCTCGGTCTTCATTCGCAACCGCATGAAGCCCTCGGCCTCGGTGATCGTGCACCTGCATGCGGGCCGCTCGCTCGAAGAGGATCAAGTCGATGCGATCACGCATCTGGTGGCCTTCAGCGTCCCCGAACTGGAGGCCGGCAGTGTGACGGTCGTCGACCAGAAGGGGCGGCTGCTGTCGGGCCGCAAGCAGTCGGAGCAGATGGCGCTTAGCACGGATCAGCTGGAGTACGCCCAGAAGATCGAAAAGAACTATATGGAGCGCATCATCAATATCCTGATGCCGGTGGTGGGCCCGCAAGGGGTGCAGGCGCAGGTGACCGCCGATGTGGATTTTTCCGTGACGGAGCAGACGCAGGAATTGTTCAATCCCGATGCGCCGTCGCTGCGCAGCCAGCAGGTCGCCGAGGAGAGCACGAGCGGCGC
>JBFMHP010000033.1:0-67226 GCA_040752855.1 Pseudomonadota bacterium | reverse complement strand
GGGCGGGGCGGTGGAAGGCCAGGGCCACGGCGGTGACCAGCTGGCGCTGCCCGGCATGGCGGGCAATGCCGGTCTGATCGGCGGGCCGGTGCGTCCGCCCAGCCAGCAGGAAAAACTCCAGCAGGTGCGCAACTTTGCCGACAGTGAGCCGCAGCTCGTGGCGGAAGTGCTCAAGCGCTGGACGAACAGCGACGAAAAATAATGATGACTTGCGGGTGCTCAGGTGATGAGTCTTGAAGCAAAGGTAGCACGATGAAAGGTGTAGACAAGGCCGCCATTCTTCTGCTTGCGTTGGGGGAGAAAAGCGCCGCCAATGTGTTGAAATACATCGGGCCGCGCGAGGTGCAGAAGATCGGCACGGCCATGACCCAGCTCGGTTCGGTGACGACCACCCAGGTCGATGACGTGATCGAGGTGTTCAACGAGGCCGTCGGCACGCAGAGTTCGCTGGGTGTGGGCGCCGACGCCTTCATCCGCAATGCGCTGATCGCCGCGGTCGGCGAGGAGAAGGCCTCCAGTCTGATCGATCGCATCGTCGATTCCGGTGCGGCCACCAAGGGCCTGGAAACCCTGAAGTGGATGGACCCCAAGGCCGTGTTCGAGATCATTCGCAATGAACACCCCCAGATCATCGCCATCATCCTGTCGTTTCTCGATCCGGATCAGTCCGCCGTCATCGTCAGCCTGTTCCCGGAGCGCGACCGGGTCGATCTGGTGTTGCGCGTGGCGACGATGGAAAGCGTGCAACCGGCGGCGCTCGAGGAACTCAATGTCATCATGGAGCGTCATTTCTCCGGCAATACCAATATGCAGAAGTCTTCGCTCGGCGGGGTGAAAACCGCCGCGAATATGCTGAACTTCGTCGACAGCGCCGTGGAAAGCGACATCATCGACAGCATCAAGGATGCCGATCCCGATCTCGCGCAACGCATCGAGGATCTGATGTTCGTCTTCGACAATCTGGTCGATATCGACGATCGCAGCCTCCAGTCCCTGCTGCGCGAGATCAATTCCGAGACGCTGGTCATCGCGCTCAAGGGCGCGGACGAGGCGCTCAAGGAGAAGATCTTCAAGAACATGTCCAAACGCGCCGCCGAGATGCTGCGCGATGACCTGGAGGTGCGCGGTCCGGTGCGCGTGAGCGAGGTCGAGGCGGCGCAGAAGGAAATCCTCGCGGTCGCCCGCCGTCTCTCCGACGCCGGCGAGATCATCCTGGGCGGCGGTGGCGGCGAAGAGTATGTCTAAGGGGCACGAAAAATATTTGGGCAAGGTGCTGCCGCGCCGTGAGATCCAGGATCTCAAAACCGTGGGCTTGGACTATGTGGGTGGTGCGCGACACGCCAATCCCGGCAGTATGGATGCCACGGAAGCCGATGCCGGGATGATGACGGCGGAGCAGTTGCAGGCCTTGCAGGAGCAGGCCTACAGCGAGGCCTTCGCACAGGGGCGTCAGGAAGGATTGCAGGCCGGACGCCAGGAGATGGAGCGCCTGGGCGCGCAACTGCACAAGATCCTGGCGGAGATCGAGCGGCCGCTCGAGGATCTCGATCAAGCGATGGTCGACAGCCTGGTGCAGATGGTGATGAGCATCGCGCGCCATCTGATCCGCCGCGAACTCAAAACCGATCCCGGGCAGATCGTCGCCGTGGTGCGCGAGGGTGTCGGCGCCTTGCCGATCGGCGCGCGCAACGTGCGCTTGCAACTGCACCCGGAGGACGCACAATTGGTGCGCGAGGCGCTTTCCATCCAGCACGCGCGCAGTCCGTGGGAAATCCTGGAAGATCCCGCGATGACGCGCGGCGGGTGCAGGATTGCGACGGAAAATTCCCAGATCGACGCCACGGTGGAAGCCCGCCTGGCGGCGATCGCCAGCCGCTTTTTCGGCGATGAGCGCGGCGAGGACGCCCATGGCTAATGCGCGCACCCCACGCTGGCTCAACCAGCTCGACAAATATCAGCAGCGCGTCGCAGAACGGCTGCCCTTGCAGGTGGAGGGCCGCTTGACGCGCATCGTCGGTCTCACCCTGGAGGCCGTGGGCTGCCAGTCCGCCATCGGGGGCCGTTGTCTCATCGCGGGCAGCGGCGCCGGTCCTGCGATCGAGGCCGAGGTGGTGGGGTTCTCGGGTGAAAAACTGTTTCTCATGCCGACCGGCGACATGCGCGGCATCATGCCCAATGCGCGTGTGATCCCGACCGGCCAAGTCTACGAGGTGCCGGTGGGCCCGCAATTGCTCGGGCGAGTGTTGGACGGCGCCGGCCGCCCGCTCGATGGCAAGGGTCCGATCGAGACGCACGAGCGCACGCCGCTTACCGGCCGCAGCATCAATCCGCTTTCGCGCCGGCCGATCCGCGAGCCGCTGGATGTCGGGGTGCAGGCGATCAATGCGATGTTGACGGTGGGGCAGGGGCAGCGCATCGGCCTGTTCGCCGGCAGCGGCGTGGGTAAGAGCGTGCTGCTCGGCATGATGACGCGCTTTACCACCGCCGACATCATCGTCGTGGGGCTGATCGGCGAGCGCGGCCGCGAGGTGAAGGAGTTCATCGAAAACAACCTCGGTCCCGAAGGCATGCGCCGTTCTGTGGTGGTGGCCTCGCCGGCCGACGCCCCGCCGGTGATGCGCCTGCACGGCGCCGCGCTGGCGACCAGTATCGCCGAGTATTTCCGCGACCAGGGCAAGAACGTGCTGCTGCTGATGGATTCACTGACCCGTTACGCCCAGGCCCAGCGCGAGATCGCCCTGGCGATCGGCGAGCCGCCGGCCACCAAGGGCTATCCGCCCTCGGTGTTTGCCAAGCTGCCGCAGCTCGTCGAGCGCGCGGGCACCGGCGATGTGGGCGGGGGTTCGATCACGGCCTTCTATACCGTGCTGACCGAGGGCGATGACCAGCAAGACCCCATCTCGGATGCCGCGCGCGCCATCCTCGACGGGCACATCGTGCTGTCGCGCCATATTGCGGAATCGGGGCGCTATCCGGCCATCGACATCGAGGCCTCGATCAGCCGGGTGATGACCGAGATCGTCAGCGCGGAGCAGCTCCAGGCGGCGCGGCGTTTCAAGCAGATCTATTCCACCTACCAGCAGAACCGCGACCTGATTAGCGTCGGCGCCTACACGGCGGGCTCCGATCCGCGCATCGACGAGGCGATCAAGATGTTTCCCCGGCTGGAGGGCTTCCTGTCGCAGGAGATGCACCAGGCGGTGCGGCTGGGGCAAAGCCAGCAGGCCCTGCTCAAATTGCTCGCCGGCGCGCCGCGCGCCAAGGAGGGCGAGGCGCCCAAGTCCCTGACTCCAACTTGATTCAGCGTCGTGAATGCACGCATAATGCACGGCACCTGACAAGCGTGCGCGCGCCGTAGCGCGGCTGGCCGCGATACCCGGCGCACATCCACAACGAATCGGAATCATGATCAGACCTCTCGCATTATTCGTCGGTCTCCGTTACACGCGCGCCAAGCGGCGCAATCACTTCATCTCCTTCATCTCCCTGACCTCGATGCTTGGCATCGCCCTGGGCGTGACGGCCTTGATCACCGTGCTTTCGGTGATGAACGGGTTTGAGAAGGAGTTGCGCGAGCGCATCCTGGCGATGACCTCGCACGCCACCATCACGGGCTTCGACAATACCCTGGCGGACTGGCAGCCGCTGGCGCAGATCGCCCAGCAGCACCCGGAAGTGGTCGCCGTCGCCCCGTTCATCCAGGGCGAGGGGATGCTGGCGTACAACAATCAGGTCAAGGGCGCTGCGGTGCGCGGCATCGACACGGCGCTCGAACCCACGGTCTCGGAGGTCGCCGACAAGATGGTGCTGGGCCGGCTGAATGATCTCAAGCCGGGTGAATTCGGCATCGTGTTGGGCATCGACCTGGCGCGCAGCCTCGGGGTGATGCTGGGCGACAAGGTGAGCCTGATCATCTCCAAGGCCAATGTCACCCCGGCCGGCATCGTGCCGCGCATGAAGCGGTTTACCGTGGTCGGGGTGTTCGAGGTGGGCATGTACGAGTATGACAGCGCCTTGGCTTTGATCCAGATCGATGACGCCGCCAAGCTGATGCAGATGCCGGAGCGGGTCAGCGGCCTGCGCCTGAAACTCGACGATATGTTCCGCGCCCCGCAGGTGGCCCGCGAGCTGGTGCAGGGCCAGCTCGGCAGCTATTACATGACCGATTGGACGCGCCAGCATGCCAATTTCTTCCGCGCCATCCAGATCGAAAAGACCATGATGTTTCTGATCCTCTCGCTGATCGTGGCGGTGGCGGCGTTCAATATCGTCTCCACCCTGGTGATGGTGGTGACGGACAAGGCAAGCGATATCGCCATCCTGCGCACCCTCGGCGCGCCGCCTTCCACGGTGATGGGCATCTTCATGGTGCAGGGCTGCGTGATCGGCGTGGTGGGAACCTTGCTGGGGCTGATCGGCGGGGTGTCGCTTGCCCTCAACGTGGAGTCCCTCGTCCCGGCGCTGGAGTCGCTGCTCGGCACGAAATTCCTCGCGGCCGATGTGTACTACATCACCGAGCTGCCGTCCGATCTCCAGTGGGACGATGTCATCAAGATCACCAGTGTTTCCTTCCTGCTGAGCCTCGTGGCCACGCTGTACCCGGCTTGGCGCGCGGCCCAGACCCAACCCGCCGAGGTGCTGCGCCATGAGTGATATCGTGTTGGAGTGCCGCCACCTCGGCAAGGAATTCTCGGACGTCGGCGAGATCGTGCGCGTGTTGAGCGACGTGAACCTGAGCATCCAACGCGGCGAGCAGGTGGCGATCCTGGGCAGTTCCGGCTCGGGCAAGAGCACCTTGCTGCATCTGCTGGGCGGACTGGACCGGCCCAGCTCGGGCGAGGTGTACATCAATGGCCTGAACATCGCCGCTCTCAACGAGACCACGCGCGGCCGGTTGCGCAACGAATATCTCGGCTTCGTCTATCAATTGCATCACTTGATGCCGGAATTCACCGCGCTGGAAAACGTTGCCATGCCGCTGTTGATCCGCGGAACGCCTTCCGAGCGGGCCAAGGAGCAGGCCGCGGAGATTCTGGGCAAGGTGGGACTGGGCAAACGCCTCGAACACAAGCCCGGCGAACTTTCCGGCGGCGAGCGCCAGCGCACCGCGATTGCCCGCGCCCTGGTGACCCGGCCCCTCTGCGTGCTGGCCGACGAGCCGACCGGCAATCTCGATCCGCGCACCGCGCAGACGGTCTACGACGAGATGCTGGCGCTGAACAAATCACTCGGCACGAGCTTCGTCGTCGTCACCCATGATCATGATCTGGCCCGGCGCATGGATCGGGTGTTGCAGTTGGAGGACGGGGTGTTGCACGGCGGAGATTTTTGCTGAGGAATCTCTGGATTCGAGGCCTGGCTGCTTTGAGGCGCCGCGCGCGGCGGGTGTGTTTACCCAGGCGGTCAGCGCTTGCCTGCGTGGCGGGTGCGCCACTTGTGGATCACCGAGACGCGCCAGATCAGCCGGACGGCGATATAGCCGGTCAGCGCCAGCAGGCTGCCCATCAGAAAACTGCCGAGCAGGAACGGCTGCCAGACAGCGGCGAGGCCGTGGGTCAGCCACTCCAGGCTCAATTCGAAATTCAACTCCTGTTCCGGCTGCCGCAAAATGAAGGTGCCCAGCTTGTAGGCGGCGTAGAACATCGGCGCCATGGTGAACGGATTGCTGACAAAGGCCAATGAAACGGCGATGACCAGATTGGTGCGTAGCCAAACCGCCAGCAAGGCGGCGATCACCATCTGCATCGGGATCGGGAGATAGCAGACGAAGAGCCCCACGGCGGTGGCCGTGGAGACGGAGCGGCGATTCAAGTGCCAGAGGTTGGGATCATGAAGGCGTTCACCGAGGTGGCGTAGATGTTTGTGCTCACGGATGGTGCTGTGGTGGGGCAGCAGCCGCTTGAGAAGTCGTTTGGGCATTCCGGTGCTTCACCGCTTTACGAAGAAATTCTAAGACTGGCATCATATACACATTTTTCAACGGACGAAACTTATGTTGGCAGGGATCGTGGCATTCACCGCAGGCATCGCCTCCACGCTATGGCTCCCTGAGCTGCCTGCGCCCGCCGGGGCCGGCCTGCTGCTCCTCTTGGTTCCTCTCGCCCTCATCTTTCCCTGGTTGCGGTTGCCGGTGCTGGCCGGCTGCGGCTTCTTCTGGGCGGTGTTTCGCGCCGATCTCGTCTTGCAGCACGGGGTGTCGCCCGCCTACGAGGGGGAAGATGTCATCGCCACCGGGGTGGTCGTGGACATCCCCGAACGGCGAGACTTCGGCATCAAGTTTCTCTTCGATATTCGGGAGCTGCGCTTCCAAGGCCAGCTGGTCGACTCGCCGGGGCGGGCCTCGCTGAAGTGGTATGCCCAGGAGGTGTTGCCCGAGCTGCACCCGGGCGAGCATTGGCAGTTGCGGCTGCGCCTCAAGCGCCCCAACGGCAGTTTGAACCCCGGCGGTTTCGACTACGAGCGCTGGTTGTTCCAGCAGGGTATCCGCGCCGTGGGTTACGTGCGCGAGGCCAAGGGGGAGGCGGGCGTCAACCGAGCCTTGCGCGACATCCCGCCCGAGGGGTGGATCGACCGTCTGCGCGAGCGGATCAAGGAGCGGATCGCCGCACGCCTCGGCGACAGCGAGTTTGCGGGCATCATCACCGCGCTGACCATCGGTCGAGGGGAGATCAGTCAGGAACAGTGGGATGTGCTGAACAAGACCGGCACGAACCATCTGATGTCCATCTCGGGGTTGCACATCGGTCTGGTTGCCGGACTGGTGTTTTTGCTGACGTCCTTCGCCTGGCGGCGCAGCGCGCGCCTCTGCCTCTGGTTGCCGGCGCGGCAGGCGGCGGCGCTGGCCGCGGTGATGGCGGCGCTTTTCTATTCCGCGCTGGCCGGATTCTCCATTCCGACGCAGCGCTCACTGATCATGATCACGGTGGCGATGCTGGCGCTTCTGCTGCGGCGCGGGATGCGTGGCGGCGCGATCCTTGGAATCGCCTGGTTGGCCGTGCTGATCGCCGATCCGTTCGCATTGATGTCGGCGGGTTTCTGGCTGTCGTTCGCGGCGGTGGCGATCATCTTCTACACCATGGGTGCGCGCACGCAGACGCGCGGGATCTGGTGGCGCTTCGGGCGGCTGCACTGGTTGATCGCCATCGGCATGATCCCGCCGCTGATCCTGTTCTTCCAGCAGGCACCGCTGCATTCCTTCGCGGCCAATCTCATCGCGGTGCCCGTCATCGGCAGTGTGATGGTCCCGGCGATCCTGCTGGCAGTGCTGCTGGAGCTGAGCGGGATCATCGACACGCATGCCTTGTTCGCGCTCATCGATCAGGTGTTTCGCTGGACCTGGCCGGTGCTGGAGCGGCTGGCCGGACTCGATTTTGCCTTGTGGGTCCAGCCGCCGCCCGCGGCGTGGGCGCTGGTCTGCGCCCTGGTCGGCGTGACGCTGTGCCTGGCGCCGGCGGGATGGCCGGGGCGCTGGGTTGGGATCGTGTGGATGCTGCCGATGCTGATGACGCGGCCGCCGGCGCCGGGGGCGGGGGATGTCTGGCTGAGTATGCTGGATGTCGGTCAAGGGCTGGCGGTGGTCGTGCGGACCGAGCGTCACACACTGGTGTATGACACCGGCGCCAAGGCCAGCGAGAATTTCGACATGGCCAGCGCGGTGGTGATCCCGTATCTGCAAAACGCCGGAATACGGCGGGTGGATCGCGTGATCCTGAGCCACGATGACATCGACCACATCGGCGCGGCCGATGAGCTGCTGGCTCGATTCCCCGAGGCCGCGGTGTTCACCCCTGCCATCGCGCGCTACCAGGCGGCAGGGGCGGCGGACTGCCGGGCCGGCATGCGGTGGGAATGGGATGGGGTGGGATTTGAGTTCATCCACCCGGACGACCCGCGCGAGTGGCGCGAAGACAACAACCGCTCGTGTGTGCTGCGGATCGAGGCGTCGGGCGGAAGCGTGCTGATCACCGGAGACATTGAACGCAAGGTCGAGGCGCGACTGCTCCAGCAGGGTCGACTGGCGTCGGCCGATATCCTGTTTGCCCCGCATCACGGCAGCGGCTCGTCTTCATCCAACGGTTTCATCGAGGCGGTGGCCGCCAAATACGTGCTTTTTTCCAGCGGATACCGCAATCGTTTCCATCATCCCAAGACGGAAATCGTGAACAATTATCGCGAAACGGGGGCGGAAATCCTCGACACTGCGCGCGAAGGTGCGGTGGAGTTTGTAATTGACGCGAAACAGGGTATCCTTCCTCCGCGGCAATACCGCCGCGATCACGTGCGGTTTTGGCGGCGTGGCTAAAATGCGCGCAGCCGAACGGGAATAAGTTTAAAAGCGGTTTTGTATCCCTTAGCCGTCTTTCATCTTTTCGACGATCTCCTCGAATTTCTGGCGGGCGGCTGAATCAGATACCCCCGGGTTTCGTTGAATAGATGGCTAACTCTAGCGGAGCTGGATGCAAGTTAGTGTGGCCACCAGTGTAAAGTGCTGTCGAGATTAGCCCGAGCAGGCTGCTGAAAAACTCCCTCTTCTAAGGGAGAGGGCTTGGGTTTGGGAATCATGGATACAGGTTCGAATTTTTTGATCCCCTCATCCTGGCCTTCTCCCTGAGGGAGGAGGGATGGGCTCGTTCAGGTTCTTTAAGTTCCAGGCAGAACGGAGCACTACACGCGCCTTCTCCCTGTGGGAGAAGGTACTAAAAATCACTTTTTAGCAGGCTGTTGCAAATAACTCCCTCTCCCCACGGGTAGAGGGGACTGAAATTGGTGCGTACCGATCATGGAGCCTCATTGTGAAAAGGAATCTTCGAGCCTTCCGTGTTGGAGTGATATCGGTCCTTGCCGTGCTGGCGGGGTTACCCCCCTTTCCGAGCGTGGCGCAAACCACGCTCGATGAAGAGGAGTTGTGGCGGCGCATCCAGCGCGAGGCCGAGGAACGTGCGCAACAGCAGCAGGCGCCACGCGTGCGGTTGCAGCCGGCGCCGGCGATCCCCGAGGGCCTCGATCTGCCAGCCGAGGCAGAGTGTTTTCCAATCGATGAAGTCCACCTCCAGGGGGATCGTCTGGAGCAATTCAAGTGGTTGGGTCGTTATCTTGCCCAATACGCCGGCCGTTGCATCGGCCGCGAGGGCCTCAATCTCATCCTCAAACGCGCCACGGGCCTGCTGCTCGATCGCGGCTTGATCACCACAAGGGTCGGCCTGCCCGAACAGGACCTTTCCAGTCGTGTGCTCAAGATCGGGGTCATTCCCGGCGTGGTCCGCGCCGTGCGGTTTGCCGAACCCACGCCGCGTGGTGTCTGGAACACGGCCTTCCCGATACGCCCCGGCGATCTGCTCGAATTGCGCGATCTCGAGCAGGGGCTGGAGCAGATGAAGCGCTTGGCATTTCAGGAAGTGAATCTCGATCTGGTGCCGGGCGCGGTGCCCGGAGAGACGGATATCCTCATCAAAGTGGAGCGCGTACGGCCTTGGCGCGCGAGTCTGTCGGCGGATGATGCCGGTTCTCCGGCGCTCGGACGCTGGCAGGGTGCGGCCCAAGTCGCCGTGGACAACCCCCTCGGGTGGAACGATGCCTTGAGCCTCGATCTCAGCGCCACACTTGCCACCCCGCCCGCCCAACACGGCGTGACCCTGAGCTATTCGCTGCCCTGGGGCTACTGGAGCTTCGCACTGGCGGCCAGCGCCTATGAGTACGAACAGAGCGTGCGGGGCACCAACGAGAGCTTCGTCTCCAGCGGTGACTCGCGCAGCCTCGAATTCAAGATCCAGCGGGTGCTCTACCGCGATCAGGCGCACAAGGCTAGCCTCCAGTCGCGCGTGACCCAACGGCGCAGCCACGGCTTCATCGATGATGCCGAGATCCTGGTGCAGCGGCGCGAGGTCACCGCCGCCGAACTCGCGCTGCTGCACCGGGCCTATGTCGCAGGCGCGCAGTTCGATGCCGCGCTCGCCCATCGCCGCGGCGTACCCTGGTTCGATGCCCAGCCGGAGACGGCGAGCGGCGACGAACCCACCACCCGCTATCGGCTGCACACCTTGGATGTGAGCATCCAGAAGCCGTTCACAGCCGGCGCCTATCAGGCGCGCTATCTTGGCAGCCTGCACGGCCAGGTGAATCAGACCATGCTGTACGGTTCGGAATTCATCGCCCTCGGCAACCGCTATACGGTGCGCGGCTTCGATGGTGCAGAGACCTTGGCGGCCGAGCGCGGTGCGTTCTGGCGCAACGAGGTCGAGCTACGCTGGGGCAGGTTTGCCGTTTCCCCGTATGCGGGGCTCGACATCGGGCGGGTCGGCGGCGCTTCGGCGCCAGCGCTGTCAGGCACGACGTTGGCCGGCGTGGTGTTGGGTGCGCGTGGAGTCTGGCATGGGATATACTTCGACGGTTTCGCCGGCTGGCCGCTTCATGCCCCGCCGGGGTTTGAAACGGCGCGTCCGGCGATGGGCGGGCAGGTGTTGTATCAATTTTAGGAGCAGGGACATGGACAAGAGGCATGAGATCACACGGAAAGGCTACACGGCGTGCTGCGGGTGCGTGCTGCTCACCGCGACACTGTTTGTCCCTGTCATCGCGCGGTCTGAGGTGGCGGCCGACTCCACCGGTATCCACGCCCCGCGCATCGAAACCACCGCCAACGGCCTGCCGCTGGTGCAGATCAACACCCCGAGCGCAGCGGGTGTCTCGCGCAATCAATACCAGCGTTTCGATGTCGATCCGCAAGGAACAATGGCCGCACCCTGAGTCTCACCCAGCAGGCCGGTTATGTCGACGGCAACCCGAATCTTGCCGCCGGCGGTGCGCGCATCATCCTCAACGAAGTCACCTCCACCGCCCCGAGCCAGTTGCGCGGCTACACGGAGGTGGCGGGTGAGCGCGCCGAGGTCGTCATCGCCAACCCCAACGGCATCACCTGCGACGGCTGCGGCTTCATCAATACCGCGCGCGGGATGTTGACCACGGGCGCGCCAAGGTTCGGTGCGGCCGGGGCGCTGGCGGGATTTGATGTCATGGGCGGGGCGATCCACATCAATGGGACGGGCCTCAACGCCGCGCCGCTGACCGGCGATGATCGCCCCGACCCCCATGGGAGTGTCGACCGCCTCGACCTGCTGGCCCGTGCCGTGACGCTCAACGCGCGGATCTGGGCTAGTGAACTCAATGTCGTGACCGGTGCCAACGCCATCGAGTACGCGGACCTGAATACGACACCGATTGCCGGCGCGGGCGAGCGGCCCACCGTCAGCCTGGACGTTTCAAGCCTCGGCGGCATGTACGCCGAGAGCATCCGCCTCATCGGCACCGAGGCCGGCCTCGGCGTGGCGAGCAGCGGGGAGATCATCGGCGGAGAGGTGGAGATCACGCAGGCGGGAAGGGTGGTGCTGCGGCGGGCCGAGGACCGATCATCGCTCCTTGCAGGCGATACGGTATCGATCCGGGCCGAGGCGATCGACAACGCCGGGCGCATCGATGGCGATTCGGTGACGATCGAAGGTAATGCGCTCAGCAACACCGCTACCGTGATCGGCGATGTCGTGACGCTGACGGCCGACCGGCTCACCAACCAGGGCCCCGCCGCGCTGATCGGCGCTACGGAGCGACTGGCGCTCTACGCCGATGAGTTATATAACACCGATCAGGCTGAGATCCACAGCCTCGGTGATATGACTATCGCGGGCGACGCGGCGCGTGATTCCGACGGCCGCCTGCTGCATCTCACGACGCGGCTCGTCAACCGCTCGAGCCTGATCGAGGCCGGTGGCAATCTCGAGCTGGCGGTGCGCGATCTGGAAAACCTCCGCGCCGAGGGCGCCATCGGCATCAATTCCGAGACGGTGAGCGAGGAGACGACGCGATTGTGGCGGTATGGCGGGTACACCGTGCCCGCTATGAAATGTAAGTATTTCAGAGACACGCCATGCCGTCCGGAATATGTCACAAGCACTGCGGCGGAGACTCAAACAGTTTCGAGTGCGGATATCCTCGCGCACGATGAAGCCCGGCGGCACATCACCTTCAATGGCACGAAAAAGGTGATTGGCACAGTTGAGGAATGCACCACTTATGGGACTCGAATCGTTTGTACCGACAAGGAGGCGATCGTCGAGGTTCCCGCCGTCATCGAGGCCTATTACGACACCCTTGAGGAATCCCCCGACGGCATCACCATTGCCTATTATCCCGGCTATGACCCGGCTGTGCACGTCCATCCCAGTCAGGTGAAGGATGGACGATACGAAAAGTCCAATGGTGACAAAGACCAGCACCAAGAAACATACCGTGATCGCAGCGAGACGATCACCGAGGACCGCTTCGATCCCTCTGAGCTGGGGGATCCCGCACGTATCCTCGCCGGAGGAGATCTGCGACTGGATCTCGGCGGTACCCTGACCAATGACGCCGGCACGATCGCCGCCGGCGGCGACCTCGATGTTATTGGCTGGCCGGAGGCGGATGCGATCACGTCCACGCTCACCAACCGCGGCTACGAATTACAGAGGCGCACTACGGTCAATGACGTTGCGCGTGTCGAGGTTCATAGGCGGTGTGGCCGCACCGACAAAGCACGCGGCAAGGTGTGTGGCAACAGCGAGATCGACCTTGTCTTACCACCCCAACTCGCCGACTCCTCAGTAATCGGCGGCGAGACGGCCCTGATCAGCGCCGGCGGCAGGGTGCATCTCGAAGGTGTGGTGCTCGATAACCAGACCGTGGTGGCCGATGGCGCCGCGCCGCTCAATGCCTGGTCTTACCAAGAAAACGGCCGACCCGTATCGGGACTAGGCCGGAGCGTGGAGCGGCTAGCCGGCGGCCTGTACGGTTATGCCGCCCCCGAACGCCCCTACCTCATCGAAACCGATCCACGCTTTAGGGATCGCCGCGCGTTTCTCTCCAGCGATTACATGCTCGAACGGCTCGGGCTCGACGGCCCCACCGCCCTCAAGCGCCTGGGCGATGGCTTCATTGAGCAGCAACAGGTGCGGGACCAGCTCCTCGCCCTCGACGGCGCAGTGCTGGGCGCGGGCCATGAAAACGCCGAGGCGCATTTCCGCGCGCTGATGGAATCCGGCGTGGCGGTGGCCGAGCGCCTGGAACTCGTGCCCGGCGTGGCGCTTACCGACACGCAGATGGCCGCACTCACCCACGACATCGTCTGGATGGTCGAGCAGACAGTCGTCCTTCCCGACGGGCGCGCCGAGCAGGCGCTCGCCCCGGTGGTCTATCTCACCCGCGCCCGGCCGCTCGATCTTTGGCCCAACGGCTTGGTTCTGGCCGGTGAATCGCTCGAACTCAAGAGCAGCGGCACGCTGGCCAACAGCGGGCGCATCGCCGGTGGAACAGAGCTGCTGCTCAGCGTCGGACGTATCGACAACGACCATGGCGTGATCGACAGCCTGGGAACGACCACCCTCAGCGCCGAGACCGATATCATCAACACCTCCGGTCGGATCGCCGGGGAACAGGTTGCCCTTGCCGCGGGGCGCGACATCACGCATACCAGCGCAACCGTCACTCTCACTGATCAGCTCGGAAATGCCGAGGCCGCTTCCACGTTCATCCAGCAGCGCGGCGTCATTGAGTCCCGCGCCGATCTCGACATCCACGCCGGCGGCCAGCTCACGCTTGCGGGCAGCGATATCCAGGCTGGTGGTGGCGCGTCCTTGTCCAGCGACGGCGCGCTCGTGTTCGATACGGTGGCGACCGGCACGCGCCACGGGATCGTGTTCGAGGGCGGCGATTACAAGCGCGAGGATGCGACCGAACAGCAGCGCGCCACCGTCACCGCGGGCGATGATCTCCGGCTGAATGCCGGGGGCAACGCCACGCTCACCGGCGCGTCGCTACAGGCCGGTGAAACCTTGTCCGTGCAAACGGCGGGCGACCTCACGGTTCAGGCCGCCATCGAGACCCGTCGCCTGGATGAAGACTTGAACGACGAGCATGGTTACCACCGGCGGCATGATTACGATGAAACCGTCATCGGCAGCACCTTGAAGGCCAGCGGCGATGTCGTGGTCACGGCCGGCGGCGGTGAGGCGCGCGACGAGGCCAGCGGCCTGCACATTGTGGGCAGCACCCTCGCCAGCGAGTCCGGGGCGGTGCATCTTGCGAGTCAGGGTGAACTCCTCATCGAGGAGGCGCGCGAGCGGCACAGCCGCTACTCGGAATCCTATGAAAAAGACGACGATGTCATCTCGTCCACCACCACCGCGCAACGTGATGAGATGCAGCTGGATCGCGCCGTCGGCAGCCTCATCTCCGCGCGCGCCGTCACTGTGGACTCCGCCCAAGACCTCACCCTGCGCGGCTCGACCCTCGTGGCTGACGGCGATATCGCCCTGCGCGCCGCTGGCGATGTAAACATCCTCCACGCCGAGGAGACGCGCAGCGAATCGCACCACTACCGCGAAAAACGCAGCGGCTTCTACACCGACGGCGGCAGCCTCAATCTCGGCAGTCGGCGGCAGGACCAAGCGGGCGAAGGCGAAAGCGTGACATCGGTAGGCAGCACGGTTGGGAGCCTCACGGGCAATGTTGGCATCAGCGCCGGCCGGGCCTACACCCAATCCGGCGGCCAGCTGCGGGCGCTGGCCGGTGACATCGACGTTGCGGCGCAGCGCATCGAGCTCGACGCCGCGATCGATCGGGCCGAGGGGGGCTCGGAATCGCACGTCAAACAAAGCGGCCTGAGCTGGAGCCTGAGCAGCCCGGTGGTCACCGCCGCCGAGACCGTCGACCAGATGATCGAGGCGCGTTCAAAGACCGAGGACAGCCGCCTCGATGCATTGGCCGCTGCCACCGGAGTCTTGGCCGTCCAAAACGGCGCCGATGCCATCGCCGCGAAACCGCAGAGCCTCGGCGGGGTGACGGTGAGCCTCAGCCTCGGGCAAAGCCGCAGCGACACGCAGCAGACCTACCGCGCCAGCCAGGCCAACAGCGCGCATCTCGCGGCCGCGGGCGACATGCGCCTGCGCGCCCAGGGAGCCGGGGAGGGGAGCGACATCGAACTCACCGGCGCGACCCTCGAAGCCGGCGGCCGTCTTGACCTCCAGGCCGAGGACGAGTTACTCCTGCACGCGGCCGCCAATCGCTACGAACAGCACAGCAACAGCCGCTCGCGCAGCGCCAGTGTCGGTATCGCCGTCACCCTCGGCGGCGAGCAGACCGGCCTGACCTTCAACGCCGCCGCCAGCCGCGGCCGGGGCGCGATCGACGGCGAAGACCTCACCTGGACCAACACCCAGCTGCGCGCCGGCGAAACGCTGCGCCTCGAATCCGGCGCCGACACCCTGCTGCGCGGCGCCACGGCAAAGGCCGCGCGCATCGAAGCCCACACCGGCGGCGACCTGATCCTCGACAGCCTGCAAGACAGCCACACCTACGAGGTCGATGAGCGCACCACCGGCGTAGGGATGAGCCTGTGCATCCCGCCGTTCTGCACCGGCGTGAGCACCGCCAGCCTCAACCATGGCCGCACCGAGATCACCAGCCACTACCTCAGCGTCACCGAACAGACCGGCCTCTACGCCGGCGCCCAAGGCTTCGACCTCACCGTCTCCGGCCACACCGACCTGACCGGCGCCGTGATCGCCTCCGAGGCCCCCGAAGCCCACAACCGCCTGCGCACCCAGACCCTCGCCACTCGCGACCTCGAAAACCGCGCAGAATACGACGCGCAGAGCGTCAACCTAAGCCTCGGCTACGGCAGCCTGATCGGCCAAGAGCAGAGCCACGCCCCCACCCGCATCCCCCATCCGCGCGGCGACGACGCCACCACGATGAGCGCCCCCGGCCTCGGGGGTCTCAGCGCCGGCATCCCGGTCACGATGCGCGCCGAGGATGATGCCGCCAGCACCACCCACAGTGCCATCAGTTCGGCCGCGATCACCATTACCGATGAAACCGCCCAGCGGGAACGCACCGGCCAGAGCAGCGAAGAGACGATCGCCTCAGTCCGGCGCGACACACAACACGCCGAAAACGCCCTTGCACCGATCTTCGACGAACACGAGATTCGCACCGGCTTCGAGATCACCGAAGCGCTGATCGGCGAGACCGGCACCTTCCTCGATAATCGCGCCCAGGAATCCAAAGCGATAGAACAGCAGATCCGCGCCGAACTCGCCCGTGGCAGCGAGGCCGACAGTGCGCGCCTGCTCGAACTCTCTGCCGACCTCGAAGCCGCCCAACGCTGGGCCCCCGGCGGCACCTATCGGCAAATCGTCACCGCGTTCACAGCGGCCGCCACGGGCGATGTCAGCGCCTCCGGCACCGAGTACCTGCGCCGCGCCGCCGTCAACTATCTGCAAAGCCTCGCCGCCGAACAGATCAAATCACTCGCCGATCAACTCCGGAGCGAACCTGCGCGTCTTGCCCTGCACGCCCTCAACGCCTGTGCCGGTGCCGCCGCCCAAGGCAACGAGTGCCAAAGCGGCGCCCTCGGCGCCTCGCTTGGTGTGCTCATCAACGACCTGCTCGGCCCCGCCGACGGCCTTAACCCCGAACAACGCGAAGCACGCAAAAACCTCATCACCACCTTGGTCGCCGGACTCGCCACCGGCCTCGGGTCAGACGACATCGCCACCCCCACCGGCGCCGCGCAGATCGAGACTGAAAACAATGCGCTCAAGGCTGCCGTCACCGTCGGCAAGATCGCCTACAAGACGCTGCACGAACTGCACAAAGCGGGTAAACTCACCAAGGACAACCTCATCACAGAACTGAAAAAACAGGGCGCCGACGAACTCACCGAGATTGCCGACGACCTGCTCACGCTGTTCGGCCACGACGCCAGTGCCCTGGAGCGCCTGCTCGCCGTGCTCGACCTCGCCACCGGATTGGATGCCAACAAGAGCAAGGGGCAGGCGCTGGCGATCCTGCAAAAAGAGGCTGAGGGGGTACGGGGGGGTATTACAAAAACGGTGGAAGTTAGTAAAAGCCGGTTCCCTGAATCAGCGCAACACATTGAAGATGCTGTTGCAGCAGGCAAACCAAGTATCCTTACTATAGATCGCGCTAATGCAGCATCACGAAGACGTGATGCTCTACGCGGTACCGAAATCAGACCGAGTCTTGATCGGGACGAATTTCCGCCCGCAATGTTCCAGGAAGGTGGCCAAGGTTCTTCTGTGAGACATATCAATCCTGGTGATAATCGTGGTGCGGGGGCATGTATTGGTGCTCAGTGCCGAGATTTGCCCGTTGGCTCCAAGGTTCAAATCGATGTGGTGGATTAATTATGCCTGGTAACTTGGAAAAATTATTGAAGAGCGCAGGTCCATCTTTAAGTGACCGTGAGCCTACGTTAACGGATCAACTGTGTAGCTTGGCTGGTTCGCTAGCGAATGAACTATTAAGTATGTTGCGCAAACGAAATGGATTTTATGCATTAGAAAGTGCGCTACATGTTTTTCCATCCCACTCTAGTAAGCAAGAGTTTGGTCTGGACCAATGGAATGAAAATTCCTTGTGGCGGGCCCACTATAAGGGTATGGCTGATGGTTGCCTTTTTTTTGCTGAAGATGTTTTTGGTGGGCAGTTCTGTGTCAAGGATAGCAAGGTATATACCTTCGACCCAGAAACAGGCGCCTTAGATTATTTGGCTGACGATATCGAAGGCTGGGCAAGAGCAATAGTTAGTGACTACGAAGTACTCACCGGGTATCCATTGGCGCATCAATGGCAAGAACGCAATGGCCAAGTGCCTGCCAAGAAACGTCTGTTGCCAAAGATTCCATTTTTGGTTGGCGGTGAGTTTGTACTGGAAAATTTATATTTGGCTGACGCTGTGGAGGGAATGAAATTTAGGGCAGATATAGCCAACCAAATTAAAGACCTGCCTGATGGTGCGAAGATTAAATTTGATCTCGTTAGGTAGTAGGTGCATTCCATGCATCATTGAGCGAGTAGCCGGGGTAAAGCGCTTTTTGCGAAACCCAGGATAGAGATCCAACGGCCAGTGGCAATTTCATGACGAAACGATACCTTCTGCTTGCCGTCGCGTTTTTTATTTATTGTGCCGACGCTACCGCGCGCCTTCACGGCGATCTGGCTATCTTTCCCACCGAGCAGACACACCGCGAAGCTCAGGACTGCCAAGAAACGTCCGGACGGGACCTATACCCACGCGGCGACCTCATCCTCGACAGCCCGCAAGACCGCCACACCTACGAGGTCGATGAGCGCACCACCGGCGTGGGGATGAGCCTGTGCATCCCGCCGTTCTGCACCGGCGTGAGCACCGCCAGCCTCAACCACGGCCGCACCGAGATCACCAGCCACTACCTCAGCGTCACCGAACAGACCGGCCTCTACGCCGGCGCCCAAGGCTTCGACCTCACCGTCTCCGGCCACACCGACCTGACCGGCGCCGTGATCGCCTCCGAGGCCCCCGAAGCCCACAACCGCCTGCGCACCCAGACCCTCGCCACTCGCGACCTCGAAAACCGCGCAGAATACGACGCGCAGAGCGTCAACCTAAGCCTCGGCTACGGCAGCTTGATCGGCCAAGAGCAGAGCCACGCCCCCGCCCGCATCCCCCATCCGCGCGGTGAAGATGCCACCACGATGAGCGCCCCCGGCCTCGGGGGTCTCAGCGCCGGCATCCCGGTCACGATGCGCGCCGAGGATGAGGCCGCCAGCACCACCCACAGCGCCCTCAGCCCGGCCGCCATCATCATCACCGATGAAACTGCCCAGCGGGAACGCACCGGCCAGAGCAGCGAAGAGACGATCGCCTCAGTCCGGCGCGACACACAACACACCGAAAACGCCCTCGATCCGATCTTCGACGAACACGAGATCCGCACCG
Organism: Pseudomonadota bacterium; assembly: GCA_040752855.1. Taxonomy (GTDB): domain Bacteria; phylum Pseudomonadota; class Gammaproteobacteria; order RBG-16-57-12; family RBG-16-57-12; genus JBFMHP01. Next base: position 48,415 of record JBFMHP010000033.1, on the reverse strand, counting down.
GCTTCGAAATCACCGAAGCGCTGGTCGGCGAGACCGGCACCTTCCTCGATAATCGCGCCCGGGAATCCACTCAAGCGCAAGCCGCCCTCGACCAAGAGCGCGCCAAACCTGCCGAGCAGCAAGACCCGGCGCGCCTCGCCGAACTCACCGCGGTACTCAAAGACAACCAGATCTGGGAGATGGGCGGTAGCGGCCGCACAGTGCTGACCGCGCTGACCGCCGCGGCCTCGGGCAACGTCACCGCCACCACTCATCAGATGCTCCAGGCCGCCGCTGTCAACTACCTGCAAAGCCTCGCCGCCCAAGAGATCAAGCTCATCGCCGAGCAGCTTGACTCCGAACCCGCGCGCCTCGCCCTGCACACCCTCAACGCCTGCGCAGGCGCGTACCTCCAAGAGGCCGACTGCGGAGCTGCCGCGGGCGGCGCAGCGGCCAGCGTCGTACTCAACACGTTCATCGATACGCTCATCGGTCAAGACGCAGCGAGCCTGACACCGCAGGCCAAAGAGGCCCGCAAGAACCTCATCACCACCCTCGTGGCCGGCATCGCCACCGCTACCGGCGCCGAGGCCACCAGTGCCACCGCCGCCGCGCAGATCGAAACCGAAAATAACGCCGTGTGGGTACCGATCGTAGTCGGCATCGGCTGGCTGATCGACAAGGGCATCACCACCTACGAAGCCTGGCAAGACATCAAAGCCCTGCACGACGGCAGCAAGACCCTGGAGCAACTTGCCGCGGAGAAGGGCGAGGAGTACGTTACTCAAGTGATCGCCGGCAACATCGGCAAGTACGGGATGCGGGTGGTCAAGCGGGGCGGGGAGTGGGTGGCGGAGCGGATTGAAGGCGCGCCCAAGTCAGAGCGGCCACATTGGCAGCAATCTGAGAAAGACGTAGGCGAGACTTTGCCCAGTGATAAAAATGCGCAGGTGGCATATAAGGGTGGTGAGAAAGTGCCGCCAAATACCAAAGGTTGCGTAAAGCCAGATTTTTGCGGTGACACTTGGACAGTGGAGGTCAAAAACTATGACATCAATCGGTCCGGTGGCATATCGCAGTTGACCAGCAATGTTGCTAAACAAGCGATTCAGCGAGAGATGAATTTGCCTCCCGGAACTGTGCAGTCCGTGACAATTGATTTGAGGGGGCAGGAGTCTACTATCTTGCAGCGCAATCAAATCGTTGAAGATATTGTTCGGAAAAGTAACGGTATTATAAAAGACGAAAACATAAGGTTCATGAGATGAATGTAGGTTTAAGTTTTTTTTGGCCGACAGGGTCCGCGGACGTATATCGAGTCGGCAGTAGCAAATATCTCGAAGCTTTTTTTGGTTTCGTGGAACATGTTTTAGAGAGCGGCGATCTTGGCAGTCGATTTCCGGTGCTCATGAAGTCGTTGTATCTAGATGAAGAGCATGGGGTTGAAGGCAGCGAGGCATATGCGAGCCTGCTTTGTGAGATTGCTGAGGCTGAAAAGCTTATGGGCGAGGCTACATTGTGGAGTTCGGTGGCAGTGAAGCACATTCCACACGCGCTGCTGAATGAGCGGCCTCCGAATGGCGCGAAAAATGTCGCAGAGTACTTTGGCCCGATTTTTAAGGCTATCCGTAGCGCGAAAGAGGGATTCGACTATTTTGAGGGGAAAGGGCGCCTTGTGATTGTAATAACCGACATAACTGATCGCGGTGTCCGTTCTATGTACCCGCATCTGGGGAGAAAAGCCAAATAGGTGCGCATTCGTTCGCAGCTCGGTAGGTTGGGCTGACAAGAGAAGCCCAACATTACAACTACCATTGGCATTGGGAGCCTGTAAGTAATTCTGTGTAACCGCCCCGCGGCTAAACATAGTTTTTCAGGCGATCACCTAAATCGTCATAAAACGATTGCAGCAAGTGGCCTGGGCGAAGCGCCATTTGCGAAACCCGGGGATAAAGGTCCAACGGCCAGCAGCAATTTCATGATGAAGCGATACCTTCTGCTTGCCGTCGCGTTTTTTATTTATTGTGCCGACGCTACCGCGCGCCTTCACGGCGATCTGGCCACCCTTCCCTCCGAGCAGATACACCGCGAAGCTCAGGACTGCCAAGAAAACCGCGCGGACGGGACCTATACCCACACCGGCGGCGACCTGATCCTCGACAGCCTGCAAGACCGCCACACCTACGAGGCCGACGAGCGCACCACCGGCGTGGGGATGAGTCTGTGCATCCCGCCGTTCTGCACAGGCGTGAGCACCGCCAGCCTCAACCACGGCCGCACCGAGATCACCAGCCACTACCTCAGCGTCACCGAACAAACCGGCCTCTACGCCGGCGCCCAAGGCTTCGACCTCACCGTCTCCGGCCACACCGACCGACCTGACCGGCGCCGTGATCGCCTCCGAGGCCCCCGAAGCACACAACCGCCTGCGCACCCAGACCCTCGCCACCCGCGACCTCGAAAATCGCGCAGAATACGACGCGCAACGTGTCAACCTAAGCCTCGGCTACGGCAGCCTTATTGGCCAAGAGCAGAGCCACGCCCCCGCCCGCATCCCCCATCCGCGCGGTGACGACGCCACCACGATGAGCGCCCCGAGCCTCGGTGGCCTCAGCGCCGGCATCCCGGTAACAAGGTAACTTGGATCGCGCGGAAGAATATTATCGATGAAGATAACAAAGGCAAGGATCAGGCAGATAAGTTCCAAGATCCAAGTCATGGATATTTGAAGTATTGAGAGCACAAGTTTTTGCGGAGATTCCTAACCAGAGCTATTGAGGAACAGCAAGGCTTCGATTACGTAGCTGATAACGCGAGGTCACTACTGCGGCTGCTCCAATATAGTGAAAGTGGTGGGCTAAAGTACTCGAGTGTCCAGGAGCAACAGTCTAGCGTAACCGTAGCAGGTCACTTGAAAAACGGGCGGTGCCGATGTCCGGTTCCTTATTCATGGCCTTGCATTTGAGTAACTGCCATTGGAGCGCGGATGGAGTCATGGCGTGTCGAAAGGCGTTATCGCCGCTAACGATCCGTTCTTAGCGAATTTTCGTCTTACCTCAAACCGCTCGAAGGCGGCAACGACGTCAATAGCATCCAGGTTTGCAAAGTTAATCTTGGTCCATGCCGAGCGCGTGATTCTGACGCTGTATATATACGTATCGACGACGTGCCCAGTAGTAAGATTGTTTCGCTGGGTGAATCCGGAAAGGGTCACATCCATCACGGAGGGTAGCGAAGCGAAAGCCTCACCGACGATTCTAAAACCAACGCCGTGAATGTGCTGCACGTAAAGACTGTCTAGTGCCTTTCCCTTGACATCCTTCAGCGTGAGTTTGTATCCACGCGCTGGGACGGCGGCAGTTTTGCACTGAAGATCTTCGATCTCTGGCAAGTCGACGTCAATTGAGATGGACCTCCCGGCATTGTCAATCTGGAATGAGACAAGAGTCTCCCGAGGCCAGATGATAGAGGAAAGGCTCTCCGCGAAAAGCTCATGCATGAAGTCGGTGTCGGTTCGAAGGCGTTCATCGAATCGTCTCGTTTCATCTAACTGCTTAGCCTCAAAGACTGCTTTCGCAGTTTTCCATCCTGCAAGGTCGGATTCATATTGACGCTTAGCTTCAGCATTCTCGGCTTCTATCTGCTCTCGCACACCGAAAATCCGGGCAATAAATCCAACCCTCTTGAGCAGCGGAGACTTAGGTTGGGGTTCTGGGAAATCGGTCGGGGAGTAACGAGGCGTTTCGCTTGGGCTGGGTGTGTGACATTGAATTCTGGCAAGCCCATCTGTCTCGTCATTAATCCTGTCACTTGCTTGTTCCAGCAGTTCGCGTATCTTGGCTCCCTGCTGTCGTTTGGCAAGATTCGTAAGATAGTCGTTGAGTGGTTCGCCGTTGGCGTCGAGGAAGGATACGGTTCCATCGTCCTCTACCCTCGCGGTAGCGCTAACACTTACCTTTCCGGGCTGAGCTGCTGGCCTGGAGGGTGCGGCACCGAGCCGGGATCCGCTGTATAGGCCAGTACCAGGAATTCCCGAATTTAGAAATGTACCCCGCGATCCGAAGCTGACAGAGGCGCCGCGCGGTCCTGCGGTGAGGCTCATTCCACTTCCACTGAAATTGAGTCGGAGACCAGGTGCTAACTTCACTGATCGCCGGAAACGTAGTGCCATTATCTACCCCCTATGTTTTTTTCATTCGTCCTCAAGTCGTGGCATGCTGCCTCACACGACTTTAATGTGGCTTTAGAGTTTTTTTAGAAGAAATAATGGATTTGAATGTTGGCTAAAAATCCCAATGACTTGTGAATTCAGAAGGTTTTGCACTACTTCCCTGACTCCATTGCTCACATCGATAACTTAAAGACTAGACAGCTACCAAAGTACACTGAAATTTCTCATATTTAGCTGGTGTTTGCAAACTAGACGATAAAAACAACCTCAGCGCGCCACGGAGAGTGAAGCGAAGGCGCGTATTCCCAGCCCGTTGAGATTCGCAAACTCAGCATCAACCTAGATTAAATGCCCGCTCCTGGCCGTTCCAGCCAACCTAAAATTTTACTAATGGCTGCTTCAGATTACTCTTGGCAATAACTCAGTCATAGATCAATGACAGCTTCCAGGATGAATCCGCCATCTGAATGGGGCGGCCAACTGACTGTTTATGTCTGGTCACTGCCAAATCGGTAGAAATACACATTTAGGGTCAACTATATAGAGGCACTTCACCAGATACATCTCAAGTTCCCCATCAAATACTTAGACGAAGAGGTTCGAGCTCATCGGGTTCATTGATACGCACCTATTATCTGCGGCCATTGATCTCGTGTTCCAATGGACCAGGCCTGTGCTCGAATGGTTGGCTGTTCTCGACTTGGCCGTATGGCAGCCGCCGCCGGCCGCCTGGGCGCTGGCTGGCGCGCTGATTGGTGTGATGCTGTGCCTGGCACCCGCGGGGCTGCCGGGACGCTGGATAGGTCTCGTCTGGATGTTGCCGATGGTCCTCACTGAGCTGCCGGCACCCGGGCCAGGGGATGTCTGGCTGAGTAAGTAGCCTGGGTTGAGCTATTTGCGAAACCCGGGATAGAGCTCCAACGGCCAGCAGCGATTTCATGATGAAACGATACCTTCTGGTCCTGACCGCCGTCGCGTCCTCTATATTTTGTGACGCCACCGAGTGCATCCACGTCGAGCCGGCACACCGTGAATCGCACCACTACCACCGTCGGCAGCACGCTGAAGGCCGGGGGGGCGATGTCGTGATCACGGCCGGTGGCCTGCACATCGTGGCCAGCACCCTCACCAGCGAGCCCGGCGGGTGCATCTTGCGAGTCAAGGTAAGCTTCTCATCGCGGAGGCGCCGCGAGCAACACAGCCGCTACGGGGAGCTTATCGAGGCGGTGGCGGCGCGCTACGTGCTCATCTCCAGCGGCTACCGCAACCGCTTCCGTCACCCAAAGCCCGAAATCGTGAACGACTATCGGGAAACCGGGGCCGAGATCCTGGAGACTGCGCGCGAGGGGGCGGTGGAGTTTGTAATTCAGGCAAAACACGGTATCCTTCCCCCGCGGAAATACCGCCAGGACCATCCGCGGTTCTGGCATCGCGGCCACGAACGCGCGGCAGCCGCACCGGAATAAGTTTAAAAGCGGTTTTGGTACCCCTGGTTTTTTGCTACATTAGTCCAATTTCTTGAATCTTGGGAGTTTTGAGCGTGTTAGAGATCATCATTTCTGGCGGTTGGGTCATGGGGCCGATTTTGTTGTGTTCCGTGATCGCCCTGGCGATCATCGTCGAGCGCATCTGGTCGTTGCGTAAGCACAAGATTATCCCGCCACACCTGGTTGCCCAGATCTGGCATTGGAAAAAGGCCAATCAACTCGATGACGGTAAGATCGACCAGATCAGAAAATCCTCGCCGCTCGGCCGGGTGCTGGCCTCGGGCCTGGCCAACCTGCAACATGCGCGTGAAATCATGAAGGAGAGCATCGAGGAAACCGGCCGCCATGTCGTGCATGACCTCGAACGGTATCTCAACACCCTGGGCACCGTCGCCTCGATCGCCCCGCTGCTGGGCCTGCTCGGTACCGTCTTGGGGATCATCGAGATGTTCAATGCCTTCGTGCAAGAGGGCGCTAGAAACTCCGCCGCGATGGCCAGCGGCATCTCCGTGGCGCTGATCACCACCGCCTCCGGTCTGATCGTGGCCATCCCCGCCGTGATCTTCCATCGCTATTTCCGCGGCAAGGTCGATGAGCTCGTGGTGGAGATGGAGCAGGAAGCCATCAAGATGGTTGAGATCATGCACGGCGAGCGCGAGCAGGACGCGCCCAAGCAAGAAGCGCCAAAGGTGGTGCGCAAGTGAAATTCCGCAACAAGCACAGCGAAGGTTCCCTCAGCGATATCAACCTCATACCGCTGATCGATGTCATGTTTGTGTTGCTGCTCTTTTTTGTCCTGACCACGACCTTCAGCGACAGCTCGGAAATCGACATCACGCTGCCCAAGGCCAGCCAGGCCCCGCAGGACAATCTGCCGCAGTCCATCGAATTGACCATCGATGCCGAGGGGCAGTATTACGTGAATCAGCAGCGCCTGGTGAACAACCAGCTCGAAACCATCAAGCGCGCCTTGAAGCAAGTGGCCGGCGAGCAGCAGAGCCCGGTGATCATCGTCAAGGCCGATGCCAAGACGCCGCACCAGGCGGTGATCACGGCAATGGACGCGGCGCGCCAGTTGGGCTTTTCCAAGCTGGGCTTCGCCACCAGCACCGCTACCGAGTAGCATGAGCGTCGCGACCGATAATCGCAAGGCGATACAGGTCTATCGCCGGCTGCTCGGCTATGTGAAGCCTTACTGGCACGGATTCGCCTTCGCTGCCGTGGGGCTGATTGTGGTGGCGGCGACCGAGACGGGCTTCGCCGCATTGATGAAGCCCTTGCTCGATGGCACCTTCGTCGAGAAGGATCCGGAGATCATCAGCATGATGCCGCTCCTGTTGATCGGCATCTTTTTCATCCGCGGCCTCGCCGGTTTCGTCTCCACCTACGGCATGAACTGGGTGGGGCGCAATGTGATCCGCGACATGCGCAAGGAGATGTTCGACCACATCCTGCGCCTGCCCATCTCCTTCTTCGACAACACCAGTTCCTCGCACATCACCATCAAATTGATCAATCACGTCGAGCAGATCTATGCCGCCTCGACCAATGTGATCGCGGTCGTGATCCGCGATACCCTGAGCGTCATCGGTTTGCTGGGCTGGATGTTTTATCTCAATTGGAAGCTGGCCTTGGTGTTTCTCACCATCGGACCGGTGATTGCCGTATTGATCCGGTTCATCAGCCGGCGCTTCAGCACGATCAGCCGCAACATCCAGCGCTCCATGGGCAACGTGTTGCACACCGTCAAGGAGGCGATCGAAGGCCAGCGCGTGGTGAAGATCTTCGGCGGCCGACAATATGAAAGCGCCAAGTTCAACACGGTCAACGAATACAATCGCCAGCAACAGATGAAGATGGCGGTCACCAATGCCATGAACGCGCCGGTGGTGCAGTTCGTCGCCTCCTTCGCCTTGGCGCTGGTGGTTTTTCTGGCCACGGATCAATCGATCATGCCCGATATCAGCGTCGGCACCTTCATGTCGATCATGGCCGCGATGATGCTGCTGATGCCGGCCTTGAAGCGGCTGACCAGTATCAACGGCCCGCTGCAAACCGGTATCGTCGCCAGCCAGAGCGTCTTCGCACTGCTCGATACCCCGACCGAGCCCGACACCGGTACCGTGGCCCTGCCCAAGGCGGTTGGACGATTGGAGTATCGCGATGTCTCGCTGCGCTATCCCGGGTATCAAGAGCCGGCGCTGCGCGATATCAGCTTCACCGTCGAACCGGGCGAGACGGTGGCCTTTGTCGGCCGCTCGGGCAGCGGCAAATCCACCTTAGTCAATCTGCTCCCGCGCTTCTATGAGCTCACGGACGGCCAGATCCTGCTCGATGGCCATGACATCCGCGACATCCCGCTGCAGGATCTGCGCAACCAGATGACGCTGGTGACCCAGCAGATCACGCTGTTCAACGACACGATCGCCAACAACATCGCCTACGGCAAACTGGGCGCGGTGACGCGCGAGGCGATCGTCGCCGCCGCACAGGCGGCCAATGCCATGGAGTTCATCGAAAAGATGCCCAACGGCCTGGACACGTTAGTGGGCGAAAACGGCGTGTTGCTCTCCGGCGGCCAGCGGCAGCGCATCGCGATTGCCCGTGCCTTGCTGGTGGATGCGCCGTTTCTGATTCTCGATGAGGCGACCTCCGCGCTCGACACCGAATCCGAGCGCCTGGTGCAGACCGCCTTGGAGAATCTGATGCGCCAGCGCACCACGCTGGTAATTGCGCACCGGCTGTCGACCATCGAGGGCGCTGACCGGATCATCGTGCTGGATGGGGGGCGGATCGTCGAAAACGGCACCCACCAGGAACTGCTGGCGCGCGGCGGCCACTATGCGCGGCTCTATCGCATGCAGTTTCAAGACAATCACCCGTGAGGCCGCGCTAATGTCCGCAAGCGATCGTCTCAACCTGCGCCGGATCGAGCAGTACTGGTACTCGAAGAACATCGGGTCGGCGCTGTTGCTGCCGGCATCCTGGCTGTTTCGACTGGCCGGGGCCGTGCACCGGGGCTGTTATCGCCTGGCGTTGATCAAGCCCCAAGTGGTCAGTGTGCCGGTGATCGTGGTGGGCAACATCTCGGTGGGCGGCACCGGCAAGACACCCTTGGTCGCCTGGATGGTCGAGTATCTGCGCCGGCGGGGTTATCGTCCCGGCATCATCAGCCGCGGCTATGGCGGCCGGGCCAGGCATTGGCCCCAGCAAGTGCGCCAAGACAGCGATCCAACGATGGTCGGCGACGAAGCGGTGCTGTTGGCGCGCCGCTGTGTATGCCCGATCGCCGTTGGCCCCGACCGCGTGGCGGCGGCGCGCGCGCTGCTCGAGTACACGGATTGCAACATCATCGTCGCGGACGATGGACTGCAACACTACCGCTTGCATCGTGACATCGAAATCGCCGTCGTCGACGGCGTGCGCCGCTTCGGCAATCAACGCTGCCTGCCCGCCGGGCCGCTGCGCGAGCCGGTCGCGCGCCTGCAGGATGTCGACGCGGTGGTGGTCAACGGGCTGGCCGGCAGGGGCGAGTTTTCCATGAAGCTCCTGGGCAGCACGATCTGCAATCTCGCCACTCCGCAGCAAACCTATGAGGCCGGCGCATTCCCCGTACGCGTGGTGCACGCCGTGGCCGGCATCGGCAATCCCAAGCGGTTCTTTGAGCATCTGCGCAAGCTGGGATTGGAGGTGATCGAGCATCCGTTTCCGGATCATCATCCCTTCAATGCCGGCGACATTACCTTCGAGGACGAACTGCCGGTGATCATGACGGAGAAGGATGCGGTAAAATGCCAGCGTTTCGCCACGCCGCGGCACTGGGTGCTGCCGGTGACGGCCGAAATGCAGGACACCTTCGAACATCGTCTCAATCTGCTGATGAAGAGGATTCAACATGGATAAGCGCTTGCTGGAAATCCTGGTGTGCCCGATCTGCAAGGGGCCGTTGCTGTATCAGAAGTCCGCACAGGAGCTGATCTGCAAGGCCGACCGCCTGGCCTATCCGATCCGCGACGATATTCCGGTGATGCTGGAAGACGAGGCGCGCACCCTGGGGCCGGATGAGGAATACCAATGAATTTTCACGTCATCATCCCGGCGCGTTACGCCTCGACCCGGCTGCCCGGCAAGCCGCTGCTCGATATCTGCGGCAAGCCGATGGTGCAGCATGTGTATGAACGGGCTGCCGCCAGCGGTGCGGCACGCGTAGTCGTCGCGACCGACGATGAGCGGATCGCCACGGCAGTGCGCGGCTTTGGCGGCGAGGCGTGCATGACCTCCGATCAGCACCGCTCCGGCACCGAGCGCCTCTCCGAGGTGATCGACACGCTCGGGCTGGGTGCCGAGGAGATCGTGGTCAATGTGCAGGGCGATGAGCCGATGCTCGCGCCGGTGTTGGTACGGCAGGTGGCCGGCGGACTCGCCGAGAATAAGGCTGCGAGCGTGGCGACGCTGTGCGAGCGGATCACCACTGCCGCCGAGCTGTTCGATCCCCATGCGGTGAAGGTGGTCCTGGATCAGGACAACTACGCGCTCTATTTCAGCCGGGCGGTGATTCCTTGGGATCGTGACGCCTTTTCCGTGACGACCGAGGAGTTGCCTGCGCGCGCGCTGCATTTCCGCCACATCGGCCTGTATGCCTACCGCTGCGGCTTCATCAAACGTTACGTCGCCTGGCCGCCCTGCGCGCTGGAGACGATGGAGTCGCTGGAACAGCTTCGCGTGCTCTGGCACGGTGAAAAGATCCACGTCTCCGAGGCCGCGGTCCATCCCGGGCATGGCGTCGACACCCCGAAAGACCTCGAGAGGGTCAGGGCGCTGCTCCAGTCCGCCGCCCATTGAGTAGTCCGCCGCGCTGCTGGCGGCGGCGCCTTGCCGCGGGTGAGGGCAGGCCGCTGCCTGCGCTTTGCCCGTTCTCTTGCACGATCACGCCGGAATCGGTGTTTTGTCCCCTGAATACCGGGTGCTGCGCCGTGTTGGCAAAAATCTTGCTCTCTGCCTAAATCTCTTCGCTTTTTTGACGATGATTAGAAGGGAAATCACTACACGGCGGGGCTGTCCATGGGCAAAGAAATCGACATCAAGCGGATGCAGGGCCGGGTGCTCGTATCGGTCACGGCGATCACCGTGGAACTCGGCGCGGTCATGAAGATCGCCAAGGAGATCTCCCTCGGCGCCAATAACGCCAAGGCCATCGCCGCGCGCGCGGGCGACAAGGCGCGCGGCTTTCAGCCGATCACCAATTTCATCGATGAGATGGCCCGCCATACCCTCAACATGGTCAAACAGATCAATCAGGAGGCGTTGAATATTTCACGCACCGCAGCCGCCGAGATTCGCGCCAAGGATGCGCAAAAACGCTATGAAATCGTACTCACCAGGGTCAATGGCGCCGGATATACCGAGGGCTTCGGCAGGTCGGTGAAAACGCTCGGGCAGACGCTGGAGGATCTGAGCTACCGGATCAGCAAACAGATGCAGCATCTGGATGATCTCCTGGAAAACATCAATAACGACATGCGCGCCACCACGGCGATATCTTCGAGCTGCCGCGTCGAGGCCTCGCGTGCCGAGGAATTCAGCGAAGGTCTCAGTGTGGTGGCCGACAATCTGGAGCAGGCGGTGCAAATCATCAAAAAACACATGAAGACCTGTTCGAGCATGCTGCAAGAAGCGATTGCCATCCGCCGTCAACTGGCGGCTTGAGAACGAGAGGAGAGCTATGAAGGCAACCAATATATACGAAGGCCGTTATCGCTGGGTGGTGTTCGGGCGTGATCCCGAAAAACCGGAGAAGGTGATCGATACAAACCAGTATCTGATCGCCACCCCGAAGCGCGCGCTGCTGCTCGATCCCGGCGGCATCGAGATCTTTTCGTCGATGCTCGCGGCGGTGCTGCATCACGTTTCCGTGGAACAGATCACCGATATCTTCGCCTCGCACCAGGATCCGGACATCATCTCCTCGCTGGGGTTATGGGACCAGGTGCTGCCGAAGGCGAAACTGCACGCCCCCTGGCTGTGGGAGGGGTTCATCCGCCATTTCGGCTTGAACCGCATCGAGTATGTCTCCATCCAGGATGAGGGCGGGGTCATCGATCTCGGGGAGGAAGCGCTCCAGATCGTCCCTGCGCATTATCTGCATGCCTCCGGGAACTACCACATCTACGATCCGCGTGCCAAGATATTGATGAGCGGCGATGTCGGGGCGGCGCTGGAAGCGCCCGGCGCACCGATGTTTGTCGATGATTTCGACGAGCACATCCCCAAGATGAAATATTTTCACCAGCGCTGGATGCCGTCCAACCGGGCCAAGCAGGACTGGATCGATCGGGTGCGCAAACTCGATATCCAGATCATGGCGCCGCAACACGGGCGCTTGTTCCGGGGCGATGACGTCCAGCGGTTCCTCGACTGGTTCGAGGGGCTGGATGTCGGCATCGCGATCGGCAAGAGCTGAGCCCGCCGCGAAGCGCACTGCTTTTGATATACTGATCTAGTTGTTGCCTTGACCGCAGGCCATTGTGCGGCGGGCGCGGGGTCGAGTTGTTATCCGGGTGTTAATGGGTCGTCATGAAAAAAGTAAAAGTGCTGTTCGTGTGCATGGGAAACATCTGCCGCTCGCCGATGGCGGAAGGCGTCTTCAAGGCCCTGGTGGCGGCGCACGGGCTGAGCGAGCATGTCGAGATCGATTCCGCAGGCACGCATGCCTACCACGTGGGCGAAAATCCCGATCCCCGCGCGCAACAGATCGCCGGGCGCCGCGGGGTTGATCTGTCCACCATCCGCGCCAGACGCGTGGCCGCCAAGGATATCGAGCTGTTCGACTATGTCATGGCCATGGACCGCGACAATTTCTCCAATCTCATCGCCATCGCCCCCGAGGGGCACGCCAACAAGGTCCGTTTGTTTCTGGAGTATGCGCAAGGCTTGAGCGAGCGCGAAGTGCCCGATCCGTATTATGGCGGCCTGGCCGGGTTCGATCGTGTGCTGGATCTTATCGAGGCGGCCAGCGCCGGCCTGCTCGAGGAGATACGCACGCGGCATTTCTAGTCCGCATCATCGTGATTCAATGACATGCAGAAGCCGGCCATGCGCCGGTTTTTTTATGTCAAAAAAACGGCGCCGCAGTCGATGGGGTGCCAAGTAGTCAAAAAAATGTTCCGAACGAGCGTCGCCGGAATTCTTTAGTCCACTGTTTATAAATGATTTTTTATCAAATAACGAAGCCGGGCACAGAATTTGCTCTTCCTCGGTCAACAACGACGGAGGACGGAACATGGCCAAGGCCGATGACCTTGATTTGGCAGAAGACAAACAGGGCGGAGACAAAAAATCGTCATCCAAGCTCTTGCTGATCATTTTGATCATCCTGCTCAGCCTGGTGCTGCTGACCGGCGCGGTGGTAGGCACCCTGTGGGCCACCGGGTTTTTCAGTCACAAGCCAGACACGCAGGGAGAGTCGGCCGATGCTGCGGGCGATGCGGCCGACGTTGCGCCCGAGGATGCGCCGGAGGAAAAGGAAAAAGGGGGACCGGCGATGTATGTGAAGCTCGATCCGCCGTTTGTCGTCAATTTCGATGGCCAGGGCAAGGCGCGCTTCCTGCAGGTGACGGTGGAGATGATGGGGCGCGAGGAGGAGAAGATGAAGGAGGCCGAGAAGCACATCCCGGCGATTCGCAATTCTCTGCTGATGCTCCTGAGCAGCCAGACCTATGACAAGATCAGCACCGTGGAAGGTAAACAGGCCCTGCGCGAGGAGGCGATGGCGGCGATCAAGGAGATCCTCGATCAGGAGCTCGGCGAGTCGCCGGTCGAGGGCGTGTTCTTCACCAGCTTTGTGATGCAGTGAGCGATCATGAGCGCCAACGATCTTCTTTCCCAGGATGAAATCGACGCCCTCCTGCACGGGGTGGCCAGCGGGGATATCGAGACGGAGCGGCTGGATGAGGACGGCAATCCGGTTTCCTACGATTTCACCACGCAGGACCGCATCGTCCGCGGGCGCATGCCCACGCTGGAGATGATCAATGAGCGCTTCTCGCGCTTCTTCCGCACCAGCCTGTTCAATATGCTGCGCAAGACCCCGGAGATCACCACCAGCGGCGTGGAGATGCTGAAGTTCTCGGAATACGTGCACAGCCTGTATGTGCCGACCAGTTTGAACATGGTGCGTGTCAAGCCGCTGCGCGGGGTGGCGCTGTTTGTGGTCGATCCCAAGCTGGTGTTCATCCTGGTGGATAACTTTTTCGGCGGTGATGGGAGATTTCACGCGCGCATCGAGGGGCGTGAATTCACCGCCACCGAACAGCGCATCACCCGCATGATGTTGGATCTGGCATTCAAGGATATGAAGGAATCCTGGGCGCCGGCCTTGCAGGTGAATTTCGAATACCAGGCCACCGAGGTCAATCCGCAGTTTGCCAACATCGTCAGCCCGACCGAGGTGGTGGTGGTCAGCAAGTTTCACATTGAGCTCGAAGGCGGGGGCGGCGAGTTTCACGTCACCATGCCCTACGCGATGCTCGAGCCGATCCGGGAGCTGCTGGACGCCGGCGTGCAGAGCGACCGCGTCGAACTCGACGAGCGTTGGATGCAGGCGCTGAAGGAGGGGATGAAGGACGCGATGGTTGATCTTGTCGTGCCGCTGACCCACTTGTCGCTGAAGCTCTCCGATATCGTCAAGCTCGAGGTCGGCGATGTCATTCCGATCGAAGTCCCGGAGAAGGTCACGGCCTATGTCGAAGAGATGCCGATCTTCCGCGGGAAATACGGGCAAGTCAAAGGGAATGTCGGCATCAAGGTCTTGGAGATGGTGCCGCGCCCTGAAACCTATTCACAGTCGACAGCCTTGATCAAAGGAACAAAAGCATGAGCGACCAAAAGCAAAGTCAAGACGATCTGGCCAATGAGTGGGCGAGCGCCCTGGGCCAACAGGGAGGCGGGGCCGATGCCGACTGGGCGTCCGCCTTGAACGAGCAGGCGGCCAAACCCGCGCGGCTGTCGGAGCTGAAAGACGATGGGGCGGTGATGCGCGAGGATCTCAATCTCGAAATGATCCTGGACATTCCGGTGGACATTTCCATGGAGATCGGCCGTACCAAGATCAGCATCCGCAATCTGCTGCAACTGACCCAGGGTTCGGTGGTGGAGCTCGACCGGCTGGCTGGCGAGCCGCTGGATGTGATGGTCAACGGCACGCTCATCGCCCACGGCGAAGTGGTGGTGGTCAACGAAAAATTCGGCATCCGCCTCACCGATGTCATCAGCGCCAGCGAGCGCATCAAGCGCCTGAAGTGATCGAGCCGGCAGTATGAAACCAATCCTTCTCCTCATCCTGATGCTGGCCTTTGAGATCTGCGCGGCGCAACCAGCGACCGGGCCGGCCGCCGGCGCCCAATCCATGGAAAGCATGGCGGTGAGCAGCATCCTGCAGATGACATTCGGGCTGATCCTCGTAGTGCTGCTGATCTTCGGCTTCGCCTGGTTCATGAAACGCTTTGGCCGGCTGCAGGGCGGGCTGTCCGATCAGCTCAAGGTGGTCGGTTCCTTGGCGATGGGTGCGCGGGAGCGCATCGTCTTGATCCAGGTGGGGCCGCGGCAGATCCTCGTGGGGGTGACGCCGAACGCCATTCAGACCTTGCACGTCCTGGAAGAGCCGATCGTCTCCGCTCAGCATCCGCCAGCCGGTCAGTTGAGCGCGCGCTTTTCCGAAATCCTCAAGAAGCAGTTTGGGCAGTAATCTATGAAGGCAGTACCTTTCAAACTGGTCCGTCTGTTCTCACTCCTGGCGCTGTTTGTCGGCTGCGGCGTGTCATTCGAAGCGCTGGCCGCCAACGCCGCCATGCCGGTGGTGACCATGACCACCAATCCGGATGGCAGCGAGACCTACTCGATCACCTTGCAGATCCTGGCCCTGATGACGGTGCTGAGCCTGCTGCCGGCGGCCTTGGTGATGATGACCTCCTTTACCCGCATCATCATCGTGCTCGCCATTTTGCGCCAGGCGCTCGGGCTGGCTTCGACGCCCTCGAATCAAGTGCTGATCGGCATGGCCTTGTTCCTCACCTTTTTCATCATGACGCCGGTGTTCGACAAGGTGAATCAGGAGGCGGTGCAGCCGTATCTCAACGACCAGATCTCGATCGAACAGGCCTTCAAGGCCGGCGGCGAGCCCTTCAAGTCTTTCATGCTCGCGCAAACGCGCGACTCCGATCTGGCGCTGTTTGCGCGCATCAGCGGCCAGGAGAATTTGGAGTCCCCCGAGCAGGTGCCATTCTCGCTGGTGTTGCCGTCGTTTGTGACCAGCGAGCTCAAGACGGCGTTCCAGATCGGCTTCATGATCTTTCTGCCCTTCGTGATCATTGATCTGGTGGTCGCCAGCGTGCTGATGGCCATGGGTATGATGATGCTCTCGCCGCTGGTCATCTCGCTGCCGTTCAAATTGATGCTGTTCGTGCTGGTCGACGGCTGGGCCCTGATCATGGGCACGCTGGCCGCGAGTTTTTATGTGAGTTCCTGAGGGAGGCGCGGCATGACACCTGAAGCGACGTTGACGATCGGAAAAGAAGCCATGGAGCTGGTGATGCTGTTGACCACGGTGCTGCTGCTGCCAGGCTTGATCGTGGGCCTGCTGGTCGCCGTGTTCCAGGCGGCCACCCAGATCAACGAAATGACGCTGAGTTTCATCCCCAAACTCCTGATCACCTTTGCGGTGTTGATCATGGCCGGGCCGTGGATCTTGAAACTGATGATGAACTACACCACGCGCCTGATCGAAAGCATCCCCGGCGTCATCGGGTAGGCAAGGGTGCGGGAGGCCGGAGCATGATTCACTTCACCGAGGCGCAACTGACTGCATTGGTGGGCTCTTACCTCTGGCCGTTTTTCCGCATCGCTGCGCTGGCCACCGCGATGCCGTTCATCGGCGCGCGCACCGTCCCCGCGCGCGTGCGCCTGAGTTTCGCCCTCGCGCTCACCGTGATCATCGCGCCGCTGGTGCCGCAGGTGCCCGCGGTCAGTCCGCTTTCGCCAGCCGGCGTGGTCATCGTCATTCAGCAGGTGTTGATCGGTCTGGCGATGGGATTCGCGCTGCAACTGGTCTTCAGCGTGTTTGTGATCGGCGCGCAGATCATCTCGATGCAGATGGGCTTGGGCTTTGCCTCGATGATCGATCCGCAATCGGGCGCCAGCGTGCCGGTGGTGGGGCAATTCTTCATGATCCTGGCCACCTTGATCTTCCTGGCGCTCGACGGCCATTTGGTGCTGATCGAGATCCTCGTCGACAGTTTTCAGACGCTGCCGATCTCGGAGAGCGGCCTGGGCGCCAATGGCTATTGGCAGATCGTCGCGTGGGGCAGCGAGATGTTCGCCAGCGCGGTGATGGTGGCGCTGCCGGCCATGGCCGCGCTGCTGCTGGTCAATCTCAGTTTCGGTGTGATGACCCGCGCCGCGCCGCAGCTCAACATCTTCGCCGTGGGCTTTCCCATCACCATCATCCTGGGATTTGTGATCCTGTATTTCACCCTGCCGGGGATGATCGCCATGATGGAGTCCATGTTCAGCATCAATCTCGACATGATCGCGCGCTTGGTGGGGGGCTGAGATGGCGCAAGACGACGGCCAAGAACGCACCGAACAACCTACCCAGAAGCGCCTCGATGAATCGCGCGAGAAGGGGCAGATTCCGCGCTCGCGCGATTTGACCACCATGGCGGTGATGCTGGTGGGCGGTTTTGGCATGCTCATGCTCGGCGATGACATGGTGCGGAAGATGCTCGGCCTGCTGCACGACTCCTTTACGCTCACCCGCGATGAGATCTTCGACACGACACTGCTCTACAACCGTTTTATCGAGTCGGTGAGCCTGGGCGTCGACATGCTGCTGCCGCTGCTCATGGTGCTGCTGCTGGTCGCCTTTGTGGCCCCGATGGCCTTGGGCGGTTGGGCCTTCAGTGTGCAGGCGATGGAGTTCAAGTGGGACAAGCTCGATCCCATCAAGGGACTGGGGCGGGTCTTCGGCTGGAAGGGGATGGTGGAGCTGTTCAAGGCGCTGGCGAAGTTCGCGCTGGTGGCGGCGGTGGCCGGGGCGCTGCTGTGGCTGCAATTCGAGGAGCTGCTCGGGCTGTCGCAGGAGACGGTCGAGGGCGGCCTGAGCCACATGACCAGCATCCTGTTCTGGTCATTCATCATATTGTCGGCCTCGCTGGTGGTGATCGCCGCCATCGATGTGCCGTTTCAACTCTGGGATCACACCCGGCAGCTGCGCATGACCCGTCAGGAGATCAAGGATGAATACAAGCAGACCGAGGGCAGTCCCGAGGTGAAAGGCCGCATCCGCAGTCTGCAACACGAGATCGCGCGCCGGCGCATGATGCAGCAGGTGCCCAAGGCGGATGTGGTCATCACCAACCCGAGCCACTATGCAGTGGCGCTCAAATACGACCAGGCGCGCATGGGCGCGCCCCGGGTGGTGGCCATGGGCACCGAGATGGTGGCCTTGCGCATCCGCGCCGTCGCCGGCGAGCACCGCGTCCCGATCGTCGAGGCGCCGCCCTTGGCGCGCGCGCTTTACTACGGCACCGAACTCGATCAGGAGATTCCGGCCGGGCTGTATCTGGCCGTGGCCAAGGTGCTGGCCTATGTCTTCCAGTTGCAGATGCATCAGAACAGTCGCGGCCCGCAGCCCAAGCCGCTCGATGAGGCGGATCTGCCCATACCCGATGATTTGAAGCGAGACCAATGACCATGGCGCAAACCCCATCCTCTCCCAACTTTTTCAAGCTGATCCTCAAAGGCGGATTGGGCGCGCCGCTGGTCATGATGGCGATCCTGGCGATGCTCGTCCTGCCTCTGCCGCCGTTTCTGCTCGACATGCTGTTCACCTTCAACATCGCGCTGAGCCTGATCGTGCTGCTGGCGGCGATTTACGTAATCCGGCCGCTGGATTTCGGTGTCTTTCCCACCGTGCTGTTGATTGCCACCTTGATGCGCCTGGCGCTGAACGTGGCCTCGACCCGCGTGGTCTTGCTCGAAGGGCACACCGGCACCGATGCGGCGGGGCAGGTGATCGAGGCCTTCGGCGAGTTTGTGGTCGGGGGCAATTACGCTGTGGGGATCATCGTTTTCATCATCCTCGTGATCATCAACTTCGTGGTGGTCACCAAGGGCGCCGGGCGCATCTCCGAGGTCAGCGCGCGCTTCACCCTGGATGCGATGCCGGGCAAGCAAATGGCCATCGACGCCGATCTCAATGCCGGCCTGATCGGACAGGACGAGGCCAAGGCGCGGCGCAAGGAAGTGATCATGGAGGCCGATTTCTACGGTGCGATGGACGGCGCGAGCAAGTTTGTGCGCGGCGATGCCATCGCCGGGATCCTGATCCTGTTCATCAATATCATCGGCGGCCTGGCGATCGGGATGCTCCAGCACGGACTGGACTTCGGCACGGCCATGCATAACTACACCCTGCTGACCATCGGCGACGGCCTGGTCGCGCAGATCCCCGCGCTGGTGCTGTCCACCGCTGCGGCCATCATCGTCACCCGCGTTTCCTCCGAGCAGGACATGAGCTCACAGGTGGTCTCACAGGTGTTCAACCAGCCCAAGGCCTTGGGCGTGACGGCGGGCATCATCGGGACCATGGGTTTGATCCCCGGCATGCCGAACATCGCCTTTTTGACGCTGGCCGCCGCTGCCGGCACCGCGGCCTATCTGGTCGACAAGAAACAGAAGGCCGTCGCGGCCGAGACCGCCGCCGCGCAACTCTTGCCGCCCGAGCGGCCGGCGGCCCCCGAGGTCAAGGAGCTCGGTTGGGACGATGTCACCCCGGTGGATCTCATCGGCTTGGAGGTGGGTTATCGCTTGATCCCGATGGTCGACAAGGCCCAGGGCGGGGAGTTGATGTCGCGCATCAAGGGCGTGCGCAAGAAGCTTTCGCAGGAGCTGGGCTTCCTGATCCCGCCGGTCCACATCCGCGACAACCTGGAACTGGCGCCGAATGCCTATCGCATCACCCTGATGGGCGTGCCGCTCGGCCAGGACGAGGTGCTGACCGAAAAGTATCTGGCGCTCAATCCCGGCCAGGTTTTTGGCACCTTGCACGGTATCGCCTGCCGTGACCCGGCCTTTGGCCTGGAGGCGGTGTGGATCGACGCCGACCAACGCGAGCAGGCGCAAACCCTTGGCTACACGGTGGTCGATGCCAGCACGGTGATCGCCACTCACTTGAGTCATCTGCTGCAAAGCCATGCCCACGAGTTGCTCGGCCGCGAAGAGGTGCAGCATCTGCTGGACAATCTGGCGAAGAAGGCGCCGAAACTGGTCGAGGAACTGGTGCCGCGGGCGATCTCGCTGGGCGGGGTCCTCAAGGTCATGCAAAACCTGCTGGAGGAGAATGTGCCGATCCGCGACATCCGCACGATCGCCGAAACTTTGGCGGACCACGCCCCGCAGAGTCAAGATCCCGTGTTTTTGACCGGCATGGTGCGCAAGGCCCTTGGACGCTCAATCCTCCAGAATATCAACGGCCTGGAGCGTGAAATCAGCGTCATCACCCTCGAACCGACGTTGGAACAGATATTGCAAAAGACCCTGCAGGCGGGTGATGAAGGCGGGGCGATCGAGCCTGGCTTGGCCGAAAACCTCTATCGCTCGCTCCAGGAAAACGTCCAGCGGCAGGAGGCCCTGGGCAAGGCGCCGGTTCTGCTAGTCTCGCCGCAGATCCGTCCCTTCCTGGCGCGGTTTGTGCGCCACGCGCTTCCGGCCTTGCATGTGCTCTCGTACAACGAAGTGCCGGCGGACAAACAGATCAAGGTGATTGCAAGTATCGGTCAGCAGCGCGCCTTCGCATAATGCGCAAGGCGCGCCACGGAAAGGGTGGGTGCGACAATGAAGATCAAACGGTTTTTTGCCCAGGATATCCGGCAGGCGATCCGCATGGTGCGCGAAGAGCAGGGGCCGGATGCGGTCATCCTTTCCAACCGGCGTGTCGACGGCGGCGTCGAGATCGTGGCGGCGGTCGACTATGACGAAAATGTATTCAAAAAAGAACCCGAAGCGAACGATAGCAAAAGTAACGGCTCTAGCGATCGATCCCAGGTGGCGGGTTTTGCCCAAGCCGCGGAAAAGGCTTTCGGCAAACGGCCGCAGTGGCAAGTTGCGCCGGACGGCGAGCGTGACCAGGGACCGGCGCTGGCGGCGCTGAAGAGTGAAATGAAGGAATTGCGCGGCCTGGTCGAGAGCCAGCTCTCGGGCCTGGCCTGGGGCGACAATGCGCGGCGCAACCCCACGCAGGCGCGGCTGTTGCGTGATGTGATGAATCTCGGCATCAAGGCCGAGGTCGCGCGGCGCCTGGTGGGCGAAATCGACGAGCAGATGCCCTATGGCGAGGCGTGGCGCAAGGCATTGGCGGTGATGGGCCACGCCCTCAAGATCACCGATGACGACATCCTTACCCGGGGCGGGGTGGTCGCGCTGGTCGGCCCGACCGGTGTGGGCAAGACCACCACCATCGCCAAGCTGGCGGCCCGCTACATCCTGCGCCACGGCAAGGACAAGGTGGGATTGATCACCACGGACAACTACCGCATCGGCGCGTTGGAACAATTGCGCACCTACGGACGGATACTCGGCGCGCCGGTGTATGTGGCGGCCAATTTCGATGAATTGGAAAGCGCCGTCCAGATGGTGAGCGACAAGGAGCTGGTGCTGATCGACACCGCGGGCATGAGCCAGCGCGATGTTCGCCTGACCGAGCAGTTTGCCATGCTGCAAGGCGGTTTGCGCCAGATCCGCAGCTATCTCGTGCTTTCGGCGATCACCCAGGTTCAGGGGCTCGACGAGGCGATCGGCGCCTTCAAGGGGGTCGGCCTCAACGGCTGCATCCTGACCAAAATCGATGAGGCCGCGAGCCTCGGCGAGGCGATCTCCATGCTGATCAAGCACGAGCTGCCGGTCGCCTACATCAGCGAAGGGCAGAAGGTGCCGGAGGATCTGCAACCGGCGCGGTCCCACAGCCTGGTCACCAAGTGCGTGAGCATGGCGAAAAAATTCAACAGCCGCATCGATGATGAAGCGATCGAGCTGGAATACGGAAGGATGGTCGTGAATGCTGAGTGCTGAGCGAAGCAATGATCAGGCCGCGGGCTTGCGCCGCATGAGCAAACCGAAGCCAGTGCGCGTGATCGCCGTCACCAGCGGCAAGGGTGGCGTCGGTAAAACCAATCTGTCGGTGAACATGGCGGTGGCCATGGCGCAGCTCGGCAAGGAGGTCATGCTGATGGATGCCGATCTGGGGCTGGCCAATGTCGATGTGCTCCTCGGCCTGCATCCGCAATACAACCTCTCGCACGTCCTGAGCGGGGATTGCAGTCTGGAAGAGGCGATCGTGACCGGGCCGGGCAATATCCGGATCATCCCGGCATCCTCCGGCGTCCAGACCATGGCGGAACTCAGCCCGGCGCAGCATGCCGGCATCATCCGATCTTTCAGTGAACTCAGCTTCGGCCTCGATGCCTTGATCATCGATACCGCGGCGGGCATCTCCGACAGCGTCGTCAGCTTCAGCAAGGCCGCGCAGGAGGTCGTGGTGGTGGTCTGCGACGAGCCGACCTCGCTCACCGACGCCTATGCCTTGATCAAACTGCTCAGCCGTGAACACGGACTCTATCGGTTTCGCATCGTCGGCAATATGGTCGAGAGCCTGCAAGAGGGCCGGGAGCTGTATGCCAAACTCACGCGCGTCACCGATCGTTTTTTGGATGTGACGCTGGATTTTATGGGCGCGGTACCTTACGATGACTACTTGAAAAAATCGGTGAGAAAACAACGTTCTGTGGTTGATGTATATCCGCGGAGCAAGGCGGCCATGGCATTCAAGAGCCTGGCGCAAAAGGCCGATGGCTGGCCGATGCCGGCCGGCGCCGGCGGACATGTGGAATTCTTTGTGGAGCGTTTGATCCAGGCAAGTCAAAGTGGCGGGGAAAATCTGTTATGAGCGGTGTAGCAAAATATAAAGCGACCCAGAAAAAAACCCAGAAAGAACGGCCTGAGGACATGGTCAAAAAATATGCGCCCCTGGTGAAACGGATCGCGTATCACTTGATGGGGCGCTTGCCGCCCACCGTGCAGGCCGACGACCTCATCCAATCCGGCATGATCGGATTGCTGGAGGCCGCGCGCAATTACGACGAAACTCAAGGCGCCAGCTTCGAGACCTACGCCGGCATCCGCGTGCGCGGGGCCATGCTCGATGAAATACGCAAAAACGACTGGGTGCCGCGCTCGGTGCACAAGAAGTCGCGCATGCTGGCCGAGGTGATCCGCGAGATCGAAAACCGCACTGGGCGCGATGCGCGCGACAGTGAAATCGCAGAGGCGCTTGGCGTCACCACCGAGGAATATCACAAACTGCTCAAGGAGGCCGGCGGTCAGCGGGTCTTCAGCTTCGATGAGATCGGGCTCGACGGCACCTCCTTGTCGGAGACCTATGCCGATGATCGCTCCGGTCCCCTCGATGGCCTCCAGTCCGACGGCTTCAGGGAACACCTCATGGAAGCCATCTCCAGTCTGCCCGAACGCGAGCGGCTGGTGATGGGACTTTATTACGATGAAGAGCTAAATTTGCGCGAGATCGGGGCGATAATAGGTGTGAGCGAGTCGCGTGTCAGCCAAATCCACAGCCAAGCGGTGATACGTCTCCAAGCGCGCCTGACGCCCTGGACCAAACCCTAGCAACTTCAGCGCCTCACATAATTAGGGCAACTATCCGGCCTTCGCTAAAGTGCGGATAGCTTCTTGCGATATAGATAAAAAATAGGGTGAGATGAGATGCCTGCCAATCCTAATATGAAAATCCTCATTGTGGATGATTTCTCCACGATGCGCCGAATCATCAAGAATCTTCTCAGAGATCTGGGATACAACAACACGGCTGAAGCAGATGACGGCAATACCGCGCTGCCGATGTTGCAAAAAGGCGGATATGATTTTCTGGTCACTGACTGGAATATGCCCGGCATGACCGGAATCGATTTGTTGCGCGCGGTCAGGGGTGATCCCCAGCTGGCCTCGCTACCCGTGCTGATGGTAACGGCCGAGGCCAAACGGGAGCAGATCGTGGAGGCCGCCGAGGCGGGCGTCAACGGCTACATCATCAAACCTTTCACAGCAGCGACGCTCAAGGAAAAGCTGGACAAGATATTCGAACGCATCGACGCCCAAAAATAACTATCCACAGGAAAAAACATGGCGCGAGAAATCGGGATTAACGCAGAGCTGATCAGCCTCGCCAAGGATTTGGTAAAGCATCTGGAAGAGGGCGATACCGAAGCGGCCACGGGTCTGATCGACGAGCTGGCCCGCGTCCGCGAAACCGAGTTGTTCCAGCAGATCGGCAAACTGACGCGGGAACTGCACAATGCCATCACCGAATTCGATTATGACCAGCGCTTGTCCGACTTCGCCCATCATGAGATGCCGGATGCCAAGGAAAGGCTCAACTATGTCATCTCGATGACCAATCAGGCGGCCAATCGCACCTTGACCGCGATCGAGGCGGCGATGCCGATCTGCGAAACGCTTTACGCCGAGTCGAGCGGACTGAACATGCAATGGCAGCGGTTTACCAAGCGCGAGATGTCGGTCGGCGAGTTCCGCGAGGTCAGTAAAACCTTGCGCAAATATCTCCAGGACAGCGAAGCGCAGTTGGGGCAGCTCAAGTCGCACATGAACGATATTCTGATGGCGCAGGAATTCCAGGATCTGACCGGCCAGATCATCAACAAGGTCATCAAGATGGTCGAAGACGTCGAAAATCATCTGGTGAATCTGATTCGGGTTGCCGGAATCGGTGTAACGACCCAGAAGCAAGAAAACAACGAAGAGCTGGCGGGACCGCAAGTGCCGAATTTGAGCTCGGCCAGCGCGGTTCGTGGGCAGGATGAGGTCGACGAGCTGCTTTCCAGCTTGGGGTTCTGAGGATTCGGGAATGGCATTTGACGCAAATGATGAGATTTTCCAGGACTTTCTGATCGAGGCCAGCGAGATACTGGAGCAGCTCTCCGAGCAGTTGGTGGAACTCGAACACAGCGCCGGAGACAAGGATCTGCTCAATGCCGTGTTTCGCGGGTTTCACACCATCAAGGGCGGAGCGAGTTTCTTGAACCTGACATCTCTGGTCGAGCTTTGTCACAGCGCGGAAGATCTCTTCAACATGCTGCGCAACGGCGAACGAACGGTTGATTCCACGTTGATGGATGTGATGCTGCGGGTGCTGGATGTGCTCAATGAGATGTTCAACGCCATGCGCGGCGGCAATGAGCCTGAACCTGCCCCGGCTGATCTGCTGGCGCAGTTGCAGGCGTTGAAGGAAGGCAAGCCCATCGGTGCCAAGCCGAGCAAAGCGCCTGCGGCCCCCGCGCCAGCCCCGGCCCCGACACCGGCCGAGGCTCCCGCCGCACGCGCCGACGAGCCGCTCTTTGAGGCGGACGCGCCCGCCGCCAGCGATGAGATCACCGACGACGAATTCGAGCGAATGCTGGATGCGATCCAGGAGGCAGGCGGCGCGGCGAAGACCGGAACCAGCGCGCCCAAGGCCGTCGCGGCCAGCGATGAAATCACCGAAGACGAATTCGAAGAGTTATTGGATAAGCTGCACGGAAAACCGGCGGCCGGGACAAAGGCGGTGGCACCGAAGCAAGCGGATGTGCCCGGGCCCGCGCCGCAAACGGCCGCCGCTTCCGACGAAATCACCGAGGATGAATTCGAATCGCTGCTGGACAATCTCCACGGCAAAGGTAAACACACCGGCGCGCCCGCGGTAAAGGCGCCGCCCCCCGCCGCTGCGCCGCGCGATAAAGCCGCCAGTGAGGATGATGAGGGCGCGGGCGGGGCCGTTGAAAGAAAATCCGCCCCGAAGGAGTCCGCGGCCCAGACCGAAACGACGGTGCGCGTGGATACCAAACGGCTTGATGAGATCATGAATCTGGTCGGTGAATTGGTGTTGGTGCGCAATCGGCTCGCCACGCTCGAT
Organism: Pseudomonadota bacterium; assembly: GCA_040752855.1. Taxonomy (GTDB): domain Bacteria; phylum Pseudomonadota; class Gammaproteobacteria; order RBG-16-57-12; family RBG-16-57-12; genus JBFMHP01. The sequence goes on along the minus strand of JBFMHP010000033.1, from coordinate 22,746 downwards.
GCAGTGCAGAATGATGAGGAAACCAGCAAGGCGGTCGCCAATCTGGATGTGGTGACCTCGGACCTGCAATCGGCGGTGATGAAGACGCGGATGCAGCCTATCAAGAAGGTTTTCGGCCGTTTTCCGCGTGTGGTGCGTGATCTGGCGCGCAGTCTGAACAAGGAAGTCGAACTGGTGCTCCACGGCGAGGAGACCGATCTCGACAAGAATCTGGTCGAGGCCCTGGCCGATCCGTTGGTGCATCTGGTGCGCAACGCCGTCGACCACGGCGTCGAAAAACCCGATGTGCGCGAGAAGGCCGGCAAGCCGCGCGCCGGCACGGTTGTGTTATCCGCCGAGCAGGAGGGGGATCATATCCTGCTCAGCATCTCCGATGACGGCGGCGGCATGGACCCGGAGATCCTGCGCGCGAAGGCGGTGGAAAAGGGCATCATGGACGCCGAAGCCGCGTCGCGGCTCGACGACCAGGAGGCCTTCCAGTTGATCTTCATGCCCGGGTTCTCGACCAAGAGCGAGATTTCCGACATCTCCGGGCGCGGGGTGGGCATGGATGTGGTGAAAACGCGCATCGTGCAGCTCAATGGCACGGTCCAAATCGAATCGCAGAAAGGCGTGGGCACCACGCTGAGAATCAAGGTGCCGCTGACCTTGGCCATCATGCCGACCTTGATGGTCATGCTGTCCAAGCAGATTTTCGCCCTGCCGCTGGTGAATGTGAGTGAAATCTTCCATCTCGATCTGACCAAAACCAATATCCTCGACGGGCGCCGGGTGGTCATGGTGCGCGGCAAGGCCCTGCCGCTGTTCTATCTCGCGGAGTGGCTGACCAAGGATCACGGCGGCAAGAAGTACAGCGAGGGGCACGTGGTGGTCGTCAACGTCGGTTCGCAGAAGGTTGGCTTTGTCGTCGATCAACTGATCGGACAAGAGGAAGTGGTCATCAAGCCCTTGGGCAACATGCTGCTCGGCACCGGCGGTCTGGCCGGAGCCACCATACGCGGCGACGGGCAAATCGCGCTCATTCTCGATGTGCCGAGTCTGATGAAGACCTATGCGTAGCGGGTGAGGCGTTCATGACGATACGCGTCTTGGTTGTCGATGATTCGCGGTTTTTTCGCAGACGCATTGCCGACATTCTCGAGGCTGACGCCGGTATCAAGGTGATCGACTTCGCCGAGAACGGCGCGGAGGCCGTCCGCAAGGTCGAAGAGCTCAAACCCGATGTGGTGACCATGGATGTGGAGATGCCGGTGATGGATGGCATCACCGCCGTCAAACACATCATGCAGCGCTGTCCCACCCCGATACTGATGTTTTCCTCCTTGACCACAGACGGCGCTAAGGCCACCCTCGATGCGCTGGATGCCGGCGCTCTGGATTTCATCCCCAAACGCTTTGAAGACATCTCGCAGGATCGGGAAGAGGCCAAGGTGCTGTTACGCATGCGCGTGCGCGAGATCGCGAGCAAGGGCTATCTGCAACGCCCGCGCCCGCTTCGCCCGCCCGCGTCCAAGGCTGCGCAGTCCAGCCCGCCCCCGAAGCCTGCGACCGCACTACCGCGGCCTTCTATCAAGGAGGCGAGTGCCGCCAAGATTGCGCCTCATCCGGCGCCGGCGCCCGCGGCCCGGCAGCGGACCGATCTGCAGAATCTGAAACTGATCGCTATCGGCACCTCCACCGGCGGGCCGGTGGCGTTGCAGGCGGTCTTGTCCGCGCTGCCCGCGAGCTTTCCGTTGCCGATTATTCTGGTGCAGCACATGCCCGGCACCTTCACGACGGCATTCGCCCAACGCCTGAATCAAATCTGCGCGATCACGGTCAAGGAGGCTGCGGATGGCGATGTGTTACAGCCCGGGCACGCCTACCTGGCTCCAGGCGGCAAGCAGATGCTGCTCCAGCAGCGCGCCGGCCGGCTGCTTCTCAAGATCGAGGCCGGCGATCCGGGCCTGAACTACAAGCCTTCGGTGGATCTGACCTTTGCCTCGGTGGCCACGGCGGCGCCTGGCCAAGCGCTGGGCATCATCCTCACGGGCATGGGTGCCGATGGGCGCGAAGGCGCACGTCAAATGAAAAAAACCGGCGCGCGGATATGGGCTCAGGATGAGGAAAGCTCTGTGGTATATGGCATGCCATTTGCAGTTGCTGAGGCAGGGTTGACCGATAAGATCTTGGCGCTCGCCGAGATCGGTCCTGCGTTAGCTAACGGAGCTTGATCTTGGATTACATCGCGTTGCTCGGCCTGTTGGTCGGCATTTCAGCAATCATCGGCGGGCAGTTTCTTGAGGGCGGCGCGCTTTCCGCGCTGATCAACGGCCCCGCCGTTTTGATCGTGCTGGGCGGCACGCTCGGCGCCACCATCCTGCAATCGCCCTTTCCGGTATTCACCCGCGCGCTGGCCAGCCTCAAAAGCGTGTTCGGCCGGCAAAATCTCCATGATGACTTGGTGGTGAAAAAGATCATCAGCTGGAGCCAAATCGTGCGCAAGGAGGGATTGCTCGGACTGGAAGGCATGCTCGACATCGAGCGCGACCCGTTCACGGCGAAGGGGCTGATGCTGCTGGTCGACGGCAATGAACCCGATATCATCCGCGATGTCATGGAGCTCGAGATCCAGATGCGGGAAAACGCGGAATTGGAAGCGGCAAAAGTCTTCCAGGCCATGGGCGGATATTCGCCGACCATCGGCATCATCGGCGCGGTCATCGGTCTGATTCACGTGATGTACAACCTGACCGACCCGGCCAAGCTCGGCATCGGTGTGGCAACGGCGTTTGTGGCGACCATCTACGGCGTGGGGCTGGCCAATCTGGTGTTTCTCCCTATCGCGCAAAAGCTGCGCAGCCGCGCCCAGGCGCAGGCGCGCTTTCATGAAATGATCGTCGAGGGCCTGGTCTCCATCGCCGAGGGCGAGAACCCGCGGTACATCGAAATGAAACTGCGCACCTATCAACAGTTCTGAGGCGGGTATGGGAAAGCGGCGTGTGCGAAGACGGCAACCGGAGCTGGAGGAAAATCCCGACCGCTGGCTGGTTTCCTACGCGGATTTCATCACCTTGCTGTTTGCCTTTTTCGTGGTGATGTACGCCATCTCCTCGATCAATGAGGGCAAGTACCGCGTCCTGACCGATTCTATCGCCGATGCCTTTCATGGACCGCCGAAGAGCGTTGAGCCGATCAAACTCGACATCCCGACCTATGCCACCGTCATCGAGGATCTCAGCGCGGTGGAAAAGGTCAATCCCATCGGTCCGGGTCTCACGTATTCCGCGGAAGACATGCACGAGCGCCCGACATCGCTAGACAAGCTGCAGGATCTGGCCAGCAAGAATGTCATGGCGCAGGTGGTCACCGAGGTGCAGGGGGCGATGCAGGATCTCATCGACTCGGGTGACATCAAGGTGACCAGCGACGAGCTGTGGGTGGAAATCGATATCAAGAGCCAGATCCTGTTCGACAGCGGCTCCGCCTTATTGCAGCCGACGGCGCTGGAGCCGCTGAAAAAACTGGCGGACGTGCTCAATAACTTCAATCACTCGATTCAAGTCGAAGGATTCACCGACAACGTGCCGATCGCCAACGACGTGTATCCGTCGAACTGGGAGTTGTCGGCCGCGCGCGCGGCAAACGTGGTGCATCTGTTCATGAAAAACGGCGTCAATCCATCGCGCATGGCGGCGATCGGCTTCGGTGAGTATCGGCCGGTCGCCGACAATGCCACCTTGGACGGACGCATGCAAAACCGGCGTGTGGCCATCGTGGTGTTGGCCGACGAGTCGGCGCGGCGGATTCTCGATCTGAACAAGCCCTCCGCAGCGGTCCCTGGCGCGACGCCGTGAGGATGTCCCGGCATGATATGTGCATTTATTTCACCGGCAAAATCGATGCGAGATCAGATCATTGAAGGTGTGGGCGATCGCAAATCAAAAAGGCGGCGTCGGTAAGACGACCACCACGGTGAACCTCGGCGGCTGGTTGGCCCGATACGGCCAGCGCACCTTGCTGGTGGATATGGACCCGCACGGTTCTTTGACGGCCTATTTCGGACACAATCCCGACCAAGTCGAAGTGAGCGTCCATCGTCTGTTTCAAGCCAATGCTCAAGCCGGCAGCCCGCTGCCGGCGGGGATCGTCAAAAAGACCGCGCATGAAAATCTCTTCCTTATGCCGGCCTCCACGGCCATGGCCACGCTGGATCGGCAAATCGGCAATCAGGACGGCAAGGGCCTGGTGCTGGCCAATGCCTTGAAGCATCTATCGGACTATTTCGATTATGTGATGGTCGACTGCCCGCCCATCCTGGGTGTGCTGATGGTCAACGCGCTGGCCGCCGGCGAGCGCCTGATCATCCCAGTGCAAACAGAGTTTCTCGCCCTCAAGGGCTTGGAGCGGATGATGCGCACCGTCGGGATGGTGATCAAGGCGCGCAAGACGCCGCTCCAGCTCACCATCGTGCCGACCATGTTCGACCGGCGGACCTCGGCATCGATCGAGGCGCTGCGCCAGCTGCGCGCCGTCTATCCCGCCGAGATCTGGAATTCGGTTATCCCCGTGGATACCAAGCTGCGCGAGGCCAGCCGCAACGGCGTTCCGCTGGCGCAGATGATGCCGCGCTCGCGCGGGGCGATCGCCTATCAAGCACTGCTGCACAGCCTGGTGCCCGAGGATGTCCCGCCGCCGGAGAGTGCGCCCGATGATTTTCTTGCGCTGACGGACCCGCTGGCCGGTTAAAGCTTCGTTCCGAATGGACGATACAAGGATCAATCCCTTGCCCCGATCAAAAAAAGATTTTTCCTGAGGATGGCGTGAATGAAAGAAGCAGCGCAACGAGTCAGTCGTGATACCGACCGCTGGGTGACCTTCCGGCTGGAAAACGAGACCTACGGTATCAACGTGATGCAAGTGCAGGAGGTCCTGCGAGTCTCCGAAATCGCGCCGGTTCCGGGCGCGCAGGCGTTTATCCTGGGGATCATCAATCTGCGCGGCAATGTGGTGACCGTGGTCGATACGCGGCAACGTTTCGGCTTGATGCCGAAGGAAATCGACGATGCCTCGCGCATCATTATCATCGAAACGGAAAACCAGGTGATCGGTATCCTGGTTGACAGCGTGGCGGAAGTCACCGAGATCCGCAGCAATGAGATCGAAACCGCGCCGAACGTCGGCAATGATGAAAACTCGAAATATATCCTGGGCGTCACGAGCCGCGACAGCGAGCTGCTGATTCTGGTTGATCTGAACAAGTTTTTGTCAGAAGATCAGAAGCATGAAATCGCACAGTTCTAGCCAAGTCTTGCAGCGGCGATGCTGATTGATTTATTGATTCAAATATTCGCAACCTGCGTCCTACTGATTATCGTCAGCCTGGTCATCGTCAACACCGTCAACCGGCGTATCGCTCGGTTGGAGCAGCGGCTCGATCAGGCTTTTTCCATGCTGGCCGTGCAACAAAGCGAATCCAAGGCCCTGCTGGCCGGCGCCACGGGGGTCGGCGAGAAGATCCGCCTGCTCGAAAAACAGCTCAAACATCATGCCGGCCGGCTGCCCGCCGCCGATGGCCGGGAAGTCGATTCCATCACCCTCAAGCGCGCCTTGGAGATGGTCAAGCAAGGCGCGGAAGCCGCTGATCTCGTCACCACCTTGGGGCTCGCGCAAGGCGAGGCTGAGTTGATGGTGATGATTCATCGTTCCCAGAAAGAATCCACCCCCTCGTAAAGGCGCTGCGATTTACTCGGACTGCGTCCGCCGCGCCGCTTCCGGCGCCACCTCATTGAGCCAGTAGGCAAACGCGATGATCTCGGCGATGGCCACATAAAGCGCTTCGGGGATCTCATCGCCTAGATCCAACAACACCAGCATTCTCACCAGATGGGCGTTTTCAAGCAGCGGTACGTTGTGCTCGCGGGCGATATCGATGATTTGCCGGGCGATCTCGCCCGTGCCCTTGGCGGTGACGACCGGGGCGTTTTCGCCGTCGTATCGCAAGGCAATGGCCGAGAGTGAATCCTGCCGGCGTTCCGCACTCATATCTGGATATCCACCAAGGTGCGCGCCGCTGGAGGCGGCGGGGAGTTCAGTTGCGGCGGTTTGCCGCGGTGACATTGCAACTGCTCGACGTTCACCCCTTTTCGCCCCAACCGCTGGCGCAACTCCTCCAGATGCCGGTTGAACAGCTGCAAGGCCAGCGGGTGTTCCGTCCATACGCCCGCTTGCAGGGCGTGGCCGGCCATGCGCAGGTTGACGTGCACAGGTCCGAGCGTTTGGAGCTCGAAGCTGATCAAGACATTCCAGGCGGGCTTTGCGCCGGCCGCCTGCGCGTGGCCGCCGTCGCGCTGGATGCGCAGCTGCACGGTGTCGAGCCGCTCTTGATGGCGTAACGGCAGCTCGAAGGTCCACACCAGTTTCGGATCGTCGGGCGTGGGCAGGGTCGTGAGCTGTTGGGTCTGGATGCGCGCGATCGAGGCTTCGGCGTGCCGCAGCAGTTCCCGGATGAGCGACTGTTCCGAAACATTACCGTTCTGTGAGGGGCCCGGACTCGCCGGCGAGCTTACGCCCTTGTCGGCCCCGGGCGATGGTGAGGCTGCGCCCGCGGCGGCGGTCGCGATCTGCGCGAGAGGAATCGCTGGCTTGCCCTCTCGCGCGAGACTCGCGGCTGGGGTGGTTTGAAGACGCTGATCGAGTTCGCGCAGCTCCCGGGCCAGATTGAGCAGCGCGACCTTCAGATCCTTGTCGAGCAGCCCGGTCACCGTGTTCTGCGCCACGGCGGCCTGAGCAAGTTTTTGTTCGAGGAATTGCCCGGAATCCTGTAGCGCCCGCTTCAGACCTTCCGCGCTGCCGAGTTGCTTGGTATCGGGGAGATTGGCGATCAGCTGGCGTATCAGTTTGAGCGCCGCTTCGGGGAGCACGGCCTGGAGTCGCGGCATGTCCTGGTGCAGTTTGACGATGTGCTGCAGCTGCCCCAGCAACTGCTCGAGCGGGGCCTGCTTCGGCATCAAGTGGCGCAGCGCTTGCGCGACCGGCTCGTCGCGTTCCGCGGACACCAGCTTGAACTCCGGCTGCGGCGTGAGGTGTTCGAGCTTGAGCCGTATCGTTTGCCCCTCGGTTAGCGGGGTCGTCGATTTGATCAAGAGCCGGGTGTTTTGGAGTTCGATGCTGTATTGCTCCGCGCCGAGCTTGGCGATGACCTTGGCCTCCAGCACTTGCCCGACGCGCAAGGTGTCGAGCCACGGCGCCGACAGTGTCGCACCCTGGCGCGGGATCGAGATCTGGGAAGGCGTGGGCTTGATTTCCATTGGGTTCTGGTCCAAGGATGATTAAAGTCAGTACATGAAGGTGTCGCAATACTTTGTTGTGTCGGCATTTCCGGCGGATTAATGATCATGAACAAGCCAAGTTTTTGGTATGTGAGAAGCGGCGGGGAGGTGCGTGGCCCGTTTCCGGCGCGCACCGTCGCCGATTTCCTGCTGCTGGGACGGCTTACTCCGAACGATGAGGTGTCAGCCGACAAGAGCGAGTGGTCCGCACTCAAGGATAGGCCGAATTTCGTCCTGGAGGCGCTGCGCATCGATCCTGCCGATCCGCAGAAGGAGGGTAAATTGAAAGCGGCCGCGCGCCGGGCGGACGAGCGGTTGCTCGAGACGCCGTTTGCAGAAACGCACGGCGGGTCTCCCGCCGAACGGCGCCAGGGGACCCGAGCGGCGCCGCCGCATCGGCCGCTACCCCATGAGGGGAAACGGCGCAGTGTTTCCACCATCCCGATCCTGGCGGCAATCGGAGGATTGATCCTGATCAGTCTCGCCGCCTATCTGTTGCAGCCCGAGCAGCCGATCGTCGCCGGAGAATGCCTGGCCCCGCCCGGGCCTGGCGTGAACTGGGTGAACTGCCGCGTGGTCAATAGCGATCTCAATCATCGCAATCTCAGCCAGGCCAAACTGCAAAACGTCGATTTCAGCGGGACGAATCTGACGTATGCGCGCGTCGTGAACAGCGATCTGTCATACAGCATGCTCCCGGGTGCCGATTTGCGCTACGCCGATTTTTCCGGCAGCGTGCTCAAAGGCGCCACGCTGCGCGAGGCCCAGGCGCAGGCGGCGCGATTCGATCACGCCGATCTCAGTCACGCGGTGCTGGAAAAGGCCAATCTCATGAACGCCTCCCTGATGGGGGCGGATCTGCGCCAGGCCAATCTGGCCGCCGCCAATCTCAGCGGCGCGCGCTTAACCGATGCGCGGCTCGACGATGCCATCTGGGTGGACGGAACGGTCTGCGCCAAGGGCTCGCTGGGCAAGTGCGAACGTCCCTGATTTCATTCGATCACGATCGTGCGATACCGCTGGAAGCGGATGGTATCCGACCAATGGTTCGAGGGCAGGCCTGCCTTGAGCTTGAGGTGACCGACGAATTCACGCGGCGTCGGCAGTGATTCCCAGACCGAGGGCAGAAAGGTGCTGCGACGCCTGCCATCCTGAAGTATCAAGCCATCTTCGTTGGGGACCAGTTGCGTGAGTAAATCCTGCTCCGAGACAACCGCCATCGGCTGCGGCGGTGTGAGGATGGAGATGTGGATGGTGAGGTTGTCGAGCTCCGAACGCTCGACCGGCGGAAACCGCGGGTCCGAGAAGGCGGCAGCATAGGCATTGTGCGCGACATCCTGGATGAGCGGCTGGTAGGACTCGAGCGTGCCGATGCAGCCGCGCAGTTCGTGATTCCGCAAGAGGGTGACGAAGCTCGCACGCTTTTCCAGCAACTCGGGATCGGTCTCTTCGGCGGCAATCTCCAATTCACGATGAAAGATCAAACCATGCTCGACGGATTGCCGCGCCACCGCGAGCAGGCGCGCGTGTTGCGCGGGGTTGTAGTCGTCGCGATCATTCGAAGACATAGGCGCCGTATCCGACCACGCGGTCTTTCGATCCTGAGGTGTCGCCGGAGTTGCGCAGATCGATGGTGTGCACCTGCATATGATGGCGGCGGGCTGAATGCAGCAGTCCGATGATGGGCGTGCGGCCACAGGCCTGTTCGTGGCCGATGGCGGCGCTGTCCAGGGTTTCGATGGCGGTGGAGGTCTGGCGGTCCATCGACTTCGCGGCGTTATAACTGAGATAGTGACTGAGATCGGAGCTGACGACGATCAAGGTCTCCTTATTACCCCAAAGGCGTTCGAGGACTTCGCTGACCTCCTCGGCGCTCGCCTCGCCCACAACCAAGGGGACGAGGGCGAAGTCGCGCAGTACCATCTGCAAAAAGGGCAGGTGCACTTCGAGGCTGTGTTCCATCAGGTGCGCCTGATCCAGGACGTGCACTTGGGGCAGTGAGAGGATGGCTTTGATGGCCGTCTGATCGATGCGAATGCGCCCCAGCGGTGTGAGAAACTCATCGGCCTGCGGGGCGGCCAGGCCGCGAAACGCCACGCGGTGCGAGGGGCCGAGCAGCACGACCTTCTTGATCGTGTCTTTCACTGGCTTGAGGCGGGCATAGGCCGAGGCGGCGATGGGCCCCGAATAGATATAACCCGCGTGGGGTGCGATCAAGGCCTTGGGTGCCGGGCCGTCGGGCGCGGCGTGTTGAAGGAATTCCGTAATCATGGCGCGCAACTCGGCCGGATCATCGGGATAAAACATACCGGCCACCGCCGGATAGCGTGTCGTGCCCATCGCTTGAGTTCCTGATATTTAGATCCATACTTTGATTATATGTGTATAGCCGTTTTTACGGGCAAGACAAGCCGATGACCACCAAAGAGTACTACGAGGACGCGATCACCCACACCTGGCCGACCCGCTATTGGCATGCCTTGGAGGACGGCCGCGTGCAATGCGATCTCTGTCCGCGCTACTGCAAGTTGCACGAGGGGCAGCGCGGGTTGTGTTTCGTCCGCGCCAACGTCGATAACAAGGTGGTGCTGACCACCTACGGCCGTTCCAGCGGATATTGCATTGATCCGATAGAGAAAAAGCCCCTGAATCAATTCCTGCCGGGCACCCCGATCCTGTCCTTCGGCACCGCCGGCTGCAACCTCGCCTGCAAGTTTTGTCAGAACTGGGACATTAGCAAATCACGCGAGATCGATACCCTGGCCGATGAGGCCGCACCGGAACTGGTGGCCAGGGCCGCCGAGGAGCTGGGCTGCCGGAGCGTGGCCTATACCTACAATGATCCGATCATCTTTCATGAATATGCGATCGACGTGGCCAAGGCTTGCCGCACGCGCGGGATCAAGTCGGTGGCGGTGACCTCTGGCTACGTCTGCGAGGAGCCGCGCGCGGAGTTTTATCAATACATGGACGCGGCGAATGTCGATCTCAAGGCCTTTACCGACGATTTCTATTTCAAACTGTGCGGCGGCCACCTCCAGCCCGTGCTGGACACGCTGGTCTACCTCAAGCACCACACCCAGGTCTGGATCGAGTTGACGACGCTGTTGATCCCGGGCGAGAACGATTCGGAGTCGGAGATTCAGGCGATGACGCAATGGGTGGTCGAGCACCTCGGACCCGATGTGCCGATGCACTTCACCGCCTTCCATCCCGACTGGAAGATGTTGGACAAGCCGCCGACGCCGCCGCACACGCTGACCCGCGCCCGCCAGATCGCCGTGGCCAACGGCGTGCGCTATGCCTATACCGGCAATGTCCACGATGTGGCAGGGCAGAGCACCTATTGTCACCAGTGCGGGCAGACGTTGATCGGGCGCGACTGGTATGTGCTCTCCGATTGGAACCTCACCCCCGAGGGCCGCTGCAACAAATGCGGCACCGCGTGCGCCGGTGTATTCGACCCGTCTCCCGGGGATTGGGGCGCGCGCCGCCAGCCGGTGAATTTGCGCCAGTTCGCCGCTCACGTGGCTGTGTGAGACATTCCCTTTAAATCTCGCATATAATGAGGGCTTTTCCGCGGACAAGAAAAGCCAGTGACCAATCTCTTTGAATGCGCGAAACGCTGCCTCGATGCCGCCACCGTGGCCGAGAAGGTCGCGTTGACCAAGGAAGCCGCCCAGGCCTGGCGTGAAGGCAGGTTGTCGCTTGCATCCACCCGCCCGCCGACACCCGAGTGCGACGTCGGTCATCCCGCGCGTCCGCGCCTGGTGCCGCCGCGTGACGTGCCGCAACGTTCCATCCATAACGATGCCGGCCGCGCGGCGTTGTTTCACGCCATTGCGCACATCGAGTTTACCGCCATCAGCCTCGCCTGGGATGCGGTGTATCGCTTTCGCGGCATGCCCGAGCAATACTACGGCGACTGGGTGCGCGTGGCGGATGAAGAGGCCTATCACTTCGAGCTGATCAACGCCCATCTGCGCGAGCTGGGGCATGAGTACGGCGACTTCGACGCCCACGCGGCGTTGTGGGAGATGGCCCAAGCAACGGCGCATGATGTGCTGGTGCGCATGGCCTTGGTGCCGCGTGTGCTCGAGGCTAGGGGATTGGATGTCACGCCGGGTATAATGAAGCGCCTTGCCAAATCGGGGGACGACAAGGCGGTGGCAATCCTGGAAATCATCCAGCGCGATGAGATCGGGCACGTCGAGATCGGCACGCGCTGGTTTCGGTATTGCTGCGCGCAACGCGGACTGGACCCGGAGCCGACCTTCTTCGATCTCATTTCCCGATACATGAAAGGCCAGATCCGCGCGCCGTTTCATATCGAGGCGCGGGAGAAGGCCGGCTTCACCGATTCAGAACTAAAACGATTAACAGAGGTAGCATTGGGGTCATGAGCAGAATCACGAAGTTGTATGTTGCATTGGGGGCGTTGGCGGTATTGTCGGGTTGCGCCGCTGTGCAGGAAAAAGCGGCCGATCCCGCGGAAAAGGCCGGTGTGGCCATTTATTTTTACGAAGCGTTGCCGGGACAAAGCGAGCCGCGCCTGGTGCACATGTTCGTGCACAAGGATTTCATCCACTTCGGCCCGGTGAACCATCCCGAAAACTACACATTGTTCCGGCGCACCACCAAAACGATCTATGAGGTCGATGGCGAGCAGAAGACCATCAAGGAGATCAGCGGGCAGCGCGCCCCGGCGGATCTCACGCAATACCGCATCGAATCCGAAACCAATCCCAGTAAACTGTTGACGGACACTGAAGCCAATCATCTGCGCATCAAGGTGAATGGCGAAACCTGTTTTAACGTCATCGGCGTGCAGGATATGCTGCCGGAGGTGCGAGAGGCGTTGCGCGAATATTATTCAGTCAAAGCCAATGATCCGGCCTTCGACGCCTTGGCGGAAGGCGGCTGCGCCCGGTTCATCAACGTAGCGGCGCCCGAGAAACGCGTGGAGGTCGGCTTTCCGGCGCGGCAGTGGGGCAGCGATGGTTACTCCCTGTTCATCCAAGAGTATCGCGTCAACATCATTCCGTCGGACGATCTGAATTTCAACACGCTGCCGGAGTGGTATAAAAAGTAGGATGGGTTCGGCGTTTTTTGCCGTAGCCCATCAATCGTTGCGAAGCAACACGATAATCAATTGAGTGCCTTGCGGCACGGATTGGTGGGTTACGGCAAAAAACGCCGAACCCACCCTACATTGAAGTTACGCCGGATAGTGCATGAGTTGGCATCCCTGCATATCACACCGCAGGAGCTTGGCGCCATTCGGATGCCAGTCACCTAGCACATAACGCGTTGCCGTGCTGGTTCCTTGCGCCACCGTATGCACGGCGGGGCGATGGGTGTGGCCATGGATCATCGCATCCACTTGGTAGCGCTCCAGATAGTCGCTCACAGTCTGTGCATTGACGTCCATGATCTCGTAAGCCTTGTGTTGCACGGCCTCCTTGCTCTTCTCGCGCAAGGCCTTGGCTTGTTCGATGCGTGTCGCTAGTGGCAGAGCGAGGAATTGCGCCTGCCACTGGGGATTGCGCAGCATCAGGCGCAGCTGCTGATATTCCTTGTCATCGGTGCACAGTTCATCCCCGTGCAGGAGCAGGGTGGGGCGGCCGTGCAGGTTAATGACACAGGGCGTCGCGAGCAGTTGGCAGCCGGTGTGCCGGCAAAATGTCTCACCAAGCAGAAAGTCGCGGTTGCCGTGGGCGATGTAGACCGGGACACCGGCGGTGCCGAGATCCTTGATCGCGGCAAGCACGGGTTGCAGCCAGGGGGCGATGGCATCGTCGCCGATCCAGGCCTCGAACAGGTCGCCGAGGATATACAGTGCGTCGGCGTGAATGGCCTCTTCGCGCAAAAAACGTGTGAAGAGCCCGGTCAACTCGGGTTCGCCGTTTAGATGCAGGTCGGAGATGAAATAGGTCGCCATGGTGGTTTAGACAGCGTCCACCACTTCGACCTTCTCGATCAGCACATCGTCGGCCGGCACGTCCTGATGTCCGGCGCGCGAGGTGGTGGAGACGTTCTCGATGGCTTCGATGATATCCATGCCGCCGGTCACCTTGCCGAATACGCAGTAACCCCAGCCATCCGGCGTCGGCGATCTGAAATCCAGGAAGTTGTTGTTCTTCACGTTGATGAAAAACTGGGCGGTGGCCGAGTGCGGGTCGGGCGTGCGCGCCATGGCGATGGTGCCGCGCGCGTTGCTCAATTCCTTGCAGGCCTCGTTGGTGATGGGGGCGCGGGTCTTCTTCTGTTTCATGTCCGGTGTCAGACCGCCGCCTTGGATCATGAAGCCTTTGATCACGCGATGAAACAGCGTGCCTTCATAAAAGCCATCGCGGGCATATTGCAGAAAGTTTTCGACCGTCTTGGGCGCAGTGTCCGCAAACAGTTCGAGGGTGATGATGCCTTTGCTGGTGTGAATCTTAACCATATTAGGTTACCTGTTGAGTAGTATTGGTGCGAGCGACTCCCTCTCCCACAGGGAGAGGGTGGGGGTGAGGGGGATAATCAAGATATCCCCCGTTTTACTTACTTGGCCTTTTCACCTTTTTCAGGCGCTTTGCTCAGAACAGTCGCCTTTTTAATCACAACCGGCGACAGGGGCGCATCCTGTGAGAACGGACCGCGCGCGCCGGTCTTCACCGCCTTGATCTGATCGACGACGTCCATGCCCTCGGTGACCTTGCCGAACACGGCATAGCCCCAGCCGCGCGGGGTCTTGCCGCTGTGGTTGAGGAAGCCGTTGTCCACCACGTTGATGAAGAATTGTGCCGTGGCCGAGTGGGGATCATTGGTGCGCGCCATGGCGACGGTGCCGCGATCGTTGGTCAGGCCATTGTCGGCCTCGTTCTGCACCGGGGCCTTGGTCTGCTTTTGTGCGTAGTCCTGGGTAAAGCCGCCGCCCTGGATCATGAAGCCGTTGATGACGCGATGAAAGATGGTGCCTTCATAGAAGCCGGAATTCGCATAATCGAGGAAGTTCTGGACGGTTTTGGGGGCCTTGTCCGGGTAGAGCTCGATCGTGATCGATCCCATATTGGTTTCGAGCTTGACCTTGGGGTTGTCGGCCAAGGCCGCTCCGGCGGTCAGGGCGCCGGCAAGGCCGAGGGTAAGGGCTAAAATAGTTGTTCTCATTTCTACCTCCTCCGTTTTAACTAAGGCATAATATACGTCTTTTTGCGGGGTTGAAAGTCTTCACTGCCAGGCCACGCGCCGCTTGAGTATAGGCGTGAAGACGATCAAAGAATGCGTGTCGGTGTCACACTTTTGATGCAAGCGGATTAGATGATGTTACAGATCCACAACAACCTGTCCAGAACAAAAGAGATCTTCCAGCCGATCGATCCCAAGAACGTGCGCATGTACGTCTGCGGGATGACGGTCTATGACTACTGCCACATCGGCCATGCGCGCGTGATGGTGGTGTTCGATGTCGTCTACCGCTACCTGCAACAGATCTATGGCGCGCAACACGTCACCTATGTACGCAATATCACCGATATCGATGACAAGATCATCAACCGCGCCAACGAAAACCGCGAGCCGTTCACCGCGCTGACCGAACGTTTCATCACCGAGATGAAACGCGACGAGGCCGCCCTCGGCGTGCTGGCCCCGAATGCCGAGCCGCGCGCCACGGCGCATATCGACGGCATCATCAAGATGGTTCAACGTCTGATCGACAACGGCCACGCCTATCACGCGAGCAACGGCGATGTGTATTACGACGTCTCCAGTTTCGCCGACTACGGCAAGCTCTCCGGCAAGAATCTCAAGGATCTGCGCGCCGGTGAGCGCGTGGAGGTGGACGAGGCCAAGGACGACCCGCTGGACTTCGTGTTGTGGAAGGCCGCCAAGCCGGGCGAACCGAGCTGGGATTCGCCGTGGGGCAAGGGCCGTCCGGGATGGCATATCGAGTGTTCCGCCATGTCGACCTGCTGCCTGGGCAATCACTTCGACATCCACGGCGGCGGTCTGGATCTTCAGTTCCCGCACCATGAGAACGAGATCGCCCAATCGGAGGCCGCCACGGGCGAGCACTTCGTCAATATCTGGATGCACAACGGCTTTGTGCGCATCAATGAAGAGAAGATGTCCAAATCACTGGGCAACTTCTTTACCATCCGCGACGTGCTCAAGGTCTACGATCCGGAAGTGGTGCGCTTTTTCATCATCAACAGCCACTACCGCAGCCCGCTGAATTACTCCAATGCCAATCTGGATGAGGCGAAAAATGCGCTGACCACGCTGTATACCGCGTTGCGCGAGGTGCGCATCGATTCTGCCGTGACACTCACCGGGCCGCAGGCCGAGAAATTCTTCGCCGCGATGGACGATGATTTCAACACCCCGGCCGCCATCGCCGTGTTGTTTGAGTTGGCCAATCTGGTGAATAAGACCCGCGCCAGCGATCCGCAACAGGCCGCGCACTACGCCTCGCTGTTGAAAAAACTGGCCGCGATGCTGGGCATCGCGCAGCGCGATCCGCAGGCCTTCCTGCAAGGCGGGGCAGAGCAGAGCGGCGGTCTGAGCAATGAGGCGATCGAGGCCTTGATCGAACAACGCTTGGCCGCGCGCAAAAACAAGGATTGGGCAGAGAGCGATCGCATCCGCGATGAGTTGAAACGCCAAGGCATCGTTTTGGAAGACGCGCAGGGCAAGACGACCTGGCGTCGCGAATAGTATCGCTCGCCCGAAAACTCAAGTGCCGACAGGCGGTAGCTGAGTTGGATGTTTCGTCATCCCGGCGCATGCCGGGATCCAGGTTGCTGCTGGATTCCGGCATGCGCCGGAATGACGGAGTATCCGTGTAACGATCGAAAGATAGGCTGGAAACGCAGTCTGCGGCTATTTGTGCAGCTCTTCCGCCGCTTGTAAGGTGTTCTCCAGCAGGCTCGCCACCGTCATCGGGCCCACCCCGCCCGGCACCGGCGTGATCCAGCCGGCGCGTTCCTTCGCCGTGGCAAAATCGACATCACCTACCAGGCTGCCGTCGGCGATACGGTTGATCCCCACGTCGATCACGATGGCCCCGGCCTTGATCCAATCGCCCGGAATGAAGTTCGGTTTGCCTACGGCCACCACCAGGATGTCAGCCATCATCACATAGGTTTTCAAGTCGGTGGTGAAGCGATGACAGGTGGTGACGGTACAGCCGGCGAGGAGCAGTTCCAGTCCCATCGGCCGGCCGACGATGTTGGAGGCGCCGACGATCACCGCGTGTTTCCCCTTGAGCGGTTCCTGCGTGGATGCGAGCAGGGTCATGATGCCCTTGGGCGTGCACGGGCGCAGCACGGGTTGGCGCAGGGCCAGGCGTCCCACATTGTAGGGATGAAAGCCGTCGACATCCTTGCCGGGATCGATGGCCTCGATGATCGCCTCCGCATCGATGTGCGCGGGCAGCGGCAATTGCACCAGGATGCCGTCGATCTCCGCGTCGTGATTGAGCTTATCGATCAGTGCCAGCAGATCGGCTTGCGAGGTGTCTGCCGGCAGATCGTGCGATTCCGACTTGAAACCTGCCTCGGCGCAGGCCTTGCGTTTATGGCTGACATAGACCTCGGAGGCCGGATTGTTGCCGACCAGCACCACCGCCAGTCCCGGGATTCTCAGCCCATGTTGGGTGCGTCGGCTGACGCGGTCTTTGATCGTCTGGCGCAGGGTGGCGGAGATGTGCTTGCCGTCGATGATCTTGGCGCTCATGGTGGTTCCAACTGGCTGATTTTGGAGGCGGACATGATCGCATGTTGCGAAAAATTAGCCAAGCACAAGACCGGTGTGCCGAAAGGCGAATTCATGCAACATGTTCGTTGCGTGGGCCGGAAGATTCTAGTACCATTGCCGTCGTTCGATTTGGGGGCGGGCGGCCTTATGTTTCAGGCCAAGCCGGACTCAAATCAAGCGCCGCCTGGATGTATCGCGGGGCATAGCGCAGTCTGGTAGCGCGCCTGCTTTGGGAGCAGGATGTCGGGGGTTCGAATCCCTCTGCCCCGACCACTTTCGAACAGATTGCGCCCGTAGCTCACTCGGATAGAGCATCGGCCTTCTAAGCCGAGGGTAACAGGTTCGAATCCTGTCGGGCGCGCCAATGACATCGCGATGACAGAGACCACAACTGTGATCGCCAGCCAGTTTCAATGGTGGACGTAGCTCAGTCGGTAGAGCCCTGGATTGTGATTCCAGTTGTCGTGGGTTCGATCCCCATCGTCCACCCCATCTATAAAGGGCTTATGTTTGCATAAGCCCTTTTTTTATGTCCGTCCGACACGGGGCGCACACTTGAAAGTGCAAGTCCTCACCCGAGTCGAACACAGCGAGCGCAACTGCTCAAGAATCCTGTTATCAAACTAGTGTAGTGCCCTCTCGATTCGATTCCTGACTCCGTCCTACCTCCTCCATCAATGGAGTCGTCCCAGAGGTGGGGCGATGCGCATGCGATTCCTGATGTGCCCTCAACATAACTTCCACTGACTTCGACGGACTACACTCGCACACAATAACTTCACAATTCCTTCACAGTACTGACACAGTCGCACTCCAAGATGACGACACCAATGGCCGCTCGCGTTGGTTTGTATTCATCGTCCAGTTCTCAGGAGTCAATCATGAAAATGAAATCACTATCTGTCGTCGTGGGCGTTGCGCTCGCCACGTGTTTCTCCCTCAATGCCGCTGCTCAAGGCGTAACCGGTTCGTCCAGCTCGGCGACTCCGTACCTGACCCCTGTCGCCGGTGGCGTGGAATTCACTTCCATCCTAACGGTCGGCGACAGCGTGAAACGCAACCACAAAGGCAACGAGGTCTATCGCATGGTCGGTATACCGGACGGCTTGGGTGCCTATGACAACGGCGACGGCACCATCACGGTGCTGATGAACCATGAGTTGAGCAACACCAGGGGTGTCGCACGCGCCCACGGCGCCATTGGCGCCTTCGTATCCAAGTGGCAGCTCCGCAAGAGCGATCTCAAGGTACTCAATGGTGAAGACCTGATCGGACACACCGTGCTGGAGGATGCTTCCAAAAATGCGTTTGACCGTTTCTGCTCTGCCGATCTGGCCGCGCCCACCGCTTACTTCAACAGCGCCACCGGCAAGGGTTTCAATGAAGGCCGCATCTTCTTGACCGGCGAGGAAACCTCGGGTGGCCGCGCCCTGGCGCATATGGTGGCCGGGCGTAACCACGGCACGAGCTACGAGCTCCCGGCGCTGGGCAATGCCGCGTGGGAAAACGTGGTGGCCAGTCCCTATGAGCAGGATAAGACCGTTGTCGCCGGCCTGGATGACGGCAGTGTCAACCAGAGCAAGGTCCACATCTATGTAGGCGAAAAGCAAGATTCCGGCAGTCCGGTGGATATGGCGGGCCTGAGCAACGGTACCAGCTACGAAGTAGCGATCGCCGGCTACCTTACGGAGGGCAGTGTCAGCGGGTCCGCGCCGATTCCGGATAACCTGGCTTCAACCTTCTCACTCGTGCACAGCGTAGGCACTGGTCTGAACCGTGTTGAGGACGGCGCGTGGGATACTGTCAACCCGAACCGTTTCTACTTCGTTACCACCGATAGCTTCAGCGGCAACAGCCGCCTGTGGCGCTTGACCTTCAGTGACATCACCAACCCTGTCGCCGGCGGCACCATCGAAATCCTGATCAACGGCAAGGTCCATGGCCCGAAGATGATGGACAATCTCACGGTCGACAATGCGGGCAACCTCTACATTCAGGAGGATGTCGGCAACAATGCGCACGTCGGTAAGATCTGGAAATACGAACCGGCCACCGGCAGCCTGAGCGTCGTCGCGCAACATGACCCGGACCGCTTCGTCGCCGGCGCATCCAACTTCCTTACCCAGGACGAGGAGTCCTCCGGCATTATCGAGGTCACCGATCTGTTCACAGGCGTTGCGGGCTATGACACCGCCCTCAACCGCTATTTCCTGCTGGATGTTCAGGCGCACTACAACCTGGCCGATCCGGAACTGGTCCAGGGTGGACAGCTTCTGATGATGAAGGCGCCGAAGTAAGTTAGGCGACAGGGATCATCGTCGAGCAAAGAAAAGCGGCCTTCGGGCCGCTTTTTCTTTCGGTTTGGTCTTCACAGCGTAAACCGGCATCTCTGTATTGAATGATGTGAGATGGGTGAGGGTGCGTCTCTTGTGAAAAACAGTATATACAGTATATACTTCTTACAAGATGCGTAATGCGCCATCTTGTGATGCCATAAATGTGGCTGCTGTAGGAGCGAGCCCTGCTCGCGAATGAACGTTAATCGCCTGCATGGCAGGCTCCTACGATATCTTGTTACCGTTAATGATGTGAAAGGAGCCTAGCACATGGTCACAAAGTCCAAACATAAAGAGCGATCCGAGGAACAAGCCGCACCGTTGACCGTCGAGGCTGCGCCATCGTCGATCAAGGCAGCCAAGGTGGAAATGAAATCGGTGAAGGCGACGAAGTCTGTTGCGGCCGCCTCGAAGAAAGACGAAAAAACATCGAAAAAGAACAGCAAGGACAAGAAAGACAAAAAGGATAAGTCTAAAAAAATAAAAATGGTGCGCGACAGCTTCAATATGCCGGAGTCCGACTATGCGCTCATCGGGCAATTGAAGAAGCAGTGCTTGAGTGCGGGCGAGCACGTCAAGAAAAGCGAGCTGTTGCGCGCCGGGCTGATCGCGCTGAGCGTCATGAGCAAGCCGGATTTGCTCAAGGCGGTTGGCTTGGTTGAGAAGGTCAAGACCGGCCGTCCGGCCAAGACTTAGTTTCTCGGAATCATCATGCGCCGATGGCTTCGTTCGTTGTCCGCGAGGCGTGATCGGCGCGATGGTAAAGGCGGTAGCGCTCGGTTTCTTCTTTGCCCATGTACTTGGCGAGCACCTTGGGG
Organism: Pseudomonadota bacterium; assembly: GCA_040752855.1. GTDB lineage: Bacteria > Pseudomonadota > Gammaproteobacteria > RBG-16-57-12 > RBG-16-57-12 > JBFMHP01. The sequence continues at coordinate 2,541 of JBFMHP010000033.1, read as the reverse complement.
TCGGTCTCGAGCAGATCGACCATGATCAGGCCGTCGAGTGCATCGTTGAATTGGTCATCGACGTTGAAGCCGAGGATGCGACCGCCCAGCTTGAGATACTGGCGCAGCAGAATGGGAATCCCCTTGGCATCCGGTTCGATCGCCGATACCAGTTCCGAGACGTGATCGATGTTCTGCAGGGTGTAATGCTCCGGGTGGCGCTGAGTAACGGCGCGGAACGGCTTGCGCGGTTTGACATCGCAGGACAGCTCCGGCTGATCGGTGTTTTCCCGCAGAAAATCCACCATCAGCGAGCGTGACAGGGCGCGGTAATCGTTGCTGATGCTCACCGGCCCGAACAGACGACGGTAGCGCGGATGGCGGCTGACGAACTGGGCGATGCCTTTCCACAGCAGCATCAGCGGCGAGAAGCTGCGCTGGTATTCCTGGCGCACGAAGGAGCGCCCCATCTCCAGCGCCGGGTTGAGTTTGTTGATCAGGCGGGTTTTGTATTTGAACAACGAATGGGTGTAGAAACCCTGCTTGCCGAAGCGCGCCTGGATTTCATCACCTTGCCCCAAGCGATAGGCGCCGACTAGCTCCTGTTTGTCGCGGTTCCAGATGAACAGATGGAGATAGTACTCGTCGTAGATGTCGAGATCGACGGCCTTGCCGCTGCCCTCGCCAACGGCGCGGAAGGTGACTTCACGCAGCCGGCCGATCTCGCGCAGCGTCCAGGGGATCTGCGCCGCGCGGGCGTAGAAGACCTGCATCTCGCCGGCATCCACCAGGTGTTGGGTGGTGGGCAGTGCCGCGATCTCGGCGGCGAGCACGGCGGTGGGCTGCGGGTCGATGATCGGCGCAAGGCCGGACTGAGTGGCGGAGGCGTCGCGGCGCGCGAGGGGCGAAGTCTCCTGGGCGAGATCGCGCAGCAGATAGGTGCGCATGCGCAAGTGATCGATCAGGGCCTGATCATCGTAGGACTTAAGCTTGTCGTAGCCGATGAGACGACCGATCTCGATCGGAATGGTGGTGTTGGATTTGTTGATCAACTCGCGCGGCAGCATCGCGGTGCGCATGCGCGGATGCAGGAGACCGGCGAGCTGAAACATCAGGCTGTTCGCGCCATGGAAATAGATCGGCAACACATCGGCCTGAGTCTTGTGAATCAGCCGCGCGATATTCTTGCGCCAGGGCGGATCGATCAGCTTGCCCGTGAGCGGGTTGAAGTGAGAGACCTCTCCGGCGGGGAAGACGACCAGCAAGCCGCCTTGTTGCACCCAGCGAATCGCTTGTTTGAGCGGCATGATATTGGCCTGAGTCGCGGCCTGGCTGCCGAAGGGATCGACGCTGATGAACAGCTCGCGCAGCTCGGGAATGCGGCTCAAGACGAAATTGGCCATGATCTTCACATCACTGCGCACCTCGCGCAGCAATGCGGCCAGGATCACGCCCTCGATGGCGCCAAACGGATGATTGGCTACGATGATGGCGGGACCGGTGCGCGGTATGCGCGCCAGCGCCGCATCATCGGTCTGGTAGCGGATGTTGAAGGTATCGAACACTTGCTGCAGAAAGACGCGGTCATCCTGGGTCGGCGGCAGGGCATCATAAAGGCCTTGCAGCTGAGTCAGCCCGAAGGTCTTTTCCAGCAGACCTTCGATGGCTTGATTGATGCGCCGGTTGGGTAGGGTATTAATGACGCCTTGCAGACTGAAGGGACGCGCCTTTTGGGTTTTGTGCGACATATCGACTCCGAAAGAAATCAGCGCTACGGGAGATTTAGTCGACACGTTAAATATGCTTTGTGACGCTTGGATGAAGGAAATATAAAATTTCTGTGACTGTAAGGAGGACGGTGGATGCGGATCTTGATGTTGTTGCGTCATGGCAAGTCGGACTGGTCGAGTCCAACTGAGCGCGATTTCGATCGCCCGCTGGCCGAGCGCGGGCGCAAGGCCATCAAACGGATGGCCGCATGGATGCTCGCACAGGATTGTCTGCCGGACTACATACTGAGTTCACCGGCGGCACGCGCAAAAGAAACGGCTCTCAGGCTGTGCAAAAAAGCCGGGTTGGACGAGGCGATGATTCACTTCGATGAGCGACTGTATCTGGCGGATCTCGCGCAATTGTTGCAGATGCTGGGCGAGTGTCCGGCACAGGCGGGCAGGATCATGCTGGTGGGGCATAATCCTGGGCTGGAGGACTTGGTACGGTTTTTGTGCGGCCCGGAGCTGCCGTTGAGCAGCACCGGAAAATTGCTGCCCACCACAGCGTTGGCGCAGATCCGTCTGCCGGATGATTGGCGCGGATTGGCGGAACGCAGCGGTCGCCTGTTGGCAATCACTCGTCCTGAAGCATTGTCTGAGGATTGATTGCCATCAAATTGTCATATTAGGGAAGCTCTGAACAATTCACTTTTGTGAAGGCACATTCCAAGTAAATGGCCTGCACAAATCACTTAAAGCCAGTTTTTTGGCTGAAATTGCCTGAATTCATGTCCGAATGGCATCATTTTGATGCCTTTCGGCGGATTTCAGGCGTACTACGCCTGTGATA
>JBFMHP010000032.1:0-105112 GCA_040752855.1 Pseudomonadota bacterium | reverse complement strand
AAAAGGGCGCTTTGCCACCACAAATGTTTCAATCCACGCGCCCCGCGCGGGGCGCGACCGTTCAATAATAACGCTGGGTCACAAAAAGAAAAAGCTTCATTCAACCGCTAACCGGCGGTATGAAAGCGCATACTTGGACAATCTCCGGAAGTGAAGATTTTAAGATGTTGAAATGGAATAGAATTGATTCCCGCTAACCATGCCGAAAAAACATGAGAACACTCAGTTAGCGATTACAGTTACAGAATAATGCTGTCACGCAAGGGATCAGCGACCGGCTTTGCGCCTACATGCTCGACCTTATGCCGTCCTTTTTTTCCGAGAAAGTAGAACCGAAGACTATCTTCTTCGGGATTGAATATCTCCATCAATTCATTCTTCAGCGTGACAAATTGCGCCGGAGTCACCTCGCATTCAAATACCGAGTTTTGCACCCGCATGCCGTAATCCAAGCAGGTCTTGGCGATGTTTCTCAACCGCCGCTGACCTTCCCGGGTGACCACGCTTACATCATAGGTAATCAGAACTAGCATCCTATTTCACCAGATAGGGAGGATAGAACTCGGTATCACCACGGATATGTCTGGCCAATAACATGGCTTGGCAGTGTGGCAGCAGCCCGATGGGAACGGGTTCTCCAAGATAAGGGTGGTTTATTTCGGTCTGCTTGCGCTCCTGGTATGCAGTGAGCAGCTTCTTTCGCGCGTCGTCTGTCAATCGAACCGCACCGCTTGCCTCGGTGACGAAATCCGACAGCTGCACCTGCCGCCTGTTTATCAACGTAAGCACGAAGCGGTCTGCCCAGGATGCGCGAAATTCTTCCAGCAAATCCAATGCGAGACTGGCTCGGCCAGGGCGGTCCTTGTGGAGAAAGCCGACGTAAGGATCGAGACCAACACCCTGCAAGGCGGACGAGCACTCATTAGTGATGAGCGAATAGACGAATGAAAGCAGGGCGTTGACCGGATCGGTCGGTGGCCGGCGCACACGTCCGCCAAAGGCAAAGCCGCTGCCTCGAATGAGTTCGTTGAATACTCCGAAATAAGCGTTTGCGGCATCGCCTTCCATGCCCATGGCTTCCTCGACTGATCGCGCATGCTGGACACGGCGCAAACTGGTGGCCAGCTTATCCACCGCCGCCTGCAATTGAGAGTTGTCACCGTGGTTGCGCAATTCACGCATCAGTACCGAACGGCAATTGGCGATCTTGGCGGCCACCATCAGGCGGGCGATGGATGTTGATCTTGCGTCATCATCGGCCCAGCGGTATTGGGCGCGTCTCAGCAAAACGTTTCCTGTCTGCTTGCCCTGCACCCGGGCCAGGAATCGCCCGTACTCAGTGTAGAACGCCAGCCCGATTCCTTGCTCACCGCAGTAACCCATCAGGAATGGGGAAACGGAAACCTGCCCGAAGCACAGAATATTCCCGACCGTCAGCGCGGGGAATTGGCCAAGCTTGTCATCACCATTTTTTACGACAATGGTCTCGCGTTCCTTGTGAACGTATGACTCCTGCCGCGTTATATACAGGGTGTTAAGCAGCTTCTTCATACGCTGACGCTCAGCCGCCGCGCTTCTTCAGTGACTGCCGCTTTGACTTAGCGGGCGGTAAATAATTGCTACCGCTCACCACCTTTCGGCCCGTCTTGGTTTCCAGCTCCTTGCGCGCACGTTTTGCGATGCCGCCACCCTTCTTTGCAGCGACCTCGTTTTCCTGCATACCCGTGGCGTTGACGCTTTCGGCAATCTGGCGCGTCGAAAGTTCGGCCAGCGCGGTGAAGATGAGCTCAGCCTCGGTCATGTGGTCACGCAGGTTATGATCCTTCAACCCCTTCATTGTCTTGTGTTGCTTGACGCTCACTCCTGACCATTCCTGATGAATGATGTTGGTGAGGATGGCGAATTCCTCGCCCTGTTTGATGTCATGACTGGCCCAGTAGTCGGTAAGCTTGTTGCGGGTCTCCTGTCCGGTCATGCGCTGCTGAATCCATTTCTCGCTGCGGCCATGCTTCTTCCAGGTCTCACGCGCACGGTCGAGGGAACGCGAAGGATCGGCCATCTCCTGCATACGCTCGTAGCCCACCTTGGCGAGCCACAGCTTGATGGGTTCGGCCTTGGGGCTGGGGACGGACTGGACCAGCCGGAGCAGGGTTTCGGCTGTGGCGACATCGGTAGGCCTTTGCTTCCCATCGGCAGCGACCATTTTCAACTGGTGACAATTTGTCACCACTTCACTGCCCTCCTTGCTGAGCCGCTCTTTGAGCTTATTCCAGTACTTACGCGCCGTTTGATAGTCCGGTTGCTGAGTCAGCACCTGAACAATATCGACTACCGAAAACCACCAGGTTTCCGACTCTTCGTCGTAAACCCGGCGGATTTCGTAGTCTTCGAACAAAGTCATATCCGTTTTCATATATCGTTCTCCATCACATGTGGCGGGTCAGTGAAAAGCTCGTGGACATACCTCGCCGAGTGGTCGCGCCGGAAGGCATCCGGCTCGCACAAATCCACAAGCGAGCAGGCCCCGCAGCGTTTCTTGTCTTCAGTGGGCGGAGGAGTCTTGCCGGAAGCGAGCAAGGCATGCGCCCCCTCGATCACTCCAATGGTCGTTTCCCGCAAGGCATCGTCGATCACCACCGGCTCGCGCTTGCGCACCTCCCAATACCAGATCGCGCCTTCGTCGACCTGCACATTACGCATCTCCTCGATACACAATGCCTGAGCGCACAACTGGATGCGGTCCCAATCTTCCACCTTCGGCTTGCCACGTTTGTATTCCACCGGAAAATATCTCAGCGGGTCACCTTGCTCGATCTCCAGCAGGTCCATCTTGCCAGTGATCCGATAACGCTGCGAAAGCAGCAACACGCCACGTTCATATCGCGTACCGCGCCGTTGCTCTGCTACGCCGCTGTCCACCCGCTCGTGCAACACGCGGCCTTCGGCGGTGAACCAGTTTTCATCCCACACCTGCTCGATATGTATCAAAGCAAACTGGCGCGGGCAGTAGGCGTAGTGTTGAAGGGCGGAGATGGCTAGGAGGTTGTCGTCCATCCTTTAACCGACGATCCTTTGCAGTGTCACGCCTGAGGGCATATTGCTACCATCCACGCTGACCTCGTAGTCAGAAAAACTCCGCGCTACGCCCTCCGATTTTCGACTTATCTGAATACGCTCAAACAAGCAGTGGGCCTGTGCATTGCCAAGTTTGCTGTCGTGTTTGAAGACGTAAAGACCACGGGTGGTCATTTCTCCCCGCGCCGCGGACCGGTCGTGCTCAAACATATTGGTGAGGGATTCAAGCAGGAGTTTCATGTCGTCATCGCTGAATCCGGTCTGCTCGGCCAGGTGAGCGGATACGAACCCATGCGCCATGTACAGGCCATAAGGAACGGTAAACTTACGTCCTTGAATACCCACTTGTTCCTCGTAAGGCTTCTCCTCCATTCTTGCTGCACATACTGTCAGTGAATGCTCAAGCGACACAATTGAATCAATCGATCGCGCAAACGTTAGTTGGACTGGACCACGCACCTGTCCTGCATTTGGACCAGTGCTCATAACAGCGCCGAATGTACGTATATCAAAGTAGTTTGCGCACATATAATCACGCGCCTTCACAACTTCACTTCCTTGCGCTTTGCCAGACTCTTTGCGCTTTTTTCCATCTGAATCTTCTTTGGAACTAAGGTCTGTACCCAGCGTTTCATGGGCTTCTCGGATCACCTTGTTCAAAACCGTCTCAACTCCAGACAACTCTCTTGACTTGACGAAAATGTCAATTCCATCTTTTCCATCGTTCGCTAGCTGTACGTAGTTTCGAACTTTGCGCTTCAGACACACGTCCGTAACCAGTCCTCGCCCGGTCTCGGCATCGATACGTGGCAGATTGCCCGCATCGGGATCGCCATTTGGGTTGCCATCCTTCACATCAAACAACAGCACAAAGTCATAACGGTTTGAAATAGCCATGTTCACTCTCCCTTGTGGGTATTGGTTTCGGGTTTATCGGATTTGGTAAAGAAGGCCTGCCGCTGGTGGTAGTAGCCGATAGCGAATCGCCCCTGATCGGCCAGACTCAACTGCGGCGGAAAACCGTTGGCGGCGATCTCGCTCATGACGTCGCCGAGCAGTTTCTCGAAATAGATCTCCCGCCCCTTCTCCAGCTTGCCGAGATGGTGGTTCTTCATGCGCAGCAAGATGGGGAACACACTCGCCGGGGTGCCGGAAGCGGATGAGTAATAGCGATCCCGTATGGTGGCGTTGATGCCAGGACTGGCCTCTTCCTGAATCTTTTCCAACGCGGCAAAGAGTCTGCCTATGCGATAGCCTGGGTTGGTATTGTCTTTGTCTAATGACACGTCCATCTCCTTTTCGTGTTGACTCTGATAACGGTTTTTACGGTTCAGGCACGCCTTTATGATGGCGGCGCACGGGTATTCAACGTCTAGCTCGTGAGTTAGCCTGGTTGTCTTCTCGCTTCTATGACTTTTGCTCTTACGCAGGGCCAAGTGATATAGGGTCTCTGGGTATGGAGACCCCATCAGAATTGATCTCATCCAATCGCCTGCCACATTTGGAGGAATTCGGTCCAGGTCGTTTAGTGGAGCAATAGCCTTAAGAAAGGCTTTGATTGACATAGATCCTTTTGCGAATTCGCGGTGGACTATTTCCAGATCGTGGAAATGCCGGGCAATTTTGCGCGAAAACTCGGCCACGGTGCCTGTATGCCAGAAACGAACCGAGATGCGCGCTGAGTTGGGGGATAATCCAAGAATGAAGAATTTCGTCTCGTCATCTTCTGGCGGAAGCGCACCAGTATCGACGGATTTAAGCAGCGCCTTCACCTTGTCCGTCAGCTTGTCTGGATTGTCTTTGTCTGGTTCGTCGAACCAAACACTAAAATCATCTTCTACATGGTTTATTCTGTCTGACCAAAATACCGTGGTGGCGTCACCTATTTGGATCTTCTGCCTTCCACTAGAAAGAAGATAATTTAGAGCCTTTACATAGCGTTGTGCAGCGATCTTACTTACTGGTGAGTTAGCCGCTTTTTTCTTTCCATATGAATTAAAGGAATCCTTATTAAAGGAAACAATAGACGCACCTGATGTCTGTGCATCTTTCACCCCTTTAATAACGGTATGCGTAGGTTCTATATTTTGGTCTAGTTCGCCACTAACAAGGCAAATTCCTTTAGTCACCTCGCTGCCATCATTGCTGGTATCGCTTATAGCTGAAAATACTTTTGGCCTATAAAAAACTGGACCTTCATCTCCAGCCAACTTAAATACAATGACCGGATTCCCACTTTTTATTTGTTCACCAAAATCCGGATGCTCTAATACACTTTCAAACAATGAATGGTCTTTGAGACCTTTAGTTAAATACGATTTAACTGCAGAAACACCTTCATCAAAGTCCTGTGAAAAGTACCCATTAATGGTCTCAATAAAACTCTCTGCTTTTAATTTTCCTTTATTTCCCAAGCCAAATAAAAATGCCGAGTTATCCCAGAGCAAATTTGCATCTTTTCCACTATTGCTATGCTTTAGTGCCTGCTTGCCTATGTTTGGCAGGAACATTGCCTTGGGAACAGTCCTTTTTCCAGTCTGTTCTTGCAGGCAATGCAGTTCAACGTAGTCACCATTTGCGTTTACTACAACAATAAAATCAACACCCTTATTAACCCATCCTTCAGGAGGTAGATCATCTTTTTTTCGCTCGTAATAATCATTCAATGCCTGCAATATCATCCCCTCACCTCCTCGCTATCCCATTGCGGCACGTGGATCACACCCTGGTGAAGCTCGGCATTGAAGAAGCGTGGCATGAGGTTGCTTCTGTCGCGGTAATCCAGGTCGTAGAACATCCACCCCAGTGGCCTGTCCAGCGCAATTGGCGCGCCCTCCGAAGACAACTCATTTTTGTCGATCAGACGGAAGGCGCAGGAGAACTCCCGCGTCCCGAGGTAGGGCTGATTGAAACACTGTCCTTTGGTGGCCCGTCGCTCGAACATGGCGGCATACTTGCCATACTCGGCCTCAGGATCTTTCGCGGGATCGAAATGAAGATCGGCGTGGATGCGGTATTTCACATCGCGCAGAAACAGCCCAGCCCGTTGCTGGCGCTCATCTTCGACATACATACCCATCGGCTCACCGGATATGCCATTCATCTGTTTCGCTGTCGGTGCGGTAAACACCTTGCCGACTTCATTGCGCCTGACCGATATCCATTTGATAGGATTGAGCACATCAATCTGCGTGACCTGCCAACGTATCGCTGGCTTCCAGAATATCGCCTCGAATATGGCCCGTGCCGCCGATGGCGTAATCACATCGTAGCTGACACGCTCGACCTTCATTTCAGGCCGGGTGAAACAGGCGTAATCACCGCTGACCTCCAAACAGAAATTTACTGGCATCGCATCTCCCTTTTTCACATCACTGACTGTGTCGGGTCGTTGCAGTACAAGTCATCTGCTTGCAGCAACCCGAGTTGCTCGTCATAGCCATTGGTAATGACCAGGCCCCAGATACCAGGGTGCAGTTCTTCAATGGCACCTATTTTTCTTAGCTTGTTAAACTCGTTTTCATATACGTTGACGCTATATCGCTGAAGCTTACGCATCAGGTAACGTTCTGGCCCCAGCTTTCTCAGCATATCCAACCACTTGAATCCGTCATTTCCATAGGGCACAAGAACCGACTGGCCGGCGTCGTCGATAAGGCGAAACCGCTTGGCAGCACTGCGGAACTGCACCATCCCTTGCCGGGCATCCGTAGTCAGCAGTGGCATGACGCCGTGCTTGTCGGGTGTTTCCTGCCCGAAATACTGGCGGAAATAGGCATCGAACAGCTTGTGTGACAGTGGGGACTCATCGTTGCCGTGCCACACGCTGCGAGTGGCTTGCTCGCCATAGAGCAGCATGCCCTTTGGCGATGGCTTGGGTGGGACGAAGACAACGACCTTTCCTTTTTCCAGCTTTCCCTCCCGGTTGCAGCGACCGGCCGCCTGGGCAATGGAATCCAGACCGGCAAGTGCGCGATAGACCACGGGGAAGTCGAGATCGACGCCTGCCTCGACAAGCTGCGTGCTGATTACCCTGACAGGCTCTCCATTCTTGAGTTTGCGCTTGATATCGGCAATGACTTCAGAACGGTGTTCACCGCACATTTGTGCAGACAGATGTGTCGTCCCCTTCGGCATCAGGCGGTGTAGTTCTCGGGCGTCCTTACGACTATTGACGATTGCCAGCACGCTATCGTGCTGGCAAATCTCATTTGCCAACTCTTCCCATGTTCTGCGCTGACTCATGTCAGCGGGTGTTTTAACCTCTACGCGCGCAAGGGCGCTGAATAGTCCATCCACGTCGGAGACAATTTCCCGCCGGGCATCCAGGCCACGTAGCACGGTTCTCCCGAAATTGTCTTTGACCGATCCCAAAGCCGGCTGGGTGGCAGTGGACAAGACTAACGTTACGCCGTAATTCTCCGTTAACAGGCGCAACACATCGAGAATGGGTTGCAGATAATCCGGTGGTAACAACTGCGCCTCGTCGATGATGATGACAGAATTAACCAGATTATGGAGCTTTCGGCAGCGGCTGGTGCGGGCCGCGAACAGCGATTCGAGCAATTGGACATTGGTGGTGACAACAATAGGGGCATCCCAATTTTCTGCAGCCAACCTCGACTTGGCGTTTTCTTTTTCTGGATCGAGATTGGAATGATGTTCAAGCACAGCCTCACCAAAAATGGCCCGGTACTGCTCTGCCGTTTGTTCGATGATACTAGTATAGGGAATGGCGACGATGATTCTTTGCTTTTGGTGCTTCGCGGCATGTTCCAGAGCAAAGGCCATGCCTGAAAGCGTCTTGCCACCCCCGGTGGGTACGGTGAGAGTGTAGATACCAGGCGACTCCAGGCCAGCTTTTCTGCAATCCTTCAATATTACCGCGCGACACTGGTTAACCGCGGTCGCCTTGCTATTTATGGCTTTCTCCGCCATGTAGGCATCAAACCTATCTTTAAGATCTTGTAGCGACCAACATGCTTGTCGGGCTGCTGCTTTCTCCGGTTCCATAAATCTTTCGGTATCTAAAAAATCAGCATCGACTAAACATGAAAACAGCATCCGCAGCCACAAGTGCAGGCCTTCGCTGCCGCCCAGCGGCTTAGATGAGTTAAATCTAGGACTTAGAATATCTTCAGGAATGCCCGCTTGCATGGATTCATTCAAGTAGTTCTTCTTTTTTCCTTTCTCCAGCCGATGTTCCAGCGCTGACTCACCTACATCTGCCCCATTCCAATCAGGTAGCCCTGCATGGTGTCCAGCAATCAGATAAGCGAGAAGCTGACCAGCCACCTTGTTGAAATCCATAGCGTGGATAGCCCCCGCCGTCGAGTGGTCCACTTTCCCGTCACTCTGCTCAATGTGAGCTTCCGGGTCGTATCCGGATTCTTTCTTGATGTAGCCCTGGAATGCAGGCCGGTATTTCCCCAGGTCATGCCACAGCCCCGCCACTTTTGCCCATTCATCACCCTTGAACCCCGCTGCCATCTCAGCCGCCAGCCTACCCACTTCACGCAGGTGCTCTTCGAGGCAATGAATCCGCCACTCGCCGCTGGCAGTTTGTTTTACATGCGCAAGTGCAGGTTTATTCATGCAGTCATTCAATCCCATTTCATCGAATTGTTTCTGTAGATCGACGCCTTGATATGCGTCTTGCTCCATTCTCTCCGCAGTGCGGAGACAATACCGCAATTGCTACTCGCTCCAGCCCCGGCCGTAGGTGAAGGTGATCTGTCGAGATAGGCCGGCGATCACTTGCTTGCCGTACTCGGCGCATCTCTTTTGATCCCATATCAGTTTGCCGCTGTCATCCAAGGGTCGGGTGGAATGTTATCCCCCCAATCCCCTCCTTCCGCCGCGAAGGAGGAAGGTGTGAAGTCATACTTTGTGGCCATTGGGTCATCTCGACTTGCCCTGAAGTGTCGGAGGTTCTAGCCAGCCCCAGACGGCGCCATTCTTATCCTGCCCTTTTCCGAATTTGTCGCTTTGGTACTCTTTTACCACACCCACTGTCTCATGAGATGAGCCGCCAAGTTTGCGATGTTGCGGGGAGCCGTGTTCACGATCGATGCGGATCGTTCCTCACCGCATCCTACGCTCTGCCTTTCGGTCTCATTCGCGCTTTCCATAGTGATCTGCCGACCGTTGCAACCTCACCGCCACCTCCCGCCTCAGTTCATCCGGACCAATCACTTCTACATCTGGCCCATATTTCAATATGTCCATGATCAATTCCCGAGGGTCACTATAGGGTATGCGTAGTTCGTAGCGGCCGTCGGGCAGCCACGCTCCGTGTTGGTCGGGGTGCCAGTGTTCGTCGGCGACCCAGCGGGCGCGTTCGGGTGTGAAGCGCAGGATTGCGGTGTGTGTAGCAGGGCCTGCGAAGATGCCGTAGGCGCTGGCGAAGTGGGCATCGAGTTCTGATTCGGGAAGATCAAGGGCTACTTGATCGAGCTTGCTGGCGCTGTGGATGGCGTCGAGGGTGAAACTGCGCAGATCTTTGCGCAGATGGCACCAGGCGTCGAGGTACCAGTTGTCGCGGTAGTGGACAAGGCGCTGGGGCGAGACTTCGCGGTCGGTGGCTTCGGCGCGGGCGCGGCCGTGGTAGTGCAGGCGGAGTCGCTTGCGCGAAAGCAGCGCGCTCGTCGCCGTGGTGAAATGGTCAGGCTGGACGCGCCTTGTGCTGTGCGGAAGGATGCGCACGCGGCGAGTGACCTCTTCCCAGCTGTGATCGGTCTTTTCGAGGACTTTGCGCAGTCGCTCCTGCAAAGGACGAACATGGGGATCGAGCAGGCCGGGCTGGATCTCGGCGAGCAGGCGGTGGCAGGTCAAAAGCGCGTGGATTTCGTCTGCGTTGAACCACAGGCCTGGCAGCGCGAATGGAGGCTCGCCGGGGACTTGGTCGTAACGGTAGCCGCGGAGTGCGCGGTCATAGATGATGGGGGCGTTGAGCCGGTCGCGCAGATATTCGATGTCGCGATTGATCGTGGCACGCGATGCGCCGAGTGTTTTCACCAACCGATGCATGGAAACGGCGCGGTGTGCGCGCAAGAGGCGGTCGATGTGATGAAAGCGTTCCGTGCGGTCCATAGTTTGGTACTGCGCCTGCACTCATTGGAATTTTTCAAAAAATTACCAGCTTTTGGTCCGGGAGGCAACGGTTTTCAATGTCTAGATTTCGCTTCCCGTGCTCTGAGAATTTCAGGATGGAGTTATTCATAGCTCCCCTACTGCGAGCAGTGGATAAATACTATTAACCCGGCAGCCAAATACATCTGTCACACGTTTTAAGACATCCCTTCTCCCTCAGGGACGACTCCATGGATGGAGTCGGTAGGACGAAGTCCGGAACCCGAGTCGAGAAGGACAGGATGAGGGAGTAAAATCAAGATATTACCCCCCTCACCCTAGCCCTCTCCCTGAGGGAGAGGGAACAAAAAAACAGATCTATTTTGTTGCCGGGTTAATAAGACGACAACATAGCTCTGCATTGTCGAAGGCCACACCTTTCCCCTCGCTCACAAACGCTGAATCGTAGCTCGCTTCGAGCCGCTCACGCCTCAAACAGATTATCACTCGCCGCTTCGCTGTTCATGCAGCATTTCTTGTACTTCTTGCCGCTACCGCAGGGGCAGGGGTCGTTGCGGCCGATCTTGGGTTCGGGGCGGACATAGGGTTCGGCGGTGATCCAGTCGTATTCGTCTTGATAGTCAATTACGTCATCGCCCTCACCATCGCGCGCATCTTCTTCGCGCCAGCGTTGCTGCCGCCCAATAATTTCGGCGGGGTTGTAGAAACGTAGGTAATTTTGGTGATAGTCCCAACAGGGATTGTCACTGGCTCTGGTAAACGCGCGGTTTATGCCATCAAGGGTAAATGGTATGGCCGCGCCCGGTCTGTGTGCGCGTTCCTGGGCGGCGCGTTCCAGCACCGGGCGATGACGAGTGCGCGGAAAATCGAGTAACAAATATCCGGCAAATTCGCGCAGGAGTTCCTGCCCCTCCTGATCCTCGACGATCCGCGCGATGCGATCGAGCAGCGGCTCCAGAGTCTCTGCGCCGGCGGCATGCGCGGCTTCCACCAGGCACTCCAGGGCGGAATAGCGCAGCAAGGGATCGTTGTGGCTGTTGGAGAAGATGGCCTCGAGGCCGGCGTGCGCGTGCTCGCGCTTGTTCTGGAAAAAGACCGGCCAGGCACCCACCCAATCCCAAAGGTGATCCGCTGGGTGATCTTGCATGCGCTGCATCACTTCGAGCAATGTGTGGGCGGCCTCGCGGCCGGGGACGGCGCCGAGAATGTGCACGGTATGCAGGATCGCCCACCATTCTCCGTCTGAACCGGACTCGGGCCAGACCTGGTCGCGGTTCACGTGTGCGCGCAACCGCGGGACGAACGCTGCGCCGCGCCGGATGCATTCGTCGATCATAACGCGCGGAACGCGATCCTCGAGTGCGATCAATTCCTCCATCAAGGCCTCGTCGCTCAGCGCACGCAGGTCTTCCTCGCACCACGGTTCGGGCAGATCCTCCGTCTCGAACATGTCGAGCATAGCGGCATCGGCGGAAACAATCGCCGCGATTTTGCGCACCGCCGAAGCGACATCCGGGGTGCATTCGCGCACGAATTGCGCATGCGAAAGCGGGGAGATCTTCAGATCCGCAAACAGCTTCGGATCGGCAATAAGATTCATGAACAACATTGCCTTGCCGGCATCGATATAGGTTTCATTGAACTCACGCCAGGCGTCATTGGCAAGACTGACCATTGCGAGGAAACCCTGGCACCAGCGCGTACAGTCTGCCGCATCTTTGATCAAGGGAGCAAAGTTGCCTGCTTGCAGCGGTGCGTCCATCTCCGCGCATGCCTCACGCGCAAGTTGCTGCAACGTGTCAGGGGGCATTGATTCAGTCGCTGCGCCCAGCAGTGTTTGCAGCCATGGATAGTTATCCGGCTCGTCGGGGCTCAGGACCACCGCGGTGAGGAAGCCATGCGCGTACGCGGGCACCAAACTTGCACCGCCCTCCGTGCAGCAATGATGAATTGATCGAAGGTTTTTTGCATGGCGACCGTTTATTGATGTTGTGCACAGCCATCAACTGGCGCGCGTCGGTGTGGCCTCGGCGTGATGAGACCACGCTGAATATTCACCCAATGTGTATCATGCATTTGATGACTGTGATACGTGGGCAGCACTTCAAGATATACTTCGTTCCCGGATGGAACAATAGGCTTCAGTTCATCACACCGCATCTTCATAATAATTGGGCCGTCTTATTCTTGAGTTTTTTGCCTTGTTATTTCGCTCACATGGGCTACAGTTTAAAAATCCCCCCTGCGAGGAGGTAAGTATCATGGGCGAACAAGTCAACATCACGATCGATCGAGAGATCTATATACTCTTGCAGGAGCTGCAAGTACCACCGAATGACATCAACGCGGTCTTACGCCAGCTGATGTTCAATGCCGGCAAAACAAAGAGCCGGGCGCTCAGGGAGACCGAGGAAGATCTGCACCATCGCAGCCTGGCCGATGAGATCAGGGCTACTGAGGAAGGGGTGTATATTACCTCGGGTATTAGTCCGTAGAAGATCAGTCTGGTTCGGAGATGTGATACGGGCTTGCAGGGTCTCCGTTGGAGGTGCGTTGAACTCGGCCAGTGCAAGTGCCGGGAATTCGAATCTTGTATGTCGCGCGGCAACGTTCTTCGCGCCTGCGGAGCTGCGTCGAACTCAGTCACTTGATGTCGGGAGTTCGAATCTGGCGGATCGTTAAACGTAAGGCCCACGCGAAGTGGGCCTTAGTCGTTTATATGGCGCGCCCGGAGAGATTATTCGGGCCTTTGGCCCTCACCCCTGCGGGGCCGTCGCCGCTGCGCGGCAACGTTCTTCGCGCCTGCGGCGCTGCGTCGAACTCAGTCATTTGATGTCGGGAGTTCGAATCTAGTGGATCGATAAACGACTGAGGCCCACGCAAGGTGGGCCTCAGTCGTTTATATGGCGCGCCCGGAGAGATTCGAACTCCCGACCACCAAGTTCGTAGCCTGGTACTCTATCCAACTGAGCTACGGGCGCTTTGATTGTGAGGTGCGCATTATCCGTATGCGCTATTTGGATGTCAAGCCACTGAACTGCTGCGTTCTAGATAGCTACGCCATTTAGTCGAACCACTCATTTGAGTATCGAGGGTTCGCATCCACCATTCTTCCATCTTTGGGATGGGTCCTTGTTAGGGCCCATCCCAAAGATGGCGGAGAGCGAGGGATTCGAACCCTCGATAGAGTTTCCCCTATACACCCTTAGCAGGGGTGCGCCTTCGTCCTCTCGGCCAGCTCTCCGTAACATACTACCGGCTGTGCAATTTCACAGCGCGCTATTCTGGCAGAAATCAGTGGGCTTGTGAACCTGATAAAGAAGTTTTTTCGCGATCTGATCTGCTTTCTTGCAGTCAAACCTGCGCCGGGCGCAAGCCTTGTGTTTGTGACGGTGATTCATGCACAAAAAAAAGCGAAGCGGTATTCGGCTTCGCTTTCATAGCAGATGGAAGTGCCTCGGAGTTTATTCGACGGTTTCTTCAGAACTCTGCTGACTCTTTTCAGCTTGGATGCGCTGATAAATCTCTTCGCGATGAACTGAGACATCCTTGGGCGCATTGACACCAATACGCACTTGATTGCCCTTCACGCCCAGCACGGTCACGGTGACGTCATCACCAATGATCAGGGTTTCACCAACGCGGCGTGTCAATATCAACATTTCATATCTCCTGTTTAATTACTACCAGCACCAGGCCGACATCAATATTAGCCTTCTCTAATTATCGGCCATTATTGGAACCGATGCAGCCTGATTTTGGCAACTACGTGTGAACAATTGTTAAAGAGTGCCACTTTCTCAATTAAAGCACCCTTAAATATCGCGAAACTCTCGCTACTCCCGATAAATCAAATTAGGCCACTGCAGTGCTTGGCGCTTTGTCCAGCTCGAACGCAGAGTGCAGGGTGCGCACGCCCAGCTCGAGGTATTTCTCATCCACCACGACCGAGATCTTGATCTCGGAGGTTGAGATCATCTGGATATTGATCCGCTCCTTGGCCAGCGCTTCGAACATCTTGCTGGCGATACCGGCATGGGACCGCATCCCGACTCCGACCAGCGATATCTTTACGATATTGGTGTCGCCAGTCACTTTCTCAGCCCCGAGTTCGCGCGCCGTTTTTTGTAGTATTTCGAGCGCCTTGGCGTAGTCGTTTCTGTGGACGGTGAAGGTAAAGTCGGTCTTGCCGTCTTCACCGACATTCTGCACGATCATGTCGACTTCGATATTAGCATCGCCGACCGGACTCAGGATACGGTAGGCAACACCCGGTTGATCCGGCACACCAATCACGGTGAGCTTAGCTTCATCCCGATTGAACGCGATCCCCGCGATACGCGCTTCTTCCATTGCTTCTTCCTCATAGGTTATCAAGGTGCCTTTACCTTCCTCTTCGAAGGTAGACAACACTCGAAGTGGCACATTGTACTTGCCCGCGAACTCCACGGAGCGGATTTGCAAGACCTTCGAACCCAGGCTGGCCATCTCCAGCATTTCCTCGAAGGTGATCCGCTCCAGCCGGCGTGCGCGCGGCTCAACCCGTGGATCGGTGGTGTATACACCGTCCACATCGGTGTAAATCTGGCATTCATCGGCCTTGAGTGCGGCCGCCAGGGCGACTGCCGAGGTATCGGAGCCACCACGCCCGAGCGTGGTGATGTTGCCTTCTTCGTCCACGCCCTGGAATCCAGCGACGACCACCACACGGCCTTCGCTCAGAACCTTGCGCATGCGCTTGTCATCGATCTCCTTGATGCGCGCCTTGTTGAAGGCGTTATCCGTGAGGATATGCACCTGAGAACCGGTGTAGGAGCGCGCCTTGCAACCGCGTTTTTCCAGCGCAATCGCCAGCAGCGCGATCGTCACTTGTTCGCCGGTGGCCATCAACACGTCCAGCTCGCGCGGCGTCGCCTTGGGATCGATGGTCTTGGCCATTTCGATCAACCGGTTGGTTTCACCGCTCATGGCGGATACGACCACCACGATGTCGTTACCGGCCTGCTGCCATTTGATGACCTTTTCAGCCACATTCTCGATACGCTGCAGGTTGCCTACCGAGGTGCCTCCATACTTTTGTACTATTAGCGCCATAAGTCCATCTTTCAAGGTATGACTGCATCATACCCTAACAGTTTAGCCTATTGTAGGAAAAATCTTACAAATAATCACTAAGAAATTTGTTGTTGCACCCAGGCCGGCACCGACTTGAGTGCTGCCGGCAACGCTGCCGCATCCGTCCCGCCGGCCTGGGCCATGTCCGGGCGGCCGCCGCCGCGCCCGCCGATCTGCTGCGCGACCATGTTCACGAGGTCGCCGGCCTTGACCTTGGCGGTCGCATCCTTGGTCACCCCCGCCACGAGGCTGACCTTGCCTTCGCTTACACACGCTAGAACAATCGCAGCGGTTCCCAATTTATTTTTCAGCTGGTCGACGGTGTCGCGCAGGCTCTTCGCATCCGCGCCTTCCAGGTTCGCGGCCAGCACCTTGATGCCGCCGATCTCCACCGCCTGTCCCGCCAGATCCGAACCGACACTGCTGGCGAGCTTCGCCTTGATGCGCTCAAGTTCTTTTTCCAAACCGCGGGCACGCTCGGCCAACTGCGCCACCTTGGCAGCGGCATCGTCCCGCCCTGCCTTCACGGCCTCGGCAATCTGGTCGAGCTGGTTCTCCAGGCGATCGATGCCTTCGAGCGCCAGCGCGCCGGTGACCGCTTCGATACGACGCACGCCGGCAGCCACGCCGCCTTCGGAGACGATCTTGAACAGCCCGATGTCGCCGGTGCGCGCCACGTGTGTGCCGCCGCACAATTCCATCGAAAAATCGCCCATGCGAAGCACGCGCACTTTATCACCATATTTTTCGCCGAACAACGCCATGGCGCCCGCGGCGATTGCCTCATCCGGACTCATCACACGCGTTTCAACCGCGTGATTGCTTCTGATCTGCTCGTTGACCAGGCACTCGATTTCCTTCAGCTGCGCCGGGGTCACCGCTTCGAAATGGGAGAAGTCAAAGCGCAGGCGTTGCGCCTCGACCAGCGATCCCTTTTGCGTGACATGTTCCCCCAAAACCCGGCGCAACGCGGCGTGCAGCAAATGAGTGGCAGAATGATTATAGGCGGTATCTCGGCGGGCTGCCTGGTCGACACGGGCCTCGACGGCATCGCCAACCTTGAGCGTGCCGCTCGCCACACGCCCCAAATGGCCGATGACCTCGGCGCCTTGCTTCTTGGTATCCCGCACTTCGAAGCGGGCGTTCTTGGCGCTCAATTCACCGACATCACCGGCCTGGCCACCGGATTCGGCATAAAACGGCGTGCGATCCAGGATCACCACACCCTGCTCGCCGGTGGTCAATTGCTCGACGGCATTGCCATCGCAGTAGAGCCCGATGATCTTGGCGTTGCTGCGCAGCTGCTCATAGCCGGTGAATTCGGTGCTGCCTTCCAGCTTGATGGCCTTGCCGTAGTCGGCCTCGAAGTGGCTGGCGGCGCGCGCCCGCTCGCGCTGTGCGGACATCTCGCGCTCAAAGCCCGCGTGATCGATGGACAGGCCGCGCTCACGCGCGATGTCCGCGGTCAGATCCGCTGGGAAGCCATAGGTATCGTACAGGCGGAAGACGACCTCGCCGGGGATCTCCTTGCCGGAGAGCTTGGCGACCTCGTGCTCCAGGATGTGGAGGCCTTGGTCCAGGGTCTCGGCGAAGCGCTCTTCTTCCATGCGCAGGATGCGCTCGACCTGCTCTCGCGCCTTGGGCAGCTCGGGATAGGCCGCGCCCATCTCCTCGCACAGCGGGCCGACCAGCTTGTAGAAAAACGCGCCTTTGAGTCCCAACTTGTTGCCGTGGCGGATGGCGCGGCGAATGATGCGGCGCAGCACATAGCCGCGCCCTTCATTCGACGGCACCACACCGTCGACCACCAGGAAGGCGCAGGCGCGGATGTGATCGGCGATCACGCGCAGCGATTTGTTGGCGAGATCCTTTTCGCCTGCGAGCGCGGCGGCGGCCTTGACCAGGTTACGGAACAGATCGATGTCGTAATTGTTGTGCACGCCCTGCATTACGGCAGCGAGACGCTCCAGGCCCATGCCGGTGTCGACCGAGGGCTTGGGCAGCGGGGTCATCGTGCCGGCGGCGGCGCGATCGAACTGCATGAACACCAGGTTCCAGATCTCGATGTAGCGATCACCGTCGGCATCGGGCGAACCCGGCGGGCCGCCGGCCACGCTGGGGCCATGGTCATAGAAGATCTCGGAGCAGGGGCCGCACGGGCCGGTATCACCCATGGACCAGAAGTTATCCTTGGCGCCGATGCGCGAGAAGCGTTTGGAATCGACGCCGATTTCTTTGAGCCAGATATCCGCTGCCTCGTCATCTTCCTCGAAGACCGTCACCCACAGGCGCTCGGGGGGCAGCTTCAACACTTGGGTGAGGAATTCCCAGGCATAGCGGATCGCATCGCGCTTGAAGTAATCGCCGAAGCTGAAATTGCCGAGCATTTCGAAGAAGGTGTGGTGCCGCGCGGTGTAGCCGACGTTCTCCAGATCGTTGTGCTTGCCGCCGGCGCGCACGCAGCGCTGCGAGGTCGCCGCGCGCACGTAATGGCGGTGTTCACGGCCGAGGAACATGTCCTTGAACTGCACCATCCCGGCGTTGGTAAACAGCAGGGTGGGATCGTTGGCCGGCACGAGCGGGCTGCTCGGCACGATCTCATGACCGCGCTCGCGGAAAAACTCTAGGAATGCCTTGCGGATTTCTGCACTTTTCATTCTTCGTACTCTGACTCGCTCTTCTCAGCCTGCTGAAAAACTCCCTCTCCCCCAGGGAGAGGGCTGGGGTGAGGGGATAAATGTAATGTAACTGCCTGATTTGATCCCCTCATCCTACCTTCTGCCCTAAAGGGCATAAATCCCCGAGGGAGAAGGGACTAAAATCCATTTTTCAGCAGGCTGTTAACTGTCTCAATCGTCAACGCCCAGAGCGGCGCTGATCTGCTCCGAAGTAAAACCCCGGTAGTGTAAAAAACGTTGCTGCTTGGCCCGCTCCTTGTAGTCGGCGGGACACGCGCTGCCAAACTTTTTGCCGCGCACCTGAGCGGCCAATTCGAACCAGTCGACGCCGCACTCACGCAGCTGCGCGGCGATCGCCGGCTCAGCCACCCGCCGTTCACGCAGCTCCTGGCGAATCCGCACCGGGCCGTAGCCCTTGTCGCTGCGGGCGCGGATGTAGGCCTCCACGAACCGCTCCTCGCTCAGCAGACGCTCGTCGGTCAGCTGCGCCAGCACATCGGCGACCACATCCGCCGCGTAACCCTTGTGCGCCAGCTTGGCGCCCAATTCGTGCGGCGCATGTTCGCGCCGCGCCAAATAATCAAGCGCGTGCCGGCGGGCCTCCGCCAGCACGCGTTGCCGTTCTTCCACCGCGGATTAGGCCTCTTCCAGCTCCTCGACGGCGCCGCCCGAGGCGATCACGCCAGGCAGCGTCTGGCTGCGAATCGAGGTTTCGATCTCGCGCGCGATCTCGGGGTTCTCCTTGAGGAAGGCGCGGACATTGTCCTTGCCTTGGCCGATGCGATCGCCCTTGTAGCTGTACCAGGCGCCGGATTTGTCGATGAGACCGAGCTTCACGCCGAGTTCGATGATCTCGCCCTCGCGCGAGATGCCCTCGCCGTAGAGGATCTCGAAATCGGCCTGCTTGAACGGCGGGGCCATCTTGTTCTTCACCACCTTTACGCGCGTTTCGTTGCCGATGACTTCATCGCCCTTCTTGATCGAGCCGACGCGGCGGATGTCCAAGCGCACGGAGGAATAGAACTTGAGCGCGTTGCCGCCGGTGGTGGTTTCGGGGTTGCCGAACATCACGCCGATCTTCATGCGGATCTGGTTGATGAAGATGACCAAGGTGTTGGAACGCTTGATGTTGGCGGTGAGCTTGCGCAGGGCCTGCGACATCAGGCGCGCCTGCAGGCCGACGTGCGAGTCGCCCATCTCGCCCTCGATTTCCGCCTTGGGCGTCAAGGCCGCCACGGAGTCGATGACGACCACATCGACCGCGCCGGAGCGCACCAGCATGTCGGTGATCTCCAGAGCCTGTTCGCCGGTGTCGGGCTGGGAGACGAGCAGGTCATCAACGTTCACGCCGAGTTTCTCGGCGTAGACCGGGTCGAGGGCATGCTCGGCGTCGACGAAGGCGCAGGTGCCGCCAGCCTTCTGCGCCTCGGCCACCACTTGCAGGGTCAGGGTGGTTTTACCCGAGGATTCCGGACCGTAGATCTCGATGATACGGCCGCGCGGCAGGCCGCCGATGCCCAGGGCGAGGTCGAGGGTCAGCGAGCCGGTGGAGACGACGGACACATCGCGCACCGCCTCCGTGGAGCCCATGCGCATGACGGTGCCCTTGCCGAATTGCTTTTCGATCTGGCTCAACGCGATGTTGAGCGCCTTCTGCTTGTTGTCGTCCACGTTAGTCTCTCCCCGCGCACAGCGCTTGTGTAAATAAACGGCCAATTATTCCATAGAACGCGGCCGCTGGCCTAGTCCTCTTTCTGCCGTCGTGCATGAAGATCGGGAAGGGTTTGAATGCGTTGAAGTTACGTAAAGCAGAGGGAGGCGATACGTCATGCCCCCGAGGCCTGTTGCAACGGCCAGGTGCGCAGCACCCGGTATTCGACGCCGCTCGAAAGCGTGTTGGACTCGACCAGCGCAAAGTCATGCACCGACCATTCGAGCGGGGCAATCGACTCGTTGCGCGGCCCCTTGGCCACCTTGCGCCGCAGGGTGAGGTGCGGGGCATAGGGACGGTCGTCCGGCCGCAGGCCGCAGTCGGCCACCGCCCGATTTAGCGCCTCGACCAGGTCCAGCAGGGGCCGCGGCACCTCGGGCACACCCAGCCACAGCACCTGCGGTTTCGGCCAGTGGCCCAGATGATCGAGCCAGAGGGTAAACGACGAAAGCGTGAGGCGCTCGGCCTGCTGTTCCAGGAAGGCGCGCTGCGCTTGCGTGATGGAACCGAGGAACACCAAGGTCATGTGCAGATTCTCCGTGGCCACCGCGCGCCCGCCCCAGCGCTCGCCCGCCTTCACGACGGCGGCGAGTTGCTGGCGCATGTCATCATGCGGCCAGAGCGCGAAAAACAGCCGCTGCGTGTCAGACGGGCTGATCGAGGACATCCAGCAACCCCTCCAGTGCCCAACGGACGGCCTGCTCGCGCACCTGCGCGCGATCCCCCGAGAAATATTCCGTTCTGGTGCGCGTCGGCCGCCCCTGCATGGCCCAGCCGAAACACACCATGCCGACGGGTTTGTCCGCGCTGCCGCCGCTGGGGCCGGCGATCCCGCTGATCGACAAACTCACCTGAGCGCGGCTGTGACGCAACGCGCCTTCCGCCATCTCGCGCACCGTGGCCTCGCTCACCGCGCCGAAGGTCTGCAAGGTCTCCGGACGCACCCCGAGCATCTCCCGCTTGGCTTCGTTGCTGTAAGTGACGAAACCACGCTCGAACCAGCCGGAGCTGCCCGCCACCGCCGTGAGCGCGTGGGCCACGCCGCCGCCGGTGCAGGACTCGGCCGTCGCCAGCATCCGCCCTTGGCGCAACAGCGCCGCGCCGGTCCGTTCCGCCAGTGCCATCAGGTTGTTTTCCGCGCCCACTCTAGTATCCTGTTCCGACCTATTGATTAATAAGCTAGTGAAGAAGTCCTTGAAGCGCAACGTTACCTCCCCTGCCCGCCCCCGTGCGATCCACGCTGTGATCCTCGCCGCCTTGTGGCTGCCCGCCCTTGGTTTTGCCGCCTGCGAGGACCCCGCCCAACCGCGGGTCAAATGGCCGGAATGCAACCGCAGCGGCCAAAACCTGTCGGGCGCCGATCTGCGCCACGCCTGGCTGCTGCGCGCCAAATTCAGCGGCGCCAATCTGCAACAGGCGGATCTCGGCGGCGCGGATCTGGAACGCGCAGATTTCGCGAAAGCCAATCTGAAACAGGCAACGTTGCGCGAAATCCATGCCGTCGGCGCCAATTTTGAACGGGCCGATTTGACGGAAAGCCGGCTGGAGAAGGCGCGCCTGGACCGCACCACGCTGCGTGAGGCCATCCTGGTCGGGGCGCAGTTGCAGGGCGCGCGGCTCTACGAGGCGAATCTGGAAAAGGCCCGGCTGCGCTCAGCGAATCTGAGCCAGGCGAACCTCGAACAGGCCGATCTGAGCGGCGCGGATCTCAGCGCGTCCACGGCCTCCGGCGCGGTGTTCAACAAGGCATCGCTCGACGGCGCGAACCTGAGCGGCAGCGATCTCTCCGGCGCCAAACTCCAGGGTGTCTCGTTGATCGGCGCCGATCTGAAAAACAGCAACCTGACCAAGGCCGATCTGAGCAACGCCGATCTGACCGGCGCGGATCTCACAGGCGCCGTCCTCGCCAACACCATCTGGTCCGACCGGCGCCGCTGCAAACCGTCGTCAGTGGGTGTTTGCCAGTAACTGTCGAGTCTGCGGTGGTGGCTTGTTAGCTCCCTCTCCTCTGTGGGAGTAGGGGCTAAAAACCATTTTTCAGCACGCTGTTAACCGATATCCGGCACGCCCATGAGTTTCAGCGCCTTGCGGATCTCCGTGGTGGCCTCCTGCATCATTCGGATCGCGACCGGAAACTCTTTGCGTTGCGCCGCCTCGCGCGACTGCCCGGCCATCCACTGGGCCTTCTCCACGGTACGGTGCACCAGCAGCCGCTGCCCGACGTTGGGCTGATACTTTTCAATCGCCACCGGGATCAGTTCTTCATACCCGAGGTAGCGGTTGAGTTCGTATTGATACTCGCCTTCCGGCGTGTCTATGTTGAGTTCATAGACGATGGTCTGATGGTTGAGCATTTCGCGCGTGGCCGCTTGCACCTGCCGCAGCGCCGCAGTGAGCGTCTTGTTGGCCGCCAGAAAATCATCGGTCGCCGCCTGCACCAAGGCCTCGGCCAGCAGATCATCGACCAGCTCCTCGTCATACATCACCCCCGCCGCCATGCCGGCGGCGGCCACGCGGCGCTCGAAATTGCGCTGATGCGCATCCTTGGCAACGGCGATCTTTTCCAGAAGCTTCGGGTACTCGGCCTTGGCTTGGACCTTGAGATCCTCGCTCGGCACCTGAGCCGCCGCCGCATTAAACAACCGCATCGTATCGGCAATTGCGGCCTGCGCCCCAGCAGTGTCAGACCCGGCCAGCAGCCGTTCGGCCTGCGCCAGCTTGAGCTTGGCCTCTTCAAACAAGGCCAAGACGTCGGCATCCGTGCTTTCCGCCACGCGCCGGCCCGTCTTGCCCATGAACAGCATCTTGGCGAAATTGAGGCGCTTTTCGAGATCGTCCGCCCCGGCCGGCGCCTGCACGCGCTTGGCTGTCTCGACCTGTTGTTTCTGCGCCGCCACCATGGCCAGTAAACGCTGTTTGGCCGGATTGGCGGACTCATCAGCCACGGGAGCAGAAGGCTCGACCGCCCCTTGCGGCGGCGCTTGCACTTCCTGTACTGGCGGCGCGCGCACCGCTGCGGGCGCAGCCACCGGTTGTTCGATCGCTTCCCCTTGCGGCGGCGTTTCACCGGACGGCGAGTGGGCACAGGCGCTTAAACAGACGAAGATAGGAGCAAGAAGCAGGGACGCACGGGGGGACAACAACATCAAAACCACCAGACAACCATAAGCATTTTAGGTTTTGGTAATATAAGAATGACCTACACGGATTGCAAGGCCGTGGTGGCTTTACTGTGCAGAAGCCCACAGTTACGGCATATCGCTACATCGGGAACGCCACGTCTTAGCCCCTCTCCCGCTGGCGGGAGAGGGGTTGGGGTGAGGGACAGGTCAGGATCGCACGCCCTCAGATTAGCTCCCACCCGTCCCTTCGGGCCACCCTCTCCCGACTGCGGGAGAGGGGCTGTCAGGACGCCGTGCATTCCTTCGTTGTCGGATAGGTTGATTAGCGGCTCAGCTCCAGCAACAGCTTGTTGAGCCGTTGCACGAAGGTAGCCGGGTCTTCCAGCTGGCCGCCCTCGGCGAGCAGGGCCTGGTCGAACAGGATGGTGCACCAGTCGTTGAAGCGCTCACCGGCCTGTTCGGCGTCGAGCTTTTTCACCAGCGGGTGCTCGGGGTTGAGCTCCAGGATCGGCTTGCTGCCGCTAACCTGTTGGCCGACTGACTTGAGGATGCGCTCGAGATTGGCGCCCATGTCGTATTCCCCGGCGACCAGACAAGCCGGTGAGTTGGTCAGGCGGTGGGTGATGCGCACCTCTTTCACCTGATCCTTGAGCGCCTCTTTGACTCTTTCGACCAGCCCCTTGAGCTGCTCTTCGACTTGCTTGTGCTGCTCTTTCTCGGAGGCATCCTCCAGCTTGCCCAGATCGAGCGCACCCTTGGTGACCGATTGCAGCTTCTTGCCGGCGTATTCGGTCAGCGCCGAGGCCAACCACTCGTCGACGCGATCGGAAAGCAGCAGCACCTCCACGCCCTTCTTGCGGAAGACCTCCAGGTGCGGGCTGTTCTTGGCCGCGGTGAAGGTGTCGGCGGTGATGTAGTAGATGGCCTCCTGGCCGTCTTTCATGCGGCTGATGTAGTCATCCAGCGTGACGACTTGATCAGCAGTGTCTTTATGCGTGGAGGCAAAGCGCAGCAGTTTGGCGATCTGTTCCTTGTTGGCGAAATCCTCGGCCGGACCTTCCTTCATCACCTTGCCGAACTCGCCCCAGAACTTGGCGTATTTCTCCGGTTCGTCCTTGGCGATGGTTTCGAGCAGGCCCAACACCTTTTTCACTGAGCCGGAGCGCATGCTGTCGATGATCTTGTTGTGTTGCAGGATCTCGCGCGAGACGTTGAGCGGCAGGTCGTTGGAGTCGATCACCCCGCGCACAAAACGCAGATAGTTCGGCATCAGGTGCTTGGCATCGTCCATGATGAAGACGCGCTGCACATAGAGCTTGATGCCGTGTTGGCGCTCGCGATCCCACAGGTCGAACGGCGCGCGCGCCGGGAGGTAGAGCAGCGAGGTGTATTCCAGCTTGCCTTCGACCCGGCTGTGCACCTGCGCCAGCGGGGCCTCGAAGTCATGGCCGATGTGTTTGTAGAACTCGTCGTATTCTTCTTGCGTGATCTCGTTCTTGGCGCGCAGCCACAGGGCCGAGGCGCTGTTGACCGTTTCCATGCCCTCGGCTTCGCCCTCTTCCAGCGCCTCCTTGCGCATTACGACCGGCACCGGGATGTGGTCGGAATATTTGCGGATGATGGAGCGCAGGCGATAGCCGTTGAGGAAATCGTCTTCATCGGGACGCAGGTGCAGCACGATCTCGGTGCCGCGCGCCGGACGGTCGATCGTCTCCAGGGTAAACTCGCCCTCCCCGCTCGACTCCCAGCGCACGCCGTGCTCGGCGCCCAAGCCGGCGCGACGGGTGGTGAGCGTGACCTTGTCGGCGACGATGAAGGCCGAGTAGAAGCCCACGCCGAACTGGCCGATCAGGTGGGCGTCTTTTTTCTGGTCGCCGCTCAGCGCCTCCAGAAACTGCCGCGTGCCGGACCGGGCGATGGTGCCGATGTTGTCGATCACCTCTTGGCGGCTCATGCCGATGCCGTTGTCGCGCACGGTCACGGTGCGCTGGTCCTTGTCGTAGCTGACCTCGACGCGCAGATTGCCGTCGCCTTCGAACAGGGCGTCATCGCCCAGGGCCTCGAAGCGCAGCTTGTCCAGGGCATCGGAGGCATTGGAGATCAGTTCGCGCAGGAAGATTTCTTTGTTGCTGTAGAGCGAGTGGATCATCAGCTTGAGCAGCTGGCTGACCTCGGTCTGAAAGCTCATGGTCTCTTTGTGGGCCGCAACGGTCATGGGATAGCCTCTCCTTATCTTTGATTGAATGTCAGGCGAAACGTGAATGCCCCAGATATTAGGGGCCTTATCCCCGATTTCAAGCCTCGACTCGCTTTCCCTTACGGCTTATAGTTTTAGAATGACAACAAGAAGTTGAGTGAGAGAGCCTTATGAGCACCGTCCGCACCGTCGCCACCACCCCCTTCACCGATCAAAAACCCGGCACCTCGGGGCTGCGCAAGAAGGTCCCGGTCTTCCAGAAGCCCAACTATCTGGAGAACTTCGTACAGTCGATCTTCGACAGCCTGGAGGGTTACCAAGGACAGACCCTGGTAGTGGGCGGCGACGGCCGCTATTACAACGACACCGCCATCCAGATCATCCTGAAGATGGCCGCCGCCAACGGCTTCGGCCGCGCCCTGGTCGGCCGGAGCGGCCTGCTCTCCACCCCGGCGGCCTCCGCCGTGATCCGCAAGAACAAGGCCTTCGGCGGCATCGTGCTCTCGGCCAGCCACAATCCCGGCGGGCCGAACGCCGACTTCGGCATCAAGTACAACATCGGCAACGGCGGCCCCGCGCCGGAGAAGATCACCGACGCCATCTTCGCGCACAGCAAGCAGATCAAAGAGTACAAGATCGTCGACGCCGCTGACATCCCGCTCGACGCGCTCGGCGAATATCGCATCGGCGCCATGGCGGTGAGCGTGATCGACCCGGTGGCCGATTACGCCGCGCTGATGCAACACCTGTTCGATTTCGACAAGATCAAGGCAATGTTCCGCAGCGGCCGCTTCAGCATGCGTTTCGACGCGATGCACGCGATCACCGGCCCGTATGCCAAGACCATCCTGGAAGACATGCTGCACGCCCAGCCGGGCACGGTGATGAACGCCATCCCGCTGCCGGACTTCGGCGGCGGCCATCCCGATCCCAACCTGGCGCATGCCGAGGAGCTGCTCGCGATCATGAACATGCCCTCCGGTCCGGACTTCGGTGCGGCCTCCGACGGCGACGGCGACCGCAACATGGTCATCGGGCGCAACTTCTTCGTCACCCCGAGTGACAGCCTGGCGATCATCGCCGCCAACGCCCACCGCGTGCCCGGCTACAAGAACGGCATCCGCGGCATCGCCCGCTCGATGCCCACCAGCCAGGCCGCCGACCGCGTCGCCGATCGCCTCGGCATCCCCTGTTTCGAAACCCCGACCGGCTGGAAATTCTTCGGCAATCTGCTCGATGCGCGTCAGGTAACGCTGTGCGGCGAGGAGAGCTTCGGCACCGGCTCGGATCACGTGCGCGAGAAAGACGGCCTGTGGGCCGTGCTGTTCTGGCTCAACATCATCGCCGAGCGCGCCCAATCGGTGGAAGAGATTGTGCGCGACCACTGGCGCCGCTTCGGACGCAACATCTATTCGCGTCACGACTACGAGGCCGTCGACGCCACCCTCGCCACCGACATCATCGACGGCCTGCGCGCGCGCCTCGGCACACTGGCGGGAGAGCGCCTCGGCAACTACACCGTCGATCTGGCCGATGACTTCAGCTACACCGATCCCATCGACCAGAGCGTGAGCAAGAACCAGGGCCTGCGCATCATCTTCACCGATGGCTCGCGCATCGTCTTCCGCCTCTCCGGCACCGGCACCGAAGGCGCAACCGTGCGCATCTATCTGGAACGCTTCGAACCCGATCCGGCCAAGCAGGATGTCGACCCGCAAGCCGCGCTGGCCGAGCTGATCACCATCGCCGAGCAACTCACCCAGCTCAAGGCGCGCAGCGGCATGGGGGGGGCGACGGTGATCACCTGAAGTCCGGAACCAAAGAGATGCATTGATCGCGCAGAAGTTTCCTTTAGTTTGCATACACGCTTCCGATCTATGCTTATGTTAAAGCTCCACAACCAGCTCGAATAAGAACAAAACACCCTCCCGAGGAATTATCCATGCGCCACGTCCGCAGCTTCAATGAACTCACCATCAAAGATGTGCCCCTGGTCGGCGGAAAAAATGCCTCCCTGGGCGAGATGTACCGCGCACTGGGCGACAGCGGGATCAAGGTGCCCAAGGGCTTTGCCACCACGGCGCAGGCCTATTTCTATTTTCTCGACTACAACAGCCTGACCGATCGCATCGCCGATGCGCTGACCGGTCTCGACACCACGGATGTCACCGAACTGGCCAAGACCGGCGCGCAAATCCGCAGCTGGATCTTGCACGCGGAATTACCCAAGGACCTCGCCAAGGAGATCACCGATGCCTACGGCGAGCTGGAACTCGACTACGGTCCGAACCCGGATGTGGCGGTGCGCAGCTCGGCTACGGCAGAGGATCTGCCCACCGCCTCGTTCGCCGGGCAGCAGGAAACCTATCTCAACATCCGCGGCAACAAGAATCTGCTCAGCGCCTGCAAACAGGTGTTCGCCTCGCTCTTTACCGATCGCGCTATTTCCTATCGGGTCGACAAGGGTTTCACCCACATGAACGTCGCGCTGTCGATCGGCGTGCAGAAGATGGTGCGCTCGGATCTCGCTTGTTCCGGTGTGATGTTTTCCATCGACACCGAAACCGGCTTCCGCAACGCCGTGTTCATCACCTCCGCCTACGGGCTGGGCGAGAACATCGTGCAGGGCCAGGTCAATCCGGATGAGTTTTACGTGTTCAAGCCCACGCTCATGACGGGCCATCGGCCCATCATCAAGCGCCAGCTCGGCGACAAGGCACTCAAGATGATCTACACCGGCGATCACATGGCTGGGATTTCCACGCGCAATGTCCCCGTGCGTCTGGAAGACCGCCGCCGCTTCTCGCTCACCGATGACGAAGTCTTGCAGCTCGCCCGCCATGCCGTGGCGATCGAACACCATTATCAGCGCCCGATGGACATCGAGTGGGCGAAGGACGGTGAGAACGGTGAGATCTACATCCTGCAAGCCCGCCCGGAGACGGTGAAGGCCGTGGAGAACGTCAATATCCAGGAGATCTACACGCTGAAGACGCGTGGCGAGGTGCTCGCGCAGGGCAAGAGCGTCGGCCAGAAGATCGCCTGCGGCAAGGCACGCGTGATCTTCGAGGCCAGTCACATGAACGAGCTGCAGCCCGGCGAGATCCTGGTGACCGACATCACCGACCCGGATTGGGAGCCGGTGATGAAACGCGCCGCCGGCATCGTTACCAATCGCGGCGGGCGCACCTGTCATGCGGCCATCGTCGCGCGCGAACTCGGCATCCCGGCCATCGTCGGCACTGGCGATTGCACTGAGACTGTCGCCAGCGGTCGCGAGGTCACGCTCTCATGCGCCGAGGGCGACAGCGGCTATGTGTATGCGGGCGCGCAGAAATTCAGCACCGAAAAGATCGATCTCAGCAGTCTGAAAAAACCGCAGACCAAGATCATGCTCAATGTCGCCAATCCGGAGCTGGCCTTCGATGCCGCGCGCCTGCCGAGCGAGGGCGTGGGACTGGCGCGCCTGGAGTTCATCATCAACAATTCCATCCGCGTACATCCGCGCGCGCTGCTCGCCTATGAAAAACTCGACAGCGCAACACAACAGCAGATCGACCAGCTCAGCGCCGGCTATCCCGGTCGCAGCGAATTCTACGTGCAGCGTCTGGCCGAAGGCATCGGCACCATCGCCGCGGCCTTTTACCCGCGCAAGGTGATCGTGCGCACCTCGGACTTCAAATCCAATGAATACGCCGCGTTGATCGGCGGCGCGGATTTCGAACCGCGCGAAGAGAACCCCATGATCGGCTTCCGCGGCGCCTATCGCTATCCCTCGGACGCCTTCGCCGCCTGTTTCAAGATGGAATGCGCGGCGATCAAATACGTACGCGAAGATATGGGACTTACCAACGTCGCCGTGATGATACCCTTCGTGCGCACCGTCGAAGAAGGCGACAAGGTATTGGCATTGATGGTCGAGGCCGGACTGAAGCGCGGCGAGAATGATCTGCATATCTATCTGATGTGCGAAATCCCCGCCAACGCCCTGCTCGCCGATGACTTCCTGGAGCACTTCGACGGCTTTTCCATCGGCTCGAACGACCTCACCCAGCTCACCCTGGGCGTAGACCGTGATTCAGGTCTGGTCACCAGCGGCGACGAACGCAACCCGGCGGTATTGAAACTGATGGCACTGGCCATCGAAGCATGCAAGCGCAACAGAAAATACATCGGCATCTGCGGCCAAGCGCCGTCGGATTTTCCCGAAATGACACAATGGCTGGTCGAACAGGGAATCGAATCGATCTCACTCAATCCCGACAGCGTGTTGCGCATGACGCAGGTGGTGCTGGAGATGGAAGCCGGCAGAAGGAATTAAGCAAGTTAACTTATAACTTGCTTACCACGACTGGAGTTCACATGCGCGCCTTAATCGATATTTGCAAATTTTGTGATGACGACGATCAAAGAGCCTGAGTCTTGCGTCAGCAATGCCGAGCGCGACAGTCGCCGTCGAATCTGATCTAGCATCGAAGATTTTGCGGCTTTGTGCCACAGGCAGCTCCAAGCCAAAGCCTCGCGAAACGTTTCGTCGCTATGCGAACAGCCTGGAGGAAATTCGTATCAGCAGACTGCAGTCCTTGCTGTTTTGGACCATGGAAATTTTAAATCTCCAATGAATCTACAATAACCCCTTGTTTGTTCATTATCAGCAACACAGTCCCATAGCGTCCCATAAAGGGAATTGCCGCGTAATCTTCTTTCTTACCACCAAGCCTTTCGAGAATTAAATTAAAGTCCTGGGTTAGCTTCTCTGGTTTCTCATATTCAGCGCTGATATCTTTAGATTGCCGGAAAACATCCTCAATGTGACTGGATATGCGTTCATGCAAAAAGTGCAAATTCCATTCACTCGTGCTTTCAGTAAAGAGCCAGGTAATAACGCCGATAGATTCTTCTGATGTTTGAGGTTTTCGCGTATAAATGACCGGAGGGCGTTGATCACTCAACGCCTCGAACACATCAGGAGTCAATTTTTGTTTCTTTAACTCTTTTGTAGTAACTGAGTAAAATTTTCCATCCCAATATGAAATCGCTACCGGCCGCTGGTCATATACTGTCGATACACCCCAAATTAGCGCACTCAACTGGACAACAGCGATACAACCAAGATCAAATAATATCTTATTTCTCGTTTTATTAGGATTAAAAATGAGCAAAGTCAAAAAAGGGCCAAGAACAAGGTCTACCCCAATCATAATCTGTATACCTTGCCATCCGCCATCAACACTAAAATATGGAATTGGATACCACTGGTAGACGATGAAGTACAGCAGCACCAGGAAAATGGCGGCGCTGAGCAGCAAATGAATGCCGGCAGCCCGTAACCTAGTTAGTATAGTACTTGTCGCAAACATATCTTACCTTGAAAATATGGACTTCATTATGCCCTGTTTCGATCTTTTGTTTCGTCACATTTAGAAAAAAATTTAGAATCTATCTCATAGTAACGGGCCACTCAAACACGATGTACTTATTACAAAAACGATTATGACAACCGGCTTTTCGACGATAGTCGCCCAACGACACCCAGAGACCGCGCTAAACTGGCGCCACCTGCGCATGTTCAATGTCTTTCGACTCTGCCTCGCAGCAACGCTGCTGGCATCCAGTCTGCTGGCGAAGGATGCATTCATCGCCACGGCACACAATCCAGCGTTGTTTCACTACGCGAGCCTGGCGTTTTTATTGTTCAGCGTCATCAGCATCGGCGCCATCCGTTGGCAGCGGCCGGCGTTCACCCTCCAGATCTATCTCTACGCCTTCGTCGATATCATCGCAATTACGCTACTCACCCATGCGATGGGCGACTTCGGCAGCGGGCTGGGCATGCTACTCGTCATCACCATTGCCGGCACGGCGTTGCTCGCACCGGAACGCGGCTCGAAAATGATCGCCGCCATAGCCACCATCGCCATCCTGGGGGAAAACGCCTTCACTCACCTCGCGGAAGGCATCACCCCCAACTACACCCAATCCGGCATCATGGGGGCAACCTTCTTCGCCACGGCGCTGCTGACCAATGTGCTCAGTCGCCGTTTGCACGAGAGCGAACAGCTCGCCGAGCAACGCGGCATCGATCTGGCCAACATGGCGCAACTCAATGAACATGTGATACAGCTGTTGCAATCCGGCGTCATCGTCGTCGACAAACAACGCAACATCCGATTGATCAATCACGCCGCCGCGCGTTTACTGGGCCTCCCGCACAACATAAGCCGCTCCCGGCTGGAGGAAGCCGCCCCCGAATTATTCCTGCCTTACCAGGAATGGATACGCCAGCGCGATCAGCCGCGCCAGAGCGTCCACTTGAGCGAGAGCAGAATGGATGTCCTGCCGCGCTTCAGCGCGCTGGGCGATGACCCCGGCGCCGGCACCTTGATCCTGCTCGAAGACAGTTCGGAATTGGCGCAGCAGGCGCAACAATTGAAACTCGCCTCGCTCGGGCAGCTCACCGCCAGCATCGCCCACGAGGTGCGCAACCCTCTGGGAGCCATCAGCCACGCGGCGCAATTGCTGGAAGAATCACCGGATCTGCACCTCCAGGATAAGCGGCTGATCGAGATCATCGGCAAACACAGCCAGCGCGTGAACCGGATCATCGAGAATGTGTTACAGCTCAGCCGCCGCGACACCTTCCATCCCACCGCCATCGCGCTCAAGCCGTGGTTGGATGACTTCATCACCGAACTGTCCGAAAGCAATCGCATCGACCGCGGCGAGATCGCCCTGCATGACAAGGCGCGCAACCCCACCATCCTGATGGACAACTCCCAGCTCCACCAAGTCCTATGGAATCTCTGCCAGAACGGTTTGCGCCACAGCCGCGACTACCCGGGCAGCCCGAAGCTGGAGCTGGTCATCGGCTCCAGTGATGACACGGACCGCCCGTACCTCGATGTGATCGATCACGGCCCCGGCATCCGCCCGGAGGTCGCCGAACACATCTTCGAACCCTTCTACACCACCGAGAGCGGCGGCACCGGCCTGGGGCTCTACATCGCCCGGGAATTATGCGAATGCAACCGCGCGCGGTTAGAATATCTGCCTGTCGCCGAGGGCGGCAGTTGTTTTAGAATCACCTTCAGTCATTTGAGTGCGCCCAAAAATCAACCACAGACCGCGGTACCATGAAAAACCAGCTCGCCTTGATCGTTGACGATGAACCCGACATCCGTGAACTCATGGTCCTGACCTTGGGCAGGATGAGTGTCGACAGCCATGTGGCAGAGAATCTGCAACAGGCCATCGCCCTGCTTAAAAAACACAGGTTCGATCTGTGCCTGACCGATATGAAACTCCCGGATGGCGACGGCCTGGAACTGGTCGATCTCATTCAGCAGCAATACCCCGACCTGCCGGTGGCGGTGATCACCGCGCACGGCAACGTCGAAACCGCCGTCCAGGCCCTCAAGCGCGGGGCATTCGATTTCATTTCCAAACCGATCGAACTGCCGATGCTACGCAACCTGATCAACTCCACGCTCAAGCTCAAGGAGTTCCCGGCCATGGACCGCCGCTCGCGCAACGTCCTGCTCGGCGACTCCCAGGCGATGCGCAACACCCGTTCGTTGATCGCCAAGCTCGCACGCAGTCAGGCCCCGGTCTATATCAGCGGCGAATCCGGCACCGGCAAGGAACTGGTCGCGCGCCTGATCCACGAGAAGGGCCCGCGTCAGGACAAGCCGTTCGTGCCGGTCAACTGCGGCGCCATCCCCAGCGAATTGATGGAGAGCGAATTCTTCGGCCACAAAAAGGGCAGCTTCACCGGGGCGGTCGCCGACAAGGCCGGCCTGTTCCAGGCCGCCCACAACGGCACGCTGTTCCTGGATGAGGTGGCCGACCTGCCGCTGCACATGCAGGTCAAACTCCTGCGCGCCATTCAGGAAAAGGCCGTGCGCCCCGTGGGCGAGGAAAAGGAGTCCTCGATCGACGTGCGCATCCTGAGCGCCACGCACAAGGATCTCGCCACCCTGGTCAACGAAGGCAAATTCCGCCAAGACCTGTTCTATCGGCTCAATGTCATCGAAATGCGCGTACCGCCCCTGCGCGAACGCATCGAGGATGTCCCGGTCCTGGCGGACAACATCCTCAAGCGCCTCTCTAAGAACCACGGCAGCCGCACCCCGGCCATCACCCCGGAGGCGCTTGCCGCCTTGGCGCGTTACCACTTCCCCGGCAACGTGCGCGAACTGGAAAACATCCTGGAACGCGCCATGACCCTGTGCGAGGACGACCAAATCACCCTCGACGACCTGCAACTGCCGGAAACCACCCTCGAAACCGCCCCCGCTACCTCCGGCGCCTGGCAAGCCGCCAGCACCCCCGTCAACACCAGCGTCCCGCTGGAAGACTACCTGGAGTCCATCGAACGCGAGATGATCCAAAAGGCCCTCGACAAGGCCAACCAAAACAAAACCAAGGCCGCCCAACTCCTCGGCATCACCTTCCGCGCCCTGCGCTACCGGTTGAAGAAGCTGGGGATGGAGTAACCCCGGCATCCGCTCGTTGGCCATGCCGACAGTTATACCGACCGACTCGCCTACGATCTTCCTCCATGTAGGCCGGCATAAGCGTTGCCGGCAGCTTTAACAAACGCCATCTGAAGACGGCTCCTACGCACGAGCATGCCCGGAGCAACTTCAACTCGCGATCAAGCCCGCCACACAAAGTGCCCCCCGACAAACCAGGTGACGCATTTCGTCACTTCAACTGCCGCAACCATTCCAATTTTTTCATATGCAATATTTTTGCTGTGGTATAAAGGCCGGTTTCGCCCCCATGGCAGACCAATCGCATCGTTCATATCATTTTGTTTTTTATAATATTTATAACAATACCCTTCCGAGACCAAAGTCATACACCTGACCTGGCATATTTCCTGCTTGCTGTACCGGCAAGGCAAGTCACCGCCCAAAGCCAACATCCACAGATCCCATGGATGTTTAGCGACAAAGTGGGATCGAGTTTGTAAGCACATCAACTTAATTGGAGATATCCATATGCAAAACATGAAGCAACGGGGTTTCACCCTAATCGAGTTAATGATCGTGGTCGCGATCATCGGTATTCTTGCGGCCGTAGCATTACCTGCATATCAGGACTATACCGTGCGCGCCCGGGTAAGCGAGGGTCTGAACGCTGCGGCGGCGGCGAAGATCAATGTCGCCGACATCTTAGCCTCTGGAAACCCGCAAGGTTTGGCCACGGGATATGCCACGGGCTATACCACGCCTTCACTCACTACCAACGTGGCAAGCGTCGCCATTGCAGCAGACACCGGGGTGATCACCGTTGACATGAATGCGAACGCCGGTGGCGGCACGCTCATCTTCACACCGAACGCACCGGTCGGTGTCGCACTTCCGGCAGGCGATGCAGCCTTCACTCCTCCCAATGATTCCGTTGCATGGCGTTGCAGAGCGGCAGGCGCGCTAGCAGCCGGATTTACTGGCGGCGCCGCAGGTACCTTGCCTGCCCGGTTTGCTCCTTCAGAATGTAAATAAGGTTGTAAGCAGGGAATCGGGACAAACTTCAATCCCGATAGGACATGGAATGATCACACTGACAGGACCGCTTCGGCGGTCCTGTCTTTTTTGACTGTCGAAGCCATCCGGCACACATTGCAATGATCCATTATTGGTCATTGACCGGTCGACGCTTTTGAATGATCATCCCCTAACCGAAGTCAATGATGCCATTCTGGGCTTCATTGAAACATTCATTACGTTAAACACCTGAAAATACAAAACGAGCAGTGTGAACGAGTGCCTGAGAACAGCAAGTCACTATCCATAATCCTACCAGCCAAGAATGAGGCGCGCAGTCTCACGACACTTGTGCCGATTCTGCGCAACCTGCATCCCGAGGCAGAGATCATCATTGTCAACGACGGATCCTACGACGAAACTGCGGCAAGCTACCAAGCGTCAGACATCAGACTGGTGTCACATCCTTACTCCATGGGCAATGGCGCGGCCATCAAAACCGGGGCGCGGCATGCGAGGGGGGATATCCTGGTGTTCATGGACGCCGATGGACAACATCGGCCCGAGGATATCCCCAAGCTGTTGGCGAAGCTGGAGGAAGGCTACGACATGGTGGTCGGCGCGCGCGACGGCGAAGGGCAGGCGAGTATGCACCGCTGGGCGGCGAACAGTTTTTACAACAAGCTCGCCAGTTGGATGACCAACCAGAAGGTCGCCGATCTCACCTCGGGATTTCGCGCGGTGCGAGCGGATAAGTTCCGCGAGTTTCTGCACCTGCTGCCCAATGGTTTTTCCTATCCGACGACGATCACCATGTCGTTCTTTCGCGCCGGGTATTCGGTGGCCTATGTGCCGATCAAGGTCGAGAAGCGCGTCGGCAAAAGCCACATCAATCTGTGGCGCGACGGGGTGCGGTTTTTGCTGATCATCTTCAAGGTCGGCACGCTGTATTCGCCGTTGAAACTGTTTCTGCCGATCAGCCTGCTGCATTTTCTGCTGGGACTCGGCTATTACGCCTACACCTTTTTCACCGAAGGGCGCTTCACGAACATGAGCGCCTTGCTGCTGACCACGGCGGTGCTTGTCTTTCTGATCGGCCTGGTCTCCGAACAAATTACCACGCTGATTTATCAAACCCGCGGCGATGAGCACAAGCATAAATGAAGGTCTTGATCGACATCGGCCATCCGGCGCATGTGCATTTTTTCCGCCATCCGATCCGGATGCTCAAGGCGCATGGGCATGAGGTCGTCATCACCAGTCGCGACAAGGAGTTTGCGCTGACCTTGCTGGACGAGCTGAAACTGCCACATCACCCGCTCTCCGCGTTGAAAAAAGGCGGACTGCTTTCGCTCGGCAGTGAGCTGATCCGGCGCAATCTGGCGCTGCGCAAGGTGGTAAAAAAAGAGCGGCCCGATATCATGGCCGCGATCGGCGGTGTGTTTATCGCCCAAGTGGGAAAATTGACGGGCGCGCCGTCACTGGTGTTCTACGACACCGAAAACGCCACGTTGCAAAACGCCATCACCTATCCCTTCGCATCCGCCGTGATCGTGCCGCGCTGCTACGAGACCTGGGTGCCCAAGTCGCGGCACATCCGCTACGCGGGTTATCACGAACTTTCCTATTTGCATCCAGACTACTTCACACCAGAACGCACAAAGGCCGTCGACAACGGGCTGGCCGAACAGGGTGACACTTTTTTCCTGCGCCTGGTTTCCTGGCAGGCGAGCCACGACATCGGCGAGGCCGGTTGGCATCACGAATTACTGCGTAAGGTCGTTGCAAAATTATCACGCCACGGGAAGGTGTTAATCTCGTCCGAGGCGCAGCTCGGTGAGGAGTTCTCCCCCTATCTCTATCGCGGCAAGGTCAACGAGGTCCATCATGTGATGGCCTTCTGCCGCGCCTTCATCGGTGAGAGCGCGACCATGGCCTCGGAGTGCGCGGTGCTGGGTGTGCCGGCGATCTACGCGGCGCGCACCGGGCGCGGCTATACCAACGAACAGGAGAGTCGCTACGGACTGGTGCGCAATCTGCGCGAGCTGTCATGGACGAAACTTGAACCAATGATCGATGCTATCCTCGCGCAGCCCAAAGGACTCTGGCAGACGCGTCGCACCCAGCTCTTGAACGAAACTATAGATGTAGCAGCCTTCGTCACCGATTGCATCGAAACCTTTCCCGCCCCGCTGCGGGCCTATCAAGCCACGCTAAAAACCTGATATGTGCGGCATCGCCGGCTGGTTTTCATCCTCCCCGCTGACCGAACAGGAACATCTTGCGCCGCTCCAACGCATGATCGCAGCCATCGTCCATCGCGGCCCCGATGGATGCGGAACTTTCATTCATCCGCATGCGGCGTTTGGCCATGCACGCCTGGCGATCATCGACCTGGCCGCCGGCCGCCAGCCGATGCACAGCCATGATGGCCGCTACACCATCATCTTCAACGGTGAAATCTACAATTATCGTGAAGTGAAGTCCGCGCTCGAACAATGCGGTCATTGCTTCAACACGCATTCCGACACCGAAGTGATCATGGAGCTCTACCGCATGCATGGCTGGCAGGGCTTCAATCATTTGCGCGGCATGTACGCCTTCGCGCTATGGGATCATCAAACGCAGCGCGGCCTGCTCGCGCGCGATCCACTCGGCATCAAGCCGTTGTTTCTGCGTCACGAAGGCACCGGCATCTGCTTTGCCTCGGAGGCCAAGGCGATCTTGGCGCGCGACAATCAACGTGCTGAACTCGATTGCGCTGCACTGCATTTGTTGATGAATTTCCGTTACGTGCCTGGCGAACGCAGCATGTTCAAGGGCATCACCCAGCTTGCACCGGGCGTGGTGGTGGAATGGAGCGCCGATGGTGAACAAAAGCTTTTTCAACTGCACCCGGAGCTACCACAGACAACCTCCCCCCTGGACGCGCTGCGCGGGTCAGTGCGCGCCCATTTCGCCGCCGATGTCGAAGTCGGCGCCTATCTCTCCGGCGGGATTGATTCGGCTGCCATCGTCGCATTGGGCAAAGAATATAGTGGCTACCCACTGCGCACCTTCACGCTCAAGGTGGGCGATGACCCCAACGAGGCTGCCAATGCGGCGCGCTCCGCCCTGCTGCTCGGTTTGGCCAATATTCAAGAGACGATCCCCGAGGATCTCGCCGCGCAGTTGCCGCAACTGGTCTGGCACCTGGAGACCCCGAAGATCAACGCCCTGCAAGTCGCGCAATTGGCGCAGCTCACCGCCCGGCACGTCAAGGTGGCGCTCTCCGGCCTCGGCGGCGATGAATTGTTTTACGGCTACCACGCGCACAAGATTTTGCTCGATGCCCATCACGCCCGCCGTTTCCTGCCTGATTTCGTAGCGCGCCGCTTGGGCGCGGCAGGCGCCAAGCTCGCCGAACTGCTGCGCCAACCGCTCTGGACCGAAACCGAACGCGCATTTCGCATGCTGCGCGCGCTCGGCGATTGGCCGCGCGTCTACGGGCTGCTGCGCAACGTGTGGGATAGTCCTGAACTGCGCGCGAAGATCTACGGGCCACGCCTGCTGGATCAGCCGCTGCCCGATGCCTTCGGCGAGATCGAGCAACGCTGGCCGGAGCACCCCGATCCGGTCAGCGCCATGGCGCAGTACGAATTCAGGAACAAGATGGTCAATGATCTGCTCTGGCAGGAGGACCGCGTGAGCATGGCCGCGGGGCTGGAGGTGCGCGTGCCGTTCGTCGATGCGCACTTCGCCGCGCAGTTGCAGCGCGTCGATCGCGCCACGCTGATGCCGCACCATCGCCTCAAGGGCTATATGCGCGCGATGCTCGCCGAGGTGCTGCCGCGCGAGATCCTCGACCGCCGCAAGAGCGGCTTCCAGGTCTCCTCGCCTGAGTTTTATCACCGGCACCTCGCACCGCTGGCGCAGCAGTATCTGAATCCGCAGCGCATCGCCGAGGTCGGCCTGTTCAATCCCGCCTTCGTCGCGCAGGTACTCGCACAGCGGCCAACGAAGGGCATGCGCTGGCACTATTTCATGCTTTACCTTATGCTCTTAACCCATTTGTGGATCGAGTTGTTCGAAGCAGGCCATGTCCCAAGAAGTATCCGCCCAACAGATTGAAACCGTCCTCGACCAGGTCTATGCCTGGAGCCTGCGCCAGGATCTGAAGGGCTATAACAAGCACGACGGCCTCAACAGCCCGATTCTGCGCACGCTGCTCGGCTGGGGTCGCTGGCCGCGCATGATCGCCATCCAGGGCGTGATGCGTTTCCCGCTCAATCTGCGCCCGCTGCTGCTCACACCGAAGACGTATAATCCGAAAGGCCTCGCGCTGTTCACCCTGGGGTTGCTCGACCGCTACCGCTGCCATCGGCAGCATATTTATCTCGACGAGGCCGAGCGCATCCTGGCATTGCTGGAAACGCTGCGCTCGCCCGGCGAGTGGTCCGGCGATTGCTGGGGCTATCACTACCCGTGGCAGGACCCCGGCTTCTACGCGCCGACCAACACGCCGAACGCCGTGGTCAGCTGTTTTGTCTGCGAGGCCTTTCTCGAGGCCTACCGGATCACGGGCCACGCGTATTATCTGAGCACGGTCAAAAGCGCGATCAATTTCTTCCTCACTGATCTCGCGGTGCTGAAGGACGAACCCGAAGAGCTTTGCCTGGGCTATATGCCGCTGCCGATGACCATGCGGGTGATGGACGTGAGCATCCTGATCGGGGCGGTCATCGCGCAATACGGGCAGTTGAGCGGAGATACCACGCACGGCGAAACCGCGCAGCGTCTGATGCGATACGTGATAAATCGGCAGACCGACTATCATGCCTGGTGGTACACCGATCCGCCGGGCGATTCGCGCATCACGCACGACAATTATCACACCGGTTTCATCCTCGACGCGCTGCAACGCTACATGGATGCAACCGGCGACTACACCTGGCAAAGCAACTACGACGCCGGCCTCGCCTACTATGCCGAGCACCTGTTCAACGCCGACGGCTCGCCGCGCTGGATGAACGACAAGGATTTCCCGCACGATATTCATGGCGCCGCGCAAGGGATCCTTACCTTCTCGCGCCACCCTGAAAAATACGGCGCGCTGGCCGACAGCATCACCCGTTGGTCGCTGGATCGCATGTATGATCCCGCCGGCCGTTTCTATTATCAGCAGACCAAGCACTACACCAAGAGCTTCACCCTGCTGCGCTGGTGCAACGGCTGGATGTATCGGGCGTTGGCGGCATCGGTGCGCAACAGAAGGTATCCCGGCACCCGGAACGCGCAGTAGGCGGGCTTCGCTGCTTTTAGCGCCGGGCGAGGATCACACCCATTCACACCGACTCACCCGTGCGGCGCAGCCCCAAGCCCATGCCGGCCGGCATGAGCAGGAAGAATCCGACGATCGACATCGCCCGGATCAGCAACATGGCCACGAATGCGCTGTCGAAATCCCCTCCCAGCGCCTGCCCGATGAAGGCGACGACAAACTCTTGAACCCCAATATTGCCCGGCGTGATATTCACCAGACTCAGGAGCGACACGGCAACCGCAATCAACATGGCATCGGGCAATCCCAGCGCCACCCCGAGCCCGCCGAATGAAAAATAAAACGCCAGGCAAGTGAATACCAGGATGACCCCCATATTCACCAAAACCTCGGCCACAAACCGCAGATCCTTTGCCAGGACGAGAAAA
Source organism: Pseudomonadota bacterium (assembly GCA_040752855.1). Classification (GTDB taxonomy): domain Bacteria; phylum Pseudomonadota; class Gammaproteobacteria; order RBG-16-57-12; family RBG-16-57-12; genus JBFMHP01. The sequence continues at coordinate 64,943 of JBFMHP010000032.1, read as the reverse complement.
GAGGTGTAGATATCCAGCAGCGCCTGGATTAGTTTTGACTCGGAGCGGATTCTCTCGTGCGCGAAAAAAAACGGCGCGCTCATGGCGGCCAGCACCAGCGCAACGATGAGAATGGTCGCCAGGTCATTGATCTTGCCCGACATGAGGCCGCTCAGGCCGCCGACCAGCACCAGGAAATAGACTTGCAGCAGTGTTATCGCGCTGTGCGTGCCAATGAAATCCGCATAACGGAAGCGATATTTTCGTTTTAAATAAATCGCTTTGATGGACAATCCCGCGGACAGCGGCAAAAACAGGTTCAACAAGGAACTATATACCCCGAGGGAAAGCCACTCACGCCAGCCAAGATCGATTGCGCGGCGCAACAGGGCGAGTTTCAACGTGTAGAAGCGCGCGATGTTCGCCGCCAAGGCGACCAATGTTACCGCCGCCAAATAAACGGCCGACACATTCCACACGCTGGAAAAATCCACATACTGGATCGCGATCAGCACGACCGCCAGCAGGAGCAGCGCTTGCAATATTTTTCGCACCAACCCCGCCATTCAAACCCCGTGCGCGCGCGATGAATCGCGCGACAAGGAAAAAAGAATATTAAACGATGCGTTTTCATCCTTGACATACGCGCCCAGATTGCTTCTCAGCTCGTTGATTCGAAGATCCTTGGCATCGACGGTATTGGTCACCACCGCGCCGGAAAATCCATAGGCCTCCAGCATGGCAAACAGCTCGTCCGGCCGCTGCCCATTGCGAACCATCTTGCTGGGCGTGACTTCCACGAGGATGTGCTTGATCAGTTTGCGATCAAGGTGCCCCTTCATGCCCTTCAGCACGCTCAACTCATAGCCTTCAACATCGATCTTCACCAAGGCCAATTCGCGCGCCGGAACGACGTCATCAAACCGGGCCACCGCGATCTCCATCCCGCAGGCGCTACCCGCGGCAGCCACCAGACTGTGCGCGCCCCGATTCTTTTGGTTGATGGCGATGACGGCACGCCGCCGCTCCTCACCCAAGGCGACATCGTTGACCTCGACATTCGTCAATGCGTTCAAGGCGATATTCTTCGCCAGAATCTCACGATTTTCGGGCACCGGCTCGAAGGCGTAGACCACCCCGGTTCCGCCCACGGCTTGCGACATCAGGCAGGTGTAGTAGCCGATATTCGCGCCGACATCGACCACGGCATCACCGGGTCGCAGCAGCTGCGCCACGCGCAGCGTCTCGGCCTTCTCGTAATAGCCGGTCAGGAAGATATCGGCGACATAGATGGATTTGTCCTGCTTGGGCACCCACAGTTTAAAGCCGCTCTTGGTGTCCAGTCTCGCCGGCCGGAGCAGGCCCACCAGCGCGGTCAACAACCAGCGCAAGGCGGGAACCCGGGTGGGATGAAAACGTTTCATGGCCGATCAACCCGCGCCAACAAATGATGCAACGCATCCACTACGATCTCCGCCGTCCTTTCCCATGAAAAACGCTCGCACACAACTCCCCCTTTCGCCGACAGCTCACGCGCCAACTGGCCGTCATTCAAGACACGAATCATCAGCTCCGCCAGTTTTTGCGCATCTGACGGCTCCACAAACAGCGCGATATCACGCAAATTCTCGTTGAGCGGCTCGATATTCGAGGTGATGACCGGACAGCCGCACGCGGCGGCCTCCAACGGCGGCCAGCCGAAGGTGTCATATTGCGTCGGCAACACGAACACATCCGCCATGGAGTAGAATGCCGGCATGTCTGCGTTTTCCACCTGTCGCAGGAATATGCCTTTCTCGGCGATCTGGCGCGGCATGCGCGCGCTGACGGAAGGATGGAGCCCTCCGATGTGGACCCATACCCAATCGCCCACTGCATCGCCCAGGCGCCCGAGCGCATCGACGACCACATCGATATTCTTGCGCAGGTCGGGCGCCGCCACGCTCAGTATGATCTTGGCTCTGGTGGGTATGCCCAATTTCGCTCTCAATCCCGCCTCCTTGACGCGGCGGAATTGTCGCGCCACACCCAACGGCGCCACGATTATCTCCTGCCCCGCCCTGGACTCGGCGAACGCCAGAAAATCCTTTTTTCCACGTTCGCTGTTGGTGAAGATGAGATCCGCGTTGATCAGCCCGGGTTTCTTGAACACCCGGCTTGCGAGCTGAATGATACGGTCCTTGAGATCGGCCTTTATCCCCGAGACCTTGAAATCCTGCTGGTACGCCAAACCGTGCAGGAAGACGGCCACGCGCGTCTGAGCAGGCAGAAAATTGTAAATCCCGGCATTGGCCGAGTCCGCGATGAACACCACGCGCGACCTGCGCCGTAACCGCACCTTGCAGGGATAATAAAAATATCTGCACATCACGCCGGCGAAGAAGCCAATCCAACCATGCTGTATCTTTTCCGGAATCCGGACGGAAATTTCGTTAAATCCGATCCCTCTTCTTGCGAATTGCCGGCGCATCTCATCCGAAAAAACGGCCATCGACTTTGCCTGAAAGCCATAAATCCCCGAACAAAAATCAAAGCTGAGGTCATGCTGCGACTCATCCACCTGCAAAAGCCCCCACACCAATTCATTGCGACCGATCAACACCCTCTCCGTAGACCCGGCGTATCATCCTTCCCGCGCATCATAACACCCCTCCCCAGAGATTGATTTTTTGTCACGGGTAACTTGTTCTCGAAATATCCGACCTCCGGCAACCCCCTAGCCCGGCAATTGGCAGGCGGGAACTCACTAAGACGATACGATCGGTAGTAAAGCTTGCATAAAATCGACCGATACTTACCGCAGCACCCCAACCGTAGCCGGTGCGCTGACATCTGTGAAAGATGCCCATGACACTGGCTGATAAAACGTATTATGATTGACGACCGCCGCTTTGTTCGGCACAAAATACATAAACCGAATCAACCGGTTAATAATCATCACCGAGGACCATGAGCACAGTACCCGAAACGCCCCGACTGACCGGTTTGGCCAAGCGCCTGGTGCAGGACGGCCTGCTCGATGAGCCCGCCGCGGCGCAGGCGCATGTCAAGGCCTTGGAGAAAAAACAATCGCTGGTCAGCTATCTGGTCGAGAACAAGCTGGCCACGAGCAAGGATATCGCCCACATCGCCTCGAGCGAATTCGGCCTGCCCCTGGTCGACATCAACGCCGTGGATGTTGATGTCGAGGTGGCGAAGCTGGTCAAGGACAAACTCGTCCGCCAACACAATGCCCTGCCCATCTGGAAGCGCGGTTCGCGCCTGTTCCTGGCCGTTTCCGATCCCACCAACACCGCGGCGCTGGATGACATTAAATTCAACGCGGGCGTGCCCACCGAAGCCATCCTGGTGGAAGAAGACAAGCTCGCCAAAAAGATCTCCGACGTCCTCGACAAGGCCGACAGCGCGCTCGCGAAATTCGACGACAAGGACCTGGAAGACCTGGACATCAGTTCGGGCGAAGACCTCGATCGCAAAGACGGCCAGGAAGGCGGCGATGCCGACGAAGCACCGGTGGTGCGCTTTATCAACAAGATCCTGCTGGATGCCATCAACAAGGGGGCGTCCGACATCCACTTTGAACCCTATGAAAAGATGCTCCGGGTGCGTCTACGCATCGACGGCATGCTCAAGGAAGTCGCCAGCCCGCCCGTGGGCCTGGCCATGCGCATGGCGGCGCGCCTCAAGGTCATGGCCAGCCTCGATGTCTCGGAACGCCGCGTGCCGCAGGACGGTCGCATCAAGCTCAAGATCTCCAAAAACCGCGCCATCGATTTCCGCGTCAACTCCTGTCCAACGCTGTTCGGCGAGAAGATCGTGTTGCGTATCCTCGATCCAAGCAGCGCCAAGCTCGGTATCGACGCCCTCGGTTATGAAGAGGATCAGAAAAAGCTCTACCTTGACGCGTTGGCCAAGCCCTACGGCATGATCCTGGTCACCGGACCGACCGGTAGCGGTAAGACCGTTTCGCTGTACACCGGCCTGAACATCCTCAACACCGAGGACAAAAACATCTCCACGGCGGAAGACCCGGCCGAAATCAATATGCCCGGGGTCAACCAGGTCAACGTCAATCCCAAGGTCGGCCTGGAATTCGCCGACGCCTTGAAGGCCTTCCTGCGCCAAGACCCGGATGTGATCATGGTCGGTGAGATTCGCGACCTCGAAACCGCCAGCATCGCGGTCAAGGCCGCGCAAACCGGTCACCTGGTATTGTCCACGCTGCACACCAATGACGCCCCGCAGACACTCACCCGCCTGGCGAACATGGGCGTGCCACCGTTCAACATCGCCTCGTCCGTCATGCTGATCATCGCCCAGCGGCTGGCGCGGCGGCTGTGCGAAAAATGCAAGAAACCGGCCGACATCCCGGAAGATGCCTTATTCGCAGAAGGCTTCACCCCGGAGCAGGTCAAGAAGGTCAAGAGCGGGGCCGTTACCATATACAAGCATTCGGGATGCGAGTTCTGTACCGACGGTTACAAGGGCCGCACGGGTATCTATCAGGTGATGCCGATCTCCGAGGAAATCTCACGCATCATCATGGAAAACGGCAACTCCATCCAGATCGCCGATCAGGCGAGAAAAGAAGGCATCGCCGATCTGCGAGAGTCTGGCTTGAAAAAGGTCCTTCAAGGCATCACCAGCCTGGAAGAGCTCAATCGCGTTACTAGGGATTAATACATGGCACAAACAGCAGTCAAAACCGATACCTTCACCTGGGAAGGCATCAGCAAGAAAGGCAATCCCGTCAAAGGCGAGATCAACGCTTCCAGCATCGCCTTGGTCAAGGCGGAGTTGCGGCGCCAGGGCATCAATCCCACCAAGATCAAGAAAAAGACGGCGCCGCTGTTCGGCGGCGGCAAGAAAAAGATCCAGACCAAGGACATCGCCGTCTTCAGCCGCCAGCTGGCCACCATGATGTCGGCCGGCGTGCCGCTGGTGCAGTCCTTCGAAATCGTCGCCAAGGGCCACGAGAATCCCTCGATGCGCGAGTTGCTGCTGACGATCAAAACCGACATCGAAGGCGGCACCACCTTGGCCGAGGCGCTCGCCAAGCATCCGAAGCATTTCGACAGCCTGTTCTGCAACCTGGTCCACGCCGGTGAACAGGCGGGTATCCTGGAAAATCTGCTGCACCGCCTGGCCACCTACATGGAAAAGACCGAGGCGATCAAGTCCAAGGTCAAGAAGGCGTTGTTTTACCCCACCGCGGTCATCGTGGTCGCCTTCATCATCACGGCTATCCTCCTGATCTTCGTCATTCCCACCTTCGAGGAGTTGTTCAAGAGCTTCGGCGGCGACTTGCCGGCGCTGACCAAGATGGTCATCGCTCTTTCCAAGATCTTCCAGGAATATTGGTGGGCGATCTTCGGCGGCATCATCGCTGCTGTTATTGGAATCAAAAAACTCAAGGAAACCTCGGAGCCGTTCAACTTCGCCATCGACAGATATTCACTCAAACTGCCGATCATCGGCGGCATCCTGCTCAAGGCAGTGATCGCGCGCTTCGCCCGCACCCTGTCCACGATGTTTGCCGCCGGTGTGCCTCTGGTCGAGGCCATGGCCACAGTGGCCGGCACCGTGGGCAACCGCCTCTACGGCAACGCCATCCTGCGCATGCGCGATGAAGTATCGACCGGTCAGCAACTCAACATCACCATGCGCCAGACCCAGCTCTTTCCGAACATGGTGCTGCAAATGGTAGCCATCGGCGAGGAAACCGGTTCGCTCGATGGGATGCTCACCAAGGTAGCCGACTTCTATGAACAGGAGGTCGATGACGCCGTCGACGGTCTGAGCAGCCTGTTGGAGCCCTTGATCATGGCCGTGCTGGGCGTGCTGATCGGCACCCTGGTCATCGCGATGTACCTGCCGATCTTCAAGATGGGCTCCGTCGTCTAATCGATGGAACTGCTGCATTATCTGGAGGCGACGCCGACCGCTTTTGTCATCGTCGCCTTTCTGTTCGGCTTGCTCGTTGGAAGCTTTCTCAACGTCGTGATCCTGCGCCTGCCGGTGATGCTCGACCGCCAATGGCACAGCCAGTGCCGCGATTTCCTGAAGCTGCCGCAAGACGAGAAGCCGAGGGAGAAATTCAATCTCATCCTTCCGGCCTCGCGGTGCCCGCACTGCGGGCACCTGATCCGCGCATACGAGAACATTCCGGTGCTGAGCTATCTTTTCCTGCGCGGCAAGTGCGCGGGCTGCGGCAGCGGGATCTCCCTCCGCTATCCGATCATCGAGCTCGCCACCGCCATCCTCACCGCCGTGACCGCCGCTCACTTCGGCTTTGGCTGGCAGGCGGTATTCGCCGTCATGCTGACCTGGTCCCTGATCGCCTTGGCCGTGATCGATTTCGATACCACGCTCCTGCCGGACGCCATCACCCTGCCGATGCTCTGGCTGGGGCTGTTGCTCAGCATCTTCGGCCTGTTCGTCGCCCCATCTGCCGCCATCATCGGCGCCGCCGCCGGCTACCTGGCCCTGTGGTCGGTGTATTGGCTGTTCAAGCTGCTCACCGGCAAGGAAGGCATGGGCTATGGCGATTTCAAACTGCTGGGCATGCTCGGCGCGTGGCTGGGGTGGAAGATGCTGCCCGTGGTCATCCTGCTGTCGTCGCTGGTCGGCGCCATCGTCGGCATCGCGCTGATCGTCTTCCGCGGCCGCGATCGCAGCATCCCGATTCCCTTCGGCCCCTATCTGGCCGCGGCCGGCTGGCTCGCCCTGCTTTGGGGCGAGGACGTCATTCAGCTCTATTTCCAGTTCGCCGGGATTCACTGAGATGCGCGCCCGGGAGTCCGTGCCATGCTGATCGTTGGGCTAACGGGCGGCATCGGCAGCGGGAAATCCACCGTCTCGAAACTCTTCGCCGCACTGGGCGTTCCGGTGATCGATGCCGATATCGTCGCACGTGAGGTGGTCGCCCCCGGCGAGCCTGCCTTGGATGAGATCGTACAGGCCTTCGGCGCGCACATGCTGCAACCAAACGGCACGCTCGATCGCGGCAAACTGCGCGAGATCGTCTTCGCCGATCCCGAGCAGCGCCGCCGGCTGGAGGCCATCCTGCACCCGCGCATCCGCGCCCGCATGCGCGAGCAGGCCGCGAATCTGAATACACCTTATTGCGTCATGGCCATCCCGCTTTTGCTGGAGACCGGCCAGAACACCATGGTGCACCGCGTGCTGGTCATCGACCTCCCGGAAACGTTGCAACTGCAACGGACCTGCGCGCGCGACCACATCACCCCCGCGCAAGCCCAGGCGATCATGGCCACCCAGGTCTCACGCGCGGAGCGCCTAAGCCGCGCCGATGACATCCTGCGCAACGACGCCGATCTCGCACACCTGGAAGCCGAGGTGCGCGCGCTGCACGCCAAGTATCTCCAGCTCGCCTCCGCCCGCGAACCGCGCCCGTAAAAGGGGTTTGTCAGAACCGGCAAAGTGTTAGACAATTACCGGCTTGACAAGCACAACCACGGAACCACCGGTGTCACAGACCATTGTTTTCGAACAACCGCTCAATGAGCGCGTGAGAACTTTGTTGCGACTGGAACATCTGTTCCAGAAGAGCGACCATTTCCTGGCAGGCAAAACCACCTGGGACAGCCGCAGCGCGCTCGAGGCGCTGCTGGAAACGCTCAGCGTGCTCAACCGCGCCGACCTCAAAAAGGAATACGTCAAGGAAATGGAGCGCCACACCGCCAACCTCAGCCGGCTGAAGGAGGTGCGCGGCGTCGATATCGCGCAATTGGAGAAGATTCTGCACGAGCTTTCGATCTACTCCGACCAGCTGCTCAGCAGCAGCGGCATCTTCGGCCAGGAACTGCGCCAGAATGAACTGCTCAACTCCATGCGCCAGCGCGCCAGCATCGCCGGCGGCACCTGCGACTTCGATCTGCCCATGCTCCATTACTGGCTGGAGCAACCCGCCGAGACGCGCCAATACGAACTGAAAACCTGGTACCAGGCCCTGCAGTCCGTGCGGCAATCCAACGAGTTGCTGATCAGCCTGATCCGCAAAAGCGCCATCCCCAAAAACGTCGAGGCCGAAAACGGCTTTTTCCAGGAGTCGCTGGACAGCACCACCCACTACCAGCTAATCCGCGTCACCTTGTCGGGCGAGCAAACGCTGTTCCCCGAGATCAGCGCCGGACGCCACCGCTTCACCGTGCGTTTCATGGAACCGTCGCTGACACAGCGCCCGCAGCAAGCCAACCGGAACATCCGTTTCCAACTCACGCTATGCGCGATCTGAAGGTCAAATGTCCGCAGTGCGGGAAGGAAGTGCCGTGGTCGCCTGACAACCCCACACGGCCATTTTGCAGCCGCCGCTGTCAGCTGATCGACCTCGGCGAATGGGCGAGTGAGTCCCATCGCATCCCGGGTGAACCCGCCCCGCCCGAGCCGGAACCCCGTCATTGATTTAGGATGCTCTGAATAATCCCATCCGGGAATTTTCGGAGCACGGAACCTCTAATAAATCAGCGGTTCCTCAATGCGCGCCCCACAGGGCCGAGATGGCGGCGATACCCTGCGCGCCGCAGCGCTTGGCCTGCGCCAGATGCTGCAATCCCATTCCGCCCAGGGCATAGACCGGCATGCCGGCCTGGGCGGCCAAGCGCGCGAAAGACTCCCAGCCCAACGGCGCCGCATCAGGATGCGTTGCGGTGGCGTGCACCGGCGAAACAACGGCGAAATCCACCCCGATGGCGCGAGCATGGTGCAAATCCCGTTCCGTGTGACAGGAAGCTGCAAGCCACTGATCGGCGGCGACCGGACGTGTTTGATGGGACCACAGCTGCGCGCTGCTCAAATGCACCCCGTGCGCCGGCACCTCCACCAGCAGTTCAGGCGCGGCGTTAAGCAGCAGTTGCGCGCGATACCGCGCGCAGAGTTCGAGCGCCTGACGCGCCAATTTCACATACGAGGATTCGCCCAACGTCTTGCAGCGCAGCTGCACCAGGCGGATGCCACTGCGTAACGATTGCTCGAGCAGCAGCAGGAAACGCGAAGCATCCCCGCCGGGCTCCGGGGTGATCAGATAGCGGTCGGGCAGCCGCGCCGCCGCGATGATCGGCAGATTCGCCGCAGGAAAGGTATAGGCGCGCAAGTCATCGCTTCCCACCCAGCGCAGCGGCTGGCCTTCGCGCCCGTGCGCCTCTCCTTCAAACCGCATGACCTGCCAGACGTCGAGCACCACGCGATGCTCCGGGTATTCATACGGGATGCGGATCAACGGCTCGGCCTCGAGCACGCGGATGCCCAGCTCCTCCTCGAGTTCGCGCCGCAAGGCCTGCTCGACGGATTCCTCCGCCTCCACCTTGCCGCCGGGAAACTCCCAGCAACCGCCCTGATGCTTGTGCGGCGGCCGCTGGGTGATGAGCACACGACCCTCGGCATCGCGGATCACCGCCGCGGCCACATGCAGCTCACGTTTCACGCTTGCGGCGGCCTTGGGTGCCGAAACATCTTAGGTGCGATACTCGGCATTGATCTTCACATAGTCGTAGCTGAAATCGCAGGTCCACACCCGCGTGCGCGCCGCACCGCGTCCGAGCTTGATGCGGATAGCAATCTCATCGCGGGCCATGACTTCACGCCCGGCCGCCTCGGTATAGTCTTTGGCGCGGCCGCCGTCACGCACGATGCAGACATCGTCCAGATAGATCTCGATCTTCTCCAGCGCCAGATTGCGCAACCCCGCGCGGCCGACCGCCGCGAGAATGCGCCCCCAGTTCGGATCGCTGGCGAAGAATGCCGTCTTCACCAAGGGCGAATGCGCCACGGTGTAGGCCACGGCCGCGCATTCCTGTTCATCCGCCGCCTCGCTCACATCAATGGTGATCAACTTGGTCGCGCCCTCGCCGTCGCGCACGATCTTCTGCGCCAGCTCTTCGCAGACTTCGCGCACCGCGGCATAAATGCGCGCATAAGCGAGGGCCGAGGCGGACTCCACCACCGGCAGGCTGCTGCGCCCGGTGGCAATCAGCACGCAGGCATCATTGGTGGAGGTATCGCCGTCGACCGTGATCCGGTTGAACGAGTGTTCGACCGCATCGCGCAAACAGTGCTGCAGCAACGCCTGCGGCAGTTTTGCATCAGTGGCGACATAGGCTAGCATGGTCGCCATATCGGGCCGGATCATGCCCGACCCCTTGGCGATACCGGTCACCGTGACGGTGTGCCCGTCGATCTCGATGCGCCTGGAGGCACCCTTGGGCACCGTGTCGGTCGTCATGATGCCGTGGGCCGCATCCGTCCAGCCCTGCTCCGTGAGCTTGGCGTACGCGGCAGGGATGGCGTTGCCGATGGTATTGACCGGCAGCGGTTCGCCGATTACGCCGGTGGAAAACGGCAGGATCGCCTCCGGCGCGCAGCCGGCGACCTCGGCGGCCTTGCGGCAGCAGCTCAACGCATCCTCCAGCCCCTGCCGGCCGGTGCCGGCATTCGCATTGCCGGTATTGATCAGCAGATAACGCGGCGCGGCCTTGGCCTGATGCTCCCGGGCAACGAGCACCGGAGCGGCGCAGAAGGCGTTACGAGTGTACACCGCCGCGCAACTCGCGCCGGAAGCGATTTCGATCAGCACCAGATCGCGTCGGTTTTGACGCTTGATCCCCGCGCATGTCGTACCTAACCGCACACCCGCCACCGGGTACATCTCGGGCAAACCAGTGAGCCCAACTGCCATCTTTCATTCCTCCGAAAAACATCAAATCACACGCGCGCTGCATCCGTCCGCTTTCGGCGCCGGACGCAGCAATGATACACTGAAACCACCGCAAATTGCGGCATTCTACTTCACTTCGCGCACTGGCATGAAATACAAAGTACACTCCATCGCCTACCTTTTTTTCGAGTTCTCGAAGCGCACGCAGTGGACCATCATCATCAGCCTGCTGACCGGCATCACCATCGCCCACAACAGCATGGTGATCCCGGAAATGTCATTTCTCATGGTCACCACCCAGAAGCTGTTTTTCATACCGGTGATCTTGGCCGGATTCGTCGCCGGACTCTACGGCGGGATCGGCATCGGCTGCGTGGCCGCGGCGCTATATCCGCATTATCTGGTGCCGCACCTGCATATCGAATACATGTTCAACATCCCGGTGATCAGCGACATGGTGCTGCTGCTGGTGGTGGGCACGACCACCGGCTGGCTGCGCGACCGGATTCGCGATGAGCTGGAAAAACACCGGCGCACCGCGCAGGAACGCGACCACGCGCTCCAGCAGCTCAAGGCCAGCTACGAACGGGCGCGCCGCGCCGAGCAACTGGCCGCGCTCGGACACATGGCCGCCGGCATCGCGCATGAGATCCGCAACCCTCTGACCAGCATGCAGGGGGCGGTCGATCTGCTGCGCCGCACCCTCCACACCCATCCGGAGCGCGGAGAAATCCTGCTCGGCCGGCTGCAAAGCGAGATCGCCCGACTCGACGAAATCACCACCCATGTGCTGCTGTTTGCCAAGCCGCCGAGCACCACGCTCACGCCGCTGAATCCCGAGCCGTTGCTCACCCTGCTCACCGATTCGCTCCAGCAACAAGCCCTCGACCACAATCTCTCGATACAGCTGGCGCTGGATAACACGGGCGCCCGGCAGATCCTGGGCGACGAGGACCAGTTGCGTCAATTGGTCATGAATCTGCTGCTCAACGCCATCGACTTCGCCACCGCCGGCAGCGTCATCAAGCTTCAGTCCCGCTTCCAGCAGGGGCACTGGGAACTGATCGTGGAAAACGAGGGGCCGACCATTCCCTTCGAGGTAAAAATCCATTTGTTCGAACCGTTTTTCACCACCCGCGCCGAGGGCACCGGACTCGGCCTGGCCATCGGGGCGCGCATCGCCGAGGCGCACAATGGTACACTGGGGTGTGAGAGCGAAAACGGCGTTACCAAATTCATCCTGAAGATTCCCGAGGCATGAGATGTCCCCCCTGATCCTGATTGCCGATGACGATGCCGGTATCCGCGAAGTCCTGGCGATGCAGCTGGAAGACGCCGGCTATCGTACCCTGCAGGCCCGTCATGGCACCGAGGCCCTGAAGCTGTTCCAAGAACACTCCCCCGACCTCCTGCTCACCGACCTGCGCATGCCGCTGACCGATGGGCGCGCCTTGCTGCAACGGGTACTGGAACTCGACCCGGCGGCCATCGTCATCGTGATGACCGCTTATGCCAGCGTCGAAGGCGCGGTCGAGATCATGAAGACCGGTGCCTTCGATTTCCTGGTCAAACCCTTCCGCGAAGAACAGATCCTGTCATCCCTCAGCCGCGCGCTAAAGGTCGCGGAACTCAAGGGCGAGAACCGCCGCCTGCGCCAGGCGCTCGCCACGCGGCAATTGGAAGAGCTCCAGAGCAGCGCGGCGCCGGTGCAGGCCGTCTACACCCAGGCGATGAGCATCGCCGACACCGACGCCAGCGTGCTGATCTGCGGCGAAACCGGCACCGGCAAGGAACACTTGGCGCTCTCCATCCACAAGCACTCCAAGCGCGCCAACGGGCCTTGGGTGGTGGTCAATTGCGGCGCGCTGCCCGAGCACCTGGTCGAAGCCGAATTGTTCGGTCACACCAAGGGGGCCTTCACCGGCGCCATCCACGCGCGCGAAGGGCGCATCCTCGCCGCCAACGGCGGCACTTTGCTGCTGGATGAAATCGGCGACCTGCCGCTCAACGCCCAGGTCAAGCTGCTGCGCTTTCTGCAAGAAGGCGAGATCCAAGCGATCGGCGCCGACACCCCGCGCCAGGTCGACGTGCGCGTCATCGCCGCCACCCATCGCAATCTGCACAGCATGATGCAGGAAGGTGAATTCCGCGAGGATCTCTATTACCGCCTGAGCGTCATCACGCTCAATCTGCCGGCCCTGCGCGAGCGCCGCGAGGACATCGTGCCGCTGGCCAACCGGTTCATCGCCCAGGGCGCGGCCAACCACAACCGCAAACCCTGCACGCTCACGCCCGCCGCCGCCAAGTCCCTGGAAAATCACCCGTGGCCCGGCAACGTGCGCCAGTTGAAGAACCTCTGCGAGCGCTGGGCGCTGCTCTACGGCGGGCGCGAACTCACCCCGGAGCTGATCCAATTCGACCTCGCCGCCAACCAGCCGGCCGCGGTGCGCAAATGGGAACTGCCGCCCGAAGGCGTAAACCTCGCGGAACTGGAGCAAGCCCTGCTCGAACAGGCCTTACAGCGCACGCACGGCAACAAGACCCAGGCCGCCCGCCTGCTCGGCATCACGCGCCACACGCTGGATTACCGGCTGGAAAAGTATCACCTGCAATAACCTCACGCATCACGGAGACCCAACGTGCGCAGATCACCCGCAAACCCCCGTACCCGGACCATCCTCGCTGCCGCGAGCTTGAGCGCGCTCCTAACGGCTTGCGCAGGCCTGCCCGATGCGGGCACGGAAGAGGCGCAGCTCTACAGCACAAAGTGCGGAGGCTGCCATTCCCCCGTCAACCCCGCCAGGTACCAGTATTTTCAGTGGGAACGTTTGTTGACCTTGATGGAGCGCGGCCTGAACCATCAGCAAATGAAGGGCGGCCTGAGCAGTGATGAGAAGGCGCGGCTGCTACCCTACTTGAAACAACACGCCGCGCCCGACCAAGAACAGCGGAAAAAGCTCTACGATCTCGACAGCAAGATCATGTAGCGCGCCATCCTTCGCGCGCGAACGGGCGCGCCGTTCAACTCAGCGCCCCGTGGCAATGCTTGTACTTCTTCCCCGAGCCGCAGGGACACGGATCGTTGCGCCCGACCTTCTGGCCTTCGCGCACGTAGGTCTGTGATTCGGCCTCGGCCGGCTCCTCGGACGGCTTGCCGATCGCCGCAACCTCCTCGTGCTTGAGTTCGACCTCCGCCTTAGCGCGGCGTTGCGCCTCCACCGACTCGACATCCTGCTCGGTGCGCACCTGCGCCAGTGAAACGATCTTGATCACCTCGTGTTGAATATTGTTCAACAGACGGGTGAACAGCTCGAAGGCCTCCCGCTTGTACTCCTGCTTGGGATTTTTGGCGGCATAGCCGCGCAGGCCGATGCCCTGACGCAGATAGTCCATCGCCGCCAGGTGTTCCTTCCACAAGTGATCGAGCACTTGCAGCATCACCGCCTTCTCGAAATGACGCATTACCGCCGCGCCGGTGACGGCCTCCTTCGCGACATAGGCTTGCGTGATCTCCTCCAGGATGCGCGCGCGCAGCGGCTCTTCGTGCAGATTCTTGTCGGCGTCGAGCCAACCCTGAAGGTCCAGATCGGCGCCGAACTCCTTTTGCAGCGCCTCGCGCAACCCGGCCACATCCCACTGCTCTTCGAGGCTCTGCGGCGGGATATGCTCGTCGATCAGGCGATTGACCACGATCGCGCGCAACTCCTGGATCGTGTCACCGATATCCTCGGCGGCCATCAGCTCATCGCGCTGCTGGTAGATCACCTTGCGCTGATCGTTGGCCACATCATCGTATTCGAGCAGCTGTTTGCGGATATCGAAGTTGTGCCCTTCCACCTTGCGCTGGGCGTTTTCGATGGCGCGCGAGACCCATGGATGCTCGATCGACTCGCCGCGCTGCATGCCGAGTTTCTGCATCAAACCGGCGATGCGCTGCGAGGCGAAGATGCGCATCAAGTCGTCTTCGAGCGACACATAGAAACGACTTGAACCCGGATCACCCTGACGCCCAGAGCGGCCGCGCAACTGGTTGTCCACGCGACGGGATTCGTTGCGCTCGGTGCCGATCACGTGCAGACCGCCGGCCTGCAACACCTGATCGTGACGCTGCTGCCACGCCTCGCGCGCGGCGCGTTTGGCCGACTCATCGGCCTCTTCACCCAGGCGCTTGAACTCGGCGTCCAGGCTGCCGCCGAGCACGATGTCGGTACCACGGCCGGCCATGTTGGTGGCGATGGTCACCGCGCCCGGCATCCCGGCGTTGGCGATGATCTCGGCCTCGCGCTCATGCTGCTTGGCGTTGAGCACCTCGTGCTTGATACCTTCCTTCTTCAATAGGCCTGAGAGCAGCTCCGAGGCGTCGATCGAGGCGGTACCGACCAGCACCGGCTGGCTGCGCGCGCTGCATTCCTTGATGTCGGCGATCACCGCTTCGTATTTTTCCTGCTTGCTGAGAAACACGAGATCGCCGTGATCCTTGCGCTGCACCGGTTTGTTGGTCGGAATCACGACCACTTCCAGGTTGTAGATCTGGTGGAATTCAAAGGCCTCGGTATCGGCGGTGCCGGTCATACCGGAGAGTTTTTCATACAAGCGGAAATAATTCTGGAAGGTGATGGAGGCGAGTGTCTGATTTTCCTGCTGGATCATCACCCGCTCTTTGGCCTCGATCGCCTGATGCAGACCTTCCGACCAACGGCGGCCGGGCATGGTGCGACCGGTGAATTCATCGACGATCACGATCTTGCCGTCACGCACGATGTAATGCACATTGCGCTGATAGAGGTTGTGCGCGCGCAGCCCCGCGTTCAAATGGTGCATCAGGCTGATATTGGCCGTATCGTAAAGACTGTCGCCTTCCTGCAGCAGCCCCGCCTGCATCAGCAGGTCTTCCACGTGCTGATGTCCCTCCTCGGAGAGAAAGACCTGGCGCAATTTTTCATCGACCCAATAATCGCCCGGCCCCGTCTCCTCTTGTTGCCGGACCAGCTGGGGAATCAGCGCGTCGATCTTCTGATAAACATCGGAACTTTCGTCCACCGGACCGGAGATGATCAGCGGGGTGCGCGCCTCATCGATGAGGATCGAGTCGACTTCGTCGACGATGGCGTAGTGCAACGGGCGCTGCACCTTTTCAGCCATGCTGAAGGCCATGTTGTCGCGCAGGTAGTCGAACCCATACTCGTTGTTGGTGCCATAGGTGATGTCCGCGCGGTAGGCAGCGCGTTTCTCTTCCTGGCTCTGGCCCGAATAGATCACCCCAGTACTCATGCCAAGGAAGCCGTAGACGCGGCCCATCCACTCGGCGTCGCGCCGAGCCAGGTAGTCGTTGACCGTCACCACATGGACGCCTTCGCCGGTCAGGGCGTTGAGATACGCAGGCAGGGTCGCCACCAGGGTTTTACCCTCGCCGGTGCGCATCTCGGCGATCTTGCCCATGTCGAGCGTCATCCCACCGATGAGCTGGACATCGAAATGGCGCAGACCAAGCACACGCTTGCTGGCCTCGCGCACCACGGCAAACGCCTCGGGCAAGAGGCTATCCAAGGATTCGCCCGCCGCCACGCGGGCGCGAAAATCGGCGGTCTTTGCGCGCAGTTGATCATCGGAAAGGGCGCTGAACTCAGACTCCAGCGCATTGATGCGCGCAACGCTTTTATTCATTTGCTTGAGCAACCGTTCGTTGCGGCTGCCGAAAATCTTTTTAACTAGCGCACTGATCATTAGTAAAAGTCATCCCCTATCCCAGATTCAGGGGATAGATTAGAGCATAAAAACGCGGGAAAGTCGTCAGGATTGACGGGGCGAGGCCGTGACGTATTTGATTGGATCCACCGGCCTGCCGTTGCGGAGAACTTCAAAGTGGACGTGAGGACCGGTTGAACGCCCAGTGGAACCCATTGCAGCCAGAACCTCACCCTTCTTGACGGTCTGACCTTCGGTCACGTGGATCTCGCTGTTGTGGCCATAACGGGTGACATAACCATTACCATGGGTGACCTCGACCAGATTCCCATAGCCACTGCGCTCGCCCGCCCATGTCACCACACCTGCGGCCACCGCCAATATTTTGGTACCTTCCTTGCCGGCGAAGTCGACACCTTCATGGAACTCATTTTTGCCGGAGAATGGATCAACCCGGATACCGAACGAGGACGACAGCCAGCCCTTTTCCACCGGCGGGCCGGCGGGCAGCACCTCGGCTTGCAGGCTGCGATTCATCAGCAACCCTTCCAGCACCTTGAGCTGGGCCTGCCGGTCATCGAGACGCAGGGCCAGCGAGTTCATCGCGGAGAGAAAATCATCGATCTTGACGGATTCGAGGCTCACCGCCAACGGACCGCCTTGGGCAGGCGAGCGCGAAAAATCGAACTCACCCTTATCCAGATTGGCCATATCAACCAGACGCTGCCCGAGCGCATCCAGACGCATGACATGGGCCTGAAGCTTGCCGACATTCTGTGCCAAGGCGTTGAGTCCGTCTTCTGCCTCCTGGCGCGTTTTCAGCAACTCACTCTTGTGGGTTTCCTGCTCCCGGTTCCAGAGCGCCTGCATTTCCTCAGGAAGCATCAAGCCGTTTTGCTGCCCGACGAAAACCCCCAGTGAGAACACGGCGGCCGGAAAGACCAACAAAATCACTACGCCCAAGGCCAAAAGCCGCGACCGATTGAGCGTGACGCTGGTCTTTTTCCCGATGCGATTTGTTTGCAGTATGACGTTCATCTGGTGCTAATATCTCTTTCAAGACCCCGGAAACTACTCAATGCTAGTCGGCTTCAGCCAAAACCACTAAGTTTTTACTATATCGACCTAAAACCGCCTAACATGAGCCCCCAAATACACACCTCAAAAAAAATACTAAATTTCAATCAGGACCCGCGTCTTCAGAGTCTGGTCCAGCGCGCAAACACCCTCGCTTTGCTGAACCAGGCGCTGCGCGCGCGCCTCGACAAACCCATCGCTGACCGGCTGACCTTGGCCAATATCCGGCAAAACACGGCTGTCATCCTGGTCGAATCCTCGGCGTGGCTCACCCGACTGCGTTATCTGGCGCCCATCATTGTCGAAGAGATCCAAAAGCTTGGCCTGAAAGACGTGACCTCGATCGACATGAAGGTCGCCCCCCAGGACCATACGCCTGCGCTCCCCGTCCCTGCCGCCCACCGCCCGTCGCCCGACACCCTGAAACGACTCAAGCAAATGACCGAGAGCCTCCCCGATGAGCGTGTCCGCGATGCCATCCAACGCATCATCGACGACTCAGATTTCTGACTACAGGATCGTACAAAAACAAAAATGCGCGTCGTGATCGGGCTCACAAAACGCGCACGTTTATCGTATATAAGGGATTTCTGACAAAGATACCTTAACAGCCGGCCAAAAACTCTTCAGCAAACCGCCAAGGAACTTCTCAATATATGGCAGCGGCTTAACCCGGATATTTCACCACGAATCTACTGCGACCGCGTAATCCATTGAATCTTCGTGACGTACTCGCTTTTGCCGGTTCGCCATAGTGTCGACTATGCCTTCACCGTCAAAAACTCCGTGCGCCCCAAATCTTCAATGCCTTACGCGCCCTCGCGACGATCCGTGGTGAAATATCCGGGTTAACTGGCAAATGAGGGCTGCGCGAAGGAGATAGGCGCCTTTTCCTCGTCCTCGAAGGTTACCAATTCCCAGGTCTGGGCATCGGCCAACAGGGCGCGCAGCAACCGGTTGTTGAGGGCGTGACCGGACTTGTAGCCGCTGAAGGCGCCGATCAGGCTGTGGCCCAGCAGATACAGATCGCCGATGGCGTCCAGGATCTTGTGCTTGACGAATTCGTCCTCGTAGCGCAGCCCGTCTTCGTTGAGGATGCGATAGTCGTCTACGACGATGGCATTGTCCATGCTGCCGCCGAGCGCCAGTTTGTTCTGCCGCAGCAGTTCGATATCGCGCATGAATCCGAAGGTGCGTGCGCGGCTGACCTCTTTGACGAACGAGGTGCTGGAAAAATCGATGGAGGCCTCTTGCTGGCGCGCCTGAAAGGCCGGATGGCTGAAGTCGATCTTGAACGCGACCTTGAAACCGTCATAGGGGTCGAATCGCGCCCATTTGTCGCCATCTTCAACCAATATCGGCTTTTTGACACGGATGAACCGCTTCGGCGCGTTCTGCTCCTGGATGCCCGCGGATTGAATCAAAAACACGAAAGGTCCGGCGCTGCCGTCCATGATAGGGACCTCGGAAGCGCTCAGGTCGATATAGATATTGTCGATCCCGAGCCCGGCCAAGGCGGACAAGAGGTGCTCGACGGTGGAGACCCGCACATCCCCGTTGACCAAGGTGGTCGATAGCCGGGTGTCGCCGACGTTTTCGGCGTTGGCGTGCAGCTCGACCGGCTTTTCGAGGTCAACGCGGCGAAACACGATCCCGCAATCCACGGGGGCCGGACTCAAGGTGAGATAGACCTTTTCGCCGGTGTGCAGCCCCACGCCGGTGGCGCGGATGACATTTTTCAGGGTGCGCTGTTTGATCATGATTCTCGTTTCGTTCGTCGAATGTTGGCACAATGCAACAAATACTAGCACAGCGTCGGTGGATCAACCACCTCTCTTAAGCACTTTTTTCTTGACAAACTTCACAAGAATAGACGCACCCGGCCGGAATGGGTGGCGAGGAGGCGGCCGGATGCGTCAAAAGCCCGGTTAGTCAGCCTGACGGCGCAGGAAAGCCGGGATGTCCAGATAGTCGAAGTCGTCCGTACCAGTGGCGCGATGCTCGAACTTTTCCGGCGCTGGCGGCGTGCGGCGGCTGATCGCCGGACGCTCCAGATCGGCGTAGTTGACCACTTCGCGCTTCTCGGGCTGTTGCGCAGAAACAACACGCATTTCCGGCTCGGCCTTCTTGGCGGGACGCTCCTGGCCCAGGCCGGTGGCGACGACGGTCACACGCATTTCGCTGATCAGTTCCGGATCGATCACGGTGCCCACGACCACGGTGGCGTTGTCGGAGGCGAACTCACGGATGGTGTTGCCCACTTCCTCGAATTCCCCGATGGCCATGTCCAGACCGGCGGTCACGTTGACCAGCAGGCCGCGGGCGCCGTGCAGGTTCACGTCCTCCAGCAGCGGGCTGGCGATGGCCATTTCAGCCGCACGGCGGGCGCGGTCTTCGCCGCTGGCCGTGCCGGTGCCCATGACCGCCATGCCCATTTCCGACATGACGGTGCGCACGTCGGCGAAGTCCACGTTGATCAAGCCGGGGCGGGTGATCAGATCCGCGATGCCTTTGACCGCGCCGAGCAGCACATCGTTGGCTGACTTGAAGGCATCCAGCAGCGTGGTGCTCTTGCCCAGCACTGAAAGCAGTTTCTCGTTCGGGATGGTGATCAGCGAATCGACATGCTCGCTCAGCTCACGCATGCCCTGCTCGGCGATTGCCATGCGCTTGCGCCCTTCGAAGGGGAATGGCTTGGTGACCACCGCGACAGTGAGGATGCCCATCTCTTTGGCTACCTGCGCCACCACCGGCGCGCCGCCCGTGCCGGTGCCGCCGCCCATGCCGGCGGTGATGAAGACCATGTCGGCGCCCTTGATCACTTCCATGATGCGCTCGCGGTCGGCCAGCGCCGCCTGACGGCCCACCTCAGGATTGGCACCCGCGCCAAGGCCCTTGGTGATGTCACCGCCCAGTTGCAGGGTCGTGCGCGCCGAGGAATTCTTCAGCGCCTGCGCATCGGTGTTGGCGCAGATGAAATCCACGCCCTCGATGTCCTGCACCACCATGTGCTCGACTGCGTTGCCGCCACCGCCACCAACTCCGATGACCTTGATGACCGCGCTCGGCGAATATGAATCGATCAATTCAAACATTTTTGTTTCCTCCTCGTTATCACCCAAAATTAAAAATTGCCCTGGAACCAGCCCTTCATCCGGTTCCACAAACCCGTCACACCGTTATCGATTTCCCCGCCTGGGCGCTTCTGATAACGGTTGTGCATTCCATACAACAACAGACCCACGCCGGTGGCGTGGATCGGATTACAGACCACGTCACTCAGCCCCTGAATGTTCTGCGGCACGCCAAGGCGCACCGGCATGTGAAAGACTTCTTCCGCCAGATCGACCAGGCCTTCGATCTTGGAGCTGCCGCCGGTCAGCACGATGCCGGCGGCGACCAGATGCTCGAATCCGGAACGTTGCAGCTCGGCCTGCACTAGACTGAGCAATTCCTCGTAGCGCGGCTCGATCACCTCGGCGAGGGTGTGGCGCGAGAGTCGGCGCGGCGGACGCTCGCCGATACTGGGCACCTCGATGGTTTCATCCGCGTTGGCCAACTGTGTCAGCGCGCAGCCGTATTTGAGTTTGATGTCCTCGGCGTGCGTCGTGGGCGTGCGCAGGGCCACGGCGATGTCGTTGGTCACTTGGTCGCCGGCGATCGGGATCACCGCGGTGTGGCGGATCGCACCATCGGTGAACACCGCGATATCCGCCGTGCCGCCGCCGATATCCACCAGACAGACACCCAGTTCCTTTTCATCCTCGGTGAGCACCGCATAGCTCGAGGCCAGCTGTTCGAGGATGATGTCGTCGACATCCAGCCCACAGCGGCGGATGCATTTGATGATGTTCTGCGCGGCACTCACCGCGCCGGTCACCAGATGCACCTTGGCCTCCAGGCGCACACCGGACATCCCGATCGGTTCGCGGATGCCTTCCTGGTTGTCGATGATGAATTCCTGCGGCAACACATGCAGGATCTTCTGATCCGCCGGGATCGCCACGGCGCGCGCGGCATCGATCACGCGATCGACATCAAAGTTGCTGACCTCCGTTTCGCGGATGGCGACGATGCCGTGTGAATTCAGGCTGCGGATGTGGCTGCCGGCGATCCCCGCGAAGACCGAGTGAATCTGACAGCCGGCCATCAGTTCCGCCTCTTCCACCGCGCGCTGGATCGACTGCACGGTGGATTCGATATTGACCACCACGCCCTTCTTCAAGCCGCGCGAAGGATGCGAGCCGAGGCCGATCACCTCGATGGTGCCCTCGGGCGTCACCTCACCGACGATCGCCACGACCTTCGAGGTGCCGATATCCAGGCCGACAATCAGATTCTTTTCCGAGCGTTTCGACATCAGGCACTACCTTTTATTTCGTTGTACATCTTCCACTGCACCGCCATGCCGTTGGTGTAACGCAGATCCACCCGCGCAATCTCCGCCAGCCGCGGCGCCAGCACTTGGGGATAGATCTTCACAAAGCGCGTGATCTGTTCGGGTTTGAGCTCGCGCCCCAGCACCAGCTCGATGCCGTTGTCGAGCTTCACGGTCCAGGCGCGGCGCTCGTTCACTTCAATGCTTGTCACGCGCAACTCCACGGCATCGAGTTGCGGCTTTATTGCTCGGTACTGCTCGACCATGGTTTTGCTCAGGGTCTCGATGCCGTTGAACACCGGCAGGGTCTCGGCGACCTCGCTCGCTTGGCCAGCAAACAGCTTGCCTTGGTCATCAACCAGGCCGCCCCTGATCCAGACCGCCAGCGGCTTGTGTTCCTCGATCTCGATGGCCAGGGTGTCCGGCCAGACCCGGCGCACCGCAGCGCTGCGCACCCAGGTCATGGCCTGCACCTGATCGCGCACGGCGCTGACATCCACGCGCAGGAATCCCTCGGCGGCCAGCGGTGCAACAACGGCTTGAAGTTGCGCCGGAGTGACCTTGTTCAGCGCGCCGATCGCCTCCACTTGGCGCAGCGGCATGAAGCGCTCCGAGTTCAACCACAGCGCGACCAGGGCCGCGATCACGGCGAGGGCGATCGCCCCGTTCATGACGAGACGCCAGTCGATGCGCTGGAGCAGGGCCGATGGCGATGGCAGACGGACGCGCACTATTTGCCGCCCTCCAAGGTCTGCGCCAGGATGCGCAGCACCAGTTCCTGGAAATCTATGCCGGCGGCCTTGGCCGCCTTCGGCACCAGACTGTGGTCGGTCATGCCCGGGATGCTGTTCAACTCGATCAGCCAGAACCGGCCTTGTTCATCGCACATCACATCGACCCGGCCCCAGCCGCGCGCACCCAGCGCACTGAAGGCTTGTTTGACCAGCGTTTCGAGCCGCGCGAGCGCCGCCGCATCCAGTCCACAAGGAACGTGATAGCGCGTGGTATCGGCCTGATATTTGGCGTGATAGTCGTAGAAGGCGTTCGGGGTTTCCACGCGGATGGCGGGAAGCACCTGTTCGCCCAGCAGGGCGACGGTGTATTCCTTGCCGGTGATCCAGCGCTCGGCGAAGACGCAATCGTCGTAGCGCGCAGCCAGCGCCCAGGCGGCGTGCAGATCCTCGGCGCGCGTGACCTTGCTCATGCCCACGCTGGAGCCTTCGTGCGCGGGCTTGACGACCAGCGGCAGGCCCAGATCGCGCAGGGCCGGTGCCAGATCCTCCTCGGCACGGAGAATTGCGGAAGGCGGTGTCGGCAGCCCCATGCTCTGCCAGATCTGCTTGGTGCGCAGCTTGTCCATCGACAGGGCCGAGGCCAGCACGCCGCTGCCGGTGTACGGCAGGCCCAGCACCTCCAACGCGCCCTGCATCGCGCCGTCTTCCCCGCCGCGGCCATGCAGGATGTTGAAGACGCGATCGAACTTGCCGGCGCTCAGCTTCTCCAGCACATCGCGACCGGCATCGATGCCATGGGCGTCCACGCCCGCCGCTTGCAGGGCGGCGAGCACCGCGGCGCCGCTGCGCAGCGAGACTTCGCGTTCGGCCGACCAGCCGCCCATCAGCACCGCCACCTTGCCGAACTGTTTCACTTGTCTGCTCATGCTTTCACCTCCGCGCCACCCGGCTCGCCCACGATCCTGACCTCGCACTCCAGATGCACGTCGTGGCGCGCCTGCACCGTCTCGGTCACCCGCGTGATCAGCTGCTCGATATCCGCCGCCGTGGCATTGCCTTCGTTGATGATGAAATTGGCGTGTTTTTCCGACACGCACGCCCCGCCGATGCGCGTGCCCTTCAGGCCACACGCCTCGATCAGCCGCCCGGCGTAATCGCCCGGCGGATTGCGGAATACGGAACCGGCATTGGGCAACTGTGTGGGCTGCGTCGCGCTGCGGCGTTCGAGCAATTCCTTGATGCGCTTGCTGGCGGCCGCGGCATCACCGCGCGCGAGCTTCAACCACGCGCCGGTGAACCATTCCTGCGCCGGCCCCACCACGGTGCGATAGCCGATGCGAAAATCGCGCGGCGTGCGTTGCGTGCGTTCGCCCGCGTGATCGACCGTCTCCACGCCATCGACGATGTTCCAGGTCTCGCCGCCAAAGGCACCGGCGTTCATCGCCAACGCCCCGCCCATCGCACCGGGAATGCCCGCGAGGAATTCCGCGCCGACCAGACCTGCGCGTGCGCAAAAGCGCGCGGTCTTGGCGCAGGCCACGCCGGCTTCGACATACACGCGGCCATCGGACTGCAATTCGATACGATTCAAACCGCCGAAATAGGCGATCACCGTGCCGCGGAAGCCGCCGTCGCGCACCAGCAGATTGCTGCCCAAGCCCATCCAGAACAGCGGCTCGTTGGCCGGCAGTCCTGCCAGAAACGCGCACAGGTCTTCCAGATCGGCGGGCTGATAATAACGATCGGCCGGGCCGCCCACGCGCCAGGTGGTGTGCGCCGACAGCGGCTCGTTGAACCGCAGGGTGCCGCGCAGTTGCGGGGTGAGATCGTAGACCATCATGCGCCCTCCTCCACCGCCGGCCAGGCCGCGGCCAGCTCCTGCGCCGCCTTGCCGATATTGCCCGCGCCCAGGGTCAGGACGACGTCGCCGGGCTGGATCACGCCTTCGAGCAGCTCGCGCAGCACCTCGACGCCTTCGACGAACACCGGGTCGACCTGGCCGCGCGTGCGGATGGCGCGGCACAGGGCACGACCGTCAGCGCCGGGGATCGGATCTTCGCCGGCAGCGTAGACCTCGAGCAGCAACAGCACGTCCGGCTCGCTGAGCTGGATGACGAAGTCTTCGAACAAATCATGGGTGCGCGAATAACGATGCGGCTGGAAGGCCACCACCAGGCGGCGCGTCGGCCAGCCGGTGCGGATCGCGCGCATGGTGGCCGCCACTTCGGAAGGATGATGGCCGTAGTCGTCGATCAGCATCACATCGCCTGCCGGGGTGCGGCGCATGCCGTAGCTCTGGGAACGCCGACCGATACCGGCGAACGCCAACAGCGCACGCTGAATCGCCTCGGCGCTCACGCCCAACTCGCGCGCCACAGCGATGGCGGCCAGGGCGTTTTGCACGTTGTGCAGACCAGGCATGTTCAGCGTCGCGTCGATGCGCTCGCCGCCGGGCAGACAGGCAGTGAAGTGCGCTTGGCCGTGATGGAAGCGCACGTCACGCGCCGTGACATCGGCCTGTTCGTTCAGGCCATAGGTGACGACCGGCCGCGCCACTTCCGGGATCAAGCCCGCGACGACCGGATCATCCAGGCACAGCACCGCCAGCCCGTAAAACGGCAGGTGATGCAGGAATTCGAGGAAGGTCTGACGCAGCCGATTGAAGTCGCCGCCGTAGGTCGACATGTGGTCGGCCTCGATGTTGGTCACCACCGCGGTCATCGGTTGCAGGTGCAGGAACGAGGCATCGCTTTCATCGGCCTCGGCGACCAGATAATGACCGCTGCCGAGCCGCGCGTGCGTGCCCGCGCTGTTCAGTTTGCCGCCGATCACGAAGGTGGGATCGAGCTCACCTTCGGCCAAGAGGCTGGCGATCAGGCTCGTGGTGGTGGTCTTGCCGTGTGTGCCGGCGATGGCGATGCCGTGGCGGAAGCGCATCAGCTCGGCGAGCATCTCGGCGCGCGGCACCACCGGGATGCGCAGTTCATAAGCGCGCTTGACCTCCGGATTGCTCACGGTGACCGCACTGGAGATCACCACGACATCACAGCCGTCGATGCGCGCGGCATCGTGCCCGATGTTCACCTCGGCCCCGCGGGTGCGCAGGCGCTGAGTCATGGCGCTTTCCTGGATGTCCGAACCCGAGACTTGATAACCCAGGTTGAGCAAGACCTCGGCGATGCCGCCCATGCCGGCGCCACCGATGCCGACGAAGTGGATCTTCCGCACCCGGCCCATGCCGTACGCGACAGGATTAGCCATGGGCCACCTCCAGACAATGTCGCACCACTTCCGCCGTCGCCTCGGGCTTGGCAAGCGCGCGCGCCGCCTCGGCCATCGCCACGATCTTTGTGCGCGAGGACGCCAGTTCCAGGAGCAGCGCGGCCAAGGCGTGCGCGTTCAATGCAGTTTGTTGGATCAGCACCGCCGCACCCTGGTCGACCAGAAAATGCGCGTTGCTGGTTTGATGATCGTCCACCGCATGCGGGTACGGCACCAGGATCGCGCCGACCCCGGCCGCCGCCAGTTCGGAGACGGTGAGCGCACCGGCGCGGCAGAGCACGATGTCAGCCCAGGCGTAGGCCTCGGCCATCTCTTCGATGAAAGGCACCACTTGGCCGGTGATGCCGGCACTGCGATATTCGGCCTGCGCGGCCTCGATGTGACGACGGCCCGCCTGATGCCACACCCACGGCCGCTGTTTTTCCGGAATCAGCGCCAAGGCGTGCGGCACGGTACTGTTGAGCGCCTGTGCGCCCAGGCTGCCGCCCAGCACCAACAGGTGCAGCGGCTCGCCCGCGTGATCCCGCAGGCGTTGCGCCGGGGCCGGCAGCGCGGCGATCTGCGTGCGCACGGGATTACCGGTCACGGTGGCGGATTTGAAGGCGCCGGGGAAGGCGGCCAGCACGCGGGTGGCGATGCGCGCGAGCAGGCGGTTGGTCATGCCGGCGATGGCGTTTTGTTCGTGGATTACCAAGGGACGGCCCAGCAGCACGGCCATCACCCCGGCCGGACCGGTGACGAAACCGCCCATGCCGAGCACCGCCGCGGGCTTGATCCGGCGGATCAGACGCATGGACTGCCACATCGCGACCAGCAGCTTGAACGGCGCGGTGAGCCAACTGAGCACACCCTTGCCGCGCAGACCGGAGATCGTCACGTAATCGATCGGGAACCCCGCCTTGGGCACGATGTCGGCCTCCATCCCTTGCGGGGCACCGAGCCAGCGCACTTCGATGTTTCGCTGGCGCAGGCTTTCGGCCACGGCCAAGGCCGGGAAGACGTGTCCGCCGGTGCCACCGGCCATGATCAAGATCGGTCCCTTCATCGCCGCGCCGCTCATGCCCGCGCCCTCCGCCGTGGCTCGAGGCCATCGCGCACGCCGACATCATGATAGATGCGCAGCAGCAAGCCGACGGCCACCGCCATCACCACGATGCTGCTGCCACCGTAACTCATCAAGGGCAAGGTCAACCCCTTGGTCGGCAACACGCCCATGTTCACGCCGATGTTGATAAAGGCCTGAAGCGCGATCCAGGTCCCCAGTCCGAAGGCGAGGAAGCTGGCGAAATGCATGCCCTTCTCCGCGGCCAGCCGGCCGATGGTGAAGGCGCGCCAGATGATCCAGCCAAACAGCAGGATCACGGCGATCGCGCCGATCAGGCCCAGCTCCTCGGCGAGCACCGCGAACAGAAAGTCGGTGTGCGCCTCCGGCAGGTAGAACAACTTCTGGATGCTGCTGCCCAGGCCGACGCCAAACCACTCGCCGCGGCCGAAGGCGATCAGCGCCTGGGTAAGCTGGAAGCCGCTGTTGAACGGATCGGCCCAGGGATCGAGGAAGACGGTCAGGCGCTGCACGCGATAGGGCGCGGCGAGCATCAGCACCACGAAGGCCAGCAACACCATGCCGATCAACGCCGCGAAGCGCTTGAGCGGCACGCCAGCCAGGAACATCAGCGTCAAGGCGGTGGCGGTCATCACGGCCGTGGCGCCGAAGTCGGGCTCCAGCAGCAACAACAGGCCGATCAGCGCGAGCACGCCCATGGGTTTGAGGAAGCCCTTCATCGTGCTGCGCACCTCCGCACCGCGGCGCACCAGATAGCCCGAGATGTAGAGGATCACGAACAACTTCACCAGCTCCGAGGGTTGCAGATTCACCGGCCCGAGCATCAGCCAGCGCTGGCTGCCGTTGACCTCGCGGCCGATGACCAGCACCAAGAGCAACATCAGGATGCCGACGAGCAGCAGCATCGGGCTGAAGCGCTCCCAATGCTCCAGCGAGATCATCGCCGCGCCGATCGCCGCCGCCACGCCGATGCCGATGTAAAGCGCCTGGCGATACAGATAATAGAAGGGCGAGCTCAGCTCGCGGTCGGCGATGGTGATCGAGGCCGAACAGACCATGATCAGTCCCAGCAGCGCCAAGGCCAGCACCGGCGCGAGCAGCGAGTAATCGACGAAGATGTCGCTGCGCGGTCTGGCGCTCGTCGGGATGCGGGGCTTGGCGATAGCCATGCTCATGAGACCAACCCCCGCACCAGGGAGACGAATACCTCGCCCCGATGCTCGAAGCCCTTGAACATGTCGAAGCTCGCGCAGGCCGGTGACAGCAGCACGTTGTCGCCGGGCTGCGCGAGTTCGCGCGCCAGCGCCACGGCTTGGGCCATGTCTGAGGCGCGATGACACGGCACTTTGCCGTGCATCGCCTGTTCGATGATCGGCGCGTCACGACCGACCAACACCACGGCCCGCACCTTGCCTGCGGCGGCCTGTGCCAGCGGCGCGAAGTCCGCACCCTTGCCATCACCGCCGGCGATCAGCACCAGGCGTCCGGGCATGCCGGCAATCGCCGCCTCGGCAGCGCCGACATTGGTGCCCTTGGAATCGTTGTACCAGCCCACGCCATCGATGGTGGCCACGTGCTGGCACCGGTGCGGCAGTCCCGGGAACTCGCGCAGGGTTTGCAGCATCGCCTCCATCCTCAATCCCAGCGCGCTGCCCATAGCCAGCGCCGCCAGGGCATTGGCGGCGTTGTGCCGCCCCACCATGCGCATCTCGTTGACCTTCATCAGCAACTGTGCGCCGTGCGCGAAATACGCGATGCCGTCTTTTTCACGCAGACCAAATACGCCGGCACCGGGTTCGTGCAGAGTGAAATGCAGGATCTCGCGGCCGGGCTCGGCCATCGCAGCGACCACCGCGTCGTCGTCATTGAGCACCATCACGCCGTTGCCGTTGTAGATCGCGCGCTTGGCGGCGGCGTAATCCTCCAGTGAGTCGTAGCGGTCCATGTGATCGGGGGAGATGTTGAGGATCACCGCGACCTTGGCGTTCAGATGCGCGACCGTCTCCAGCTGGAAGCTCGAGAGCTCCAGCACATAGAGATCGGGCGCGGACTCTTGCAGCAGGTCCAGCGCCGGGATGCCGATGTTGCCGCCGACGCGCACGTCCAGGCCGCTGCGCTTGGCCATCTCGCCGAGCACCGTGGTGACGGTGCTCTTGCCGTTCGAACCCGTGATGGCGGCAACCGGCGCATCGGCAAGATCGGCGAACAAGGTGATGTCGCCGACGACCTCGACCCCGCGCTCCATCGCCGCGCGGATCAGCGGATGGCTCAGGGCCACGCCGGGGCTCACCACCAAACGCTCGGCGGCGCGGAACGCCGCTTCATCGAAGCCGCCAACGAATACCGGCACATCCGGCAGCTCTTCGCGCAACTGCACCAGTCCCGGCGGATCGAGACGGCTGTCGGTCACGGCCACGGTCTCGCCACGGCGCGCCAGGAAGCGCGCGCACGACACACCGGTCTTGCCCAGGCCAACGACCAGGGTGCGCGGGTGTGCAGTGTGTGGATCGAGTGGTTGCGTCACATTCGTCTCCGTTAGCGAATCTTCAGCGTCGCCAGGCCGATCAGCACCAGGATGACGGTGATGATCCAGAAGCGCACGATCACGCGCGGCTCCGGCCAGCCCTTGAGTTCAAAATGGTGATGCAGCGGGGCCATGCGGAAGATGCGCTTGCCGGTGAGCTTGAAGCTCGCCACCTGCAGGATCACCGAGACCGTCTCCATCACGAACACCCCGCCCATCACGAACAGCACCAGCTCCTGGCGCACGATCACCGCCACCACGCCCAGGGCCGCGCCCAGGGCCAGCGCGCCGATGTCGCCCATGAACACCTGCGCGGGGTAGGTGTTGAACCAGAGAAAACCGAGACCGGCGCCGACCATCGCGCCGCAGAACACCGCCACCTCGCCCGCGCCCGGGATGTACGGGATGGCGAGATAGCTGGCGAATTTCACGTGGCCCGTGACATAGGCGAACACGCCGAGGGCGCCCGCCACCATCACCGTGGGCATGATCGCCAGACCATCGAGGCCGTCGGTGAGGTTGACGGCGTTGCTCGACCCGACGATCACGAAATAGGTCAACAGCACGAAGGCCACCACGCCGAGCTCGAAGGCGACGTCCTTGAACACCGGGATGATCAGGGTGGTTTCGAGCGGCGTCTGCGCGGTGTAATACAGCACCAGACCCGCGCCCAGGGCGCCGACCGATTGCCAGAAGTATTTGTAGCGGGCGATCAGGCCGCGCGAGTCCTTCTTGATGAGCTTCTTGTAATCGTCCACCCAGCCGATGGCGCCGAAGATCGCCGTCACCGCCAGCACGATCCACACATAGCGGTTGCCCAGATCCGACCACAGCAGGGTGCTGATGCCGATGGCCACCAGGATCAGCGCCCCGCCCATCGTCGGCGTGCCGGCCTTGCTGAAATGCGATTGCGGGCCATCGGCGCGGATCGGCTGACCCGCCTTCTGCGACAAGTTGAGCTTGCGGATCATCGCCGGGCCGATCAGCAACGAGATCGCCAAGGCGGTCAGCACCCCGAGGATGGTGCGCAGCGTGAGGTACTGAAAGACGTTGAAGCCGGAATGAAACTGGGCCAGATATTCGGTCAGATACAGCAACATCAGTTCGCCTCCCGGGCGGCAAGAGCCTCAACCACATGTTCCATCCGCGCCGAACGCGAGCCCTTTACCAGCAGCGTCACGCCGGCGTGCAGATCCTGGCGCAAAGCCGCGATCAATTCATCTTGCTGCGCAAAGTGACGCGCCTGCGCGCCGAACCGCTCAGCCGCGTGGCGGCTCAGCGGACCGACCGCGTAGAGCCGGTCGACGCCCAGCTCTCTGGCCAGCTGACCGGCCTCGGCGTGGAGTTGCTCGGTCTGCGCGCCCAGCTCACCCATGTCGCCCAGCGCCAGGTATTTCTCGCCCGGGCAGGCGGCGAGCACCTTCAGCGCCGCGGCGAGCGAGGAGGGATTGGCGTTATAGGTGTCATCGATCAGCGCGGCGCCATTGAACGCGGCGCGCCGCTGCAGACGCCCGCGCACGCCGTGCATCGAGTGCAGGCCGCTGGCGATCTGCGCCGGGGCGATCCCCAGCGCCAGCGCCACCGTGGCGGCAGCCAGGGCATTGGCCGCGTTGTGCCGCCCCGGCAGTTCCAGCCGTACGCCGAACTCGCCGCGAGCGTGGCGGATGCTCAGCTCGCTGCCGAAGGCATCGCCGCGAAATTCCGCATGCACGTCCGCCTGCGCGCTGAACCCAAACGTGAGCTGATTGTATTGCTTGGCGATCCCGCGCCAATAACCGGCATAGACATCGTCGGCATTGATCACCGCGATCCCGTTCGGACCGAGCCCCTGGTAGATCTCGCCCTTGCCGCGCGCAACCCCATCGAGTCCGCCGAAGCCTTCCAGGTGCGCCGGCCCGGCGTTGGTGATCACCGCCACATCGGGGCGCGCGATCTTGGTCATGTACGCGATCTCGCCGCAATGATTCGCACCCATCTCGATCACCGCATAGCGGTGTTCCGGCTGCAGGCGCAGCAGCGTCAGCGGCATGCCGATGTCGTTGTTCAGATTGCCTTCGGTGGCCAGCACCGGACCGGCCTGGCGCAGGATCGCGGCGATCATTTCCTTGGTGGTGGTCTTGCCGTTGCTGCCGGTCACGCCCGCGACGCGCACGTCGAGCTGATCGCGCCAGAAGGCCGCCAGTCGGCCCAGCGCCAAGCGGGTATCCTCGACCAAAAGCTGCGGCAGATCGGTGGCCACGGTGCGCGAGACCATCACCGCCACCGCGCCCCGCGCCTTGGCCTGGTCGATGAAATCGTGGGCGTCGAAGCGCGGGCCCGCCAGCGCGATGAACAAGGCGCCGGCGCAGGACTTGCGGCCGTCGGTGCTGACGCGCTCGAAGCTCACGTTCGCGCCGATGCAACGTCCGCTGACCGCGCGGGCGGCTTGTTCGAGCGACATGGTCATGGGTGTACTCACTGCTGGGCACCTTCCTGACGTAACGCGAGATTCATCTCCACCGCCGCGCTGTCGCTGAACGGCAACCGCAGCTCGCCGATGACCTGATAGTCCTCATGCCCCTTGCC
The DNA here is from genome assembly GCA_040752855.1 of Pseudomonadota bacterium. Lineage (GTDB taxonomy): Bacteria > Pseudomonadota > Gammaproteobacteria > RBG-16-57-12 > RBG-16-57-12 > JBFMHP01. Next base: position 32,984 of record JBFMHP010000032.1, on the reverse strand, counting down.
GGCCACCAGCACGATGTCGCCCGGCTGCGCCTGCGCGACGGCGTGCGCGATCGCCTGGCCGCGGTCGCGGATCACATCGATGTTTTCGTCGAATTCGGCTTCGGCAAGGATGTCGTTGATGATGGCATCACCGTCTTCGCTGCGCGGATTGTCGTCGGTCACGATGATGCGATCGGCGCAGGCCTGGGCCACGCGACCCATCAGCGGACGCTTGCCCTTGTCGCGGTCGCCGCCGCAGCCGAACACGCACCACAGCTGTCCCGCGCAATGCTCTTGCAACGCCAGCAGGACCTGCTCGAGCGCATCCGGGGTGTGCGCATAATCGACCACCACCAGCGGCAGCTCGCCACCGCCGTAGCACTGCATCCGGCCATCGACCGGCTTGCATGCGGCGATGCGCTCGACCGCCTCGGCCAGCGGCATACCCAGCTTGAGCAACACGCCGAGTGCCGCCAGCAGGTTCGAGGCGTTGAATCGGCCGAGCAAGGGGCTGCGCAGCACGGCGCGTTCAGCGTTGGTCACGACGGTCATCGACAAGCCGGCATCGCTCAGGACCAGATCCTCGCAGGCGAGCATCGGTACGCCGTGCGCGCCGGTCTTCAGTTGCAGGCTGTAGGCGGTCAGATCGAGGTGGCCGCGATAGCTGTGGATCAAGGCGCGGCCGAAGGCGTCGTCGGCGTTGATCACGGCGTGGCGCAGCCCGGGCATATCGAACAGCCGGCGCTTGGCCGCGCCGTAGCGGCCCATATCGCCGTGATAATCGAGGTGATCGCGGCTCAGATTGGTGAACACCGCAGTATTGAAATTCACGCCATTGACGCGCCCTTGATCCAGCCCATGCGAGGAGACCTCCATCACCACCGAGCGGGCCCCCTTCACGCGCATCGCCGCCAGCAGCTCATGCATGCGGATTGCGTTGGGCGTGGTGTGTTCGCCTTGGTCGAGCTTGCCGTAGAGTCCATAGCCGAGCGTGCCGATCACGCCGCACGGCGTATCTTGGTTGAGCGCCTGGGCGATGAACTGGCTGGTCGAGGTCTTGCCGTTGGTGCCGGTCACGCCGATCACGGTCATGTATTTGGACGGCTGGCCATAGAAGCGGTCGGCGATATGGCCGATCCGGCGCTTGAGATCGTGCACCAGCATCACGGGCACGGTCCCTTCGAGCCGCATGATGCCGTGCTTCTCCGGATCCTCGACCTCGCACAGCACCGCGGCGGCGCCGTTGGCGATGGCCTGATCGATGAAATCGCGCCCATGGCGTTTCACCCCGGCGCAGGCCAGAAACAGCTCGCCGGGGCGCAAACGCGCGGCGTCCACGCTCAGGCCGCCGATCTCGCGATCCACGCCGCGTGCGATCTTTGCGATATCGACAAGCAGCTCACTCAACATCCAGGACTCCGACAATTTGATTGCTGGCATCATCGGCGATGCTCCCCCGCCATGGCTAACTGAACACCCTTGGTTGACACATCATCCGGCGCGATGTCCAAGAGGCGCAGCGCCCCGGCCATCACGCTCGCGAACACCGGCGCGGCCACCGCGCCGCCGTAATATTCCTCACCGCGCGGCTCATCGATCATCACCACCATGGCCAGGCGCGGGTTGCTCGCCGGGGCCAGGCCGGCGAACACCGACAGATACTGGTCCTCGATATAGCCGCCTGCGCCGGCCTTGCGTACCGTACCGGTCTTGCCCGCCACGCGATAACCCGGGATCGCCGCCTGCACCGCCGTGCCGCCTTCCTTGACCACCGACTCCATCATGGCGCGCACCCGCGTGGCGGTCATGGCGGAAATCACCTGATCACCCACAGCCGACTCGCCCAACTGCCGCGGCACGAAGGTCGGCGCGAGCCGCCGGCCGCCGTTGGCCAGGATGGCGTAGGCCTGCGCCAGCTGCAGGGGCGTCACCGACAGGCCATATCCATATGACAGCGTAACGCGGTGAACGTCGCGCCAGCCGCTGAAATGCGGCAGCTGGCCAGTGGTCTCGCCGGGGAAGCCGCTGCTCGGCGCGCCGCCGAAGCCCAGGCCGGCGAAGACATTCCACAGCGCCTCCGGCTCGGTCTGCAGCGAGAGCTTGGCCGAGCCGACGTTGCTCGATTTCTTGATCAGCGTCGTCAAATCCACCAGCCCGTAATCGTGGAGATCCTTCACCGTTCTGCCCGCCACGCGCATGAAGCCCGGATGGGTGTTGATCACCACGCCGCCGGAAACGGCATGGGAGTCCAGCGCCGCGGCCACGGTAAACGGCTTGACGGTGGAGCCGGGCTCGAAGATGTCGGTCAGCGCGCGGTTGCGGTAGTGATCGCTGCGCAGCTCGTCGCGGTTGTTCGGGTTGAACGACGGCTGATTGACCAGCGCGAGAACCTCTCCGCTCTCCACATCCATCACCACCACCGAACCGGCACGCGCCCGATTACGCTGCACCGCCGCCTTCAACTCGCGGTAGGCGAGGTACTGCACGCGCCGATCGATGCTCAGCCGCTGACTGCCGCCCGGCTTGGGCTGGCGCACATATTCCACATCCTCCACCACGCGGCCCAGGCGATCGCGGATGACGCGGCGCTGGCCCGGCGCGCCGCGCAGCGTCTCATCGAAGGCCAGCTCCGCGCCTTCCTGCCCGGCGTTATCGACATCGGTGAAACCGACGATGTGCGAGCCCACTTCGCCCAGCGGATAAAAGCGCCGGTATTCGCGCTGCAAGGCCACGCCGGGCACGCCCAAGGCTAGCACCTGCTCGGCCAGCGCGGGATCGATGTGGCGGCGCAGATAAATAAACTCACGCGTCTCGCGCCCGGCCAGTGCCCGCGCCACGTTCACCCCGAGCAATCTATCGAGCTGCGGCCACTGCGCCCGGGCGGTGAGCAGCTCCTCCGGGTTGGCCCACACCGAATCGACCGGCGCGCTGGCCGCCATCGGCTCGCCCTCGCGGTCGAGGATCATGCCGCGATGGGCCGGCACCTCGACCGTGCGCTGATGCCGCGCATCGCCCTGGCCTTGCAGGAAATCCTTTTCGATCAGATGCAGATAGGCCGTGCGCGCCAGCAGCAGCGCCATCACCGCGCCGATGCAGACCAAGGCGACGCGCTGGCGCCGCGGATCGATGACGAGACTCTTCTCTTCGATCATGGCCGGACGATCACTACCTCTTGGTTGTTGGGCAGCGCCATGTCGAGCCGCGTGCGCGCCAGATTCTCCACTCGCACGTGCGTCGCCCAAGTGCTCTGCTCGATCTGCAGCCGCGCCCACTCCACGTCCAGGCGATCGCGCTCGGCCTGCAAGCCCTGCAACTCGACGAACAGCTTGCGCGACTGATGCTTGACGTACACCGCGCCCACCGCCGAACCAAACACCACCAGGATCAAGAACATCATCACCAGGCGCGCGCTCATGACACCCGCTCGGCCACCCGCATCACGGCGCTACGCGCCCGCGGATTGGCCGCCACTTCCGCTTCGTTGGCGTACACCGCCTTGCCCACCAGCCGCATCGGCTGGCGGATCTGCGACTGCATCACCGGCAGGCCGCGCGGCAATTCCGCACCCTTGGCCTGATCGCGCATGTAGTGCTTCACGATGCGGTCTTCCAACGAATGAAAACTGATCACTACCAAACGCCCGCCGATCGCGAGCACCTCCAACATCTGATCCAGGCAAAGCCGCAGATCCTCCAGCTCGCGATTGATGAAGATGCGAATCGCCTGGAAACTGCGGGTGGCCGGATGGATGCGTTTCTCATGCGTGGGGCTGGCCTGGCGGATCAGGTCGGCCAGCTGCAGCGTGGTGGTGATCGGCTTGGCTTGGCGCGCCTCGACGATGGCGCGGGCGATCCGGCGCGCATAACGCTCTTCTCCGTATTCCTTGAGCACGTCAGCGAGCTCGTCCTCATCGACCCGCGCCAGCCAATCCGCGGCGCTCATCGAGGCTTCGGGGTCCATGCGCATGTCGAGCGGGCCGTCCTGACGGAAACTGAAGCCGCGCGCCGCATCATCGAGCTGCGGCGAGGAAACGCCCAAATCCAGCAAGACCCCGTTCACCTTTCCCATCCAGCCTCTTTGTTGTATTTCTTCACGCATCCCTGCAAAGCTTCCCGCTACGATTGAAAAGCGTTTGTCACTTGCAAATTGTTGCGCGGCAGCGATCGCCGCCGGGTCCTTGTCGAACGCCAGCAGGCGGCCGCGTTCGCCGAGGCGCTGCAAGATCTCCGCGCTGTGGCCGCCGCGCCCGAAGGTGCCGTCCACATAGATGCCGTCGGCCCGGATGCTCAGTGCGGCGATCGCCTCATCCAGCAGCACCGAGCGGTGAGTCTGGTCGTTCATCAGAGCGACAAACTCCCCCAGTCCTCATTCAGCCCTTCCTCGCCTTCGGCATCTTCCTGCAACCACGCATCGCGCATGGCGTTCCACGCGCTGTCGTTCCAGATCTCGAACTTGTTGCCCTGGCCGATCATGACGACGTGCTTGTCGATCCCCGCGAACTCCCGCAACAGCGGCGGCAGCAGGATGCGGCCATTGCCGTCGAGTTCGCACTCGGTCGCATGCCCGATCAACAGGCGCTGCAGGCGGCGCGCCTGCTTGTTCAAGCTGGGGAGACGCACCAGCTTGCGCTCGATCTCTTCCCACTCGCACAGCGGATACAGCAACAGGCAGTGGTCACGGTCTACCGTCACCACCACCTGTCCTGAACACATCTCCTGGAGTTGATCCCGATAACGGGTCGGCATGGTCATCCGGCCCTTGGGGTCCAGGTTTAGAGCGTTAACCCCGCGAAACAAGTGAATCGAGCTCCTTTATTTTCCATTTTTCACCACATCGCCCCACTTTGTGACACTATAGGTTCGAGGGAACCACCTGTCAAGGTGAATTTGACAAATTCTTGCTTATACAACAGTGACTTAGGAGCGGTGCGGGCATGAAAAATCGCGCCGAGTTTTTACGTAAAAAATCAGTCCTGTAACCAGGCAAGTTAAAGTAAGTTATTAGGAGCGGACATGCCGGGGCCGGCTGTTATCCGCGGGTGGGGGACAAAGTGGGAGAGATTTAGAGAGAAAAGTGAGAGTCGGCCGATAAGCCGGGTTCTGTCGTTGGACAGCCATTCATCTGGGATATGCGTCACCGCATACCTCAAGCAACCTACCCGGGAACAGCGCGGGCCGCGCCAATGTTCCCCTATTTGGTCTTGCTCCGGGTGGGGTTTTCCATCGCCGCCGAATGTTGCCACCGACGCGGTGCGCTCTTACCGCACCATTTCACCCTTACCGGTCCTCGCGGACTTAGGCGGTATACTTTCTGTTGCACTTTCCGTAGGCTTGCGCCTCCCAGGCGTTACCTGGCACCCTGCCCTGTGGAGCCCGGACTTTCCTCCACACCCGAAGGTGCAGCGACTGTCTGGCCAACTCTCGGCGCGAAGTATACCACACCCTGCAACCGCTCTTAAGCATCTCCCCTGATCGCGAGTGCCCGCGTGTACATCTCATTTTTCTTCACGCCACAGATCTTCGCCGCCAGGGCGGCGGCCTGTTTCACCGGCAATTCCGCCAGCAGGATGCGCAACACCTGTTCGGGATCAACACCATGTTCTTGCGCTCCCGCGTGCGGCTCGGCGCCGTGCACCAACACGACAAATTCGCCCTTGCGCTGATTTTCGTCACCCATCATCCACTCCAACAGTTCACCAAGGGGGGCGCTGCGGATGGTCTCGAAGGTCTTGGTCAGCTCGCGCTCCACCACGGCTTGGCGCTGCGCGCCGAAGATCTCGGCCAGATCTTGCAGGCATTCGAGGATGCGATGGGGAGACTCATAGAAGATCAGCGTGCGGCTTTCCTGGCACAACGCCTCGAGCGCCTTGCGCCGTGCCGATGGCTTGGCGGGCAGGAAGCCCTCGAAGACGAAGCGATCGGACGGCAACCCCGCTACGGACAGGGCTGCGATCAAGGCCGAGGCGCCGGGGATAGGCACGACCTTGAATCCCGCGTTGCGCACCTCGCGCACCAGGAAAAAACCCGGATCGCTGATCAGTGGCGTGCCGGCATCGGAGATCAGCGCAAGCGACTTGCCTTGACGCAGCCATTCGATCAACGTGCCGGCGGTCTGGCGTTCGTTATGTTCGTGCAGCGCAATGCAGCGCGTATTGATGGCGAAATGCCGCAGCAGCTTGCCGCTGTGCCGCGTATCCTCGGCGGCGATGCAATCCACGCCTGCCAGCACCTCCAAGGCGCGCTGGGTAATATCACCCAGATTACCGAGCGGCGTGGCGACAACATATAATGTGCCCGCTTCAATTGACACGGCGCACCCTCACCAAGATACTGATAGATCTATTTTTCATAGATTGACACCGCATGACTCTGATCCGTTTTTCACTGGTATTGACGCTGAGCTTCGGCGGCGCCCTGTTTGGCTGCGCCGCGCAGCAACCGAATGAACCGGCGGCCAGCCTGCGTGACCTCCCGCCCGTGCCGCCGGCCACCCAATCCAAGGCACTGCCTTATTTTCAACTGGCCCGGCAATCGCAACCGCCGAAGAGCAACCAGTATCTGCTTCAAGCCGCCGCGATCCTCATCCAGGACAATTACCTGGAACAGGCGCGCAATATCTTAGCAGGTCTCGACGATGACCGGCTGACGAGCGGCCAGCGGATCGAAAAGCATCTGATGCTCGGAGGCATCGCGCTCACCGCCAAGTCCCCCGATATAGCGCTCGAAGAGCTCACGCTGCTGGGTTCTGCGCGCATGGAAAATGCGCAGGACGCCCAGCGTTATCATCAGATACAAGCCGAGGCCTTCGCCATGCAGGGCAAGGCGCCGGATGAGGCCTGGTCGCGGCTCAGCCTCGACGCCTATCTCACCGGCGCCGAGCGCGAAGCGAATCTGCGCCGCATCGAGCAGTTGATCGCATCCGTCACGGGCACCCCGGCCGCGAAGACACTCCCGGCCCAACCGCACGCGGCGCACATTCAGCAGTTGAGCAGCCAGCTGAGCGACTGGATGCGGCGCAATGACCGCGAGGCCGCGCCGAGCTTGAGCGAATCGCGCTCCGGCATCCCGACGGTCGCGCCGCCGGCCAAGATCGCCGTGCTGCTCCCGCTCAAGGGACCGCATGCGGCCTCCGCGGAGGCCGTGCGCGACGGTTTGATGTCCGAGTATTACCAGCGCGTCAAACCGCACTACGATGTCGAGCTGCGCTTCTATGACGCAAGCGATGACAGCCGCATCGTCGAACTCTACCAGACTGCGACGGCGGAAGGCGCCCGGTTCGTCATCGGCCCGCTGACCAAGGAATCCGTCGCGCTCCTCGCCAAGGAAGACGACCTGTCGGTACCCGTGCTGGCGCTCAATTACAGCGCCGAGACGAGCGACGAGGCGCGTCTTTATCAGCTCGGCTTGTCGCCCGAGCACGAAGCCGAACAAGCCGCGGAGCGCGCCATCGCCGACGGCCATCAGCGCGCCGTCGTGCTCGCGCCGAACAATGCCTGGGGGCAGCGCATCAGCAGCGCCTTCAGCGAACGGCTCCAGGCGGCGGGAGGCATGGTCGCAAGCCTGCGTTTGTACGATCCGGCCGGCGCGGATTTCTCGCAGCCGATCCGCGAGGCGCTCGAACTGGATCTGAGCGACCAGCGCCATCGCGCGCTGCAGGATGTGCTGAGCATGCAGCTCAAGTTCACCCCGCGCCGCCGCCAGGACGTGGATTTCATTTTCGTCGCCGCCCAGCCCGCCCAGGCGCGCCTGCTGCGCCCGCAACTGAAATTCCATTACGCCGGCGAACTGCCGGTCTACAGCACCTCCCACATCTACACCGGCCTGCCGAGCACCCAAAAGGACCAGGACATGAACGGCATGATGTTCGGTGACATCCCGTGGGTGCTCGAGCCCGTGGACCAGGAGCTGTTCCAGTCCATGCAACAAGCATGGGCGGCACGCGATGAAAAATATGTGCGCCTCATCGCTTTAGGTATCGACGCGATGGCCCTCGCCGGACCGCTGAGCACCCAACCCGACACTCTCACGCATCACGGCGAAACCGGCATCCTGCAACTCGACGAGCAGCGCCGCCTGAATCGCCAAGTGCGCTGGGCGCAATTCAAGGGCGGCCAGCCGCAGCTGCTCCCCTATTGATACGCACCCGTTCATGGACCGACCACCCCACAGCCGCGCCGCCGGATCGCTCGCCGAGGATGCGGCCTTGAGCTTTCTGCTGCGCCAGGGCCTTACCTTGCTCGAGCGCAACTATCACTGCCGGCGCGGTGAAATCGACCTCATCATGCAGGAACATCACACGCTGGTGTTTGTCGAAGTCAGGAGCCGCCGCCCCCATGGCTTTGGCAGCGCGGTGGAAAGCGTCGATCATCGCAAGCAGCAACGGCTGGTGGCCGCGTCCGCGCACTTCCTGCAGGCCCATCCCCGCCACCAGTGCGCGCCCTGCCGGTTCGATGTCATCGGGATTACAACCCAAGCCGGGGCGGATAATTTGCAATGGATAAAAAATGCGTTTGAGGCATAATACGGGGATCTTTATCTGCATTCGCCGATTTATTTCAGGAGGGGAAGCGATGCGTGTTCCAACCGTTCTGATCAGCTTGCTGCTGGCCACCGCGCTCATCCAAGGATGCGCCCCCGCCGTGGTCGCCACCGCCGCCACGGGCGCCATGATCTCCGGCGACCGCCGCAGCGCCGAGGCGATCCTGCGCGACAAGGCCATCGAAATGAAGGCCAACGACGCCATCTATTCCGATCCGTACATCGGCACCAGTGTGCATGTGAACATCGTCAGCTATAACGGCCTGGTCCTGATCACCGGCGAGGCCCCCTCGCCGGAAGTCCGGGCGAAGGTCGAAGAAATGGTGCGCGACAGCGACGCCTCGATCAACACCATCCACAACGAAATCATCGTCGGCCCTAACAGCGATCTCGCCTCGCGCAGTCGCGACTCCTTGATGACCGCCACTGTCAAGGCCCACATCCTGCGCAACACCGATGTGGACCCCACCAAGATCAAGGTGGTCACGGAGAACGCCACCGTCTATCTGCTGGGTTTGGTCACGGAAGAAGAGGCCGAACGCGCCAGCCGCGCGGTAAGCCAGGTCAAAAACGTTGATCGCGTCGTGCGCGCCTTCGAATACATCTCGCCATCCGGCGAGGTCATCACGACCGAGGAGAAGGAACTCGATCCCAGACTGCATCAGGAGGAGAACAGCATGATCCTGGAGAAGATCGACGAGATCATGACCAAACCCCAGCCGCTGATCGTCGAGCCTCTGGAAGAGACGACGGAAACCCAACAATGACCGGATGACGGCGCGCGCGCCGTCATCACCCGATCCGCACGACTCGCCCATGGCCCTATCAAACACCCCACTGCCGGCGACCTTCATCAGCGCCTTTTGCCAGCTCCTGCCGGCAGCGCAGCGGCTGCTGGAACCCGCCGACTGCTGGCCATACGGCTACGACAATAGCCGTCGCCACCACTTGCCGCAGGCCGTGGCCTTCGCCACCGATACCACACAAGTCATCAAACTGGTGGAGCTTTGCAACGCCCACCGCATCCCGCTCATCCCCCGCGGCCGCGGCACCGGCACCACCGGGGCCACCGTGCCGGTGCGCGGCGGCGTGGTGCTCTCACTCGAGCGCATGAACAAGATCCTGTCGGTGGACCCGGACAATCGCGCGATGGTCGTCCAGCCCGGTGTCACCAATCAGCAGGTCCAAGAGGCGGCGGCTGAGCAAGGCTTTTTCTGGCCGCCCGATCCGACCAGCGCCGCGTTCTGCACGGTCGGCGGGAACCTCGCCTACAATTCCGCCGGACCGCGCGCGGTAAAATACGGCACTACGCGCGACAACGTGCTCGGCTTGAGCGCCGTCACCGGCACCGGGCGGCTGATCAAGACCGGCGTCTATACGACCAAGGGCGTGGTGGGCTACGACCTCACCCGCCTGATCATCGGCTCGGAGGGCACGCTGGCGGTCATCACCGAGGCCACGCTCAAGCTCACGCCGTTGCCGGAATGCAAACAAACCATGCAAGCGGTCTATCACGACATGCGTGACGCCGCCCGGGCGGTCTCGCGCATCATGGCCCAACCCATCACCCCCTGCGCGCTGGAATTCATCGACGGCAAGGCGATCGACATGATCCGCGGCTACTCGAAATCGAGCCTGCCGGAGCAGGCCGGCGCCATGCTGATGATCGAGGTCGACGGCCCGGCCGCGGCCATGGAGGCGGCGATCGCTTCAGTGACGCACGCGGCCCAAGGGGACGGACTTCTGTCGTTTGCGGTCGCGCGCACCGCGGAAGAAGCCGCTGCGCTGTGGGCCACGCGCAAGGCGCTCTCGCCCGCCTTGCGCAACATCGCCCCCAAGAAGATCAACGAAGACGTGGTGGTGCCGGTCTCGCGCATGGCCGACCTGATCGAGGGACTCGCAGTCCTGGCGGAGCAACACGGCATCACCATCGTCAACTTCGGTCATGCTGGCAACGGCAACATCCACGTCAACCTGCTGGTCGATCCGGAAGATCCCGCGCAAATGCGGCAGGCGGAACATTGCCTGAGCGCGGTATTCGATCTGGTGCTGAAGCTCCACGGCACCTTGTCCGGCGAACACGGCGTGGGGATGGAGAAACAGAATTTCGTCGGCTGGGAACTCGATGCTGGGAGCCTGGAACTGATGCGCCAGATCAAACAGGTGTTTGATCCGAACGACATCCTCAATCCGGACAAGATGTTTCCGTTGACTCCACCCGCTCGCTCCTGACGCGCATAAAAAAATACCGGCCGAGGCCGGTATTTTTATTCACTGCGTCAGGATCAATTGTTTTTCGCGCCCTGGTCGATCCAGCGCTTGATCGTATCGATTTGCGCCTGCGACAGGCTCTTGTCCCCGTGCGGCATCTTCAGCGACGGGTCGGCGCGCCCTTCGATCAGACGGACCAGCGTGCTCGAGATGCTGTTGCCAGGCTCAATGATCGGCCCAAATTTGGTCCCTTTCATCAGCGCCGCATGGCTGGTCATCAACAAGCCGGACTTTTCATATCCGGGACCACCCTCGCTATGGCACTCCAGGCAAAATTCCTTCAAGATCGGCTGCACATTGGCTGCATAACTGATCTCCGCGTCTTTCGCACCGCAACCTGCAAGCGCAGCCGCCAGCAATAGGATCGTGGTTTTAGCTATTGTTTTCATCAGGACCTATCCTCCAGGAATGTTATTAATCTCCGTACTGCGTGCCCCCAATCACACTCAACCTGTCACGCCTAACTATTCTGAGTAAGATACTTAATCAAGACTATGGGCAAATGGCAAGTCAAATCTGCCGTGCCGGTGAATCGGCAAACGCATGCCATCGACGCAGCAAATTGACATGGACGATTTCCGTACCGCCGAGAAGGAAGGCAATTCCCACCGCCCGCATTCTGTGCCGGCGCCTCTCACTTGAAGCGGGAGCCGCGGATTCACCCAGATTATGCGCCGATCCGCGGCGTGGAAACAGCGGGCGATGATTTCAGCGCGGCGCGACCGATTCGCGGCGCAATTAATGGAACAGCAACAACAGCGGGATGTTCGCGCCGGACCTGGTCACTTGACCAGCTTGAGCTTGGGCTTGGCCCCGTCATCCTTCGGAGTAGCGGGCGGATTGGGGCCATCCATTTCATCGTTGAACACCATCCCGGTGCCGTTCTCGCGGGCATAGATGGCCTTCACGGCGCTGAGCGGCACATACACGTCCATCGCTTGGCCGCCAAAACGCGCGCTGAAATCGATCCGGTCATTGCCCAGCTGGAGCCCCTGCACCGCGGCGGGGGCCACATTGAGGATGATCTTGCCATTCTCGACGAATTGCCGCGGCACGACGACACCCTCGATCTCGGCGTCCACCAGAACGTAGGGCGTCATTCCGTTGTCGACCAGCCATTCATAGATCGCCCGCACCAAATACGGGCGGCTGGAGGTCATGGCAGGGGCGTTGGAATCACTCATGGCTGGGATCAAGCCGCCCGCATCTCGCGCTCGGCTTCAGACAGGCTCATCTGAAAACTCTCGCGCTTGAACATCCGCTCCGCATAGTCGAGCAGCGGCTGGGCCTGCTCCGGCAGGTCGATACGATATTTCGGCATGCGCCACAACAACGGGATCAATGCGCAATCCATCAAACTGAACTCCTCGCTCATGAAATGCGACATCTCTTTAAAGAGCGGCGCCACGACGATAAGACTCTCCCGCAGTTCCTTGCGCGCCTTGGCAATGGCCTTTTCGCCTTTGGTATTGATCTCATCGACCAGACTGTACCAGTCGCGCTCGATGCGATAGAGCATCAGCCGGCTTTGCGCCCGCTGCACCGGGTCCACCGGCATCAACGGCGGGTGCGGGAAGCGCTCATCAAGGTACTCCATGATCACCTGGGAGCTGTACAACACCAAATCGCGATCGATCAGCGTGGGAGTGGAGCAATAGGGGTTGAGTTCGCTCAAATCCTCGGGCATCGAATCCGCAGTCACCTCGATGACTTCGTGGTTGATCCCCTTTTCTGCCAGCACAATGCGTACCCGATGACTATGGATACAGTCGGCATTGGAAAAAAGCGTCATGATTGAACGTCGATTGGCCAGTGACGCCATTACACAGCTCTCCTGCAACATTTGGGAACTTTGAAATCGGGGTATTATAAAACAAACAAGGGGGGACTTACCCCCCCTTTTTTTGCGGCTGATCCTTGGCCGGTCGATTAACGCACATCCCGCCAGTACTCGCGCTTGACCAGGTATAACAAGATGGTCAGCACCACCAGGAACAGGATGACCTTGACGCCCAGGGAATAGCGCTCAAGCTTAGCCGGCTCTCCGACATAGACGAGGAAGTGCACCAAGTCGGACACCAGATCGTCGTACTGCTCCGCCGTCAGCGTGCCCGCCGTCTTGATTTCCAAGCGGCTGATTTCCTTTTTCGTTTCGTCCTTGTATACCGGCTCAGCGAGGCCTTGCAGGTCGATCAGGGCGTGCGGCATGCCCACATCCTTGAAGACGAGGTTGTTGACGCCGAAGGGCCGGCTGTCGTCTCGATAGAAGGAGCGCATATAGGTGTACAACCAATCCGGCCCCCGCGAACGGGCCACCAGCGATAAATCGGGCGGCAGGGTGCCAAACCATTTCTTCGCCTGTTTGTGGTCGATGGCAACCGACATGGTGTCGCCCACCTTGTCCGTAATAAACATCAGAGGCTTGAGTTCCTCGAGACTCATGCCGATGTCCTCGGCCATGCGGTTGTAGCGCTGATACTTGGCCGAATGGCAATTCAGGCAGTAGGTCATGAATACCTTGGCACCGTTGCGCATCGATTCCTGGTCAGACAGATCGATTTCCAGATGATCGAGCGCCACGCCGCCACCTGCGGCCATCCCCATCGCCGGCAGCCAACTCAACAAGAGCACGGAAAGTATTTTTTTCATTTGTACGTTACCCTCTCTGGAACCGGCTTATTCTTCTCCATCTTGGTATAGATGGGCATCAACAGGAAGAACAGGAAGTACAGTACGGTGCAAACCTGGCCCAACAGATTCTTGCCCGGACTGGGCGCCTGCGTGCCGAGATAACCGAGGATCAGGAACACAATGACAAAGAGGGTCAAGGCGATCTTGAATTGGATGCCGCGATAGCGGATCGAGCGCACCGGGTTGCGGTCAAGCCACGGCAGCAAGAAGAAAATTACCGTCGCCACGCCCATCGCGATGACCCCGGGGAAGGCGGAACCGCCCACGCTGGGCACCGCGCGCAGAATGGAGTAGAACGGGGTGAAATACCATACCGGGGCGATATGCTCGGGCGTCTTCAGCGGATCGGCCGGCTCGAAGTTGGGATACTCGAGGAAGATCCCGCCCATCTCCGGCAGGAAGAACATCACCGCGCAGAAAATGATCAGGAAAAAGGCCGCGCCGAAGGCATCCTTGACCGTGTAGTAGGGATGGAACGGAACCGCATCGAGCGGGACGCCATCGGGACCCTTGAGTTTCTTGACCTCGACGCCATCGGGATTGTTCGAGCCCACCTCGTGCAGCGCGGTGATGTGCGCCACCACCAGGGCCAGCAGCACCAGCGGACCGGCGATGACATGGAAGGCAAAGAAGCGGTTCAACGTGGCATCGGCCACGACGAAGTCGCCGCGGATCCACAGCGCCAGATCCGGCCCGATCACCGGCAGGGTGCCAAACAGCGAGATGATGACCTGGGCGCCCCAATATGACATCTGACCCCACGGCAGCAGATAACCGAAGAAGGCCTCGGCCATCAGCGTCAGATAAATCAGCATGCCGATGATCCAGACCAGCTCGCGGGGCTTCTTGTATGAGCCGTAGAGGAAGGCACGGAACATGTGCAGATAAATAACCAGGAAGAAAAACGACGCCCCGGTCGAATGCATGTACCGGATCAGCCAGCCGTATTCGACATCCCGCATGATGTACTCAACCGAGCTGAAGGCCGATGCCGCGTCCGGCTTGTAATTCATGGTCAGAAAAATACCGGTGACGATCTGGATCACCAGCACCAACAAGGCCAGCGAACCGAAGAAGTACCAGAAATTGAAGTTCTTCGGCACATAGTAATGCCCCAGGTGCTCGTTGAAGGTCTTCCTTAAAGGGAAGCGCTCGTCCACCCAGTCCAGCAATTGCATCGCGATATTTCTCATGGCTACGCCACCCCTTTATCATCGGCACCGATCAGGATTCTGGTATCGCTGATATACATATGGCGCGGCACCTCGAGATTTTTGGGTGCAGGCACACCAGCGTAGACGCGCCCCGCCAGGTCAAAACGCGATCCATGGCAGGGGCAGAAGAACCCTCCCTTCCATTCCTGCCCCAGATCGGCAGGAGCAAACTCGGGACGATAACTCGGAGAGCATCCGAGATGGGTGCAGATTCCCACCAGCACCAGGATCTCCGGCTTGATCGACCGGACGGCGTTTTTGGCGTAATCCGGCTGCTGTTGCAGCTCGGAGGCGGGATCGAGCAGCACGGTATCCAGCGTGGGCAGCGCTTCCAGCATGTCCTTGCTGCGGCGGATGATCCACACCGGCTTACCGCGCCATTCAACGGTAATACGCTGGCCCGGCTCCAGCTTGTTGATATCCACCTCAACCGGCGCACCGGCGGCCTGGGCCTTGGCGCTGGGCAGCATCGAAGCCACAAACGGCACAGCTGTGAACGCCGCTCCCACTCCCCCGACGACGCCTGCGGCCACGGTGAGTGTGCGACGCTTGCTGTGATCTACACCATCACTCATTCGCTCCTCCTGACAAGCAAGTTGATCGGTGAATTGCTTCACCGGTTATACGGCCGCTAATTCAGGCGCGGCTTTGGTGACCCCATATCGATAGACGCTGACAACAAAACAGAACGCAATGCTGCACACATCGACAACCTAAAACAGGCTGATGTCAAATTTGAACGACCTGGGAATTGACGAAGGCGCCGCGGATTGCGAACGAAGTCCTGCACGCCTCACTTCTCCATTTGAGATTATTGATCTCTATCGATAGCACTTATAATTGATGGCATTATTAGCCATGCTCTTAATTATTGACCCGATCGTAGAACAACTCGGGCAAGCCAGTCAACGGCAATTCTAAAGACATTCCAGTGCACTGATATCAAGCCCGCAGTCACACCGGATTATGGATATCAAAGAAACGATGCGCCAAGGAAAAGTGCCGCGCCAGATGCTCGCCCAAGGCTTGCGCCCCATAGCGTTCGGTGGCGTGGTGGCCGGCGGCGTAAAAATGCACGCCGCTCTCGCGGGCGATGTGCACCGTGTGCTCCGACACCTCTCCGGTGATATAGGCGTCCACGCCCAGGTCGGCCGCCTGCTGCACATAATTTTGCGCGCCCCCCGAGCACCAAGCCACGCGTTGGATGAGCGGTTTGTCGCCCGCGATGTGCAGCGGCCGGCGCCCCAACACCGTCTCCAGCCGTTGCGCCACCGCCTCCGGCCCGAGCGGCTGCGAAAAACCGCCGTGCATGCCGACACCGCGCCCGGCCGCACCGCCAAATCTGCCGGCGATACTCAATCCCAGCAGCGCCGCCAAGCGCGCGTTGTTGCCGAGTTCCGGATGGGCATCGAGCGGCAGATGGTAGGCCAGCAGGCCGACATCGGCGCGGATCAATGCGCGCAAGCGCCGGTATTTGATGCCGGTGAGTTGAGCCGGCTCGCCCTTCCAGAAAAAACCGTGATGCACCAGGATGGCATCGGCGCCCCACGCCAACGCCGCATCGATCAGCGCTTGACTGGCCGTCACCCCTGTGGCCAAGCGCGAGATCTCCTGCTTGCCTTCGACCTGAAGACCGTTCGGACAATAGTCATCGAACTGCGCAATCTCCAGGAGACTGTTGGCATAATCGACCAGCTCATTCAGGCGAACCATGCGCTTTTCCTTGAGGTAGGTTAAGATCCCACATCATATGTCGAAATAAAACCCAAGACCATTCTCCCTCCGATATGCTGCTCAAATTTCTCTATCGTCACATCATGCTTGGCCTGGCCCTGGCCTTCGTCGTGTTGCTGGGGATGATCGTGTTTTATCCGGATCTGTTTCGCGCCCAGCACACGATCGAAATCAAGCAGGTGCCGGCCGATCCGTCGAATGCCGCGACCCCCACGGCGTTCAATGTCAAAGGACCGTTCTCATACGCCAGCGCGGTGGAAGCGGCCGCGCCCGCCATCGTCAACATCTACACCACCAAACACATCACTCAGCACGCCCCGTTGTTCGAAGATCCGCTTGCGCGACAGTTCTTCGACAATTTTTCGCCGCCCCTGACCCGCACCGAGCGCAGCCTGGGCTCCGGCGTCTTGATCAGCCCCGATGGCTACCTGCTCAGCAACAATCATGTCGTTGAAAACGCCGAGGAGATCCTGGTGGCGCTCCAGGACGGCCGGACCACCACGGCCAGGGTCATCGGCAGCGATCCCGAGACCGATCTGAGCCTGTTGAAAACCGACCTCAACGAAGAGCTGCCCATCGTCATACTCGGCAACGCCAAGGCGCTGCACGTCGGCGATGTGGTGCTGGCCATCGGCAATCCCTACGGGGTAGGCCAGACCGTGACCATGGGCATCGTCAGCGGCTTGGGGCGCAACAACCTGGGCATCAACACCTTCGAGAACTTCATTCAGACCGACGCCGCCATCAACCCGGGCAATTCGGGCGGCGGCCTGATCAACGCGCGCGGCGAATTGATCGGGATCAATTCCGCGATCTACTCCCGCACCGGCGGTTCACAAGGCATCGGATTCGCCATCCCGGTAGACCTGGCCGTGTCGATCATGGGACATCTGATCAAATACGGCTATGTGGTGCGCGGCTGGCTGGGTATCGAGACGCAAAACATCACCCCTGAATTGGCCGCCTCATTCGGCGTTACCAGCAAGAGCGGGGTACTGATCACCATGGTCTATCGCAACAGCCCGGCGCATATCGCAGGGATCCACCCCGGGGATATCCTGCAGCAGATCAACGATCAGGAGATCACCACCGCCTATCAGGCGATGGATTACATTACGCAACAGAAACCCAACAGCCAGGTGCGTCTGCTGGTCCTGCGTAATCAGCAACAATATGAAGTGCCGCTCAAAGTGATACAACGGCCGCGGATTTAACCCGCATATTTCACCAAGGCGGTCAGCAGCTACAGTGCAACTCTTGAACATTTCAGCACTTGCTGCCTGCACGGGTAGGCCAAGGCGCAAGTACACTTTGGACGTCGCTGCTGACCTGTCCCGGTTCGGGGCGGCTTCTCGCTCGCGCTCACTTGGCTTATTCGGCTCATCCCTGAGCCTCACCCCTGCGGGGCCAGCGCAGCAAGTCGCGCTGTTCAAATTCGCTCCCGGCGAATTTGTCCCTCAACTCGTAGCTACGGCTACGAGTTTCAGTCCAGTCCGGCGCGAGCGCGGCTGCGAAACTCGCCAGAACCAGGACCCTTGGTGAAATATGCGGGTTAAGAATTCTGGTCTGCATCGTCAGACTGCCGGGGCTTGCCGGCAAACACTTCGAGGCGCGCGCCCAGCAATCCGACCTCGAACAACAGACACATCGGTATCGCCAGCATGGATTGAGAAAACACATCCGGCGGCGTCAACAGCATCCCGATCACGAAGGCGCCAACGATGAAATAGGGACGCTTCTCGCGCAAGCTCTCGACCGTGGTCATGCCGGTGCGCACCAGCAACACGGTCGCGATCGGCACCTGGAACATCAGGCCGGCGGCGATGAAGAGGGTGAGCACGAAATCGAGATACTGGGTGACGTCGGTCATCACCGTCACGCCTTGCGGCGCCACCGACATGAAGAAATCGAAGATCACGGGAAACATCACGTAGTAGACGAACAATACACCCGCGGCGAAGAGAAACATGCTGGTCACCAGCAGCGGCAGCACCAATTGCTTCTCGTGCTTGTAGAGACCCGGCGCAACAAAGGCCCAGACTTGATACAGGATCACCGGCATCGCCAGAAACAGCGCCAGCACCATGGTCAGCTTGAACGGGGCCATGAAGGGCGAGGTGACCTCGGTCGCGATCATGGTACTGTGCTCGGGGAGCTTTTCCAGCAAGGGCTGCGCCACCAGTGTGTAGATCTCGTTGGCGAAGGGATAGAGGCAAGCGAACACCAACACGACTGCGAGCAGACACTTGATCAGGCGTGAGCGCAGTTCGACCAAGTGGTCGATCAAAGTCTGCTGCGAAGAGGCGGGATCGGTTGCGCTCATGAGGGATCGGACGTTTTATCTTTGCGCGCGCCGGGATGTGTTTCCGCGGGCGGTGATGCGAATTTTTCCAAGGCGTCCTGGTTGCGCTGCTGCTGAAGCTTTTCGGTCTCCCGGCGCAAGACCTCGGCGTTGTGCGTTTCGCGCTCGCCGGGAGGCGTTTCCGGGTGCGGTGATGCGAGTTTTTCCAAGGCGTCTTGGTTGAGCTGCTGCTGAAGTTTTTCGGTCTCCCGGCGCAAGACCTCGGCGTTGTGCATTTCGCGCTGGACCTCGGCATTCACCTCGTCCGCCATCCGGCGAAACCTGCCGACCCAATGGCCCACGGTACGCACCAGTTCCGGCAGGCGCTCCGGCCCGACCACCAGCAGCGCGACGATGCCCACCAGCACAAGCTCGGAAAATCCAATCTCGAACACAGCGCAGACCTATGCGATCACTGCCCGGGAATACTTACGGGCGCTTTTCCTGGTCCTTGCGCGTCACCTCGCCTTCGATGATCCGCCCGGGTTGGTCCTCCTTTAATTTTTCCGGCTCGGGCTTGGTCTCACCTTGCTCGCCCTCGCGCACGGCGCTGCGAAAGCCCTTCACCGCCGAACCGAGATCACTGCCGAGGTTGCGCAACCGCTTGGTGCCGAACAGCAACAGCACGATGACCAAAATGATCAATAACTGCCAAAAACTTATTCCAGCCGCATACATAATTGGACTCCGACTCGCAATTAGGCCCTGAACAAATTCAGAACCTGTTTAGTTAAACCCAGGCAGCTGGCTGCCGCCCAGCAGGTGGACGTGCAAGTGAAAGACCTCCTGCCCACCGCCCTTGCCCGTATTGATGATAGTTCTAAACCCATGATTCAGCCCCTGCGCCTGCGCCAGCTTGGGCAGCATCAGCATCATGTGACCCAACAAGCCGCGGTGTTGCTCGTCCACCTCGCCGAGACTGGCGACATGGATCTTCGGGATCATCAGCAGGTGTACCTTGGCCCGCGGATTGATGTCCTTGAATACCATGACCTGCTCGTCCTGATACACCACCTGGGCCGGTATCGCGCCGGCGGCGATCTTGCAAAAAATACAGTCGCTCATTTCAGCTCCCATCACTATTTCGGCCGCTGGGCCTTCTCCTGCAAACCGGAAAGCCCGAAGCGTCGCTGCAACTCCGCCAACACCGCCTCCGGGCCAAGGCCCTGCTGGGCCAGCAGCACGAGGGTGTGAAACCAGAGATCGGCGATCTCGTAGACGATCTTGGCCTGATCGCCGTCTTTGGCGGCCATCACGGTCTCGGTGGCCTCTTCGCCGATCTTCTTCAGGATCGCGTCCAACCCTTTCGCATACAGGCTCGCCACATAGGACTTGTCGGCGCTCTCCTGTTTGCGCGCCTCCAACACCTGGGCCAGCGCGGCCAACACTGCATCGTCTGCCATCAGTCCAGCTTCCCGTAGATGTCCTGGGGATCTTTAAGCACGGGTTCGACCGCCACCCAGGCATTGTCCTGATATTGCTGATAGAAACAGCTGCGCCGCCCGGTGTGACAGGCGATGTCGCCGCGCTGCTCGACCTTCAACAAGATCACATCGTTGTCGCAATCCAGGCGCAGATCCTTGACCACTTGCACGTGGCCGGAGGACTCGCCCTTGTGCCACAGCTTGCCGCGCGAGCGAGACCAGTAGATCGCCTCACCCTTCTCCACGGTCTGACGCAGCGCCTCATGATTCATCCAGGCGAACATCAGCACTTCGCCCGTGCCGGCGTCCTGCGCGATCACCGGCACCAAGCCGTGCGTATCCCATTTGATTTGGGCCAACCATGCATTGTTCATGTCGTCTAGTCTGTGTACTGTTGCGCGAAGTTGCAAGCGCGCAGGGGAATTATAGCCGCACCTCGATACCCTTGCCGGCCATATGCTGCTTGGCCTGCTCCACGGTATAGGTGCCGAAATGGAAGATGCTGGCGGCCAGCACGGCATCGGCTCCGCCCTTGGTCACACCGTCGACCAGATGATCGAGCGTGCCGACGCCGCCCGAGGCGATGACCGGCACGGAAACAGCGTCGCTGATCGCGCGTACCAGCGCGAGGTCAAATCCATCCTTGGTGCCGTCGCGATCCATGCTGGTGAGCAGGATCTCGCCGGCGCCGTATTCGACCATCTTGCGCGCCCAGGCCACGGCATCGATCCCGGTAGGCTTGCGACCGCCGTGGGTGAAGATCTCCCAGCGATCGGGCTCGCCGGGCTTGGAAACCTTTTTCGCGTCGATGGCCACCACGATGCACTGGGAACCAAAGCGCTCGGCGGCCTCTTTCACGAATTCCGGTCGCTGCACCGCCGCGGTGTTGATGCTGACCTTGTCGGCGCCCGCGTTGAGCATGCGCCGGATGTCCTCATTGCTGCGGATGCCCCCGCCCACGGTGAGCGGAATGAACACCTGGCCGGCGACCTGTTCGACCACATGCACCATGGTCGCGCGATTATCGGCGCTGGCGGTGATATCCAGAAACACCAGCTCATCGGCGCCCTGCTGATCGTAGCGCCGGGCGATCTCCACCGGATCGCCGGCATCGCGGATCTCGACGAACTGCACGCCCTTGACGACGCGGCCGTTGTCGACATCCAAACAGGGAATGATACGTTTCGCCAGGCCCATTACTTGCCCTTGCCGCCACACAACTCGTCGGCCAACTGCTGGCCCGCGGCGAAATCCAGCGTGCCTTCATAGATAGCGCGCCCGGTGATCGCCCCCATGATCCCTTCCTGGCAGACGCCGCACAGGGCGCGGATATCATCGAGATTGGTGATGCCGCCGGAGGCGATGATCGGGATCTTGACCGAACGGGCCAGCTTGAGCGTGGCCTGGACGTTCACGCCCTGCATCATGCCGTCGCGGCTGATATCGGTGTAGATGATGGCCTCCACGCCGTCTTCCTCGAAGCGCTTGGCCATGTCGATCACATCGTGATGAGAGAGTTTGGACCAGCCGTCGATGGCGACCTTGCCGTCGCGCGCGTCCAGGCCGATGATGATGTGTCCGGGGAACTGCAGGCAGATGTCGGAGACGAAGTGCGGCGCACGCACCGCTTTGGTGCCGATGATGACGTAGGCCACGCCGGCCTCGAGATAGGTTTGGATCGTGTCCTCGTCGCGGATGCCGCCGCCGATCTGCACCGGCACCTCGGGAAAGGCCTGGGTGATGTCGTAGACCACATCGGCGTTGACCGGTTTGCCGGCGAAGGCGCCATCCAGATCCACGATGTGCAGGCGACGCGCCCCGGCTTCCACCCAGCGCGCCGCCATCTCCACCGGCTTGTTGGAAAACACCGTATCATCTTCCATCCGCCCCTGGCGCAGGCGCACACACTTTCCATCTTTGATGTCGATAGCCGGAATCAACAACATAGAACCTGTATCCTCAGTTACTGGTACTCAACAAAATTCGCTTGAAACAATCACGCGGCGCCATCCCATTCGAGGAAATTCGCATAGAGCCGCAGACCGGCCGCCGCGCTTTTCTCCGGATGAAACTGGGTGGCGAACACATTGTCCTGGGTCACCGCCGAGGTGAAGACCACGCCGTATTCGGTGCTGCCGGCGGTGATTGCGCTGGTGCCGGGCAAAAAATAGCTGTGCACAAAATAAAACCGGCTGTCCTGCCCGATCCCGCGCCACATCGGGTGATCGCCCGTTTGGTGGACCTGGTTCCAACCCATGTGCGGCACCTTCAAGTGTTCGGCAAAATCGCGCAAGACATTACCGAAAAACGCCGCCCGTCCCGGCAGCACACCGAGGCATTCGGTACCGCCGTTCTCGGCGCTGAATTCCAGCAAGGCCTGCATGCCGACGCATACCCCCAGCAGCGGCTTGGTCTTGACCACCTCGCGCACGACCTCGTCCATCCCCAGGCGCTTGATCTCGTGCATGCAATCCCGGATGGCGCCCACCCCGGGCAGCACCACGCGGTCGGCGCGCAGGATCAACGCGGGGTCGTGCGAGACCACCACCCGCGTCGTCCCCTCCGCCACCCGCTCCAGGGCCTTGGCCACGGAGTGGAGATTGCCCATGCCATAATCGATCACCGCTACTGATTTCATCTCAGGATACCAACACCGTACGACTCATCGCGCTTACAGGCTTCCCTTGGTGGAAGGCATGATATTCCCCATGCGCGGATCGTGTTCCAAGGCCATGCGCAGCGCGCGCCCAAAGGCCTTGAACACCGTCTCCGCGATGTGGTGCGCATTGCGCCCGCGCAGATTGTCGATATGCAGGGTCACGTGGGCGTGGTTGACGAAGCCCTGAAAGAATTCGTGCAGCAGATCCACGTCGAACTTGCCGATCATGGCACGTTGAAAGTCGACGTGATACTCCAGGCCGGGGCGGCCGGAAAAATCCACCACCACGCGCGAAAGTGCCTCATCCAGCGGCACATAGGCATGGCCATAACGGCGGATACCGCGCTTGTCACCAATGGCCTTGGCCACGGCCTGACCTAGCGTGATGCCGATGTCTTCGACCGTGTGGTGATCATCGATGTGATTATCGCCCTTGGCGGTGATCGTGATGTCGATCATACCGTGGCGCGCGATCTGATCGAGCATGTGCTCGAGAAACGGCACACCGGTATCGAATTTCACCTGACCGGTGCCGTCGAGATTGACCGCCGCCTCGATCTGCGTCTCCAGGGTGTCGCGCTTTACTGTGGCCTTACGCTCAGCCATCGATGTCTCCGTCCCGCCTTGTGTCAAAAACCGTCATGATCGTTATTCTACTGGGTATTGCCGGCGCTTTCACAGGGCTTCCGTCAATGCCGCGAGAAACGCCGCGTTTTCCTCGGGCGTGCCGACCGTCACCCGCAGGCAATCGGCCAGCGCCCCGCCTGCGCCGCTCAGATTCTTGATCAATATGCCGGCCTGCTTGAGACGAGCGAAGATCTCGCCAGCGCGCCCGGCCGGCGCGCGAAACAAGATGAAGTTCGCCTTGCTTGGATACACCGTCAAGCCCTTCCGCTTGCACAGCGCGCGATACAGATTCTCGCGCTCCGCGCAGATCGCCTTGGTCTGCTCGGCGAACACATGGGCGTGGCGCAGCGCGAAATCCGCGCTGTGCTGGGTGAGCACGTTGATGTTGTACGGCAGCCGGACCTTGTCGATCTGCTCGATCCACGCCGGCGGCCCGGCCAGCAACCCCAGACGCAAGCCCGCCAGACCCAGCTTGGAGAGGGTGCGCATCACCAGCAGGTTGTCGAATTCACCCAGCCGATCCATGAAGCTGCTGCCGGCGAAGGCGTGATAGGCTTCGTCGACGATCACCAAGCCGGGGCTGGCCTGAATGATCTGTTCGATCTCCCGCTCGTAGAACAGGTTGCCGCTCGGATTGTTCGGATAGGCCAGGAACACCAGTGACGGTTGATGCAGGTCGATCGCCTCCAGCATCGCCGGCAGGTCGAGCGAAAAATCCGTGCGCAGCGGCACGCCGATGTATTTCATGCCGACGAAGCGCGCGATCATGTCATACATGACGAAGCTCGGTTGCGGGGCCAGCACGGCACGGCCCGGCGCGGCCACCGCCATGGCAAGCATCTGGATCAGTTCGTCCGAGCCATTGCCCAGCACCAGGCCCATGTCAGCGGGGATACCCATCGCCGCGCGCAGGCGCACGCTCAGCTGGCTGGCGGCGGGGTCCGGGTAGCGATTGACATCGACATGGGCGAGTTCGGCCAGCCAGGACTGGCGCAATGCCTCGGGCCAAGTATAAGGATTTTCCATGGCATCCAGCTTGATGTACCCGGCCGCGTCCGGCACGTGATAGGCCGACATCGCGCGGATCTCGGGGCGGATCAGTCGTTCAACAGCCTCGGGCAGCAACGCGCTCATGAGTTCAGTCCTTGATGCGATATTCGGCCGAGCGCGCGTGCGCCGTGAGACTCTCGCCGCGCGCCAGCACCGAGGCGATCTTGCCGAGCTCCGAGGCGCCGCCGGCCGAACACATGATGAGGCTGGAGCGCTTCTGGAAATCGTACACGCCCAGCGGCGAGCTGAAGCGCGCGGTGCGCGAGGTCGGCAACACGTGATTGGGGCCGGCGCAGTAATCGCCTACCGCCTCGGCGGTGTACCGGCCCATGAAGATGGCGCCGGCGTGTTTAATCTCATCCGCCAGGCTCACAGGGTCTTCGACCGACAGTTCCAAGTGTTCCGGGGCGATGAAGTTACTCACCTCGGCCGCCTGCTTCAGATCGCGCACCGCGATCAATGCACCACGGGCGCGCAGCGAAGTCTCGATGATCTGGCGGCGCTCCATCGTGGGCAGCAGTTTGTCGATGGCCGCCTGCACGCGATCGAGAAAGCTCGCATCCGGGCTGATCAGGATCGACTGCGCATCCTCATCGTGCTCGGCCTGCGAAAACAGGTCCATCGCGATCCAGTCCGGATCGGTCTTGCCGTCGCACACTACCAGGATCTCGGAGGGGCCGGCGATCATGTCGATGCCGACGGTGCCGAACACCATGCCCTTGGCCGTGGCCACATAGATATTGCCCGGGCCGACGATCTTGTCGACCTTGGGCACGCTCTGCGTGCCGTAGGCCAGCGCGGCCACCGCCTGCGCCCCGCCGATGGCGAACACGCGGTCGACGCTGGCAATCGCCGCGGCGGCGAGCACCAGGTCATTGACCACGCCATCGGGCGTGGGCACCACCATGATCAGCTCGGCCACGCCGGCGACCTTGGCGGGGATAGCGTTCATCAACACCGACGATGGATAGGCCGCCTTGCCGCCCGGCACATACAGCCCGACGCGATCGAGCGGCGTGATCTTCTGACCGAGCAGCGTGCCGTCGGCCTCGCGATACGACCAGGACTCCTGCTTCTGTTTTTCGTGATACTGCCGCACCCGCTCGGCGGAACGCTCCAGCGCCGCGCGCTGCTCGGCCGGGATCTTCTTCAAGGACTGTTGCAGACGGTCGCGCGGGATCTCCAGCTCGGCCATGCCTTGGACGGTCATGCGATCGAAGCGGTTGGTGTATTCCACCACGGCGGCATCGCCCCGGGTGCGCACCGCATGCAGGATCTCCTTCACCGCCGAAGTGACTTTGTCGTCCGACACCGATTCCCAGGCGAGCAAGGCCTCGAGCCTCTGCCAGAAATCCGCGTCTTGCGCGTTCAATCGTTTGATCTGCACCATGCTTCGTACTCAGTTATGACGTTGACTGCCGTGCTACCGCCTCGGCGATCCGATCGATCAGCTGCTTGATGCGCCGATGCTTCATCTTCATCGCGGCCTTGTTTACCACCAGGCGCGAGCTGATGTCCGCGATGTGCTCCTGCGGCGCCAAGCCGTTGGCACGCAGGGTGTTGCCGGTGTCGACCACATCGACGATGCGATCGGCCATGCCGACCAGCGGCGCCAGCTCCATGGAGCCGTAGAGCTTGATCACCTCGACCTGGCGGCCCTGTTGCGCGTAATAACGCCGCGTGGCATTGACGAACTTGGTTGCCACACGCAGGCGCCGCGCCGGTTCGGGCACACCCACCGGGCCGGCGACCATCAGCTTGCAGCGCGCGATCTTGAGATCGAGCGGCTCGTACAGCCCTTCGCCGCCGTGCTCCATCAACACATCCTTGCCGGCCACGCCGAGATCCGCCCCGCCGTACTGCACGTAGGTGGGCACGTCGGTGGCGCGCACGATGATCAGGCGCACGTCCGGCTGATTGGTCTCGATGATCAGCTTGCGGCTGGTCTCCGGATCCTCGGCCGGGATGATCCCCGCGTGCGCGAGCAGCGGCAGGGTTTCCTTGAAGATGCGCCCCTTGGAAAGGGCGATGGTCAATGGTTCACTCATCGTGCCGTCCCAATTCAGGCCGCCACGCGCCGGATGCGCGCGCCGATCTGGTGGAGCTTTTCCTCGATGCGTTCATAGCCGCGATCGATGTGGTAGATGCGCTGCACATGAGTATCGCCGTCGGCGGCGAGTCCCGCCAGCACCAGGCTGGCGGAGGCGCGCAGATCCGTGGCCATCACCGGCGCGCCGGTCAGGCGCGGGATACCGCGGATGATGGCGGTGTTGCCCTCGATCCGGATGTTGGCGCCCATGCGTATCATCTCGGGCACGTGCATGAAACGGTTCTCGAACACGGTCTCGGTGATCGTTGCGGTGCCCTCGGCCACGGCATTCAACGCGGTGAACTGCGCCTGCATGTCGGTCGGAAACGCCGGATACGGCGCCGTATGGATATCCACGGACAGCGGGCGGCGCCCCTGCATGTCGAGCTCGATCCAATCCTCGCCCGTGGTGATCACCGCCCCGGCCTCGCGCAACTTGATCAGCACCGCATCAAGGATGTGCGGATTGGTGTCCTTGACCTTGACCCGGCCGCCCGAGATCGCCGCGGCCACCAGATAGGTGCCGGTCTCGATGCGGTCCGGCAACACGGTGTAGTGCGTACCGTGCAGGCGCTCGACGCCCTCGATAGTGACCCGGTCGGTGCCGGCGCCTTGGATCTTCGCGCCCATCTGGATCAGGCAATTGGCCAGATCGACCACCTCGGGTTCGCGCGCGGCGTTTTCCAACACCGTCGTGCCCTCGGCCAGCGCCGCGGCCATCATCAGATTTTCCGTGCCGGTCACCGTCACGATATCCATTACGAAGGTGGTGCCCTTGAGGCGCTTGGCCTCGGCCTTGATGTAGCCGTTTTCCACCGTGATCTGCGCGCCCATGGCGCGCAAGCCCTGGATGTGGATATTCACCGGGCGCGAACCGATCGCGCAGCCGCCCGGCAGCGACACCTCGGCCTTGCCGTAGCGCGCCAACAGCGGCCCGAGCACCAGGATCGAGGCGCGCATGGTGCGCACCAGCTCATAAGGGGCAACGCAGGATTTGAGGCTGCGCGGATCGATCTGGACGTTGAGTTTTTCATCCACCACCAGCTCCACCCCCATGCGCCCGAGCAGCTCCATGGTGGTGGTAATGTCCTGCAGATGCGGGATGTTGCCGATGGTCACCGGCTCATCGGCCAGCAGGGTGGCGGCCAGGATCGGCAGGGCCGAGTTTTTTGCCCCGGAGATACGCACCTCGCCATCGATCGGCACGCCACCGGTAATGATCAATTTATCCATTGAGTTACGCCATCGTGAATTTCATGGAACACCGCGTGCCGCGGCTCACTGCACCCGCAACCGTTTTGCAGATTCCCATTCCGCCGGCGTGTACGCCTTGATGCTGAGGGCATGCAGCGCGCCGCTTTTGATGAATTCATTGAGCGGAGCATAGATTATCTTCTGTTTTTGCACCGGTGTTTTGCCGGCAAAAACATCGCTCACCACTCTGACTTCGAAATGATAACCGTCGCCGGTGACCTCGACCTCCCCGCCGGGGATCGCCTGCGCGACCAGTCGCTTGATTTCTTCACACTGCATGATGAACCACTTTCCGGAAGACTAAGCGCCACAGGATACCGTTTTGCCGCGGCTTAAACCAGCCTGGGAAGGCTCACTCGACGGCATTTTGCAGCGGCAACCGCGCGGCGAGATCACTCGCCTCAACGATGCTCCACATCTGTGCGGGAATGTGCCGAAAGCGCAGCGCGACGCCCTTGCTCCGCGCCAGCCGCAGCCATTCCACCAGCACGGCGACGCCTGCGCTGTCGGCGCGTTCGACGCCGCCCAGATCGACCACGACGGACGAGGCCCCGCTGAACAGCGCCCCCGACTGCTGCAGCAGGCCGATGACGGTCTCGAAGCACATCGCGCCACTGACGCCGTACTCCCCCGCGCCGAGCGGGTCGAGCCGGGCGCTGTTAACCGGTAGACTGGGCATTGCGCTCGGCCAGCGATTTGATCAGCACGTCCAGACCGCTCTTGCGGATCTCGTTGGCGAACGAGGTCCGGTAATTGGCCACCAGGCTGATCCCGTCGATGTTCACGTCGTAGACCTTCCAGGCGTCGTTCTTGAGATACATGCTGTAATCGATCGGGATCGGAAAACCGCTCTGCTGCGGGATCTCGGTCTTGACGGTGACATCGGTGGCCCCGGGCTCCGAACGCAGCGGCAGGTATCGCACCTCTTGATCGACATTATCCATCAAGGCCTTGGAATAGGTGCGCACCAGCAGGGTGCGGAACTGGCGGATGAACTCCTTCTGCTGCTGCGGGGTGGCGCCGCGCCAATGCTTGCCCAGCACCCACTGCGACATGCGCTCGAAATCGAAATGCGGCAGCACGATCTCGTCGACCAGCTCGTAGAGCCGCCGGCTGTCTTTGTTGATCGCCTCGCGCTCCGCGCGCAGCTTGGTCATGATCTTCTGCGCGGTGTCTTTGACCACCGCATCCGGCGCAACGACATTCGCGGCCTGGACGGCGCCCGCCATCCACACGCACAGCACTCCCGTCAGCAACACTTGCAACAGCTTCCTCATCGCTCCCCCGTGACCACGGACAATTTCATGACCTGCATATTATATTCGAACACCGCCTGAAGATACTCGGAGTATGCAAGCACATAGGCCTGCAAGGCCGTCAGGATCTTCTCGGCATCCTCGAGCCCGGCCTCGAAATCGACATAGCTGGCGATCATCCAGCGGCGCGCCGCACGGCTGCTTGCCTCGAGCTGCCCGACCATGGCGTGATAGGACTGCACCTGGTGATAGCTCTCCGCCACCTCGAACGGGATGCCCTTGCGCGCCAAGGCGGCCAGCTGCACCGTGGCATCGAGTTCGGCCTGGGCCTTAGCCACGCGCGCCGGCTTGACCCCGAGCGAATAATCCCATTTCAAGCCGATCACCGGGGTGGCCCCTTCGTGGTTGAACGGATCGTAGACGTGCGGGTTGTCCAGCTGGTCGCGCCCCGGCGTGTAGGCGACCGAGCCGACGATCCCGGCGTAGACATTGGGCCGCGCATCCGCCTCGCTGGCCTGCACCAAGGCCTGGCGCGCCTTCAATCCCGCCTCGACCTGCGCCATCTCCGGCCGCTGCTTGAGCGCCTGCACCTGCAAGGCCGTCAGCTCGGCGGCCGGCGGCGCCAGCGGCGCGATGCGGCTGTCGGCCAGTTCGAGCGGGGTCTCGGCCGGCCAATCGGTCAGCACGCGCAGACCATCGTGCGCGATCTTCTCCAACCCCTCGGCCTTGGCGGCGTAGCCGACCACCAGCCCGCGGGCGGCCTCCAGCGCGTAGAGATCCGATTGTTTGACGTCATTCCTGCCGCCGTCGTCGAGCCATTCGCGCACCAGGCCGGTGGCCGCATCCACCCGTCCGAGCACATCATCCATCAGCTTGCGGGTTTCGCGTGCGGCCAGATAGCCGTAGTAGGACTTGGCGACATCGAGCGTGGTCTTGCCGCGCTGAAGGGCCACGTCGCCTTGCTTGACCGCAATGTTGTTGCTGGCCGCTTCGCTGTAGTTTTCGATCTTGCCGAAGGTATACAACGGCTTGATCAGACTGAACTGCAGGCTGCTCCAGATCGTCACCGGAAAGACCTCGTAATTGTCGCCGCGCGGTGTGCAGCTGGTAGCCGGCGGATCACAGGACTCGTTGCCGCCCCGGTAGAAGCCGCCTTCGGTGCGCGGGGCCAACCCGAGGAAGGTGTTGGCGCTCAGGATCAGATCGTCGCTGCCTTGCGCCTCCTGCAACAGGGCGCGCGCGGCCTCCACCAGGTGCTCGCGCTCCTTGACGCGCGGATCGGCGTGCAAGGCGCGCTCGATGGCCTGGTCGAGCGACAGGGGCTCGGCGCCGGCCGCGAGAGGGGCCAGTGCCGCACATCCAATCAGGGTTGCCGCGATGATCCGGTTCATTCGGCCGCCTTATTGAACAGGAACTGTCCGATCACCTGCTCCATGATCACCGCATCCTGCACGATGGTTATGCGCGAGCCTTCCTTGAGCACCTGGTCGCTGCCGCCGGGTTCCAGGCTGACGTATTGTTCGCCGAGCAGGCCCGAGGTGAAGATGCTGGCGGAGGTGTCATCGGGAAACTTGTCGTACTTGCGATCGATGTTCAGCGTCACCACCGCATGATACGAGGTCATGTCGTAATCGATCGCCTCCACACGCCCGACGCGCACACCGGCCACCGAGACCGGGGCGCGCACCTTCAGGCCGCCGACGTTCTCGAAGGTCGCCGTCACGCGATAGCCCTCGTCCACGGCGAACTTGTTCAGATTGCTCACCTTCATCGACAGGAAAAACAGCGCGGCGATCCCCGCCACCATGAAGATCCCCACCCAGATCTCAACCACTCTCGATTGCATTTCTTATTCGTCTCCAAACATAAGTGCCGTCAGAATGAAGTCCAACCCCAATACCGCCAGCGCGGAATGCACCACGGTGCGCGTGGTCGCCCGGCTAACCCCCTCGGAGGTGGGTACGGCATCGTAGCCCTCGAACACCGCGATCCAGGTCACCACGACGCCGAAGACCAGGCTCTTGATCACGCCGTTGAGAATATCATCGGTCAGATCGACCCGCGCCTGCATCTGTGACCAGAAGGCGCCATCGTCCACCCCGAGCAGGCCGACGCCGACGAAAAATCCGCCGAGCACACCGACGGCGCTGAAGATCGCCGCCAGCACCGGCATCGAGATCACCCCGGCCCAGAAGCGCGGCGCGATGATGCGCCGGATCGGATCGACCGCCATCATCTCCATGCCGGACAATTGCTCGGTCGCCTTCATCAACCCGATCTCGGCAGTCAGGGCCGAACCGGCGCGGCCGGCGAACAGCAAGGCGGTGACCACCGGCCCCAGCTCGCGCACCAGCGACAAGGCCACCATCACGCCGAGCGATTCCTCGGCGCCGAAATCCACGAGGGTATTATAGCCTTGCAGGCCGAGCACCATGCCGACGAACAACCCCGAGACCACGATGATCAGCAGGGAGAGCACGCCGACCGCGTAGATCTGCTGGAGCAGCAGGCGCAGCCGCGCCATGACGCTGACGGTGCCCAGCAGGGTGTTGCCGAGAAAGACATGTCCGCGGCCGACGCGCTCGAGCATGGCGATGCCCACCCGGCCCAGCCGCTGCACCCGGTCAAGCATGCGCGCCTCCCGCCAGCAGATCCTCCAGATACTCCGGCGCCGGATAGTGGAACGGCACCGGGCCGTCCGGCAGGCCGTTCATGAACTGTTTCACCCATTCCGAGCGCGTCTGGCCAAGCTGCTCGGGCGTGCCGTGCTCAACCACCTTGCCCTCGGAGATGACGTAGATATAGTCCGCGATGCTGGCCGTCTCCTGTACATCGTGCGAGACGATGATGCTGGTCAGTCCCAGCGCATCGTTCAAGGTGTGGATCAGAGACACCAGCACGCCCATCGAGATCGGGTCCTGGCCGGTGAAAGGTTCGTCATACATGATCATCATAGGATCGAGCGCGATGGCGCGGGCCAGGGCCACGCGGCGGGCCATGCCGCCGGAGAGTTCGCTCGGCATCAAGTCGCGCGCCCCGCGCAGACCGACGGACTCAAGCTTCATCAACACCAAGTGACGGATCATGCTCTCGGGCAGGCGCGTGTGCTCGCGCAGCGGAAAGGCGACATTCTCGAAGACGCTCATATCGGTGAGCAGCGCCCCGCTCTGAAACAGCATGCCCATGCGCTTGCGCATCTCATACAGCGCCTTGCGCGAGAGCGCGTGGACCGTTTGACCGTCGACCGTGATGGTGCCACGCTGCGGGCGCAGCTGGCCGCCGATCAGGCGCAGCAGCGTGGTCTTGCCGGTGCCGCTCGGCCCCATGATCGCCGTGACCTTGCCGCGCTGGATGTCCATATCGACGCCGTCGAAGATGACCCGCGACCCGCGCGTAAATGACAGCCCGCGGATCTGGATCAGCGGCGTGCTTTCGTTATCGCTGCCCATGGATAAAAATAACGCTTCCCCGTTTGATTGGTCCGGGGAAAGGTTACACTATTAGCCGATGATCGGAAACACTGGCGGCGAGAACCCACCCCATGGCGCAGATCCTGAAATTCAAAAAACCCAAGCCGGGCGAAAAACACGGCAAGAAAATCCTTTGCCAGAACGGGCTGCACAAATGGGAGATCGTTCAAGAGAAACAGTTCGACGTGAAACAAGGAAGGCTGGTCACGCTGTACCGCTGCAAGCATTGCGGGACCACCAAGACCACCGCCAAATAGCCCGGGCTAGGAGTCTGCGCGGCAGAAAAACGCGTCGCGAAACAGTGGGAGAGCGAGGCAGATTTTTCGATCGTTTGAGGAAGATAGTGGGCACTATCTGACGAAAAGGATCGAGAAATCGGGCCGCTCTC
>JBFMHP010000031.1:0-76039 GCA_040752855.1 Pseudomonadota bacterium | reverse complement strand
CATCAAAATGATGCCATTCGGACATGAATTCAGGCAATTTCAGCCAAAAAACTGGCTTTAAGTGATTTGTGCAGGCCATTTACTTGGAATTTGCCTTCATAAAAGTGAATTGTTCAGAGGTTCCTTAGTTCGCACACGCGGCTCAACTGCCCCGCCAACACGTTCAGCTCACTGGCCATGGCATGCTTCATGATCAGGCGCTTGCTCTGATAAACATGCTCGGCAAAGTCGGTGCGATCACGAGTGAATTGATGATAAGCCTTCTCGATGGTCTTTTCGCTCTCGGGGTCGACGAACACGCGGGTCAACAAATTGCAAAAATCATAGCCCGTTGTGCCGTGTATCGCCCACTCGTCGCGCAAGGATTCGTGACCGGCAAGAATCTTCTCAGCCACGACATAGAGCGCGAGGCCTGCGTCGTTCCCTGCGACACTTAACCCTGCCCGCTGTTGCAGACGCTGAAAATATTGTGCGGGATCGTAAAGACCATCGGGATGATCAATGCGCAGGCCGTCCACCTTGCCCTGCGCGACAAGCTCAAAGACCAATTGATGCGTAGCCTCGAATACCCGAATATCCTCCATGCGCAAGGCGGCGAGATCATTGATGTCGAAAAAACGGCGGTAGTTGATATCATCGGCGGCGACATGCCAGTCAGCCACACGCCAGGCTTGGGATTCCATTAACTCATGCAACAGCGCGAACGACGCCCGGTCACCTGCTTTGCCGTTACAATCGTTGACCGTATCGTTCACCATCCGGTCGATTTCGGCGCAGCGATCACATAGATGCGCCAGCCTGCGCTTGAGCAACTCGCGATCACGGTGGCGTTCTTGTATTTTCTCCGGCGTCACCACGTCTCGATGCGGCAGGTTTTCAAAGGCCGTGACCAAACTGGCCAGCTCCTGCGCCTCTGGGTTTTCCGGCCCGAGCTGCGTCTCCACCAAGGCGTAGCGGTGACGCAACAGCCGCGGGTATTCGCAAGGCGCGATCGGCAAACGGTGCTGACGATACCACACACTGAAGCTACCGCCCGGCTTGTCAAATTCGAGCCGCAGTTCACCCGCTTCCAGTGACTCTCCATAACGCCTGCCCAGTATCGGCAACAACACCTTGCCGTGGAGCTCTTGCTTGACAGGCCGCCAGTCAATGTCGAAAAACGGTGCGTAGAGCGATGCCGGACCGTTCTCCAGCACATCCAGCCACCACGGATTGTCAGCCCCCATCACGCCCATGTGATTTGGCACCATATCCAGGATTTGCCCCATGCTATGCGCATGCAGCGCATTGCAAAACGCCTCGAAATCCTCGCGGCTGCCGATCTCGGGGTTCAACGCGTTGTGATCGACGATGTCATAGCCGTGCATACTGCCGGGGCGCGCCTTGAGATACGGGGAGCAATAGACATGACTGATGCCCAGCCGCGCGAGATAAGGGACAAGCTGCGTGGCTTGGACGAAGGTAAAGTCGCGGTTGAGTTGCAATCGATAGGTCGCCGACGGGATGCGCGGCCCCCGCGACGGCGGGGGGACCGCGCGTTGGCGCGGCCGTGCCTGTCGCAACGCGGCCGCGGCGGATAGAATGCGGCGGTCACTTGCATAGGCCTCGAGATTCACCGGCAATTTGCGCTGCCAATTGGGGTGCTGGATCGTGGTCGAGGGTATGTTGATTTGATCCAGAACGCCCAGCATGTCCTCGAGCTGCACCATCAGCACCTTGGCCGGGCTGCGGGCGAGATGAACATGCACGGCGTGCGCGAATTCCGGCGTCACCGCCGGCAGTGAACCCGGATTGACGGTCACACCCTGCGGCAACAAATCCTCCTGCTCCAGCATGAGCAACAATTGCGCCCGCTCGCGGGCGCGATTGACCACCATCTCTTGGCGTGCCTCCTCGGAGCCAAACAGTCGCAATTCCGTGCGCCGCAGAATATCGCGCCCTTCCCAATAACCCGCCAAGGTCGGCATATCATGCGTGGCAACGGTCGCGAGTGACTGCACTGGATACTGTGCAGGAGATTGAATGTTCCCGGCGGCATCCTTGGCATCGATCAGCACGCGGTAACAAAGCACGTCCATCGCCGCGAGGGCGGCGCGCACCTCCTCGGGCACGGTGCCGAGATCCTCGCCGATCACAAGGCAGCGATTGCGCTGGCTCTCCAGCGCCAGGATGCCCAGCAGATCCTCGAAAGGGTAGCTGACATAGGCGCCTTGCGCCGGCGGCACACCGGCCGGCACCCAGAATTGCCGCATCAAGCCCATGACATGATCGAGGCGCAAGGCCCCGGCATGGCGCATGTTGTGCCGCAGCGTGGAGATAAATGTGGCATAGGCCGTTTCGCGCAGCCGTCGCGGCACGAAGGGCGGCAGGCCCCAATCCTGTCCGAGTTGATTGTTGATCTCCGGCGGCGCACCCACGCTCACACCGATGGCATAAAGCGCCTGATTGGCCCAAGCCTCCGCACCGCCGCCGTCGACCGAGACCGCGAGGTCCGAGTAAACACCGACGCCCAATCCCAACTCCAATGAGCGCCAGCCCACCGCGCCGAGCTGTAAATCCGCCTGCCATTGCAGATAAATAAAGAACTCGATGCGTTCTTGATTTTGCCGCGCGAACTCAGTGACCGCACTTGCCTCGGGGTGCCGATATTCCTCCGGCCACGCGGGCCAACCCCAAACATGCGGGTCCCGAGCGTGGAAGTGCTCCTGCAACGCCTCGAACAGGGCGTGCCGGTAGAGCCGCTCGCCTTCGCGTTCACGAAAGGCGCGAAAGGCCGCAGCGCGTTCATCGCCCGGTGCGAGGTGACGCTCGCGGAAGTTTTTATAGAGCATCTCGAGCATCGGCCGCTTGAGCGCGGCGACCCCGGGATAATCCACCAGCTCCGCCGCGCGCAAGGCCTCCCGTCGCATCTGAAATTCCGGATCGAGCAGCATCGCCCGGGCGGCTTCGCTCTCGTGGAAATCGGCGATCGCCTCCACGTCGAGATACAGCACGTTGAGGAATAGACGACTCGAAGGACTATAGGGACTGGCGTGTGCAGGATTATGCGGAAACAGGGCATGCAAGGGATTGACACCGATGATGTCCGCTCCCAGCGCCGCCCACTGTTCGACCAGCAGGCGCAGATCCGTGAAATCGCCCAGGCCCCAATTGCGCTCCGAACGCACCGCATAGAGTTGCAGTGCCGGCCCCCAGATTCGCCCGGTATTGCCCAGTGCGGCGGGCTGGTAACACTGCGCGGGGGCGATGATGAGGCTCTGGCGGGCGACGAGCACTCCGTCCTGCAACAGCTCCAATTGGTGATAGCCCGGCGCAAGTTCGATCGGCAACTCAAGTTGGCAGGCGGTATATGCCACGCCTGCAATCTTCCGGGACTCCAGGCGCGGCAGTTGCAACGGGCGAAAAGAACGGCTGTGCTCACCGCCCTCTTCAAGGTGCAGGCGCCACGTGAACTCGTCATCGGCCTGCGCATCTTGAAGCACCACGCGCACCCAGAGCGTCGCGGGCTGCCGTACCACCCGCACCGGCTCGAGTGCGTTGCGCCATGGCCGCGACTCGCTCTCCTCGATGGCGCAGGCGATCCTCTCCTCCGAGGTCGCATCGATGCCCATGGCGCTGAGCAAGGCGTGCTGAGTATGGGATGTCGTCGTGCATCGCCGCCCCCAGTTATCGATGTATTCCGGCAGTATGCCTTCGAGTGCAGCCAACTTGGCGAGCGGCTCAAGATGCATCATCGTGCCCCTCCAGAAACCAAATCACCGACCATGCGGGCAATACACCGGAACACAACTGCGTCGCCGCTTCCTCAGCACAGCAATAGACCGGCGAGCATGCCGGCGCCTCGCTCACCAAAATCGATTCGCCGCTCAGATTGGCATAGACCGAAAGCCGCGCGCCATCGCCGAGTCGCCACGCTGCGCACAGCGCACGCGACGCAAGCACACGATATCCGTCGGCCCTGGCGCCGCGCAGTCGCGGCACGATGAGACGCTGCCGCAGCGCCAGCAAGTGTCGATACCGCGCCAGCCACTGGCGGTGCGGCACGCGCTCCTGCGCCGACCAATCCAGCCGCGAGCGTTCAAAGGTCTGCGCAGCGCACGGATCGGGGATCGCTGCGTGCGCCACTGGATCGCGAAAGCGCTCGAAACGCGCAAAATCCCTGCGCCGACCTTCCGTCACACCTCGGGCTAGATCGGCACCGAAGTCGCAAAAAAACAGAAACGGTTCGCGCGCGCCCCACTCCTCACCCATGAATAAAAGCGGAGGTGATGGCGCGAGCAACACCAAGGCGGTTGCCGCATGCAAAGCCTGCGGCACTACAAGCACGGCAAGGCGTTCACCAAAGGCGCGATTCCCGACCTGATCGTGATTTTGCAAAAATGACACGAACGCCGTCGGTGGCAGATGAGCGCTCGATTCACCGCGCCGTTCTCCCCGGCGGTAACCGGATGGCTCGCCTTGATAGGAAAAGCCTTCGGTCAGGCATCGTCCCAGATGAGCGAGCGGATGATCAGCGTAGTCGGCGTAATAGCCGTCTTGCTCGCCAGTAAGCAATACATGCAGGGCATGGTGCGCATCGTCATTCCACTGCGCATCGTAGTACACCATAGCGCCGTCGCGTCTGCGCTCCAGATAGCGAGCAGCGTTGTGGTCATTTTCCAATATGAGATGGATGTGACGATCCTGGCCGAGCGTTGCGCGTACCGTCTGCGCAATCTCTTCCAAGATGTGTGGCCGGCTGTCATCGAGCATCGCATGGACCGCGTCCAGCCGCAGACCGTCGAAGTGATACTCTTCCAGCCAATAGAGTGCATTGTGGATGTAAAATTCGCGCACGGGACGATTGGCCCTGTCATCGAAATTGACCGCCGCACCCCAAGGCGTGTGGTGATGGTCGGTGAAAAACTGCGGCGCACACAGATGAAGGTAATTGCCATCCGGCCCAAAATGGTTGTACACCACGTCCAGCAACATCATCAGACCGCGGCGGTGTGCGCTCTGCACCAGCCGTTTGAGATCATCGGGTGTGCCGTATGTGCTGTCCGGCGCGAAGAGCAAGGCGCCATCGTAGCCCCAATTGCAGCGACCGGGGAAATCCGCCACCGGCATCAGCTCGATGGCGGTGATGCCAAGATCCGCAAGATAGTCCAGCCGTTGTTCAAGCGCGGCGAACGTGCCCTGGGGCGTGAACGTGCCGACATGGACCTCATAGATCACCGCCTCCTCCCACGGGCGCCCTCGCCATGCGCTGTCCTGCCAATCGAAGGATGCGGCGTCAATCACCTGACTGGCGCCGTGGACGTCATCCGGATTGAAACGCGAGGCGGGATCGGGCACCCACTGTCCTTCGTCAATCTGATAGCGATAGCGACTGCCCGGGTGCGCCCGCGCGCTTATGCACTCATACCATCCTGCTTGCAACGCTTGCATCGGCACCGGCGCGTCATTGTCGATCAGGAGCATGACGCGCTGCGCCGACGGCGCCCACAGACGAAAGCGCACCTCGTTCTTCTCGGTAAGCTGCGCGCCGAAGGGCATGCGGTGTATTGTCCTCACCACCGTTATCTCTCCACGAATCTGTTCAGAAATTCACTGCGATGAGCATGGGTGTAACCAACAGGCGCCCGACGCCCCTTGACCAATCCACCGCGGATTTGCATTCAGTAAGACTGCGCGGCAGAAGGATCGATTGCTCAAATGAGTGCCAAGTGCTTCATCTCGCCAATCTTTTCGGTAACGCCAGCGGCGGATAACAAGCTGAGCTTGCGCTGGAATGTGGTTTTGTCTGTATTTCTGTATAGCCCGTTTTGCGTCGAATTCCTAGATTCGAGACATACTCAGGAAGATCTGAATAATTCCATCCTGGAATTCTCAGAGCACGCGGTACAGGCGATCCGCTTCCGGATCAAAGCCGATGCCCCTGCCCGACTCGGTAACATTGTAGCGATCCAGTACCACGCCTGGATCGTGCCAGCGGATAAATGCGCTTGCCCATGCCGCCGGCCAGCACTAAGGCAACCACTCGCGGGCCAAATATAGCATTGCCTCACAGGGATTCAGAAACCGGTCTAATCTCAAGCATGTCGAGCAAGATCCGCAGCGC
This sequence comes from Pseudomonadota bacterium, assembly GCA_040752855.1. Classification (GTDB taxonomy): domain Bacteria; phylum Pseudomonadota; class Gammaproteobacteria; order RBG-16-57-12; family RBG-16-57-12; genus JBFMHP01. The sequence goes on along the minus strand of JBFMHP010000031.1, from coordinate 69,936 downwards.
CGTCTCCAACTCGCTCACGCGCCCTGCCAGCGCGGCGCCCACTTCCTCCAGCGCCTTATCCAATAAGTGTCGTTCCGTTACCGCTTGAACCTGCCCCGCTTCGACCGGAAATGAAACGCAGCCGGTCATCGCAGCGCGGTAGCCGCCTGAAAAGGCTGCCAGCGCTGCGTCTCGCCATGCGCGCGCCAACGGCTCCAGCAAGTCGCGATGATCGGGACGCTCGGCAAGATGGCGGTGCAACGCCGTCACCGCTGCAGCCTCCAATGAATAACGCAGCCCCGCCACATCCTTAAGGGGCGAATACTTCGCGCGCCGCTCTTCCAGGGGACGATCGGGATCGCCTTCAAAATCGGTGATGACGAAGTCGTTGTGCGTGATCAACACCTGGCCGAGATGAAAATTGCCATGGATGCGCGTCTTGTACAGTACCTGCTCGCCGGCCACCGGCCGCAACGCCACCTCCATGGCGTGGACGCGCGCGCCGAGCAGATGCTCGCACGTGCCATACAGATGCGCCGGAAAACTTTGGTATTCCTTTTCCAGCTTGTCGAACACCGTGACGAGGAGTTCGCGGATCCGATCAGATTGCACAGCGAGATCTCGTGCAGAAAGCGGCTCGGGATCGAAGGCCGGATTGCCGGTGTTCACCGCGAGGGCGCGATGCAGTTCTCCGCTGCGCCGGCCCAGCGTGGCCATCTGCTCAAGATAGAGTGCATGGACATCCTGTTCATGGGCGCGATCAGGCTCCTCGATGCACAAAGTGAAATAGCGATCGAGATAATCGCGCGTGTAATGCCAGGCACTGCCCTGGTTGGGTATATAACGGTGCATCACCCCGATGGCGGTGACGGTGCCGTGACTGTGATATTCCATGGCGCCCGCCAAGGGTGCGATGTTGGGGCAAGGCGAGATCTCACTCAGAAAACGCCCCATCTCCAATTCAGGATTGATGCCTTCCTGCACACGACGGTAGACCTTGAGAACGACTTGCTCGCCGAAGACGAGCGAAGTATTGCTCTGCTCCAAGCCCGGTCGCGCCACCGGCAACACGGCCGGCAAATCGGGACATGCCGCCGCCCTCATAAACACCATCTCTCCGGCGGCAAACGGCAGGCGGCCAGACCGGACGATGGTGTCGAGCAGCAGGCTGCAAAAGGCATCCTCGCCCAGCGCGTCGTAGAGCATGCCCACCTTGGCGCGCTGTCGGACCTTGGCCAGCATCCACGGTGACAGGAGGTGGTATTGTCGCTCAGCGGCCTGATCGAGCAACAAGCCCAGTGGCAGAAAATAACTCTGTGTCGCACCGGTCGTGAATGTAACCTTGATCAGCACAGGCAGCCATTCCCGTCCCTCCGGTCCGCGCCATTCGCGATTCACCTCCAGCGCTATCCCGGCAATCTGTCTGCCCTTGCCAGCGAACCAACCCTGCGCGGTGAGAAAACCCGGCAGCACCACGCTCTTCAATTGCTCGACAGTCTTGTGCGCGAGCACATCGCGCACCTCGCCGGCGGCCTTGGCCATGAACACCGCCAGCAGCCCCTCGGGCAGCACCAGTACCGGCAACTCCTCGCGCGGCAGCTTGTCAACATGCCAAACCGGCGCATCCACATCGGCGGCCAGTCGAAACCAGTAAAACCCATAGCGCGGCAAACTCAGCAAATAAGGCAGTTCGCCGATGGCGGGAAACACCGAGCGACCCAGCAACTCCACCAGCACCCGTCCTTTGTACGCCGCCAAGTCCAATTCCACCGGCTGGGCGCTGCGTGAAAGATTGACCACGCAGAGTATGACTTCATCGTGGTGCTCGCGCACATAGGCCAATATCTTGCGATTGCCCGGCCGCAAAAACGTGATGCCGCCGCGCCCGAAGGCCTTGTGTGCCGCACGCGTGGCGATCAAGCGCCGCATCCAATTAAGCAATGAACTGGCATTGCGGCTTTGCGCCTCAACATTCAGTGCCTCATAACCGAACACCGGATCCATAATGGGTGGCAGATACAGCCGCTGCGGATCGGTCCGCGAGAAACCCGCATTGCGGTCCGGGCCCCATTGCATGGGCGTGCGCACACCGTTGCGATCGCCGAGATAGATGTTGTCGCCCATCCCTATTTCATCGCCGTAATAAATGATCGGTGTCCCGGGCATCGACAGTAGCACGCTGTTGAGCAGTTCGATCTTGGCCCGGTCGTTGTCCATCAGCGGCGCCAGCCGGCGCCGGATGCCAAGATTGAGGCGGGCGCGCGGGTCGGTCGCGTAGACATCGTACATGTAATCGCGTTCACGATCGGTGACCATCTCCAGGGTCAGTTCGTCATGATTGCGCAGAAAGATCGCCCACTGGCAGTTTTCCGGTATTTCCGGGGTCTGCGCCATAATCTCTGTGATGGGGTGGCGGTCCTCCTGCGCGATGGCCATGAAGATGCGCGGCATGAGCGGAAAATGGAAGGCCATGTGGCACTCGTCGCCGTCACCGAAATACTCGCGCACGTCTTCCGGCCACTGATTGGCCTCGGCAAGAAAGATCCGATCCGTGTAGCGGCGATCCAGTTCGGCGCGCAGATGTTTGATCACGGCGTGGGTCTCGGGAAGATTCTCGCAATTGGTACCTTCGCGCTCGATAAGATAGGGAATGGCATCCAAGCGTAGCCCATCGACCCCCACATCCAACCAAAAATTCATGGCGCGCAGCACCGCTCTTACCACATGCGGATTATCAAAATTGAGATCGGGTTGGTGGGAAAAAAAACGATGCCAATAATAGGCCTTTGCCGTATCGTCCCAAGCCCAATTGGATTTCTCGTAATCGGTGAAGATGATACGCGCCCCTTCATAACGCATGGCCGTTTCGCTCCATACGTAGTAGTCGCGTTTGGTCGAGCCCGGCGCCGCCGCACGCGCCGCCTGAAACCACGGGTGTTGGTCAGAGGTATGATTGATGACCAACTCGGTAATGACCCTGAGGCCGCGCTTGTGTGCCTCGCGCAGAAAATGGCGGAAATCGGCGAGAGTGCCGTAATCGGGATGCACACCGCGATAATCCGCGATGTCGTAGCCGTCATCGCGCAGGGGTGAAGGATAGAACGGCAGCAACCACAGCGCGGTGACACCCAAGTCCTTGAGATAGTCGAGCTTGGTGCTCAGTCCAGCAAAATCGCCGATGCCATCGCCATTGCTGTCGTAGTAGGCGCGCACATGCAACTGATAGACGATGGCGTCTTTGTGCCAGTAGTGATCTTCAGGTAATTTCACTTGGATGCCCTGTCCATGTCAGGTCAAAGGTAGTGGTGCTGCTCGCGACCGCCAACCTGACCATGGCCGCACGATCAACCGCTACTATTATATTAGCCGACGGTTGCATAATTTTTTGTCCAAGACCGCCTGCTGATCCAAAAAGTTCCTGAACTCATAAATTTATGCAACGATTGAGCGTTACTTTTGCTGTTGAGAATGCCAATTCATGATTGCGTTCGGCGATGACATCAATCAATCGACACAAGTCCTTACAAAATCAAATGTGCGCGTGGTTGAGGCGCGAGAGTGATCAGCACGCCCTCTTCCCGACTTTCGAGGTAGATTTGTCCATGTTCTTTGACGAGATGCTGTCGACGTATCAACAGGTCCAGAAACGGATTGACCGAATGTTCAAGCGCCTGCTGCGCTACTGTGGAGTATCCGGCAAGGCCGCTCCACCGCCCCCTCGCGCGCGGATTGAGTTTACTGTGGTGATTGCGTGCATCATGCTGTGCGCTCAACCGCTGAAAGCCTCGGCGGAGAGCCTGCTTCCGCTTTCAGATACGACGACCGGCAGCGAGTTCGACTATATCGTCCAACCGGACGATTTTCTGATCAAGATCGGCGCACGCTACGGCGTTGACGCCCACACCATTGCACGTGACAACGCGATCGACTACGACGGACTGATTTTTCCCGGTCAGCATCTGAAGATCAATGCGCTGCACATCATGCCCGAGCGTCTGAACGAAGGTATCCTGATCAACCTGCCACAGCGCATGCTGTTCTTTTTTCGCGAAGGCAACCTGTCGCGTGTCTATCCCGTGGGACTGGGGCGGCGCAGCTGGCCCACGCCCAGCGGGGAATTCACGGTGCGCAGCCGTGAAATCAACAAGGACTGGATCGTACCTGTCTCCATACAAGAAGAAATGCGTCGCGAAGGCCAGATCGTGCGGACCCGCGTACCGCCAGGCCCTGACAATCCGCTGGGCAAATATTGGCTCGGCCTGAGCCGACCGGGTTACGGCATCCACAGCACGATCGCGCCCATGAGCATCTACCAGTTTCGCAGCCACGGCTGCATCCGCGTGCATCCCGACGACATCGAGGCGCTGTTTACCGAGGTGCGCATCGGCATGCCGGTGCGCATCGTCTACCGGCCACTCCTGCTCGCCCTGCGCGATGACGGGCGCCTTTTCCTCGAGGCTCATCCCGATGTTTACCGCCGGGGCGAGGCCACTCTGGAAACCTTGCGCGCCACTGCCGAGGCCTATCAACTGGCCGAGCGCATCGACTGGCCGGCCGCCGAAGCGGTCATCGCCGCCCAGGAAGGCGTGGCACGGGATGTGACTCGATCTCCCCCGCCCTAGCCCGGTTCACTTCCGCGTCCAATTTTGTGAAAGAGCGGGCAGACAGGCCCTGCGTAGCGAGGTATTTTAGTTCACCAAAGAAACAGCCGATTTAGCTATGACAGGCCCCGAACCGCTCGGGCCGACTTGGAGGACATTCGCATCATGCCGACGCTTACGCGGCGCAACCTATTGAAATGGGGCTTGGTACTCGCCGGCGCCAGCGTTGCACCATCGCTCGCGCTCGCCAAAACACGCTTGGCCCTGCCCGAGCGCGCCCTGGCTTTTTACAACACGCACACCGGCGAAACGCTGCGCACGGTGTACTGGGCGCAGGACGAGTATCTGGCCGACTCACTGGCGGAGATCAACCACATCCTGCGTGATCACCGCACCAACGAAACGACCGCTATGGAAGCCCGCCTGCTCGATCTGCTGTTCGCGCTGCAGGGCCGGGTCGAGAATACGCGGCCCTTCGAGATCATCTCCGGCTATCGTTCCCCGGCCAGCAATGCCGCCTTGGCCGTTCGCAGCGACGGCGTCGCCAGCAAAAGCCTGCATATGCAGGGAATGGCGATCGACATCCGGCTCCCCGGCTGCGCGCTGAAAGATCTGCGCGACGCGGCCCTGGCGCTGCGTGCGGGCGGGGTCGGCTACTACCCCAAATCTGATTTTGTGCACATCGATACGGGACGCGTGCGCCGCTGGTGATCAATCTTTGGCGCGACATTCGTCGCGTCTGCGCGTCCCCCCCACCACCAACACCCGAATACCTTGCGGCGCAGTGCGAAGACAGTCCGACGCACCGCCACCCCCGCTGCTTCGACAAGCCGCTGAAAAATGCATCGCAGCCCCGCTCTCTCGCGACGAAGCCCTGAGCCCGAGTCGAGAAGATCGGAAGGATGGGATACAATCAGGCGCGGGCACCTCGTTGCCCCCTCATCCCAACCCTCTAAAGGCAGGGTGGTTTCCAGCAATCTGCTAAGGAGCAAATCATGCGTATCTTCGGTGCTATCGCTGCGCTGGCCGCCCTGGTGGCGGTCTACTTTTTGATTTTTCTCAATTGGAATTACTCGGTCGGCGAACGCGCGGGGTGGGTGCAGAAGATATCGCACAAGGGCTGGATCTGCAAAACATGGGAAGGCGAACTGTCGATGGTTGCCATGCCTGGCAGCATGCCGGAAAAGTTTTACTTCACCGTGCGGGATGACGAAGTCGCCGAGAGCATAAACCGCTCCATCGGCAAACGGGTGGCGCTGCATTACGAGCAGAAGGTCGGATTGCCCACCAGTTGCTTTGGCGAAACCCGCTACTACGTGACCAAAGTCACGCTGGTCGATGAGCCGCAGCCTGCTCCCGGCGCTGTTGCACCCGCGCCGGCCGCGACCGCCACGCCTGCACCAGCGATGCATAACTAAGGAACCTCTGATAGATGAGTGATTTCCTGATATGGCGGATAAAAATAATCGTGTAGGAGCGAGCCCTGCTCGCGAAAGAGTGTCCTCGCCTGCAGGGCAGGCTCCTACATGCAGGGTTCCAAAAGAAACCGCGGATTGAAGTCGCAAAAGTACGCGCATCAGTGCCTTCCAAAGCGCCGGTAAAAATAGCGTTTGACGATTTCAACGCTCGCCAGATAGCACAACACCATGACCACCAGCACCGCGTAGAATGCCGGCGGCGGTGCTACGAAACCAAGGTAGGGCGCAAGCGGGCTCAACGGCAACGCCGCGGCGATAAGCACCACCGCCAGCGAAGTGGCGGTGAGCGCCGTTGCCGGGCGGCTACGCAGCGGGTTATGGACGGTGCGGATCACAAAGATCACCAACACCTGAGTGGCCATGGACTCGATGAACCAGCCGGTTTGAAACAGCGCCTCGCCGGCGTCGAATATCTTGAGCATGACGAAAAAGGTGAGAAAGTCGAACAGCGAACTCACCGGCCCGACCACCCACATGAAATTGCGGATGAAGTTCATGTCCCAGTGTTGCGGGCGCGTGAGGAAGCGCCGCTCGACCCGGTCCATGGGGATGGCGATCTCGGAGATGTCGTAGAGCAGATTGTTGAGCAGGATCTGCATCGGCAGCATCGGCAAGAACGGCAGAAACAACGTCGCGCCGGCCATGCTGAACATGTTGCCGAAATTCGAGCTGGTCCCCATCATGATGTACTTCATAATATTGCCGAAGGTGCGCCGGCCCTCGAGCACGCCCTCGTGCAGCACATGCAAATCGTGCCGCAACAAAATGAGATCCGCCGCCTCCTTGGCGACATCCACGGCGCTGTCAACGGAAACACCGACATCCGCCGAGTGCAGCGCGGGCGCGTCGTTGACGCCGTCGCCTAGGTAGCCGACGGTATGGCCGCGGGCCTTCAACGCGAGTATGATGCGATTTTTTTGCGCCGGCGTGACGCGGCAAAAGAGATTCACATTTTCCACTTGCGCCTGGAGCGCGTGATCATCGAGCTGCTGTATGTCATGACCACTCAATACGCCGGTGACCGCGATACCGAGTTGCGCACACACATGGCGCGTCACCAGCTCATTGTCGCCTGTGACGATCTTGAGGGCCACACCGCCGGCGGCCAGGGAGTGCAGCGCCGGTGCGGCGCTCACCTTGGGCGGATCGAGAAAGGCGGCGTAGCCTGCGAATACCAGTTCCGTTTCATCGTCCACCACCGCATGCGGATGATCCAACGCCACGCGCCGCCAGGCGATGCCGAGCACGCGAAAGCCCTCGCGCGCCAAGTCGTCGTGCAGCGCCTGAAGACGTATGCGCATCGGCTCATCGAGCGGTTGCGCGCTTTCCATGCCGTCCGCGGTGTAGGCGGTGGAGAGGCGCAGCATATCCTCGGGCGCACCTTTGACTACCAGCAGCCGTTCGCGGCCGTCATCGACCAGCACCGATACGCGTCGCCGCTCGAAGTCGAAAGGCACTTCATCGAGCTTGCGCCAAGATCCCACGCCGATTTCTTTGTGCTCCAGGATCGCCTCATCCAGTGGGCTGCGCAGGCCGGTCTCGAAATAGCTGTTGAGATAAGCGAGTTGCAGCACGCGCTCGTTGTCGCGCCCGTGGGGATCGAGATGACGCTCCAGACGAATGCGCGCCTCGGTGAGCGTCCCGGTCTTGTCGGTGCACAGCACATCCATGCCGCCGAGATTTTGTATCGCCGCCAGGCGCTTGACGATCACATGTTTGCGCGCCATGCGCAGCGCCCCGCGCGACAGTGTGACGGTGATGACCATCGGCAGCAACTCCGGGGTCAGCCCGACCGCCAGGGCGACCGCAAATAGAAACGACTCCAACAACGGGCGTTCAAACAGCGCATTGATCAACAACACCGACAGCACGAGCAACACGGTCAGGCGCATGATCAACATGCCGAAGCGCCGCGTGCCAATCTCGAATGCGGTCGGCGGTGCCTTGGCGGTCAGCACTTCCGCGATCTGTGCCACCGCGGTGGACGTGCCCGTTCTGCAAATCAGCAGTTTCGCACTGCCGCTGACCACCGAAGTACCCATGAAGGCGGCGTTATCCGCTGCGCTCAGATCCTGTTCCGTGGCGGACAACTCGCCCGGGCGCTTTTCCACGGGGTAGGACTCGCCGGTCAACAGCGACTGATTGACGAAGCAGTCCCGCGCCTCCAGGATGCGCCCATCGGCTGGAACCAGATCACCTGCCGCAAGCAAGACGACATCGCCCGGCACTACATCGCTCAGCGGGATTTCCTGCGCGTGTCGATCACGCAATACGGTGGCGCGCACCGCCACGGACTGGCGCAGCTTGTCCGCAGCACGCCCCGCCCGGTACTCCTGTACGAAGTCCAGCGTGACGCTCATGAGCACAATCGCGGCGATGATCAAAAATCCCGTAACATCGCCCATCAGCGCAGTAACACCGCTCGCCGCAAGCAGCACGATCACCAAGGGATTGCGAAACCGCGCGAGAAACTCCACGACCACGGCGCGCCTGCGGCCAGGACGCAGGAGATTGGGCCCGCAGGATGCAAGGCGCGCCGCTGCCTGTGTAGCAGTCAGCCCCTGTATCGAGGCATCGAGCTCGGCCAGCACTTGGGTTAAAGGCAGGCGCCAGAAGCTTTCATCTGAAACGGACATGGCGGACGAGGATACCTCCACTTATATATACCCTGGATACACGGATATCAGTTCCGGCCGAATGGCACTTACTTAAAGTGATAGATTCCCATCCCCCTTGATGGGGGATGGCTAGGGTGGGGGTGGACTGGTGAGCGTCGCACTGATATTTCAGTGTTCTCACCCTCCCCTAGCCCTCCCGTCAAGGGAGGGGATGAAATTTCATGCATATTGAGCTTAAGTACTAAGACGATCGATAGTAAAGACTCATTCAATGCTAACCCTTGAAAAGTCTTCAACGCATGAAGCCGCGCTTAACACGATTTCGGTATCAGTGTGCGAATCCGTTGAGCGCCGGCTTCTGCAATTGAAGACAAATAAAGCGAATACATGCTGCAATCCTTCATAGAACATTATGGCTATCTGGCCATATTACTGGGCACCTTCCTGGAGGGTGAAACCATTCTCATATTGGGCGGACTTGCCGCCCATCTTGGGTATCTGAATCTGCAGGGCGTGATCCTCGCCGCCTTTCTCGGAACCTGGTGCGGGGATCAGCTCTATTTCTTTCTGGGACGCTTGCGCGGCCAGCACTGGTTGGAAAGTCATTCCGCATGGAAACCCAAGGCGTCTACAGTCTTCGGTCTCATGGAGCGCCATCAATTTGCGCTGATCCTTGGATTCCGTTTTTTGTATGGCCTGCGCACGATAACGCCATTCGTGTTGGGCATGAGCAGAGTTCCAACGTTGCGCTTCATCCTGCTCAACATCTTAGGCGCCTTGCTCTGGGCTATGTGTGTCGGACTGCTCGGTTACTTATTCGGTCAGGCCTTCGAGGCATGGATCGGCAAGGTGAAGCACTACGAAGCAGAGCTGTTCGCCGCGATCGGGGTGGGAGGTCTGCTCGTCTGGCTTGTGCATCGATACCTTAACCGAAAAAATAACCAATCAGAACACTAGCTGGGTTGTTTGGCCACATGCACTTGTGCCCAAACAGCACCGATGCGCAAAATGCCGATGACCAGCAGCAAGCCGCTGAGCGCGTAAATCTCTCCTGTGCCTACTTTCTGTTCGAAAAGATTGATCATGATCTCCCGCAGCACGAAGATCAGGGAAGCATCGATAATGAAGGTGATCTTGATCATGTGGGTATCGAAATATTCCACCAGTGAGCGCGACAGCTCGACCAGGATGAACAGGGTCAGGATATGAGAAATCATCTTATGATACTGTGCTGCGGCGTCCGGCTTGATGAAGATTTCCAGCAAGTTGTAAAACAACTGAACCACGCCCAGTATCATCGCCAGCGTGATAAACCCCAGGATCACGCCGAAGACAATGGTGATAGTTTTATCGAATATGACACGGGGTTTTAGCTGGAGAATGTTGGCCACGTTTTGCACCGGACTGCGTTGGGCTGCATGGACAAACGACACGGTGCGATTACCCACGTGGACCTCAGTACTCCAGTGAGGCCGACGTCATCAAGGCGTGCCAGAAGCCGATTTTTCTTCTCCATATTTCACTTAATGCATGCAATGTGGGTGACAGCAATGCTCCATCGTGGCTAGTTAACTACTTTAGATCTCCGAGAGTATTTTCTCTCGCAGCTGTTTATATTCTTCATCGCTGACTAGCCCTTCATTTTTGAGCTGGTTTAAGTTTCGTAACCGTTCCGCGATACTACGCCCGGAGGACTGTTGCGCCGGTACGGGCGACGCATTGAGCAGGTCATCAATGTCTGACTCTCTAGGTGAAGGCGTGAATGTGCGGCCTGGCCCAGGTTCAGGTTTGATAGCCTTTGAAGGCACGCCAGGTAATGTTGCCAACTGTCCGGTTACGATGTTGTAGTTGGAGAGAATCCGCTGCTGCAACCCGGGTTCTGGTGTGAGCAAATCAACGATCGGCGGCTGACCACCGTCGGCATCGCGTTGCAGGCCAAAGCGGTCGCGTGGCCTTCCAACTGAGACCGGCATCATCATCAGCGTAAAACCTTGAGATGATTTTCCGATGAGGTGCATGTTTTGTTCAATCTCGGCTCCAGTGACGAGGACAACGTAACGCCATGATTCATTGAACCCTGCACCCAGATAACTCGCCGGGACGAAAAAACGGATCGTTTGCTTCTGTACCCGCACATCGCTGGGAAAGTAGAAGGCATCCCCCACGCGGGCCTTGACCGAAGCCCTGATTGCGGCGAGTTCTTCGGCACTCACCCGGCCCTCTACCGCCCTTTTCTGCTCTTCCAGGGTGCGTTCGAAGTACCCCTCAAGCAAAGTACGGGCCTCGGTGGGCCGCGGCGTAAGTATCACCGCCTTCTCCCAAGCATACCTGGTATCCACTGCCGCTTGTCGCCCCGGAACGGTGGCGGTGTTGCCCGAGCCCACAATACCATCTTGGTCGATGTAAATATCAAGGTTAAAGGTGTAGAACCCGAGTCGGGCATATCGATCCACGGGCTCGGGTCCTAGACCAACAACACGGCCGCGCGGGGAGCGGATGGGGTTTGCAAAACTCGCCTCGAACCACACACCGTCTGTCGCGGGCTCCGCAGCAAAGGACACTAGATCCAGATCCCCTGGCGCAAAGTCATCACGATCGGGATAGACGATGCCGCCAGCACCGACATCATCACCGCGAACATCCTCGATCTCTATACCCGTGGCGCCAAGACAAACGTCACATACCAACAGCCCTATGAATATTCCCGGTCGCACAACACGCCTCAGCAATTGCATCAAACACTACCTGCCACTTTTTGACTTGGAGAAGAACGAGGCCGAATCTGACTCGGCCTCGTTCATTTCTTACGAACTAGAATTTTACCTTCATAAAGGCCTTCATCCGATAGTGCTTCAAGTCGACCTCATCCACCTCGATGTTGCCCAGCGGGGTAATCACAGCACTGCCGTCTGCGGTACGCTGCACCGTCTGACCGCTACCCGCGCGGAACTCCGGATCATAGGTGCCAATCAACCACTGGATATCGGCACCGATTTCAACCCCGGACAGGAAATATGAGAGCTGAAAGGCGATCTTGTGCTTTCTGTGAGTACCGGTAAGGTACTCCGCATAGCCGAAGTCATTGCTGACTTCAAAGCCCATCCCAACCGGCGCCACGTTGGTCGTGCCGTCGACCAAATCAACATATTGGTACTCGTAAACCACGCGTCCGTAAAGATCCCGGGTTACCTGATAACCCGCTGAGGCGCCCAACGTGTAATAATCCGCCTCACGATCATCATCCTTCACACTGGTTACCGCCGTCTGCGCCCCAGGCAGCGCCAACCAGTCTAGATTCAACGCAAAGGCCGCATCAGGATAGCCATCATAGGCATCGGCGAGCTTGCTGTTGTCCGTCAGCCGATCATCTTCATCATGGATATACTTAAACCGTGCACTAACATCGAGACCAGTGCCGATGTCCAGAGCCTTCGCGGCGTGAAGGGCGAAGATCTGCAGGGTCTTTTCCTGATAGGGTGCGTAGGGGGAGCGGAAGTCCCCTCCCAACCCCCAGCTGTGGATGCCGTCCTGGCGATTGTAGATACATTCGGCCTTGGTTGCCTTACCACAGGCCTGCCAGTTGGTATCGAAATCGATATAGCTGTATTCCGCAGACCATTCCCAGTCGCCCAGCATCCACTTCGGCACGATCGTGATGCCCTGCCAGCCGATCACGCTCTCGGCCATGGTCTCGTCAAAGTCGGTGAAGTCGTTGTCGGCCATCAGCGAGACCACCTGCTGTGCCGTCCCATTCCAGCCGCCATAGCCGATACCCGCCTGGGAGTTGGCATTGGCACGGTTGCCGAAATTGTAGTCCGGCCGACTCCATCCCCAGCTGCCCTCACGACCTTCGGTGCGCAGCACGTCGGCTTCGCGTCGAGTGGCTAGCACCGATTGGAAGTCTGCTCCGATGCGAAACAGTTGCACATTGAACGTCAGTCCTTCGGCGAAGGTATCGTTGAAATCGAGATCAAGGGTGACGGCCGTGTCAGTGGCATCATCCTGTACCGTCGGGCTGAAGCGGCAGTTGCCATTGAGGCTGCCATCGCAGACGTTATCGCGGATATTGATCTCGGAACGATAAACGGCCGCCCGCACATCGACTGGACCGCCGGCGCTGTAATCGCCTTTGAGCCCGAGCACGGTGTTGTTGTAGCGATTGGAGGTGCTCTGCCCATCACGGGTATCGTCTTCGGTGGATTCCACTTCGTTGTCGCTGATATGTTCGAGGATCACGCCGAGATTCATCTCCGGGGTGTAGGCATATTTGATCTGGCCGGCCCAGGCAGAATCCTGCGCCTGCAAGGCAAATGAGTCTCCGTTATCCGTGCGAAACCGCGGACCGGCGAACAGCCGTGGCAAAGATTGGCGTGCCAGGTCCCAGCGCAGTTTATCGTCCTGCGCTGAACCCTGGAGAATGATGCCCGAGGCATTATCGCGATCGATATAGCGATACTTGCCCATGGTAAATGCATCGAACAGACCGAAGTCGTGCGAGCCGATATGGGCCGAATCGAGCCATTCATAACCCGGTGTTAACCGGGCCCACGCACCACGCATCTTCATATACTGCGCCGAGAGTTCATCTTCCTCCTGGGCCCCGAAACCACCAAAGTTGGACCAGTAGTTCTTATTGAAACGAGACGAGAGCCGGCCGCCGATTTCGACCTGCTTGGAGACCTGATTCTCGAATAGCAGCTCAAATTCGATCCCTTGCCCTTGGTCGCCGTTACCTTGTTCCGAATTGCCGTAAAGACCGTTCTCCAGCCTTCGATTACCATCCAGAAACTTGGCATAGACACTGCCTGACCAACGCATTTCACCAATCTCCGCGGCACTCCCCAGACTTGGGAGCATGAGTGCCGATCCCACCGCCGCTGCAATGCGGCTTGTTCTGATTCTGCTAGACATGACGAACTATCCTCCTGTTGCGGGTGTGCTGCCTCGTTGGTCGAGCCGATCCCGCGGTTAAATGTGTGGACTACTCTTCACTTGCTACAACCTCATCACTATTTGGTAACCATCTTGAGTGTTGCCATCTTCACGCTCTCACCGCCTTCACCGCATTCATAGCTAAGCTGCTGGTGTTGCAGCTCGACCTCCTCGGTAGCCCCGTTGCCCTTACCCGCGAGGATATCCATCACGTGGGGATCACAATCCCCATCGTTGCCGCCACCGTAGCGATGCTGGCCCTCATATTCATTGACCTTGCGAGTCAAAAGATCGGTCTTGGCTGGAAAACCCTCGTTGGACTGCACCACAACCTGGTAAGCCCAGCTTGCCGGGTCACCGCCGCCAAGTTCACTCAACTTCACCTTGCCACTGATGGTCTTGCCTCGTCCGGTGGTACGTGCGGGCACTACGATATCTGCAGCCAACGCCTCAGCCTTGCTGCGCACTTCGCTGTCGACCCGCGCCTTTTTCTGCGGTGAGAGAATCACCACCTTGTCCCAGGCGAATTTCGGATCGAATTTGATATTGAGACCTGGCAATCCTTCAGTGTGTCCACTACCCTCCTTGCGGTCGGTGTCGATGAAGATGAACATCATCTGCACCGCAAAGCCCACACCCATTCCCCAGGGATCTTCCAGTTTGGTTGCCACGCTGGTATTGAAAGTGACATTGTCGCCCTTGGTTTCAACCGACAATTCCGTCAAGTCAAACGATCCCGGTGTATACACTGGATCGGTGGGATAGGCATAGTTGCCCGGCCCCTTATCGTCGCCGGTCGGGTCTGTGAATGTGACGGTCTGCGCGGCCACCGGCCCCGCCATCAATGCGGCCACTGCGGCCGCCAACAACGTCGTTCGTTTGCTACACATGATCCACCTCCTGGCTCTCTTTGGTTAATGATGAACAAAGGAATTACCTTGCAGTATCCACGCATATTTATACCAACTACTACCCCTTCACCCCGCCGGCGGTGAGCCCGGCGATCAGGTACTTTTGCAGGTAGTAGAACAGCGCCACTACCGGCAGTGAAACAATGATGGAACCGGCAGCAAAATAGCCCCACTGCGCGGAAAACCCGCCAACAAAGAAACGCAGCCCGACTGGTGCGGTGTAGGCGGTCTCCTCCTCCATGAAAATCGAGGCGAGGATGAATTCGTTCCAGCCGGTCATGAACGAGAACAGCGCGGTGACGGCAACCGCCGGTTTGGCCAGCGGCAGGATGATGCGAAAGAAGATCGTCGCCGGCGAGGCGCCGTCCATGATCGCCGATTCCTCGATCTCGATCGGGATGGTGTCGAAGTAACCCTTGAGCATCCACACGCAGAACGGGATCGAAGTCACCGCGTACACCAGCACCAGACCTAGATAGGTGTTGCCGAGATGCAGCCACTTCACGATGATGATGAACAGCGGCACCATCATCAGCGTGCCCGGGAACATCTGCGAGACCAGAAACATCATCATGCCGGTGCGCCGCCCGGGGAAACGGAAGCGCGAAAATGCATAGGCCGCGGTGCAGGCGAGGAATACGCCGAGCAAGGTGGTGGCGCCGGCGACGATCGCGCTGTTGAACAGCCAGCGGCCGAACGGTTCGTCGATCAACACATCGGCGAAGTTTTTCAGCGACACCGTCTCGGGCCAGGGCAGCACACTGCGCACACGGTCGAGAAACCCAGGCTCCGCCGGCAGATCGACGACTACCAGACTCTGCCCGCCGGAGAACGCCAGCGTGAGCACCCACAGGATCGGATAGATCGCCAGCAGCGTGAAACTGATGAGCACCAGGTGGAGCAGCACGTGCTGTTTCTGGTCGCTGGTGGCGCGCTTCATGTGATCGCCTCCGTCGCGCGTGTGACGCGGTTCTGGAACACGCCGTACACCAGCAGGATCATGAAGATCACCACCGAATAAGCCGCGGCATAGCCGTACTGATATTTCTCGAAGGCGATCTTGTACGCCTGGGTGATGAGGATCTCGTTGGAGCCGGCCGGTTCGCCGCCCGAGACCAGATAGATGATGTTGAACATATTGAAGGTCCACACCACCGAGAGGATGACTGCCGGAATCAAGGTCGGGCGCAGATACGGCAGCGTGATATGGCGGAACTGCTGCCAGCGGCTGGCGCCCTCGACGCGCGCGGCCTCGTAGGCATCCTGCGGGATCGACTGCAAGCCGCCCAGGATCACCACCATCATGAACGGAAAACTCAGCCAACCGTTGGTGGCGATGCCGGTCAGAAACGAGGTGAACACATCGTCGAACCACGATACCGGCTCGCCGCCGAACATCTGGATTATTTGGTTGATGACACCGTACTGTTTGTGAAACATGCCGCGCCAGGTGAGCGCGGTGATGTAATTGGGGATCGCCCACGGCAGGATCAGCAACACTCGGTAGACGTTGGTAAAGCGCAGCCCCTTGGTGTTGAGCGCCAACGCCAGCAGCAGACCGACGCCCACGCCGATGGTGACGTTGCACACCGTCCATGCCACGGTGATGAAGAGCGTCCAGTAGAAGTTCTGGTAGTTCACCACCCAGCCGCCCTCGGTGCTGCGCAGCACCTGGAAGTCGCCGAGGATCGCGAGGTAATTTTTCATACCGACCCACAGCTCGCCCAGCGGCAGATTCTCATTGAACAGCGTGGTGTCGGTGAACGACAAGGCCACACCGTAGGCGAACGGGTAAAACACCAGCACCAGCATACCGATGATTGCCGGCGCCACATAGGCGTAGGCGCTCCGGTGCTCGATCAGCGTCAGGCGCAGGCGCCGCGCGTAGCCGAGCGCCACGAAGCTGAGCAACAGCGCGCTGAGCGCGGCATTGCCCCACAGCGCGTTGCGCAAACGATCGTGACGCGCACCGGTCTCCTTCGCAAACACCGCACGGTCCAGACTGCCGTCGCCGGTGATGAGCAGGCGCGGGCGTTGATACTCATCCACATCCCAGCGGTTCTCCCTCACCGGTTCGACCGCAATCCCGTGCGCGCTGGCGGCGGTTTGAAATTCACGCAGGATCGAAGAATAGTGCTGCGCGAGTTCCGCTGCGTACCCTTCCTCGCGCGTACCAAGTTCGCCCAGACCGATGCGCGCCTGACCATACAACGTGACACCAAGCAGCAGCAATGCAATGCCATAGTGGACCCAGGGCCGACCCGCGTCCGTACGCCGCGGCAAAAACCAGGTTCCGAACAGAAACAACGCCAGCGGCATGGCGATCAATAGCGCCGCTTTGCCCGCGGCCGAGGGCGGCACGGGCGCCGCCACACGCTGTTCGATCTGAACAAAGCCAACGACATTGCCCGCCACCGAATACGGCGCCGCCACGCGCAAATGGGTTTGGTCGAGGCGGACGACATCGATCTGCTTCTTACGAAACACCCCTTCCGCGAGGTTGGTCTCGACGTTGGCGCGCAACTCCTGACCAAGGTCATAGAGCGGTTTCTCCTCACGCGCCAGACGGCGTGGAAACGGCGGCGCATCGCGCGCGTCGGTCGAAGCGAGCAACCGGGCGTCGGCGCTGCGCACGACGCGCAGCGTCACGATCTCGGGAAAACGCGCAGCCCATGCGCTCGTAAGCGCAGCAATACGCGCTGCGCCGCTGTCGGGTTCCGCCGTTTCCAGCGCCGCCACCAGTTCTGCAAACGCCATGCCTTGCATCATCACCTCGCGCTCTTGGCGCTCGGCGAGCACCGCGTCCTGGGCCTGTGCCAGGAACCATGCGCTCAGCAACACACCGGCCAACGCCGCCAGCAACAGGCCCACGGCGACCGGCTGTGTGAGGTGAGCGCGCAGTCTCATCTGCCCTTCCTCAGCGCGGCGATGTCTTTCTCAACCGAGCGCTGGGCCTTCTCCAGCGCAACCTCGGGGGGCGCGGCACCGCGCACGATGGTGTTCATCGCGGTGGTGGCCGGCGACCACATTACCGTCATCTCGGCGAAATTTGGCATCGGGATCGCGGTGTCGAGTTGGCGACGGAAGGCGGAGAGCACCTTGTCCTCGGACACCTCTTTGTGTGTGTACACGGCCTTGTTGGAGGGCAGCTGGCGGCCCTCGACCGCGAGCACCAGTCCGGCCTCCTCCGAGACCAGGTACTTGGCGAGATCATACGCGACTTCCTTGTGTTGGGAACTGGCCGACACATACACGCCTTCTATCGTGACCCAGGGGCGCATCGGCTGGCCGCCGGCCTCGTCGATGGTCGGCAGCACCGCAAGCCCATAATCAATCTCGGGCGCGATCTCGCCGAGGAACCACGGCCCCGAAAACACCATGGCCGCTTTGCCTTGATTGAACAGTGAAGTGATGAGCGCCGTCGATGGTTCCGCCGGCACGATGGCATCCTTGCCCATCCACTTCAGCAGCAGCTGCATCGCGGCAATGTTCTCGCGCGCGTTGAGCGCCGGCTTCGGTCCGGGATCGAATGCGCGTCCGCCAAAGGCATTCTGCAGCGCGGCGTGATAATAGTAGTCGTTGTATGCGTACGCGAGTCCGAATTTGCCGACAGCCGCATTGGTGAGCCCCTTGGCGATTTTGACCAGCTCACCCGATGTCTTCGGCGGCGTGGGCACGAGTTTCTTGTTGTAGATGAGCGTGATGCTCTTGTAGTTGAGCGGCAGGCCGTACACGGTGCCGCGGTAGGTCATCGCCGAGAGCATGCTCGGCAGGAATTGATTGCGGGTTTGCTCATCGAGATAAAAGTCGATCGGCTCGACGGTCGCGCCGCCTTCGATCCAGCCGCCGAGCCGATCCTGTGCGAAGATGAACACATCCGGCCCCTTGCCGCGCGGCACCGCCGCGGTGATCTTGTCGGCGTAGGCATCATAGGGCACCGCCAGCGTGGTTACCTCCACGCCCTTCGCTCGCTTGTTGTAACTGGCGATCACACGCTCGAACGCCGCCTTTTCCGCGCCGCGATAGGCATGCCAAATGGTGAGCGCGGTTGTCTCGGCCACGGCCTGCGTAACGAAACCGCCCAGCAACACCGCTGCGATCATCGAACCAAATAACACTTTAAGCGGATTTCGTTTCATGGCTACGCTCCTCGTGTGCATCGTTACTGTATGCTTCGCTCAAGCGCTGTTCAGTCTGCGCATCGAAAAGGTGAATCTTATCGGCATTCAGCGCCAGCCGGATCTGCTGCCCCATCACCGGAAGCCGGGTCGCCTCGAACTTGGCAAGGATGCGTTCCTCGCCGCTGCGCACGTGCACGATGATCTCGTGCCCAAGCGGTTCGAAGATATCGATGACTCCATCGAGCTCCACGGACAACCGCCAATCCTGCCGCCCCGCCTCGCCGATGTGCTCCGAGCGGATGCCGAGCGCCACGGTTTTGTTGCGGTATGGCGCAACCGCCTGGCGTAACCGTTCCGGCACCGGGACGGTAAAGACGGCGTGCTGCAAGCTGCGGCCGTCGTCGGCCACCTCTACGCGCAGCATATTCATCGGGGGCGAGCCGATGAAGCGCGCCACGAAGATGTTCTGCGGGGTGTCATAGAGTTCGAGCGGACGTCCGACCTGCATGAGCTTGCCGGATTTGAGCACGGCGATGCGGTCGCCGAGGGTCATCGCCTCGACCTGATCATGCGTCACATATACCGTGGTGGTCCTGAGACGATCTTGCAGCTTGCCCAGCTCGGCGCGCATCTGCACGCGCAGTTCGGCGTCGAGGTTGGATAGGGGCTCATCAAACAGGAAGACGGCAGGCTTGCGCACGATGGCACGTCCCAACGCCACGCGCTGGCGCTGCCCGCCGGAGAGTTCCTTCGGTTTTCGTTCGAGCAGCGCATTCAGACCCAGAATGCCGGCCGCCTCATTGACCGCAACATCTATCTCCTGCGGCGGCATCTTGCGGATGCGCAGACCGAAGGAAATGTTGTCGCGCACGGTCATGTGCGGATAGAGCGCGTAACTCTGGAATACCATGGCCACGTCGCGATCCTTGGGCGCCACGTCGTTGACCAACCGATCGCCGATGTAGAGTTCACCGTCGCTCAGCGACTCGAGCCCGGCGATCATGCGCAGAATGGTCGACTTGCCGCAGCCGGAGGGTCCGACCAGCACGATAAATTCCTGATCGGCGATCTCGAGATTGAGATCCTCGATCACGCTCACCTCGCCGAAGCGCTTGGCTACATGCTTGAAGCGAATGTCGGCCATGGGATCGCCCCTGTTATTCTGCGCTCCACCACATACACCTGCGCGGTGCGCGGCGGCGTCTTGATAACAAGCCGCCCGTCATCGATTTCCGCCGGTGCGCCGCTCAATGCCTCGCGCACCGCTTCCTCGGTCCAGCGCGACGGCGGCGGGACCGTTGCGGTGGCCTGTGCTTCGCCGCGATTGACCGCCACGATCACACTGTCGTTCGAGGCTTGATCCTCGCGCGCAAACACCAGCAGATCGCCGTCCGTGGCAAGCTCGCGGAAGGCGCCGCGCGACAGCGCCGGGTGGGCGCGGCGCAGCGCGATCAACTGACGGTAGTACTCGCGCAGCTTCTCATCGCGCGCCACTCCGTTGCCAGGCGCAATCGCGCGGTCACCCCACGGCATGTCACCGCGGTTGGTTGGCCACGCGCCGCCCTTCCGCGCCACCTCCTCGCCGTAATAGATCACCGGAATCCCCAGGCTCGTCATCTGTAACGCCGCGCATAATTTGAACTTCTGGATGTCATTGCCGAGCTCGTGCAGAAACATGGGTTCATCGTGCGATGACAGGTAGTGCGCGAGGTGATAACCCGCGCGCACCTGGTGGCGTTTTTTCAAGTACGCCGCGTACGCGATCGTGCGTCCTTTACCTTCGACATATCCCTGACAGCTGCCCCGAAAGGTGAAATCAAATCCGGCATCCAGCTCGTCACCGGAAAACCAAGGCTCTAGGACTTCGTACGAGCCGCCCCACACCTCGCCGAGCAGGAAGAACGAAGTACCAAGCTCGGCGCGGCTGCGCGCCCGATGCGCCCGCCAGAAGTCATGCTCGACATGCTTGACGGTGTCGAGACGAAAGCCGTCGACACCGATGCGCTGGGCAAGACCCAGATGGGCGCGAAACAGATACTCACGCACCTCAGGAAGCTCGGTGCGAAAATCGGGAAGTCCGCCGACTTGACAGGTCAGCGAATCCGTCGCGCAATCGGGTTGACTCTCGCGCAGCCAGTGACGTGTGGCGGGATCAGTGAGATAACGCGCACCGTAGCCGGGATGGTTGTAGACCACATCAAGCAACACCTTGAGCCCGCGCGCGCGCGCAGCCTCTACCAACGCCTTGAGCTGCGCCTCGCTGCCAAAATGCGGCTCGATACGCTCGAAGTCCTCCGCCCAATAGCCATGAAAAGCCCAATGCTCGAAGCCTCCCTCCCAACCGCTGCCCGGCGGCCCCTGGGCCCATACAGGTGAATCGATTTGCTTGACCACTGGATTGATCCAGATCGCGGTGACTCCAAGCGCGGCAATCTCGTCGAGTTGTCGCGCAAGCCCCAACAGGTCGCCGCCATGATAGGCACCCGGATTGAGCCGATCGACGCGTGAATTGCTGCCCTGGTCGCCATCGGCATAGCGGTCGATCAACACGAAATACAGGATCGCGTCCGACCAGTCGCGCTGCGGCACGACCGTAACTGGCGTGGCGTGCGGCGGCAATGCCACCTGAGCGCATGCGCCGAGCACAACCACAGTGAGGAATAGCATCGCCACGAGAAAAATCATGTAAGCGCGCTTGTCCATACTCCGTGACAAGCGCAATAAGCTCTCGTTCGGCGATTCCTCGTCTTGCGTCATGTCGTTTTATACCGATATTTTTATAGGATAAATAGGCAATACTTTTTGCCTGACAACTAGATATATAGACCACCGCCGTAAGATCTACCAATGCGGGTACAAAAATTCGCACCGCCTTGTCATGAGCAGACGTCAGGACGAATTAGGTAGCGCATAGCGCAGTTCCAACCAAATCGGCAGCGCGATGCAAGAAGGTAAAAGTCAATAATTGTGAATATGTTTCTTCGTATGGAAAAAATGACTCTGACGGCTAACATTATTGTTATCAGGATCGAAACATTTCCCAAATGATCTAAGCGGCTCTGTATATTTCATGACTGGGGTGCTTAAAATTGAAAACGGGAACATTGAATAATAAAACTCGGAATGGCATGGAGATAAAATCCATGCTGCGGCAATGGCTGGTGCACTGGTTAAGCAAGGAAAGCACGCCAATCCCTCGTTACCAGTGTGACTTCAAACGCCTCTTAGTCGAGATCCGGCCTTGCGATGTCCTCTTGGTAGAAGGCCACAGCCGGGCCAGCAAACTCATCAAGGCTGTTACACAAAGTATCTGGTCACATTCGGCAATCTACATCGGTCGACTCAAGGATATTCACGACGCCGATCTGCGCGAGCGGATTCTGCAATTTTACCCCGCTAAAGAAAATGAACGGCTGTTGATTGAACCGCTGCTGACCCGGGGCACCGTCATCTCCCCCCTGAAAAAATACCGCCACCACCATTTGCGGCTCTGCCGTCCGCGCGGACTGACACAGACGGACGCGCAAAAAATCATCCGCCATGTCATCGATCACCTGGGGCTTGATTACAATCTTCGCCAGATGTTTGACTTGGCGCGCTTTGTCATACCTCTTAGCATCCTCCCACGGCGTTGGCACTCAAGTCTCTACGCGCACACGCTGGGCATCCCGGACAAGACGATCTGCTCATCAATGATTGCATCGGCATTTTCCGCGGTTCATTATCCGATCCTCCCCATCGTGCGTCATGAGAAGTTCGGGGATATGCGCCTATACAATCGCAATAATGCCGTGTACCTGCCAAAAGACTTCGATACCTCCCCGTACTTCGATATCTTGAAATATCCGTATCCCGCCTTGAACGGCACTGCTTTTTATCAGCAATTGCCATGGGACGACCAGGGCATCATCTGCAATGCGGAAAATGAGTGTTTCATCGTAGCATCGCCGCCATTGGACAGCGGCGCGGCCGCTGCGCGCGACAGATCAGACGAGCCGACCGACATCAAACAGTGGATTCCTGCGACCAGAACAGAAGCAACTGAGGTCGCCTCCAACAATCCGTGACAACACTTAGAACTCAAAGCATACAGTTCGTATCTCACCGACTCCGAGCTGGTCTTAAGGGGGATTAGTCCGAGCCAGGCCTGAATGGCACTTACTTAACACCGTCATCCCTGCGCATGCCAGAGTCCGGTGCTTTCCTCTTCGGTGAGTCTCCTGGATTCCGGCATCCACTGGAATGACAGCAATTCGAGCGGTTCACACATAGCATCAGGACGGTTGCTATCCTGGCCGCCGGCACTAAACTTTCGAAGAAATACGCTCAGAGCCTATTGATAGAGGTCTGCATGAGCATGCCATGGTTTTTCCACCACTTGACCGCCCGCGAAACTTTCATCCCCCACGTACATACCAAATAACGGCCAATCGCTCGGTAATCGATGATCAACTCGGTTGGGCCTCAGCGAGCGCCATGAACGGGAGCTTTGCGTTTCATTTAAACGGTGTGATGAATTATTTCGACGACACCGGCTTACGCACCTTGATCGTTCACCACCCCAACGGTTACGTCGTGGCTATCGCCATCAATTCAAAAACGATTGACGCAACCCCAAGCTTGGAGCAGATCCTGTTCGATGCCTATGATAAAGCGCGCGGCATAGATTGAGTGGAGAAAGATATTAAAAAAGGGCCTTGCGGCCCTTTTAGTGAATTAAGATGTGATTTGGAGATCAGGCGTTGACCGCCTTCATGCTCAGGCGGATCTTGCCTTGCTTGTCGATCTCCAGGACCTTGACCTTGACGATGTCGCCTTCGGACAATTTGTCGCTGACCTTCTCGACACGCTCTTCGCAGATTTGGGAGATGTGCACCAGGCCGTCACGTCCCGGCAGGATGGTGACAAACGCCCCGAAGTCGGCCAGTTTGGCGACACGACCTTCGTAGATCTGGCCGACTTCCACATCGGCGGTGATCTCTTCGATGCGCTTGCGCGCCGCAGCGGCGGCGTTGCCATCGACGGCGGCGATCTTCACGGTGCCGTCATCGGTGATGTCGATGGTGGTGCCGGTTTCCTCAGTGATGGCGCGGATGGTGGCCCCACCCTTGCCGATCACATCGCGGATCTTCTCGGGATTGATGTGGATCGTGGTGATGCGCGGGGCGAAGGCGGAGATATCGGCGCGCGGGGCGGTGATCGCCTTGGCCATCTCACCCAGGATGTGCAGGCGGCCTTGTTTGGCTTGGGCCAGGGCCACTTGCATGATTTCCTTGGTGATGCCGTCAATCTTGATATCCATTTGCAGCGCGGTGACGCCGTTGGCGGTACCGGCCACCTTGAAGTCCATGTCGCCCAGGTGATCTTCGTCACCCAGGATGTCGCTCAATACGGCAAAGCCGCTCGGCTCCTTGATCAAGCCCATGGCGATGCCCGCCACCGGCGCCTTGACCGGTACGCCGGCGTCCATCAGGGCCAAGCTGCTGCCGCATACGCTGGCCATGGAACTCGAACCGTTGGACTCGGTGATCTCGGAGACGGTGCGCACGGAGTACGGGAACTTCTCCAACGCAGGCATCACGGCGGCCACGCCGCGCTTGGCCAGGCGGCCGTGACCGATCTCGCGGCGCTTGGGGCTGCCGACCATGCCGGTCTCGCCGACGCTATACGGCGGGAAGTTGTAATGGAACATGAAGGGGTCTTTGTATTCGCCTTCGATGGCGTCGATGATTTGCGCATCACGCTCGGTGCCCAGGGTGATGGTGACGATGGCCTGGGTTTCACCGCGGGTGAACAGGGCTGAGCCATGCACGCGCGGCAGGATGCCGGTCTTGACCGAGATCGGGCGAATGGATTTGGTGTCGCGGCCGTCGATACGCGGCTTACCTTCGAGGATCTGGTTGCGCACGATGGAACTTTCCAGTGACTCGATGGCGGTGCGCACAGCTTCCGGGCTCCACTTCGGCGCTTCAGCCCCTGCGGGGCAGAGCTTTTCGGTGATCGCCTGGCGAATCGCGCTCAGGCGCTCGTAGCGCTCCTGCTTCACGCGGATCTGATAGGCCGCAGCGATATCGGCCTTGCCGGCTTGGGCGACGGCATTGGCCAGCTCAAGATCCTTCGCCGGGGCGGTCCAATTCCAGGAGACGGTGCCCGCCTCGGCGGCCAATTCACGAATGGCGCGGATGGCGGTCTGCATCTGCTCGTGGCCATACACCACGGCCCCGAGCATCACGTCTTCCGGCAGCTCTTTCGCTTCGGATTCAACCATCAATACAGCGCTTTCAGTGCCGGCGACGACCAGATCCAGATCGGAATCCTTCAGCTCCGCGGCCGTGGGATTGAGCAGATACTGGCCACTCTTGTAGCCCACGCGTGCCGCGCCCAAGGGACCGTTGAACGGGCAACCGGTGAGCATCAGGGCGGCGGAAGCCCCCAGCATCGACGGGATATCCGGATCGATCTGCGGGTCGAGCGCCATGACGGTGGCGATGATCTGAACCTCGTTGGTGAATTCATCGGGAAACATCGGACGGATCGGACGGTCGATCAGACGCGAGGTCAGCGTTTCCTTTTCTGTCGGACGGCCTTCACGCTTGAAATAGCCGCCCGGGATCTTACCGGCAGCGTAGGTACGCTCCTGGTAGTTCACGGTAAGTGGGAAGAAGTCGCGCCCAGGATCGGCTTCCTTCATTACAACAGCGGTAACCAGTACGGTAGTATCGCCCATGCTCGCCATTACTGCGCCGCTTGCCTGACGGGCGATCTCACCCGTCACCAATTTCACGGTGTGATTACCGTACTGGAATGTCTTTGTTATCGCTGTTGTCACGTCGGTTTCCTTAAAAGATGAGTTCAGAACAGTCTTACTTGCGCAGACCCAGGCGGCTTACGAGGTCGCGGTAACGCGCTACGTCGCTGTTCTTGATGTACTCGAGCAGCTTGCGGCGCTGATTGACCAGGCGCAGCAGGCCCTGACGTGAATGGTGATCCTTGGTGTGATCTTTGAAGTGGTTGGAAAGATCTTCGATACGCGCGGTCAGCAGCGCAACCTGCACCTCGGGGGAGCCGGTGTCGCGCTCGCCGCGCTTGTAATCGTTGATGATCTTCTGTTTGTCTTGAGCAGTCATGGTCATTGGGGTTACTCCTGAAATAGTCCCATAAATATAAAAGGCGGTATTTTACATTGAATTACTGGATATTGACTAGCCTTCGGGGCGCGATTTTACCATCATCGCGCACCTCGCCAACACCCAGGAAGCGTTTTTCCCCGGCATAGAGCCTGACCAGACCGGCGGCCGGAGCCTGGGGAACGAACACGAATTGGCCGCGCTGGATGTAAAACGCGGCATCATCGGTCAGCTCGACCGTCGGCATCGCAGTCAATGGCGTGTCCATCGGCAGCAGCAACCGATCCAGCGCCTCCAAGCCTTGCGCCGCAACCTCCTGCAGCTCGGCCAGGGTATGCATCGGCCGGCGCTCGAAGCCGCCCACCCACTCGCGGCGCAGTCCGATCAGGTGCGCGCCGCAGCCCAAGGCCTTGCCGATATCCTCAGCGAGGGTGCGGATGTAGGTGCCCTTGGAGCAATGCACCGAAAGTTCCAGCACCGTCTCTTCCACGCGCCGCGCCGTCAGGGCGTGGATTACCACCTGGCGCGGCTCGCGCTCGATCTCGATGCCTTGATGCGCCAGTTTGTAGAGTGGAACCCCATCACGCTTGAGGGCCGAGTGCATGGGCGGGATCTGTTCGATCTCGCCGATGAAGGATGCGATCACGGCCTGCAGCCTTTCTTCGGAAATCTCGCCCACCGGATACTGCGCCACGACCTCGCCCTCGCTGTCGCCAGTGGTGGTGGTTACCCCCAGCTTGCAGCGCGCCAGATAATACTTGTCCGCATCGAGCAGATAGGCGGAAACCTTGGTGGCCTCGCCGAGGCAGACCGGCAGCATGCCGGTCGCCAGCGGGTCGAGACTTCCCGTGTGCCCGGCCTTTTGGGCGCGATAGATCCCCTTGACCTTTTGCAGTGCGGCGTTGGAGCTGATCCCGAGCGGTTTATCCAACAAGAGAATGCCGCTGACAGCGCGGCCCCGTTCTTTGCGGCGCACCCGGCTCAGCCCTCGGACTCATCCGTGGTATGGCCTTTTTTGTCCTTGGCGACCGCCGCGTCGATCAACGCCGAGAGTCTGACACCCTGATCGATCGAAGTATCATAAGCGAAATGCAATTGCGGAATGGTGCGCAGGCGCATACTGCGTCCGAGTTCCTTGCGCAGGAACCCGGCGGCCTTGTTGAGGATGGCGACCGCCTGCTGCTTCGCATCCTCTGCGTCAGTCATCAGGGTGACGAACACCTTGGCGTGATCCAGCTCGCGGCTGACTTCCACGCCGGTGATCGTCACCATGCCCAAGCGCGGGTCCTTGAGCTGATAGGAAATCAGCTCCGCAAGTTCGCGCTGCATTTGATCCGCAATGCGATCGACCCGATTGTATCCGCGATGTCCTGGCATGCTTAGATCTTACGCTGCACCTGGGTGCGCTCGTACACTTCGATCTGGTCACCGACCTTCACGTCGTTGTAGTTCTTCACGCCGATACCGCACTCCATGCCGTTTTTGACCTCGGAGACGTCGTCCTTGAAGCGACGCAGCGATTCCAGTTCGCCTTCGTAGATCACCACGTTATCACGCAGCACGCGGATCGGATTGTTGCGCTTGACCACGCCATCGATGACCATGCAGCCCGCCACCGCGCCAAACTTCGGCGAACGGAATACATCGCGCACCTCGGCCAGGCCGATAATCTCTTCCTTGAATTCGGGCGCAAGCATGCCGGTCATCGCCTGTTTGACCTCATCGATCACATCATAGATGACGCTGTAGTAGCGCAGATCGACATCCTCTTCTTCCGCCAGACGCTTGGCGGAGGCATCCGCGCGCACGTTGAACCCGACGATGACCGCGTTGGAGGCCAGCGCCAGATTGATATCGCTCTCGTTGATACCACCGACGCCACTGGCCACAATCTTCACGCGCACCTCATTGGTGGAAAGCTTGAGCAATGAATCGGTGAGCGCCTCGGCAGAACCCTGCACATCGGCCTTGATGACCAGGGACAACGTGCGCACCTCGCCCTCGGCCATCTGGCTGAACATGTTCTCGAGCTTGGCCGCCTGCTGGCGCGCCAGTTTGACGTCGCGGAACTTGCCTTGGCGGAACAAGGCGACTTCACGCGCCTTGCGCTCATTGAGCACCACCACGGCCTCATCACCCGCGCGCGGCGTGCCGGACAAGCCCAGCACCTCGACCGGCATCGACGGACCGGCGACTTCCACCGGCCTGGCCGCCTCATCGAGCATCATGCGCACGCGACCGTATTCCAGGCCCGCCAGCACAATGTCACCCTTGCGCAAGGTGCCGGACTGGATCAGCAGCGTTGCCACCGGGCCGCGGCCTTTGTCGAGGCGTGATTCGATCACGACACCCTTGGCCGGGGCGTCCTTAACCGCGGTCAACTCCAGCACCTCGGCCTGGAGCAGGATCGACTCGAGCAACGAATCGATGCCCTGACCGGTCTTGGCCGACACCTGCACGAACATGGTATCGCCGCCCCACCCTTCGGGGATGACGCCTTCGGCAACCAGCTCTTGCATGACGCGGTCTGGATTGGCCTCCGGTTTATCGATCTTGTTGATCGCTACGATGATCGGCACCTCACCGGCGCGGGCGTGCTGAATCGCTTCCTTGGTCTGCGGCATGACGCCGTCATCGGCCGCCACCACCAGGATGACGATATCGGTAACCTTGGCGCCGCGCGCGCGCATCGCCGTGAAGGCCTCATGGCCCGGGGTATCGAGGAAGGTGACCGTGCCGCGCTCGGTATCGACATGATAGGCACCGATGTGTTGGGTAATTCCACCCGCCTCACCGGCCGCCACGCGCGTGGTGCGGATAAAATCGAGCAGCGAGGTCTTGCCGTGGTCGACATGGCCCATGATGGTCACCACCGGGGGGCGGGGCAGCGCTGCCACGGAGCTGTCGATTACCGCAGCGATCTCTTCCTCGATCGCGCTTTCGCGCGTCAGCTTCGGCACATGCCCCATTTCCTGCACCACGATACTCGCAGTCTCCTGGTCGAGCACCTGATTGATGGTCACCATCGAACCCATCTGCATCATGGTCTTGATCACATCCACGGCCTTCACCGCCATCTTCTGGGCGAGTTCGGCCACCGTAATGGATTCCGGGATACTGACCTCGCGCACGATCGGCGCGGTGGGTTTTTCAAACCCGTGCAGCTTGGCCGTGAGAGCCTCTCTCTCGCCGGGCTTCTTGCCCTTCTTGCGGTGACGCTCGAATTTATCCTCGGAGATGTGCAGTTCCTTGCGCCCAAACTTGGATTCCTCGCGTAAGTCGCGCTCACGCTCCTTGGCGCCGCGCTTGCCGCGGCCTTTCTCAGCCTCGCCCTCTTCCTTCTTGACAGGCTCGGCGGCGGGGCGGCGGCGCTCGCCTTCTTTCTCGGCTGTTTTCTTCGACTCTTCTTCCGCTTTGCGACGCGCCTCTTCCGCGACACGTCGGGCTTCTTCGGCGGCGCGTGACTCCTCCTCGGCCTTGCGGCGGGCCTCTTCCTGCGCGCGCAGGATCGCATCTTCCTCTTCGCGCTTGAGACGCTCGGCCTCGAGCTTGGCGTTTTCCTCTTCCGCGATCACCGTGCGTTTGACATAGGTGCGTTTTTTGCGCACCTCGACGTTGACCGTCTTCGATTTGCCCTCGGGGGTCTTTTGTTTGAGCTCAATGGCGGTCTTGCGCTTCAGAGTGATCTTTTTCGGCGTTTCAAGCGCTGAGTCTTCTTTGCCCTGATCACCGCGCAGATACTTGAGCAGTTCCATTTTTTCATCGTCGGTAATCACCGCATCGGGCGCATCCGCCTGCAAGCCCGCCGCGGCGAGTTGGGAGATCAGCCGTTCGACCGGCACCCCAACCGTTTCAGCAAACTGTTTAACCGTTACGCTTGACATAATCCTACCTCTCGAGCTTTTTATTGTTGCTCGCTTGCAAACCACGGAGCGCGCGCGGCCATTATCAAGGCACCGGCACGGGCCTCGTCTATACCTTCAATATCGATGAGATCATCGATCGACTGCTCGGCGAGATCTTCCATCGTGCAGATACCGCGCTGCGCCAGCTTGTGCGCAAGCGCAGAGTCCATGCCGTCCATCTCCAGCAGATCCTGCGCCGGCTCGCCGTGCTTCTCTTCCTCTTCGATCGCCTGCGTGACAAGCACGTCACGGGCGCGGTTGCGCAGCTCTTCGACGATCTCATCGTCGAATTCATCGATATCCAGCATCTCGGAGTTCGGCACATAGGCCACTTCCTCGATCGTGCTGAAGCCTTCGCGTACCAGGATGGCGGCCACTTCTTCATCCACGTCCAGTTGCGCCATGAACAACTTGATCGCCTGCTGACTTTCCTCTTCGCTCTTCTTCTGGGCTTGTGATTCGCTCATCACGTTGAGTTCCCAGCCGGTCAGCTCGCTGGCCAGGTTGACGTTCTGGCCGTTGCGGCCGATCGCCTGTGAAAGCTGTTCATCGACGACGGCGATATCCATGCTGTGCGACTCTTCATCCATGACGATGGATTGGACCTCGGCCGGCGACATCGCATTGATAACAAACTGCGCCGGATTTTCGTTCCACAGGATGATGTCCACGCGCTCGCCGCCGAGCTCGTTGGAGACCGATTGCACGCGCGAGCCGCGCATGCCCACGCACGCGCCGACCGGATCGATGCGCGCATCGTTGGTCTTCACTGCGATCTTGGCGCGCGAACCCGGATCGCGCGCGGCGCTGACGATCTCGATTAAGCCCTCGCCGACCTCCGGCACTTCGAGTTTGAACAGTTCGATCAGCAGGTTGGGATGCGTGCGGCTGACTTGCAGCAGCGGACCGCGGCTTTCCGCGCGGACATCGTACAGATAGCCGCGGATGCGGTCGCCCGAACGCACGGCCTCGCGCGGAATCATGTTATCACGGCTGATATAGGCCTCGACGCCGTTGCCCAGATCCATGATCACGCCGTTCTTGTCCACGCGCTTGACCACGCCGGTGATCAACTCGCCGATGCGGTGCTTGTACTGGTCGACCACACGCGCGCGTTCAGCATCGCGCACCTTCTGCACGATCACCTGCTTGGCGGTTTGCGCCGCGATACGGCCGAACTCGACCGACTCCATCGGCTCTTCGATGAATTCGCCCACTTGAATGTTGGGTTTGCTGGCGCGCGCCTGCTCCAGGGAAAGCTGGCGTTCCGGGAATTCAACGTCGTCTTCCTCGGCGACGACTTCCCAGCGGCGCACCGTCGCATAGGCCCCGGTATGGCGGTCGATGGTGACTTGCACATCGACATCGTCCTCAAACCGCTTCTTGGTCGCCGTCGCCAATGCGGACTCGATAGCTTCGAAGATAATCCCTGGCGCCACGCCTTTCTCATTGGAAACCGCGTCTACCACCATCAATATCTCTTTACTCATCTCTCTTTGTCTCCACCATCCAGCACTTAAAATTCCGGTATCAAGTTCGCTTTTTCAATTGCATCCAACGGCAAGCTGACCTCACCTTCCTCGATTTCAAGCCGCACCGCCCCGTCGCCGACACTCCGTATCGCTCCGGAAAATTTCCGCCGGCCGTTGATCGGGCTGCGCAGCTGCACCTTGGCTTTGTGCCCCGCAAAGCGGGCAAAATGCTCGGCGGTAAACAGCGGGCGGTCGAGCCCCGGCGAGGAGACCTCCAGATGATAGGCGCCTTTGATGGGGTCCTCGACATCCAGCACGCCGCTGACCTGATGACTGACCTTTTCGCAGTCATCGACGGTCACGCCGCGCTCGACATCGATATAGATGCGCAGCAGGGAATGTCTCCCCTGCGAAATATGCTCGATCCCGACCAGCTCATAACCGAGTCCGGTCACCACCGGCGCGAGCAATTCATAGATCTTTCCGGATGCCTGCCGCATCATGCCTGCCTTACAAACAAAAAATGGGCCCGCGGCCCACTTCTTCTTATCTCTACGACACGCAAGTATAGCTAAAACCCGCTATATTGCACGCCTACCCAGTTTCCTGGGTAACAAAAAACCCCTGACGGGGTTTTCTAGATCGAAACTTGGTAGCGGGGATAGGATTCGAACCTATGACCTTCGGGTTATGAGCCCGACGAGCTACCAGACTGCTCCACCCCGCATCAGGTGGAGCGTATTCTACAAAAAAGGACAGGCACTTACAACCACCGTTTTACATGAGCGCCAGCTTTTTTTCGGGGCTGCTATAAACCGTTCTGCCGCTTGAGCAAAGTCACGAAGGCGATGGCAAATTCCTTCTCGTCGGCGAGACTCAAATGACTCTCGCCGACCCCGAACTCCAGCAGCTTGCGCTGCGCCTCGCCGCTGCACAGCAGACCCGGGCGGCCGTGTGGTGTGTGTGTCACCTGGATCTCGCGCAGGCTGATGCCATCGCGGAATCCGGTGCCCAGCGCCTTGACGAAGGCCTCCTTGGCGGCGAAGCGCTTGGCGAGAAAGTGGGCCTGTTGCTGTGAGGACTGGAATTCCGCCAATTCCTGGTCACCCAGGATGCGCTGGGCATAGCGCTCGCCGTGGCGCTCCAATCCCTCGGCAATGCGACCGACGCTGACGATATCGGTGCCGATCCCGAAGATCACCGGCGCGCCTCCAGCATCAGCCGCTTCATCTCCCGTACCGCCTCCTGCAGTCCCGTGAACAACGCGCGGGCAACGATAGCATGACCAATATTCAATTCGCACAGCTGCGGGATGGCGGCGATGACCGATACATTCTGATAGTTCAGGCCATGACCGGCGTTGACATGCAGCCCCAGCGCATCACCGAAGCGCGCCGCTTCCCGGATGCGCTCGAGCTCGGCCACCTGCTCTGCCGGCGTCTCGGCATCGGCAAAGTGGCCGGTATGGATCTCGATGACCGGGGCGCCGACTTCCTTGGCCGCCTCGATCTGGACGGGATCGGCGTCGACGAACAGCGACACCCGCACCCCGGCGGCGCCCAAGCGCAGGCAGGCATCCCGGACCCGGCTCTTCTGGCCGGCCACATCCAGGCCACCCTCGGTGGTGAGTTCCTCGCGCCGCTCCGGCACCAGGCAGCACTCCTGCGGGCGGATGCGCTCAGCAATGGCCAGCATCTCGTCGGTGACGGCCATCTCCAGATTCATGCGCGTCAGCAGAATATCCCGCAGCATCTCCACGTCGCGCTCCTGGATATGACGGCGATCCTCGCGCAGATGCAAGGTGATGGCGTCCGCCCCCGCCTGTTCGGAATCAATGGCCGCCTGGATCGGATCGGGATAGCGGGTGCCGCGCGCCTGGCGCAGCGTAGCCACATGATCGATGTTCACGCCCAGCAAGATAGACTTGTAATTGCTCAACACATGTTCCTCAACAATGCATCCTCTGAATATCAGAGAACTTTTTTCTTCATCAATTCACGACTATGCAGCGGCTTGCCGCCGAGATGGGCATTGATCACCAGCCGCATCAACTGCTTGGCCTCCTGGAGCTGACGCACGGACGAAAAGGTCTCGGCGTGGAGCGCCTTGAAAGCATCCCCGTGCATCTGCACGCCCGACTGCCGGCCCTGCTCCGCTTGTGCGATCGGGCCTTGATCCAAATGATAGGTGTAACACCCCTCATCCGCCAGCGCCGCGCCGCTGGGACCTTCATGGTCCAGGATCAACCCATAGCCCAGCTCCTCCAGCAGGCGTTTTTCAAAACACCGCAAATGGATCTCGATTGCGGGCAATCCGCTGTTCGATTCTACAGGCGCCTCGGCGAGTCCGGCCAACACCCGTTCGTAGGGTCCAAGCATGTCAGGATGTGGGTCAAAGGCAGGCACCAAGCGCACCAGCAATTCATTGATGTAGAACGCGCTGGCCAGCGCCGCGCCATTCAATTGCCAGATGGGACCGTTGGCCTCGACGCCGCGCAGCGTCGGCATGCTACCGCGCCCGCGCCAGGAAATCAGCAAGGGACGAAACGGTTGCAGCAGCACGCGCTCGGCAGAACCCGCGCGGCGCACCCCTTTGGCCACGGCGGACAAGCGGCCGAAGTCCCGGGTAAATAAATCGACGATGATGCTGGTTTCGCGATAGGCGCGGGCATGTAACACATAGGCGGGCTGGAGGGTGGCCTCAGAGCTCATCGCTGTAGCCGAGGCTGCGCAGCGCCCGCTCGTCGTCGGACCAGCCTTCCTTCACCTTCACCCAGAGTTGCAGATACACCTTACGATCGAACAGCCGGTTCATGTCCTTGCGCGCCTCTTGCCCGACGAGCTTGAGCTTTTCGCCGTCCTTGCCGATCACGATGACCTTCTGGCCCGGGCGCTCCACCCAGATCAGGCCGCAGATATGCAGCATGCCGTCTTCCTCGGCGAATTTTTCGATCTCCACCGTCAAGGCATACGGGATCTCATCCCCGAGGTTACGGAACAATTTCTCGCGGATGATCTCCGCGGCCAGGAACCGCTCGCTGCGATCGGTGATCTGCTCCTCGGGATAGAAGGGATGCGAAAGCGGCAACAGCTTCTTGATCTCTTGCTCGAGATTTTCAACGCTTTTGCCGGTGCGCGCAGAGATGGGCACGATGGCGGCGAACCCGTGCATCTTCTGGAACTTCTCGATCAAGGGCAGGATCTGCGTCTTGTCCTTGATCTGGTCGATCTTGTTGATGGCCAGCACAATGGGATGGCCCGACTGGGTCACCCGCTCGAACACCGCCTGATCTTCCTCGGTCCACTTGGCGCCCTCGACAACAAAGACCACTGCGTCCACATCCTCGATGCTGCCGGAGGCAGTCCGATTGAGATAGCGGTTCATCGCCCGCTTGCCGTGCAGATGGATGCCGGGGGTATCGACGTAGATGATCTGCGCATCCTCGGTGGTCTTGATGCCACGGATGCTATGGCGCGTGGTCTGCGGTTTGCGCGCGGTAATGCTGATCTTCTGGCCCAGCACCTGGTTGAGCAGGGTCGACTTACCGACGTTGGGGCGCCCCACGATCGCCACAAAACCGCACCGAAAATCTTTCTCTTCCGTCACACTCATATACTCAAAAACTTCAACACCGCTTCGGCCGCCGCCTGCTCGGCCTTGCGGCGGCTTGACCCTTCACCTAAAAATTCCTCATGCCCGATGCTGCTGACGCGGCAGCGGATGACGAAATGCTGATCATGCGATTCGCCTTCCACCGACACCAGCTCATACTCCGGCAGCGGCAGGCGCCGCCCCTGCAGGTATTCCTGAAGTCGCGTCTTCGCATCCTTGAGCACGAGATCCGGCGACATGCGCTCCAACACATCCGCGAATACCGCCATGATGATCTGCTTGGCCGGCGCCATGCCGCCGTCAAGATACACCGCGCCGAATACCGCCTCTAGCGCATCGGCCAGGATGGAGTCGCGGCGGAACCCGCCGCTTTTCAACTCGCCCGGCCCCAAAATCAAATATTCGCCCAGCTCCAGATCGCGCGCCAACTCCGCCAACGTCTCGCCGTTGACCAGGCTGGCGCGCAACCGGCTCAACTGACCCTCCTTGTAGGCGGGAAAGCGATGATAGAGATATTCGGCGATGAGAAAGTTTAGGATCGCATCGCCGAGGAACTCAAGGCGCTCATTATTGAGCCCCCCGGCGCTGCGGTGCGTCAATGCGGTGGCAAGAAGGGTGGTGTCCTTGAAGCGATAACCGAGTTTGCGCGTCAATCCATCCGGTTGGCGCTGCATCAATTGCCGGCCTCGGCCTTTTTGTCGAACTTCACCACCACGTCGATATTAAACGCCACGGGTCGACGCACTTCATATTGAACCGAAACCGAGGTCTTTCCTTTGTCAGCATTGATGTCGAAATCCTCAGCGGATACCGACGAGACGTCCTCGATATCGAAGCGCCGCTCCAACCGCTTGCGGATATCCTCCTTGCTCAGGCGCGAACCGTCTTCGGTCCTTTCATTGACCACGTCCTTCATGACGGCATTGATCTTATAGGAATCGATATAGATCGGCGTCAGTTTAAGTGCGATCAGCACGATCACGGCAAGAATGGCCAGTAATACCGCCATCCCGATCATGGTGATCCCAGTTTGTTTTTGCATATCGTGCTTCACCGTCTGAACACTCCTCGTTGTGTTATTCAATGATGTTGCCGATGCGGGAAAATGCGATCCCATCGTCCCAGTTCATCCAGATCATGAAGGCTTTGCCCACCAGATTCGCCTCCGGGACCATGCCCCAGAAGCGGCTGTCGTTGCTGTTGTCGCGATTGTCGCCCATCACGAAATAATGCCCGGGTGGAACCGTGATTTCGCCGCTCTGCGTAGGTTTGTGGGGGTCGATCATGATTTGATGGGTCACCGCGCTCAGGGTTTCCTGATACACTTCATTGCCGCTCATGGTGACTCCGGCCCCCACCCCTTCATATCGGCCGACCGCGGCGCGAGTTAAAGGTTTTCCATTGATATAGAGCTGCTTGTCATAATAGCCGATCACATCCCCCGGCACCCCTACCACGCGCTTGATGTAATCGATAGACGGCTCCTTCGGGTACCGGAACACCACCACATCGCCGCGCTCCGGGGCGCCGATGTCGAATATCTTGGTCTTGACCACCGGCAGGCGCAGGCCGTAGGCGTATTTATTCACCATGATGAAATCACCGACCAGCAGGGTCGGCATCATCGAGCCGGACGGGATGCGAAATGGCTCGATCACAAAGGAGCGCAGCACCAGCACGATCAGCAGCACCGGCCAGAACGCCCGGGCATATTCGATCAACACCGGTTCGCGCCCAGCCGCCTGAACACGCTCATCGTCCGGCCCGGGACCGTTGCGCAGCGCCGCCTGCGCACGCAGACGCTTGGGACGGAGCACGTAAACATCCAGCAGCGTCAGCGCCAGGCAGACCACCAGCGCCACCACCATGACCAATTCAAAATTGATATTCACTATTTATTACCCTTTCCGACATCCAGCACCGCCAGGAACGCCTCCTGCGGGATCTCCACGGCACCGACCTGCTTCATGCGTTTTTTGCCGGCCTTCTGCTTTTCCAGCAACTTGCGTTTGCGCGTGATATCACCGCCGTAACATTTGGCCGTTACGTTCTTGCGCAGCGCCTTGACGGTGGAGCGCGCGATGATATGCGAACCGATCGCCGCCTGGATCGCCACCTCAAACATCTGGCGCGGGATGAGATCCTTGAGCCGTTCAACGAGGTCGCGCCCGCGATATTGCGCCTGATCCCGGTGGACGATGATGGCCAGCGCGTCGACCTTGTCCCCGTTGATCAGGACATCGAGCTTGACCATGTTGGCCGCCTCGAAGCGGTTGAAACTGTAATCCATCGAGGCGTAGCCGCGGCTCAGCGACTTCAGCCGATCGAAGAAATCCAGCACCACCTCGGCCATCGGCAGCTCATAGGTCAGAGTGACCTGATTGCCGCTGTAATGGATATTGCGCTGCACGCCGCGTTTCTCCACGCACAGGGTGATCACGTTGCCCACGTATTCCTGCGGCAGCATGATGTTGGCGGTGATGATTGGCTCGCGGATCTCGCCGATATAGTTCGGTTCGGGCAGCTTGGAAGGGTTGTCGATCATCATCACACTGCCCTTGGTGTCCACCATCTCATAGACCACCGTGGGGGCCGTGGAGATCAGGTCGAGATCATATTCGCGCTCCAGCCGCTCCTGGATGATCTCCATGTGCAGCATGCCAAGGAATCCGCAGCGGAAACCGAACCCCAGGGCCGTGGAGGACTCCGGCTCATAGAACAGCGCCGAATCGTTGAGGCGCAGCTTGGCCAAGGCCTCGCGCAGATCCTCGTAATCTTCCGAATTGATCGGGAACAAGCCTGCGAACACGCGTGGTTTGATCGTCTGAAATCCGGGCAGCGGTGTAGCGGCGGGACGCACCGCATCGGTCACGGTATCGCCCACGGGCGCCCCGTCGATTTCCTTGATGCTGGCGATCATGTAGCCGACCTCGCCGGTGCGCAATTCCTTGGTATCCTTGCGCTTGGGCGTGAAAACACCGATCTTATCGGCGGTATGCACCCGTCCATTGGACATGATCTTGATCTTCTGTCCGGCCTTCAGAATACCCTGCTTGACCCGCACCAGCGAGACCACACCAAGATAGTTGTCAAACCACGAATCGATGATCAGTGCCTGCAACGGCGCTTCGAGATCACCACCGGGCGCGGGAATGCGCTGGATCAGCTGTTCGATGAGATCCTGGACACCCAAGCCGGTCTTGGCACTCACCCGCAGGGCATCCTGCGCCTCGATGCCGATGATGTCCTCGATCTCCTTGATCACGCGATCGGGATCGGCGGAGGGCAGATCGATCTTGTTGAGTACCGGCACGACCTCCAGCCCCTGCTCGATGGCCGTGTAGCAGTTGGCAACACTCTGCGCCTCCACCCCTTGGGCGGCATCGACCACCAGCAGCGCGCCCTCGCAGGCGGCGAGGGAACGGGAGACCTCATAGGAAAAATCCACGTGCCCCGGAGTGTCGATGAAGTTCAACTGATAGACATTGCCGTCCTTGCTCTTGAAATTCAGGGTAACGCTTTGCGCCTTGATCGTGATGCCGCGCTCGCGCTCCAGATCCATGGAATCGAGCACCTGCGCGGCCATTTCACGTTCTTCGAGCCCACCGCAAATTTGGATGAATCTGTCCGCCAAGGTGGATTTGCCGTGGTCGATATGGGCGATAATGGAGAAATTTCGAATAAACCGTTGCTCAGACACTCGTTAGCACTCTAAGAACTTTTGACTGATGATCTGGCCTCAACAAAAAAGGCGCACTTTGGCGCCTCTAAGCTACCAACCCCGGCTTCCACCATGGAACCGGCGCTGATTATAAAGCTTTTCCAGACAGGTTAAAACGCTGGAGTACCGCCGCCGGATCGAGCACATGGTGACAGATCTCCTCGTCCCCCGCCATCAACACCGGCACCCGCTCGCCGAACCTCGCTTCGAGTTCCTCACATCCCTCGATATCGATCCATTTCACCTCGAACCGGTACCGACGCTGCATGGGCGCGAGCGCCTCCAGCATCTCATGGCATAGATGGCAATACTCATGGCCATACAGCGTCAGTCGCATCGAAATCACTTTTCGTCAGTGATCTTCATCGCCAGGAACACCGGCCCGCTGCCGCGCTGCAGCAGGACCCGGATACTCTTGTTGGCGGGCAATTTCTTAACCAGATCAGCAAATTGATCCACATCCTTCACATCCGTGTTATTCAGCATCAGGATCACGTCGCCGCGGCGGACACCGGCCTTTTTGGCCGCGCCCTCCAAGACCTCGGTCACCAATACGCCGTTTTTCTCGATCCCGAAACGCTCGCGCTGTTCGTCGTCCAGCGCAGTCACGCGCAAACCTATGCGGTCGCCGAGCCGCTCCCCCGGTTCGCCAGCGGAGGACAAACGCAATTCATCATCCCCCGGCAACTCGCCGATCTTGACATCGACCGCCATCGGCTTGCCATCGCGAATCAGCTTGACCTTCACCTTGGCCCCCACCGCCGTCATGCCGACCAGTGGCGGCAGGCTGGCCGAATCGGTCACCGGCTTGCCGTTGAATTCAACGATCACATCGCCAAGCTTCAAACCCGCCTTTTCGGCCGGGCTGCTGGGCAGCACGCGCGACACCAAAGCCCCTTCGGGTTTGGGCAGCGACATCGATTCCGCGAGCTCCCGGGTCACTTCCTGAATCAGCACACCCAGCCAGCCGCGCGAGACATATCCCTTGTCCTTGATCTGATCAACCACCGACAGCGCCACATCGATCGGAATGGCAAACGACAGCCCCATGAACCCGCCGGTACGGCTGTAAATCTGCGAATTGATCCCGATGACGTTTCCATCCATATCAAACAGCGGGCCGCCGGAATTGCCAGGATTGATCGCGACATCGGTCTGGATGAAGGGCACATAATTCTCGCGCGGCAGACTGCGCCCGGTGGCGCTGACGATACCCGCCGTCACGGTCTGTTCGAACCCGAAGGGCGAACCGATCGCCAATACCCACTCGCCGACCTTCACCGGCGTTTTACGCTCCATTTTCACCACGGGAAGATCCTTGGCATCGATCTTGAGCAGCGCGACGTCGCTCTTTTCATCGGAACCGATGACTTCCGCCACCAATTCGCGCCGGTCTGAGAGGCGAACCACCACCTCCTTGGCATCCTTGATCACATGGTGATTGGTCAAGACATAACCTTCGGTGGAAATGATGAACCCTGACCCCAATGACTTGGAATCAAACTCCTCGAACTCGCGAAACTTCTTCTCATCATCGAAAAAATGCCGGAACAAATCCCCGAATGGCCCTTCCGGGATTTCCTGCGGGGTATTGTGGGGAGACTGAACTTTTGGATGCTGAGTCTTCTGGGTCGTACTGATGTTGACGATCGCGGTGCCGTAGTTGTCCACCAGCTCGGAAAAATCCGGCAGCATCACCCTCGCGGCCGCCATGTGCTGCAAGCCCAGCAGCAACGCCAGGACAAAAAACCACGACCGCCCCCGCAAGAGGCTCATTTTGCTTTGCACCCGCATAAATACTCCTGAATGATTAAGACTGCACCGAATGCAGGACAATGGTAGGCTGATCTTGCGCGATTTCCCGCAATATAACGGCTTGATAGTTCGCATTCTTGCTGATGCGTTCCGCGAAATACCTGAGCCAGAAAAATCCGCCCGCCAGCCCCAGCATCCCGCCCAGTATAACGGCGAGCTCCGCGCCCACCAAGAGATCCATCACGATGGCCGCACCCAGCATGCAGGCAAGCGGCACGCCGTAAACGGCAAGCGACCCCCTGACCAAGGCCTGCTCATCGATACCGACCAAAACCCGCGCGCCCACGCGCGCCTTTGCCTCGTTCAAGGCCTTCATCCTGGCCAGGCGCTTTCCGACCGTTTGACTCAAAACCGCGGTACCGCAGCCTTTGTTTGCAGCGCAGCTTTGGCAAGTGGACTTGCGCTCGGTCTCCACCCAGGCAAATTCTCCCTCAATCGCAACGACACGCGCCGTTTCTTCAATCATTTCCTGCTTACCCTGGTGACGGATTGCGCGATCTTCTGCACCGTCGCCGACGGCACATCGCCCAACACTGTTACTTGATATTCACCCTTGAAGGTGGTGTGCACATTCAGCGCACCCATCTGAAAGGTCTTGATCTCCTGCTTGGCATCCGCGGGCGTCGGCTCGATGAAAACCGAGATCGACGCGAGGCCGTCGGTGATCACCAGATGCTCCAGCATGTTCTCACCGGCCTTTTCCGGCTTGCGTTGATGATAGAGCTTGAGCGCAAACCCCCTGGGCAGCACCCCGACCTTCCAACCGGCTTCACTTTGATTGTTGGCCATATCCACGATTTGATCCTGGCGATACCAGACAAATCCGGTCAAATCGATTGACGGAATGAGCACATCATGCGGTATGTCGTTCACCACGGTGAGTTCGGTGAACATGATCTGCTCAATGAGCTTCTTGTTTTCATCGACCAGATCCGCGCGCAACAGCAATCCCTGATCATTCACCCAGAGCCGGTAGCCGTAACGAAAGGCATCTTTGGGCTCGACTTCGATCAGGCGCGCCATCTGACCGGCAACACGATCGGTTTTTTCACTAAGCTGCAATCGGTAATTCTGCTCGAAGGCCGCGATGTTCTTGGTGCTGAGCAAGGGCGAAAAACCGCGCCGCCCATGGCGCTTGTCCACGACCACGAGCTTATCGTTCGGAAAAATGCAGGTAACGATGTCGTTGTTGCGCACCACCTCACGGGCGGTGCCG
The DNA here is from genome assembly GCA_040752855.1 of Pseudomonadota bacterium. Lineage (GTDB taxonomy): Bacteria > Pseudomonadota > Gammaproteobacteria > RBG-16-57-12 > RBG-16-57-12 > JBFMHP01. The sequence goes on along the minus strand of JBFMHP010000031.1, from coordinate 28,428 downwards.
TTAAGATGGATCAACCGCTCTCGCTCCCCGGCCTCACCGGAGGCGTGAAACACCTTCATCGATTCGAGGTTGCCGTCATGAAAATAAACGAAGGTGCCATGATAATTGAGTTTCTGCTGCGCAGAAATCATACGGTCGAGCCACTCCATGGCGTTATGCGTGTTATTTTCGGCGAATGCGCTCCCGGAAAAAACGGTGATCAGCAAAAGCCAGTAGCACTGAACTGCACGCATAAGACTCCACGATTACTTTACCGGCTGCCCCACTATCCTGGCGTACGGCAGTACACTTTGCATATTCACGCCAACAGCGTATTCGCTATGATTGACCAGATATTTGTTCATGCGCGAATCGATCTGCGGGTTTGCCGCCTCGTTCGCACCCACCAGCACTACGGCTTCATTGCCGCCGCGCTGACCGGAAGCGGCAAAGACTATCTTCTCGGCGGGCTGCTGCCCTTGCGCTGTCATGCTGGCAAGGTTCGTGATGCCGCCCTGCTGCTGCGCCACAAGCAATACGGCCCCAACACCCATGGCGGCAACCGAGGCGGCCACCGCCCCGCCGGCCACCTTCTTGAATAACGACGCCCGGCGCGCCCCATTATGAGTATGCGCCGCTTCGCTGCTGAGCGCCAGGGAGACCCGCGCGGCAAACCCGGAATCGATCTGAGCGGGAAGCTGGTTTTTCAGGGTGTCACTGATCAGATGGGAATAACGCCACTGCCTTTGCAACTCCTCATTCTGGCTCAGGCGTTTGAGTAACAGCTCCACCTCGGCCTGCGTCATCTCGCCATCCACAAACGATGAAACCTGAGTCCCCACTTGCTCCGAATTGCTCATTGCCGATTCCTCAAGATCTATTCGCCCAATAATGCCCGTAACTTGTTGCTTATTGTTTCACGCGCCCGGAAGATCCGTGAACGCACGGTACCGACAGGGCAGTCCATCGCCTCGGCGATCTCTTCATAGCTCAGTCCGTCGAGCTCGCGCAGCGATATCGCTGTCTTGAGATCGTCCGGCAAGCTCTCGATCGCCTCGAATACCGTTCTCTCCACCTCGTCCCTGATCAGCACATTGTCCGGAGTCTCGATATCGTCGAGTCCGATTTTGCTCTCCCGCTGCAGCGCCTCTTCATCATCGATCACCACATCGGTCTGCCGGCGTTGCTGCGCCACCAAATGGTTCTTGGCGGTATTGGTCGCAATCCGATACAACCACGTATAAAACGCGCTCTCACCCCGAAAGCTCGGCAAGGCCCGGTAGGCCTTGATAAAGGCATCCTGGGCGACATCCTGGGCCTCGCTCGGCTCGTGGATGTAACGGGAGACCAGTTTGATGATTTTGTATTGGTATTTGACCACCAGCAGATCAAATGCCTTTTTATCACCCTTCTGAACTCGTTCAACCAGCTCCCGATCAGAATTCTGTTCGCCCATTCGGGCCTTTCTCCTTTCCCCAGCGGGCGAAACTGCTTGCCCGCATCGATAGTAGACCAAGGCTTTTCAGGATAGTTCGCTAAAATTGCCCGTATCTGGCGTATTATATGAAATTAATTCACAATAGCACTTGTCTTATATAGCATAACATACTGTTTTTACTAAAATATCACTTTATTTTCATGAATGCTGACCACCATTGCGACATCCTGATCATCGGCAGCGGCGTCTCCGGGCTGAGCCTCGCCTTGCGCCTGGCGGACCATGCCAAGGTCTGTGTGATTGCCAAAAGAGGCCTCACGGAGGGCTCCACCTTCTATGCCCAAGGCGGGATTTCGGCGGTGCTGGACGATCAGGATTCGATTGAGTCGCACCTGGCGGATACCCTCGATGCCGGGGCCGGTCTCTGCGACGAAGGGGTGGTCAGGCATGTCGTCAAGCACGGCGCCGAGCAGGTCCATTGGCTGGTGGAACAGGGTGTCAAATTCACCCGAGCCTCGGGTGAGGACGCCGGCGGCAGCGAGTTCCACCTCACCCGGGAAGGCGGGCACAGCCATCGCCGCGTGATCCATGCCGATGATGCCACCGGGCGCGCCATCGAGACCACCTTGGTGGATCAGGTACGGCAACACCCCAACATCAAGATCCACGAACGCCACATCGCCATTGATCTGGTCACCTCGCGCAAACTGGGGCTGCCCGGCAATCAGGTGGTGGGCGCCTATGTCTTCGACCGGGATACCGGGCGCGTCAAGACCATCAGCGCCCGCGCGGCGGTGCTGGCCAGCGGCGGGGCGAGCAAGGTGTATCTGTATACCAGCAATCCCGACGTCTCCACCGGCGATGGCATCGCCATGGCTTGGCGCGCGGGCTGCCGGGTGGCGAACATGGAATTCATTCAATTCCATCCGACCTGCCTGTATCACCCGAAGGCGAAATCCTTCCTCATTACCGAGGCCTTGCGCGGCGAAGGGGCCACGCTGCGCCTGCCCGACGGCAGCCGTTTCATGCACCGTTTCGACCCCCGGGAGGAACTCGCACCGCGCGATATCGTGGCACGCGCCATCGACCATGAAATGAAGCGCCTGGGTTCGGACTTCGTGTATCTCGACATCAGCCACAAGCCAGCGGACTTCATCATCAAGCATTTCCCGAACGTGTATCAAAAATGCTTGGAATTCGGCTTCGACATCACGCGTGAGCCCATCCCGGTGGTGCCGGCGGCGCATTACACCTGCGGCGGCGTTAAGACCGACCTGCGCGGACGCACCGATATCGATAATCTCTACGCCATCGGGGAAACGGCTTACACCGGACTGCACGGGGCCAATCGCATGGCCAGCAACTCCCTGCTCGAATGCATGGTGTTCTCGCAGTCGGCACAGGAAGACATCATCGCGCGTCTGCCGCAGCTGCCCGCGCCGCCGCCGATTCCGGCATGGGATGAGAGCCGGGTGGCGGATTCGGATGAAGAAGTGGTGGTCTCGCATAACTGGGATGAACTGCGCCGCTTCATGTGGGACTACGTCGGGATCGTGCGCACCGATAAACGCCTGCAGCGCGCCAAGCGCCGCGTCGAGCTGTTGACCAACGAAATCGATGAGTATTACGGCAACTTCCGCGTCACCAACGACCTGATCGAACTGCGCAACCTGGTCTTAGTCGCCGCGCTGATCATCGAGTGCGCGATGCAGCGCAAAGAAAGTCGCGGACTGCATTACACGCTGGACTACCCAACCCCTGACACCCGGCACACACCCCGGCCTACGGTGCTTGCGCCGCCGAACTACCTCCCTCCATCCGGAGACGCACACGCAAGCGCCTGAAGGTGTCGTGCTCCAGGGCATCGGGCAGGATCACCACTGAGTTCGTTCTCCAGCGTCCCGCCGCGAAGTTGAGCACCACCAACCAGGGATGGACAAAGGACTGTTTGAGCGTCAGTTCGCTGTCTTCCCTCGTCCCGTCCCCCGGCACCACCCAGCGCCCATCCTCGTGCCAGATCAATGCCGGGATGGCGGCGCAATGACGGTACCAGACATGCCGGCGCACCTGCCGCCACCCATCACCCAGCAGCGCCAAGGTCAACAACAGCTTCACCGGCCACCACAACGGCGTCAGCCAGAGCAGCAACAGCGCGCCGCCGTAGCCGATCAGAATGAGAAGGTACAAATAACGGGAAGGCTTGAGCTCAAGCCGCAGCGGTCTGTCGAATACACTTGATGACATGCGCGATCCTTGCATCGAGGGGTTGGGAGAGTTCCATCAGATATTCCAGCAGCAATTGATCGGGGTAGTCCAGCAGTTGGTCGAACGCCTGCCTGGCCTCGGCATCGAGCCGGTCATAGCCGTGATCCAAAAAGGACTGGAGCAGCAGATCCAATTCCAGCATGCCGCGCCGACACTGCCATTGCAGCCGGGTGCGCTCGTTCATGAGTTCTTCTTCAGCATCAGCTTTTTAATGTGACCGATGGCGGCGGTGGGATTGAGCCCCTTGGGGCAGACGTCCACGCAGTTCATGATGGTGTGGCAGCGGAACACGCGGTACGGCCCCTCCAGCTCCGCCAGACGCTGCTCGGTCGCCTGATCGCGGCTGTCGGCGAGGAAGCGCCAGGCCTGCAATAAGGCGGCCGGGCCGCGGAACTTGTCGGGATTCCACCAGAACGAGGGACAGGCGGTGGTGCAACAACCGCACAGAATGCACTCGTACAAGCCATCGAGCTTGTCCCGATCCTCCGGCGACTGGAGCACCTCGGTCTCCGGCTCGGGCTCCTGGCGCATGAGATACGGTTTGACCTCGCGGTATTGATGATAGAACTGCGTCATGTCCACGATCAGATCGCGGATCACCGGCAGCCCCGGCACCGGGCGCACCTCCACCGGCTCTTTCAATTCGGTGAGCGGCGTGATGCAGGAAAGGCCATTGCGGCCGTTGATGCTCAGTGCATCCGAGCCGCACACACCCTCGCCGCAGGAAAAGCGAAAGCCGAAGGTCTCGTCCATCTCCTTGATGAGTTTCAACGCATCGAGCAGCATCATCCCCGAGGTGGTCTCCACCTCGTATTCCTTCATGTAAGGCGCCTGGTCGGTCTCGGGATTGTAGCGATAGATCAGAAAACGCATAGCACCCCCTCAATACACGCGCAGCTTGGGCGGGAAGGACTCCACCGTCAGCGGTTTCAGACGCACCGGCTTGTATTCAAGGCGCCGGTCTTCCTTGAAATACAGCGTATGCTTGAGCCAGTTCACGTCATCACGTTCGGTGAAATCGGTGCGCGAATGCGCGCCGCGGCTCTCCTTGCGCGCCTCGGCCGAAACCACGGTGGCCAGCGCCACTTCGACGAGATTTTCCAGCTCCAGCGCTTCGATGCGCGCAGTATTGAAGATCCGGCTGTGGTCCTTCAAACGCACGTCCTTCAACCGCGCCTGGATCGCCACCATCTTCTGCACGCCTTCGCGCATGATCTCTTCGTTGCGGAACACGCCGCAATAGAACTCCATCACCTGCTTCATCTCATCGCGCAGACCGACGATGGATTCACCATCGCCCTTCTGATCCCAGCGCGCGATCCGGGCCAAGGCCTGATCAACGCTGTTCTGATCCATTGGCCGGTGATAACGCGTTTCCTTGAGATAGGAGAGGATGTGATTGCCGGCGGCGCGGCCGAACACCACGATATCGAGCAATGAATTACCGCCGAGCCGATTGGCGCCGTGCACCGAGACACAGGCGCATTCGCCCGCCGCGTACAGACCGGGAATCTCCTCCTCGGGGCTGTTGCCAGCAGGCACCACCACCTGGCCGTGGCGGTTGGTCGGGATGCCGCCCATGGTGTAATGCGCGGTGGGATAGATCGGGATCGGCTCGAAGGCCGGGTCGAGATTGAGGAAGGTCTTGACGGTCTGGCGGATACCGGGCAGACGCTTTTCCACCACCTCCGCGCCGAGATGATCGAGTTTGAGCAGCACATGATCGGCCTTCGGCCCGCAGCCGCGCCCTTCCTTGACCTCGGTATAGATGGCGCGGCTGACCACATCACGGCTGGCCAAGTCTTTGGCATGCGGGGCGTAACGTTCCATGAAACGTTCGCCGTCCTTATTCAATAAATATCCGCCCTCGCCGCGCGAGCCTTCGGTGATCAACATGCCCTTGCCGGCGATGCCGGTGGGATGGAATTGGAAGAACTCCATGTCCTGCAGCGGAATCCCGGCGCGCAGCGCCATGCCCAGACCATCGCCCGTATTGATGCGCGCATTGGTGTTGGTGCGGTAGATCTGCCCCGCTCCGCCGGTGGCGAGCAGCGTGGTCTTGGCCTCGATGATCATCGGCTCGCCGGTTTCGATCTCGAGCACCACCGCGCCGAGCACGTAGCCTTGCTCATCGCGGATCAGATCGACGGCGAAAAACTCATCGAAGAAATGCGTCTTGGCGCGGATGTTCTGCTGATACAAGGCATGCAGGATGGCGTGCCCGGTACGGTCGGCCGCCGCGCAGGTGCGCGCCGCCTGGGCCCCGCCGAAGTTCTGGCTCTGGCCGCCGAAGGGACGCTGATAGATCTTGCCGTTATCCAGGCGCGAGAACGGCACCCCGGCGTGTTCGAGTTCGATCACCAGATGCGAGGCCGCGCGGCACATGTATTCAATCGCATCCTGGTCACCGAGATAATCGCTGCCCTTGATGGTGTCGTACATGTGCCAAAGCCAGTTGTCCGGCGAGACATTGGCCAGCGCGGCGTTGATCCCGCCCTGCGCCGCCACCGTGTGGGAACGCGTCGGGAAGACCTTCGAGACCACCGCGACCTCGGCCTCGTCCTGCGAGAGCTGCAAGGCCGCGCGCAAGCCGCCGCCACCGGCACCGATCACCAAGGTATCGAATTTACGTCGCGCGATATTCATAGCATCACCACCGCCACCAAGGCCCGGAAGATCCACAGCGAGAGCGCCGCCAGGAATGCACCCAACCCAGTGAGCAACACCACGCGCAGCGCGAACGGATGGACATAATCCAGGATCACATCGCGCAGCCCCACCCACATGTGCATGAACAGCGCCAGGAAAAACAACGCCGTCGCCATCCAGATGACCGGCGCGGACAGCCACGCCTTCCAACGGGCATAGTCCTCGATCGGGCAGACCAACACCTGCGCCAGGAAAAAGATCAGATAGGCGAGCAGGTAGACCGCGCTGACGCGCTGCAAAAACCAGGGACGAAAACCGCCAAGACCGCCGCTCATCGCCAGAGCACCGCGATGGCCAGCAACAAGATCAGCGTCGCACCGCCATGCACCCACCAGGCGGAACGCCGCGCCGCCGGTTTTTGCACGCCGATATCGATATCGATGAGCAACACGCGCACGCCATTGAGCGCATGATAGCCCAGCATCCAGAGGCCCAACGTGGCGAGCAGCTTGACCACGGGATGCGCGAGCATGTCCAGCGCTTGCGCGTAACCTTCCGGACCGCGCACCGACAGATCGAAGAGATAGATCAACAACGGGACGCAGAGAGCCAGCACCACGCCGCTGACCCGGTGCAGGATGGAAACAACACCCGTCACCGGCAGGCGGATTTGCAGCAGATTGAGGAAGACCGGTCGTTTTTTAGTCAGACCCATAGGGTTATATTTAGATGGAGTATTCGGTTTTTCTTAGTTTCTTTATCGGACAAGTATTAACATCCTTAACAGGATTGTCTACGATTAATCGACCCAAATCAGCTGGTGGATACCCGAATGAAAGACGAGTGGAAAAAATATCTTGAGCACACCTGCGGCGCGGTCATTGAAAATGGCAGCGTCATCCATTTCGGAAATCCCGAGCAGGAACTGCAAGTGGCCAAGACCGGCCCCATCCTCATGGATCTTTCCAACTTCGGCTTGATCGGCGTGCGCGGAGAAGACGCGCAATCATTCCTGCAGAACATGACCTGCAATGACGTGCGCAACATCGGCGAGACCTCGAGCCAGATCAACGCCCTGGTCAACCCCAAGGGGCGTATCCTGGCCAACTTCCGGCTCTTCAAGCGCCTGGACACCTTCTATCTGCAATTGCCGCACGACCAGAAAGAGGCCGTACTGAAACGGCTACAGATGTACGTGTTGCGCGCGAAGGTCGAGATCATCGACAGCAGCGAAAGCTTCATCCGCATCGGCTGCACCGGCCCGGACATCACCCGACTCGCCCAAGAGGCGATACAAGCGCTGCCCGCCAAGCCCAATGATGTGCTCCATCACGACAACCTCACCCTCCTCCACATCCCCGGCCTGCATCCGCGCTATGAAATCCTGGGCAAGCTCGAGGACATCAAGAAGATCTGGGAGCGTCTTAATGTCCATGCTGCCCCCGTGGGCAGTCACATCTGGCGGCTGCACAATATTTGGGCGGGGATTCCAGCCATCTATGCGGCGACCAGCGAGGCCTTCGTCCCGCAAATGGCGAATTTCCAGGAGATCGGTGCACTGAGTTTCACCAAGGGCTGTTATCCCGGACAGGAGGTCGTGGCCCGCTCCCAATATCTCGGGAAACAGAAACGGCGGATGTATCTGTGCAATACCCAGTCCGACACCCTGCCGCGCCCCGGTGAAAGCGTTTTCGGGGCGCACACCGGCGAAGAGGGGGCCGTCGGCAAGATCGTCGACGCCCAGCCCACGCCCAGCGGCGGTTGCGATCTGCTGGCCGTATTGCAAATCGATGCCGCCGAGCACGGCCGGCTGCACTTGGGCGATGCCCAGGGGCCTGAAATAAAAATTAATAAACTTCCTTATCAATGGGCCGATCATTAATACGCGACGGCCAGAAGCAACTTCGTGATCCGTTGACCATTAAAAGGAAGAAAAATCGTGTCAAGCGCCGAGGAACTGTACAAAAAAGTCGTTGAAGACATCAAAAACAACGCCATCAAGCTGCCGATCCTGCCTGATGTCGCCATGAAGGTGCACGCGCTTCTGGACAACCCCAGAAGCAACATCACTGACGTGGTCAAGGTCATCAGCCTGGATGCGGCCATCTCGGCGCGCCTGATCCAGATCGCCAACAGCCCGCTGTTTCGCGGCCGCAATCCGATCGAGGATTTGCAGACCGCGGTGATGCGCCTGGGGAATTCCATGGTGCGCAGCATCGTCACCGTGATGCTGGTGGAGGAAAGCCACCAGGCCAAATCGCCCCTGATCCAGGACCGCATCTCCAAGCTCTGGAAACACAACACCCAGGTGGCGGCGCTGAGCTACGTGCTGGCGCGCAATTACACTTCCTTGCGTCCCGATGAAGCGATGCTGGCCGGGCTGCTGCACGACATCGGCATCCTGCCGCTCTTGGAGTACGCCGCCGACTATCCCGAGCTGATCAACAACGAGCCGGTGTTGAACGCCGTGCTGCGCAAGGCCCATCCCTTGGTCGGCAAGATGATCCTCGCCTCCTGGTCCTTCCCGCAATCGTTCATTGACGTGGCCGCCAAGCACGAAGATCTAAGTCACAAGTCGGAACTGCTGCCCGAGCTGGTCGATGTGGTGATCGTGGCGAATTTGCACAGCACCGTCTCCGCCTCCGGGCCCCGACCCAAGACATCCTGGACCGAGATACCCGCGTTCCAAACGCTGGGCCTGACGCCCGAGGAAAGCCTCAAGTCGCTGAAAAACGCCGGAGACGAGATCAAAGAGATCATGCGCCTGCTCAAGGCATAAAAAAACGCGCCTGACCGGCGCGTTTTTTCATGGGTGGAATCACTCCGCCCGCATCGGACGCATATGCGGGAACAACAACACATCCCGGATCGAAGGTGAATCCGTAAACAACATCACCAGCCGATCGATGCCGATCCCCTCGCCCGCCGTCGGCGGCATGCCGTGTTCCAGCGCGGTGATGTAGTCCTCGTCGAAGTGCATCGCTTCCTCATCCCCGGCCTCCTTTTCCGCCACCTGCTTGCGGAAGCGTTCGGCCTGATCCTCAGCGTCATTAAGCTCGGAAAAACCGTTGGCGATTTCGCGGCCACCGACGAAAAATTCGAAGCGGTCGGTGACGAAGTGATCATGATCGTTGCGCCGCGCCAAGGGCGAAACCTCGGTGGGATAGGCGGTGATGAAGGTCGGCTGCATCAGGCGCGACTCCACCGTCTTCTCGAAGATCTCGATCTGCACCTTGCCCAGGCCATAGCTGTCCTTGAGCGGGATCTCCAGGCTCCGCGCCAATGCGCGCGCGGCTTCCAGACTCTCCAACTGCTCCGGCTTGATCTGCAAGTTGTAATGCAGGATAGATTCTTTGACCGTCAGGCGCTGGAACGGCCGGCCGAAGTCGTATTCTTCGCCCTGGTATTTGACCACGGTCGTGCCGAGCACGTGTTGGGCCAGGCGGCGCAGCATGTCTTCGGTGAGGTCCATCAAATCGTGATAGTCGGCATAGGCCTCGTAGAATTCGAGCATGGTGAATTCGGGATTATGCCGCGTCGAGAGCCCTTCGTTGCGGAAATTGCGGTTGATCTCGAAGACGCGCTCGAAACCGCCGACGACAAGGCGCTTCAAATAGAGCTCCGGGGCGATACGCAGGAACAGATCCATGTCGAGCGCATTGTGATACGTGGTGAACGGCTTGGCCGTGGCCCCGCCCGGGATGCTCTGCATCATCGGGGTTTCGACTTCGAGGAAGTTGCGCTCCTCCAGATAACGGCGGATGAAACTGACGATGCGGCTGCGCATGCGGAAGGTCTCGCGCGAGACCTCGTTCATGATCAGATCGAGATAGCGCTGACGATAGCGCGTCTCCTGATCCTCCAGCCCGTGGAATTTATCCGGCAGCGGGCGCAGGCTCTTGGTCAGCAGGCGGATCGTGTCGACCTTGACCGACAGTTCGCCGGTCTTGGTACGGAACATCACACCCTCGGCGCCGACGATGTCACCGATGTCCCACTTCTTGAATTCCTCGTACACACCTTCCGGCAGACTATCGCGTTGCACGAACAACTGGATGCGTCCCGACATGTCCTGGATGCTGGCAAAGCTCGCCTTGCCCATCACCCGGCGGGCCATCATGCGCCCGGCCAGGCGCACGCGCTTAGGCTCGGCCTCCAGCGCCTCGGTGCTCATCGCGCCGTACTCGGCGTGGAGCTCGCCGGCCATCACGTTGCGGCGGAAGTCGTTGGGAAACGCCAGACCGGCCTCGCGCAATTCCGCCAATTTGCTGCGGCGCTGCGCAATCAGCTTGTGTTCGTCGAGTTGTGGTTCGTTTTGCTGGTCTTCGCTCATGTTGCTCTTCATACCTTGACTAAATTAACAGCAGCTCCCTCTGGGAGAGTGCCGCCAAGCACGCATTGGCGCGGCGTTGTGTTGCTTCGCAAGAGCCTGCCCCGCGAAGCGCTTTGGGCACGCTTGGTGGGTTACGCAGAAACCGCTAACCCACCCTACATGTACGCTTACGTACACACCATTACAAGCCACTCTTCAGGCTGGCCTCGATGAAGTCATTCAAATCACCATCGAGCACCGCCTGGGTGTTGCCGGTTTCCACGCCGGTGCGCAGATCCTTGATGCGCGACTGATCGAGCACATAGGAGCGGATCTGGCTACCCCAACCGATATCCGATTTGGTGTCTTCCAGTGCCTGCTTGGCGGCGTTACGCTTTTGCATCTCCAGCTCATAGAGCTTGGCCTTGAGCTGTTTCATCGCCGAGTCGCGGTTCTTGTGCTGCGAGCGGTCGCTCTGACAGGCCACCACGGTGTTGGTCGGGATGTGCGTGATACGAATCGCCGATTCGGTGCGGTTGACGTGCTGACCACCAGCACCCGAGGCGCGGTAGGTATCGATACGCAGATCGGCCGGATTGATCTCGATGTCGATGTCATCATCGACCTCGGGGGAGACGAACACCGAGGCAAACGAAGTATGCCGCCGATTGCCCGAATCGAAGGGCGATTTGCGCACGAGGCGGTGCACGCCGGTCTCGGTGCGCAGCCAGCCGTAGGCGTACGGACCCTCGAACCGGATGGTGGCGCTCTTGATGCCGGCCACTTCACCCGCGGAAGCTTCCATCAACTCGGTCTTGAAACCCTGGCGCTCGCCCCAGCGCAGATACATGCGCAACAGCATATTGGCCCAGTCCTGCGCCTCGGTGCCCCCGGAGCCGGCCTGGATGTCGAGGAAGGCGTTGTTGGGGTCCATCTCGCCGGAGAACATGCGGCGGAATTCCAGGCCCTGCAGCTCTGTATCCAGCTTGTCGAGGTCGCGGACCACTTCGTTGAAGCCGTTCTCGTCGTTCTCCTCCTGGGTCAGCTCCAGCAGCTCGCGGGCATCGCCCAGGCCTTGGTCGAGACGGCGCAGCGTATTGACCACATTTTCCAGCGCGGAACGCTCGCGCCCTAATTCCTGGGCGCGCTTGGGATCGTCCCAGATCTTGGGATCGGCTAGTTCGCGCTCGACCTCGGTGAGACGTTCGCTCTTGGTATCGTAGTCAAAGATACCCCCTCAGCGCATGGGAACGCGCTTGCATGTCTTCGATACGACGGTAGACGGGATTGACTTCCAGCATGGTTTTATCAGCATCGGCGAAAAGAAGCGCACATGATACTACAACCGGCCATGGGGGTGAACGGCGCCACCGGGAATTTCCGGTCAGTGGCTTCAGCGCCGGCGACGCCAGAGGAGCCCATAAATCAGCAGATTAACGGCCACCGTGAGCAGCGCGAGGATCAGGCGCAACTCCGGCGTCAAGCCCCCCGGATAGATCAAAGGCAGCAGATAGTGGCTGATGAAGCCCCCGGCATAGCCCTCCTCCCCGGCCTGAACCCGCAGCCAGTTCTCCAATGGCGTGAGTGGGCAGAGCCAGCCGAACTGGATGATCAACGCACCCCAGACGGCGGCCGGCACATGCAGCCAGACCATCCAGCGCCAGCGCCACACCGTTAGGCCACCGAGGATGACGAACAGGATGAAGGCAAAATGGATCAGGACCACCAGGTCCGCCAGCCAGGCGTACATTGCACACTCCTATCGCAATTCGTATATGGCTATAACTCAGCGATCAAATATGTCTGCAAAATGTTTCGAGAATGCTCCTTCTCCCTCAGGGACGACTCCATGGACGGAGTCGGTAGAACGAAGTCCGGAACCCGAGTCGAGAAGGACAGGATGAGGGGGTAAAATCAATCCCCCTCACCCTAGCCCTCTCCCTGTGGGAGAGGGAATAACACCAGATATATTTGGACGCCTGGTTAATACCACGGACAGGCGCTACTCGTGCGGATGAATATGCCGCACCAACAACTGTACCGATTCCCGGCCGTTATATTCGTTCACGTCCAATTGATAGGCCACACTGACCTGCCGCACCTCAAGGGGCCAACCCGCATCCGTGGTGTTGAAGGCAATGGCATCGACCGCTGCCGCATCGCTCGAGCGCAGGCGCAGCTTCAGGTGTTTTTCGCCGACAATGCGCCGATCCTCGAGCATGAAGACACCCTCGAACACCGGCTCGGGAAATCCCTGCCCCCACGGTCCGGCATCGCGCAGCAGGCGTGCGAGTTCGAGATCAAATTCGTGCGGGCGCAATTCGCCATCGCTGTGGATCATACCGCGCAGCGCGTCCTCGGAGAGATGACGGCGCACCTCGCGATCGAAGGCGTCCATGAATGCGGCCAGATGTTCCCTGGGCAGGCTCAGCCCCGCCGCCATGGCGTGACCGCCGAACCGCGTCAGCATCCCCGGATGCGCCGTGGCCACCGCTTCGAGCACATCACGGATGTGCACACCGACCACCGAGCGCGCCGAGCCTTTGACTTCATCTTCCTTCTCGGCGAGCGCGAAGGCGATCACCGGGCGGTGCGTCTTGTCCTTGATGCGCGAGGCGAGGATGCCGATCACGCCTTGATGCCAGGTCTCATCGAACAAGCACAGTCCCACCGGCAAGCGCGCTTCATCGAGCCGCATGTTGTTCAACAACTCGTGCGCCTGCAGCTGCATCTCCTGTTCGATCTCGCGCCGCTGGGCGTTGAGATCATTGAGTTCGCGCACCATGCGCTCGACGCGTTCTGCATCGTTACTCAACAAACAGCAGATCCCCAGGCTCATGTCTTCCAGGCGGCCAGCCGCATTGAGGCGCGGCCCCACGGCAAAACCGAGATCGCTGGCCGCCACCCGCTCCAGGCGCCGTCCGGCGATGCGCAGCAGCGCCGCGATCCCTGCGCAGCATGCGCCCTTGCGGATGCGCGCCAGGCCCTGCGCGACCAGGATGCGGTTGGTATAGTCCAACGGCACCACATCGGCCACGGTGCCGAGCGCGACCAGATCGAGCAGATGGGCGAGATTGGGTTCAGGTATCTCTTGCTGCGCAAACCAGCCGCTAGCGCGCAGCTGCGCGCGCACGGCGAGCATCACATAAAAGATCACGCCGACACCGGCCAGCGCCTTGCTGGGAAATGCATCGCCCGGCAGATTGGGATTTACGATCGCATCGGCCTCGGGCAGTTGCGCGCCGGGCAGATGATGATCGGTCACCAGCACGCGCATGCCGAACGCGCGTGCCGCCGCCACCCCTTCGATGCTGGAGATGCCGTTGTCCACCGTGACCAGCAGCTCGGGCAGGCGCGTGGCGGCGATGGCGACGATCTCCGGCGTCAGCCCATAGCCGAATTCAAAACGATTCGGCACGAGAAAATCGACCTGCTTAGCGCCCATCATGTTCAGCGCGCGGATCGCCAGCGCGCAACTGGTCGCGCCATCGGCGTCGAAATCCGCCACGATCAGGATGCGTTGCTGCCGGGTGACCGCGTCGTGCAGCAGCCGCGCCGCGGCTTCGATATTCCGCAGACTGTGATACGGCGGCAGTTTATCGAGGCTGTAGGCGACCTCCTCGGCATGCTCGACATTACGGGCTGCATAGATCCGGGCCAGCACCGGGTGCAGTTCGGCGGCAAGCTGCTGATAGCTGGCGGAGACGCGGCGGCGGATGATTTCAGAATTCATACGAAACTCCGTAACGGACGATCACGCCGCCACCAGCGCCGTAGCATCCCGCGCGTGATGTGATAGCGATGATGATTGTTGAGGCGCAGGGTGAGCGCGTTAAGTCGGCCGCTTTTAAGCGCCGCAGCCAGCGTTGCAAACCATTCGCGTTCGGTGTGTGCCGCGTCCTGCGTCGGCGCCAACACGATCAAATGTTTGCCAGTCGTCACCGCCTGCTCCAGCCACTGCCCGGCGCTGCCCGGGGCCGCGCAGCGCGGCACCTGGGTGAACTTGGCCAGCGCCAAGACCAGCACGTCGTCGCTCCACACCTGCGCCCATTCGGTCTTCGGGACGTGGGGCAGTGCTCCCCCGCCCCACAGCCAGAGATTGGTCACCGGCAATTTCCCCGCCACGCGCCGTTGCTGATTGGTCGGGCTGGCGTGCAGCAACATCTCCATCTCGGTCAGCGCGCGATGCAATATCGCGCCCTGCGCACTGCGTGGCAGCAGCGTGCGAATATCCTTGCCCAGCGCCTGCGAGACCGGCGTGGTGGCAAGCTCCATCGCCTGCGGCAGCCGCAGGTACCAATGCTGCGGCGTCGGCGCGCTGAACTCCCAGCCATCCTCGGCGAAGAGGCGATTCAGTTCCGCGATCATCTGTTGCGCCTCGTCATGCGCGAGATCGAGATCGTTGGCCAGCATCACCACCTTGTGCTGATCGGCCCGGCAATATACCGGATCGGCCCGCAACAGTATTCCGTCGGCAGACGCGCCATGCTCCAGGGCATAGGTCAGTGCGGCCACCGGCAGTTCCTGCTGCGGCGGCAATGCAATGGAAAACAACTCGAACAGCGCGCGCTCATGTCCTTCCGTGCGGGCTTCCATGCGATCTGACCGGCTCAGCAGGCGTTGCAACAGCGGCAATTCCTGCGCCAGCGCCAGTTCGGCGCGCAGAAAATCGGGGATACACAAGGTGAGTTCGAGGGTCGGCGTGGTCATCATGCCGGAGAGTATAACCGATCGCGCGCCGCCCGCTCATCGCAACAACCCTCAGGGATTGACGGTAATTTGCGTCGTTTGCTGATTATTCGCGGTCACCGGGTCAGCCTCCTTGGCACTGACCGACATGGTGTTGACTGTAATACCCGCGCGGTCCGGTTGCGTGAAGATTACCACCCATGTCGTCGCCCCCGGCGCCAAGTCCCCCACCTGGCAATTCAGGGTTGAGCCGCTGGCGGCGCATCCGCCTTGAAAGGCGTAAGGCGGCCGCGTCGGATCGAGTGGCACCGGTAGCGAGTCGGTTAAGGTGACGTTGGTCGCCGTAGCAGGCCCGGCGTTTTTCAGTTCCGCCGAGTAGTAGAGCAGTCCGCCGACCTTGACCACATCCGGCCCAACCCGCTGTGTGAGTTGCAGATCGGCCTGCGGCGAAGCCGCCAGCACCGTTACCGTTACGGAACTGGAATTATCCGCGGCATTGGGGTCCTGCTCGACGGCGCTGACCGTCATGGTATTTGTCACGCTTCCGCTCCGATCGGGTTTCGTATAGACGACTACCCAGGCCGAGGCACCCGGCGCCAGGGTTCCCAAATTGCAATTCAAACCCGAGCCGGTGCCGGCGCAGCTGCCATGATTGGTAAAAGGCGGATACGCCGGATGAAGCGGCACCGGCACCACGTCGGTCAAGGTGACATTGGACGCAACGCCCGGCCCGGCATTTTTCACCTCCGCCACGAAATACAGCAGATCGCCGGTCTTGACGTCCACGGGTCCCGACCGTTGTATGAGCTGCAAGTCGGCCTGCGCGGATAACACTCGAGTGGTGACACTGCGGCTGTTGTCCGCCGGATTGGGGTCGCTCTCGGTCGCCTGCACCGTCATGGTGTTAGTGAGGTCTCCGGTACCACCGGGCTGAACAGAAACCGCCACCCAGACAGAATCGCCGGCGGCCACGGTCCCCAACGAACAGCGCAGACTCGCCCCGCTGATCGTGCAACTGCCCCGGCCGGCATAGGGCGCGGCGCCGGGATAAAGCGGCGCCGGCAATTGACTGGTCACGATGACTCCGGTCGCGGGCGCCGGTCCGGCGTTTTTCACCTCGGCAAGATACATCAACTGACCGCCGGTGTTGATTGAATCCGGCCAAGTCTGGAGATAGAGCTGCACATCACTGGCAAGATTGGCGCTGGAATAGGTCACTTTGACAATGTCTATGCCCCAACTGATGTAGTAGAGACTGCCGTCGCCGGGATGGGCTTCAATATCCATCACGCCGCCAGCGTCGGGGATGAAGTCCTTCACGGCCACGAGTTGGTCTGCGACATCGAATACGAAGCGTCTGATCCAACCAGCGGAAAAATCGGCGTGAAAATAGTTGTTCGCATACTCCGGCGGAAATTGACCGCCCGTGTACCATGCCCCGCCCACGGAACTATTGCCGCCGAACTGCGCTC
Source organism: Pseudomonadota bacterium (assembly GCA_040752855.1). Lineage (GTDB taxonomy): Bacteria > Pseudomonadota > Gammaproteobacteria > RBG-16-57-12 > RBG-16-57-12 > JBFMHP01. The sequence continues at coordinate 11,624 of JBFMHP010000031.1, read as the reverse complement.
CCGTTACGAGTGCTCCGTCCGGCGCCGGCGCGCCAATGTTCGTATACACCGGCGCACCGAGATCGTAGGACGACCAGCGGGCGGGGCCGTCCGCTGCGTGGTTCCAATCCGCGACGGGTCGAGTGTGAATGAAAAGATTTTCCGGCAACGCCAGATTGACCGCTTGATTGCATGGGTTCGGCCAGACGGCAAGCGAATTTTGCGTGTCCTGGATGAGCAGATCCTGAAAATTCAAATACTGCTGCTTGCAAGCCCTGCCATCATAGAGAGGATTGGGCGCATCGCGATTCGCCGTCTTGAGCGCCGTATAGTCGAGGTTCGCAGTCATGCCTTCATAAAGCGGCCAGCCGAGATTCTGCTTGGGTCCGCTGACGATATTCAGCTCTTCCCAGGTACTCCATCCCACATCGCCGAGATAGAACGTACCGGGCGATCCCTCACTGATGATGCTGCTGCCGGTGCCCGGCTTGAGCGCAATGCGATAGGGATTGCGCAGGCCGAGCGCCCAGACACGCGAGCGCGCCGCGCGTGGCGCCGACGCATCGAAATACGGATTGCTTGCAAGGCCGTCGCCGGTCTGTGGATCGAGGCGCAGGATCTTTCCGCTCAAAGAATCGATCAGTTGAGAGCGAAAAGCACCGACGTTTTCCTTTGCCGTGATCATGCCTGCATTCAACGCATCTTGAAAATACGTTCCGGCCGCACTGCCGCCATCGATCGAAGAATAACCGGCGCCATCGCCACAGGTTGCGATCAAACTGCCATCGCCGGCAAACAGCAGCGTGCCCACGCCATGCGATGGGTACAGAACCGGGCAGCCGCGATCGCTACCCTCCCCCAGCAACACCTTGCGGCTGGAATAATCCACGGTTTTCGCAGACCGATAGTCCGATGCCCCGGCAGGCAGCTGCGCCGTGTAACGGGTGATGCGGCCGATGGTGGCGGTGAAATACTCATCAACAGCCGGATCATACGCGGCATCACAGACCGGGGCGCCCACACCGGAGGCGTTTTCATGGCAATGACGCAGGTGATGGCGATCGACCACGTAAAAAAGGTACACATAGCCATCGCTGAAAAAATTGGGACTCAAAGCAAATCCCAGCAAGCCATGATCACTCCAGTCACCGACTTCATCACTGATGTCAACAAAGGGAGCGCCCTCTTTTACTCCGCTTGCATCAATCAGCCAGATCGTGCCGCCTTTTTCCCATGCGTAGAGGCGACCCGCCGAATCAAACGTAAGACCGACCACGATATTCCATGGGCTACCGATTTTTTGCTCGGAGAATCCCGGCGGAGGACTGCCGGCGCGGGCGAGAGAAGATGAAAACAAAAATTGGAACGAGATGACGCACAGAGAAATGAATATGCTGCGAAGCATGATTGATCCTTTCGCCGTCCACTGCGGCACCTCCCCAATCCCGGAGAACTTGCCGCAAAGTTCTAAGATAAGCACACGTAAGTGAAAGCAGCTTAAATCCGCTGCCAGGGCCGATGCAATGACATCGAGAATCCATCATGGATTGCTGATAGACCAATCGCGCCACGAGTAATGCAATCGTTCAACGGCGACACACGCAAACGCGATCGACCACGCTCAGATCGACCACACCAATCCAACACCGCCCAACACAGTCATCAGACTGGCAATCAAAACGGCCGGCCGCACTTTTTCCTTTAATACAACGATGCCGAATAACGCGGCGAAGACGATGTGCGTCATGACGATGGACTTGACATAGGTCGCGCCGTTCTCCAGTTCCAGTGAGAATTGCACGGCGTATTGTTGCGCGATAAACGCTAACAGCACCGCGGCGACATAATAGTGAACCGCGGGTTGGCGTATCGGACTGGGTGCGGCGGACTTGCGCAGGTAAAACCACATCGGCAACAGCATCACGACCGTGATCAGGTTCCAATACGCCGAAAACACCAGCGCGCCGTTGCTGGCCGCGGCGATGGCGACACGATCGAGCACGGTGGAAACACCGAACAATCCCGCCGCCGCCAGCGAGGCCAACGCGGCCCGAAGGCGCGTTGGGTGGCTTGCGCGTGTCTGATCTCGACTGGAGGTGTACAGCGCCACCGATACGGAAGCGATGATCAATCCGATGAACCACAAGGATTGTGTGCGCGGTATCTCGCCGTACAGAATATACATGCCGGGCAGCATGAAGATCGGAATGGTCGCCTGTAGCGGCGTGACGATAGCGAGATCCCCGGCCTTGACGGCGTGCAGGTACAGCAGACTGGCGCCGATGGTGATTAGCGCGGCGGCACTCGTCGCCCCCCAGAAGACGCCGGGATCATGGATGCGGTAATCGACAAAGATCAGCGCGGCGCACAATACCACCGCGGATATAGTGCGCGCGTAAAAAACCAACTGCCAGGAGTCGATGTGCTGACAGCGCGTCTTGACCAACAGCACCTTGCCGACGTTGGCGATCATCGCCACGAGGCTTGCCGCGATCCAAATCTCCATCTCATCAACCCGGCGCAATGAACGTATCGTAGGAGCCTGCCCCGCAGGCGATCACGGGTTGTTCGCGAGCAAGGCTCGCTCCTACACGGGAAATTTGTACGCAAAAAAAACGCAAAGATTCAGCGAATCTTTGCGTCTTGCGCGGACCTGTGCCCGCCGCTGCGATCACGCCATATTGTCCAGGATGGCCTTTTTCACCGCGTCCATCTTCGCCTCGGCGACGATCATGGGAGAAGTGCTTTGTTTGATTGCAGTGTCCGGGTCCTTCAGTCCGTGGCCGGTCAGCGTGCAGACGATCTTGCTGCCTTGCGGGATCTTGCCGGATTTGATGTCACGCAGCGCGCCGGCCAGCGAAGTGGCGGAGGCCGGCTCGCAGAACACGCCTTCCTTCTCGGCCAGCAGTTTCTGCGCAGCCAGGATCTCGGCGTCGGTGCACTCGTCGAACCAGCCGTTGGAATCCTTCTGGGCCTTCCATGCCTTGTCCCAAGACTGCGGATGGCCGATGCGGATCGCGGTCGCAATGGTCTCGGGATTGTCGACCATGTGGCCGCGCAGGAAGGGCGCGGCGCCGGCGGCCTGATAACCGACCATGCGCGGCGTGGCGTTGACGATGCCATGCTCGTGATACTCCGTGTAGCCCATCCAGTGCGCGGTGATGTTACCGGCATTGCCGACGGGCAGACAGTGGAAGTCCGGGGCGCAGCCCAGTTCTTCCAGGATCTCGAAGGCGGCGGTCTTCTGGCCTTGCAGACGATACGGATTGATCGAGTTCACGATGGTGACCGGCGCTTGCGCGCCGAGCTCCTTGACCAGGCGCATGCCTTCGTCGAAGTTGCCCTTGATCTGAATGACCACCGCCCCGTGCATCATCGCCTGCGAGAGCTTGCCCAACGCGATCTTGCCCTCGGGGATCAGCACGAAGGCCTTGATGCCGGCACGCGAGGCATAGGCGGCGGCGGAGGCGGAGGTGTTGCCGGTGGAGGCGCAGATGATCGCCTTGGAGCCTTCCTCGACGGCCTTGGTCACCGCCATGGTCATGCCGCGATCCTTGAACGAGCCGGTCGGATTGAGGCCTTCGTATTTCACATAGATGTCGACATCCTTGCCGAGCTGGCGCGGGATGTTGTTCAAGCGGATAAGGGGCGTGTTGCCCTCGCCTAGGCTGATGATGCGGGTGTCATCATGCACCGGCAGACGATCACGGTAGGCATCGATCAAACCTGTATAACGATTTCTAAATGGCATGTTGGTTCTTCCTCAAACTACTTATTTCGATAGATCTTCGAGACGAATGCGCACGACCTTGCGGCTGATGCTGTCCAGCGCCTCGATCGCGGCGATCGCCTCGTTCATGTTCTTCTCCAGCACGCGATGCGTGAGGATGATCACCGGCACCTCGCTCTCCTCCTCGCCATCGACCGGCTCCTGCTGCAGAATGGCCTCGATGCTGATGGCGCGATCGGCCAGGATGCGCGTGACATCGGCCAGCACGCCGGGGCGGTCCTGCGCGGTGAGACGCAGATAATAGGCGGTCTCGACTTCATTCATGCCCAGCACCGGAACATCAGACAAGGCATCCGGCTGGAAGGCGAGATGCGGCACGCGGTTTTCGGGATCGATAGTCATGGTGCGCGCCACGTCCACCAAATCGGCGACCACCGCCGAGGCGGTCGGCTCGGCGCCTGCGCCGGCACCGTAGAACAAGGTAGGGCCGACCGCATCGCCCTTGACCAGCACGGCGTTCATCACACCGTTTACGTTGGCGATCAAGCGGCGCTCCGGGATCAACGTAGGATGCACGCGCATCTCCACGCCCTTGGCGGTGCGCCGCGCCACGCCCAGATGCTTGATGCGGTAGCCGAGTTTCTCGGCGTATTCCACATCCTCGCGGCTGATGCGGCTGATGCCCTCGGTGTAGGTCTTCTCGAACTGCAACGGGATGCCGAAGGCGATCGAGGCCAGGATGGTGAGCTTGTGCGCGGCGTCGATGCCTTCCACATCGAAGGTCGGATCGGCCTCGGCGTAGCCCAGGCGTTGGGCTTCGGCGAGTACATCGGCGAAATCGCGCCCCTTCTCGCGCATCTCGGTGAGGATGAAATTACCGGTGCCGTTGATGATACCGGCAAGCCACTCGATGCGGTTGGCCGCCAACCCTTCGCGCAGGGCCTTGATGATGGGGATGCCGCCGGCCACCGCCGCCTCGAAGGCGACCATGACACCCTTTTCCTGCGCCTTGGCGAAAATCTTGTTGCCGTGCTTGGCGATCAGCGCCTTGTTGGCGGTGACCACGTGCTTGCCCTGCTCGATCGCCGACATCACCAGCTCATAGGCCAGACCGTCGCCACCGATCAACTCGACCACGACCTGCACCTGCGGATCGTTGACCACCTCGGCGGGATTGGTCGTCAGTTTGATGCCAGTGGTGTCGCAAATACGCGGCTTTTTCAGATCGCGCGCCGAGGCGTGGACCACAACGATTTCGTTGCCGGCGCGGCGGGAAATCTCTTCACGATTGCGGGCCAGCACATTGATCGTGCCGCCGCCGACCGTGCCCAGTCCCAGAATACCGACCTTGACCTGGCTCACTCTTTTCTCCCATTCGATATTGGTTAACTCGGGAATGACAGGAGCGAGTCCGGCTCGCTCCAGCAACTTGGATATGACCTACAGCAGCCCGTCTTTGCGGAACATGTCGCGGATGCCGCGCACGGCCTGACGGGTGCGATGCTCGTTTTCGATCAGACTGAACCGCACATGGTCATCGCCATATTCGCCGAAGCCGACGCCCGGCGATACGGCGACCTTGGCCTCCTCCAGCAGACGCTTGGAGAATTCCAGCGAGCCCAGATGCTTGTACTGCTCGGGAATCGGAGCCCACACGAACATGGTGGCCTTGGGCCGCTCCACTTCCCAACCGATGCTGTTGAGGCCGTCGCACAACACATCGCGACGACGGCGATAGCGTTCGCAGATCTCCTTCACGCAGTCCTGCGGGCCTTCCAACGCGGTGATGGCCGCCACCTGCACCGGGGTGAACATCCCGTAGTCCATATAGGACTTGATGCGCGCCAGGGCCGCGACCAGCGTCTTGTTGCCGCACATGAAGCCGATGCGCCAGCCGGGCATGTTGTAACTCTTGGACAGGGTGAAGAACTCCACCGCCACGTCCTTCGCACCGGGCACTTGCAGGATCGACGGGGCCTTGTAGCCGTCGAAGACGATGTCGGTGTAGGCCAGGTCATGGACCACCCAGATCTCATGTTCCTTGGCGATGGCCACCACCTTCTCGAAGAAATCCAGCTCCACGCACTGGGTTGTGGGATTGCCGGGGAAGTTCAGGATCAGCATCTTGGGCTTGGGCCAGGAATCCTTAATCGCCTTTTCCAGCTGCTCGAAGAAGTCCACGCCCCGGACCATCGGCACATGGCGGATGTCCGCGCCGGCGATCACGCAACCATAGGGATGAATGGGATAAGAGGGATTGGGCACCATGACCGCATCACCCGGCCCCAGCGTTGCCAGGGCGAGATGCGACAGCCCTTCCTTGGAACCGATGGTCACGATAGCCTCGCTGTCCATGTCCAGCTCGACCTGAAAGCGGTCACGATACCAGTTGCAGATCGCGCGGCGCAGGCGCGGAATCCCCTTGGAGACCGAATACCGATGGGTGTTGCTGCGCTGGGCCACTTCCACCAGCTTGTCCACGATGTGCTGCGGGGTCGGTTGATCGGGATTGCCCATCCCGAAATCGATGATATCCTCCCCCCGCGCGCGCGCCTTGGCCTTCAACTCACCCACGATGTTGAACACATAAGGCGGCAAACGCTTAATTCTTTGAAATTCGTCTTTCAAGGCAATCACTCACAAATAACAAACGCAATGGCACCACGGGATTCGCCAGCGAAACAGACCATCCACCCGGCGCTCAGGCTGGGCATGGAACGGATCACGGATTTGGCTGGCCAGGTCATAAAAACGACAGATTCTAACATTACTTTCACTGATAATCACCGTCAACCATGCTATCTTTTAGAGGTTCAATCGTACCTAAACGGCAAAAAGGCAATGCAAGTCAACTTAGATTTCAACCACGCAGCCTATACCATCCGCCGCTATGAGCGCGGCAGCATCACCGTGCAACATCCGCTGGTCGACCCGGATCACCCGGACGCCCCCATCCAGCGCGACACCAACGGCCGACCGATCTTCCAGGAAGAGGTCTTCACCCGCAGCCTGATCCTCATGCCGCAGACCCTCATCCGTGACTGGCCCCCGCAGAGCTTCGCCGAGCTAGCCGCAGAAAGCCTCAATGTACTGCTGGGGTATCCCCTGGAAATCATCCTGCTCGGCACCGGCGCACGCCAGCAGTTTCCCGGTTTGGACGTCACGAGACTGTTTATGCAAAAAGGGATTGGGGTGGAAGTGATGGATACCGCCGCCGCCTGCCGGACCTATAACATCCTGATGACAGACGGCCGCGGGGTTGCCGCGGCCTTGATCAATGACTGAGGGAAAGTGGCACCTGCCGGGGAACCGCTGAGAGGCCGTGAAAGTATTCGGCCTTTTCCCCCCACCCAGAAAGCGGTGGCAACCGGCCACATCTTTCCCATTGCCACCTGGGGAACCAACGTTTTTTTTGAACCCACAAGCAATAAGGGTTCAAACTGAAACCCATTGATCCTCTTTGTCCTTAGAAGATATCGACATGGCACTACAGCTGGCGTAAAGCGTTGCGTGCTTCTCTGTTGGATTTTTCTGCAACACGTGTAAGCACGGTTCTAATCAAGCTGCGGGTTAATTCTTCTTTAGATCTTGCCAATTTCATGCCGAGCGCCTCCATCAGCTTGCGCATCAGGTGTTCCACCCAGATACTGACTTTCTCGGCCAAGTGAATACCTTTTGCCAAAATATAGGCAATTTTATCCGCGATGGTAAACGTAGAAAGAAAGGCTCCTTGAAGCGAAACCATAGCAGTCATGGCGACTTTCTTTAAGACGTAAATCAAGGCCGAATCCACCCAGCGCCAAAAGGTAGCACTTCGCGTATCCACCGGCGATCGTGATTTTAACCACGACTCAATGGCCGATTCGATGGTATACGGATTCTCGGGCACGCCTGATAAATTTCCCCAGGTCATTGCCTCCATGGATTTTGTGTACTTGGCCATTTTGTGAGCTTCACCAGACGTCAGCGGCTCGGCGGAGAAAACGTAGTGTCCCTCTTGACCGTAGGGTGCGTGCATAAACGGGTACAACGGCACCATGGGCACGGGATCAGTGCGATGATAAACACGGTGAATATTTTCGCGGCCAATTGCGGACGTTGTGCTTTTCGCAAACCACTCGGTACCCACCCTTGGCGCGCCGAAGGTGTAGAGTTTTGCGGTGTGAATCGTATTGCGCGCCACCCAATCGGCGGCAAGTGACGCAATGGCGCCGCCGAGGCTGTGGCCGATGCAATGCACGGTCTTCTTCCCATTGACATGAGCGGCTAAAAACGTGCGGATCTCAGGCAACATACTCTTGAAACAATGGCTGAACCCGATGTGCACCGGACCTGCGGCGGAAGATCTGATTCCAATGCGCGCATCCGTCAAGATGTCCGCCCCGCCGTTAGCCATGGTAGTGCCGCGAAAAATCAGAAAGAGATCGTTGAGGTCTTTGCCCTGCGCGCAAACGCCGAAGCCATCTCTGTGATTGAGTATGATCCTTCCTCCGACTTCGGCGTGTAAGTGTCTATTTGGAGCCGAGCCAGAACTTTTAGGGTGTTTGAAATATGACTGTTTGAGAAAGGTGTCAACCAAACTTGCGTTCTGAACATCGTAAATTCTTTCCGCTAGCTGAGCAGCGTCACGTGGGCTCAATTCCGCCATATCATTCATTCCTTATATGATTTTAAGTTTTCCCATTCACAGAGCGTTTCAACAAGGGCATGCTCCAAATGTGCCGTCATTTCTTCTTTTGTAAGTTCACATGTAAGGCCAACAGGCTGTCCGCCCAGCTCACCGAACAAGTGCGAACTAGATTTTCCTGCTTTCCAGATAAGAGTCCTTTTACCTTGATACTCAACGGTGAGTTCTTGACCAATAGAGATTTGAACCAACGGATTCTCTTTGTATATTATTGTTTTTTTCGGAATATTGAATTTCCCTTGATTATCAGCATAGAAAACATCCGTCTCGCCATCCGTATCCTTCCACGCAACCCAACGCATTATCTTTGCGCCCGCCGCGGGCTTGCCCTGGTAAGTGATTTTGCCTTCCAGAGGCGAAAACAACACTGCTTCAACCTCTTTGCCTTTAAAAAATATCGACATGGTAGCTCCTTGAGACGAATAAAATAGACTAACGATCATTAACAAAAATGTGGAGAGGCGTGCGAGTGTCAAAATGAGGCACTCCTTGTTCTCATCGTTTGAGCAAAAGACATATAAGAACTTCATCTTGCATTTTATAAAGATCTGGACATTTGCTTTCACCGATATGACGAGCTGCCGGGCGCACCCCTGTCACTGTTCAAAGATATCTTGGCGTCTCTTGCGATCTTCCTCATCGTCTTCATCATCGTCGTCATATCGCTGGTCGTCCGGCAGTCGGATCGCCAGATCCTCGTAGTAAAAATTCCGCACTTCCGTGAAGATGGCTGGGTCGACGTTTGCCAACGATTCGACCTCGATCATTTGCTGGTTGGAGAGGTTGGTGAAATCGATGGATACCGCCAAATCATCTTTATTGAGGATGTGGTTCGGCTCCCGGCCGTAGTAAAAAACATAGCCGTGGCCGCGCGGACCATAGTATCCGAACGTGTCCGACACCATGAGGCTCATCTTCCTGCCGGCGGTGCCAAGGGCGGTTGATGTGATTACGTTCAACCGGTTGCCTATGATGTCAGGTTTGGAGGTGGCGGCTTCGTTGCTGCGGGCTGCGGTCACGGCGCCACCATCCACGCGCACGTAAATCTCGTCCGTATCGTCAATGGAATCCATCGATGAATAATCGCCGCCATTAGCATACAGTTTATCCACTTCGAGATTGCCAATACTCTGCACACCAATCTCGCCCTTGGTGACGATACTCACCGTCATGGCTTGATCATTTTTTACATAAACGCCGCTGTTTTTGTTGTCGATCGTAAGCGCCGCGGTGTGGGTCTGCAGCGGTGACACGGCTTCATCATCCACTCTGTAGCCGACCCCGCTTGCCGTCGCCAGCGTGATGCTTCCAGCGCGCATATCGCCGCCGAGGATGTTGTCGGCATCGTGGAGCGTGATAGCCTGAGCGTTGGTTGCATTCACGATGTCGAAATCGTTGGCGGGGTTATTGAGCGTCAGATTGCCGCCGCTGGCGTCGATATTGGTGATGCCGCCGATGATGAAGGCACCGGTGTTTGTCATATCCCCCGTGCTGCGGATGTTCAAGTCAGCCGTTTCAGTGATGTAAACCGGGCCTGCCTTGCGCATGTCGAGTGTGCTGATGCTGGTGTCGATGGCGTCCGAGGCGGTGCCGAACTGGCCGACATCATCGAGCACGACGGTGTCGGCCCTCACGCTGGAGCCTGCGGTGTCGATGGCCGATTCGGCGGCCAGCCGCAGCGTTCCGGCGATACTCGGGTCGTCGAGCACGATGGTATCAGTGCCGCCGCGGCCATCTAGGGTGAAGTTCGTGACATCTGCAAAGCCCACGCGCCGGCCGTCGACTGCAAACGATGTGCGGCCCAAGGTGAGGGTCTCCGGGGCGCTATTGTTGTCTATTCCCCGCACCGTGAAGGTGTCGATCGGCTGTTCGGAGACAACGGTCTCGGCATTGCGGTAGTGCAACGTAAACGCCTGATCGATCCCCGCGCCCGCATCGGTATAACGGTAGCTCAGTTGCTCGAATGTCCCGCTATTGGCGGCGTTGTTTGGCTCGGAAAAAACGACCTCGGGAGAGTAGCCCGCCGTAAAGCGATTGGCGCTGCTTTGATTGATGGTGATGGCATCCGTGCTCGTGCCGCCCACATAGTTGATCCCGCCGGTGAATACCCCGGTACTGCTCAAATTGATGGCGAGGGAATTGGTGCCCGCGCCACCCGAGATCATCCCCGGCGCGTTCGTGCTGGTATTCATCAGCGCGCCGCCGTTGATCACGAAGGCATCCATGCCATCGCCGCCGTTCAGATAGTTGAACCCTTCGAAGTTCAAGGTCTGGGTGTTGTTTGCGTAGGAGACGGTGCCGCGGTTCACGCCATCGATTGTCCACTGGACCGCCGCAGATCCGCTTGATAGCGCGGGCCCGTTGAGTGTGCTGTGGGTGCCGTTGCCGCGCACGCCTTCCAGGCCGGCGATGCCGTTGAAGGACTCCGCCCCGACGCTGAGATTGACGATCGACTGGCCGCTGTAGTCGGCGAGGTCCGCATTGCGCTGAAGACCGCCGTCGATCGAGGCGGTCAAGGCGCCGTTGTACACGACCCGAAAGGCATCATCATCGTTTCCGCCGCGCAGATAGCGCATATCCCTAAAGGAAAGGGTGCCGGCGCCAGAGCTGATCGTGCCGTCGTTGGTGTCTTGGATCAGCCAGGTATTCGGTGCGTCGGCGGCGATCAGCGTGCTGCTGTTGTTGCCGGTGATCTGCTCGATGCCCGTGACATCGATCGCACCGTTGGTGGGCGTTGCGCTCAAGCGCACCACTGCATTGGTGGCCCCGCCCGTCATGCCCGCCAGGGTGAGCTTGTCTTCCGTTTCATGTCCGCCACCATCGATGATGCCGGTGACCAATTCCGGTGTCGTGGTGCTGCTGAGATTGAAGATGTCATCTTTCGCGCCGCCGGTGAGGTTGGCGAATCCGCTGAAGTAGACGATCGGGATGGTCGGGCCGAAATTCATCGTGCCGCCGGTTGCGTCGCTGATCGCCCAGGTCGTTGCCGCATCGGGGCCGATGAGGGTGTGATTGCGATTCGAATCACCGGTCAGGGTTTCGATTTGGTACGCCGTGAAAGTGTTGTTCGCATTGTTGACGGCCGCGGGCGGTGCGTCCACAACGGCGACCCGCGTGGCTGCCGTACGGGCCGGGGGGAGGATGAGGGTGTCCGCGCCACTGCCGCCGTCGATCAATCCGGTGAGCTGACCGCCGTCACCGAGGATAAATCGATCGTCGGCGCCGCCG
>JBFMHP010000030.1:0-5727 GCA_040752855.1 Pseudomonadota bacterium | reverse complement strand
GAGTGGCATCAGCGCGACCTACACCGCGCCGGTGAGCCACTTTGGCATGCTGTTCAATCGGGAGATCGCCGCGCAGGTATGTCATTTTCTGCGCGAGGGTTCGTTCGAGCGGCGCTGATCCGGGACGCTGCCTGATCCGTCCAGGTGGAAAATGTGCTTAGCCGCTTGCCGAAAAATGGATTTCAGTCCCTTCTCCCACAGGGAAAAGGTTAGGATGAGGGGATATAATCAGAAGTTATACTTTATTCATTCCCCTTACCCCAGCCCTCTTCCTGAGGGAGAGGGAACAAAACAGATATCTTTTGCCGCCAGGTTAATATTAATCCGGCGATCAAATATATCTGAAAAACATTTCGATAACGTCCCTTCTCCCTCAGGGAGAAGGACAGGATGAGGGAGTAAAAACAAGATATTATCTCCCCTCACCCTAACCCTAACCCTCTCGACTCGGGTTCCGGACTTCGTCCTACCGACTCCATCCATGGAGTCGTCCCTGAGGGAGAGGGAATTGCACCAGATATATTTCGCTGCCGGGTTAACAGTTTGGCTTGTGAGGTGTCAGTCATGCGTTGGGAAGGTCGTCGTCGCAGTGAGAATGTGGAAGACCGCCGCGGGATGCGCGTCGGTGGCAAAGGCGTGGCCATCGGCGGCGTGGGCACGATCGCATTTGTGCTCATCGCCGTGCTCCTCGGTGTGGACCCAAGCGTGGTGTTGAATCAGCTTGCCTCGGGGCCGACCGCTGTCGAAGATCAGCAGGTCGATCCTGCCTCGCGCAGTCCCGAGGAAAACCGCCTGGCGGAGTTTTCCGCGGTGGTTTTGGCCGATACCGAGGATGTCTGGAGCGAGATCTTCCAGCAATCCGGCAGCCAGTACCGCCTGCCCAAGATGGTGTTGTTCACCGGGGCGGTGCAATCCGCCTGCGGTTTTGCCCAGGCTGCGATGGGGCCGTTTTACTGTCCCAATGATCAAAAGCTTTATCTCGATCTTTCCTTCTTCCAGGATCTGCATACCCGCTACGCGGCGCCCGGAGACTTCGCCCAGGCCTACGTGATCGCGCATGAAGTCGGGCACCACGTGCAAAATCTGATGGGCATCCTGGAGGAAAGCCATGCCGCCAAGGCGCGCGGCAGTGAGGCGGAGGCCAATGCGATTCAGGTGCGGGTGGAATTGCAAGCCGATTGTCTCGCCGGGGTGTGGGCGAAGCGGGCGGATCAGAGCCGGCAGATTCTCGAGGCCGGCGACATCGAGGAAGCGCTCAGCGCTGCTGCCGGGGTGGGTGATGACCGGCTGCAACAACAAGCGCGCGGTTATGTCGTGCCCGAGTCCTTTACCCATGGCTCCTCGGAACAGCGCATGCGCTGGTTCAAGATCGGCGAGAAATCGGGCGATCCGAATCAGTGCAACACCTTCAAGGTGGCGCGGCTGTAATCAAGGGCGATCATGCCTCCGCTGTGTGGCAGACGGCCTCAATGTTGTGCCCGTCTGGCCCAATGACAAACGCGCCGTAATAATTCGGATGGTATTCGGTACGCAGTCCGGGGCCACCGTTGTCGGTCCCGCCGGCTGCCAGCGCCGCTGCGTGAAACTGCCGCACCTGCGCGCGGTTGTCCGCCGCAAACGCGATATGTATCGGGCCGGGACTCTGCCCAAAGGCCCCGAACCAGAGCTGCGGTTTGCCGTCGCGTCCGAGCATGGCCCACCCGTCGCCTTCCATCACCACGGTGATGCCAAGCGGTTGCAACGCCTTAACGAAGAATGTCTTGCTTTTCGGAAAGTCGGAAACATTGAAGCCGATGTGATCGAGAATCATGTGGCGCCTCCTCGGTGTGAAGGTGTGGCCTTGGTGAAGCATAGCAAAGCAGCAGGCGGACTGCCGGGGACGGAAAATCTGTGTGTGAATGCCTGGCGATTCCGGCATACGCCGGAATGACGAAGATGCGGGCGGGCTAGCGTGCTTCGGATCAAGGGCGTTTGGGACAACGCGCCGCCAAGGCCTGTTCCAGTCGATTGAGCACCAGCCACTTCTTGTTGCACCACGCGGGCGCGAGCAGCAGCTGCGCGCCGGCGGTGGCGGTCATGCGGTGATAGATCATCTGCGGTGGCGCATGTTGGATCAGATCAACCGCGATGGCGATGTACTCATCGAGGGTCAGCGGGGTGTAGTCGCCTCGGCGCCATTCATTCGCTAGCGCGGTGCCCTTGACCACATGCAGCGGGTGGAGTTTCAGAGCATCGGTGCCGAGCGCCAAGACGTGTGCCAGCGTTTCGAGATTGTGCGCGCGCGTCTCGCCCGGCAGGCCGATGATGAGGTGCGTGCACAACTGCAAGCCACGCGCCTTTGCGCGCGTGACGGCATCGCGATAATCGGCGAAGTCGCTGCAGCGATTGACGCGCCGCAGGGTGTCATCGTGCGCCGATTGCAGGCCGAGCTCGAGCCAAATCTCATAACCCTCCCGTTGATACTCCTGCAATAGCTCCAGCACGGCATCGGGCACGCAATCCGGCCGCGTGCCGATCGACAGGCCGATGACATCCGGCTCGGCCAGCGCGGCATCGTAGAGTTCACGTAGGCGTTCAACTTCGGCATAGGTGTTGGTGTAGGACTGGAAATAGGCGAGATATTTTTGCGCGCGCGTGCGCTTGCGGATCACCTGCCGTCCCGCCTCGATCTGCGCGGCGATGTCCGGGGCCTTGCGCGCGCCGGGGCTGAATGAGGCGTTATTGCAATACGTACAGCCGCCGCGCCCCTTGCTGCCATCCATGTTCGGACAGGTGAAGCCCGCGTTGAGCGCAAGCTTGTGCACACGCTCGCCATGCCGCTGCTGCATGAATTGGCCGAAGGTGATGATGTAGTCGGTCAAGGCCATGGTTTAGATTTCATCTAGGTGGACATGCGGTGAAAATGGCGCGAGACTGGATTCGGTGTTTTTTCATCGTAGTCATCGAGGAGGTCATCGCATGGCTATCAAACGTTTCACATTGCCCAAACCACTCACGTTGCCGCTCGGGCTCGTGCCGCCGTCGCTCCATTCCCGTATGATGGTGCTGGCGCTCAATCGCATCTTCGCCGCGCTCATCCGCGCGGGTGAATTGGATTTTCTCGCCAACAAGATCGTGTGCATCAAGCTGCGCGATGCCGGGGTTGCTCTGCGCGCACGCTTGCTGATCGATAGCTTCGAGGTGTGCAATGAATCATTGCCCGCCGATGTGACGATCAGCGGTGACGTGTATGACTTTCTGCTGCTCGCCACGCGCAAGGAGGACAGCGATACCTTGTTCTTCCAGCGCCGCCTATGCATCGAAGGCGATACCGCGCTCGGGTTGGAGCTGAAGAACCGGCTGGATGCGTTGGAGCTGGAGGATCTGCGCTTGGCGGCGCCGGTGCAGCGATTGTTCAAGCAGGCGAATGGCTTGGCGGATCGGTTGTTGGGTTGAGGCGTTCGATTCATCGTGTGCTTCGCACGGTTGGTGGGTTACGCAAAAGGCGCTAACCCACCCTACATTTTTTATTTACCCCTCACCCCAACCCTCTCCCTGAGGGAGAGGGAGAAAAGGCCCAAATACTTTCACAGTCTCTTCGTTCCGCCCAGCCAACGGAATGACGCTTCAAGCATTCTGCATCTCACGTTGCGCCTGAAGATATTCGATGCCGCGATTACCGTGCCAGTAGCCGTCGCAAAGCGGGTCGGTGGTGAGTGTGGCCAGTTCCCGCTGCGCCTCGGCGATCGATTGCGCGCCGGTGATGCAGGCGTGAAACACGCGGATGATCGCATCGGTGTCGTCGAGTTGCGGGCTGATGCGCAGGATGTCGACGCCGAGTTGTTTGATCTCCTCGAGTTCCGGCAGCAGGTTGTAGCTTTGCGCGGATTGCAGTTGTACGCCGTTGAGGGTGAGAAACGGCGCGTCTTCCTGGGTGTTCAGACGGATGCCGATCGGGTGATCGAGGCAGCGCAGCTTGCAGTCATCCTTCGGCACATCGAAACGATGCGCGGTGAAACAACGCGCGGAGATCGCCAGCGGCAGACGTCCGAAGGCGAACAGTTCGGTCTCCACGCCCGCCGGGCGGTGTTGTTGCAGTTCGGCCAAGGTATCGCGCGATAATTCTACCGGCATCACCCAGCGGCGCATGCCCAGTCCGGCGAGAAACGCGAGCGTGCATGCGTTGTAGATGTTGATGGTCGGGCCGGCGACAAAAGGTGTCTTGCCGGCGAGCAGGTGCACCGCCGACATGTCGTTGGCCTCGACGCGATACTTGCCGTTCGCACAGATGCGCCGCAAGGTGTTGAGTTCGGATTCCGCTTCCAGCAGCGATAAGCTCGACAGCACCACTTCCTTGCCGGCGTGCGCGAGCATGTCGGCCAGTTCGAGCCATTCCTGCATGTTCAGGGATCGGCGCTTGCTGCACACGGTTTCTCCGAGATAGACGATGTCCACCGGCGCGCGCGCGATGGTTTCATAGAAGCTCAACAGTTCGTCGCGCGTCCAGTAATACGGGATGGGGGCGAGAGAGATCTTCATTGCCATGGCCGGTGATACGCCCCCAAGGTGGTTTGCGCCCCTTCGGACACCTTGCCGAGCGCTTGCAGCCAATCGCTGCGCGGCGCGTAGCCTTCCGGGTCGCGCTGGCAGGCGTCGATGGCCGCGCGCCAGACCTGCGTGACCTGTTTGACATAGGCCGGGCTGCGCTGGCGCCCTTCGATCTTGATCGCGGCGACGCCCATGGAATAGAGCTGCGGCAACAGTTCCAGTGTGTTCAGGCTGGTCGGTTCTTCGATCGCGTAATAGGTGCGGTCCTGTGCTTTGTAGCGCCCCTTGCAGATGGTGGGGTAGCCGGCCTGTGCGCCCTTGCCATAACGATCGACCAGCAGGCCGTCGAGCCGGCTTTCCAGGCCCTGCGCGGTTTCGGTCCAGCGCACCGATTTGGCCGGCGAGCAGGCGCCGCAGGTGTTGGGGGATTCGCCCGTGACGAAGGATGATAATACGCAGCGGCCCTCGACCATCACGCACAGGCTGCCGAAGCCGAAGATCTCGATCTCGACCGGGCTGTGTTCGATGACGTGCTTTACTTGCGCCAGGGACAACACGCGTGGCAGCACGGCGCGGCGGATGCCGAAGTGCTCGTGATAAAACCGCAGCGCCTCGTAGCTGGTCGCCGAGGCCTGTACTGAGAGATGCAGCGCCTGTGCGGGCCAGCGCCGCGCGGCATAGTCCAGCACGCCGATATCGGCGAGGATCAGGGCGTCGACGCCGAAACCCGCCGCCTGATCGACCGCGTCCTGCCAGCGTTGCCAGCCGCTCGGTTGCGGATAGGTGTTGATGGCGAAGAAGATTTTCACCTGGCGCGCTCGCGCGTATTCAACGCCTTGTTGCAGGGTAGGGGGATCGAAATTCAAACCGGGGAAATGGCGCGCGTTGGTGTCGTTGCGCAGGCCGAGGTAGACCGCGTCCGCGCCATGGTCGACGGCGGCCTTGAGTGACGGCAGATTGCCGGCGGGGCAAACCAGTTCCATAGTACGCATCCCTAGTATCGATTACGTTTCCTTCTCCACGAAGGAGAGGGTGTCATGATTCCCTCCCGCTTGACGGGGGAGGGTTAGGGTGGGGGTCACTCACGGTGCCGTTCTTTCCGGCTCATACACCCCCATCCCCGCCTTCCCCCATCAAGGGGGAAGGGGTAGAAGCTGCGATCTATTGTTAAGCCGCCACCAACCCGTTGCGCTGCAGCAC
>JBFMHP010000029.1:0-11447 GCA_040752855.1 Pseudomonadota bacterium | reverse complement strand
CGGCCTTCTTCCGCTGCTCTTCGGCCTGGTGCGCCTTTTCCTGCTCCTGTTTGCGCTGCTGTTCCAATTCCTGCAACCGTTGCTCTTCAGCCTCGCGCTTGCGCTCGGCCTCCTCGGCCTTCTTGCGCTGATGCTCCAGCAGCTTTTCCTGCGCCTCGTGCTCAAGCTCCTTCTCCCGCTCGGCGCGGCGCAGTTTTTCCATCTCCTGCTTGATCTGCGACTCGTCCACCGCAACGGCCTGCATGACCTCGGCCTTCGGCGGCGGTGGCGGCAGCTCCACGAAATTGAAGCTGAACACCATGAAGGCCCCGAGGATCAGATGCAGCGCGATCGCGAAAAACAGCCCCAGCGGATTCTTCTGGATGATTTCAAACATCGTCGGCTATTTTTCGGGGGTTTCCGTGACGAGCCCCACGCTGTGCGCGCCCGCCGATTGCAGCAAGGTCATCGCGCGCACCACGCTGCCGTATTCCACCGCGCGATCCCCGCGCACCAGGACCGGCGTGTCGGGCGCGCGGCGCAGCACGGCCGCCACCCGCGCGACCATGGTCTCGGCGGCCAGCGCCTCCTCGGGCTCGCCGACGTTGAGGAAGTAGCGGCCCTGGCTGTCGACGGTCAGCACCAACGGCTCTTTTTGTTCCGGCGGCAGAACCTCGGCGCTCGCCTGCGGCAGATCCACCTTCACGCCTTGGGCGAGCAGCGGGGCGGTGATCATGAAGATCACCAGCAGGACCAGCATGACGTCGATGTAGGGCACGATATTGATCTCGGCCATGGCGCGGCGTTTGCCTTTGCGAGAATTATTGCTTGCCATGGTTTGCGTACGCCTGGCGGTGGAGGACGCTGTAGAACTCGTCCATGAAATTATCGTAGCGGCTGCTCATCAGGTCGACCTGATTGATATAGCGGTTATACGCGATGACCGCGGGGATCGCCGCGAACAGCCCCATGGCGGTGGCGATCAGCGCCTCGGCGATGCCCGGCGCGACCATCGCCAGCGTGGCGTTGTTGACATTGCCCAGCGCGCGGAACGAGTTCATGATCCCCCACACGGTACCGAACAGGCCGATGTAGGGACTGGAGGAGGCCACGGTGGCCAGAAACGGCAGCTGGGACTCCAGTCCGTCGATCTCTCTCGCGCGCGTGACCTTCATCGCCCGCTGCGTGGCCTCCAGCATGACATCGGGCTCGATGCCGGGCTGATTGCGCTGGCGCATGAATTCCTTGAACCCCGATTCGAAGATCGCGGCCATGCCGGAATTTTCCTCGTGGCTGGTGACATCTTTATACAACGTGGAGAGATCCTTGCCCGACCAGAACTTGTCCTCGAACTCATTGGCCTCGTTGCGATAGCGTTCGGTGATGCGCCATTTGCCGAACATGATGGTCCACGACAGGATCGAGGCGATCAACAGAATCAGCATCACCAGCTGCACCACCAGACTGGCGTTGGTGATCAAGGTAATAAACGACATATCAGCATTCATTCAACATCTCCGCATAAAGCTGGGCGGGAATCGCCTTGGGGCGAAACCGCTCCGCATCCAGGCAGGCGATCCTGACCTCACCGCGGCACAATACCGCGTCCTCGCCTGTTTTTCTAATCGATTGTTCAAATACCACGCTCGCCTTCGCCAGCGAGCTCACGCGCGCACTGACCTCCAGCGCATCGTTGAAGCGGGCCGGACGCGCATATTCCACACTGAGGGAGTGCACCGCGAAGATCACGCCGTCTTCCGCCCGCATCCGGTCCTGCTCGAAACCTAAATGCCGCAGGTACTCGGTGCGCGCCCGCTCCATGAACTTGAGGTAGTTGGCGTAGTAAACCACACCGCCGCTGTCGGTATCCTCGTAATACACCCGTACCGGCCAGACGAACTCAGCCACGTCTCACTCCCGTTCCGGCTCGGCGAACAAATCGCCCGATGCGCCATCCCGGCCCTTGGCCTTCGGCAGCAGACCGAAGTGCAGATAGGCCGAGCGCGTGGCCATGCGCCCGCGCGGGGTGCGCATCATGAAGCCCTGCTGGATCAGGAACGGCTCCAGCACATCCTCGATGGTGCCGCGCTCCTCGCCGATGGCCGCGGCCAAGCTGTCGACGCCGACCGGCCCGCCGTCGAATTTTTCCATGATGCACAGCAGCAGCTTGCGGTCCATCATATCAAAACCTTCCGCATCGACATCGAGCATGTTCAGGGCCAGTTGCGCGATCTCGCGCGTGACCTTGCCATCGCCTTTGACCTGGGCGTAATCGCGCACGCGGCGCAGCAGGCGGTTGGCGATACGCGGCGTGCCGCGCGAGCGGCGGGCGATCTCCGCCGCGCCTTCAGATTCGATCTCCATGGCCAGGATGCGCGCCGAACGGGTGATGATCGCGGTCAGTTCAGCCGGCGTGTAAAACTCCAGGCGCTGCACGATGCCGAAGCGGTCGCGCAGCGGCGAGGTCAGCAACCCCGCGCGCGTGGTCGCACCGACCAGGGTGAACGGCGGCAGGTCCAGCTTGATCGAACGGGCCGCCGGTCCCTCGCCGATCATGATATCGAGCTGATAGTCCTCCATCGCCGGGTAGAGCACCTCCTCGACCACGGGGCTCAGGCGGTGGATCTCGTCGATGAACAGCACGTCGTTGGCCTCGAGATTGGTGAGCAGCGCGGCCAGATCGCCGGCGCGCTCCAGCACCGGGCCGGAGGTGTGGCGGATATTCACGCCCAATTCATTGGCGATGATGTTGGCCAGCGTGGTCTTGCCCAGTCCCGGCGGCCCGAAGATCAACACATGATCGAGCGCCTCCTGACGGCCCTTGCACGCGCTGATGAAGATCTCCATCTGCGTGCGCACCGCCTGCTGTCCGATGTAATCGGCAAGCCGGGTCGGACGGATGGCGCGGTCGATGCGCTCCTCGTTGCCTTGCGCCGTGGCGTTAATCAATCGATCGGTTTCAATCATTTATTTTTTTACCTCACCGCCGACTGCAACGCCGCGCGGATCAGTTCCTCGCTGCTCATACCCTTATTCTTGATCGGCTCGAGCAACCGGCTGGCCTCTTGCGGCTTGTAGCCCAGCGCCACAAGCGCGGAGAGCGCCTCGTTGACGGCGCCGTCGCCCTCCGGCTTGACGGGCAGCGCAAAGCCCGTCTCGAACTCGCCGCTGGAGGTATGCCAGTCCTTGAACCGATCGCGCATCTCGATGATAAGCCGCTCGGCGGTTTTCTTGCCGATGCCGGGCAACCGTACCAAGGTGGCGACGTCATTGTCATGCACACAGTTCACAAAATCATCGGCGGAGATGCCGGAGAGAATGGTCAGCGCCAGCTTGGGGCCTACGCCGTTGACCTTGATCAGGCTGCGAAACAGCGCGCGTTCCTGTTCGGTGGCAAAGCCATAGAGCACCTGGGCGTCCTCGCGTACGATCAGGTGCGTGTGCAAGGTAACGGTCTTCTCCAATCCAGGCAGCACGTAGAAAGTGCTCATCGGCGCGACGACTTCGTAACCGACACCACCCACATCGACGAGCAGCGCCGGCGGCTGTTTGACGAGCAGTTTGCCGTGCAGGCGTCCGATCATGGTCTTATCCTGAAAGCGGTGGGATTGGCGAGCCCCATGCGCAACCGAGTGCTGCGGATATTGGCGTGACAGAGCGCCACCGCCAAGGCATCGGCCGCATCGGCCTGGGGTTCGGCGGGCAGGCGCAGCAGCGCCTTCACCATATGTTGGATCTGCTCCTTGGCGGCATTACCCTTGCCGACGATGGCCTGTTTGATCTCCTTCGGCGCGTATTCATGCACCGGCAGCGCGTCCTGCAACACCGCGCAGATCGCCGCGCCGCGCGCCTGGCCGAGCTTCAGGGCCGAATCGGCGTTGCGATGGAGGAACACCCGCTCGATGGCCATTTCGTCCGGACGGAACGACTGCGTGATCTCGCGCACGCCATCGAAGATTTCCTTGAGCCGCTGCGGCAGCGCTTCATCGACCTGCACGCGCACACAGCCGCTGGTGATGTAGTGAATGCGGCCATCCTGCACTTCGATGACTCCGAATCCAGTCACCCGCGAGCCGGGGTCGATGCCGAGTATGCGTGTCATGTGTCTCCTATCCGAGTTGCTTCATGATCTCGTCGGAAATATCGACGTTGGTGTAGACATTCTGCACGTCGTCCAGGTCTTCGAGCATCTCGACCATGCTGAGCAGCTTCTGCGCCGTCTCCAGATCCAGCGCGACCTGCGTGCTGGGTGTCATGGTCACCTCGGCGTTCTCCGGTACCAGGCCCGCCGCAAGCATGGCCTCCTTCACATTGAGAAACGCCTCCGGGCTGGTGATCACATCGATCGAGCCATCGTCATTGCTCACCACATCCTCGGCGCCGGCCTCCAGCGCGGCTGCCATGATCCGGTCTTCATCGCTGCCGGGCGGGTAACTAAGGATGCCCTGTTTGGTGAAGAGATAAGATACCGAGCCATCGGTGCCGAGATTGCCGCCGCGCTTGGTAAAGGCGTGGCGCACGTCACCTGCCGTGCGATTGCGGTTGTCGGTCATGCAATCGACCATCACCGCGACACCGCCCGGGCCGTAGCCCTCGTAACGCACTTCCTCGTAATGTTCGTCCTCCGCCCCGCCGGCACCACGTTTGATGGCCCGCTCGATAGTGTCCTTCGGCATGTTGGCGCCCAGACCCTTGTCGATGGCCGCACGCAATCGGGTGTTGGCATCTGGGTCCGCTCCTCCGCTGCGCGCAGCCACGGTGAGCTCGCGGATGATCTTGGTAAAAATCTTGCTGCGCCGGGCGTCTTGCGCGCCTTTGCGGTGGCGAATATTCGCCCATTTGCTGTGTCCCGCCATTCCAGCCTCTGAACTGCAAAATAACTTGGATAAACGCGGGCATTCTACCACATGAACCCGGGGACTCATAAAGGGAACGCCGGGGCGTAGAGTCCCCGGCGGCGCAGGAATTCAAGTGGATCGACGCAGGGCTTTACTGCGCCGGGGCTTCCTCCGAACGGGCTTCATTCGCTTGACGCACATCCATCAAGGCATTGATCCGCTGATGGGTGTCGCGCACCGCCTCGCCCCAGAGCCGGTTGCTGTCGACCACGGTGGGCCGGAGCAGGATCACCAGCTCCTTCTTCACCCGGGTGAGTTTCTTGTGCTTGAAGAGATTGCCGATGATGGGAATATCGCCCAGCAGCGGCACCGAGGCGTTGATCTCGCTGCTGGCCTCCTTCATCAAGCCGCCGATCACGATTACTTGGCCGTTCTGCGCGCGCACCACATTGTCCGACTCCTGGATGCTGCTGACGGCCAACGGCAGGCTGAAGGTATCGCCGCTGACCACGAAGGTCTTGTCCTTCTGCGAGACGTTGCTGACCGTGGGATGGATGTGCAGCACGATGTTCTCTTTCTCGTCGATCTGCGGGGTCACATCCAGGGCGATGCCGGAGAAAAACGGCGTGAGTTCCACCGATGGTATCTGGGTCGTGGTCGCGCCGGTGGTCGTGGTGTTGTTGGTGATGCCGGTCACGAAGAACTCATCGCCCCCGACCTTGATCACCGCGCGCTGGTTGTTGACCGTGGAGACGCGCGGACTGGAGAGCACCTGCACGTCGCCCTGCCCTTGCAACAGTTCGATGAACGCGGTGAAGTCGCCGGATTTCACCGCCAGACTGAACACGCCGCCGAAGGCCGAGGTCAGGCCGGCATTCACCGGTGCAAAGGCGCTCGGATTTAGATTGCCCCTGGCCCCCGAGATCTCGCTCACCCCGGAACTGAGCACCGTGCCGCCGCCGGTCTGATTGGCCCATACTTCACCCTTGAGCATCGACCAATTGATCCCGCTCTGAAAACTGTCACTGAGTTCCACCTCGACGATCTTGGCCTCGAGCACCACTTGGCGGTTGATCGTCGCCTGGGTCGCGCCGAGATAGCGTTCGATGGTCATCAGCTCTTCGGGCATTGCGCGCACGATCACCAGCCCGGCCTGCGGATGCACCACCACCTTGCGCCCGTTCTCGGTGCCAACGATCGCCTCCAGCGACTCCTTCAGCTCCTTCCAGAAATTGGATTCGGAGTGGGTCTTCAGTTGGATACCGTTGCCGTGCGCGGACACACCCGTGCCGCCGCCACTGCTACCGCTGCCGGAACTGCCGGTGGTGCTGCCACTGCCGCTCGACGACGAACCACCGCCATTCTGGGAAAGCTCCGAGGCCGACACCCGCGTATCGGACATGCCGCGCCGGTCGAAATTCAGATAATTGACCGGGAAGATCCGCGTCTGTATCCCCTGCCCGAGCACGACGTAGCGATTGCCTTCACGGCGATAGGCATAACCGTGCACGGTTTGCAGCGTCTGCATCGCCTCTTCGACGGTCACATGCTTCAACTGCAAGGTGACCTCGCCCTTGATATCCGGATGCACCACCATGCTGTAGGGCGTGCCTTGCACTAGGGCCATGAACAACTCGCGCGCCGGCATGCGATTGGCGTTGAGATCGAAACGCGGTTCCGGCGCGACCGGTTCGGCGGCGGCTTGCGACGGCGGCGCAGCCGGAGCGGCGGCGGGCTGGGCATGCTGCTCCGCCTCGCTCATCTGCTTGTCGATGGCTTGCCGCGCCGGTTCGTGCCAACGCGCCGTCCCCGCCTGGCAGGCCAGCAGCGGCAAGCACACCAGCAGCGCGAACAGTGGTCGGAATAAAGATGCTGTCATGATTTTCATTGTTATCGTTCTCCGTCCAAACCTCGGTCGATGGACACATGCGAAACCAATTGCAGCCGCAGCTCACGGCCGTTGCGCTCCAATATCACCTCATTGGCGCCTATCGTTACCACCTTGGCGTTATCGATCACATCGCCGATCGCCAGCGTCTTGCCGTTGATCGTGGCAAGGCTGCGCCCCGCGCCCACCAGGGTCGATTGCAGCACCAGTTCGCCGGGCGCCGCGGCCTGTCCCGGCTGCTTGGCGACATATCCGCGCGAAGAGCTGCTGCGTGTCGGATCGGGGATGTCAAAATCGTCCGCCGCCTGCGCCGCGAAAATCTGCATCGATAGCACCCACACACTCAGGATTCTGATCACCGCCGCCTCCATCACAAACCAAGCCACGCCTGATCCAGGCTCAGGGTATAAATCGTCAACGCCGCAAGCGAGCCGGCGTGCTTGTCATCGGTGGTGATCGACACCTGATCCCACATCACCTTCCACTGCATCTTCTCCAGCGCCATCAGGAATTTGACGATATCGCGATAACTGCCGCGCACCTCGATGTGCAACCCGTGCTTGTAGACCACAAAACCCTCGGCCGCACCGGCCGCTGGCTGGGCTTGTCCGAGATTGTTTTCCGCGCCGCCGAGCCTGAGCGGCTCGGCCATGCGATTCTCCACCCGGATCACCTTCAGCGCATGGTTGCTCTCCAATATCCGCTCGACGAGCGGCGCCATCTCCGCCGGACTGACCATTCCTTGGAGCAGCGAGGTCAGCGTCCCTGCATCGCGCACGCTTTGCTCCAGCTCGCGCAGCTTCTTCGCCTTGGCCTCTTCCTCCGACTGACTCAATTGCCCCTGCAGATCCTGCACGTCGGTCAACAAAACCTGATTCGACGCCTGCAACTGCGCGGCTGCCGTCTGCGCCTTGGCGAGGGTCTTTGCAGCCGGCATCAGCGCCAGGAGATACACCAGACTACCGATCGCGGCGATCAAGGTCAGGGCGAGCAGCACCCGCTCGCGCGCTGTGCGCCGGTCGAGCTGCATCGCGACATTCCGCCAGCGCTTGTGCAAGGTCGCCTGCAGGCTCATCGCGGCGGCTCCTCGGTGCGAGTGGAAACGAAAAAGTCGACATCGCCGGCATAGTGAGACTCGTTTTCATCCTGGGGCCGTTCAATACGGAAGGTGTGGAATTGCGTCCCCGCCAGACGATCCTCCTGCGACATGCGCTGCAGATACTTCGGCACCAGCGCGGGATCGCTGGTGCGGCCGCGCAGCGTGATCTCGCGACCCGCGCCGTCGATCGTGATGTCGAGCAGCGCAATACCGGATATATGCTGGCGCGCCATGGCGATCAGATAACCCGAATATCCCTCCCCTTGCCCGAACAGATCCTGCGCCATCATCTGCTGCAATTGCTGGCGATGCGTCAAAATGCGCTCGAGCTTTTCGATCTGAGCATCGAGCGGACTACGCTGACGGCGCTGCGCCAATTGAATGCCGAGCTCGTCCCGCTGCCGCGTCAGATCCTGCGATTGCTTCTCCAGCGCCGCCACCTCGTTTTGCGCCTGCCGCGCGCGCCACACCTCGACGACGGCAACCGCGGCGATCAACAGCACGCACGCCAGCACGGCGGACAGCATTTGCGCGGAGGGAAATTTCGGCTTTTCCTTCTTAAACGGCGGCTGAAAAAGATTCACCTGCTGGATCATGGCGCGTCCTCCCGCAAGGCCGCGCCGATGGCAAAAAAGAGTTCCGACTGTTGCTTGTCGGTCAACGGCACCGCGCACTCGAGCGCCTCGGTGAAATCGAGCGCGCGCACCTCCAATCCCAAGCTCGATTGCAGATATCCGGCCAAACCGTCGACGGCCGAACATCCCGTTGCCAACAGCAGGCGCCGGATCGGCGCCTGGCGGAAATTGCTTTCATAGAAATCCAAAGAGCGCTGCAACTCCAGCACCACCTGATCGAACACCGCAGCGCGGCGCGCGTCATATTGTATTGCCGCGCCGTCGCCAGCAGGCTTGGGAAGCGCATTCAAGATATCCATGCCGGTTGCAATGCGGCGGCTGAGGTAGAGCTCCCCGCCCTTGCTCACTGTGATCAAGCCGCCGGCGGCCTGGAAGGAAAGCACCGCTGCGCCCTGGGCATCAAATCCGGAAAGCATGCCGATATTGCGCTGCGCCAGTTCAGGGATATCAATGGCGACGAGGTTGGCCGAACACTCTTCCATGCGCTTGGCCAGCGAGGCGATGGCCTTGTTGAACCCGGCGACGACATACACCGAGCGTTGTTGCGCGCCTGGTGGCTGAGGCATCTTGAAGGCATCGAGAGTGACCTCGGAGATGGGCATATCGAGCAAATCCTTCACACGCCACTTGAGCGCGGATTTCAGCTCGTTCGCGCCGACCTCGGGTGCTTCGGTGATCAGAAGTTTGTAGTCGTTATGCGCGAGCAGGGTGGTGCACGCGATACGATTCAGCCGATGCTTCGATACCAGCTGATGCAGGATTTCCTCGACATTCTTCGCGGTCGCCGGGCGCGTCTCGGCTTGCACCAACAGAGGCCTGTCATTGGGCCGGCGCACGACATATGCAAACGCCACCGCCTGATCATGGATGCACAGGCTCGCGACACCGGCGTGCGGACGTCTTGTCAACCCACTGAACACCCAACCTCCTCATGAAAACTCGTTATCGACGAGGTCTAACGCCGCGTCTCGCATATATAGCTTCCCCCTCTCCCGCGGGAGAGGGAATCTACTCAACAGCCTTTCCACCTCTCGTAAAGCCCGAGGCCTTTTTGAGTAGTTCTTAATATGTATCGGCTATAACTGCCGCCACTTAACTCTCTGTATGTTTGAGGATTCTCATGCGAACGGATTGTTGCCGCCTGTAACAATCGCACCTCAAAAAACGGTTTCCCGCCATTGCATGATCTGACTCGGGCCACTTCCAGTGCTGAGCGAGATTTCATCAACCCACATCTCGATCGGTACCTTCGTAGTCGAAGCCGGGCCGTTGCCGTTTTTCAGCTGAAACTGGACCCGCAGCTTGGTGAACGTGCGCCCTGTAGGCAACGTACGAGTAGACGAGGCTGAACTCCAATTGACATTCGCCACCGAATCATAATTCCAAAGGTTGTAAGCTGTTCCGGTAGTGTCGACCAGATGTACCCACGCCTTCATCTCATCGGGTTGTGGAGTACCTTTTTTCGTTCGATACCAGAGATTCAAGGTCACACTCGTTCCGCCGGCAATCGGTGATAAAAGCGTGCGATCCGCTTGACCTTTGAAAATCTGCTCTGACAACGTTGCGTCCTCCCAAATGTACATCGAACCACCGATAGAGGACGGTGCCGTATTGGTGGCATCGTGAATCAAGGCTCCCGTGGCGTCATACGAGGTCACCCAATTCGTTGTGAAATCAGCCAAGCTGGGGAATGGATCACTCACTGCCGCACCGTTCAAAGCCACGATCGCCTCGGTAGTACGCGACACATTGCCTTGCACGCTCGCCACCTGCCCAACGCTTCTAATGCGTTTTTGTCCGGTTGGCAGAGTTGCGCCGGAAAAATCCGTGCCCAAAACTGTAATGGTGAAATTACCACCGCCAAAGGTCACCGGCCCCTCATTGGTGTAGGTGGACGGATTTAATTTCCATTGGCGTATGCCGCGCTGCAGGCCGGATTCGGCAATGACGAAGGCCTCTTCGGAACGCGCCTGATCGAGCATGGAACGTGTTTCGGAGACAAAGACGACCGGCAATACCGTCGCGAGCAACCCGATGGTCACGATCAACACTACGGTGATGATCAGCAAGCCGCCACGTTGTCGCATCGGTCCGGTCATGAGATGCTCCTGGGGCGAATCGTCGCGCGCAAGGTTTTATTGATGCCGTTTTGCGTCACGCCGAGTTGCACCACGATGTAATACACCTGGCCAACCGAAGAGGCGGTGTTCTTGCCGTCTTTCTGAATGTAACTAAAACTGAGGCTCGCTACGCCATCGGCCAAGGGCTGACCGTTGCGCATCAACGTCGACCCGGAAACCGAATAACTCACCACAGCACCCGAGGTATCAGTGAAGGTGATGGCGTTGGACGGCGTAATGGTGAGGTCCGCGGCGGTCGCCGAGCGCACCGCGCGCAGATCGCGCATCAGCCACTCCAGCGCGTTGCGCACCTGCCAATCGGCCTCCACCGCGTCCTTGCCGATCAGATAGGCGTTGAATCCGCCGCTCAGCATGTGGCTGGAAATCCCGGCGACGATGGAAAGCAACAACACGACCAGCACCATCTCCAGGAGGGTGAACCCGTACTGCATTTTCCGACTGATATTTTTCATCAGTAATTCGCCACCAGCGCTTGCAACGTCGCCTGCCCCTTGCCGGCCACCGTGACGGTGACCACTTTGTAATTGGTGTCGCTCAACCAGCTTGTCGCCAGTTGCGTTGTGATGGTGTAACCGGCAGGTATTGCGGTGCACACCGCCTGCGTCGAGGTCGGCGTGGACGTGCAGGGATCGAAGGTCGAGCCGGTGAATCCCGCGAACCCCAGCGCGTGACGCTGCGGCATGATCAGCTCCATGCGCTCGATGGCCAGTTGCATCGCTTGAGTGCCAACGTCGAGCTGATCGACGCCCTTCAAGGTATTCACGAACACGGAAAACAGCCCAACGGACAGCAGGCTGATGACTACGATGAAGATCACCAATTCGATCAAGGTAAAGCCTGCTTGAACCCGCCAGCTGATGCTCATTG
>JBFMHP010000028.1:0-39195 GCA_040752855.1 Pseudomonadota bacterium | reverse complement strand
TGAAGGAGGGCGAGTCTCTCAAGCAACGGGCTACCAATGATCTGCAAGCAATCAAGGAAAATATCGCGCTTGTGAAATCATTCTTTGAACACCAATCTGTATCCTTTGCTGCGGCCTAGGTAGTATACGCCAGCGCTTTAAGCCATGATAGGCCGTCAGCGCCTACAGGGACGGTTTCAAACTGCCCTATCAGTACGTCGCCGTAAAATGCCCTAAATGCGGCGTCGATATGGCTCAGACGCCCATCACCCTCAAAAAGAGCACGCTCTCGAAGTTTATTTTGGAACATAGCACGACATTGCGCGCGTTGGCGGGAACAACCGTCATCAAGCAACGCTCGGCTGCGTTGGGCAACGACAACGGCCAGATCCATTTCCGACGCCGTCAAGGTTAAGGCCGGTCGACTGCGCTCAATCACCTGTACCGTCAATGCTGTAAAGTCGTGGCGACGCGGGGAACGCGCTGGCACGCTGGTGTCATGCAGTACAACTTGATGCTCGGGACAGACCACGACGCCGGGAATCTGGTGGAGTCGGCGCCAATATGTTTCACCGTACCTCGCTACGTCCTCCGCTGAGCACGCCGGGCAAAAACGCATCACCGGCGAAAGGCGAACGGTGCCTGCACAAATACCTAGTTCAACATGAAGGAATTGCGGTCTATCTGCCAGAAGAGCTGCTGTAAAACGCTTCTTATCTGCGGTCGTACGATAGGCAACGTAGTAAGGGAGCAATGTGTGGGCGCGGACTGCCTGCTCCACCGTCATCCGCCACGTGCCAACGATAGCCCACTCCAGACAAGACAACCGTCCCTGAAGATCGGTCGACGCAACAATCTGGCGACTACCAACCGTGTACTGCAAAAGCGCCTTCGGGCTGCGAACACCCATATGTAAACCGCAGCGTGCAATGATGCTGTAGATCAGCTCATCTGGATACGGCCTAGGCAGATAACGCGTAGACAACCTCATCCAGCACCCTTTCTGAGATCGTCCGGATCATCATCTTCTTCCTCGGAGTCTGCGACGTTAGACAAGATGGCCAGGGCATGCTGCACCAACGCAGTACGGCTTTTTGCTCCTGCCTCCTTTGCGCGCTTCAAAGCCTCATCAGCTATTTGGCTGTCGAATCCCATGGTCTCCAGCGTGGACAAGGCTAGCGCCTCTGCAGAGGAAGATGCCGTCGGCTTCTGTCTTTTCACCTTCTGTTCTATCTGACTGGCCAGAACAAGCTGCTCCTTTCGCATATACTCCATGAAATCATGAGAAAGCATATCCTGATACTGCATCATCTTCCGCGGATCTCTCGATCGCATCGCATTAAGGGCAGGCTTGATCGGCAAAAAGTCCTTATCCATGACACGGCGCAGCAGGTCCTGGGTCATTGCTTCTTGCTTTTTGTCTAAGGCACGCAGCTGAGCTATCGTGAATACGGCCGTTAGCACTCCGACAATGCCTTGGGTTTCCTGATGGAGGAAGTCGATCATCTCTTCGGTAAGCTCACCGGATTCCTGCAGCCACTGATACTTCCACAACTCTTGTACCAAGCTCTCCCACTCGCTTCCATTATCTAGTGGATCCCACACAAATGAACCAGCGACCGCGTTTCTCCTGGCATGTCGAAAATCCATGGACAGAATGTTGGCGGCTTTCAATGTCCCCATAATAAAGACTGGTACACGCAGTACATTGCACAACTCCTGGAAAAAGTTGAGCATGGTGTCTTTGCCGCCTGATTTTTTAATACTTAAGTTCTGAATTTCATCAATAACCAGTAAGCCCAACGAATAGACACTCGCATAATGTTTGACCCGATTAGCCAGCGATTTAGCAGCGATATGCTCATTAATTTTTTCAGGAAAATTGGTATCCAATAGGCGCCCCATTTCTTTGATGATATCGACGCAAAGCTGCTTTATGCTCCCGTCTTGGGGACAATCGACCTTAAGCCATACAATCTGATGCAGCCCATAGTCCGGGTGCGCAATCACCTGTGGAAAAGCACGCAAGATGCGCTCGATCGTAGTGCTTTTCCCCGTTCCCGAAGCCCCTATCAGGGAACTGGATAACATTGGCTGGTCCTCTCCAAACACTACTTGCGTGTCAGCATTACCCGCCAGCTGCATGGCCTGATAAGCCCGCTGCAGCATCTCACCTCTCTCAGCATTAGCGGGATTTCGCCCGACATAACCCTGCCTAATAATCAGATCGAGGCGACGGGCGACATCAACATGACGAGGTAACACTTGGAACAAATTCTGTATTCGCATAACCCCGACCGCTCTTAAGTGTGCCGGGCTATTCCTCTCATCTGGATGAAATGTCACTGGCCGGGCAAGCTGTGGGTACCACTCTTCCCGAGAACGAATCGGAGGCAAGGCCTCGATAAGAGGATTGCCCAGATGGTCGTCTACCTCGCATTTCCGATAACAAGCCTCAATAATCGTCTCGCCACGTGAAAATGACACCCGTTTTTCCTTCATTTCTTCCCCTTAACTAAATCGTCGAAAAATATGTTTACCCTTTACTGAACAGAGCCTCGTGGCCAACTCACTCAGGCTTGGGCAGTCTTCTGTTTTTTATTTCTGCGAGCTCATCCATCTCTGCTACCTCGTCTGGATCAATAGGCATCGCACGGGCGGTGACGTTTGATGCTTCGACAGACTGCCCAAGACCAAATGCGGTAACGTGCTCGCCCCGGCCATCCTGTCGTTCCTCTAGCCGATTAGCCCTGATACCTCGTGTGCGCTCAGCAGCGCTCAGAGAGGGGTCACGCTCCTTTTTCGCACGTATTCTGGCAACGTCGATTATGTTTTCGATGTTCCGTTGATGAGATAGCGACTGCGGTTGCGTGTCCTGTTGATCCCAAGCTGATACGACTCGTTGCTGTCGCCCGAGCTCAACCACTTCCGACAACGCCATTCCAGAAAACTGATGGCAATGATTTACTAAGTCACAACGATAAAATCGGGCACGGTCAACTGGCGAAATGACATAGATCATCGTCATATCCATTGGGTGATATGCCGCTTTAAGCTCCTCGCCAGTCTCCTGGGCTCGGAAATACCAGTGCTCCTTCACGATCTCAGTGTTGAAATAATACAAGCCTCTTTGGAATTTAAGACCCTTTCTGGTCACCTTAACCTTTTTCTGTGGCAGTAAATTGACCTTGACATACTGCATATCGAACCGGCGCGCATCGCTGCGAAAGTGGTCTTTTCCCCATTGCCAAAGGGCCAAGGGCGAATGGGGGATATTTGACTCAGCGATACCGGCTTCGCCAGGATAGTCGCGTCGCACTCGAAGATTTGCATCCAGCACCGAGTAGATAATTATTTTTGTAAACTCTTCTATAGTTAGCGCGGCATCTAAACGATAGTCAGGCCCACCACGTTTTTTGACACCCTTTTCCACATAGCCTGGCACAAACTCCCCGAAGTCCGCTTGGACAGACCGAAAATGTCGCTCAACGATCCCCTTAGCGTCTCCACGATACGGGGGAGCATTTTCTACCTGGATATTGAAGGCCGTGGCTAATGTATCTGCCATCTTGGACTCCATTTCCCCCCGATCGCCAAGAATGGCGAGCGGCAATTCACTCGCTGGCCACTGCTCAGGAGTGATATCGATCCCATAGCGAGCACAATACTTGACTTTATCTTCAGCCGCATTGAGAAGAGCCATAATCGCCGCTATCCAGCTTGGCGGCTCCAATCCCACATAGATGCCGACAATCATCCTGCTGAACACATCAATCACGAGATACACCGTCGGGCGACCCACGATGCGATTACGGGCGAGGCGAGAGACAATATAAGTATCCGCAATAGTCGCGTCGATCTGATAACGAGAGCCTGGCCCGCGCACTTCGCTCAGAGAGTTTTTCAGCAACTGCCGAAACAGCTGCTCAAACTTGCGGGCACCGTGTTTACTAAGCTTTCGTGCCGCAAGGTTGTTTTCCTTCTTGAAGTGGTACTCAAACTGATCAAAACTCGGCAGGCGCTCGGGATTAATTATCTTCACCGTAACCTGTTGGCTCACCCGCGTTATCACCACCACATCATCCGGAAAACCATGCATTAACATCCAGTTATAGGCCCGCCGCAGCGATCCTCGGGTCTGATTAGCCATATACTTGGCCCATGCCGTTCGCATGATGCGCAGAGTGTCGTAATCAATATTTACACCACGACCTGTAGAAAGGCTGCGCGGCCGACCTCGTTTCTTATCTCCCCCAAGACGGGCCACCCCTTTAGCACCGCAGTGAGCGTAGTCCGCCACTAAAGCCGCGGGTATCATCCCGCGCATCCAATACCGCCTTAACCACCCGTATATCGCCTGACGTGAGACATGCATTTCCACCATCCTTGCGGCTACCAACACAGATCTAGCCTTGGGACGGAAAATATCTGGGATCTTTTCTACTAACGGCTGGATGCAATTCCACGCGCGATCGCGAACTTTACGCTCTGCGTCAGACAACGCCTCATCGCTCAACAGACGAGGCAACTTCGGGTCGTCAATAAGCTTTACTGCGCCAGATGCGATCTCGTCCACCAATGCCTCATAGTGAATTATCTCGGGCAAGGCCATGGCATCATCGATGCGGATCACGAACACATGTTTATTCGCATATACCGAGAGGACGCGGTAGCGCGTATCTTCTCGCTGAAATACGGTGTTATTCAGCAGCGCCATTGACAGACTCCGAAGGTAACGTAAGGCTTAAGCCAGCCAAGCTGCGCAACGCAAATGGCGTGGGGTCGCTCATATCGGTAAGCAACATCTTGCGTGCCAGCAGATGCCGCGCAACGACGAAGGTCTCGTCATTACTCAGCCCGAAATCCGCATCGATAGAGCGACATAGATCTCCGAGTGTTGGCGCATCATCCGCGCCGAAACGTTCACAGAATTCACGTGCTAGCTGCTGGAAACTCCACGGCTCCGGAGCCGAAAGGCCGGTTAGATCATGAAATCCGTACAACGACTCCACATTGCGTACCAGCACGTGATTGACGTTCGTCTCGTTGACCATGGCCCAATCGACTCCCTTTGTCTTCCAATACCGACGTTCGATTTCTAGCTTTTCCCGCGTTCGCTCGTCCAAATCATCATCCTTCATCTTGTAAGTACGCGCCGTGAGCCTGCGAGTTTCGTTCTTTCCCAGCACCAGTAAGAAGTCAGTGGTAAGCGGATAGGGAGTTCCGTCCGTCGTGGCGGGATGCTTGATTCCCAGCTTGTTCGCGATCTTGAGGGTCTCCATTCGATCAAGCGGGAACTGCTCTCTGATGTCTGTGACCTCATCATCCCAGTCGCATTGAATGAAGTATCGCCACTCACCATCCGACATAAGATGGTGTATCCTGCCAGTCGTCATACCTACCACGCGGTGTACGCGACCGAGCGAGGGCACATCATGAATCTTCAGCCAGGGTCGGTAGTCCTTGCCTGAGCCCTGTCCTCGACCCTCTGCGAAGTATCGCTGCACCTTCGCTTCATCGAACTGACGATTGCGCTTTGCCAAAACTAATCTCCCACGCTGTGTATGCGGCATCCCGGAATCATTGTTATATGTAGAAGAGTTTCGACAAAAAATCTACGGCCTTTAATAAAAATATTTCATATAATCAATTAGTTATAATCTTTTGCTATACGATTCTAAACCATCAGCTGATAAGACCACTCGTCCCAAAGCTTCGAGAGCGAGCTAACTATCTAATGTTTAAGAAATACTGGTCTTCGAGTGGAAATCACTGGACTAGCAGGCATGTGCTTTCAACAGCTGGTGCGCCCCATAAGGGACTAGATTCGTTTTCTAATGAACTTGCAGGCTAATCGACGAAGGGGTGATCGCATGTAGCAAGTCTGAGCCGAGGTGAGGCAACAAATTTAATGTATTTCGTGTGGTATAAGTAGGGCCCCGCGATGAATCGAGCTTACCGCGCCAATCCTACGGGTTCAGTTTGCACGTCAGCATGAGCTGTAGGCTCATCAACGCCAGAAACTGGAGGCTGTGACGCTACGTCGAGTCATAGCCAACGAGCGGTTCATATGCAACGGTTGTCGACCTTGGTCCCGTCCCCGACATTGAATCTGATTCGTTTCAATGGCGCACTGGCTGAGAATGCGCAGTGCGCTCTCAGGTTGCCTTGCTGGCGGCTTTTAACTACATTTAATCAAGCAAGGATCTGTAGATCGTCAAATCCGACAGGCCTCTAGACCTGAGGTAAAGGAGGCGTATGGCCACTGCGCAGAAAATCTCACGATTATCAGTAGAAGACTACCTGCGACTTGAGGAGCACAGTGAGGTGCGCCATGAATACGTTCGAGGCGTTATCCATAACAGGCCGGCCAACACTGCCAGGCACAATTTAATCACTATCGCCATCACTACTGCACTGAAAGAACACCTGCGCGGTAAAAGGCATGACGTTTTTGCGCTCAGCATGAAGCTCAGAATCGGCGACATTTTTTATTATCCAGACATCATGGTTGTCACTGAACCACTCGATCCAAGCGTGGTATATCAGAACTCACCAGTATTGCTGGTTGAGGTACTCTCAGAGCAGACGGAAAGTCGTGATCGACTAGAAAAACTGGCTATATATCAAGGAGTTGATAGTGTCGAAGAGTATGCACTAGTAGCTCAAGATAATGTACATATCGAGATCTATAGTCGCACCCCCGATGCTTGGGTGCTCGAAACACTCAGCCCCGGCGACTGCGTTAATTTCAAATCTGTTGGGTTCGAGGCTCCAATCGAAATGTTCTACGATGTTTATTCCCATCACTCATAGCTGTATGACTTTGTATGATGAATGATTGGCATCATGTTCGGTCGCAATAATCTGATCACCGATGCCCTGTCACTTGTCTTCGCCTATGGCGCATGCTCACTCAGCTCATCATTCTTCCCACATCAAGAATGGTATGTAGTTACTCCGAACTGATCGACAGGAAGTGTCAATAATGTAGATCCTCTCCCACCATTCGGGGGACCAAGGAACTGCCAGAAGCAGACGGCTGCACGTCTTGGGACGCATCCAGCCTCTTGACCGCACAAGTACTCAAATCCCCTAATCATAGAAACCGATCCTTCGGAATATAGCTCAGCCTGGTGAGCATTTCTTTCGGAAGGCAGGGGCCGGAGGTTCGACCCCTCTCGCCAAAGCCATTATATTGAATATATTCAATAAGTTAAATAATAGCATTTGAATTGGAATTCCATGCAAAGCTTGGGGCTCCACTCAGACTCCAGCGCTTCTTTATTTATCTCCGCCATAAG
Organism: Pseudomonadota bacterium; assembly: GCA_040752855.1. Classification (GTDB taxonomy): domain Bacteria; phylum Pseudomonadota; class Gammaproteobacteria; order RBG-16-57-12; family RBG-16-57-12; genus JBFMHP01. Next base: position 31,912 of record JBFMHP010000028.1, on the reverse strand, counting down.
TCCAACGCTATAAGCATGCCTACTCAGAGATTTCGGTACATCCATATATAGAATTTGCCATTGGCAAATACTGGCAACCTACGCATATCAAAGAACGCACAAAGGCAGAGCCCCGGAAGTACCGGTCCTTTTTCATTATTTGACTTTAGCCACACGGGCGAGAATCTCAATCGCGAAGAACACAACCCCAAAGTACCCAACAATAATCGCAACTTCGGCGGCGTATAACTGCCCCGCGGTCATAGCGCCGCACATCGCGGCCGAAATCTTCACTGTGGTAACCAGTCTCGCCCGACGCAAGAAAGTAATCGATACCAAAATCATGCTAGCCATAGTGTCTCCTTCGTGTGTGGGTGTCAGCCAACATGATATAGATACGGTGTCTCCGTGCGCCTACGGAAATGGGTCGAAAATCGACCGATTAACGAAGCTTGTCGGTTTCCAGGATCAGGGATTAATGCGGCATTGGCGAACGGACACCGTATCAGGCCAATAGAATAATATGTAAACTGTCAGGGAGATTCGCTCAGCATCGCTGTGAATCTGGAGGAGGTATTATCGTGGTTCGTCATAGAGACATTTCAGGACCACTCGCATCAGAGGAAGTAGACCCCATGCCGACTGAGGACAACGGTGTATCACCGAACGACGAAGAAACTGTCGATTTCGTAGACCTCCCATCCGAGGACGAGGTTGATATCGATGAGCAAAGTCGATTCCGAGAAGCAGTGCTCCACGCGACCGACTGGACCACCGAGACGATTGTGTCTCAGCTCCGGCGCGGTAACATTATCCTCAATCCGAGCTTCCAGCGCCGAGATGCATGGAAGGTACCTCAGAAAAGTCGCTTCATTGAGTCGCTAATCCTAGGGTTACCTATTCCGCAGATCGTGCTTGCTGAGTCCAAGGACCGCCGCGGAAATTTTATTGTGCTGGACGGCAAGCAGCGACTTCTCTCGATCCTTCAATTCTGGGGACTCGGGGAGGGAAGGAATAATCAGTACGCTTTGTCCGGTTTAGCCATCCGCAAGGACCTAGGTCGCAAAAAGCTGTCGCACCTCGAATCAGAACTTGAACTCGAAGACGACCTGAATGCTCTCCTCAACCAACCTATCAGGACGGTTGTTATCAAGAACTGGCCCAGCGTAGACTTTCTGCACATAGTCTTCCTGCGTCTCAACACCGGCAGCGTCAAACTCTCACCACAGGAACTTCGACAGGCACTGTTTCCGGGACCATTCAGCGACTGGGTTGACGATGCTGCCGTGAACAGTCAGGCCATTAAGGCACTGCTTAATCTCCGTGACCCCGATTACCGCATGAGGGACATCGAGGTGCTATCACGGTATTTGGCTTTCCGTTTCTTCCTCGAAGACTACCGAGGAAGAATGAAGCGATTCCTGGACTTTAGCTTCGAGACCTTCAACAAGGACTGGCAACAATGGGAACCTCGGTTGCACACTGCTCTTAAGGACTTCGAGTCGGCCACCGATACGCTAGCGCAAATATTCGACTCCTCGGTAGGTAAAAAACCTGGCTCAAAACAATTCAACCGTGCGGTCTTCGACTTTCTCGTGTTCTACGCTCAAGACGAGCAGATCAGAGCCGCAATGGCTGCTAACCCTGCCGGAGTGAGAGAGGCATTCGAGAACATTTTCACCGACGCTGGCTTCAGGAGTGCAACGGAACGCGACACTGCGGGCATCCCAAATACGGTTGAACGGCTGTCCAAGTGGGGGCTTAGTCTGTCCACGGTAATCGGGAGGGATTTGCCCATTCCAACAGTAGTTGAGGATGGCGAAGAGCAGCGATTAGCATTTCCAGGCTTCTGAGGCCCAATATGGCGACGTCGATGCGCTACAAGGAGCTACAGCGCGGCGTACATAAGCTCCGCAAAGCATTGCTACCAGGAAAGTTCGACCCGACTGGCACGTATCGTAGTGCGGAACGCACACACCTTCGAGCAATTTCGTTTCGAATCCTTGTTCATGCGGAAATCGAATCGTTCATTGAAGACCGGGCCCACGAACTCTTCGATGAAGCTTGTAACGCATGGACGACCCATCGGGTGCCCAGCAGAGTACTGTCTGGATTACTGGCGTTTTCAGGCCATACCATGCCTACCCCTCCGTCGAAGCTCGGTTCATCGGGCAAGAAAGACCACGATGATATCGACGGGATTCTCTCACGTGCCAAGAAGCGTTGGAAGGATGAAATCCACAAAAAGAATCACGGAGTCAAGGAGCCCAACGTTCTGGCGCTCTTGCTTCCTCTCGGCATCGATGGAGGAGACCTCGACACCACATTGCTAGCAGATCTCACATCCTTTGGCGGATCACGAGGTGCCGTTGCGCACAAATCGTCGGTCGGTGTGACGACATATGCTGACCCAAAGTCCGAGAATGACCAAGCCAACCAACTGGTAGCGGCACTTGAGTCAATCGACGAGCTGGTCGGGGATGCACTCGAGGAGCTGAAAAAAACGAAGCTTGCACTCACGCCATGAGTATAGCGTAATTCGGGACACCCTTGATTCCGCCAATGCTCGTCCGATCGAGTTACTCTTTTGAAGCCTGACTGACGCTGAGACTGGCAGCTGTCCAGGCCTCAATGAGTCGGTTGCAGGTAATTAATCATGTATCTCATATGACCGCTTAACTTGATTTCAGACTTCCCAGCAAAAAATCAATCACCGTTTGTCGGGCATAAATGGATGCCTTACGACTGGCCGCTCAAAACTCACCACCACCCATTAGGCGAGAACTTTATTTAGCACTTTGGCGAATAATTTACAGTTGATGTAATAACTTTATTACCTAAGTAATAACTTTATTACTTAGGTAACAACTTTATTACGTGCGCACAACAAACAACACGAAATTGTCTGATTTATTCCACCGTCACCGATTTCGCCAAATTGCGCGGCTGATCCACGTCCGTGCCTCTGAGTACGGCGACGTGATAGGCGAGCAGTTGCAGCGGAATGGTGAAGATGATCGGTGAGATGAAGTCATTGGTCGGCGCCACGGCGACGACCTGCACGCCGCTTTCCTCCGCCATCGCGGCTTCCTGATCGGCGAATACCAGCAGTTTGCCGCCGCGCGCCTTGACCTCTTGCAGATTGGATTTGAGCTTCTCCAGCAACTCATTGTTCGGCGCCACGGCGATGACCGGCATTTCGGCATCGACCAACGCAAGCGGACCATGCTTGAGTTCTCCCGCCGGATAGGATTCGGCGTGGATGTAGGAGATTTCCTTGAGCTTGAGCGCGCCTTCCATCGCCACCGGATATTGCGTGCCGCGTCCGAGGAAAAGGGCGTGGCTCTTGTCGCCAAACTGTTCGGAGATGATGCGGATGGTGTCGTTGAGTTTCAACACCTCTTCGATCTTGCGCGGCAAGGTGCGCAACTCGTCGATCAGCTGCGCTTCGACAGACTCCGCCAAACCGTGACGACGCGCCAGTGCGATGGTGGTCAGCAGCAGCGCGACCAGCTGAGTCGAGAAGGCCTTGGTGGAGGCCACGCCGATCTCGGGACCGGCGCGCGTCATCAGGGTCATGCCGGCTTCGCGCACCAGCGAACTCTCCGGCACATTGCAGATGGCCAGCGTGCGCTTGACGCCCAGGCTCATCACCTCGCGCAGGGCCGCGAGCGTGTCGGCGGTTTCGCCGGATTGTGAGATGAAGATCACCAGCGCATCCTTCGGCACGATGGGCTTGCGGTACCGGAACTCGCTGGCCACCTCGACGCTGCACGGCATCTTGGCGAGATTCTCGATCCAGTAACGCGCCACGCATCCTGCGTGATAACTGGTGCCGCAGGCGACGATGTAGACGCTGCCGGCGCCGTCAAACATCTCCTTGGCCTGCGGTCCGAAGCTGCCTTCCAGCAGGCCTTTTTCCGAGATACGCGATTCAAGTGTGTCGGCGATCGCGCGCGGTTGCTCGAAGATTTCCTTGAGCATGTAGTGACGATACTCACCGCGCTCGACGGCATCGGCAGTCAATTCACTCTGGCGGATCGGCCGCTCAACCTTCTCGCCATGTTGATTGTAAATAGTCAATGTATCCTTGCGGATATCGGCCAGATCGCCCTCTTCCAGGAAGATGAAGCGTTGGGTGACTGGGAGCAACGCCGCCACATCGGAGGCGATGAAATATTCGCCGATCCCAACGCCGATGACCAACGGACTGCCTCGGCGCGCCGCCACCAGCCGGTTCGGTTCGTGCGTGCTGATCACGCCGAGCGCATAGGCGCCACGCATCTCCGCGACACTGTCGCGCACCGCATCGAGCAGATCCTTGTTGCCGTTGACATGATTTTCATAGATCTGATGCACGATCACTTCGGTGTCGGTCTCCGAGGTGAATTCATAGCGCGCATTGCGCTGCTTTTCGCGCAGCTCTTCGAAGTTCTCGATGATGCCGTTGTGCACCACCGCGACGGTCTTGCGGCAGATGTGCGGATGGGCGTTTTTCTCGCTCGGCTTGCCGTGCGTGGCCCAACGGGTATGGGCGATGCCGGTCGTGCCGCGAAACTCTGCACTCATCGCCTGCTGCAGTCCGGCCACCTTGCCTTTTACCCGCACGCGATTGATTTCGCCCTGCTGGTCGATCAGCGCCACACCCGCAGAGTCATATCCGCGATACTCCAGACGCTTCAATCCTTCGATCAGTATATTGACCACATCGCGCTCGGCGACCGCACCCACTATCCCGCACATGATTTTCGTCCTCTATTTTTTCTTGGGCCGTTGCCAGTTTTCCACGCTCTTCTGCGGCGAACGGCTCAAGGTTAATTGATTGGCCGGCGCATTTCTGCAAATCGTACTGCCCGCACCGATGGTGGCGCCTGCACCGACTTCCACCGGCGCGACCAACTGGGTGTCCGAACCGATGAAGGCGTTGTCGCCGATGACGGTCTGATGCTTGTTGGCGCCATCGTAATTGCACGTGATGGTGCCGGCGCCGACATTCACATCCTTCCCAATCAGCGCATCACCGATGTAACTGAGGTGATTGACCTTGCTGCCCGCGCCGATCTTGGCCTTTTTCACTTCGACAAAGTTGCCGATCTTGGCGTCTTCGCCAAGCTGGGTGTCCGGACGGATGCGTGCAAACGGTCCGACATGCGCGCGACGGCCGAGCAGCGATTTTTCGATGATGCTGTGCGGCTCGATCACCGCGTCGTCTTCGATCACGGCGTCCTTGATGATGCAATTGGCCCCGATCAGCACGCGGCTGCCGATTTCCACGCGCCCTTCGAACACCACGTTGACGTCGATCTCGACGTCTTGACCGGCGCTGATCGTGCCGCGCACGTCGATGCGCGCGGGATCGCGCAGCGTCACGCCACTTTCCATCAGCGCGCGCGCCTGCCTGAGCTGAAAATGGCGTTCGATCTCGGCCAGCTGGATGCGATTGTTTACCCCCAGTATCTCATCCATGCTCGCAGGTTCGACTGTTCTCACACGCATGCCCTCGGCGACCGCCGTCTCGATGACATCGGTAAGATAAAATTCACCTTGTGCATTGTCGTTGTCGAGCGCGGCGATCCACTTTTTCAAATGCCTGGCGGGAACCGCCATCATCCCGGTATTCACTTCACGGATCGCCAACTCCTCTTGCGTCGCGTCCTTGTGCTCGACGATGCGCTGCACCATGCCATTTTGGTCGCGCACGATGCGGCCATAACCCGTCGCATCGTCCAGCGTCGCAGTCATCAAAGCAATGCTTTCTTTTGAGACCTTTGCCGTCAGCTGTTGCAAGGTCGCAGCGCGCACCAAGGGGACATCCCCATAGAGGATCAACACGATCTCATCGTCGTCGATCGCGGGCAGCGCTTGCTCGACCGCATGCCCCGTCCCCCGCTGCTCGGCCTGCAACACCCACTGCACATCCAGCGCGGCAAGCCGCTCGCGCACTTGATGACCGCCAAATCCGTAGACAATGTGGATGTCGTTGGCCCCCACCGCGCGCGCGGTATCGTAGACATGCTCGAGCATCGGCTTGTGGCCAACCGGGTGCAATACCTTGGGCATGGCGGACTTCATGCGCGTACCCTGACCCGCCGCCAATATCACGACCGCAATCTTTTGCATGGGATTCAAACCTGATTTTATATGCCGAGTGGTTACGTGTAATTGACCAATTCTATAACAAAAAAGGGCGATGCAAGCACCGCCCTTTCAACAAGAGTAGAATTCTACTGCCTTTAGCGCGTGAGCTTCTTACGCACACGCTGAATGGCCTGCAACTGCGCCACCGCCTCGGCCAATTCGGCCTGGGCCTTGGCGTAGTCGATCTGGGCCTTGCGGTCCTTCAGTGCCTCTTCGGCACGTTGCTTGGCCTCAAGCGCCGCCGCCTCATCGATGTCCTTGGCGCGCAGGGCGGTATCCGCCAGCACCGTCACGCAATGGGGCTGGACTTCGAGCACGCCGCTGGAGACATAGTAGAACTCTTCCGTGTCGCCCGTTTTGACGCGCACTTCGCCGGGACGCAGCGTCGTCAGCAGGGGCGCGTGGCGCGGCAGGATGCCGACCTCGCCGGAGGCCGCCGGGACGAATACCATCTCGGCGGGACCGGAGAAGATCGCCTGCTCGGCGCTCACGATGTCAACATGAATGGTCATGGCCATGTATTCCTCCCAGTGGGAGACCCTGAATTACTTCAGGGTCTTCGCCTTTTCTACGGCTTCTTCGATGGAACCTACCATGTAGAAGGCCTGTTCCGGCAGGTGATCATATTCACCGCTGACGATGCCCTTGAAGCCACGGATGGTGTCTTTGAGGGCTACGTATTTACCGGGTGAACCCGTGAACACTTCAGCGACGAAGAACGGCTGCGACAGGAAGCGCTGGATCTTACGTGCGCGGGAGACGATTTGCTTGTCGCCCTCTGAAAGCTCATCCATACCCAGGATGGCGATGATGTCTTTCAGTTCCTTGTAGCGTTGCAGCGTGCCTTGCACCTTGCGCGCGACTTCGTAGTGCTCCTGGCCGACGATCAGCGGATCGAGCTGACGCGAGGTGGAATCCAGCGGGTCTACCGCGGGATAGATACCCAGCTCGGCGATGGAACGTGACAGTACGACGGTCGCATCCAAGTGGGCGAAGGTCGTGGCCGGTGACGGGTCGGTCAAGTCGTCCGCCGGCACGTATACCGCTTGGATCGAGGTGATAGAACCGGTCTTGGTGGAGGTGATGCGCTCTTGCAGCACGCCCATTTCCTCGGCCAGTGTCGGCTGATAACCTACCGCGGACGGCATACGGCCGAGCAGCGCGGATACTTCGGTACCGGCCAGGGTGTAACGGTAGATGTTGTCGATGAACAGCAGAACGTCACGGCCTTCTTCACGGAAGAACTCGGCCATGGTCAGACCGGTCAGGGCCACGCGCAGACGGTTGCCCGGCGGCTCGTTCATCTGGCCGTATACCAGGGCTACCTTGTCCAATACGTTGGAGTCCTTCATCTCGTGGTAGAAGTCGTTACCTTCACGGGTACGCTCGCCCACGCCGGCGAATACTGAGTAACCGCTGTGCTCGATGGCGATGTTACGGATCAGTTCCATCATGTTGACGGTCTTGCCTACACCGGCACCACCGAACAGACCGACCTTACCACCCTTGGCGAACGGGCAAACCAGGTCGATAACCTTGATACCGGTTTCGAGCAGTTCCTGCGTCGGCGCCAGTTCTTCATAGGCGGGTGCCTTGCGATGGATGGCCCAGCGCGCGTCTTCACCTACCGGGCCCGCTTCGTCGATCGGCGTGCCGAGCACGTCCATGATACGACCCAGCGTTTTCTTGCCTACCGGCACGGAGATCGGGGCGCCAGTGTTTCTGACGTCCATGCCGCGTGTCAGACCGTCGCTGGAACCCAGTGCGATCGTACGCACCACGCCGTCGCCCAATTGTTGTTGCACTTCGAGCGTCAGATTGACGGCGCCGACATTCAGCGCGTCATAAACCTTCGGCATGGCATTGCGCGGGAATTCCACGTCAATGACCGCACCGATGATCTGAACGATTTTTCCTGAACTCATGATTAAGTCCCCTTATAGATTTACGTAATCTTTGCTGACCGCACTATACCGCTGCGGCACCACCGACGATTTCCGAGATCTCTTGCGTGATCGCCGCCTGACGCGCCTTGTTATAGGCAAGTTTGAGCTCGCCGATCAGGTTGCCGGCGTTATCGGAGGCCGCCTTCATCGCCACCATCCGCGCCGCCTGTTCACAGGCGATATTTTCGACCACACCTTGATAGACCAGCGATTCGATGTAACGGACCATCAGATCGTCGAGCACATCTTTCGCTTCCGGCTCGTAGAGGTAATCCCAGTGATGTTTCAACTGGACGTCGACTTCCTCAGCGGCGATCGGCAGCAGTTGGTTGATCTGCGGGGCCTGCGTCATGGTGTTGACGAATTCGTTGTACACCAGATACAGACGATCGATCTGCCCTTGATCGTATTGATCGAGCATCACCTTAACCGCACCGATCAGATCGGTGATGTGCGGGGTGTCGCCCAGATGCGTGACCTGTGACAGCACATTGCCGCCGACGCCACGGAAGAAGACGTTGGCCTTCTGTCCGATGATGCCAAGGCAAACTTCCGCGCCCTTGTCGTGCCAAGCCTTCATGTCTCTGAGCAGCATGCGGAACAGATTGTTGTTCAAGCCGCCGCACAGGCCGCGGTCGCTGGAGACAACGATGTATCCCACCTTCTTGACCTGGCCGCGATCGACCAGGTAAGGATGCTTGTACTCAGGATGAGCATGAGACAGGTGAGCGATCACCTGTCTCATCTTCTCGGCATAGGGACGTGAAGCGGCCATGCGGTCTTGAGCCTTACGCATCTTGCTCGCCGCCACCATTTCCATGGCGCGGGTGATCTTCTGCGTGTTTTGCACGCTCTTGATCTTGGTGCGTATCTCTTTTCCGACTGCCATCGCTAGTCCTCCCGATTACCAGGCGCCCTTGGCCTTGAATTTTTCCAAAGCCTCGCGCATTTGGCCGGCAATCTCGTTGTTGAAGTCCGCCGTGTCATTGATCTTCTTGACCAGATCAGCGTTGTTGGACTTCACGAACGCGTGCATGGCGGCTTCGAAATCAACAACCTTGTTGACCGGTACGTCGTCGAGGAAACCTTCGTTGGCCGCATACAGCGAGAAGGCCATCTCCGCGATGGAGAGCGGCGTGTATTGCTTCTGCTTCATCAGTTCGGTTACGCGTTGGCCGCGTTCGATCTGCTTGCGGGTCGCTTCGTCGAGGTCGGAGGCAAACTGGGCGAAGGCCGCCAGTTCGCGATACTGCGCCAAGCTCAGACGCACACCACCACCGAGCTTCTTGATGATCTTGGTCTGGGCCGCACCACCAACGCGCGATACCGACAGACCTGCGTTGATCGCAGGACGGATACCGGAGTTGAACAGGTCGGTTTCCAGGAAGATCTGACCGTCGGTGATCGAGATTACGTTGGTCGGTACGAATGCAGATACGTCACCGGCCTGGGTTTCGATGATCGGCAGAGCAGTCAATGAACCGGTCTTGCCCTTCACCGCGCCATTGGTGAGCTTCTCGACGTACTCGGCGTTGACGCGCGAGGCGCGTTCGAGCAGACGCGAGTGCAGATAGAATACGTCACCCGGATAGGCTTCACGGCCCGGCGGACGGCGCAGCAGCAGTGATACCTGACGATAGGCCCATGCTTGCTTGGTCAGATCATCATAAACGATCAGCGCATCTTGGCCGCGGTCGCGGAAGTACTCGCCCATCGCGCAACCGGCGTACGGCGCGATGAACTGCATCGAGGCCGGATCGGAAGCGGTGGCGGCCACGATGATGGTGTGGGCCATGGCGCCGTGCTCTTCGAGCTTGCGCACGACAGCGGCGATAGAAGAGGCCTTCTGACCAACTGCGACGTAGATACATTTTACGCCGGTGCCCTTCTGGTTGATGATGGTATCGACAGCCACAGCGGTCTTACCGGTCTGACGGTCGCCGATGATCAACTCACGCTGACCGCGACCGATCGGCACCATCGCGTCGATGGACTTCAGCCCGGTTTGCAGCGGTTGGTCAACCGACTTACGCCAGATAACACCAGGGGCGATCTTTTCGATCGGCGACGAGGCTTGCGCATCGATCGCGCCCTTGCCGTCGATCGCGTTGCCGAGGGCGTCGACAACACGGCCCAGCAGTGCTTCACCTACCGGCACTTCCAGGATGCGGCCGGTGCACTTGACCTTGTCGCCTTCCGAGATGTGCTCATAGGCACCCAGAACTACGGCGCCGACCGAGTCGCGCTCCAAGTTCAGGGCCATACCGAATGTGTTGCCAGGGAATTCGATCATTTCGCCTGACATGACGTCGGACAAGCCGTGGATACGGGCGATACCGTCGGTGATACTGACTACGGTACCCTGGTTGGAGGCTTCGGTGGTTGCCTCGAACTTCTTGATCCGATTCTTGATCTGTTCACTGATTTCCGCAGGAGTCAGTTGCATTGGATAATCCTCTTCGTGAAATTAGCGGGACAACGTGGTGGCCAGGCGCTGCAACTTGCCGGCAACGCTACCGTCGATGGACAGGTCGCCGGCCTTGATGATGGCTCCACCAATCAGGCTGGGGTCGATCCTGACGCTCAGGTTCACCTCACGTCCCATACGATTCTTCAACGCGGCCTTGATTTTCTGCTGCTCGGCTGCGCTCACCTCGAACGCGGAAATGACTTCTGCGTCGATGGTCTTCTCAGCTTCGGCGCGCAGCTGCTCGAACATGGCGGCGATCTCCGGCAACAAGGCCAGACGCTTGTTCTCCGCCAACAGCTTGACCAGGTTCAGCCCATCCGCGCTCAGCGTGTTGCCGAGCACATCAGCGATCAAGGAAACAACCTGCTCCTTGGACACCGACGGACTGCGAAACACTTTTTGCGCAGCGGGATCACCGGCAACCGCAGCCAGAGCTCGCAGCATGTCAGACCAGCCACCGAACTTACCCTCGGCCTTGGCGAGCTCGAAAACCGCCTTGGCGTAGGGTCGCGCGATTGTGCTTTTCTCTGCCATAACCTTACGCCTTAAATTTTGGTGGCCAGCTCGTTCAACATGTCGCCGTGCGCCGCTGCATTGACTTCCTTCTTCAGGATACGCTCGGCACCCACGACGGCCAGAGAAGCAACCTGGCTGCGCAGCTGTTCACGCGCCTGATTGGCCTCACGCTCGATCTCAGCCTTGGCCGCGGTCACAATGCGCTCGCCTTCGGCACGCGCGTTGACCTTTGCCTCTTCCACGATTTCACTGGAACGCTTTTGCGCCTGCGCAATGATCTCGGAAGCCTGGGTCTTGGCATCGTGCAAGACTTCTTTGGCGCGCTTCTCGGCCAGCTCTTGCTCGTGCTTACCCTTTTCCGCGGCCGCCAGACCATCGGCAATGCGCTTCTGCCGTGCGGCCATCATGCCTGACAACGGGCCCCACAGGACCTTGTTGACAAACCAGATCAGCAGCACGAACGCGATGATTTGCGCGAATAAAGTAACTGTAATGTTCACCTTTTCATCTCCTCGGCTTGATTACCCCTGGGAGCAATCACAAAGTTCGCTCGATTAAAGCGCCCCGATTGCTGCTGACAGAGCACCGACGAAAGGATTGGCGAACAGGAACCACATGGCGAATGCCAGGATGATGAACGGGAATGATTCCATCAGACCGGCGAAGATGAACATGTTGGTCATCAGGGCAGGACGCATTTCCGGCTGACGCGCGATACCTTCCAGGGTCTTGGCACAGATCAGACCCCAACCGATCGCAGAACCCAGACCGGCAGCGGCCAGAATCACACCCACGCCAACGGCGGTGTACGCGTAGATCAAAGCAAGCATATCAGGTGTCATTGTTTACTCTCCTTCAAGTCTAGTTAGTTAAAAGTTTTGAAAAGTGTCGGTTTAGTGGTCCGTGGTGTGCGCCATACCCAGATAGACGATGGTGAGCACCATGAAGATAAAGGCCTGCAGCGTGATGACCAGAAGATGGAAGATCAGCCAGCCCAGATCCAGGATAATTTGCAGCGGGAACATGAAGTACAGCAGCGCGCCTGCGGCGGTACCGGCCAGCAGCGCGATCAACAGGAACACCAGCTCGCCGGCAAACAGGTTACCGAACAAACGCAGCGCGAGTGACAGCGGCTTGGCCAGTTCTTCGATCGCCGTCATGACGACATTGACCGGAACCAGGAATTTACCAAAGGGGTGGAACAAGAACATCTTGAGGAAGCCGCCCAGACCCTTGACCTTGATGTTGTAGTAGAGAACCAGGAGAAACACCGTCAGCGACATCGCCAGGGTGGCATTCAAGTCGGTGGTGGGTACAACCTTGAGATAGTTGGTGATACCGAGCGCGGAGAAGATAACCGGCAGCAGGTCGACCGGGATCAGGTCCATGAAGTTCATCAACCACACCCAGAGGAAGATGGTCAACGCCAGCGGGGCGATCAGCGGGTTATGGCCGGGGAAGGTGTCTTTGACTTGGCCTTGCACGAATTCGAGGATGGACTCGACGAAATTCTGGAAACCACCGGGCGCATCGGGATTGAGTTTGCGCGAGAGCGAGAGACCAATGAAGACGAGGACCGCGCCGAGCAGCACGCTAAACAGCAAGGTATCCACATGCAGCGCCCAGAACCCGACCGCCTTGTGGGTCACCGGATCGCAATCCGGGCCAACACACCAGTTGGTCAAGTGATGTTGGATATATTCGACGCTACTCATGCCTTCAGAGGAATGTTCACTCGCCGCCACTGTCTCACCCTCACTTCTTTTCTGAGCGCTTATAGACGCGCACTGATTAAGTTACTTGCCTGCGCCAGGACAAAGCCCGCAAACATTGCGAGCGGATCGAGCCCGAGAACTCCGAGACCCAGCGCAAATAGCACCAAGATCAACACAAATCTTTGCACCGCGCCGATATAGAGAATGGCCATGCCTTTCTTCTTATCGTGCATCGCGACTTCGCTGGCGCGCCGGATGCCGCGCCTGAGCACCAACAGCAGGCTCACACTGACCAGGCCGCCGCACAGAGCCGAGAGCGCATGCCACTCATCCTTCAGCAGGAAGAACCCAAGCACTGCCAGCAGCGTAAGCACCAGCTGCGCGCGCAAGACCTTGGAGGCCTTGGCCTCGATCGCTTGAGTCGTCGGATTCAAAACATGTCCGGATGAGTCAGCAATTTATACACTTTCAAGAGGCCGCCGATAAATCCCAGCACCCCGAGCGCCAACATGAACCAGGGCTTGGTATCGAGCCAATAATCCACCGCGAAACCAAGCAAAAATCCCGCGGCGATCATGGAGGTCAAGATCGAGCCCACACTGATGAGCAACATGTTGACCGGGCGTGGCTTGCGGCGATCCTGCATCTCGGCGCCTTATCTTTTCACAAGTATTCCAGTTAACCGCTCGGACAATACCGGCGCGTAACCGCGAACTGTGCGGCGCGCAGTATATGACACTGATTGGGGAAGGTCAAATACGATTCTTGCGCCTGCGGGAGGCGATTTATTTCATGTGCGCCAGGATGCCGTCGAGCTCATCGAGGCTGTTGTAATGGATGACCATCTTGCCCTTGCCTTTAGGCCCGTGCTGGAACAGAACCTTCGCGCCGAGCTTCTCCGATAGATCCTGCTGCAGGCGGGCGACATCCGGATCTTCCTTCGGCTTGGCCTTGGGCGCGTCCTCCCCTTTTTGCAGGCGGCGCACCAATTGCTCGGTCTCGCGCACCGACAAGCCCTTGGCCACTACCTCGCGCGCGGCGCGGCTCTGCGCCTCGCCTTCCAGCGAAAGCAGGGCGCGGGCGTGCCCCATCTCCAGATCGCCGTGCTCGACGAGCTTGCGCACGTCGTCGTTCAAGCTGAGCAGGCGCAGCAGATTACTCACCGCCACGCGCGAACGGCCGACCGCTTCGGCAGCCTCCTGGTGGGTCAGCGTGAATTCCTCGATCAGCCGATGCAGGGCGCGCGCTTCTTCGATCGGGTTGAGATTCTCGCGCTGGATGTTTTCGATCAGCGCCATGGCAATGGCCGACTCATCCGGCACGTCGCGGATCACGGCGGGGATTTCGTGCAGGCCGGCCAGCTGCGTGGCGCGCCAGCGGCGTTCGCCGGCGATGATCTCGTAGCGGCCTTTTTGCTGCGGCAGCGGGCGCACCACGATGGGCTGCACCACCCCTTGCGCCCGGATCGAATCGGCGAGATCGGCGAGTGAATCGGTGTGCATGTCGATGCGCGGCTGATATTTGCCGGGTTGAATCACGTCCACGGGCAGTTTGCACAGCTCGCTGTCCTTGGGCGCGGCGGCGACCGCTTGTGATGCCTGCGCCACCTGGGCGCTGCTCTTCGCGGCGGCGGCCTTCGCGCCGCCCAACAGGGCATCCAGGCCGCGGCCCAGGGTGGGTTTTTTTGTCATCGCTTACCTCGGTATTTTTTTGGAAGCTCTACATCGATATTGGTGAGCCATCATTCGCGAGCAGGGCTCGCTCCTACGGGCGGCGCGCTACACCGATATTGCCGGGCCTTTGTAGGAGCCTGCCCTGCAGGCGATGGTCGTTCATTCGCGAGCAGGGCTCGCTCCTACGTTCAACTCGCCTGCGCCAGGCGCGCCTGGTCGCGGCGCACGATTTCACCGGCCAGCGCCAGATAGGCCTTGGCCCCGCGCGAGTCCTTATCGTATTGCAGCACCGGCAGGCCGTAGCTCGGGGCCTCGGCCAGGCGCACATTGCGCGGGATGGCGGTGCGATAGACCTTGTCGCCGAAATGATCGCGCAGTTGCGCGACCACCTCGGCGCTCAAGCGGCTGCGCGGATCGAACATGGTGCGCAGCAAACCTTCGATTTCGAGATCCGGATTGACCGAGGCCTTGATCTGGTCGATGGTCGCCAGCAGGGCGACCAGCCCCTCGAGGGCGAAGTATTCACACTGCATCGGGATCATCACGGTATTGGCCGCGGCCATGGCATTAAGCGTGAGCATGTTCAGCGAGGGCGGGCAGTCGATGATGATGTAGTCGTAGCGCTCGACCACGCGGTTGAGGGCGTTGCGCAGACGCGATTCACGTCCCTCCTCATTGAGCAGCTCGACCTCGGCGGCGGTGAGGTCACTGTTGGCCGGCAGCACGTCGATGCGCGCCTTTTCCGAGGCGAGGATCACCTGTTCGATGTCGGCCTGGTTCAGCAGCACTTCGTAGATGGAGTACTCCAGCTCGTGCTTGTCGATCCCGCTGCCCATGGTAGCGTTGCCCTGCGGGTCCATGTCGACCAGCAGCACCTTGCGCTTGACGGCGGCCAGTGAGGCGGCCAGGTTGACGCTCGTGGTCGTCTTGCCGACCCCGCCCTTTTGATTCGTGATTGCGATTATCCGCCCCATGACTCGATTCTCGTCGTGCTTACGCTTAGATTATTCGGCCGCGATGATGATTGCATGCCGCTCCGCCTCCAGGCCCGGCACTTGGAGTGCCGCGATCTCCTTGATCTTGAATCCCGCCGGCAGCGCGGCGAGCTCCTCCGCCGATAGCTGCCCTTTCATCGCCAGGAAGACGCCCTGCGGCGCGCGCAGGGCCTGCGTCCACTGCACCATCTCCGCCAGCGAGGCGAAGGCGCGGGATACCACTGTATCAAACGGCGCCCCGGGCCGGTATTCCTCGACGCGCAAATTTTGCACCGTGACGTTCTTCAACCCCAGCTCGATGACCGCCTGGGTGACGAAGCGCGTCTTCTTGTTATTGCTGTCGAGCAGCACGAATTCGCGCTGCGGGCTCATGATCGCTAGCGGGATGCCCGGCAGGCCGGCGCCGGTACCGACATCGATGATGCGCCGCCCGTGCAGATACGGCAAGACCGCCAGGCTGTCGAGCAGATGATGGGTGAGCATCTCGCGCGGGTCCTTGATGGCGGTCAGATTATAGACCTTGTTCCATTTCCCGATCAGGGCGAGCAGCCGCAGCAGGCCGGCGACCTGCCCCTCCTCCGCGGAAAGGTGCAGCCGCGCCAGGCCCGCCTTGAGCGCATCCGCCGGTTCCACTACGCGCCCACGGCCTTGTTCTTTTTGAGATAGACCAACAGCAATGAAATGGCCGCTGGGGTGAGCCCCGGGATGCGCGCCGCCTGCCCCACGGTCTGCGGACGCTGGCGGCTGAGCTTCTGGCGCACCTCGGAGGACAGCCCGCTCACCTGGTCATAATCGAGATCCGTCGGCAGGCGCGTCTCCTCGTGGTTGCGCTGGCGCTCGATCTCCTCGTGCTGGCGATCGATGTAGCCGGCGTATTTGACCTGGATCTCCACCTGTTCGGCGACGATCGGATCTTCGATACCGGGCCGCGCCTGGGACAATCCCATCAGCGAGCGATAGGTCACCTCCGGCCGGCGCAGCAGATCCTCCAGGGTGTATTCGCGGGTGAGCGGCTGGCCCAGCACCGCCGCGACCTCGTTGGGGTCGACGCGCAGCGGCGTCACCCAGGTCGCGCGCAACCGCTGGCGTTCGCGCTCGACGGCCTCGCGCTTGGCCTCGAAGGCCGCCCAACGCTCGTCATCGACCAACCCCAGCTCGCGACCCTTGGGGGTGAGGCGCAGATCGGCGTTGTCCTCGCGCAGCATCAGGCGGTATTCGGCGCGCGAGGTGAACATGCGGTAAGGCTCCTGCGTGCCGCGCGTGACGAGGTCATCGACCAGCACGCCGAGATAGGCCTCGTCGCGGCGCGGGCACCAGGGTTCCTGGTCCGTCACCATGAGCGCAGCATTGAGACCTGCGAGCAGACCTTGCGCGGCGGCCTCCTCATAACCGGTGGTGCCGTTGATCTGACCGGCGAAGAACAGGCCCGCGATGGCCTTGGTCTCCAAGCTGTCCTTGAGCCCGCGCGGGTCGAAGAAGTCGTATTCGATGGCATAACCGGGGCGCGTGATGTGCGCGTTTTCAAAGCCCTTGATCGAGCGCACCAGGGCGAACTGCACGTCGAACGGCAGGCTGGTGGAGATGCCGTTGGGATAGATCTCGTGGGTGGTCAACCCCTCGGGCTCGACGAAGATCTGATGCGAATCCTTGTCGGCGAAGCGCACCACCTTGTCCTCGATCGAGGGGCAGTAGCGCGGACCGACGCCCTCGATCACCCCGGCGTACATCGGCGAGCGGTCCAGACCGCCGCGGATGATCTCATGGGTACGCTCGCTGGTATGGGTGATATAGCAGCAGACCTGACGCGGATGCTCCTCGGGCGCGCCGAGGTAGGAGAATACCGGCACCGGATCGTCACCCGCCTGGGCCTGCATCACGGAATAATCGAGGGTACGGCCGTCGATGCGCGGCGGCGTGCCGGTCTTCAACCGCCCGACGCCCAAGGACTGTTCACGCAGTTGCTGGGCTAAGGCATTGGCCGGGGGATCGCCGGCGCGCCCGCCTTCATAGTTCGACAGGCCGATGTGGATGCGCCCGGCGAGGAAGGTGCCGGCGGTGAGCACCACGGCGGGGGCGGCGAATTTGAGGCCCATCTGCGTGACCACGCCGGCGACCCGCGTCTGTTCGAGGATCAGATCAACGACCGGTTGCTGGAACAAGGTAAGATTGGGCGTATTCTCCAGCACCGCGCGCACCGCCTGGCGGTACAGCGCACGATCGGCCTGGGCGCGCGTGGCGCGCACCGCCGGGCCCTTGCTGGAATTGAGGATGCGGAATTGAATCCCGGCGCGATCCGTGGCACGCGCCATCAGGCCGCCGAGGGCGTCGACCTCTTTCACCAGATGCCCCTTGCCGATGCCGCCGATCGCAGGATTGCACGACATCTGGCCGAGGGTCTCGATATTGTGGGTGAGCAGCAGGGTGCGCCGGCCCATGCGCGCCGCCGCCAGGGCGGCCTCGGTGCCCGCATGGCCACCGCCGACCACGATCACATCAAATCGATCCTGATAAAACATAGCGCGAATCAAAAACACAAATGCCCAGAGGAACCGGGCATTTTACGCCAGGGGCGGGGGTTAGCCAATAGGGGGATGGACGGGGTAGGAGCGAGCCCTGCTCGCGAATGCCCAGGTTCGCCTGCAGGGCAGGCTCCTACGCGCGCGCTCCGAGGCCGGCGTTATTCAACGCGCAATTCCACCCGGCGGTTGGCGGCGCGGCCTTCCTCGGTGGTGTTGCTGGCACGGGGGGCATCGGCGCCGTAGCCCTTGGCCGAAAGCTGCTGCTCGGGGATGCCGAGGCCGCGCAAATAGGCGCGCACCGACTCCGCGCGGCGCTGTGACAGAGTGCGGTTGATGCGATCGGGACCGTGATCATCGGTATGTCCGGCGACCTCGACCTTGAGGTGTGGTTTGTCACGCAGCTTCGTGACCACCTCCTCGAGCACCCGCCGTGAATCGGGGGTCAGGCGCGCGGAATTGCGCTCGAAGTTCACCCCTTCCAGCACCACGGTCTGGGCCGGACCGCACCCGGCGGAGTTGGCCGTCGCACCGGCCTTGGTCTTCGGGCAGAGATCGTAGACATCCGCCACACCGTCGTTATCCGCATCCATCGGGCAGCCATACAGGTTGACCTTGATTCCCGCAGGCGTGCGCACACAGCGGTCGGCGGAATCGGCCACGCCATCGCCATCGAGATCCGAAGCGCAACCGGCCTCATCCACATTGGCCCCACGCGTGGTGCCGGGGCATTGATCGGCCGCATCCTCCACCCCGTCGAAATCCTGATCCGCACCCGTGGCCCAGGCATTGCCGCAGACCAGGATGAAAACAACGATTAGCCGTCTTGCCAGACTCATGACATCTCCCCCCGTTGGATTTTTGCGCACGCTGACCGCCCGGATTTTAGCACCATCGATTGGCGCAAAAAACCCGCCGCGCAGACTCCTAGGACAGCTTACCGACTCTTGGCGACCCCCACGGCGGTCTTCTTACGCACCGTTTCGGTTTTGGTGCCGGCATCCAGCTCGATATAGCTGGCCCAGCGCACCTCGGGGGCGTCTAGCGCGGTGAATTTCACCGGGAAGGTGCTAAAGGCCGGCCCCTCGCCCTGGTAGCAAACCACCTGCTGCTGAACCACCGCCTCGTTGCGCAGCAGATACGCCTTGCCGCATTCGGTATGGTCGGCCTCGACGCCTTGCAGCAGGCTCTTGACGACGATGTCTTCGGTCTTGGCTTCATCCTCGAGGATCTCGATGCGCTTTGCCACGTTGAATTTACCGATCATCACATCGGCCCTGGCCCGGATGATCACACTGGCCAGCGCATTGCCGGGCAGGCCCTTGTCGTCCTTGACCGTCAACCGGGCCGTATACGCGCCCGGGCGGCTGTAGGTGTGCGAGACAAGCGCCCCGGCCCCCGTTTGACCGTCCCCGAAATCCCACGCGAAGGATTCGATGCTGCCATCCGAATCCCGCGATCCGCGCCCATCGAACTGCACGGGCTTGCCGAGCCCGGCTTGATACGGCCCGCCCGCGCTCGCCGTCGGCGGACGATTATCCCCTTGCGGGCCCTGGATCGTGATCGTCGTGTGATCGCTGGCGGACAGGCCCTCGTTATCGGTCACCGTCAGCGTCACGGCATAGGCGCCTTCTTCCGCATAACTGTGCATGCCAGCGGGCAACCGCATGACCGCGCCATCACCGAAGTCCCACTGGTAGGCTGTGAGACTGCCATCCGGATCGGACGAGCCGATCCCACTGAAAAACAGGCTCTCCCCCGCTATGCCGGCGCCGGGGGCGGAAAGCTGCGCGTTGGGCGCGCGCGTGGCGGGGGCGGCTTTGTCACCCGCGCCGGCCGGGGCCGACCCGTCCGCTTCGCCGGCGGCGCGCGCATCCTTCGCCTCCCGGGCGCGGCCGCTCACCCGCACATTGTGCGTATACACCGTCACCCCATCGCCCCGGGGTGTGCCATCCTGATCGACCGATGCGATCGCAGCGGTAATCTCATATTCGCCGCTTTCCTGCGGAGCGATCCAATCGAACTCCAGCAGCAGGCTCCCGTCTTTCTCCAGCAGCACCGGCCCGTTATGCACGAGTTCGCCGTTGTCCGGTTTCACACGCAGTGTCCAGGAGATGAGTTTTCCGCCCGTGGCGGCCACATTGAACCCGCCGGCCTTCTGGCCGGGATTTTTCACGGTCAACTCGTAGGGATTCCAGGAACCTGGCGCGACTTCATCCGGACCGCTCAAGCGCACCTGCGGCGCCGCACCCCCGGTATGACACCCTCCGCACACCGGCGGAGCCTTCGCCTTGGCGTATCCCGTCCCGCCGACGCTGCCGCCCCACGCCACACGCGCAGCCCCGATCAGACACAAGGCGAGCAGCGTGGCGACCACCATGTTCCCGCGATTCATCACACCCAACCCCGTCGCAACTATTCGATTTGAGTATAGACACCCCCATTTGGCCTGACGAACCGCACCACGCGAGCGCCCCGCCGTGCAGCCGTGACTCCGACCGCGCTTGGACATATCCACCATCTCGAACTAATCTCCTATGTCTCGCCCTGACAAGGTGCCCGCACAATGACCGACTCCATTCAGCGCCGGTTAGCCTCAGTGATACGGCCGACATTCTTGCCGGTGGCCTGTGCTCTGCCCGTATTGATGGCGGGGTGCGGCAGTGCGCCGACCGCGGCCAGGAGCGAGGCCTTCACCGACCCCTTCGCCGGCATGGTGTTCATCCAGGGAAGCTGCTTCACCATGGGCGATGTATTCGGTGATGGCGAGCCCGATGAATCCCCGGCGCATGAGGCATGTATCGACGATTATTACCTCGGCGCGCGCGAGGTCACGCAGGGCGAATGGAAGGCGCTCATGCATGATAACCCCGCCCACTTCAAGGATTGCGGCGATGACTGCCCGGTGGAAAACGTCTCCTGGCACGACGCCAAGGAGTACATCCGGCGCCTGAGCATCAAGACCGCGCGCAATTACCGCCTGCCGACCGAGGCCGAGTGGGAGTTCGCCGCCCGCGCGCGGGGCGAGGAGTTCAAGTGGTCCGGCACCAATGACGAGGCCGCCTTGAGCGCGTATGCCTGGCATGGCGCGAATTCCGGCGACACCACTCACCCGGCGGGCTCCAAGCGCCCCAACGCCCTCGGCCTGTATGACATGACCGGCAACGTCATCGAATGGGTCGAGGACCAATGGTGCAAGCGCTATTATCAGCACAGCCCGCGCGTCAACCCGGTGTGCAGCGAAGGCGGCTTCGGCCAGGCCGCGCGCGGGGGTTCCTGGCGCAGCGACCCGCGCTTCTCCCGCACCATCAACCGCTATCACGATGAAGCGGGGCTGCGCTCGAACAACCACGGCTTTCGCCTGGCCCTAAGCGCCGCCGGTCCGCAATACGAGCAGACCGCAGACATCCAGGCGCTGCACGCCGCCGCCGATTACGTCGACCCGTTGACCGGCATCGGCTTCGTCCGCGTCGAGGGCGGCACCTTCGCCATGGGCGACCTGTTCGGCGACGGCCATCCCGACTACGAGCGGCCCGTGCATCAAGTCACCCTCGCCGATTACTACATCGCCCAGACCGAGGTCACCCAGGCGCAATGGCTGAGGGCCGCCGGCTACAACCCTTCGAAATACCGCGGGCCGCATCTGCCGGTCGAACAAGTCTCCTGGAACGACATCCAGGAGTGGCTGGAGCGCCTCAACGCCAAGACCGGCCAGCGCTTTCGCCTGCCGACCGAGGCCGAGTGGGAATACGCCGCGCGCAGCGGCGGCAAACAACAGAAGTGGTCCGGCACCAACAACCTGGAGGAGGTCGGTGACTACGTCTGGTACAAATGGAACTCGAACAATCGCACCCATCCCGTGGCCACGAAGAGACCCAATGGCCTGGGCCTCTACGATATGAGCGGCAGCCTCTGGGAATGGGTGGCGGATCGCTTCAACTACTATACCGCCGAACCGCAGGTCAACCCGGCGGGACCGCAGGAAAGCATGCTGCGCGACTACCGCACCTATCGCGGCGGCGCCTGGGACTACATCCCGGAACTGGTGCGCGCCACGCAGCGCTCCGGCAAGGAGCCAAGCTACCAGCGCAGCTGGATCGGCTTTCGCATCGCCATGGATGCCCCCGTGGGCGGCGCCCGCCAGCGCGAACCGGCCCCTGGCACGGCGGCGGCCGACCCCGCCGCGCGGGGGATTCGATCATGGGCCTTCGTGGACGGCGGCGCCGGCCTGAACCGGAATCCCGCATGGGACACCTACCGCCCGCAATTGACGGCGCTCGGCGGCAAGCTCTATGCGGCCTGGCGCGAAATGACGCCCGATCGCGGACCGATGCATGTGCATGTTGCGGTCTACAACGGCGATGACCGCGCCCCGGCCTGGCGCTTCGTCGACGGCGGGGCCGGACTCAATCGCAACCCGCGCCATGACGCCTTCGACATCCAACTCACCGCCTTCGACTCGCGCCTGTATGCGATCTGGCAGGAAGACAATAAACATGAATCCGTCATCCAGGCGGCCGTGTATAACGGCGACGACGCCGCACCCGCCTGGTCGCCGGTCCTTGGAGCACATCGCCTGGGGCTCAACTACGACAGCCGGGCGATTGCCTCCTTTCCGCAACTGACCGTCGCCAACGGCAAACTGTATGCGACTTGGTCCGAATACAACGAAACCGCCAAACAGATTCGTGTCGCCGTTTACAACGGTAACGATGAGGCGCCCGCCTGGCGCTTCGTCGACGGCAACACCAGCGCCGGCATCAACAAGGACCCAACTCACACGGCAAATTATCCGCAGCTCACCGCGCTGGGTGACAAGTTGTATGCCACTTGGCTGGAAAACAGCGAGACCAGCGCGCACATCCGCGTGGCCGTTTACAACGGCGATGATGCCACGCCCCGCTGGACCTTCGTCGACGAGGCGCGCGGCCCTGGATTGAACTTCGACAGCGACAGTACCGCGTTTTATCCGGAACTCACCGCGCACGCCGGAAAACTGTATGCGACCTGGACCGAGACCGGGGGATCGGTCACCCAGGCCCGGGTCGCCGTCTACAACGGCGATGACCAGGCGCCGCATTGGCGTTTTGTCGACGGTGAACGTGGCATCAACCGCAATAGTGACGCGCGCGCCTATCGTCCACAACTGACCTCCTTCGGCGACCAGCTCTATGTGACTTGGTACGAGGACGACAGCCGCGCCAACACACAGATCCGCGTCGCCGTCTACAACGGCAATGATCAGGCGCCCGCCTGGCGTCTGGTGGATGGCGGCGGCGAAGCGGGGCTGAACAAAAATAACGACATGACCGCCGTCGACTCACAGCTGAGGGTGTTCAACGGAAAGCTCTACATCACCTGGAAGGAATTGATCGGCAAACGCGGCCAGAAAATCCATGTGGCGGTGGGGCGCTGACAAGCAATCGTAGGTTGGGTGCAGCGCAGCGGAACCCAACATCCTCGGCATAAGCGCTGGTTGTTGGGTTGCACTGCGTTCCACCCAACCTACGAACTAAAAACCACGTTGCATCATTCCAGCACTTGCCGGTGTAACGAAGTTTTCGGATGCATCCTTACTTGAATTCCCACGCCATACCCACCAGGAACTGCACGCGATCATAGGCGTAACGATCGTCGTTGGTGTCTTCGCTGGTGTAGCTGAGTTTGGACCAATAACGGCTTGACTCGTCACGTTTCAACTCTGCCTTGATATCGAGGTCGAGGCCGTCGTATTCCTTTTTCGGCTGATCAATATTTTCGAATGCGAAGGCATTGTCGTAATCACGCTGCCAGACGCCGGCAGTGAACTTCATGTCCAGCGTGTCGCTCGGGCTGAACAGGGCGCGCACCTGGAATGCGTTTTTGGTGTAATCGTTGTAGCCTTCGAATTCATCCGTGCGGGTGGTATACGCGAAATCAAAGTACATCACCCACTGTTGCGTGACGCTCTGACGCAATGAAACATCGAGGGTGGAATACACATAGTTCAACAATTCGCCAGAGTACAATGCATCCAGTTTGCGCCGCGCTTCGCGCTTATCGTAATCCACATTCTTGTAGGTATAGCCCACCGAGATATCGGTCTTTTTCGCCAGCGGATAGCTCACCTCGCCCGCCAGCACCAGGCGGTTTTGGTCATATTCTTTGGCCGCGCCTGCATTCCCGTAATCACGCACCTCGTAGCTGCCCGACACCGTGTACTTCAGCGCGCTGAGTCGGTTCTTGTATTCCACACCCACACCAACCCCATCATAGGAAGAACGGTCGGCGCCCGACACATCCCGCTCTCCGTCATCGCGGTCGGTGTAGATGTCTTTTACCTTACTGAAGAAACCACGGGCGCTGAGCGCGCGCTCCCGCGCCCCTTTTTGCTCGAAGATGTTTTCCCACTCGAGCGAGAGCACATGTTTGTATACGTCGGCATTGGACAGCGAGGAACCGAGATAGCGGCTGAAATCGAGGTCGTACCCCAGCCACCAGCTACTCGCCCCGCTGTGCGCCAGGCGATAGTCGACACCGGCATCGGCATCCAGATAGAAGCCGGATTTCTCGTTGGCAGGAACCGTCGGCTGCGAGATGAGCGCATAGTTGACATAGGAATCGCCCGGCGCGCGATACGGATTGGAGTCGTACCCTAATCCCGCCGCGACCGACCAGCGCAGATCCTGATCCGCCGCCGTCGCCGCCAGCGGCAGCGCCAGCAACACCCCCGCCACGCACAGCGGCAACATCGTGCGCACAGGCGGCGCCATTACACTTTTTTTCATCGCTTCGATCCCCTTTTCAACGTTGGCTCATTTGTATTTGGCTGAGTTTCTTGATCAGCCGTTTGTCATCCGGGTAGAGTTTGCGCGCCTTCACCAGTTCGGCGATCGCCTCTTGCGCGCGGCCGCTGGCGCGCAGCAGCTCGGCCAGCTCGATGCGGTCGCGGATGCTGTCGGGCTCCATGTCGAGCGCCTGGCGCAGCAGGGCGATAGCCTCGTCGTAGCGTTTGTTGCCGGCCAGCGCCTCAGCGAGCAGGCGATGGGCCTTGACGTTGCCCGGCTCGAGTTCGATCACCTTGCGCAGCGCCTCCTCGGCCGGAGCGAATTCTTGCAAGGCAAGATGGGCAATCCCGAGATTGGTCCAGGCGTTGGCGTAGCTGTCGTCCTGCGCGAGCACCTCGCGGTAATAGCCGATGGCCATGGCGTACTCGCCCTTGTTGGCAAAGCGCACGGCGAGATTCAACTTGGCCTCGGCGTAATCCTTGCGGTGATATATGGCCTGGAGGTAATACTTGATGGCGTCGTTTTCGCGATTCATCTTGGTGGCGGCCACGCCGAGATTGAACCACGCCTCGGGATAGGCCGGGCGCAGCTCGATGGCCTGGAGCAGGGCCTCGGAGGCTGCCTGCAACTGGTCGCGCTTCAATTCGATCAAGCCGATGTTGTACCAGGCCTCGGGAAAGTTCTTTTCCAAGGCGATGGCCTGCTGGTAGCTGGCGATGGCCTCATCCTGTTTCTTGAGCGCCGCCAGCGTGAGCCCCAGATTGAAATGGGCCTCGGGATAGTTTCCTTTGGTGAGCGCGAGGGCCTTTTCATAACTGGCGCGCGCCGGTTCGTACGCCTTCAAGCCATAGTCGGCGCGCGCAAGATTGAAGTGACTGCGCGCATCCGCAGGATGACGTGACAGAATATGCGCGAACTGCTCGCGCGCCTTCTGCCATTTGTCCCCCGCCAGATACAGCACGCCCAGGTTGTAACGGGCCTTGGTGTATTCCGGGTTCAAGGCGATGGCCTGTTGATAATGCTTGATGGCCTCTTTGTTTTGGCGCTGTTCGCTGTAGAGCAATCCCAGGCTGAAGTGCGCCGGGGCATAGGAGGGCGAAAGGGCGATGATTTTTTGCAATTGGGCGATCGCCTCCTGGCGGCCTTCCGGGGTAGCGGGCTGCAGGGTCGCCAATTGATAGCGCGGCTTGATGTAGCTGGGATCGAAGCGGATCGCATCATTGAACGCCTGCACTGCCTGCGTCCGGTGGCCGTCGCCCAGTTTGCGGTAGGCATAGCCCAGGTTGTAGAGCGCCTTGGCCTTGCGCGCGCCTCCGGAGCCTGCGGCGGCCTTGCTGAAGGCGGCCGCGGCGTCCTGGTATTTCTCCAATTTGACATAGGCCACGCCGAGGTTGTACAGCGCCTCGTAGTGGTGGGAGTTGATCTTGAGCATGGCCTGATAATCGGCGACCGCCTGATCGTGGCGGTTGAGGGCGGCGAGCACCACGCCGCGATTGAAATAGGCATCGGCGAACACCGGTGTGGCGGCCAACGCTTGATTCAAGAAATCCAGCGCCTGCTCCAGCTTGCCTTGAATGAAGTACAGCACGCCCAGATTGTTCAGGGTCTCCGAGGATTTGGTGTTCGCCAGGATCAGTTGATAGCTTTTTTCGGCTTGGGCGTACTTGCCTTCGGCGACCATCTTCTCCGCCTCGACGAAGGCGGGCGATTGCGAGGGGGCCACCTCATAGGCAGTGAAGCTCTCGGACGGTTCCTCGCCCTGCGCGACGTCGGCGGCTTCCATTTCGATCGCCGGGATCTCGATCAACGTGACCTTTTCCGCCTCCATGGTCGCGAGGATCTTGGCACCGAGGATCAGCAGAAACAGCCCGGCGAAGACGATGACCACGGGAACGAAACTTTCCTTGAGCATCGTTCTCATAGGCGCCCCGCCCGCTCACGGTCGGCCTGCTCGAGCAGCGCCGCCAGCCCCTGCATATTAGCCACCTGGATCTGCAAACCCGGTCGGACGTTGATCTCGAGCAGCATCGGGCCTTGACGCGCGATCGAAATATCGACACCGAGATATTTCAAGGGCACCGCCTGCGCGATCTTGGTCGACATTGCGATGACCTCATCCCAGAACGGAATGCGCGCGCCGATCAGGCAGAGCCTGGTGTCGGGGTGGTGTTGCGCCGGGCTGCCGTCATGCACGGCGTGGGTAATCGTGCCGCTGCCAAGATCGATGCCGGCGCCGACCGCGCCTTGGTGGATATTGGCGCGCCCTTCGGACTTGCGCGTCGGCAGGCGCGTCATGGTCATCACGGGCTTGTCCTGATATAGGATCACGCGCACATCGGCCAGGCCGAATGGACTTAAGCGATTCATCTCCTCGTGCTGGATGACCATGGACTCGATCACCGCGCAATCGCCGAAGTCGAAAGAGTACACACCGAAGATGATGTCGGAAATATGGCGGCGCAGATCGTAGAGTGTGTAGAGCTTGCCGCTGATACTGCGCCAGTTCTCGCCGTCGCGCGCCGTGATCACCAGAATGCCGCCGCCACCGCTGCCGCCGGCCGGCTTGATCACGAATTGCTCGTGCGCGGCGAGGGTTTCGCGCAGATGATCCAACTCGTAGAAGTAGCGGAAGATCGCATAGGTGCGCGGCACCGGCACCCCGAGCGGTTCGAGCAGCGCCTTGGTCTGGAGCTTGTTGTCGGCCACCGGAAAGTCGCGGCGCTGATTGCTCGGATAGATGTAATGCAGGTTGCGCTTGTTCATGCTGAGCACCTGGCGCGAGTTTTTCACCAGGGTGTTGAGTTCGCGTAATTTGCGCAGCAGACGTTTCATCGCGCGTCCTTCGTGATCAGCGCGCGAAAACGCACGAATTCCATCACCCGCATGCCGATCCATTTGCCGAGCCAGAGGTTGAGCGCGATGATGATGAGCAGCACCTCGGGGAAGGCCAGGATCATGGATTGCAGGAACAGCGAGCCCATCGCCACATAGCACGCCGTGATCACCAGCGCAGTGGCCAGGGTGATCTTGAGCGATTTGCGCAGGCCCTGCTCGGCCTCGATGATGGCGAAGCGCTCGGCGGTGATCGCCAGGATCGCGATCGGGAACAGCGAGATATGCGCGAGTTCCAGCAATCCGAACTTTACGCTGAACAATGACATCAATACGATCATCACCACGATGATCGTGAGCATGATGGCCATCTTGGGCGAGTGCAGCAGGTGCAGCCAGTCGAGCACCTTGCGCAGCACGGCGGCGGTCATGATGATCAGCACGAAGCCGATCAGGCCCCAGAGCAGGCCGGTCTCGCGCGCGGCGGCGGCGATCAGCGCGGGCAGAAAGGTGCCGAAGGTCTCGACGCCGATGACGTTGCGGAAGATCACCGTCACCAACGCGCCGACCGGGATCATCAACAGGATCTTGAGCAGGTTTTGCGAGATCCCGATCTGCTCGAACACCGAATAGATGTTGAGGCTGCTCAGCACCGAGGCATCGAGCACCTCCTGCGCCTCGGCCTTCGGCACCATGCGCTTGATCATCTTGAAGTCGTAATTGAAATTGACGTTGGCCGTGTGCTTGAACAGCACCTCGTCGCCGTAATACAGCGCCAGATAATTGGCCGGCAGTTCGGCCTTGTGGTCGTTGATCGTATCGAACGGCACCCAATGACCGTTGACGTAGGCCTCGACCCACTGGTGCGAAATCCGCTTGCTGCCCGCCTCCAGGATCAGCCCGCCGACCAGCCGCGCCGGGATGTTCGCCTTGCGGGCGAGCGCGACGAACAGCCGGCCCTTGCCGTTGCAGCTGCCCTCGCCGAGCTTGAGGGCGGTCAGGGCGTCGGTAAACCCCGCGAAGGATTTGTTAGCCAGCTTGTGTTGCAGATGATCGTGAATGGCGAACAGCCGCTCCTTGATCGAGGCATCTGCGGCGGGGACGAGCTGTTGCAGCAGCGCGTCGATCGCCGGATCGTTGACCTGGATGCCGTTCTCTTCCTCGAGATACGGCTGCAGCGCTTCGGGATAGACCGCGGGCACCGGCAGCTTGTCGGGGAGCTGGTATTGCACATGCTTGGCTTGGGCATGGAAGGTGTAGCGGATCGCGGCCTTGCCCTGGACCTGCTCGGCGCTCCAGGTGATCACCCGGTTGAGCTGGTCTTGGCTGACCGTGTAATTGAACTGCGTCGAGGTGTTGACCTCGTCGCTGATGACCTGGCGGCTGTCGGTGCGAGGCAGGAAGGTGCGCACCGAGATGTCGTCCCCATGGCCCTGCATCTCCATGATCATCTCCACCTGATAGCTCACCGCGGGCAACAGGCCGGAGACGGGGAATTTGAGCACGAGCAGCTTGTAGCTGAGCAACCCGACGGGGATCAACACCAGGCCGAGGAGGACCCAGAGATAAACATTGTCACGACTTAACTGCACAAATTACTTCTTTCGACTTAGACTATTTCCATGCACACACGGCTTGCGCGATAGGGAAGGTGTCGACACACCTGCCACTAACTTGAACGCTGCAACACCCCCGAGCGTTCCGCGCCCTTGCGCCAACTGCGAAAGCTGTCACACTTTGAGTTGACCGCGCGTGCAGACATCAAATCGGCCGGCGCGCAGGGGTTTGGGGCGACCCAAGCCATTTCCGGTATAGCACAGCAAAATTTTCTTAGAGATTACTTAAGCAACCGCACTCTCGATGGCCCTCAGATACCGCTTCCCTTGGCGCACCGGCAACCGCTTCGAGCTCCTGATCGACGGGGCGAGCTTCTATCCGCGCATGCTCGCCGCCATCGCGGAGGCGCGCGCGAGCATCCTGATGGAGATCTATCTGGTGCGCTCCGGTGCGGTGCTCACGCGCTTCATCGATGCCCTGCTCGCCGCCGCCGCGCGCGGCGTGCGCATCCACCTGCTGTTCGATGACTTCGGCGCCATCGAGATGCACGAGGCCGACCGCGCGCGCCTGCGCCATCCAAACATCACGCTTTGTTTCTACAACCCGCTGTCCACCCGCAGCTGGCTGCGCGCGGCCTATCTGGCGCTCTGGAAACATACCGGCCCCGATCTGCACCGCGATCATCGCAAGCTGGTCATCATCGATGGCGCAATCGCCTTCACCGGCGGGGCCGGGCTGTGCGATGAGTTCTGGTCCGACCCGCCGTCGGCACTGGACTGGCGCGAGAACATGCTTGTGACCACCGGCCCGCTGGTGCAGGACTACATCACCCTGTTCAGCGAGGCCTGGTCGCGCCACGCCGGGCAGCCGGTCACCGTCATCCCGACGGAATGCGTCTGGGAAGCCCCGCCCGCCAACGGCTACGCGCGGCTGACCGTCAGCAGCAACCTCGCCCAGAACGAAATCGGCCATTCGCTGCTCAAGCGCATCAATAACGCGGAGCATCGCATCTGGATCGCCTCGGCCTACTTCATCCCGTCCTGGCGCATCCTGCGCGCGCTCAAGAAGGCCGCGCTCAACAAGGTCGACGTGCGCCTGCTGCTGCCCGGGCCGATCACCGATCACCCCGGCGTGCGCCACGCCAGTCGGCGGCACTACTACCGGCTGCTGAAGGCCGGCGTGCGCATCTTCGAATATCAGCCGCGCTTCACCCACGTCAAAACCGTGCTGTGCGATCAGTGGGTCTCGATCGGCTCGAGCAATTTCGATCACTGGAACCTGCGCTGGAATCTCGAAGCCAATCAGGAGATCGAGGACGAGGCCTTCGGGCTGCGGGTCCAGGAGATGTTCCTGGAGGACTTCAGCCACTGCCAGGAGATCACACCGGCATTTTGGCGCGAACGCCCGTGGCGCCACCGGCTGCTGGAGCGTCTCTTCGGGCGCATCGACACGCTGCTGATCCATGTCAGCAATCAGATCCAGTCCAAGTTTCGCAACCGGAAATAAACCCGGGACATTCCGCTTAACAAATTCGCCGGATCGTGTTTAAACTACTCGTCTATCGGGGGGCCGGTCTGCACGGCGCGCGACTCGCGGAGCGCGCTGTCATCCGGATTGCCGCGCGCATCATCCCTCCTTCACATTCTGCCTTTATTAAGGAATGACCTGCCGTGAACCATATTCTCCCGACATCTCCCGCCCGCCGGCTGAACGGCGCGGGCTGCCTGTTGCTTGGATGCCTGATACTCATGATGCTTGCCGGCTGCTCCGACCGGGCTGAAAACGCCCAGGATAGCGCGGCCGCCGCGGCCAAGACCCACACCGAGCCCACCACCGGCATGCAGTTCCTCTTCATCAAGGGCGACAGCTTTGACATGGGCGATACCTTCAACGACGGCTTCGCCGGCGAAGTGCCGGTGCATAAGGTCACCGTCTCCGACTACTACATCGGCGTGACCGAGGTCACCCAGGCGCAGTGGGAAAAGGTCATGGGCTACAACCCGTCGATGTTCATCGGCCCGGACCACCCGGTCGACCGCGTCTCCTGGGCCGAGATCCGCGAGTTCGTCCGCCGCCTCAACGAGATCAACCCGGGCGCCGGCTACCGCCTGCCGACCGAGGCCGAATGGGAATTCGCCGCCCGCGAGCGCGGCAAGAAGATCCGCTGGGCCGGCACCAATAAGGAAGAAGAGGTCGGCGACTATGCCTGGTATCTGCACAATGCCGATCAGACCAGCCATCCCGTCGCCACGAAAAAGCCCAACGCCCTCGGCCTCTATGACATGAGCGGCAACCTGTGGGAGTGGGTGTACGACAAATACGGCGTCTTCACCCCCGAGGAGCAGATCGACCCGATCGGCCCGGATACCGGCAAGTACCAGGACTTCGGCGAAGACTTCCGCACGTACAAAGGCGCCGCCTGGGACTACATCCCGCGCCTGCTGCGCGTCACGCAGCGCAGCGGCAACCATCCCTTCTACAAGCGTCAGTGGATCGGCTTCCGTCTGGCCAAAGACGCCGACCCGGTGAACAAACCGTTCAAAACGCCCAAATACGAGCTCAATATCGACAATCCTGAGTTCAAGCCGTCCGCCGGCGCGGAGGTCGACAAGCTTGAAGTCTCGCCGCAGCCACCCGCCGCCGCCCCCACGCCAAGCCCGTCGGCCGCCGGGGCGAGCACTGAGCGGAAGCCCAAACATGACTAAAACTACGCGCATCCTCTGCATCGGCATCAGCCTGTTGACGCTCGCGGCCTGCGGCCAGGGCAGCGACCCTCCCCCGACTCCCGCGGCCGCCGCGACCCCGGCG
>JBFMHP010000027.1:0-82835 GCA_040752855.1 Pseudomonadota bacterium | reverse complement strand
AGTTCGACACTGTCCGGCCTCAATGGTACAACAATACTAATTATTTGTTATTGTTAACTGCGAGAATCGCACGATTTTTCTCGACGATTTCCTCACCAATACCCTTCACCTTCGCCAAATCATCCACTGACTTGAACGGACCGTTTTCGTTGCGAAACTGCACAATCGCCTCGGCCTTTTTCAATCCCACGCCCTTGACGTGCTCCGCCAGGGTCGCGGCATCGGCGGTATTGATGTTCACCTTCACCTCGGACCATGCAGTCAGAGGCAGCATCAATACGAGTCCAACCAACAACATCCGAATCATCTTCATGACCTATCTCCTTATTCCATGTCATTTTCGATTTACGCTTGCGGCCCGCGGCCGCAGATAGACAGTACAAATATCATCGAATGCCGTCAAGCGAATTCATTCGGCTCTCAAAAACTGAACATTGAATCCGGAAATTCTCTCGGCACCCGGCCCCACAGAACCGCTAAATCAGAGGTTCCTTAAGTTCCTCCTCGATGCGCGCGAGCGCCTGCAGCGGATCGGCCGCCGCGGTGATCGGCCGACCGATTACCAGATAACTCGAGCCGGCCGCCATGGCCTGGCGCGGCGTCATCACGCGCACCTGATCACCCGGTTGCGACCACGCGGGCCGAATGCCTGGCGTCACCAAACAGGCCGCGGGCCATACCGCATGCAGGCTGCGCACTTCTTGCGCTGAACAGACCACGCCGTCCATGCCCGCCGCGCGCGCAAGCGCGGCGAGTTTGAGCGCCTGCTCCTGCGGACTGACCGTCAACCCGAGTTCACGCAAATCTTCCTCGCCCATACTGGTGAGCACCGTGACTGCGATGAGTATTGGCTGGTGCGCGCATGCGGCAATCGCTTCGCGCGCCGCCGCCATCATGCGGCGCCCGCCCAGGGCATGCACGTTGACCATCCACACGCCCAGATCGGCCGCCGCCGCACAGGCCTTGGCCACGGTAGTGGGAATGTCATGGAATTTCAGATCCAGAAACACATCGAAGCCGCGCTGCATCAGCTGTTCGACCAGCGCCGGGCCGGCGCGGGTGAACAGTTCCTTGCCAACCTTCACCCGGCAGCGCTGCGGATCCAGTTTCGCCGCCAATTCCAGCGCATCACGCGCCTCCGCATAATCCAGCGCGACAACGATCCGCGCCGCATCTTTCGCATTACCACTCACTTGAAATTTCTCCACTCATTCAAACCGCGCGAATCGTGTCCCACGATTGGCAGCCGGGACATTGCCAGTGCAAGCGCTGGCCGGCAAACCCGCAGTGATGACAACAATACTTGACGTCACGAGCCCCGAGCCGTTTCAGAATCTCACACACATCACTCAACACCTCGGTCTCGCCGCCAGCGGCTTCAAGCAGCGCGAGCGCGCCGGCCACCGAGGGCTCCTTCCGCAGGTAATCCCGCAGTATCCGCCGCCCGTCCTGTTCCCGGTTCACTTCGCGCCCCAAGCGCATGAGCATCAGGGCGCCGCCAATGCCGGGGTGAACGGCGTGAATCTCGTGTATCCGCACAAATCCCTCCTCAAGCTTGCCGATCGCGCGGTAACACGCCACCAATCGCTCGAGGATCTCCGGCATCAGACTGGGGTCCTGCCGGACGACGCGTTGATACGCCAGGATCGCCGCTTCGGCCTGGCCGAGTTTCTTCGTGAGATCGCCCTCCATAATGCTGGCGCGGGCACACCGCGGGTCGTTCGCCAAGGCTTGCTGCAAAAGTTCGCCGGCCTTGGAATGATCGCCGCGCTCCACGAATTGGCAAGCCAGTTCGCAAAAGTAATGGGCGATGAGATGTTTGAGATCGGCGCCCTTGTATTTTTTCAGACGCTCGGCCGTAGCGATTGCCTTGCCCCAGTCCTTTTCCCGCTGATAGATCTCGAGCAAATGATGCCGCGCGGCCGCAGCATGCTCGGGCGTATTGACCAGATCGGAAAAAATCCCCTCGGCGCGGTCCAGCATGCCGGCGCGCAGATAATCGTTGCCCAACCGAAACCGGGTTTCATGCTGTTGTTGCTGGGTAAGGGTCGGGCGGGCGATGAGGTTTTCATGGATGCGGATGGCGCGATCGACTTCCCCGCGCTTGAGAAAGAGTGTAGCCAGCGCATAGTGCACCTCGATGGTGTCGCTGTCCACATCGATCATCCGGGTAAAGAGATCAACGGCGCGGTCGGGCTGCTCATTGAGCAGGTAATTAAGCCCCGCGAAATACTCCGCAGACAGCGGTTTGGCCGATCCGGCCTTGCTGCGCAAAGCACTGCGCCATCCCATCCACCAGCCTGATGCGGCGGCAAGCGGTAACAGAATCAAAAGTATCTCGATACCCATCGTGCTGAAGTATTACCTGTCCTGCTCCGGAAGGGCGCGCAGGCCAATGATCTCCTTCTCTTTGAGCTTGAGCTCCTTGCGCAGCCTGCGCATCTCCCGCCTGGCCTTGAAGATGGCTCCAAGGCTGACCATCACCCCGAGCAGCGCCCCGATCACCAATGCCGACACCAACATGATCGACAGGGGCAGATGCGCCTGACCGAAATAATAATTGAGCACGACCTTATCAGCGTTA
This sequence comes from Pseudomonadota bacterium, assembly GCA_040752855.1. Classification (GTDB taxonomy): domain Bacteria; phylum Pseudomonadota; class Gammaproteobacteria; order RBG-16-57-12; family RBG-16-57-12; genus JBFMHP01. Next base: position 80,251 of record JBFMHP010000027.1, on the reverse strand, counting down.
AGCAAAGAAAATCCCAGGCCCGCAAGGAGGACCAGCACGCTCAGGACTAAGATAAGTATCTGCTTCATGATGACCGACCGCACCGAGAGTGACTACAGGAGGAGCATATCGACTTCTATTGAATGGTCAACCACAAAATAAAAAAACGGCAGGGCTTGCACCGATGCCGTTTCTCGACGATGCCTTCGCAAGGTTTAATCGTCTTCGGAATTCGAATGAGGCTTGATTGGAACGTGGCCAGCGGTTTCATTCACCCGGTCGCGCAATTCCTTGCCCGGTTTGAAGTGGGGCACATACTTTCCCGCCAAGGCCACCGCATCGCCGGTTTTGGGATTGCGCCCGATGCGCGGCGGACGGAAATGCAGGGAAAAACTGCCGAAGCCGCGGATCTCGATTCGATCCCCGGTCGCCAGCGCCTGCGCCATCTGCTCGATCAGTGTTTTGACGGAAAGCTCGACATCTTTATAAGCCAGTTGAGTTTGCTTGCGTGCAATGATCTCGATTAATTCCGACTTCGTCATCTTGGCACTTCCTATGGTTTGAAACAGGCTTGGGGACCTTCATGTTCCCCAAGCCCGACTTTCACCTGCTTAGTCCTTGCTGCCCATCTGTTCCTTGATCAGGTCGCCCAGGGTAGGCTTGGAAGCCTCGGCGCTGCGTTGATAACCTTCCATTGCTTCGGCTTCTTCCGCGCCATCTTTAGCCTTGATCGACAGCAGCACGGTGCGGTTCTTGCGATCCAGCCCCATGCACATGGCTTCGATGCGCTCGCCGACCTTCAGGACGGAACGTGCGTCTTCCACGTGTTCACGGGAAAGATCGGCGGCACGCAGGGTGCCTTCCACGCCTTCTTCCAGTTCAACCACGGCGCCCTTGGCCTCGACTTCCTTGACCACGCCGGAGACGATGCTGCCCTTGGCGTGTTCAGCGATGAAGTTGGAGACCGGGTCCTTTTCCATCTGCTTGATGCCCAGCGAGATGCGCTCACGCTCGGGATCGATGGACAGGATCATGGTTTCGACCTCATCACCCTTCTTGAACTTGCGGATGGCTTCCTCGCCGGCTTCGTTCCAGGAGATGTCCGACAGATGCACCAGGCCGTCGATACCACCGTCCAGACCGACGAAGATACCGAAATCGGTGATCGACTTGATCCGGCCGCTGAGCTTGTCACCCTTGTTGTGCGTGGCGGCAAAGGCCTCCCACGGATTGGGCTGGCATTGCTTCATGCCCAGGGAGATGCGGCGGCGGTCCTGATCCAGCTCCAGGACCATGACCTCGACCTCATCGCCCACCTGCACGACCTTGGAGGGATGGATGTTCTTGTTGGTCCAATCCATTTCAGAGACGTGAACCAGACCTTCAACACCGCTCTCCAGCTCGACGAAGCAGCCGTAATCGGCCAGATTGGTGACCTTGCCGAACAGGCGGGTGCCAACCGGATAACGACGGGCTACATCGCTCCACGGATCATCGCCCAGTTGCTTCATGCCCAGGGATACGCGGTTGCGCTCGCGGTCGAATTTCAACACCTTGACTGAAATTTCGTCGCCGACGGTGATCATCTCGCTGGGGTGTTTGATGCGTTTCCACGACATATCCGTGATGTGCAGCAGACCGTCGACGCCGCCCAGATCGATGAACGCGCCGTAATCGGTCAGGTTCTTGACGATACCCTTGACGACCTTGCCTTCTTCCAGGCTCTTGAGCAGAGCATCACGCTCTTCGCTGCTCTCCGATTCGACCACGGCGCGGCGGGAGACCACGACGTTGTTGCGCTTGCGGTCGAGTTTGATGACCTTGAATTCCAGATCCTTGCCTTCGAGGTAGCTCGGATCGCGCACGGGACGCACGTCGACCAGCGAGCCCGGCAGGAACGCGCGGATGTCGCCCAGCTCGACGGTAAAGCCGCCCTTGACGCGGCCGGTGATGACACCTTGTACGATTTCGCCTGATTCGCAGGCCTTTTCGAGGCGGATCCAGGTTTGGGCGCGGCGCGCCTTCTCACGGGACAGACGGGTTTCACCGAAACCGTCTTCGAGACTGTCCAGCGCGACTTCGATCACGTCACCCTCGGCGACTTCGAGTTCGCCGCGTTCGTTGTAGAACTGCTCGCGGGGAATGACGCCTTCGGATTTCAATCCGGCGTTGACGACGACCACTTCGGGTCCGATACGTACCACCGTCGCCTTGAGGATGGCGCCCGGTTCCATTTCAACAACTTTTAAACTCTCTTCAAAAAGATCAGCAAAGCTTTCGCCCATTGGTGTTTCCTTTGTCCCCTTGAGACAGGAGACAGATGCTAAACGGCTTGCGCCGCGGTTGGTTAAACAAACAGGCCTCACAAAACGGAGGCCTAACCTTGTTACTGTTACTTAGGGTCTACTCCCAGACGTTGCCGGCACTGCGCCTTCAACCAAGTCACTACCTCATCGATGGTCATATCGGTAGTGTCCAACATCAAGGCCCCGGGCGGCGCTTGCAACGGCGCGACGCTTCGGCTCTGGTCGCGTTCGTCGCGCTTTTGGATATCATCCAGAAGATCGGCAAGCTTAGCAGACAACCCCTTTTCCATCAACTGGTTATAGCGTCTCTGGGCCCGCGCACCGGCGCTGGCGGTCAAAAACACCTTCATGGGGGCATCGGGGAAGACCACACTGCCCATATCGCGCCCGTCGGCGACCAGGCCCGGGGGCTCGCGAAACGCACGCTGGCGGTCGAGCAGCGCCTGGCGGACACTCGGCAGCGCCGCGACCATTGAGGCGGCGCGGCCGCACTCCTCGGTGCGGATGGCGTTGGTGACATCCTCTCCTTCGAGCAGGATCACGGTTTCGGCCGCCCCTTCTTTCGCCACGAATTCCACGTCCAGATGCGCGGCGAGCGTGCTGACCGCGCCTTCATTGTCCAGGGCGATGTTGTGATGCTGCGCGGCCAGCGCCGTGAGACGGTAAAGCGCGCCGCTATCGAGAAACGCCCACCCCAGGGCATTGGCGAGCAGGCGGCCGATGGTACCTTTGCCGGCGCCGCTGGGACCATCGATGGTAATCACCGGAACCGCTGAATTTCCGTACTTGTCATTCATGAACTACCTCACCTCATCCCAGACCTTCAAGTCGGCGGCATTATACACCAGCCGCCGGAAATGCCAGTCCCTTATGCGGATATTTTCAGCCCGGCTTGTCTCGCCAGTGCGACGAATCCCGGGAACGAGGTATTGACGTTGGCGCAATCCCGGATGGTAATCGAGCCACCGGCCCGCAAGGCCGCCATGGCGAAAGACATGGCGATGCGATGATCCCCATGGCTCTCGACGACCCCGCCGCCCAGGCGGCCGCCGCGGATGATCATGCCGTCCGGCGTGGGTTGGGCGTCGGCGCCCAGGACCTTGAGGCCGTCGGCCATGACCTGGATACGGTCGCTCTCCTTCACGCGCAGCTCCTCGGCGCCGCGCAGCACGGTTTGGCCTTCGGCACAGGCAGCGGCGACAAACAGCGCGGGGAATTCATCGATGGCGAGCGGCACTTGGTCTTCCGGGATCTCGATACCCTTGAGACGGCTGGCGCGCACGCGGATGTCGGCCACCGGCTCGCCGCCCACCCAGCGCTCGTTTTGCAGCGTGAGGTCGGCGCCCATGCCCTGCAGGATATTGATCACGCCGATGCGTGTGGGATTGATGCCGACGTGCTCCAGCACGACATCGGAGCCCGGTGCGATGGCCGCGCCGACCATGAAGAAGGTCGCCGAGGAGATATCCGCCGGCACCTCGATTCGACAGGCCTTGAGCGTGCCGCCGCCCAGCACGCAAACACGATTGCCCGTCACCTCCACCTCATAGCCGAAGGCGCGCAGCATGCGCTCGGTGTGGTCGCGCGTGGGCGCCGGCTCGGTCACGCAGGTCTTGCCTGCGGCATACAGGCCCGCCAGGATCAAACAAGACTTCACCTGTGCGCTGGCCACCGGCATGACGTAATCGATACCTTTGAGTTTCTGCCCGCCCTTGAGCTTGAGCGGCGGTGTGCCCTTCTCCGTGGTTTCCACCACCGCGCCCATCTCCGTGAGCGGCACGGTGACGCGACGCATCGGGCGGCGCGAAAGCGACTCATCACCGATCATTTCGACAGCGAAATTCTGACCGGAGAGCAATCCCGCCAACAGGCGCATGGAGGTACCGGAGTTGCCCAGGTCCAGCGCCTGGGCGGGCGCTTTGAGTCCGCGCATGCCCACGCCGTGGATCACTACGCGGCCGTTGTCCGGCCCTTCGATCTTCACGCCCATGGCGCGGAAGGCGTTCAGCGTGGCCAGGGCATCCTCGCCTTCGAGGAAACCGGTCACCTCGGTCACGCCCTCGGCGATCGACCCGAGCATGATGGTGCGGTGCGAGATGGACTTGTCGCCCGGCACGCGGATACGGCCCTGCAATTGGCCGCCGTTTTGGACTTGAAACGTAACTGAACTCATGGCTCTAAAACCTATTATTCACTGATCAATCGGGTAAAGTGGTCGCGCGCCAGCTTGGCGCGGGAAAAGATCTCTAAAATGGCGCTCGAATCGCCGGCGCGCAGCAGTTCGGTGAAGCTGCCGAGTTCGCGCTGATAGAGTTCCAGCATGGCGAGGACTTCATCGCGGTTGGCGAGACAGATGTCATGCCACATCTGGGCATCGCTCGAGGCGATGCGGGTGAAATCGCGGAAGCCGCCGGCGGCGAATTGAAAGATCTCGGAGGTCTCATCCAGCCGCGCCAGACTATCGACCAGGGCGTAGGCCAGCACGTGCGGCAGATGACTGGTGGCCGCCAGCACATGATCATGATGCTGCACGCTCATCTCCACCACCTGCGCGCCGGTGTGCGACCACATCGCGGCCACGGTGCTGATCGCCGGCTCGGAAGAAGTCTCCAAGGGCGTAATGATCACCTTGCGGCGGCGAAAGAGTTCGGCGAAGGAGGCTTCGACGCCGCTTTTTTCCGTGCCAGCGATCGGATGGCCAGGGACGAATCCGGCAGGCAGTACACCGAATACCTTGCGTGCGGCGTCCACCACGCTGCCCTTGGCACTGCCGACATCGGTCAACACGGTGTGCGGGGCGAGTGCGCCGGAGAGGGCCTGCATCACCGGCTCCATCGCCCCGAGCGGCACCGCCAGTACCACCACATCGGCACCGGCTGCGGCACGGGCCGGTGCCAGCTCATAACGATCGATCACCCCGAGGGCCACCGCCTTGCGCAGTTCGGCCTCATCGCGTCCGCAGCCGACGATCTCCCGCACGGCGCCGGCCTGTTTCAGCGCGCGCGCCAGCGAGCCGCCGATCAGCCCCACACCGATGATGGTCAGGCGTCCGATCATGCGTGCGGACTAACCCAGCTCGCGTCCCAATATCTTAGCGATGGCGCCAAGCTCGACCACCAGGTCCTTGAGCTGCTTGGGGTCCAGGGCCTGATCGGCATCACACCACGCCTCGCACGGCTTGGGATGCATCTCGATGAGTAGACCGTCGGCCCCGGCGGCGATCGCGGCGCGGGCGAGTGCAGGCACCATCCAGGCCTTGCCGCCGGCATGGCTCGGATCGATGATCACCGGCAGATGAGTTTCGCGCTTGAGCACGGGCACCGCCGTCACATCGAGCATGTTGCGGTAGGCGGTCTCGAAACCGCGCACGCCGCGCTCGCAAAAGATGATGTTGTGATTGCCGCCGGCGGCGATGTATTCCGCCGACATCAGCCACTCGCTGATAGTCGCGGACATCCCGCGCTTGAGCACCACGGGGGTCTGCAAGCGGCCGACTTCTTTGAGCAGATCGAAGTTCTGCATATTGCGAGTGCCGATCTGGATCACATCCACATCGTATTTGAGAAACTGGTCGAGCTGGCGCACATCCATCAATTCGGTGACGATCGGCAACCCTTGGGCATCGGCCGCCTCGCGCAGCAGACGCAGGCCATCGACGCCCAGCCCTTGGAAGGTATACGGACTGGTGCGCGGCTTAAAGGCACCGCCGCGCATCAGGCGACAGCCGGCCGCCTTCACGCCCGCGGCCGAGGCGGCCATTTGTTCCGGCGTTTCCACCGAGCACGGACCGCCGATGATCTGCACCGCCTTGCCGCCGAGTTTGATGCCGCGGATATCGATGACGGTGTCCTTGGCATGCGACTCACGCGAGACGATCTTGTAGGGCTTCATCACGCGAATGACGCTCTCGACGCCGGGTTGCGCCTCGAGCAGCTCCTTATCGACCTTGGTCTCATCACCGATTAACCCGACCACGGTGCGCGCCACGCCGCGCGAGACGTTCACCTGCATACCCATGGCCAGGACCTTTTGTTCGACCGCCATGACTTGTTCGTCTGTGGCGCCACTGTTCATGATGACGATCATGATCTCGCTTCCCGATTACTTTAAGTTCAAAACCTAACGCTGGCTGAAACACTCCCTCTCCCCCAGGGAGAGGGCCGGGGTGAGGGGATAAACTCACCATAAACAGCCTGATTATCCCCTCATCCTAACCTTCTCCCTGAGGGAGAAGGGACTGAAAACCATTTTTTCAGCAGGCCGCCAACACCTTGCCCAACGCGGCAAGAAACCGCGCATTTTCCCGCTCCAATCCGATGCTCACGCGCAGATGGCGCGGCATGCCGTAATTGGCTACCGGCCGCACGATCACCCCTTCGCGCAACAGAGCGTTATAGACCTCGACGCCCGGCCGGCCGACATCGACACACACGAAATTCCCGATTGACGGGATATAGTCCAGCCCCAGTGCCTCGAATCCGCGCGTGAGCTGTTGCATGCCAGCGGCGTTGAGCATTAAGCCCTGCTGCAAATAGTCTGCATCCCCCAGCACGGCCAATGCCGCGACCTGTGCCAGCGAGTTCACATTGAACGGCTGACGCACGCGATTGATCAGGCCGGCGATGGTGCGATGCGCGACGCTATAACCGAGGCGCAACCCCGCCAGCCCATAGGCCTTGGAAAAGGTGCGCGCCACGATCAGATTCGGATGGCGCTCGACCCAGGCCAGGGCATCCGGATAGTCCGCCGCGCCCATTGCGGGGTACCGAGCATACTCGAAATACGCCTCGTCTACCACCACTGGAATCCGCTCGGGCACCTGTTGGATAAAGGCCTGCAATTCATCCGACTTCAACCAAGTCCCGGTGGGGTTGTTCGGGTTTGCAATGAAAATCAACCGCGTGCGCGGGGTGATCGCAGCAAGCATCGCCGCCAGATCGTGACCCCAGTCCTTGGCCGGTGTCACCACCGCCGTGGCCCCAACCGCCTGGGTGGCGATTGGATACACCGCGAAGGCGTGTTCGGAAAAGATCACCTCATCACCGGGACCGGCGAACACGCGCGCGATCAAGTCCAGCACATCGTTAGACCCGTTGCCCAGGGTGATCTGCTCCGCCGCCACGCCGAGCCGCTTGGCCAGCGCGGCCTTGATCTCGAAGCAGCCACCGTCGGGATAACGTGCGAGATCCCCCACCGCGCGCTCGACCGCCGCCCGCGCCTTCGCGCTGATGCCGAGCGGATTTTCATTCGAGGCGAGTTTGACGGCATCGGTAATGCCGAATTCGCGTTCGAGTTCACTCAACGGTTTGCCGGGCAGATACGGTGTGAGGGCGCGCACGCCGGCCTGCGCCACGGATTCAAAATCGGTAAAACGGCTCATTAGAAATACTTCCAGTGAAAGGGATCAGATCACGGCCTTCGGATACGACCCCAGAATACGCAGCGTCACCGCCTTATGCTTCAGGGCCTCGAGGGCGAGAGCGACTTTTGAATCGGCCTGATGGCCTTCGATGTCGATAAAAAAGACATACTCCCACAAGCCTTGGCGCGACGGGCGCGATTCGATGCGCGTCATCGACAGTCCATGTTCGGCCAAGGGCGAGAGTAATTGAAACAATGCGCCCGGGCGATTGCCGGTGGAGACCAGCAACGAGGTCTTGTCGTGCCCGCCGGCGGGCACGGTGGGCCGGCCGATCACCAGGAAGCGCGTGGTATTGTCCGGCTGGTCTTCGATGTTGGCGGCGAGGATCTGCAAGCCGTAGATCTCGGCGGCGGTCGTGCTGGCGATGGCCGCGGCGGTATCGTCCTGCGCGGCCAGGCGCGCCGCCTCGGCATTGCTGCTCACGGCGATGCGCTCGGCATGGGGCATATTGGCATCGAGCCATTCGCGGCACTGGCCCAACGATTGCTGGTGGGAATAGATCTTCTTGATCCGGCTGCGATCGGTTTGCGTGGCCAGAAACTGGTGATGGATGCGCAGCAACACCTCGCCGCAAACGTTCAGCGGCGAACTCAAAAATTTGTCCAAGGTGTGCGTGACCACGCCTTCGGTAGAGTTTTCCACCGGCACCACGCCGTAATGCACCGTGCCGGCCTCGACCTCGCGGAACACCTCGTCTATGGTCGCCATCGGCACCGTGTTCACCGAATGGCCGAAATGTTTCAGCGCCGCGGCATGGGTATAGGTGCCTTCCGGGCCGAGGAAGGCGATCTGCATCGGTTGTTCCAGCGCAAGACACGCCGACATGATCTCGCGAAACAGCCGCGCCATTTCTTCAGCCGACAACGGCCCGCGATTGCGCGCCTTCACCCTGCGCAACACCTCCGCCTCGCGCTCCGGTCGATAATAATTGACCGCCGCGCCGCTTGAGTTCTTGATACGCGCGACTTCCTCGGCGCACGCCGCACGCTGATTGATCAGATCCTGGATCTGCTCGTCCAGCGCATCGATGCGCTGGCGGATCGACTGTAATTTGTCTTCGTTACTCATGAAACCACTACACCTAACCTATAAACTGCGCACCGCCAACACGCCCTCGATCGACGCCATCGTCTGGATCAAAGCCGGCGTGACCGGTTGATTGACATCGATCAAGGTATACGCCAAATCACCGCGCGATTTGTTGAGCATGTCGATGATATTCAATCCCGCCCGCGCCATGGCGGTGGAGATCTGCCCCACCATATTCGGCACATTGCTGTTGACCACGGCGATGCGATAACCCTCGGTGCGCGGCATGACCACCTCGGGAAAGTTCACCGAGTTGCGCACATTGCCGTGCTCCAAATAATCGCGCACCTGCTCGGCCACCATAATGGCGCAATTGTCCTCGGCCTCTTCGGTCGATGCGCCCAAGTGCGGCAGCGCAATCACCTTCTCGTGTCCCAGCACCTGTTTGTTCGGGAAGTCGGTGACATACGCATGTAATTTGCCCGCGGAAAGTGCCTGCACCGTCGCCGGTTCATCGACAATTCCATCGCGCGAAAAATTCAGTATCACCGCGCCCTTCTTCATGCGCGCGATGCGCTCGGCGCTGATCATATTGCGCGTGGCATCAAGCAGCGGCACATGCACCGTGAGAAAATCCACCTTGGCGATCATTTCATCGATGCTGCCTGCCTTCTGCACGTTGGAGGACAACTGCCAGGCGCCTTCCACCGTCAAACCGGGATCAAAACCGATGACCTTCATGCCGAGCGCCACGGCGCAGTTGGCGACATTGCGCCCGATCGCGCCCAGGCCGATCACACCCAGCGTGCGCCCCGGCAACTCGAAGCCGGCGTAGCGTTTCTTGCCGTCCTCGACCAGCTTGCTCAAGGTCTTATCGTCGCCTTCGAGGCGCCGGGTAAAGTCCCACGCCTGACAGATGTTGCGGCAAGCAAGCAGCATCCCGGCGACCACCAACTCTTTAACTGCGTTCGCGTTGGCACCGGGGGCGTTGAATACCGGAATCCCCCGCTGGCTCATCTTGTCGACCGGAATGTTGTTCACCCCCGCTCCCGCGCGCCCGACGGCCTTGAGCGTCGAGGGAATCTCCATATCGTGCATCTTGAAAGAGCGCAGCAGGATCGCATCCGGATGCTGGATCTCGGAGGCGATCTCGTATTTATCGCGCGGCAGGCGCTCCAGCCCGGCGACCGAGATGCTGTTCAACGTGAGTATCTTGTACATCGTGCCCTTCCTTTCTTGCCGTTGTGTTCGTCAATGAAAGATCCGTGGCGCCCCTTTCAACTCCCTCTCCCTGCGTGAGAGAGGGCTGGGGTAAGGGGAATAACAACTCGTCGCCGTTCGATCACCCCGTATGCTTCAGCCGTTACGCTTCGCGAAATCCGCCATGAAACTCACCAAGGCCTCGACCCCGCTCTCCGGCATGGCGTTGTAGATGCTCGCGCGCATGCCGCCGACAGAGCGATGCCCTTTGAGCGTGACCAGCCCGGCCTTTTTCGCTTCGGATAGGAAAGGCGCGTCCAGATCGGCATTGGCCAGCGTGAACGGCACGTTCATCCATGAGCGGCAGCGCTTCTCGACCGGATTCTTGTAGAAGGGATTGCCGTCGATCGCCGCATAGAGTTTGGCGGCCTTGCGCTGGTTGATCTCGGCCATCTTGGTCAGACCGCCATTGTCCTTGAGCCACTTGAACACCAGGCCCGCAATGTATAGCGCATAGGTCGGCGGCGTGTTGTACATAGATTCGTTCTCGGCGTGGATCTTGTAGTCGAACATGGTCGGCGTACCGTCGATCACTTGGCCGATCAGGTCTTCGCGCACGATCACCACCGTCAATCCCGCCGGGCCGATGTTCTTCTGCGCGCCGGCATAGATCACGCCGAATTTAGTCACGTCGATCGGACGCGAGAGGATGTTCGAGGACATGTCCGCCACCAGCGGCACGCCGCCGGTCTCGGGAATGTAGTCGAACTCGACGCCGCGAATGGTTTCGTTAGGGGTGTAGTGCACAAAGGACGCATCACTGCTGAGCTTGAGTTCAGACTGCTTGGGGGCCGTGGTGAAATTGCCCGCCTCGGTGCTCGCCGCGACATTGACCTGGCAATAGCGTTTGGCTTCGCTGATCGCCTTCTTGGACCAATCACCGGTGTTGATGTAATCGGCCTTCTTGTTGCCGCGCAGCAGGTTCATCGGCACCATCGCGAACTGGCTCGACGCACCGCCCTGCAGGAACAGCACCTTGTAATTGGCGGGGATGTTCATCACCGCGCGCAGATCGGCCTCGGCCTCGGTAGCGATCGACATGAATTCCTTGTCGCGATGGCTCATCTCCATCACCGACATGCCGCTGCCGCGCCAATCCAGCATCTCCTGCTGCGCCTGTTGGAGAACGGCTTCGGGCAATACGGCCGGGCCGGCACTGAAATTATATACGCGTGACATGGACCTCTCTCCCCTTCAATGTATCAATCCGACAATAAATCCACCGTCTAAGCCTCTTCCCCCTTGATGGGGGAAGGTTGGGATGGGGGTGAAGCAGCTGATCATCCTCGGCGTTTTTCACCCCCACCCTAGCCCTCCCCCATCAAGGGGGAGGGAACCTAACAGTCCTGTCTTTGAATGATGCTGAAACTAAAGTTAAGACAGATTATTCCTCGCCTCCTGCCTCGGTGCCCTCACCTTCCTCCTGCGGCTCCATGATGCGCCCGACCCCGACCAGTTTTTCACCCGCACTCAGATTGATCAAGCGCACGCCTTGAGTGTTGCGGCTCATCACCGAAACTTCCGCGGCACGGGTGCGCACCAGGGTACCGGCGTTGCTGATCAACATCAGGTCATCTTCATCGGTAACCAGCACCGCGCCGACCACATTGCCGTTGCGCTCGCTGGTCTGGATGGAGATCACGCCCTGGCCGCCGCGGCCCTTGCAGGGATAATCCTCGACCGGCGTGCGTTTGCCGTAGCCATTCTCGGTGGCGGTGAGGATGCTGCCGCCATCGGAGACAACGATCAGCGATACCACTTGATGATCATCGGCGAGCTTCACACCGCGCACGCCGCAGGCGGTGCGTCCCATCTGGCGCACCTCGGATTCGTTAAAGCGCATGGCCTTGCCGTTGCTGGTGAACAGCAGGATGTCCTTGCTGCCGTCGGTGATGTCCACGCCGATCAGCTGATCGCCCTCGCGCAGCTCCACCGCAATGATTCCACTGGCGCGCGGGCGCGAGAAATCCTGCAACGAGGTCTTCTTCACCACGCCGCTCGCGCTGACCATGAAGACGTATTTGTTTTCCTCGAACTCGCGGATCGGCAGAATGGCGTTGATGCGCTCGCCTTCCTCCAGCGGCAGCAGGTTGACGATCGGTTTGCCGCGCGAGGCGCGGCTGGCCTGCGGCAGCTCGTAGACCTTCTTCCAGTAAACCTTGCCGCGGCTGGAGAAGCACAGGATCGTATCGTGCGTGTTGGCGATGAACAGCTTATCGATGAAGTCTTCTTCCTTCATCGTGGTGGCCGCCTTACCCTTGCCGCCACGGCGCTGCGCGCGGTAATCGGCCAGCGGCTGTGATTTGGCATAGCCTTCGTGCGACAGGGTCACAACCACTTCCGCCTCGGTGATCAGATCTTCGAGGGTGAGATCCAGATGCGTGATCAGGATTTCGGTGCGACGCGCATCGCCGTATTGATCGCGGATCAAAATCAGCTCATCGCGGATCACCTGCATCAGACGGGTGTCGCTGCCGAGGATATCGAGCAGATCATCGATCTTCTCGAGCAGTTCCTTGTACTCCTCGATGATCTTCTCCTGCTCCAGCCCGGTTAGGCGATGCAGGCGCAGATCCAGGATCGCCTGGGCCTGCACTTCGGTCAGATAATACTTGTTATCGCGCAGACCAAACTCCGCGCCGAGTTCTTCAGGGCGCGAGGCATCAGCGCCGGCACGCGAAAGCATGTCGACCACCACGCCCGGGGCCCATGGCGTGCTGACCAGCCCCACCTTGGCCTCGGCCGGACTCGGCGCCTTCTTGATCAGATCGATCACCGGATCGATGTTGGCCAGGGCCACGGCCAGACCTTCCAAGATATGCGCCCGTTCGCGCGCCTTGCGCAGTTCGAAGATGGTGCGACGGGTGACCACTTCGCGGCGATGGCGCAGGAAGGCTTCAAGAATTTCTTTCAGGTTCAGCGTGCGCGGTTGGCCGTCGACCAGCGCGACCATATTGATGCCGAACACGTTCTGCATCTGGGTCTGCTGATAGAGATTGTTCAGCACCACCTCGGCCACCTCGCCGCGGCGCAGCTCGATCACCATGCGCATGCCGTCCTTGTCGGACTCATCGCGCAGCTCGGTGATGCCTTCGATCTTTTTCTCCTTGACCAGCTCGGCGATCTTTTCGAGCAGACGCGCCTTATTCACCTGATACGGCAGCTCGGTAACGATGATCGATTGCTTGCCGCTTTTCTCGTCAGTTTCGATATGGCTGCGCGCGCGCACGTAGATGCGGCCGCGGCCGGTGTGATAGGCCTCGTGGATGCCGCGCGCGCCGTTGATGAAGGCGGCGGTCGGAAAATCCGGACCCGGGATATGTTCCATCAACCCCGCGATATCGACGGCGGGATTATCCACCAGCGCCAAGCAGCCGTTGATGACCTCGGTGAGATTGTGCGGCGGGATATTGGTCGCCATGCCGACGGCAATACCGGCGGAGCCATTGATCAGCAGATTCGGCAGCCGGGTCGGGAAGACCGCAGGTTCTCTTTCCGATTCGTCGTAGTTGGGGACGAAGTCGACGGTTTCCTTATCGATATCGGCAAGCAGCTCGTGAGCGATCTTGGCCATGCGCACTTCGGTATAACGCATCGCGGCGGGGGAATCGCCGTCGACCGAACCGAAGTTCCCCTGCCCATCCACCAGCATGTAACGCAACGAAAACGGCTGCGCCATGCGGACGATGGTGTCATACACCGCCGTATCGCCGTGCGGATGGTATTTACCGATCACATCCCCGACCACGCGGGCGGATTTCTTGTAAGCCTTGTTCCAGTCGTTGCCCAGCTCCGACATGGCGTAGAGCACACGGCGATGCACGGGTTTGAGACCGTCGCGCACATCGGGAAGCGCCCGCCCGACGATTACGCTCATCGCATAATCCAGGTAGGACTGCTTCATTTCCTCTTCGAGATTGACCGGGAGAACTTCTTTGGCGAATGTTTCCATATTGTGATTTGACTGCGGGCTTTTTTGATGGAATTAAAGATATCAATCCTACCATACCGATCACCCCCACTGCACCCCAAAAAAAACGCCCCAGAATCGAATTCAGGGGCGCTGAAAGAGGGTTGAATCTTGAGGATCGAGGTAGGATGGGTGCAGCGTAGCGAAACCCATCACATGCACGGCGAGGTGTTTGTCTGGTTCATTTGCCTCCCATCAACCCCCGCATCTTCTCCGGCGTCGGATTCAGCACCACCCCCTTCTCGGTGACGATTGCATCAACGAGCGCTGCAGGGGTCACATCAAACGATGGATTCCAGGCGGCGGCGCCCGGGGCCGCGACTTGTTTGCCCGCCAGACCCAGCACCTCGGCAGCGGGACGTGTCTCGATGGGGATGTCCGCACCGCTGGCGATCGACATGTCGACCGTAGAGGTGGGCGCGACCACCATCACCTTCACGCCGTGATATTTGGCAGCGATCGCCGCCTGATAGGTGCCGATCTTATTGGCGACATCCCCATTGGCGGCGATACGGTCCGAGCCGACGATCAGCCAGCCGATATCCCCCTGTTTCATCAGATGCGCACCGGCGCCATCGGCAAGCAGCGTCACTGGGATCTGCTCCTGCACCATCTCCCAGGCAGTCAGCCGCGCGCCCTGCAACCAGGGGCGGGTTTCATCGGCATAAACGCGGGTGATCTTGCCCGCAGCGTAAGCGGCGCGGATCACCCCAAGCGCGGTACCGTAACCGCCGGTAGCCAATGCACCGGCATTGCAGTGGGTCTGCACCGCGCATGGATGCTCAATCAACGCCGCACCCAGCGCGCCCATGCGATGATTGGACGCGACATCCTCACGATGGATCGCCTTGGCCTCGGCCAGCAGGGCTTCATAGGGATTGCCCTTTGGGAGCGCGGCGATCGCACGGCGCATGCGCTCGATGGCCCAGAACAGATTCACCGCCGTCGGCCGTGATTCGGCCAGACACTTGAGATCCTGCTCGATGGACCGGCGCCAGCCCTCGCCATCCTGCGCAAAACGCGCCCGCGCCGCCAGCACGATGCCATAGGCCGCGCTGATGCCAATGGCCGGCGCCCCGCGCACCACCATGTCGGTGATCGCGCGTGCCACGGCCGTGGCATCGCTGTAATCCAGGTAGGCCGTCTCCAACGGCAAGATGCGTTGATCCAGCAGGCGCAGCACGCCCTGCTCCAGCCACTCAATCGCCCGCACCTGATCAAATTGGTTGTTACCCATCTTCACCACCGCATCACTGAAAGTAAGATCGCATGATACCGCATGCGGCGCATTCGCTGAACCCAAAAGGCAAAACTTAGGGGGCAACATTTGAGTCAAAGCGTGGGAGATCTCAGCATGGCTGAAATTACGATTTAGGCGCGCATGTGAAGCAACTAATCGTGCATGATTCGCACCTGAATCGTAATAAGACAGATTCGAATACTTCCAGCACAGCGGGAGACGAATCCCCTCGCTGTTCAACGCGCCTCGAAACTCATGCAACAGGCCGTGCGTTTTTCGTAACCGACATGGATGCTATCGCAGCCGCATTCATAATCATCATTGTGACAGCAGCTGCTGACCTTGCACGCGCCGACACCCGCAGTCTGTTTGCTGTTTCGTGTGTGCAAGGAAGCGCCAAGATACGTGTCACATCCGGGGTGCACCCCATCACCAATGGTGATCGCGCGGGCATGGCAGCCATCATTGACATTATAGGCACACTCTCTGACAGCGCACTCAGAAACGATGGGCATTTCGATCGTCATCTTCATACAAAGTCCTCCTTAAATCAGGAGATTGGGCAGTTGAAACATCGAGAAGGGACTAAAGCCTAGACCACACGGCGCGCCTGTCAAGATGAAGGCACACTGGTATAGCGCAAGTGACTAAAAGGACGGAAACGATGGAGCTGAGCTGGATCACCTTCAGAGAAGGTGACCCAAACTGTTGCAGGTGCAAGAGAATTAATTACAGGCCGCCAATCTATCCAGCCAGCGCCGCGTAGACGTTCTGCACGTCATCGTCCGCATCGATGGCTTCGAGGAAGGCCTCGACCTCCGCGCGCTCCGCCTCGCCCAGCGTGACGGGATTCTTGGGACGGTAGCCAAGTTGTGCAGACTGGACGGCAAAGCCGTGCGCCGGCAGGGCGCGGGATACGGCATCCAAATCGGAGGGATCGGTGAGAAATAGCGTGGCGCCGTCTTCGGCAGGCTCAAGATCGCGCGCGCCGGCTTCGATGGCAGCGACTTCAGGATCGGCACCTGCGCTATCGGGTGTTGCTTCGATCATGCCGAGATGGTCGAAATCCCAGGAGACCGAGCCGGAAGAGCCGAGCTGCCCCTTGCGGAACAGGACGCGCATGCTGGAGATGGTGCGGTTGGCGTTGTCGGTCAGACACTCGACGATCACGGGCACGCGGTGCGGCGCGAAACCTTCGTAGATGACTTTTTCATAACTCACACCAGAATCGAGCAGCCCCGCGCCCTTCTTGATGGCGCGCTCGAGGGTATCCTTGGGCATGGAGGCCTTTTTTGCCTGCTCGATCGCCAGCCGCAACCGTGAATTCATGTCGGGATCGGCGCCGGCACGCGCAGCGACCATGATCTCCTTGGCCAGCTTAGTAAACAACCGGCCTTTCGCGTTGGCGGCGGCTTCTTTACCCTTTGCTTTCCACTGTGCACCCATGGCTATACCTGCTCTTAACTCTTAAACAATTAGCGACTGATTACGCGGCAAAGGGATGGCGCAAGGTAATAGTCTGCGCGCGATCGGGACCGGTGGAAATGATGTCGATCGGGGTTTCGGTGATCGCGGCGATCTGCTCCAGATATTTGCGCGCATTGAGCGGCAGGTCTTCGTAGCGTGTGATGCCCACGGTCGATTCTTTCCAGCCGGGCATTTCTTCATAGATGGGTTTGCACTCGGCAAAGGCGTCGGCACCGGCCGGAGGCGTGTTGCGGCGTTGACCGTCTACCTCGTAGCCGACGCACAGACGGATGACGTCGAGTCCATCGAGCACATCGAGCTTGGTCACACACAATCCGGTGATGCTGTTGATCTGGATGGCACGGCGCAACGCCACGCCGTCGAACCAGCCGCAGCGGCGCGCGCGTCCGGTGGTCGAACCGAATTCATGACCGCGGGTTGCGAGATGTTCGCCCATTTCATCGAACAACTCGGTCGGGAACGGACCCGCGCCCACACGCGTGGTATAGGCCTTGGTGATGCCCAGTACATAATGGAGATTGATCGGGCCGACGCCCGTGCCGGTGCACGCACCCCCGGCGGTGGTGTTGGATGAGGTCACATACGGATAGGTGCCGTGGTCGATATCGAGCAAGGTGCCCTGCGCCCCTTCGAACAAGACGCTTTCGCCGCGCTTACCGTATTGATACAGCAGTTCGGTGACATCGCCAACCATGGGCTTGATCGTCTCGCCCAGCTCCAAGGCCTCCTCCAGCACCTGCTGGAAATCGACCGTCGCGGCATTGAAGTAGTTCTTCAAGACGAAGTTGTGATAGTCCAGCACCTCGCCAAGCTTGGCGGCGAAACGCTCGCGGTGGAACAGGTCACTGACGCGCAGGGCGCGGCGCGCAACCTTGTCTTCATACGCCGGGCCGATGCCGCGGCCGGTGGTGCCGATGGCCTTCTGGCCACGGGCGGTTTCACGCGCACGGTCGAGGGCGATGTGAAAAGGCAGGATCAGGGGGCAGGCTTCGCTGATGACCAATCGCTCGCGGGCCGGCACACCCTTGGCTTCGAGCATTTTGATTTCTTTGAGCAACGCATCGGGCGCCAGTACCACGCCGTTACCGATCAAGCACTGAACGTGGTCGCGGAGGATGCCGGAGGGGATCAGGTGCAATACGGTTTTTTCGCCGCCGATCACCAAGGTGTGGCCGGCATTGTGTCCGCCCTGGAAGCGGGCAACCACCGAGGCTTGGTCGGTCAGCAGATCGACAATCTTGCCCTTGCCTTCATCTCCCCATTGGGAGCCGATAACGACGACATTCTTACCCATTTATTTGGTCTCTATCTCAACGACGTTCCACTGGCCGGCTTGGCACACCAACTGCCGCTCGCAACCCATCTCTTTCGCACTGCCTTGCTGCCCTGGCAAGGCCTCGATGACACGCTCGCCAGAGGCACGCAATTTTTGAATTTTAGCCCACAGGGCGGGATCTTCGCCGACCGGGGCATAGATCGCCTGCACCGCGGCAGGCTTGGCATCGACCCATTTGATCAGCTCGCGCAGATCCGCACTGAATCCCGTGGCCGGTCTCGCCCGGCCAAACGCCGCGCCGATCGAATCATAACGGCCGCCCTTGGCCACCGCTTGGCTGCAACCGGGCACATAGGCGGCAAAAACAACGCCGGTATGATAGTGATATCCGCGCAATTCCGCCAGATCAAAGTGGATATCCACATCACTATTTCGGCGCCGGGCACGCTCGGCGATTTGTTGTAACGAATCGATGGCCTGGTGCACCGAGGCATCGGCCTGCACCAGCACCGCGCGGGCCTGCGCCAGCACCTCGGGGCCGCCGTTGAGATCCGCCAGCTTGATCAGCATGTCGGAGACAGGTCCGGCAGTATTCAACGAAGCCAGGAAAGCGACGATCTCCGGCTTGGCCTTGCGTTGCAGGGCCTCGAACAGCGCCTGTTCCTGCGCTGCCGAAAGACCGGCTTGATGCGACAGGCCGCGAAAGATGCCGACATGGCCGAGATCCACACTGATGTTGCGAATGCCAAGCTGGCGCATCATCTCCAGCATCAGGTCCAGCACCTCGACATCGCTCTCGATGCCGGCATGCCCATAGAGTTCCGCTCCCACTTGCAGCGGGGTGCGCGAGCCGCCTTGGCTCTCGGCACGCGTATGCAACACCGTGCCCATGTAACAGAGGCGGGTTGGCGTTTCGCGGCGCAGCTGATGGGCGTCGATGCGGGCAACCTGAGGCGTCATATCGGCGCGCACCCCCATGAGCCGTCCCGTCAATTGATCGATGATCTTGAAGGTTTGCAGATCGAGGTCGTTGCCGGTGCCGACACTGAGCGAATCCATGAATTCGATCAGCGGCGGCATCACCAGCTCATAGCCATAACTGTGAAACAGATCGAGCAGCCGGCGACGCAAGTGCTCCAGATATTCCGCTTGCCGAGGAGTCAGCTCCTCGACGCCTTCCGGCAACAGCCAGCGAGTGTTCATGAAATCTTCAGTCATTGTTCGATGAAAGCCTGTTTGAGCGGGATATGATAACCCGTTGCACGCGAGCGCCGATAGTTCTATCTGACCACATACAGCAGCACGACACCGACCAACATGCTGAGCAAACCGGCGATGCGCAGCGCGCGATTGTCCATGCCCGCCATCTGAATCCAGACCCGACGCATCGCCTCCGGGCGCAGAAACGGGAGCATCCCTTCCAGCACCAGCATCAGGGCAAAGGCCGCCAACAAATCATCCCACATGTTCTGCTCCACATTGCGCACCCCGTACGCAAGACCGCCGCGGCCATCCACATCGAACAGGACGACTCGCGGCGGTTTTGCGGGCGACTTGCTGATTATCTGCCGGACGCGCTTTCCAGATATTTGAAGAACTCGGATTTCGGATCCAGCACCAGAATGTCATCCTTGCTCTGGAAGGTGGCCCGGTACGCTTCGAGACTGCGGTACAGCGCGTAAAACTCCCGATCCCGATCATAGGCCTTGGCATAGATCTCGGAGGCCTTGGCATCGCCTTCGCCGCGCAGCTGTTCCGCATCGCGGAAGGCCTCGGCCAGGATCACCGTCCGATCACGGTCGGCCTCGGCGCGAATGCGTTCGGCCGCTTCCATACCCTTGGAGCGCAGGTCCTTGGCGACGCGCTGACGCTCGGCCTCCATGCGCTGGAAGACCGACGTGCTGACTTCGGGCGGAAGATCGATGCGCCGGATGCGCACCTGCACCACTTGCACACCCAGCTCCTCGGCTTGCTTGTTGGCCTTGACGGTCAGCACATCCATGATCTGATTGCGTTCGCCCGAGATCACCTCCTGAATGGTGCGCTTGCCGAACTCATCGCGCAGACCGTCCTTGATGATTTGCGATAAGCGCAGATTGGCGTTCTTCACATCGCCGCCGCCGGTGGAGGTGTAAAAACGCGAGACATCGGAGATGCGCCATTTCACAAACGCATCGACGATGACGTTCTTCTTCTCACTGGTCAAAAAGCGCTCGGGCGGGGCATCCATAGTCTGGATGCGCCCGTCGAACTTGCGCACATTGTTGATGACGGGCAGCTTCCAGTGCAGACCGGGCTGCAAGTCATCGCGTTTGATCTCACCGAGCTGGAACAAGATCGCGGTCTGTTGTTGCTCGACGGTATACAACGTCGACGACAGGATGAGGGCCAACACGCCGACTCCGACAAGAAATACCATGCCTTTATTCTGGCCCATTAACGTTCTCCTCGGCTGCGCAAGGCATCACGACTGCGAAAATCCACTTTGGGTTGCGCCTCTTCCTGAGCGGGCGCGGGCAGCTGCGGTGCCGCAAAACTTGCCGCCGGCTCTCTCCCCATCAGGCGATCGAGCGGCAGATAGATCAGATTGTTGCCGCCCTCGGCCGCAACCATGACCTTGCTGGAATTGGCGAGCACCTGTTGCACGGTTTCCAAATACAGGCGCTTGCGCGTGACTTCCGGCGCGCGGCGGTACTCCGTCAGAATCTGATTGAAGCGATTGGCCGAACCCTCGGCTTCGGCGGTCACCCGCGACTTGTACGCATTGGCTTCTTCGAGTTGACGCGCTGCCGCGCCTCGTGCCTTGGGAATGATGTCGTTGGCGTAGGCCTCGGCCTCGTTCTTGAAGCGCTGCTCGTCCTCGCGCGCCTTCACTGCATCGGCAAAGGCGTGCTGAACCTGCTCGGGGGGCTGCGCATCCTGCAGGTTGACGCTGGTGACGATGATCCCGGACTTGTAAGTATCCATGACATTCTGCAACAGCTCCTGCACGCGCTCGGCGATTTCCCGGCGGCCCTCGGTCAACACGAAATCCATGGTGCTCTTGCCGACGATCTCGCGCAGCGCGCTCTCCGTGACCTCGCGCAAGGTGTCATCGGGATTTTGCAGATTGAACAGATAATCACTGGCGCTTTTGACCCGGTATTGCACCGCCAATTTGATGTCGACGATGTTTTCATCCTGCGTCAGCATCAAGGCTTCACGCGCCTGCGCCTCGCTCTGCCCCGCTGCATCAGTCCGGTATCCGATCTCGATGCTGCGAATCTGATCCACATCCACGCGCACCACTTTGCCGATCGGCCGCGGCGGGACAAAACTCATACCTTGCTGCAGCTCCTTGGTATATTCACCGAAGATCGTCACCACCCCGCGCTCGGCAGGCTGGATGATGTAAGTCGAGTCATAGATGATCCAGCCGATCAATACGGCGATAATCAGGCCCGCAATGCCGCCCGCGCCTTCACCTGCGCCGGAGCGGCGGCCACCGCCACCGCCAAAAATGCCGCCCAGCTTGCTTTGCATCTTGCGGATGATCTCGTCCAGATCGGGAGGGCCTTGATTGCTTCCACGACTGCCCCAAGGGTCTTGTTTACCGCCACCCGGTTCATTCCAGGCCATTGATCGCTCCGTTATTTGTATGTTTGAGAAATTGTTGGTGACACATGCTTGAATCGATAGAGTTGAATTTTAGGGAGCTTCTCCCGTCATCGCAACATTTAATCCATTGCTGTCCGCCAGCACCATCTCCGGACAGAAATCGGGTTCATGGGTCAGCTTTCGCCAGTCATGTTGATCCAGCTCTATGGTCAGGTATAGATCACCCCGTTCATCGACCCGCTCCTCCTGCACCGCGCCCAAGGCGAAGAGCCTGGCGCGAATGCGGCCTGCCGAGGGCGGCAGACACAAGCGCTGGCGTACCTTGGGCTCCCGGAAATGCTCGGCGATGGCTTGCAGCAACAGTTCACCGCCCAGGCCCGTTCTTGCCGAGAGCCACACGCGGGTGATCTTGCCATCCTCGCCACGGTCGACATGGGGCGTCTCCCCCGCGAGCAGATCGATCTTGTTGTACACCTGGATCTGCGGCACCTCATGCGCCTCGATCTGCTTGAGCACATCGTTGACCTGCTCGACCATCTCATGGCGCTCGGCCGAATGTGCATCGATGACATGCAGCAACAGGTGGGCGGTGCGCGTTTCCTCCAGTGTCGACTTGAAGGCCGCCACCAGATCATGCGGCAGATGCCGGATAAAACCAACGGTATCGGCCAGGATCACCGTCGCGCCATTGGGCAGCCCCACCCGGCGCAGGGTGGGATCGAGCGTGGCGAACAACTGGTCCGCCGCGTACACCTCGGAACCGGTCAGGTGATTGAACAAGGTGGATTTGCCCGCATTGGTATAACCCACCAGGGACACGAGAGGCAACTCAGCCTTTTTCCGCGCCTTGCGGCTTTCGTCCCGTCGGCGCTGGACCTTCTCGAGGCGCTTGGTCAACTGCTTCAGACGCTCATCGAGCAAGCGGCGGTCAGTCTCGAGCTGGGTTTCACCCGGCCCGCGCATTCCGATACCGCCCTTCTGGCGATCCAAGTGGGTCCAGCCGCGCACCAGGCGTGTCGACATGTGCTTCAACTGGGCCAGCTCAACCTGCAATCGGCCCTCGTGCGATTGGGCGCGCTGGGCGAAGATATCCAGGATCAATCCAACGCGATCCAGCACGCGGCATTGGAACAAGCGTTCGAGATTGCGCTCCTGGGCGGGTGTCAGGGAATGATTGAACAGGACGACTTCCGCCTTTTCGGCGGCAACGGCGGCGGCCACCTCTTCGGCCTTGCCACTGCCCACAAAATACCTGGGGTCAGGATGTGTGCGGCTGCCGGTGACGATTGCCACCGGCTCTGCACCAGCCGAGATGACTAACTCGCGGAACTCTTCCAGGTCTTCCTTGCCCTGCACTCGTGAGATGTCCAAATGCACAAGTACGGCGCGTTCGCCCCCCTTCGGGCGTTCAAACACGAGCGATCTCCGCGGGTATAATCAAACTACCGATAAAACATTACTCCTCGGGTCCGCCAGCCTGCCCGGTCATCTTGACATTACGGGCAGGGACGACGGTCGAGATGGCATGTTTGTAGATCATCTGGTTCACGCTGTTTTTCAGCACGACCACGAATTGATCAAACGAATCGATCTGGCCCTGAAGCTTGATTCCATTGACCAGATAGATGGATACAGGCACCTTTTCTTTACGAAGTGTGTTCAAAAAAGGGTCTTGTAATGACTGCCCTTTACTCATTTGAGCCTCCTAATCGTTCTTATAATTAGTCTAAGCCAAGCCGCCGGTACTCGAAAACATCCACATCCGCAGCCCCGCTAGCATCGGGCCTTTTGCTGTAAAGCTTTAACTGTTCTTTAAAAATATTCGAGCGAACCAAATCCACCATATCACTAGTTGAGGGCGTCTTCCAAGAATTTCAATGCCCTATCGGAAAACTGGGGTAACAATGGATCGATCCACGTCACCCCTGTCTCCGAGCGTATCCAGGTGATTTGACGCTTGGCCAATTGCCGGGTCGCCGCTATTCCTTTGTCTTTCATGACATTATAGTCGAACTTTCCGTCAAGATACTCCCAGACCTGCCGGTAGCCGACCGCCCGCATCGAGGGCAGGCTCAGATTCAGGTCTCCGCGCTGGCGCAACCGCTGAACTTCGTCGATCAGGCTCAGTTCCAGCATCAGCTCAAACCGGCGGGCGATTCGTTCATGCAAGATCTGGCGCTCACCCGGCACCAAGGCGATCTTGATGATCCGATAAGGCAGTTGCGACGACGGTTGTTCGGAAAACCACGCCGACAACGGTCGCCCGCTGATTTCATACACCTCGAGGGCACGCTGGATGCGTTGCGGATCATTCGGGTGGATGCGCGCGGCGGCGACGGGATCGACCGCCGCCAGCCGCGCGTGCATGGCCTGCCAACCCTGCGCGCGCGCGGTCTGCTCGAGCGCGGCCCGGACCTCGGCATCGGCGCCGGGCAGATCCGACAGCCCATATTGCAGCGCCCGAAAATACAGCATAGTCCCGCCGACCAAGAGTGGAATCCTGCCCTGCGCGGTAATCTCCGCCATCTCGCGCAGGGCGTCAGTGCGAAAATCGGCCGCCGAATAGCTTTCGGCGGGATCGAGGATGTCGATCAACCGGTGCGGCGCCTTGGCGAGGAGCGCCGTATCAGGCTTGGCGGTGCCGATGTCCAGCCCCCGGTAGATCATGGCGGAGTCGACGCTGATGATCTCGAATGACAAATACTCCACCAGGCGCACGGCCAGATCGGTCTTGCCGGAGGCCGTCGGCCCCATCAGGAAGATAGCGGGAGGGAGTTTGGGTGCGTCAGTCATGCGTCAAGGCCAGGGCCAGCACCATGGCGTCCTCACGGCCATCGGTTGCAGGATAATAGCCCTTGCGGATACCGACCTCGTTGAAACCGACGCGATGATAGAGGTGGCGTGCGACGTCATTGGAGATGCGCACTTCGAGAAACAGCGTCTCGATCTTGTTGGCCTTGGCGACATCGATCAAATACAGCAGGAGTTCCCGGCCGATACCGCGCCCTTGATGTTCGGGACTGACGCACAGATTCAGGATATGCCCCTCTGCCGCGCCCAAGGCCAGCACGCCGTAGCCGAGGATCAACGCTTCTTTTTCATAGACACAGCAGAGATAGCCGGCACGCATGCAATCCCGGAAGATCTGCTCGGTCCAGGGAAAGGGGTAGGCCGCCGCATCCAGGCGCGTTACCGTCGGCAGATCCGCCTCGTGCATCGGACGCAAGGTTCCTTGGGACATCGGCACGATGGCAGTCAACGGCGCGTCCATGCCCTATTTCTGCGCTTTGGCCACGTGCGTGGCAAAACACAGATCCTGCCACGCCTTGGCCTTGTCGGCCGGATTGCGCAGCAAATAGGCCGGGTGATAGGTCACGACCAGCGGGATCTGCGCATCACCGTATCGAAACACCTTGCCGCGCAGCTTGGCGAGCGATTCATCGGTCTTGAGCAGGTTCTGCGCCGCGATCCGGCCCAGCGCGACCATGATCTTGGGTTGGACCAAAGCAACCTGGCGCTTCAGATATCCCTCGCATTGGTGCACTTCTTCGGGGCGAGGATCGCGATTGCCGGGCGGACGGCACTTGAGCATATTGGCGATGTACACCTCCTCGCGCTTCATGCCCATGGCCTGGATCATCGCCGTCAGCAATTGCCCCGCGCGGCCGACGAAGGGAAGGCCTTGACGGTCTTCTTCCGCACCCGGCGCCTCGCCCACGAACATCCACGACGCCTGCGGGTCGCCCACACCAAACACGGTTTGCGTGCGAGTCTGCGCCAGCGGACATGCCTGGCAAGTCCGCACCGCCTCCTGGAGCGCCGGCCAATCCAGCTGGCTCGGATCGATGAGGACAGGCGCACCTTGGGAGACGGTCGACTCTGGCTGGACCTGCGGATGTGCTTCCAAGTGTGTGGCAACCGGTTCTTCGATCGATGCAGAAACCTCGGCAGTCTCCTCCACGAGCGAGTGATCCGCGGCATGGCGCGCTTGCCATGCCGGGATCCCCATCGCGGTAAGATAACGCAGCTGCCGTTCGCTCAACATGGCTGTATCACACCTGCGGGTGGGCGCGCTCCTCCGGCGCCATGATGCGGTTGAGCGCATTCACATAGGCCTTGGCGGAGGCGATCACGATGTCGGTGTCTGCCCCTTGGCCATTGACGATGCGCCCGGCCTTCTCCAGCCGCACCGTGACCTCGCCCTGCGCATCCGTCCCGCTGGTGATGTTGTTGACCGAGTAGAGTTGCAGCTCGGTCCTGCTGTTGACGAGCGACTCGATGGCCTTATAGGTGGCATCGACCGGGCCGCTGCCGTCGGAAGTGCCTGAACACTCATCGCCGTTGATGGCGAGCGTTACGCGGGCGCAAGGTGTCTCGCCCGTCTCGGAGCAAACCTTCAACGACACCAGCTTGATGTGCTCGTTCTCGGACTGGATATTGGTATCGGTCACCAGGGCCTGGAGATCCTCGTCGTAGATCTCGTGTTTCTTGTCCGCCAGATCCTTGAAGCGCGTGAACACCGCATTGAGCTCTTCCTCGGAAGCGAACACCACCCCCAGCTCCTCCATCCGCGAGCGGAAGGCGTTGCGCCCGGAGTGCTTGCCCAGCACCATGCGATTGGCGGCCCAGCCGACATCCTGTGCGCGCATGATCTCGTAGGTTTCGCGACTCTTGAGCACGCCATCCTGATGGATGCCCGATTCATGGGCGAAGGCGTTGGCCCCGACGATCGCCTTGTTCGGCTGCACCGGGAAGCCGGTGATGCTGGAGACCAGCCGTGAGCAGGTCATGATCTGCGTGGTGTCGAGCGTGGTGTCGCAATGGAAGATATCGCGGCGGGTGCGCACCGCCATCACCACCTCTTCGAGCGCGGCATTGCCGGCGCGCTCGCCGAGACCGTTGATGGTGCATTCCACTTGCCGCGCGCCATTGATTACCGCGGCGAGTGAATTGGCCACCGCCAAACCCAGATCGTTATGGCAATGTACGGAAAAGACCGCCTTGTCCGAATTCGGCACACGTTCGATCAGCTTGCGGATCAATTCGCCAAACTGGTGCGGCAGATTGTAGCCAACGGTATCCGGGATGTTGATGGTGCGCGCGCCGGCATTGATCACGGCCTCGATCACGCGGGAGAGAAAATCCAGTTCGGAACGTCCGGCGTCTTCCGGCGAGAATTCGACATTGTCGGTATGCTGGCGTGCGCGTTTCACGGCGGCAACCGCGCGCTCGACCACTTCGTCCGGCGTCATGCGCAGCTTCATCTGCATGTGGATCGGCGAGGTCGCGATGAAGGTGTGGATGCGCGCCGAATTCGCCCCCTTAAGGGCCGCGCCCGCCTCGTCGATGTCGGCGTCCAGCGCGCGCGCCAGGCCACACACCGTGCTGTCTTTCACCTCACGCGCAACCGCCTGCACCGACTCGAAATCACCGCGACTGGCCCGCGGGAATCCGGCCTCGATGATATCCACCCGCATGCGTTCCAGGGCCTTGGCGATGCGCACCTTCTCCTCTTTGGTCATCGACGCGCCCGGACTCTGCTCGCCGTCACGCAAAGTGGTATCGAATATGATCAATTTGTCTTTCATAATGCTGCTCCGAAAAAATTCCTGTTATCTCTGCAATGCCAGACCCGGCGTCTGTTGGCGCATTGCCGGCGTATAAAAATGAATTGAAGAAAGGATTATTCGCCGCACAGCGGCAGCAGTCGCAGCAGAGAGGAAAGAAGCGAGGAAGAACGCGCAAAGTCCTGCGCAGGATGCGCATGGCGGGCGCGAGATGGGTTTACGTTGTAATGAGTCATGTGAGGCTCAAGAATAACCAGTGTCTTGACTGAGACTATAGCGTCTTCACCTACCGTTGCCAAGCCTCAGGCCGTCTTTTCATCATCCTCGTCGGAATCCTCCGGCGAACCGCGCTTATCGCGCCCGCGGAACCAGGCGATCAGCATCAGGACGGGGCCGGACAAGGCATAGGCAAGGAAGATCGAGAACAATACAGTGGGCGGATCCATGGCGATCGAGACATAGATCAGCATCACCATGAGCACGGTTACAAACGGCACCTTGCCCTTGAGATCAATGTCCTTGAAGCTGCGATAGCGGAAGGTGCTCACCATCAGGAAGCCGACCCCGAGGGTGACGATAAAGGCCAGGATCATGACCCCTTTGCCCGAGAACTGCCAGTCATGGCCGAGCCAGACCAAGCCCGCCACGGCCGCCGCCGCCGCCGGGCTCGCCAGCCCCGTGAAGTAGCGCTTGTCCGCCACGCCGATCTGGATATTAAAGCGCGCCAGGCGCAGCGCCGCACACGCGGTATAGACGAAGGCCGCCAGCCAGCCGAGCTTGCCCAGGCCCGAAAGCGCCCAGACGTAGATGACCAAGGCAGGCGCCAAGCCAAACGAAATCATGTCGGCCAGCGAGTCGTACTGCGCCCCAAAGGCGCTTTGCGTATTGGTCAGGCGCGCCACCCGGCCATCGAGACCGTCCATGACCATGGCAATGAAGATGGCAACGGCGGCAGCCTCGAAACGATTGTGCATGGCCGCGACGATGGCGTAGAACCCCGAGAACAGGCACGCCGTAGTAAACAGATTGGGTAATAGATAGATACCCTTGCGCTGCTTGATTTCGGTCTGCTGTGTAGGTTCTTGGTCCGTCATATCGCCCCTGTGAGCTCTGTCTTTTGTGCGGCCTATTGTGGTACAGCGCGCTGGATATTGCCAGTCTCTTCAATCCATCGGCCGGAATGCAAAAGGGGGAGAAGCCTTTGGCTTCTCCCCCTTTACATCATTACCTAAAGCAAGATCAGTTCTTGCTCTTATCCACGATCTTGGTGATCCACGGCATCATGGTGCGCAGCTTCTCACCTACCTGCTCGATGGGATGGGCGGCATTCAAGCGGCGCATCGCCGTCATTTGCGGATAGTTGGTCTGGCCTTCCAGGATGAAACGCTTGGCGTATTCACCGGTCTGGATGTTCTTCAGCGCCTCGCGCATCGCCGCGCGGCTTTGCTCGTTGATCACGCGCGGGCCGGTGACATATTCGCCGTACTCGGCATTGTTGGAAATCGAGTAGTTCATGTTGGCGATGCCGCCCTCGTACATCAGGTCGACGATGAGCTTGAGTTCGTGCAGACACTCGAAATAGGCCATTTCCGGCGCATAGCCGGCTTCCACCAGGGTCTCGAATCCGGCCTTGACCAGCTCGACCGCGCCGCCGCACAACACGGCTTGTTCGCCGAACAGATCGGTCTCGGTCTCATCCTTGAAGGTGGTTTCGATAATGCCGGTGCGGCCGCCGCCGATGGCGGAGGCATACGAGAGCGCCAGCTTCTTGGCATTGCCGGAGGCGTTCTGGTGAATGGCGATCAGATCGGGAATGCCGCCGCCCTTGACGAATTCATTGCGTACCGTGTGACCCGGGGCCTTGGGTGCGATCATGATCACGTCCAAATCGGCGCGCGGGACGATTTGGTTGTAAAGGATGCTGAAGCCGTGGGCGAAGGCCAGGGTGGCGCCCTTCTTCAGGTTCGGCTCGATCTCGTTGCGATACAGCACGGACTGGAATTCATCGGGGGTCAGGATCATCACCACATCGGCGGATTTCACCGCTTCGGGGACCGACGCCACTTTCAGACCGGCGTTTTCCGCCTTCTTGACCGTCGCCGAACCCGGACGCAGACCCACCACGACATCCACGCCCGAATCCTTCAGGTTGCAGGCATGAGCATGGCCTTGCGAGCCATAGCCGATGATCGCGACCTTCTTGCTCTTGATCAGCGAGATGTCGCAGTCTTTGTCGTAATAAATGTTCAGTGCCATTGAAGCTCTTCCTTCTAACTTAAGTGAATATCAAAACTTGAATTGGACCGGGAACTCCCAGTCCCCGAAAACCTATAGACCCAACCCCTTGGGTCCGCGCGAGATGGCCGACACCCCCGAACGAACGGTCTCCAGGATCGGGACTTCGCCCAGGGTGCTGATGAAGGCATCCAGCTTGTCGCCCGTGCCCGTCAGCTCGATGGTGTAGGTCTCATCGCTGACATCGATGATGCGGCCGCGGAAGATATCAGCGAGGCGCTTGACCTCTTCCCGGGCGTTGCCGTTGGAGGTACCGACCTTGATCATCATCATCTCGCGCTCGATGTGCGCCCCTTCGGTGAGATCGATCAGCTTGACCACCTCGATGAGCTTGTTGAGCTGTTTGACGATCTGCTCGATGATCTCGTCCGACCCGCGCGTGACAATCGTCATGCGTGAAAGCGACGGGTCCTCGGTCGGCGCCACGCTCAGCGATTCGATATTGTAGCCGCGGGCCGAAAACAGCCCTACCACGCGCGACAGCGCACCCGACTCGTTTTCCAGGAGTATCGATATGATGTGCCGCATAGTTACACCAAAATCATTTCATTGAGACCTGCACCGGCAGGAATCATGGGATAGACGTTTTCTTGTTGATCGGTGATGAAGTCCAGAAACACCAAGCGGTCTTTCAGCTTGAAGGCCTCGATCAGCGCCCCTTCGACATCAGAGGGTTTTTCGATGCGCATGCCGACATGGCCGTAACTCTCGGCGAGCTTGACGAAATCCGGCAAGGCGTCCATGTAGGACATGGAATAGCGCCGGTCGTAGAAAAACTCCTGCCACTGCCGGACCATGCCCAGATAGCGGTTATTGAGATTGACGATCTTGATCGGCAATCCGTACTGCTTGCAGGTCGAGAGCTCCTGGATATTCATCTGGATGCTGCCCTCGCCCGTGACGCACGCCACCTTGGCATCCGGGAAGGCGAACTGCACGCCCATCGCCGCCGGCAGACCGAAGCCCATTGTACCGAGGCCGCCGGAATTGATCCAGCGGCGCGGCTTGTCGAAGCCGTAGAACTGCGCGGCGAACATCTGGTGCTGGCCGACATCCGAGCAGACGTAGGCATCCCCCTTGGTCACCTTGTGCAGCATCTGCACGACGTATTGCGGCTTGATCACTTCACTGCTCTGCTCATACTTCAGGCAGTTCATCGCGCGCCATTCACTGATCAGCTTCCACCAGGCGGCAAGCGCCTCCTTGTCAGGCGCGCCGCCTTCCTCTTTGAGAATCTTCAGCATCTCCTTGAGCACGCTGCCGACGGTGCCGACGATCGGCACATCGACCTTCACGTTCTTGGAGATCGACGAGGGGTCCACGTCGACATGGACGATCCGCGCGTCCGGGCAGAATTTCTTGACGTTGCCAGTCACGCGGTCATCGAAGCGCGCACCGATGGCGATCAGCACATCGCAGTGGTGCATCGCCATATTGGCTTCATAAGTGCCGTGCATGCCCAGCATGCCGAGGAACTGCTTGTCGGAGGCCGGATAGGCGCCCAGGCCCATCAGAGTGTTAGTGATGGGATAGCCCAGCAGCCGCGTCATCTCCACGAGCTGTTTGGAGGCATCGTCCAGGATCACACCGCCGCCGGTGTAAATCATCGGGCGCTTGGCCGAAAGCATCAGCTCCACCGCCCGCTTGATCTGCTTGGGGTGACCCTTGGTGGTCGGGTTATAGGAGCGGATCTCGACCTTCTTCGGATAGTGGTACTCGGTCTTGGCCGCGGTGACATCCTTAGGGATGTCCACGACCACGGGGCCGGGGCGGCCGGTCGTCGCAATGTAAAAGGCCTTTTTCAGCGTGACTGCGAGATCTTTGACATCCTTGACCAGGAAGTTGTGTTTGACGCAGGGGCGCGTGATGCCGATCGAATCGACCTCCTGGAAGGCGTCGTTGCCGATGAGGCTGGTCGGGACCTGGCCCGTGATCACCACCATCGGAATGGAATCCATATAGGCCGTGGCGATGCCGGTCACGGCATTGGTCGCGCCGGGGCCGGAGGTTACCAGCACCACGCCGGGCTTGCCGGTCGAGCGCGCATAACCATCGGCCGCATGGGTGGCCGCCTGCTCATGGCGCACCAAGATATGATTGACCTTGTCCTGTTTGTAGAGCGAATCATAGATATGCAGCACCGCCCCGCCAGGATAGCCAAACAAATAGTCGACGCCTTCGTCTGCCAAACAACGAACCAGAATGTCGGCACCGGTCAATTCCACACACTGTCTCCCCTGCTCGATTACCCGCAACGGGCATGAATTTTCGATATCTAAACTCGGGATTATATTCTGCGCGGGGATGAAATGACAAAGCCTAAATTCATCATTCACATCGTGAAATGGCCCGACGCATGAATGGTGAATTATTGTGAAATTCAAGACGACTTTCCCTGCGACACTACAAATGTCGGGGGAATTATGCGATGATGCGCGGCAATTAAAGTTTACGGCTCCACAGCCGTCGTAGATAGCATGTCTGAGCGAATCATCATCGAGGGGATCACCACCGACGGGCGCCAATTCCGGCCGAGCGACTGGGCGGAGCGCATGTGCGGCGCCCTGTCCAAATATGGGCGTGATCACCGCATCAACTATTCGCCCTTACTGCACCCCCTCACCATCAACGGCATCAAGTGCGTCTCGATCGATCCCTCGGTCGAACAGCTCCATCCGGAGATGTTCAGCTATATCCTGCATTTCGCCAAGGCCAACAAGCTGTCGGTGCTTAACTATCCGCAAGCGAGATAGCCTTTATTTCTGGTAGACCTTGCGCCGGAACAGATCCTTGGTACGGCTCACCAGCCGATCGAGAAACAGCAGCCCATCCAGATGATCCAGCTCGTGCTGCACCGCGCGCGCCTCGAAGCCCTCGAATTCATACCGCCGCTCCTCGCCGCCAACATCACAGGCCGTGAGCGTGATGCGCTCGGCGCGAATCACGTTGCCGGTAAAATCCGGCACCGAGAGACAACCCTCGCGCCCCGCCGCCATGCCGTCCCAACTCAGGATCTCCGGATTGATCAACACCATGTGACCGTGATGCGACATCTTCTTCCCGGTCAAATCGACGATGACAATGCGCTGCGTGCGCCCGACCTGCGGCGCGGCTATACCCACGCAGCCGGGCGCATGCAGGCGGGTCTCGTCGAGCGCGCGGATGAAGGCGCGCAGTTCCTCATCGAAGACCGTCACCGGATCGCTGACGCGCTTGAGGCGCTCATCCGGAAAGGTAAGTATCTCCAGCAATGCCATCGTCAGCCTATCAAGGTTTCCAGCTCTTCAACGCGCACCTCAATGCCGTCTTCCTGTTTGATGAAGGCCAGCGCCTTGCGCAGGGTGTCGATTCCCTCGTGCGAGGTGCCTTCGATCTGCATGACGTAGATGGGCTTCTCGATACTGCCGGCGACATCGGAGGTGAGATCCAAGATATTGAACCCGGTCTCGGCCAGCACGCCGGTGACGTGCGCGACGATGCCGGCGCGATCCGCGCCAAACACCGTGATGCGCACATTCGGAATCGGATGGTCGTGCAGCCGGCCTTCGATCTGGTCGACATGCAGGCTGAGTCCGAGCGAATCGACCACTGGCTCCAGCATGTCGGTGAGTTCCTTGACCTTGTGCGTGGTCTGCACCATCAGCATGATGGTGAAATTACCGCCCAGCCGCATCATGGAGGCCTCGCCGAGATTGCAGCCGCCGTCATAGAGGGCCGCGGTTACTTTTGCCACGATCCCGGACCGGTCCTTGCCGACCAGCGTCAACATATACCATTTCGTCATCGCATGAACCCTTTGAAGATTTTGACCCAAGCTACTGCAACCGCGGCGCTCAATGCAAGGTGCTGTGCGCGATGTAGATGGTGAGCACGCCAGAGGCGATCAACAATCCCTGCTGGAGTGTGGCGCTCAGTTGCACCTTTTTGTGCAGACCCGGGATGAGATCGGCCACGGCCACATAGATGAAACTGGCCGCGGCGACGGCGAGGATATACGGCAACCAGGCTTCTACCTCGCGCAGCGCGAAGTAGGCCAGCACGCCGCCGACCACGGTGCCCAGAGAGGAGAGAATGTTCAGCGCCAGCGCCTTGGCGCGGGTGTAGCCGCTATTGAGGAGGATCACGAAATCCCCCAGCTCTTGCGGGATCTCGTGGGCCGCCACGGCCAGCGCCGTGACGATGCCCAAGTGGGTGTCGGTCAAAAATGCCGCCGCGATCAGCACGCCGTCGACGAAATTGTGGATGGTATCGCCGACCACCACCAGCGATCCGGCCGGGGACGGATGGGGGTGGTGATGACCCTCCTCCGGCGCATGCGCCTCGCAATGCGTCGAGTGACAATGGCGCCACAGCACCATCTTCTCCAGCAGGAAAAATCCCAGCACGCCGAGCAGCACCGCGAACGTAATGCCGTGCGCCTCCTCGATGCCGGGCGACTCCAGCGCGTGCGGCAGCAGACCGAGGAACGCGGCGCCCAGCAGCGCGCCGATGGCGTAACTGACCAGGTGCGGCAGCAGCCGCACGCGCACCCCGTCGCCGATCAGCAGAAACGCCGAGGCGGCAACCACGCTGAGCAGGCCGCCGATCAGGCAGAATAAAACGATAAGCAACAGGGTCATAACGCGTGAGGTCTTTCGCTGGAGATGATAAAAAGGCGCATGATACGCCAATCACGCTCGTGGTTCAGCATCTTTCACATAAAGCCGGGCACTGGACTGCGGCCGCGCTGCCTTATCCGGCATTTACATTATTTGCTATCATCCCGTGCATCGACGACTGGCGCCACAACCGCTGAACCGATGGAGATGGTTAACATGACTCGACAGTTGTTCAAACTGCATATCAACGATCGGCTCCATGAGATCGAGGCAGACCCCGGCATGCCCCTGTTGTGGGTGCTGCGCGACCTCATCGGGTTGACCGGCACCAAATACAGCTGCGGCATCGGCGCCTGCGGTACTTGCCTGGTGCACATCGACGGCAAGGCGGTCACCTCCTGCACGCTGCCGGTGGCCGATGCGGCCGGCCGGCACATCACCACCATCGAGGGACTCTCTGACACCGGCGACCACCCGGTGCAGCGCGCCTGGCGTGACGAACGCGTGCCGCAGTGCGGCTATTGCCAGTCCGGCCAGATCATGGCCGCCGCGGCGCTGCTGGCGGAAACCGCGGCGCCCGATGACAACGACATCGACCGCGCCATGTCGCGGGTATTGTGCCGCTGCGGCACCTACCCGCGCGTGCGGCGCGCCATCCAGCGCGCCGCGCACGATCAGGGCGATGCACCGTCATGAGCGGCCCGTTCGACATGACGCGCCGCCAGTTCATCAAGCTGACCGCGGCCACCACCGGAGGATTGACGCTCGGTTTCACGCTGCCGGGTTGCGGCCGCAATGGCGCCACGCCGGCCGGCGAGGCCGTATTCCGCCCCAACGCCTGGCTTGCCATCTCGCGCACGCGCGGGGTGACGGTGTTTCTCGCCGAGTCGGAGATGGGCCAGGGCGTGATGACCTCCATCCCGATGTTGATCGCGGAGGAACTCGAAGTCAGCCTGGATGCGATCACCATCGAGCGCGCACCCCTCAGCGAGGAATTCGGATCACAATCGACCGGCGGCAGCACCAGCGTACGCCAAGGCTGGGATGTGTTGCGCCGCGCCGGGGCCACCGCACGCATGATGCTCATCGCCGCGGCGGCAACAAAATGGGCGGTGCCGGTTGCGGAATGCCGCGCGGAAAACGGCGCGGTCGTCCATGCGCCGAGCGGGCGGCAGTTTTCTTACCGGGAACTCTGCGATGATGCGGCGCGCCAGCCGGTGCCCGCTGAAGTCACGCTCAAGCAGCCGGAGCAATTCCGTCTGATCGGCAGCAACCCGCTGCCCACCGACTGCGTGGCCAAGACCACCGGCAGCGCGATCTTTGGCATCGATGTCAACGTGCCGGGCATGCTCGTGGCCACCATCCGGCACTGCCCGGTGTTCGGCGGCAGATTGGCGCGCCTCGACGAGAGCCGCGCCCGCCAGGTTCCCGGCGTGCGGCATGTGGTCGTCATCGAGTCGGGTGTGGCCGTGGTCGCCGACCATTTCTGGGCCGCGAAACAGGGTGCCGACGCGCTCACGATCGAGTGGGACGAAGGCCCGCACGCAACGCTCGATCAAGGGGCGATCTTCGCGCGGTTCGCCGCGCTGGCCGAATCCGATGCCGGTGAGATCGTGCGCGAAGAGTCCGCCCCCGCCGCGCCGGCAGTGCAAACCCTCCGCGCCGTCTACGAGGCGCCGTTTCAAGCCCACGCCACGATGGAGCCCATGAACTGCACCGCCTACGTCCACGACGGCCGCTGCGAGGTGTGGGTCCCGACCCAGTCGCCCAGCGCGGCCCAGGAGGTGGCGGCCGCCGAGGGACTGTCGCGTCCCCGGGAATTCCTGAACAAGCTGCGCCGCAAGATCGATCGTGCGCCGCTGCAAGACGTCCAGGTCAACACCACCCTGCTCGGCGGCGGATTCGGCCGGCGCCTCGACCAGGATTTCGTGGCCGAGGCGGTGCAGATCTCCAAGGCGGTCGGTGCGCCGGTCAAGTTGATCTGGACCCGCGAAGAAGACATCCAGCATGACCATTACCGGCCGGCGACCTACAATCGCCTGACTGCATCCCTCGATGCGAGCGGCAACATCGTATCGTGGGAGCACCACATCGTGGGCGATTCGCTCGGCAAATCGAGCGGCGGCGCCACGCATCTGCCCTACCCCATGCCGAACTTCCGGGTGCGATTCAGCCAGGCGGACCATCCGGTGCCGGTGGGTTCGTGGCGCTCGGTGGGGCATTCGCAGAACGGTTTCATCGTCGAGAGCTTCATCGATGAGCTGGCCGCGGCGGCAAGACAGGACCCTTATCATTTCAGGCTGAAACTGCTGGCGCAGTCGCCCCGGGCGGCGGCGGTAACTAAGCTCGCAGCGGAAAAGGCGGGCTGGGGCAGCACCGGGCCCGGGAACCGGCATCAAGGCATCGCCTACGCCTCATGTTTCGGCAGTCACGTGGCGCAGGTGGCGGAGGTCTCGGTCGACACGCAGGGCGGCGTCCGCGTGCATCGGGTGGTGTGCGCGGTCGACTGCGGCATCGTGGTCAATCCCGACACCGTCCGGGCACAACTCGAAGGCGGCATCATCTTCGGCATGACCGCCACCCTCAAGGGCGCCATCACCATCGGCAAGGGCCGCGTGCAGCAGGCCAATTTTCACGACTTCCCGCTGCTGCGGATGGATGAGACGCCGCTGATCGACGTGCATATCGTCCCCAGCACCGAGGCCCCGGGGGGCATCGGGGAGGTCGGCGTTCCACCCATCGCGCCCGCCATCGCCAATGCCCTCTACGTGGCGACCGGGGTCCGGGTGCGGAAACTGCCGATCCTGCCGGCGGATCTGATCACTTCGTAACCCATGCGCCCGGACGATACGCAAACCATGGTGCTGCGCACGGCCCTCGCATGGATCGAGTCGGGCATTCCGGCGACCCTGGTGACCGTCGTGCGCACCTGGGGCGCCTCACCCCGCCCGCCCGGGTCCCTGATGGCGATCAGTGGCGATGGCCGCATCGCCGGCTCGGTCTCCGGCGGTTGCGTTGAAGAAGACCTGCTGGGGCGGCTCGCCGCGTCGCCGTTGCACGCGCCGTGCGTCGTCACCTATGGCGCCAGTGCCACAGACCGCGACCGGCTGCGGATCCCGTGCGGCGCCGCCATCGAGCTGGTCATGGAACCCGTGCGTGATCCGGCGCCGCTGCGCTCCATCATAGAGACCTTGGACGCCGGCGGACATATCACGCGTATCCTCGATCTGCCCACCGGCACGATCCGGCTGCGCTCCGGCGCGACATCCACCGCAGTGCACTTCGATGGCGAAATGCTGGAGCACCGCTTCGGTCCCGACTGGCGGCTTATCCTCATCGGCGCAAACGACGTGGCGCGCTATTCCTGCCAGTTCGCCCAGCCGCTGGGTTTTGCCGTCACGGTATGCGATCCGCGCGAGGAATTTGCCGCCTCTTGGGATCTGCCCGGCGTAACCCTGCGCCGCGACATGCCCGACGATCTGATCCAGACCCTGAACATCGATCCGCACTGTGCCATCGTGGCGCTGGCGCACGATCCGCGTCTCGACGATATGGGTCTGATGGAGGCGCTGAAATCGCCCGCCTTCTATGTGGGCGCCATCGGCTCGCGCGCCACCAGCGCACAGCGCAAGGCCCGCCTGCTGCAACTCGATCTCACCCCGGAACACGTGGCCAGACTGCACGGCCCGGTGGGCCTTGATATCGGCAGCCGTACCCCACCCGAGATCGCCATTGCCATCCTCGCCGAGCTCATCGCGGAGCGGCGCAAGCTGACATGAAAACTCCGTCCGGCCAGCCCATCGCCGGCCTATTGCTCGCCGCCGGCCGCAGCACGCGTTTCGGCGGCGACAAGCTGTTGCACCCGCTCGGCGACGGCGTACCGATTGCGGTAACCGCCGCCCGGGTACTGCGGGCGGCCACCGACCAGAGCCTGGCCATCGTCCGCCCGGACAACCTACCGCTTCGCCGTCTGCTGGAAGCGGAGGACCTGCGCGTGATCACCTGCACCAGCACTCATCCAGGCTTGGGGGCCAGCATCGCCCAAGCGGTTGCGGCCAGCGGGGAGTGCGCCGGCTGGCTCATCGCCCTGGCCGACATGCCTTACATCCGGCTGGAGACGGCCCGCGCCGTAAGCGCTTTGCTGCGCGAGGGCAGTGCGATCGTGGCGCCATATCATTACGGTAAGCGCGGTCACCCGATTGGTTTTAATTACGGCCTGCGCGAGGAACTGTTGGCGTTGCGGGGCGACAAGGGCGCCGGGCTCCTCCTCGACCGGCATGCCGGACTAGTCACCCGGTACGAATGCGACGACCCGGGCATCTCGATGGACATCGATGCCCCGGCCGATATTCGCTGATTCTGTGCACTACACTTAAGGCAGTGTCCCGAGGAAACATCTGGATAGTGGACACCATATACCATTATAAATATAATGTTTAATTAGATTTCGCTACTGCAGGGAGGAACCTATGGAAGGAGTTCAGGACATGGATCAAAGCGCGATCTTTGAAGAACTGCGCGGCAGGCTGACCGACAACCTGCGCACACTGGCCGACAAGCCGGAAGAAACCCCTCTCAGCACCCTTCAAGCCCTATGGCACACGGCGGCGGACTTTCCAGTTTCCGCGCGCATGGCCGGTCGGCATCCGCTGCCTGTGCTCACCCCTGCACAGGCTGGTCGGTTGCGTGAACTTGTCGGGCAACGGCTCCTGGGCGTTCCGCTCGCGCATCTCACCGGACGACAAAGCTTTATGGGCATCGAACTCTACGCCGGTCCGCAGGCACTGATCCCGCGCCAGGAAACCGAGATGCTTGGCCACGCCGCACTCGAGATCCTTCAGAATCTGATTGCACAGCGCGGCCAAGCGGTCGTCGTCGACGTCTGCACCGGTTCGGGCAATCTCGCTGTGTCCCTTGCCAGCCTCTCCCCAAAGTCCCGCGTTTTTGCCTCCGACATATCGGCGGATGCCGTAGGCCTGGCGCGAAAAAACGCACTGCTGGCGGGCGTGAGCGATCGGGTCGAATTGCTGGAGGGAGATTTTCTGGAGCCATTCCGCCCCGTTGGACTTGAGGGCAAGGTCGACGTGTTGGTTTGCAATCCGCCCTACATTTCCAGCCAGAAAGTCGCGACCCTGCCCGTCGAGATCGCCGAGCATGAGCCCGCGCAATGTTTCGATGGCGGGCCGTTTGGCGCCAGCTTCCTCCGGCGGCTCATCACTGCCGCGCCGGATTTTCTGACCGAAGGTGGCGCGCTGGCCTTCGAGGTCGGCCGCGGCCAGGGCGAACCGATGCTGCGGCAATTGACTAATAATCCCAACTTTAAAGACACCCGCGGCATCACAGATACTGCAGGAAATGTTCGCGCGATCGTTGCCTATCGTTGCATAGGCTGAGAGCTTGCTGAAAAATGGTTTTTAATCCCTTCTCCCTTAAGGGAGAGGGAGTTTTTCAGCAGCCTGCCAACTCCTATGGGTTAGCCTACCGACCTGCCGCTTCAATAACTCGGCGTTATCAGTCTTTAGCCAGCCAGATCAGACTGGCCATGCGGCCGGTGCGGCCATCGCGGCGGTAGGAATAGAACCGCGCGGCGTCGCGATAGGTGCAAAGGTTCCCACCGCTGACCGCGGTCACTCCGCAGGCGTTCAGCCGCTGTCGCGCCAGGAGGTAGATATCCGCCAGCCACTTGCCGGGGACGTGCGGGCGAAACGCCGCGTGCGCCTCCGGGGCGTCGGCGACAAACGCATCACGCACCTCATTTCCCACCTCGAAGGCCTCGGGACCGATCGCCGGCCCGAACCAGGCAAGGATTTCCCCGCTCGGCACGCCCATCACCCGCACTGTGGCCTCGAGCACGCCATCGAGCAGACCGCGCCAGCCCGCGTGCGCAGCGGCCACCACCGTGCCGCGCCGGTCACAAAACAGCACCGGCAGACAATCGGCGGTCAGCACCGCGCAGACCACACCCGGAGTGCTCGTCACCGAGGCATCGGCCTCGACAGGCGATTGCAATGCGCCCGACAGCGGCGCGACCTCGATGCCGTGCACCTGCCGCAGCCAGCCGGGCTGCGCGGGCAACTGGAGGTGTTCAATCAAACGCTGGCGATTCTGCGCAACGGCGGCCGGATCGTCACCGACGTGATCACCCAGATTCAAGCCGTCATACGGAGGAAGGCTTACTCCACCGCTGCGGCTCGTGGTGCAGGCGCGCACCCTTGCCGGTGCTCGCCAGTCAGGGGTAATGAGCGACAACCGATCCGGCGGGTTCATGGCCGCTCCATCTCGGCCGCATCCTGGCGCAACACCGCCAGCAGCGTTTGCATGTCCTCCGGCAAGGGCGATTCCCAGTGCATGATCTCGCCGCTGCCGGGATGGGCCAGCCCGAGCTCGCGGGCGTGCAGGGCCTGACGGCGGAAATTGCGCAGGGTTTGGCGCAGTTCCTCGCTGGCGCCGGCCGGCAGTTTCATGCGTCCGCCATACACCGGATCGCCGACCAACGGATAATGCCGGTAGGCCATGTGGACGCGGATCTGATGCGTGCGTCCGGTCTCGAGCCTGACCTTGATATGGGTGTGGCCGCGGAAGCGCTCGGCAACGCGGTAATGGGTCACCGCTGGCTTGCCGCGCTCGGTCACCGCCATACGCTTGCGATCGATGGGATGACGGCCGATCGGCGCATCGATCGTACCACCGGCGGTCATCACGCCGACCACCACGGCATCGTAGATGCGCTCGAAGGCGCGCTCCTGCAATTGCTCGACCAGCGCAGTCTGCGCCTCCAGGGTGCGCGCCACCACCAGCAGGCCGCTGGTCTCCTTGTCGATGCGGTGCACGATTCCTGCGCGCGGCACATTGATCAGCTCAGGCGCGTGATGCAGCAGCGCATTGAGCAGGGTGCGGTCGGGATTGCCGCTGCCGGGATGGACCACCAGGCCCGCAGGCTTGTCGATCACGATGATCGCCTCGTCTTCATAGACGATATTGAGCGGGATCTCCTGGGGCAGATCCTCCTGCTGCGGCGCATCGATCACGGTCACCTCGATGCGCTCCCCGCCCCACACCTTATCCTTGGGGCGCAGCGGCGCGCCGTTGACCAGCACCTGGCCATCGGTCAGCCATTGTTTGAGGCGCGAACGGGAGTAATCGGAAAACAGATCGGCCAAGACCTGATCCACACGCCGGCCGGCGCAGTCCTGCGGCACCTCGGCCGTTAAGAGTCGCTTGTTGGACATCACCTCATCCTATCGCGCATTCGCACACCCGTGGGTGTATACTGGGCGCTTTCTGTTACTATCGAATTTGAACACAGTCATTATGACATTATACCGAGTTTATCTGCCCGCATTGGGCAAATGCCTTGCCATCGCCGTGTTTGTGCTGGGGCTGGCCGCCTGCACCTCGATGAAAGAGAGCGAGATGCCGGAAAACTGGAGCGCCGAACGGCTCTATAAGGAAGGCAAAGAGGCCCTGGATCACGAAGACTACCGCAGCGCCATCGATCTGCTGGAAAAGCTCGAAACGCGCTTCCCCTTCGGCGAACTCACCCAGCAGGGCATGCTGATGACCGCCTTCGCCTACTACAAGAACAGCGATCCGCAATCGGCCGTGGCCACCGCCGACCGCTTCATCAAGCTCTATCCCACACACCCGGATGCCGATTACGCCTACTACCTGCGCGGGCTGGCGGATTTCCACACCCGCGACGCCTTCATGGACAATCTGTTCTCGGTCGATCCGTCAACACGCGATCCGGGATCGGTGCTGCGCTCCTACCAGTATTTCGCCGAACTGATCAAACGCTTCCCCAACAGCAAATACGCCAAGGACGCGCGCCAGCGCATGGTATTCCTGAGCAACAGCCTGGCGCACCATGAGCTGCATGTGGCCGAATATTACATGCGCCGCGGGGCCTATGCCGCCGCAGCTTCCCGCGCCAAGTATGTACTGGAAACCTATCCGAGCACACCCGCCATCGCCGACGCGCTGGCCATGCTCATTCGCGCCTATCACAAGCTCGGCATCGATGACTTGGCGCAGGACAGCCTGCGCGTGCTCGAGAAAAACTATCCGAAGTACCGCGACATCAAAGAACTGCGCAAACTCACGACCAACACGTGAACCGAGGAGCACAT
Organism: Pseudomonadota bacterium; assembly: GCA_040752855.1. Taxonomy (GTDB): domain Bacteria; phylum Pseudomonadota; class Gammaproteobacteria; order RBG-16-57-12; family RBG-16-57-12; genus JBFMHP01. The sequence goes on along the minus strand of JBFMHP010000027.1, from coordinate 38,095 downwards.
CATGTGGGATTTTTTTGAAACCGTCCGCCACCGCCACTCCGTGCGCCGTTATCAATCCGACATGCCGGTGGAGCCCGAGAAACTGCACGCCATCCTGGAGATGGCCTGCGCGGCGCCCTCGGCCGGCGATCTCCAGTCCTATCACATCATCGTGGTTACCCGTGCGGATGAGTTAAAAGCGCTCAGCCAAGCGGCCAACAACCAGGCCTTCATCGCCCAGGCGCCGGTCTGCCTGGTGTTTTGCAGCGACCCGCAACGCTCGGCCACAAGCTACGGCGAGCGCGGCAAGGACCTCTATGCCCTGCAAGACAGCACCATCGCAGCATCGTACGCGCAATTGGCCACGGTCGCGGCGGGACTGGGCTCGACCTGGGTGGGACACTTCGATGCGGTGGGGGTGAAAAAACTGCTGAATATCAAGGACGGTTTGGAGCCGGTGGCGATGCTGAGCATCGGATACCCGGCGGAGCTGCCCGAAGACTCGCCCCGCCGGCCGATGAAGGATATGGTGACCCGGCGTTAAACCCAGATTTTCCAGTAGCGAACGTAGCGAGAGCGAACAAGGTGGTGAAGATTTTTTCGCGCAGATTCATCGCATTGTTCGTTCGCAGTAGATCGCTACTGAAAAATCTGGGTTAAAGCGCTTCGTCGCCTTCCTCACCGGTGCGGATGCGAATAGCGCGCTCCACGTTGGTGACGAAGATCTTGCCATCGCCGATCTTGCCGGTGCGTGCCGCATTGGTGATGGCTTCCACGCAACGCTCGACCAGCTCGTCGCGCACCACCAGTTCGATCTTCACCTTGGGCAGGAAATCCACTACGTATTCCGCGCCGCGATAGAGTTCTGTGTGCCCCTTCTGGCGGCCAAAACCCTTGACCTCGGTGGCGGTCATGCCGGCCACGCCAGCCTCCGATAGCGCCTCGCGCACATCATCCAATTTGAAGGGTTTGATGATCGCTTCGATTTTTTTCACGGATAAATCCCCTTTCAGTTATATCTGTACAGCTTAGCGAGTTGTGTGAAAAAAGACTAGCGACCGCGGTGATACCCCGAGGTGATGGGATAGCGCCGGTCGCGGCCGAAGGCACGGCGCGTGATGCGCACGCCCGGCGCGGCCTGGCGGCGTTTGTATTCATTGTGATCGACCATCAGCACCACGCGGCGCACCGTCGCCTCGTCGAACCCGGCGGCGACGATATCCTCGATGCATTGGTCCTGCTCGATATACCGTTCGAGGATGGCATCCAGGACTTCGTAGGGCGGCAGACTGTCGGTATCTTTCTGGTCCGGCGCCAGCTCGGCCGAGGGCGGGCGATCGATCACGCGCTGCGGGATCACCGGCGAGATCGTGTTGCGATAGCGCGCCAGACGGAAGACCAGCGTCTTGGGCACGTCCTTCAATACATCGAAGCCACCCGCCATATCACCATAGAGCGTGGCATAGCCCACGGCCATCTCGCTCTTGTTGCCGGTGGTCAGCACGATCTTGCGCTTCTTGTTGGAGATGGCCATCAGCAGCACGCCGCGGCAGCGCGCCTGAATGTTTTCCTCGGTGGTGTCGGGAGCAGTGCCGGCAAATTCCTCGCGCAGGCTCTGGAGAAAGACATTAAACACAGGTTCGATCGGGATCACGCGATAATCGACCCCCAGCCGCCGCGCCTCGGCCTCGGCGTCCTCCAGGCTCATGTCGGCGGTATAGCGCGAGGGCATCATCACCGCCTCGACGCGCTCGGCGCCGATGGCATCGACGGCGATCGCCAGGGTCAACGCCGAATCGATCCCGCCGGACAGACCGAGCACCACGCCGCGAAAGCCGTTCTTCTCGATATAGTCGCGCACGCCCAGCACCAGGGCGCGATAAACGCTGCGCTCGATGCCCATCGGTTCGAAACAGATGCCGCGCCGCGCCTCGACCACGCCGGGCGCGACGGCAAACTCGGCCACATACAACCCTTCCTCGAAAGACGGCGCCTGCTGCATCAGCTCGCCGCGTTCGTTCATGACAAATGAGCCGCCATCGAACACGAGTTCATCCTGCCCGCCAACCAGATTCACGTAGACCAGTGGCACAGGTGATTCCTTGATCCGCGCGCGCGCCGCCTCATGACGTTCGTTGCCCTTGCCCATATGATACGGAGAGGCGTTGAGCACCAGCACGATCTGCGCGCCCGCATCCACCGCTTGCCGAACCGGCCCGGGCATCCAGATATCTTCACAGATCACGACGCCGAGCTTGGCCCCCTTGATCTCAACCACCGCCGGGGTCTCTGCTCCGGGCATGAAGTAGCGTTTCTCGTCGAAGACGCTGTAATTGGGCAGATGTTGTTTCAAGGTGGTGCCGAGCACGGTGGAGCCTTGAATAACGGAGGCGGCGTTGTACAAACCGCCGGCGGCCTGACGCGGATAACCGATCACCGCAACGATGCCGCTGATCTCGCGCTTGATGCGTTCCATCACTTTCAGCACGCGCGTATGCAGGCCGGGGCGCAGCAGCAGGTCCTCCGGCGGATAGCCGCTGACCGCCAATTCCGGAAAGACAATGACATCGGCATGCAGATCGTCGCGCGCCGAATTCGCAGCCTGTACGATCTTCGCGGCGTTGCCGTCGATATCACCGACAGTGAAATTGAGCTGCGCCATGACGATACGCAAGGTTTGGTTCGTCGCCGTCACTGAGATGCGCTCCTTAATCTCGGAAAAATTCCAACATGCGCCGGCCCAGCTCGGTGGGATTGCGCACTACCGCAACACCCGCAGCCTCCAGCGCCTCGATCTTGGCCATGGCCGTACCTCGTCCACCGGAGATGATCGCGCCCGCATGCCCCATGCGTTTGCCGGGCGGCGCCAGCAAGCCGGCGATGTAGGCCACCACGGGCTTGCGCACCGACTCGCGGATATACGCCGCCGCCTCTTCCTCGGCGGCGCCGCCGATCTCACCGACCAGGATGATGCCCTTGGTCTGCCGGTCCTGCTCGAACAGGGCCAGGCAGTCGACGAAACTCATCCCGTGGATCGGATCGCCGCCGATACCGATGCACGTGCTCTGTCCCAACCCCTGCCGCGAGGTCTGCAGCACTGCCTCATAGGTGAGGGTGGCCGAGCGCGAGACAATGCCGATGATGCCTTTGCTGTGGATCTGCGCGGGCATGATACCGATCTTGCATTCCCCCGGAGCGATGATGCCGGGGCAATTCGGGCCGATCAGGCGCACATCGCGCTGCACCAGCGCCGCCTTCACGTTCAGCATGTCCTGAATCGGGATGCCTTCGGTGATACAGACGATGAGCTTGATGCCGGCATCGGCCGCCTCAAGGATCGCATCCGCCGCGGACATCGCCGGGACGAAGATCATCGAGGCTTCAGCCCCGGTCTTGGCCACGGCATCACGCACGGTGTTGAACACCGGCAACCCCAAATGCCTTTGTCCGCCCTTGCCCGGTGTAACGCCGCCGACCAGCTTGGTGCCGTAGACCAGCGCCTGCTCGGAATGAAAGGTCCCCTCGCGACCGGTGAATCCCTGGCAGATCACGCGCGTGCGCTTATCGATCAGTACCGCCATCCGCACTCCCTTCGGCCAAGGCCACCACCTTCTGCGCGGCCACGTCGAGGTCTTCGTTCGCCACGATATTCAATCCGCTGTCTTGCAGCAGCACCAGCCCCTCCGCGGCCCGCGTGCCTACCAGCCGCACGACCAATGGGAGCCGCACGCCCACCTCCTTGATCGCCTGGATCATGCCCTCGGCGATGAGATCGCAGCGCGCAATACCGCCGAAGATGTTCACCAGGATGGCACTCACCTTCTCATCGGTCAGCACCAACTTAAAGGCCTCGGCCACGTGCTCCGCCGTAGTGCTACCGCCGACATCGAGGAAATTCGCGGGCTGCCCGCCATAGAACTTGATCAGATCCATGGTCGCCATCGCCAGTCCCGCGCCGTTGACCACGCAACCGATGTTGCCGTCGACGGCGACGTAGTTGAGTTCATGCTCGCGCGCCTCGCGCTCGCGCGGATCTTCCTGAGTTACATCGCGCAGTCCCGCGAGATCGCGATGACGCGGCAAGGCATTCTCGTCCACGTTGATCTTGGCATCCAGCGCGAGCAAGGTGCCCGCACTGGTCAAGACCAAGGGGTTGATCTCAATGAGGCTCAGATCCTGGGTGCAGAACAGCCGATACATCGCCATCAGGATCTCGGTCAGTTGTGCGAGTTGTGATCCGCCGAGTCCCAGCTTGAAGCCCAGGATCCGGCATTGGAACGGTTGCAACCCGGTAATGGTATCGACCTCGACCCGGTGAATACTCTCCGGGCGTTGCGCCACGGCCTCCTCCACCTGCATCCCGCCAGCATCGGTGGCCATGAACACCACCCGCCCGCAGGCGCTGTCGACCACGGCGCCCAGATAGAATTCCTTGCTTACCGCACAAGAACATTCCACCAGCACCTTGTTGACGGGCTGGCCGTGCGGCTCGTTTTGCGGTGTGACGAGACACATGCCCAGCATCTCCGTGATGATCTCCTTGAGCTGCTGCACACCGGAGGCGCGCCGGACGCCGCCGACCTTGCCGCGGCCGCCCGCATGGATCTGGGCCTTCACCAGCCACTCATTGCCACCGAGTTGGCGCACGACTTCCGCAGCCTGCTCGGGAGAGCCCACGACAAAACCCTCCGGCACCGGAATGCCCGTGGCACGGAAGAGTTGTTTGGCCTGATATTCGTGGAGATTCATTGCCCGTTCACAGCAATACGAGGAGGCCTATTGTGGAGCAAAAGCAGATCTTAAGCAAAGATGCGCCTGAACTTCGGCGCGGGGAATAGCAGAAGAAAAAAATCGGCGAGACGGCGTCAGCGACTAACTACGGACGCAGCTCGTTCATGGCTTGTTGTTGATCGGTCTGCGTGGTGCGCTGCGTCGTCGTCTCGCTGGGAGAGTCACTGAACGCAAAACTGGTCATCAAAACACCGGCGGCGACAAACACCACCAACACCATCAGCAAATCCGGTTTATGTTTTCTCATCGTGGTTGCCCTCGAATCCTTCTCTCATGTTAACGACCGGGCTAGAGAAAAGGTTGAGGGAAAACCGTGAATGCAATCACATCTCAATTTAAAGTATTGCCGCGTTTAATTCCAATTATGACATCCATCACATTCGTGCCGGTCGGCCCCGTGCTGAGCAGGTCGCCGCTGGCATCCAGGAAACGCCTGGCGTCCGCCCCCTGCAAACATTTCACCGCTGAAAGACCGCCCAGTTCGCCTTCCGCGATCGTTCGTCCGTCGACCAAGGCGCCGGCATCCTCACCGGGGCCGTCACTGCCGTCGGTGCCGCCGGCCAGCAGATACAGGCCGTCCTTGCCGGCCCATCTCAGCGCAGCCGCCAGGGCCAGCGACTGACAACGTCCGCCGCGACCAGGATGTTCCGGCAGGACCACGGTCGTCTCCCCGCCCCAGAGATACACACCGGGCGCCCCGTGCAGCATTTCCTCCGCGATGCGCGCGCCGGCGTCGAGGGCATCGCCCACCAGCAGCTCGTGACGATGCACCACTAATCCCTGGCCAGCGGCCCGTTCCGCCACCGCATCGAGTGCCTGACGATTGCTGGCGATGAGGGTGTGCTCGATCACCGCGCCCCCCTCGCTCGCCGCAAGTTCATTGGCGGCGCGATCGATCATCGCGCGCACCCAACTCGGCAAATCATCCGGCAAGGGCGCGGAGTCCTTCGGCGGATAAAAGAGCCCGGAACCGATGACCGCCGGATCATCACCGGGCACATCGGAAATCAACAGGCAGCGCCCGGCGCGAGCGCGCAATTCGCGTAGCGCCCTGCCACCCTTCAGAGATGAAACGGCTTTGCGTATGCGGTTGATCTGGGCAATCGGCAGTCCGGAGCCGAGTAGCCATTGATTAAGACGTACCAGCTCCGGCAGGCCCAAGCCATGCGGCAGGCGTTCGACCAGGGCGGAGGCCCCGCCTGAGAGCAGGATCAGAAAAAAGGCGTGGTCGGGTGTGCGGGCGAAGAAATCGTGCAACATCTCGCCGGCGCGCAGGCTGTTGGCATCCGGCGTGGGATGGCCTGCCTCCAGGCATAGGATGCGAGCGTCGGCTTGGAGAAAAGGCTGGACGTGATGGTATTTGGTGATCACCAACCCTTCGATGATCCGCTCACCCAGGACATCCAGCGCCCCCTGCATCATGCTCGCCGCGGCCTTGCCGACGGCGAGCACGTAGACCGGATCGGACACCCTCGTCTTCGCCAGCGCCTGCGCCACGCAACGCCGGCCCGCCACGGCCTGGAGCGCGGCGTGATAATAACGAACCAGTTGCTGGCGGGCTTCGATCACTTAGAGCCCAATGAATTCCCTCTCCCTCCGGGAGAGGGTTAGGGTGAGGGAATTGATCTGGGCTAAATCTGCATATCCCCCCTCACCCCATCCCTCTCCCGAAGGGAGAGGGAGTCGAATACCAACCAGCTGCATGTCCATGCGAGACACCCTCAGAATCCACGCTGCAAATCGGCCTTCAGATCGACGAGATCCTCCAACCCCACGGCGATCCGCACCAGGCCATCGCTGATGCCCGCCGCCGCGCGCTGCTCGGGCGTGAGCCGCCCGTGCGTGGTGGTCGCCGGATGGGTGATGGTGCTCTTGGTGTCGCCCAGATTGGCGGTGATCGACATCACCCGCGTGGCATCGATCAAGCGCCAAGCCGCATCCTTGCCGCCCTTGAGTTCAAACGACAACACTCCGCCAAAACCACTTTGCTGGCGCGCAGCCAGCGCATGCTGTGGATGTGACTTAAGGCCCGGGTAATAGACCTTGCTCACCTCGGGCTGTGCCTCCAGCCACTGCGCCAGGGCGAGCGTATTCTCGCAGTGCGCCCGCATGCGCAGTTGCAGGGTCTCCAATCCCTTGAGGAACACCCAGGCATTGAACGGACTCATCGAGGGGCCGGCAGTCCGCAAAAATCCGTACACATCGGTGCCAACCAGTTGTTCATTACCCACCACCGCGCCACCGATGCAGCGGCCCTGACCATCTAGATACTTGGTGGCGGAGTGGATCACGATGTCCGCGCCGAGCGCCAGCGGACGCTGCAAGGCGGGCGTGCAGAAACAGTTGTCCACCACCAGCAGACAGCCGTGCTCACGCGCCAGCGCGGCCAGCGCCGCGATGTCCGCCACCTCGGTCAGGGGATTGGACGGCGTCTCCAGAAACAGCATGCGCGTGTTGGGGCGGATGGCCCGTTTCCACGCATCGAGATCGGTGAGTCCGACGAAGGTGGTCTCCACGCCGAACTTGGCCAGGTAGTTGTTGAACAGCACCGAGGTGGTACCGAAGATCGCCCGCGAGGACACCATGTGATCGCCCGTCTTCAGCAGCGCCATACAGGTGCTGAGGATGGCGGACATGCCGGAGGAAGTCGCCACGCAGCGCGCGCCGCCTTCCAGCGCCGCCAATCGTTGTTCGAACGCGCGCACGGTGGGATTGGTGAAGCGCGAATAGATGTTGCCAGGCTCGCTGCCGCTGAAACGCGCCGCGGCCTGCGCAGCGCTCTCGAAGACGTAACTGGAAGTGGGAAAGATCGGCTCGCTCTGTTCCCCTTCATTGGTAGCGTGATGGCCCGCGCGCACCGCCAGCGTGGCGAAACCCCATTCCGGATCCTCGTATGACATGATTCAACTCCTCCGGCCTCGAAGTTTGAGGCACAAAAAAACCCGCTCAGCATTAGCTCAAGCAGGCTTGGCCGCTTTAGCTGTATTTGTATTGCGCCCGCAAGCTGAGGTTCAAATCGGCGCATGTGCTTAAGCGTAGAAAATCGCCGCACGCCTTGTCAACTCAAATCCCGCGGCACCAACAAAAAAGGCGCATCCAAGGGACGCGCCTTCGATCATGTTGCATTGCAAGACTGAATCAAAAACGCAGTTCAAATGCCACATTCGCGGCCGCGCCGCGCGGGGCGGTGCTGCCGTCGATCTTGGTGCTTTGCAGCCCATAGGCAAGATCGATGCTCAGGGCCTTGAACAGCGTTACCCCAAAGGTCGCGTAGCTCAACTCGCTGCCGGCCATGTTCTGTCGGTAGCCCACGCGCACGCCCGGGATGATCCAGCTCTCGGGCGCGAATCCCAAGGCGACGACCGCCCATTGTTGTTTGTCGCCCGAGGGGGTTTCGGTTTCAGACGTGTCATATGCGCTAGTGATCAACCAGCTGCGCGAGGCGCTATACAAGGCAGCCTCCAGGCGCAACTGGGCATCCAAATTATATTCTGTATCCTCCAGGGCAGCCTTGCACCGGGCGATCGCGCCATCGGAATCCATGCTGGTGCGCAAGTCGCAATTCGGCAGCGAGGTAAAGGTGTCGTCGGACGGATATTCGAAACTCGGTGAGGTCACGTTGAGCAACGTCGCGCCGAGTTGATAATGATCCGCAGCCCATACCAAACCGATATCGGCCGTGAGCGCCGAGCTTTCCACCGTGTTGTTATCGAAATCATCGAGCACCGAGCTGGTATCGATGACGGTGGGATCATCGAGCCGCGCGTTGTTGCGTCCCAATTCGGCGCTGAGATATTTCAGTTTGCCCCCCACGTACAGATCACCGGCGGCGCCGGACAATACGCTGGTGCTGTAGCCCAGGGCCAGCTCCGCCACCACACCCCCCTGCACATACATCGAAGACTGCTCACCGGCAATGGAGTCGTCGGTGAAATCTGTTGGAGTACCATTGTTATCGTAGTCCAAGGCATCATCCAACACCCCGACCCTGGCGTTCGCCCCGGCGCTCGCGTCCAGCGTGATGGCGCCGCCCAACATGTCACTGGCAATCAGCAACGGCATGATGGGAAGGTGTCCGCCGGCGGACACGATCATATAGCCGTCTTGCGAAATACCGGGAAGCTTGTCATTGAACTGATCAAGCAGATTGCCTGGCACATTGTTGAAAATATCCAGAGCCTCTTGCTGCGTGAGGGTATCGATCTTGTCGATCAACCGATCTAGATCGTCCTCGAAGTTATCGATGTCACCGAACTCCACCCCTGCACCGATCGTCACCAGTCCCATGCGAAACCGGGTATCGCCGTTTTGCAGCGCGATCGCGCCGGCGGCGGGATTATTAATACTGGTGATCACCGATTGGCTGACGCTGTTGACGCCATAGGTCAGATTGCTGCCCGAGGGATGAAAGGTTGGTCCAGCGTGCGCAGTCGAACCAAGCGCGGCCAGTACCACACTGGCCAGAAGAGTGGGTTTCATGTTCTCTCCTTCATTAGATTTTCCTGAATTCTTAGACCGACGGCATTGGCCGTACGGCCGGTGCCAGGTAATGTCTTCGACGAATCAGGTGAAAACTTTACCGCGGGCGATCAGCTGTAAGGAGAAAACCGCTCACTCAGTCGTTGTTGTGGAGGTCGATGATGTCGCTGTCAGCCGAGGCGCGCGATGACTTGGCGCTATCCGAGCGCTGCTGTTCCAATTTGGCCAGGTATTCCGGAGTGATATCGCCGGTGACGTACTCGCCGTTGAAGCAGGAGGTATCGAATTTTTCGAGCAGCTTGTTGCCCTTCTGCACCGCCCGGATCATGTCTTCCAGATCCTGATACACCAGCCAGTCCGCGCCGATCTCCTTGCCGATCTCCTCCTCGTTGCGGCCATGGCCGATCAGCTCCTTCACGCTCGGCATGTCGATGCCGTAAACGTTGGCGAAGCGCACCGGCGGCGAGGCGGAGGCGAAGTAGACCTTCTTGGCGCCGGCCTCGCGCGCCATCTGGATGATCTGCTTGGAGGTGGTGCCGCGCACGATGGAATCATCGACCAGCAGGACGACCTTGTCGTGAAATTCCAGATCGATGGCATTGAGTTTTTGGCGCACGGATTTCTTGCGCTGGCTCTGCCCCGGCATGATGAAGGTCCGGCCGATGTAGCGGTTCTTGATGAAACCCTCGCGGTATTTGATGCCAAGCCGGTTGGCCAATTGCAGGGCCGTGGTGCGGCTGGTATCGGGGATGGGGATGACCACATCGATGTCGTGATCGGGGAAGACCTTCAGGATCTTCTCCCCGAGGTAGTCGCCCATACGCAGCCGCGCCTTGTAAACCGAGACCCCATCGATGATCGAATCCGGCCGCGCGAAATACACGTGCTCGAAGATGCACGGCGAGTATTCCGGATTCGCGGCGCACTGCTGGGTATAGATCTTGCCGTCCTGGCTGATGTAGACCGCCTCGCCGGGCGCGACATCGCGGATTACCTCGAAACCGAGCGAGGCGACCGCCACGCTCTCGGAGGCGATGATGTATTCGGTGCCTTCCTCGCTCTCGCGCTTGCCGAAAATCAACGGGCGGATGCCGAACGGATCGCGGAAGCCGACGATGCCGTAACCCAGCACCAAACTGACGACGGCATAGCCGCCGCGGCAGCGCTTGTGCACACCGGAGACAGCGTTGAAGATATCGTTCTCGTCGATACGCAACTTGCCCTGGCGTAGCAATTCATGGGCAAAGACGTTCAACAACACTTCGGAATCCGAATCGGTGTTGACGTGGCGCAGATCCTCCAGGAAGACCTCGCGTTGCAGCTGTTCGGCATTGGTGAGGTTGCCGTTGTGCGCCAGCGCGATCCCGTAGGGCGAGTTCACATAGAAGGGCTGCGCCTCGGCATTGGAGGAAACTCCCGCGGTCGGATAGCGCACATGCCCGATCCCCATATTGCCCTGCAGGCGCAACATGTGGCGTGTGTGGAAGACATCGCGCACCAGTCCCATTGACTTGCGCAGAAACATCTTGTTGCCCTGCGAGGTGACGATACCGGCCGCATCCTGGCCGCGATGCTGCAGGACCGTCAAGCCGTCATACAACATCTGGTTTACGTTACTGGTACCGACTATACCGATAATGCCGCACATGGAATGATAACCTCGGTCGCAGAACTGTAGGGCGCGTCAAAAATGAATGTGGCTGGCGATTGCCGGGGGCAAATACTCGCGCACAAACAGCGCCGCATTTTCAAAACTGCCCAAAAACATCGATTGATTCCACCAGGCTTCCTGCGGCAGCGTGGTCAGACCTGCCAACAACACAATCAGCAGCACCAAGGCCGCGCCGCGGATCAATCCGAACACCGCGCCCGCAAGCCGGTCGGTGCTGCTCAAGGTGGTTGCCTTGGAGTATTTATTCACGAAGAAAGTGATGATGGCAAAGATCAGTAAAGTGCCAAAAAACAGCGCCAGATACGCCAACAGGATGCGCAGGGTCGGCGAGTGAATTACCCCCTGCATGTGCTGCGCCACGGGTTCGGAAAAATAAAACGCGACGACAAACGCCACTACCCAGGCGGCCAGTGACAGCACCTCGCGGACGAATCCGCGAAACAGGCTGATCGCCACCGAGGCGATCACAATGACCAAGATCGCAATATCTACCCAAATCATATCTGTGAACTTTTAGCTTCAATCCGGAATGAGCCGATGAATGAGAGCGGCAATTCTATCACCCCCGCTTTTGGATTGGCAGAAAAACATCATCGGTACCGTTTCACTAATCCGTTGAGTTTCATCTCGCGCGCCAGGCGCTGTTTGACCTGTTCGGCCCGCTCGGTCGAGATCTCCGGTCCCACACTCACCCGGAACACGGCCGCCTTGCCGGATTCCACTTTTTCGACAAACGCAGCATAACCTTTACCCCGCAAGGCATCGCGCAAATCATGGGCGTTCTTGTCCGAGGAAAAACTGCCGACCTGCACGATCCAGGCGGGCACATCGCCCTTGGGTTCGGGGGTTTCGATTTCCACCTCCTCCACGACCTTTGGCGCTGAGGCGGGAACCGGCGGCGCGGCACGCTCGACCGGCACGGGCGTCACCAAGGCCGCCACATCAGGCGTGAGCACGGGCGCGGCCGTCGGCATCGGTTGTGCAGTCTCAGCTGGCATGCCCTCCGGAACCGGCTCGACCACGGTCGTAACGACCGTTGCCGGCGCGGCGTGTTCCAGCGGTTTGATCTCGAGCGGAATAATGGTGGTGGGTTTGTTTTCAGCCTCCGGCACCGGCGGCACGGCATTATCCGTCGCGTCATGGACATCGCGCTCGGTCAATACCATGGGCAAAAAGATCACCGCCAGTGAAACCAGGATGATCCCGCCCACTAATCGCTGTTTGATTGGATTGTGTTCCATCCGCTGACCTCGGGAAGCTTCGCTACATTCGTCACTAACACCGGCAGCACCGCGGCCACCACATAAAAGGAACCAAATATCACCAGCCGATCGGCGGGGCGGGCCTGCTCCAATGCCTGACGATAGGCCTGTGTGATCTCCGGATACACCTGAACCACCGCTGCATCAATCCCGGCTTGGTCAAACGCCGCGCGCAACTCCGCGCCGGTCGCCGCGCGCGGCAGCGCCAGGCCGCCGACAAACCACGCGTCGATCTCCTCCGCCATGAGGCGGATGACCTCGGCGATGTCCTTGTCGCGCATCATACCCATTACGGCCAAGGTGCGCCCCAGGCATTCGGTGTCGCGCAGATTGCGCGCCAGTGTGGCGGCGGCGTGCGGGTTGTGCGCCACATCGACGATCTGCTGCACCTGCCCGGGAAAAACTTGAAACCGCCCCGCCACCTTCACCTGCAACAATCCCTCGCGGATCGACTGCTGTGACACCGGCAGGCGTTCTTGCATTAGTTCCAGCACCATCAGCACGGCGGCGGCGTTTTGCAATTGAAACTCACCGCGCAGCGCCGGTAACGGCAGCGCCTCACGCTGGCGCGCCGCGCTCCACCAGCGCCACTGACCGCCGCTGCGCTCATAGCCGAAATCCCGGCCGAAACAGCGCAGATCCACCGCTTTCTCCTCCACCACTCCGGCCAGCCGCTGCGGCATATCCGCCTCACCGAACACCGCCGGGCGCTGCCCGCGCAGGATACCGGCCTTCTCGAAGGCGATCTGCTCGCGGTCCTCCCCGAGCCAATCCTGATGATCGAGCGCCACGTTGGTGATCAAGGCGACATCGGGATCGATGATATTGACGGCATCGAGCCGCCCGCCCATGCCGACTTCGAGTATCACCACATCCAGGTCCGTGCGATTGAAGATATCGAGCGCCGCGAGGGTGCCGAATTCAAAATAGGTCAGAGAGGTGGCGCCGCGCGCTTGGTCAACACGGTCAAAGGCCGCGCACAAAATCTGTTCCTCGACCTCCACCCCGTTGATGCAGATACGCTCGGTGTAGCGCAGCAGATGGGGCGAGGTGTAGCAACCCACCCGGTAGCCAGCGGCCTGATAGATGGCCGTGAGCAGGGCGACGCTGGAGCCCTTGCCGTTGGTGCCGCCCACGGTGATCACCTTGGGCGGGCGCTTGGCGGGCTGAAGCCGCTGATAGACCGCCGCGACCCGTTCGAGCCCCAGTTCGATCTCGGCAGGATGGAGCTGCTCCTGCCAGGCCAACCACTCCGCTAAAGTCTGAAAACGCATCGGCCTAAGGATTCACGACTTCCGGACTCAGTGGTTCATCAAGATCGAGATGACATTGGCCAGACGATCGCGCATGTCATGGCGCCGGATGATCATATCGATCGCGCCGTGCTCGAGCAGGAATTCGCTGGTCTGAAAGCCTTCCGGCAAGGTCTGGCGCACGGTCTGCTCGATGACGCGCGGACCGGCGAAGCCGATCAAGGCCTTGGGCTCGGCGACATTCACATCCCCCAACATGGCGAAGCTGGCGGAGACCCCACCCATGGTCGGATCGGTCATCACCGCGATATACGGCAGGCCCGCTTGGCTCATCTTGGTAAGCGCCGCGCTGGTCTTGGCCATCTGCATCAGCGAAAACAGGCCTTCTTGCATGCGGGCGCCGCCGCTGGCGCAGAAGCAGACATACGGCAGATCGTGCTCCAGGCAGACATTCACCGCGCGCACGAAGCGCTCGCCGACCACCGAGCCCATCGAACCGCCCATAAAATTGAATTCGAAGGCCGCCGCCACGATCGGCATGCCCTTGAGCTTGCCTTGCATCGCGATCAGGGCATCTTTTTCGCCGGAGCTTTTCTGATATTGCGTGATGCGATCCTTGTAGCGCTTGCTGTCCTTGAACTTGAGCACGTCGACCGGCTCGAGCGCGGCGCCGATCTCGATACGCCCGTCCGGATCGAGGAATCCATTCAGACGATCGCGCGCGGAGATGCGCATGTGATGATCGCACTTCGGGCAGACGAAGAGATTGCGCTCCAGCTCCGGGCGGTAGAGCACCGAGCTGCATTCGGTGCATTTGGTCCAGACGCCCTCGGGGACGGTCTTTTTGACATCCGCCTCGGTGCGAATCTTGGAGGGAATGAGTTTTTGTATCCAGCTCATAGGAAGAGTTTCCGCGAGTTGACGTTAGTTCAAGTCATCGAGCGCGCGACGCATGCTCGACAGCAGTGAGACGATCTCGGCGATGATGCGCCCGTGGTCGTCATGGTGTTCCTCGATCTTGCGTACCAGGGCGCTGCCGACGACGACGGCATCGGCCGCCGCGCCGACCTGCGCGGCGCTCGCGGCATCCTTGATGCCGAAGCCGACACCGATCGGCAGGCGAATGTCCTGGCGCATCCGCGCGACCTTGTCGGCCACCGCGTTGACATCCAGGTGCCCGGCGCCGGTCACGCCCTTCAGCGATACATAATAGACAAATCCCGAGGCCGCCTGCCCCAGCATCTTGATGCGCGCGGCGCTGCTCGTCGGTGCGACCAGGAAGATGGTGTCGAGCCCGGCGGCGCGCAGCGCCGCGCTGTATCCCACGCCCTCTTCCGGCGGCATGTCCACGGTGAGCACCCCATCGACGCCGGCCTCGGCCGCGGCGCGGGCGAAGGCCTCGTAGCCCATGACCTCCACCGGGTTGAGATAGCCCATCAGCACCACCGGCGTGGTGGCGTCCTGTTTGCGGAACTCGCGCACCATCTGCAACACATCGTGCAGCGACACGCCGTGCGAGAGCGCCCGCTCGCTGGCACGCTGGATCACCGGCCCGTCGGCCATGGGATCGGAAAACGGCACCCCGAGTTCGAGGATGTTGGCCCCGGCCTCGACCATGGCGTGCATCAGGGGCACGGTGAGCCCCGGATCGGGATCGCCCGCGGTGATGTAGGGAACCAAGGCCTTGCGGCCCTGGCCGCGCAGGCGTTCAAAACAAGCTGCAATACGACTCATTTTTGTCTTCTTCCCGAGGCTCAAAACGTGATCCCGTCCCGCGCGGCGACGGTGTGGATGTCCTTGTCGCCACGGCCGGACAGATTGACCACCAGGATCTGGTCCTTGCCCATGGTCGGCGCCAGCTTCATGGCATAGGCCAGGGCATGACTAGATTCGAGGGCTGGCATGATGCCTTCGGTGCGGGTCACGGTGTGGAAGGCGTCGAGCGCCTCGCGGTCAGTGATGGGAACATACTGCGCGCGACCGACGTCCTTCAGCCAGGCGTGTTCCGGGCCGACGCCTGGGTAATCTAACCCTGCGGAGATTGAATGGGTTTCGATGATCTGGCCGTCATCGCTTTCGATCAGATAGGTGCGGTTGCCGTGCAGTACCCCGGGGCGGCCGGCACACAAGGTCGCGGCGTGGCGGCCGGTCTCGATCCCGTCACCGGCGGCCTCGACGCCGTACATGGCCACACCGTCATCGCGCAGAAACGGATAGAACAGCCCGATGGCATTGGAACCGCCGCCCACGCAGGCGACCAGGGCATCGGGCAGGCGCCCGGTCTGCTCCAGGCATTGGGCGCGCGCCTCGCGGCCGATCACCGCCTGGAAGTCGCGCACCATCGCCGGATACGGATGCGGGCCGGCGACGGTGCCGATGATGTAGAAGGTGTTGTCGATATTGGTGACCCAGTCGCGCATCGCTTCGTTGAGCGCGTCTTTGAGGGTCTTGGAACCGGATTCCACCGGCACCACGGTCGCGCCCAGCAGCTTCATGCGGTAGACATTGAGCGCCTGGCGCTTGACGTCCTCGGACCCCATGTAGACCACGCACTCCAGACCGAGGCGCGCGGCAACGGTGGCCGAGGCCACACCGTGCTGACCGGCGCCGGTCTCGGCGATGATGCGCGTCTTGCCCATGCGTTTGGCCAGCAGCGCCTGGCCGACGGTGTTGTTGATCTTGTGCGCCCCAGTGTGATTGAGGTCTTCGCGCTTGAGATAGATCCGCGCGCCGCCGCATTGCCGGGTGAGGCGCTCGGCGAAATACAGCGGCGAGGGGCGGCCGACGTAGTCGTGCAGGTCCTTGTCCAGCTCGGCCTGGAAGCTGGGATCGCGTTGGCACTGCTCATAGGCCTGGCGCAGTTCGTCGAGCGCCTCCATCAAGGTTTCGGCCACGAACACACCGCCGTAAACGCCGAAATGCCCGCGGGCATCGGGCAATTGCGGCAGGTCCGCCCAACTCGTTTGCGCTTTATTCTGACTCGACACGTCTTACCTCTTTGATGAACGCGGCCATCTTGGCGGCGTCTTTGATCCCCTTGGCCGACTCCACGCCGCCACTGACATCCACGGCATAGGGCCGTACGGCAGTGATCGCCGCGGCGACATTGCCGGGCGTCAGGCCGCCGGCCAACACGATCGGTTTGTCCAAACTCACCGGCACCCGGCCCCAATCGAAGGACTCCCCGGTCCCGCCAGGAACTCCCGGTTGATAAGTATCCAGCAGCAAGGCCCGCGCATTGTGATACCTGCGGGCGTATTCGGCAAGGTCCACACCGGGCCTCATGCGCACCACCTTGAGATAAGGACGGTGAAAACGCTCACACTGTTCCGGGGTCTCATCGCCATGAAACTGCAACAGATCCAGTGGCACACCCGCCAACACTTCCTCGATTCTGTCGGGCTCGGCATCGACGAACAACCCGACCGTGGTCACAAACGGCGGCAACACCTGCAACACCGCCCGCGCCTGTTCAATGCTGACCGCGCGCGGGCTTTGGGCATAAAACACCAGCCCAATCGCATCGGCACCCGCGCGCGCCGCCGCCAAGGCATCCTCGGGGCGTGTAATGCCGCATATTTTAACGCGGATAGGCATAAAATGCTTAAATTCCTGTAGTTACCAGACCATCGCGGTCGGGGCGGGCGCTGGGATGGCGAATTCGTCCGGGTATTTTACGCCCATGAAATACAGTCCGGAAGGGTGGGCGGTCACCCCGCCCAGGGTGCGATCGCGATGTTCCAGCACCTCCTTGGCCCAGAGGGGTTCTTGCTCCCCGGCGCCGATGGTCATCAACACCCCGGCGATATTGCGCACCATGTGATGCAGGAAGGCATTGGCCTCGATATCGATCAGCACCAGATCCTCGCGCCGGCTGACCTCCAGGCGCATCACGTTGCGCACCGGACTCTTGGCCTGGCACGCCAAAGCACGGTAGGAGGTGAAGTCATGCTCGCCGATCAGATGCTGGGCGGCCTCCTGCATCCGCGCCACATCGAGCGGCCGATACTCCCAGGTCGTGCGCCAAGCAAGAAAACTCGGGCGCACCTCGCGGTTGAAGATCACATAACGATAACTGCGCGAGAGCGCGGAAAAGCGTGCGTGAAACCGCTCATCGACCTCTTTCGCCCAGGTGATGGCAATCGATTTTGGCAGATTGGAATTACCGCCATATACCCAAGCGCGCATGTCGCGGCGCGCCTCGGTATCGAAATGGATCACCTGACCGACCCCGTGCACACCGGCGTCGGTGCGGCCGGCGCAGACGACCGAAACTGGATGTGCCGCCACTTTGGACAGTGCCTCTTCCACGCATGCCTGCACGCTATTGGCGTGATTTTGCCTCTGCCAACCGTGATACGACTTGCCGCTATATTCCACACAGGCGGCGATTCTCATAACAAATAAAAACCTCCCAATAATGCGAGCGGCACCAGCCATTGATACCAGGCTGGCGCCAATAGGACTGGTATAACGACTTCACGCGCCGGTTCGCGCTCTGCCTGTTCAGTCACCTGCACGAACCTGGAAACCAGCTGGGATGCCAAATACGCGACGCGCTGTGTCAGACCCTGTGGCTGTTCCGACCGCGGTGCCTGGGATGCCTGCATCACTGTAACTGCCTCCATGGTTAACACCATGCGCAAGGCGAGACGGCTCGTATCCCATCCCCACCGACGCAAAGGCGCGGCCAGCCAGAGCATCCCACCGATCAGTGATTCGCGCCCCGTCGTCTGAAGCAGCAGGCTCACACCCAGGACCAAACCAATCAGGCACAACAGCCGATGCAGGCCGGCATCCACCCCTTCCACGCTCGGCATCCAAGATGAAGTCGAACCACCCAGCGGAACGCCAGGCGTGAAAAAGAGATAGATCACGACGATGGAGAGCAGCAGCCAACGCAGCCGCGCCACCATTCGAATGGCCGGCGCCCACTGAACCGTTGAGAAGCCAAGGAAAGACATCAGCAGCAGCAACATGCCCACGAGCAGCTGCGGCCAGCCGCTGTAGATGATACCGGCGGCGAAGACCAGAAAACTGATGATGCGTATGGCAGGATGCACGCCCGACCTGTCATGAGAAATGTTTGAAAAACACAAGGCCCGCTCAGGATATCCCAAGCGGGCCTTGAATTATACAGCATTGGACGCAAGCCCAGATATTTCACCACGAATCTACTGCGGGCGCGTAATCCATTGAATCTTCGTGACGTACTCGCTTTTGCCGGTTCGACATAGTGTCGACTATGCCTTCACCGTCAAAAGCTCCGTGCGTCTCGAATCTTCAATGGATTACGCGCCCTCGCTACGACTCGTGGTGAAATATCCGGGCTAGCCGAGCTTGCGCATCAGCTCATTGGCCTGACGTTTCTGATCGTCGTTACCTTCCTGGAGCACTTCTTCGAGAATGCTCTGCGCGCCTTCCTTGTCCTCCATGTCGATGTAGGCCTTGGCCAGATCGAGCTTGGTGCCGACTTCATCGAGATCGGAGAACGGATTGGGTTCGGCCGCCGGTTTCTTCATGTCGAGTTCCATCTTCTCGAAGCCAGGCAGGGGCTCGACCTCGCCGGACTTCATGGCCTCCTCGGCGAAGGCCAAATCGCCCAGATCGAATTCGATCTCTTCCTTTTCTTCCGGCCGTTTCGCTGCGGGACTTGCTTCCGGCTTGGCCTCGGGCTTTGATTCGAATGACAGCGTCTCGAAATCGAGCGCTTCTTCCAACTCGACTTGCGGCTGCTTGGCCGGCGGTGCCTTGGCAAAGTCGCCGAAATCACCCAGATCAAATTCCAGACTGTTGGCCTCAGTTGCTTGAGCAGCCGCCGGAGCGGGGGCCGCCTTGGCCGGTCGGTCCAGGTTCTCGAAGTCGAAATCCAGCGCGCTTTCCACTGCATCCTCGGAGGCATTCACGCCGGTCCCGGCGAACAGGGGATGCTCGGGATAAAGCTCGCGCCCCATCTCCGCCACCCGCGCCCAGGTGGCGCCGCTGGTGCCACCGAGCAGGCCGCGCAGGGTCTCCGCCTGCTCGACGAACTTGTTCTTATCCTTGGCGGCATGATGAATCTCCAGCAGCTTGAAGCGGAAATCCTCGCGCGTCGGATCAGAGGCGATCGCCTGTTTGATGATGTCCTCGGCCTGATTGTAGCGGCCATAGGCGAGATAGACGTCGGCCTCGGACATCGGGTCGATTTCGCCGACATCAGACTGAAGCCCCTCCATCGTGGTCGTCGTGAAGTCGGTCAGCAGCGAACTTTCCTCGCGATCCGCCACCACCGGTTTCTCGGTCCCGGCCACGGCGGCCGCTCCGGCAGCCGGACGCGTCGGTGAGACAAACTCGTCCTCGGGCGCCGTCACCGCAACGGACTGGCTCAGGATGCTTTCGTGAAAATCAGTCTCCTTGCGGCGGCGCATGAGCAGATAGCCCAACACACCCACCAAGACCACGACAACGGCGAGTATCCCAAGCACCAGCGGATTGCTCAGAATATCGCCAGCGTCGCCTTCCGCCTCGGCGCTCTGCGCCGCCATCGATGCCAGCTGTTCATCCTTGAGCTTGACGAGTTTCTGCATCGATTGGACCTGTTCCTCCAGGGCCTTGACGCGCTTGCTCATCTCCTCTTTTTCAGACTGGCTGGCGGTCAATGCCTCATTGGCCACGGCCAAGGCATCCTGCAATGCCTGATTCGCTGCTTGGTCGCCGGCGCCAGTGCCGGCGGATGCCAGCATCTGGTTGCCGGGGCTGACCAGGCGCAAGCGCGCCTCTTCGCTTGCCGCCGCCGGGGCGCCGGCCTCGCCAGCGGCCGCCGCTTGCGCAGGGGCGCGAGCTTCACCACCCGCAGACCGTTGAGCGGGAGCAGCGGAGGCGTAACTCGTCCCCCTCCACTCCTGATGCTGGCGACCGATCTCACGGCTCGCTTCCTCGGCGCTGATCGAGGCGATCTGCGACACATCCTTGATGCGCAGCACGTAGCCGGCCTTGAGGTTATTCACGTTGTTACGATAGAAGGCGTTCGGATTATCGCGCAGCAGCGCCAGCATCACCTGTTCGATCGAGACGCTGTCATTCGGACGCATCTGCTTGGCGATGCTCAGGAGCGTGTCATTACGCTGGCTGCGACCGTATTCCATCCCGCCTTCCGCCGTCGCGGCCGGCTCGGGTGTTCCCATCCGATCCGCCACGGGAGGTGCTTCCACGGGAACGTCCTGGGCGGGCGGAGCGATCTGGACCGGCTCCGGCACAGGGGCGTAGAGGTTCTCGGTACGCACCACCGTGCTCGGCTCGCTTACCACCGGCGCCTCGATCGGGGCGGCCGGGGCCTCTTCGGTAATCGTCGGAGGATCGACCAGCACGGTATATTGGCGGACCATGCGGCCGCTCGACCATTGAATATCAACCAGGAAGTTCAGAAACGGTTCGCGGATCGCTTGGGGGGATGTCACCTTGATGTAGGGGGTGCCATCGGGTCTTTTCATCAGCTCAAAACTCAGCGTCGAAAGATAATCGAGCCGGTCCACGCCGTGCTGTTTGAAGATTTCGCTGTCCGCCAGAGAGATTTTCAGGCCATCCAGGTCGCCTTCCCGGACGGATTTCAGTTCAATCACCGCGTCCATACGCTGATTCAGTGCGGAATTCATCTGAATATCGCCAAGGCCTAAGGCATATGCGCCACCGGAATTGGCCAACAGAACGGCTGCGGTCAGTAAGGCAAGTCTACGCCCCATATGTGATCCCTTTATTTCTCTCATTGGATGTAATACTTCTTATGCTAGGAGGTTCTGACTACGTTCGGAGGGCGGCGATCGTTGATTGGCGAGCGTGCCCGCGACGACATTCCAGAGACTCCTCACTCATATCAAGGGTTGTTGTTATGACGCTCATTGAGCACTACTTCGACACCTAGTGGCAATTCTTTATAACTAGGCGCCACTTTTTGTCAAAATTTCTGCGATTTGTACACTATTGTTCGCCACGATTCTACGTACATTATCAGCAACGATCCAAAGATCAAGCCCATTGACGCTGGAAAGGTCCTCCCGGACCCGGAGGATGCGGATGTCCTCGCTACCTGTATTTCCGCTCGGCCCGCCTGCGCTGGAAGCGCCGCGCAGCGCCAGATCCGGCGACTTGCTCAACAGTTCGCCGGCTTGGGCGAGGGTCACCTTCTCCTGGGTTTCGATATGCAGCGCCAGCATGCTGCCACCCGTCCCCGCCGACCGCAAAGTGGGATTGACTCCGATAAAGCTATCGCCGAGCACCTTCTGAACTTCCAGCACCACGGCCATCTCTTGAGAGGTATAACCAAGGCCCAGACCGGCCGACAAGGATGAAGACGGAGCGGCAGCCCCGGCTTCCTGGTGCTCGGGCAGCTCGGCGACGATGCGATGTATGCCCGCTTCGCGGAGGGGGCTGAGCGCCAATAACAGCGGGAATAAGGCGGCGCTCGGAATCGCCACCACCGAGCGATTGGCGCATTCGGCCAGGGCGTGAGGATTGATCGAGGCGATGACAAGCGGTGTCGCATCGTCATAACGAAAGGCCGAACTGTGATCGATGACCAAGCAGCGGGCGGCTACCGCCCGCGGGACATGGACCCGCGCTTCCGCAGCCGAGAGCAAAAAGAACACCAGTTGCACCCTGGAAAAATCGAACTCGGTGAGGTCCTCCACACGCACTGTTCGATCCGCAACCTCGACGGACGTGCCGACGCTGTCGCCATTGCCCAGCACGACCAATCGACCCAGGGGGAACCCGCGTTCGACCAGCGCGACGAGCAGCGCGGCGCCATCTGCGCCGGCCGCGCCCACCACGGCCACATCATACGCCGGCCTCATCCCGGGTGATCCATCATCACTGCTCCAGCAGGATACGCAACATGCGCCGCAGCGGCTCGGCAGCACCCCACAATAACTGGTCGCCGACGGTAAACGCCGAGAGATACTCCCGGCCCATCGCCAGCTTGCGGAAGCGGCCCACGGGCACGGTCAAGGTGCCAGTGACGGCGGCAGGGGTCAATTCACGCATGGTGATCTCGCGATCATTCGGCACCACCTTCACCCACTCGTTGGCCTCGGCCACGATCGCCTCGATCTCGTCGAGCGGCACGTCTTTTCTGAGCTTGATGGTCAGGGCCTGGGAGTGGCAGCGCATGGCGCCGATGCGTACGCACAGGCCATCGACGATGACCGGCCGATCCGTGCGACCCAGAATCTTGTTGGTCTCGACCCCGCCCTTCCATTCTTCGCGGCTTTGGCCGCTTTCGAGCTGGGTGTCGATCCACGGAATCAGCGAACCGCCGAGCGGCACGCGCCAAATGTCTTTGGGATATTCGTCGGAGCGCAGGTAATCGGCGACGCGTTTATCAATGTCCAGGATGGCCGAGGCGGGATCGGCCAGCAGATCTTTCACCTGCGAGTGAATCGCGCCCATTTGCGTGAGCAGCTCGCGCATGTTCTGCGCACCCGCACCGGAGGCCGCCTGATAGGTCATCGGCGTGATCCATTCCACCAGATCGTGCTCGAATAGACCGCCGAGCGCCATGAGCATGAGACTCACGGTGCAGTTGCCGCCGACGTAGGTCTTTCTGCCTTCGCGCAGCGCGTCCTTGATCACATGCAGATTGACCGGATCGAGGATGATGATGCTGTCGGGCTCCATGCGCAAAGCGGAGGCCGCATCGATCCAGTAACCGTTCCAGCCCGCCGCGCGCAGTTTCGGATAGACCGCTTTGGTGTAATCGCCGCCTTGGCAGGTGATGATCACCTCCATGGCCTTGAGTTCATTGATGTCGTTGGCATCCTTCAACGCCGGGACATCCTTGCCGATCGCCGGACCGGGGCGCCCCGGCTGTGAGGTGGTGAAGAACACCGGATCGATCAGTTTGAAATCGTTTTCCTCGCGCATGCGCTGCATGAGGACCGATCCGACCATGCCGCGCCAGCCAACCAAACCTACCCGTTTCATATCTCGTCTCGCCTCGTATTCAAATCATGCAGCGCGCAACGCTGCCACCACGGCATCTCCCATCGCGGAGGTGCTGACCTTTTTCATCCCATCGGTGTAGATATCGCCCGTGCGATACCCCTGATCCAGGGTCCGATTGACGGCGGCCTCCACACGATCGGCCATCGCCGGTGCATTCAGTGTATACCGCAACATCATCGCCACGGAAAGTATCGTCGCCAGCGGATTGGCGATGTTCTTGCCGGCGATATCCGGGGCCGAGCCGTGGATCGGTTCGTACATGCCCTTGCCGTTGGCGTCCAACGCCGCCGAAGGCAGCATGCCGATCGAGCCGGTGAGCATCGCCGCGCAATCCGAGAGGATGTCGCCAAACATATTGGTAGTGACCATCACATCAAACTGTTTGGGCGCGCGCACCAGCTGCATCGCAGCGTTGTCGACATACATGTGCGAGAGCTGTACCTCGGGATAATCCTTGCCCACCCGCG
Organism: Pseudomonadota bacterium; assembly: GCA_040752855.1. GTDB lineage: Bacteria > Pseudomonadota > Gammaproteobacteria > RBG-16-57-12 > RBG-16-57-12 > JBFMHP01. Next base: position 14,214 of record JBFMHP010000027.1, on the reverse strand, counting down.
TCATTACCTCGCGCCACAGTTCGGTACATTCAAGCACATTGGCCTTGTCGACGGAGCAGACGCGCTTGTTGCGCTTCATGGCGATCTCGAAGGCAACGCGGCCGATGCGCTCGATTTCTGATTCTTTGTAGACCAGCGTGTTGAACCCTTGACGCTCGCCGTTTTCCAGCACGCGGATGCCGCGCGGCTGGCCGAAATAGATGCCGCCGGTCAGCTCGCGCACGATCATCAGGTTCAGGCCGGAGACCACCTCGGGCTTGAGCGTGGAGGCACCCGCCAATTGCGGATAGAGGATCGCCGGGCGCAGATTGGCAAACAGCCCGAGGCCGGCGCGCAATCCGAGCAGGCCTTTTTCCGGACGCACGGAGATATCGAGCGACTCCCACTTGTATCCACCCACCGCACCGAGCAACACCGCATCGGCCTCTTTCGCCAGTTTCATGGTAGCGTCGGGCAGGGGCGTGCCGAAGGCATCATAACCGGCCCCACCCACCAGGGCGTTTTCACATTCGATCTTCAGACCGAAGTCATCGCGCAGCGCATAGAGTACCTTCACCGCCTCGGCCACGATCTCGGTGCCAATGCCATCACCCGGTAACACTGCAATTTTTTTGGTCATGTCTATTCCTATTCAATGTAGGGTGGGTTAGCGTCTTTTGCGTAACCCACCGGGCGTGCGAAGCACACGATATTGTTTGTGTCGCCTGCGGCGACGGATTGGTGGGTTACGCATAAAACGCTAACCCACCCTACATCTAAAACAGCCACGGCGCCTCATTGCGGCGGCGCGCTTCATAGGCCTTGATCGCATCGACGTGCTGCAAGGTCAGGCCGATGTCGTCCAGACCATTCAGCAGGCAATGCTTGCGAAAGGCATCGATCTCGAAGCCATACGTCTGGCCCGACGGGGTGGCCACGCGCTGATTGGCCAAATCCACATTCAGCCGGTAACCCGGGTTGGCCGCCACTTCGGCAAAGAGCGCATCGACGATCTTCGCCTCCAACACGATGGGCAGGATGCCGTTCTTGAAACAGTTGTTGAAGAAGATGTCGGCAAAACTCGGCGCAATGATGGCGCGAAAACCGTAATCCAGCAAGGCCCACGGGGCATGTTCGCGGCTGGAGCCGCAGCCGAAGTTCTCGCGCGCCAGCAGGATCGATGCGCCCTGATAACGCGGCTGGTTCAATACGAAATCCGGATTGAGCGGGCGTTTGGAGTTGTCCATGCCCGGTTCGCCGTGGTCGAGATAGCGCCATTCATCGAAGGCGTTCGGCCCGAAACCGCTGCGTTTGATGGATTTCAGGAATTGCTTCGGGATGATCGCGTCGGTATCGACATTCGGCCGATCCAACGGCGCGACCAAGCCATGTAAAGTGATAAATTTTTCCATCGTCTGATCCCGTGGTTATTTCTTCGCGGCGTCTTCGATCTTGTCGCCGAGCTTCCCCAGATCCTTGCCCAGGCCTTCCATCGTGGCGCAGCCGCTCACGCACACCATCGCCCACAGAGCCACTACCAGGTATTTCAACATGTGCTACACCTCTTTCAATGTTGGGTGATGTCGACAAAATGTCCGGCGATCGCCGCGGCGGCCGCCATCGCCGGGCTGACCAGGTGCGTGCGTCCGCCCGGCCCTTGGCGCCCTTCGAAATTGCGGTTTGAGGTGGAGGCACAGCGCTCGCCCGGTTCCAGGCGATCGGCATTCATCGCCAAACACATCGAGCAGCCCGGCTCGCGCCATTCGAATCCGGCGGCGGTGAAGATGCGATCCAATCCTTCTTTCTCCGCCTGTTGTTTGACCAAGCCGGAGCCCGGCACCACCAGCGCCTGTTTGATGTTCGCGGCGATGCGCTTGCCTTTGGCCACGGCGGCGGCTTCGCGCAGATCCTCGATGCGCGAATTAGTGCAGGAACCGATGAACACCTTATCCAGTTTGATATTGGTGATCGGGGTGTTGGCCTCCAGTCCCATGTATTTCAGGGCCGCGATCATGCCGGCGCGTTTGACCGGGTCCACGATCTGCGCCGGGTCCGGCACCCGCGCATCCACCGCCACCACCATCTCCGGCGAAGTACCCCAGGTGACTTGCGGCTTGATCTTGGTGGCATCGAGGCGCACCACGCGATCGAACGTGGCATCGACATCGCTGTGCAGTTCGCGCCAGGCGGCGACCGCCTTGGTCCACTGCTCGCCCTTCGGCGCGTAGGGACGCCCCTTCACATAGTCGATGGTGATATCGTCCACCGCGATCATCCCGGCGCGCGCACCGGCCTCGATCGCCATATTGCACACCGTCATGCGCCCTTCCATCGACAGCGCCCGGATCGCCGCGCCGCCGAACTCGATGGCGTAACCGGTGCCGCCGGCGGTGCCGATCTCGCCGATGATGGCGAGCACGATGTCCTTGGCGGTGACGCCCGGCGCGGCGCACCCATCCACGCTGATCAACATGCTCTTGGATTTCTTTTGGATCAGGCATTGGGTAGCAAGCACATGCTCGACCTCCGAGGTGCCGATGCCATGGGCCAGCGCACCGAAGGCCCCATGCGTGGAGGTGTGCGAGTCGCCACACACCACCGTCATCCCCGGCAGGGTCGCGCCCTGCTCGGGACCAACTACGTGCACGATGCCTTGGCGGATATCGTCCATGCGAAATTCGGTGATGCCGAAGTCGGCGCAGTTCTGATCGAGCGTTTCGACCTGGGTACGCGAGATGGGATCGGCAATGCCGCGACTGCGGTCAGTGGTCGGCACGTTATGGTCCGGTGTGGCCAGATTGGCCGCGCGCCGCCATACCTGACGCCCAGCCATGCGCAGCCCGTCGAAGGCCTGCGGCGAGGTCACCTCATGCACGAGGTGCCGGTCGATATAGATGAGTGAGGCGCCATCGTCGCCGGTGCGCACCACGTGGGCATCCCAGAGTTTGTCGTAGAGTGTCTTGCCTGCCATTTGCTCGCCCTTGCGTATTGATCCTGCGATATTAGTACCGCGCTATCTATTACGCAAATTCATATTTTTCATATAATCTATTCCTGTTTGGAATCGATGAGGCTCGCATGCAAACCGCCAACCTGACCGCCTTCATCGCCGTGGCCGAGACCGGCTCGTTTTCCCGCGCCGCCGAGCGGCTGTTTCTCAGCCAGCCCGCGGTGAGCAAACGCGTCTCCGCGTTGGAGGAGGAATTGGAGGCCAAGCTGTTCGACCGCATCGGCCATCAGATCTTTCTCACCGAGGCCGGCCGCGCACTGCTGCCGCGTGCACAACGCATCCTGGCGGAACTCGACAACAGTCTGCGCCAGATCCGCAACCTCTCGGGCCAAGTGAGCGGACGGTTGAGTATCGGCACCAGCCATCACATCGGGCTGCACCGGCTGCCGCCGGTGCTGCGGGAATACAGCGCCCGCTATCCCGAGGTGGAGTTGGACCTGCATTTCATGGACTCGGAGGCGATTCTCGCCGCCGTGGGCGGTGGCCAACTGGAGTTTGGCGTGATCACCTTGCCGCTGCAACTGCCCCAACAACTGGAGGCGCAATCGGTGTGGCGCGATCCATTGTGCTTTGTCTGCAGCGCGCAACATCCCTTGGCTCAGCGCAAGCGCATCACGCCGCAACAGCTCGGCGAACATCCCGCGATACTGCCGACCGCCGACACCACCACGTATCAGATACTCGCCGCCGAGCTGCAAAAACATCAATGCGCCATCCGCCGCGGCATGACCACGAACAATCTTGAGACGATCCGGATGCTGGTGTCGATCGGACTGGGCTGGAGTCTGTTGCCCTCGGGCATGCTGGGCGCCGACCTCGTCGCGCTGAAACCCAACCATATCCGCCTGAGCCGCACCTTAGGGATGGTGTTTCATCGCGACCGCACCCTTTCGAATGCGGCCAAGCGCATGGTGGAACTGCTGCAGGAACAGGCCGCGCCCGGGGCCTGAGGCGAGGCGCGCCGCCGCTACTTGCTGACCTTCATCTTGCGGGAGATATCCGTCTTGAATCCGTTGTCGAGCGTCAGCACCGCGCGCCACTCGGTCTTCGGCGGATCGTTCTTGGTGACCACGAACTCGGTCATCACCACCGAGGGTTCGCCACGCTTTAGGCACACCGGCTTGGTCTCGAACGGCGCCCCGCCCCGCTCGATGGCGAGCGCGCCGCAGAGCGGCTGGTCCTTAGGCAGCGAGATACCTTCGATCTCGATAGCCATCGGCAAGCGCATCTCCTGGTGTTCGGCCATCGAGATCTCGGTGGGGAAGTTCATCTGCACGATCCGCGCCGAGCTGCCCGACTCGATCTTCACATAGGCGTTGGTGGCCACCGGTTGACCCTCGCTGTCTTCCACCGTCAGGATCACCTGGTATAGACCCGGCTCATAGTAGGCATGCGAGACCTTGGGACCCTCGCCCGTCGAGCCGTCGCCGAAGTCCCAATGGTACTTGGTCAAATAACCCTTGGCCGCGCGCGATTGGCTGGCATCCAGATCCACCGGATCTCCGACAGTGGCGGCGTAAGGTCCGCCCGCCAGCGCGATCGGCGGCGGATGGCCCTCGCGCGACTTGATGATATTCAGGCTGTGGCTGGCCACCGCCTTCTCGCCCTTGTCGTCCTTGATCTCGAGGGATACGGAATAGGTGCCCGGATTCTGGTAGATGTGGGTCACGGATTGCCCCTTGCCTTGGGTGCCGTCGCCGAAATCCCATTCGTATGAGACGATCTTGCCGTCATCCGTAGAGCGGATGCCGTTGAAATACAGACTGCTGCCCGGCATGCCGCTGGCAGGGCCGGAGATCGCCGGCACCGGCGGGGTATTCAGGCCATTGACCTTGCTGCCGGCCTTCTGGCTGACCTCCACCGCAAACTCGATGGCCGCCACGGTATCGCCATCGCTCGTCTCGTCATCATCGACGGCCGCTGCGGCGACAAAAATCTTCTGCGCGCCCTCCTTCTTGGGTGCGATCCAATTGAGCTTGAAGACCACGTCGCCCTTGGCATCGGGCCACTTCGCCTTGGCGTGCGTCAACTCGTTGTTGAGCAGTTTGACGTCCTTGCTGGTGGCGTCGAACTGCCCATCGGTGGCCGCCGCGTTGAACCCGCCGGCATTGAGATCCGGATCGGTGATGATGACGGTATACTCAGTCGCCGAACCGGGCTTAACCGTATTCGGGCCGAGCAACTTCAGCACCGGCTTGCCCGCGCCTTTGTGACAAGCGCCACAGGCCTTTCCCGCCTCCTTGCCGCTATGCCCCGCGATACCGGCTGTATTCGCCGACGCGGCGCTGGCCAGCGTAACCATCAGAAGCAGGAGAACACCCCGCATGAACAGCCCCCTACGTTTCAACCTAGCAACCGCTTAAACCGCCTGCTGACAACCACTCATCCGATCCCCTGGACCGGCGTATCCCCACCGCTAACCATCTCAAAAATCGATGCGTAATTCAAATGAGGCGCTCGTCTCAGATTGCAGCCCCGCGCTTATCGGCCGCTTAGAACCGGCAAAAGCGAGTACGTCACGAAGATTCAATGGATTACGCGACCGCAGTAGATGCGTGGTGAAATATCCGGGTTAATGCATCCCTCTCACCCCGCGCCAGACCACCAGATACGCCGCGGCGCTCAGCACGGCCGCGACGAGGAAGGTCTGGGTCGCACCGGCCCACTCCCAGAGATATCCTGCATACAAGGCCCCCACCGCCCCGCCGAGCCCGAAGCTCACGCTGCTGTACATCGCTTGCCCCTTGCCTTGGTGCTTGCCCTTGAAAAACCGGTGTATCAACTGGATCGCCACCGCATGGTAGATCCCGAAACTGGCGGCATGCAGCAACTGCGCCGCGAGCAAGACCGCGGGATTCTCCACGCCGAACCCGATCATCACCCAGCGCACCGAGGTCAGCATCATGCTGATCATGAACAAGCGCCGCAGCCCGATCCCCTGCACCAAGCGGTGCATGATCAGGAATACCCCGACCTCGGCGATCACCCCGAGCGCCCAAAGCAGCCCGATGACGCCGCTCGAATAACCGTGCGTCTCCAGATAGATGGTGTAAAAGGTGTAATACGGACCGTGGCTCGCCTGATTGAGAAAACAGGCCACCAGCACCGCCGCCACCTGGGGCTTCCTCAATACTTGGAGCAGCGGCTCGGAATCCACTGACGGTGTTGTATCGACACGCTCCGCCGGCATCCACAGACTCATCAGCGCGATGACGGCGAGGACCGCCAGCAAAACCTGCGGCACGATCATCGCGCCTTCGATCGCCAAAATCTGCCCCAGGAGCGCCACGGCAATGATGAACCCGATGGAACCCCAGAGTCGGATCATGCTGTAGCGATGCGGATTGTCGCCGAGATGGTTCAAGGTGGTCGCCTCGAACTGCGGGAGCGTGGCGTTCCAAAAGAAGCTGTAGAACAGCATCACCAGCATGAGCTGCCAATAGTTCTCGGCGAAGAAGACCCCAACGAAACCCAACGCGGCGCACACGCAACCGATCTGCACGATCAGCATGCGCCGCCCGGTGTGATCGGCAAGCCAGCCCCAGACGTTGGGCGAGACCACCTTGGTGATCATGATCACCGCCATGAGCTCGCCGATCTCCGCCGAGCTGTAACCGAGGGATTTCAGATAGAGCGTCCAGTACGGCACGAAGGCGCCGATGGACACAAAGTAGAACAGATAGAATGTGGAGAGGCGCCAATAAGGCATGGCGGCTCGATTTATTCCACGACCTTGCCTGGAATCACGGGAGTCGCGCAGGTGACATCGGCATTCTGCGCGCGATGCCGCAGGGCATGATCCATCAGCACCAAGGCCACCATGGCCTCGGCAATCGGCGTGGCGCGGATGCCGACACAGGGATCGTGGCGTCCGGTCGTAACCACTTCCACCGGCTCACCCGTCACCGAAATGCTTTGCCCCGGGATGCGAATGCTGGAGGTGGGCTTGAGGGCGATGCTGGCGATGATGTCCTGGCCGCTGGAGATGCCGCCGAGTATTCCGCCCGCATGATTGCTCAGATAGCCGCGCGGCGACATCTCATCGCGATGCTCGGTGCCTTTCTGCTCCACCACCGCGAAACCATCGCCGATCTCCACCCCTTTCACGGCATTGATGCTCATCAAGGCATGGGCAAGATCCGCGTCGAGCCGGTCGAAGATCGGCTCACCCAAACCCACCGGCACGCCGCTGGCCGCCACGGTGATGCGCGCACCGATGGAATTGCCTTCCTTGCGTAGGGCGTCCATATAGGCCTCCAGCTCGGGGACCTTGGCCGCATCCGGGCAAAAAAACGGATTGTTCTCCACCTCCGCCCAATCGAAGGCCACGGGCTTGATCGGCCCCAGCTGGGCGAGGTAGCCGCGGATCTCGATGCCAAAACGCTGTTTGAGATATTTCTTGGCGATCGCCCCGGCGGCCACGCGCATGGCGGTCTCGCGCGCCGAGGAACGGCCGCCGCCGCGATAGTCGCGGATACCGTATTTTTGCAGATAAGTGTAATCGGCATGGCCGGGGCGGAAACGGTCCTTGATATCGGAATAATCCTTGGAGCGCTGATCGGTGTTCTCGATCAGCAAGCCGATGGGCGTGCCGGTGGTCTTGCCCTCGAACACCCCGGAGAGGATCTTTACCTTGTCTTCTTCGCGCCGCTGCGTGGTGTGGCGCGAGGTGCCGGGCTTTCTGCGGTCGAGATCGTGCTGCAAATCCTCTTCCGAAAGCTCGAGGCCGGGCGGGCAGCCGTCAACGATTGCCCCCAGGGCCAGCCCATGGCTTTCCCCGAAGGTAGTGACGGTAAACAGTTTTCCGAATGAATTACCTGACATGCAGCGCATTGTAACGGGGAATGCGCATGGCGGAAACCACCGAGGGAAAATAATTCTGCCGACTAGGAATCTGCGCGACGCGTTTCTCTGCCGCGCAGACTCCTAGCCCGGATATTTCACCACGGATCGTAGCGAGGGCGCGTAAGGCATCGAAGATTCGTGGCGCACGGAGCTTTTGACGGTGAAGGCATAGTCGACACTCTGTCGAACCGGCAAAAGCGAGTACGTCACGAAGATTCAATGGATTACGCGGCCGCAGTAGATTCGTGGTGAAATATCCGGGCTAGTGCCGGCTGCGCGTGTTGGGCACTTCTTCCGTCTTATTGAGCGGTGCATCGGGCAGCGCCGGCAGGTTGATCAGGCTCGGCGGCGAGGTCACACCGCCCGGCTGTGGCAGCGCAGATTCTTGCGGCGCCGGCGCGGCGCCGGCCTGATCTGGCGGTGTGGCTACGGACGAATGCGGCGCGGTGGCCGCCGGATCGGCCGCGGGCGTCTCGGCGGGTGTCGCCGACGGAGCTACCGCGCCTTCCTCGCGGATGGCATCAAACGCGCTCTGCTTGAGCACGGTAATACTGATACGGCGATTGATTGGATTGTAGGGGTCCTTCGCATCATGCAACGCGGTCGATGCCAAGCCCTGCACGCGGCTGATCTTGTCCGGATTCATCCCGCCGGCGATCAACTCGCGCCGCGAGGCATTGGCCCGGTCGCTGGAGAGCTCCCAGTTGGTGTAGCCGGCATTGGAGCTATAGGACAAGGCGTCGGTGTGCCCGGCCAGGCTGATATTATTCGGCACTTCATTGATGAACTTCGCCAGCTCATGCAGTATCCCGATCATGTACGGCTGCACCTCGGCGCTGCCGAGGGCGAACATCGGTCGATTGTTCTTATCCATCACCTGGATCACCAGGCCGTCCTTGGTCATATCGAGTTTCAGTTGATCCTTGAACGGCAAGAGCCGTTGATTCTGCTCGATGGCTTGCTCGATCTGCTCCTTGAGATTCTCCAGGCTCTTCAATTCCAGCTCTTCCACCCGCTTCTTCGCATCATTGTCGTTGGGCACGGTGTACTCGCTTCTCGGCCCCTGGTAGGTGGGATTGGGATTGTTCCCAAGGCTGGACGTTTCAAAAGCGATGGTGCTGCCGACCGAAATGAGACTGCTGCTCGCGCCCTGCTGTCCGCCCACGGTCGAGGTGGGATTCTGGAAGTATTCGGAAATCGCCCGCTTCTGCTCCGGCGTGGTCATCGCCAGCAGCCACATCAGCAAAAAGAACGCCATCATCGCGGTGACGAAATCCGCATAGGCGATCTTCCAGGCGCCGCCATGATGGGCGTGTCCGCCCTTCTTGATCTTCTTAACAACAATCGGTTGATTTTTTTCCAGCATGGCGCGTCAGCCGACTACTCTTTTCTACCCTTGACGTGGTTTTCCAGTTCAAGGAAGCCCGGGCGCACGCTGGGATAGATGCTCTTGCGGCCGAACTCCACGGCCACCTGCGGGTTATAGCCGTTCAAGGTCGCCAGCATGCACACCTTGATGCACTCGTAGAACTTGCCTTCTTCATTCGAAATACTGCCCAGCAGCGCCCCGATCGGCCCGACAAACCCGTAGCCCAGCAATATCCCGAGGAAGGTTCCAACCAGCGCCGCGGCGACGTGCGCGCCGATCTCCTCCACCGGCCCGCCCAGGGAACCCATGGTGATGACCACGCCCATGACCGCCGCGACGATCCCGAACGCCGGCAGGCTGTCGGCCAGGGTCTGCACCGAGGAGCTCGGCAGATGGCCTTCTTGATGATGGGTTTCCAGCTCCACATCCATCAGATTTTCCAGCTCGAAGGGATTCATCGTCCCCCCCACCATCAGGCGGATGTAGTCGCAGATAAACTCAACGGTGTGGTGATCATGCAGTATCTTGGGATACTTATTGAAGATCTCGCTGTTCTCCGGCTCCTCGATGTCCGCCTCCAGCGACATCAAGCCTTCCTTGCGCGACTTGCTGAACAGGTCATACATCAATCCCAGCAAATCCAGATACAGCGCCTTGTTGTATTTCGACCCCTTGAACAACAGTGGCAGGCTCTTCAACACCGCCTTGAGCACCTTGGGCGGATTGGAGGCGATAAAGGCGCCCAGCGCCCCGCCCCCGATGATGACCAGCTCCGCCGGCTGCCACAGGGCGCCCAGAATCCCATGGGCCATCAAATAGCCGCCAAACACCGTACCGATGATAACCAGATAACCGAGTATGAATACCATAAGATGTTAATTTTTATGTACTTAGGAGTGTCGCAGGGAAGACCATGATCTTCCGATACCATGGGTATCGACGCGGCGTATGCGATCTTTAACCACCATACTCCCTGTCCGCAGAACGCGAAGCCTCGTGCAAGGTGCGGCACCGGATCAGAAGGTTTGCGTTAAAAGTGATTCTGGTTTAACCTTTGCGCGCTGCGGAAGTTCAGCACTGTGGAGAGATGTCCGAGCGGTCGAAGGAGCACGCCTGGAAAGTGTGTATACGGCAACGTATCGAGGGTTCGAATCCCTCTCTCTCCGCCATCTTTACAGGGGATGCGAACTTTATTCAGCCCCATTCCAAAGATCACAGAACCAGTCAATCCGCACACTCGATGTCGATCGCCAAACCATTGCCTCTGTGTTCATGCCCCGTGCCGTTGAACATTTTTCCGCCTGCTGAAGAAAACAACACCGTTTGACGACTGCTAATTTTAAAACAGTAAAATATCCGCCCTTGCCAAGCGGTCGCCCCACCACTGAATTGCTGGCCGGATGGTATAATTCATCGATCACTCGCTATTCAGAGGAGAAAGAACATGCCGTCATTCGATGTCGTATCCGAAGTGGATATGCATGAAGTCACCAACGCCGTGGACCAGGCCAATCGCGAGATTACCACCCGCTTCGATTTCAAAGGCGTGGATGCCCGCTTCGAACGCAAAGATGATGAGATCACCTTGTGCGCAGAGGTCGAATTTCAGTTGCAGCAGATGATGGACATTCTGCGCAACAAACTCGCCAAGCGCGGCGTGGACATCGCTTGCCTGGAGGCGAAAGACCCTGAAATCGCCGGAAAGCAGGCGCGCCAAGCAGTCAAACTTCGACAGGGCCTCGACCAGCCATTGGCAAAGCAGATCGTCAAGATGATCAAGGACAGCAAACTCAAGGTCCAGACCCAGATACAGGGCGAGCAAGTGCGCGTGAGCGGCAAGAGTCGGGATGACTTGCAAGAGGTCATCGCCATGCTGCGCAAGGCCGAACTGGAATTGCCGCTTCAGTTCACCAACTTCCGGGATTGATGCTTGCTCCGGGATGGCTTCGGATAACTAACGTTCGCCGGCACACTCGAGAGTTCCGCCAATCATAGCGTTACAAGTCAGCCCTTTTTTATTTCGGCGAATGAAATACGAAATCTGTGCAGCACACCAAACCCAGAACATCCGCTGCACGGGCGTGCGCTTCACAAACGTTTGCGAAGCAACATGGTCAACAAGATCGGCGTTAATCGGCGCATCAACTGCATCCCGATGGCGACGGGTACAGGCCTGCGTCCTGCAAGAAAACCAGTCGCCATCGCCGCTGCCAGAATCGGCCATTTGTGGCGGCCGATCCAGTTCGTCAGACCGGCTTCCTGGGCGACTGCGCGCAGCCTGGCCTTCGCTTCCGCGGGAGTCAACGGGCGAGACGCATTGCGATCCATGCGATCAATCCCGCTAAGGACAACATCAATAGACCGACGATCATCGCGGCGGTCGCCGGACCAACCATGGCGGCCAAAGCCTGATAAACCGCCCACAGACAAAAGCACAGGCCAATGACAGCAACCAACCCTGCCACGGCCAAACACACCAACCCGATGCCGGTGCGCATGACCGTGCGGCGCAACTCCCTTCCCTCGGCCTCCAACAAATCCATCAGGGCAATGATGTATTCCGTCACGGGATTCAGTGCCGGCCTCTCATATCAATCAGTTTGGCAATGATAAACCCGAGTCCGAAAGCAGTGAGCACACTGCCCACAGGATGTTCGCTGACTTTCTGCTCTGCTTTATTGTATGCCGCCTTGCTTTGAGCGAGCAGATCCTCTAACCGGTGTTCGATATCCTGCCACGCACCGCGCAGCTGTTCTTCCGTGTGCGCCTTCGTGCTCGCCATCTTTTCAGAAGCGGCACCTTTCACCGCGTGCGTCAATCCAACAATGTCGCCACGCAATTGCGCAATGTCTGCTTTGAGGGCATCAAGCTCCTTGCGTATTGCATCATCCGCCATAAAACCTCCTCGTCAATTTGAACGTATACGCGACCTTGCTGACAGGCCAGCCATCGAAAATCTACCCGTCACTCCGATCAAGGAAGCTCCAAGTAATTCCATACTAAAATTCTCAGGGCGCGGAAAGCAGAAAATGCGATTTTCTTTCCTTAATAAGGTTAGTACGCGATTGCAGTTTTATAAAGCCACTCGACACCCAACAAGCTTTAGATCACCGCAGCATTTTTTTCTGAACGAATGTATTTGTGCAGTTCCGTAACGGAAAGCAAAACGAACGCGAGCGCCCAAACCTGACCCAGTCTGCAAGCGAGACCGGCTGGCATGTACAAGCTGCGCAATCAGCGCACCGAAAATTCCTCAACCCTTTTCAAGCACTTCAACGCCGGTCGCCACATTGGTGGCTCCAAAGGCGGGCGGCTAACCGCTCGCCGAGTGAAGCTTTGCTAGCGATCGTCCTAGCAAGTATCTCTACCATGAGCCTTCGCATCAAAGCGCAGCAAAGCCACTGGAAACGTTCCGAGCAGCACCTCGACCGGAAGCGCCGGCACTGACGCGCGAGAAACAACCTCGACGGTTTCACCAGTCAACATATTGATGCCGCGGGCGCCGACGGCGAGCTGGGGAACGTCGATTGCGGTGCCGCTCCATACCGCCTCGCCCAGCGGCAAGCCGTCATCGGCGGAGACCAGCCGTGAAATCCATCGCGGCGCAACCGTGATGAAACTGAAGTCATCACTGGAACGCGCAAAGCTGATCAAATGATTCGCGCGCGCACCCACGGCCTCAAATGGCTGGTATGTCCCCGCTTGAAAGACCCGCGGCCAGTGTCTGCGAGCTCGCAACAGCCGCCATGTCACATATAACTTCGCGCGGCCATCTGCGATCGTGGCCACCAACCCGCGCAGGTGCGCGGAAAGTTGCTCCTGGGAGATCTGAGAATGGTATTGTTCCATATCAGCCAGCATGCGATCGCGCACGGCGTAGTCGACAGGGCGACGATTATCCGGATCGACCAGACTGAACTCCCACAACTCATTGCCTTGATACACATCCGGAACGCCCGGCGAAGTCATCTTCAACATGACCTGGGACAGTGAATTGAATAATCCAAACCGCGCGATCCGTTTCTGCAATGGCAAAAAATCCGTTAAGAAGATGTTCTTGTCCAATGGCTCAAGCAGCCGTCTGATAAAATCGGAGAGCGCATTTTCATATCCTGCACTCTGACTACTCCAACTTGTGTATTGTTTTGCTTCGCGCGCCGCCTTGATCATGTACGCCTCGACGCGAGACACGAACCTTGCATGCGCTGCCGCGTCCATTTCCTGCAGCGGCCATGTCCCAATCAAGGTTTGATATAACAGGTACTCATCATTGGCCGATGGCGCGTAGCCATCGGCGAGCTGGAGTTTATGATGGCGATTGATGTGCCGCCAGCGACGCACGCACCTCTGCCACTCAACCGGCATCTCGGAAATCACATTGATGCGGGCGCGCACGTCCTCGCCGCGCTTGCTGTCATGCGTCGCACTGTTGAGCATGGCATGAGGCCAGTACTCCAACCGCTTGTGATTCTCGGCATGAAAGGCCTTGGCGGAAGCGAAATACTGGAGCGGTTCGCCGCCCACTTCATTCAAGGAAGTCAGGCGATGATAACGATAGAATGCTGTATCCTCACAGCCCTTGGCCATCACGGGACTGGTGAGCTGTTGAACCTTCATGGCCAGGGCGGTCACTGCGGCTTGATAACCCTCATCCATGCCCGCGGCTGCATCCAGCAGCAACACCGCCTTGATAAAATCATAAATACTGACATCGACCGCGTGATTTGTTTTCTTGGCGCGCGCCACCGCCCATTCGACGTAGCGGCGATCCAGGGCAGTGACACTCCCTTCCCGCACATAGACGCGATAGACGGGAAAGAAGGCAATCACTTCGCAGAGCGCCTGCCGCAGGCTATTGAGCGTATAATCGCGGGTCTGCGGGATTAGGGAACCTCTGATTAATTCCTAAAGTCTGCGATAATAGAGCGCAACAAACAAGAGATGGAATATCTGGATGAAACAACAAACGCTCGCCGAAGGCAGTTTCGAAAAGTTCCGCAAGCGCACTCGT